>NZ_JANFNW010000004.1:224224-307264 GCF_024436135.1 Aeromonas sp. SG16
CTATTTTTTCCGGCAACGCCGATTCAAACGGGATCAATTGCCGTCACGGTTTTTCATTTGGTTAGGCGTGAGCTATGGGAATAGACCGCTATTTTTTCCGGCAACGCCGATTCAAACGGGATCAATTGCCGTCACGGTTTTTCATTTGGTCAGGCGTGAGCTATGGGAACAGACCGCTATTTTTTCCGGCAACGCCGATTCAAACGGGATCAATTGCCGTCACGGTTTTTCATTTGGTTAGGCGTGAGCTATGATAGGCCGCTATTTTTTTGGCCTCCCGTCAATTTGAAGTCATAACGAGGTGTACCATTTTTTCCCAGATCGCAAACTTTTGCCGCAAAGTGCTCGGCAAGGATGAGGGCGAGCAGTCGGCGGAGTCCCCCATTCCGGCCCGTGTTGCCGGACAACGTCGAACCCTGAGTCGTGACCAGCACCCGATTTCGCGCAAAGAGATCAGCGAGAATGCACTCAAGGTGCTCTATCGCCTGAACAAGGGCGGCTACGAAGCCTACCTGGTCGGCGGCGGAGTCCGGGATCTGCTGCTCGGGAAGACGCCCAAGGATTTCGACATCGCCACCGATGCGACGCCGGAGCAGATCAAGGCGCTGTTCAGCAACTGCCGCCTGATTGGCCGCCGCTTCCGCCTGGCCCACATTGTGTTTGGTCGTGACGTGATCGAAGTGGCCACCTTCCGCGGTCACCACCATCAGGTCAATACCAGCAAACATGTGTCGGCCCAGTCCGATGAAGGTATGCTGCTGCGCGACAACGTCTACGGCACCATCGAAGAGGATGCCGAGCGCCGCGACTTTACCGTCAACGCCCTCTACTACAGCGCCAAGGATTTCACCCTGCACGATTTCGAGGGCGGGCTGGAAGATTTGGCTGAGCGCAAGCTGGAGCTGATTGGCGATCCCGAAACCCGCTACCGCGAAGATCCGGTGCGGATGCTGCGCGCCGTGCGTTTCGCCGCCAAGCTCGACATGACCATCAGCCCGCGCACCGCTGCCCCCATCAGGGAGCTGGCGCCGCTGCTGCAGGATATTCCGGCGGCCCGCCTGTTTGAGGAGACCCTCAAGCTGTTCCTGGCTGGCGATGCTCTGACTACCTACAAGTTGCTGCGCGAGTACGGCCTGTTCCAGCAGCTCTTCCCGCAAGTGGCTGCGCTGTTCACCCCGCACGGCAATTCGCCTTACGAGCAGTTTATCGAGCAGGCGCTGATCGATACCGACACTCGCGTTCGTGAAGATAAACGCGTCACCCCCGCCTTCCTCTACGCCACCCTGCTGTGGGGCTGCGTCGAGGCCCGTGGTCGGGTGCTGGAGAACGAGAGCGGCCTGCCCTGGTATGACGCCTTCATGCTGGCGATCAACGAGGTGCTCGACAATCAGGTGCGGATCATCGCCGTTCCCCGCCGTTTCACGACAGATGTCCGCGATATCTGGGCACTGCAACAGCGGTTGACCCGTCGTCAGGGCAAGCACCCCGAGCGCGCCATGGAGCACCCCAAGTTCCGCGCGGCGTTCGACTTCCTGTTGCTGCGCAACCGGGTCGAGCGCGGTCTCGGCGAGCTGGCCAGCTGGTGGGAGCGCTATGTTGCCTCCAACCCCGATGTGCGCCCGCAGCTGCAACGGGAAGCGACCCGTCGCCCGGCCAGCGGTGAGCGCGGTGAGAGCCGTAGCCACGATGGCGAGAAGCGCAGCAGCAACAGCCGCAATCGCCGCCGCCCGCGCCGTCGCAAGCCGAAAGCGGCCGAGTGATCACAGACGTGATGACCGAGGTCTTCATCGCCATTGGCTCCAATCTGGCCGACCCGCTCGGTCAGGCGCGCCGCGCGGTCGCCGCGCTGGCGACCTTGCCGGAATCTGTGCTGGTGCAGGCCTCGTCGTTTTACAGCAGCCGCCCCATGGGGCCTGCTGATCAGCCGGACTACGTCAATGCCGTGGCCCGGCTCAACACCCGGCTGACGCCGCTGGCGCTGCTGGATCAACTACAAAAAATCGAGCTGGAACAGGGACGTGTGCGCAAAGAGGAGCGGTGGGGACCCAGAACTCTGGATCTCGATCTGCTGCTCTTTGGCGATCAGGTGATCAACCACGAGCGCCTGATCGTTCCCCATTACGGCATGAAGGAGCGGGAGTTCGTGCTGCTGCCCCTGGCCGAAATCGCGCCCGCTCTGGTGCTGCCCTGCGGCACCCCGCTCGCACAACTGGTTGCCCGCTGCCCGGGCAATGATCTCGCCATCATTGCGCCGAGTGCAGACGTACAGGAGCCTTTATGAGCAAGATCACCACCGCCAGCCTGCTGAAGATGAAGCAGGATGGTCAAAAGTTCACCGCCATCACCGCCTATGATGCCACCTTTGCCAAGTTGTTCGACGACGAGGGGGCCCACGTGCTGCTCATCGGCGATTCGCTGGGCATGGTGCTGCAAGGGGGTCAGGACACCCTGGCGGTCAACATGGATGAGATGGTCTATCACACCCGCTGTGTGGCTCGCGGTGCCAGCAATGCGCTGATCATCGCCGACATGCCCTTCATGAGTTACGCCACCCCCGAGCAGACTTACCAGAACGCCGCCCGCCTGATGGCAGCCGGTGCCCGCATGGTCAAGATGGAAGGGGGCGACTGGCTCTGCGACTCCATCCGCCACCTCACCCGCAACGGGGTGCCGGTGTGCGGTCACCTCGGCCTCACCCCGCAATCCGTCCACGTCTTTGGCGGCTTCAAGGTGCAGGGGCGCGACGAGTTTCAGGCCCAGGAGATCTACCGTCAGGCCCTCGAGCTGCAAGCGGCCGGTATCCAGCTGCTGGTGCTCGAGTGTGTGCCCAGTTCGCTGGCCGAGCGGATCAGCAAGGCGCTGCGCATCCCGGTGATCGGCATCGGTGCCGGCCCCGCGACCGACGGTCAGATTCTGGTGATGCACGATGCCTTTGGCGTCACCTCCGGCTATGTGCCCAAGTTCACCAAGAACTTCCTGGCCGAGACCGGTGACGTGCGTGCCGCCGTGCGCCTCTATGTGCAGCAGGTGAGCGAGGGGAGTTTCCCCGGCCCGGAACACTGCTTCAACTGATGTGATGCCCTATCGATGAGAGCGGGGGCCAGTGCCCCCGTTTCGTCATCCTGTCAGGCTGATGTAACCCGTATCTTTTTGATTCATCTGAAGGTGAACTGCCGATGTTGGTTGTTAACAATCCTGCCGCTCTGCGTGAGCAGATCTCTCAATGGCGCCGTGAAGGGCGTGCCATCGCATTCGTGCCCACCATGGGCAATCTGCATCAGGGCCACCTGACGCTGGTGAAAGAGGCGCACAGCCACGCCGAAAAGGTGGTGGTCAGCATCTTCGTCAACCCGATGCAGTTCGACAAGGCCGAGGATCTTGCCAACTACCCGCGCACTCTGGAGCAGGATTGCGCTGCGCTGGAAGCGGCCGGGGTCGATATGGTGTTCACCCCGACCCCGGAGATCATGTATCCGCAGGGGCTGGCCAGCCAGACCTTCGTCGAGGTACCGGGTCTCTCCAATCTGCTGGAGGGGGCGCTGCGCCCGGGTCACTTCCGCGGGGTCAGCACCGTCGTCACCAAGCTGTTCAATCTGGTGCAGCCGGATGTGGCCTGCTTTGGCCAGAAGGATTACCAGCAGCTGGCGCTCATTCGCAAGATGGTGGCCGACATGGCGATGCCCATCGAGATCGTCGGCGTGCCGACCGTGCGGGCCGAAGACGGGCTGGCGCTCTCTTCGCGTAACGGCTACCTGACCGCTGCCGAGCGAGCCATTGCCCCCGAGCTGGCGCGCACCATGAACTGGATCGCCGAGCAGATCGAAGCGGGTGATCACCACCTGCCCTCCTTGGTGGCGCAGGCCAGCCAGCGCCTCGACAACGCCGGTTTTCGCACCGATGCTATCGACATCGTCGATGCCGCCAACCTCGAAGCTGCTACCGACGAGAGCGAGCAGCTGGTGATCCTGATGGCTGCGTATCTCGGCAAGGCCCGTCTTATCGACAACCGGGTGGTCACGCTGCAGCAAGCCTGAGCGAGTCGCCCACAGGAGGATCTCATGTCCAAGAAGGTTTATTGCATCGCCCAATTCCTGCCGAAAGCCGGTCAGGAGCAGGCCCTGTTTCAGGTGTTGCAGGCACTGGAGCCCAACACCCTGCGTGAGGATGGCTGCCTGCAATATCGGGTAACCCGCCATATCGCCAGCCCGTTTGCCGAGGGGGAGAGCTTCCCCATCGTGTTCAACGAGATTTGGCAAGACATGGCCTCTTTCGAGGCGCACTGCCAGCGCGCCGAGATCAAGGCTTTCTTCGAACGTTACTGTCTGGCCGACGATGGCCTGGCTGCCAAGTGGAACGTCTGCGTCTATAGCGACGAACCCGAACAGTACGACGCCCCCGTAAAGAAGTAATTCCCCCGATTGTCAGCGGACGCCTTCCCGGGCGTCCGCTGCTTTTTCACGCCTGCACTCTCCTGCATCCCGGCGTTTTGTTCTGCGGCCCTGCCCGCATCCCCCTTTGTTTCAATCCACTTTCGGCCTGATGGCCGCTACAGGTATTCATGATGTTTGTCCTGATTGCATCGCTTGTTTTCTGTCTGCTCTGTTTTGCTCTCACCCGGTTGCCCACCGGGTTGCCGCTCTCGCGCAAGGTGCTTGCGGGTCTGCTGCTTGGCGCCCTGTTCGGGCTGGCGCTGCAACTTGGCTGGGGTGCCGATGATGCCGGCGTCCAGCAGACCCTGGAGTGGGTCAATATCATCGGCGGCGGCTATGTCAGCCTGCTCAAGGTGGTGATGATGCCGCTGGTGTTCACCTCCATCCTCTCCGCCATCAACAAGCTGGAGCAGGCCCAGTCCCTCGGCAAGATCAGCGCCGTACTGATCGGCTCCATGCTGACGCTGGTGATGATTGCCGGTGTGGTGGGGATGACGGTGACCCATCTGAGTGGCCTCACCGCAGAAGGGTTGCTGAGCCACGGCAGCGACACGGCCGCCCTGCAACAGAGCATGGGTACCATCGACAGTGCCCAGACCCTGCCGGCCCTGTTGCTCTCGCTGGTGCCCACCAACTTTGCCGCCGATATGGCGGGTAGCCGCGGTCTCTCGGTGATCGGGGTGGTGATCTTCACCGTGCTGGCCGGGGTTGCCCTGCTGCAGTTGAAGGCGGAGCATCCGGAGGCTGGCGCTCGCGCCGCCGTCGCCATCGACACTCTGCAACTGTGGGTGATGAAGATGGTGCGGGTGGTGATTGCGCTCACCCCCTATGGCGTGATGGCGCTGATCGCCCGGGTGGTGGCTCACTATCCCCTGAGCGAGATCCTCAGCCTGCTCGGCTTTATTCTGGTCTGCTACGTCGCCATTCTGGCGATGTTTGCCGTGCACATGGTGATCCTGCTGCTGATCGGTCAGAACCCGCTCCACTATCTGCGGGAAGTGTGGGGCGTGCTCACCTTCGCCTTTATCTCCCGCAGCAGCGCCGCCTCCATCCCGCTCAGCATCGAGACCCAGCAACGTCTTGGCGTGCCCTCCAGCATCGCCAACTTTGCCGCCTCGTTCGGTGCCAACCTCGGCCAGAACGGCTGCGCCGGTATCTATCCGGCCATGATGGTGGCGATGATTGCCCCGATGCTCGGCCTCAACCCCTTCGATCCCCTGTTTCTGCTCACCCTGCTGCCGGTGATTGCGCTGGGCTCCATCGGGGTGGCTGGCGTCGGCGGTGGCGGCACCTTCGCCGCGCTGATCGTGCTCTCCACCCTCAACTTCCCCATCGCGCTGGTGGGGGTTATGATCGCCATCGAGCCGCTGGTGGACATGGGCCGTACCGCCCTCAACGTCAACGGCTCCATCATGGCGGCCATGATCACCAAGCGCCTGCTTGGTGAACAGGCACAGAGCGACATTGCGGAAGGCGAAGCGTCCCGAGTCGCCAGCTGACAGCCAGCATCGAAATGAGAGAAGCCCGCAGTTGCGGGCTTCTTTTTTGGGCGAAAGGTCGGGTTACTCGGCCGTGACGGTGTAGCCAGCGCCTTTCCAGGCGAAGATGCCGCCCGGCACCCGATAGACCTGTTGATAGCCCTGATTGACCGCCCAGGCGGCAGCATTGTGGCTGCGGCCGCACTTGACGAAGCCGCAGTAGATCACCACAGGGCGAGCTTTGTCTTCACCCAGCAGCGCCTGGAACTGCTCCGGTGTACCGTTTCCCTCGACAATCTCGCTCCAGTTGTCGCCCGCTTTCGCCTCTTTCACGAAGGCAAAGTTCTTGGCGCCCGGGATGTGCTCCTTCTTGTAGGAGTCCTCATAGGGCATGGTGTCGATGATCACCAGCTCCTCGCCCTTGTCCATCCGGGTTTTCAACTCGGCCACGGTCAGCAGCTGATAGCCCCCCTGCTGCGCCTCCTGCGCCAGCTGTACAGCCGATTGCTCAAGCTTCACCTCCTGCTCGAACTGGTTATCGCCACAGCCCGCGAGGGCAAAGCTGGCGGCGATCAGCGAGGCCACCAGAGTGCGAGATCGCAATGTCATCATGTCACTACTCCTTTAGTACGGGAAAAACGGGAACGGGAAAAACGGGGCGGGAAGTTCGCAGCAGGGCGCCCGCAAGCGTCAGTAGCAGCAGATCCCGCACAATGGCCTCCGACAGCGAGCTGAGATCAGCCCTGCCAAGACAGCCGCAAGAGATGTCGAGCCCGATGGCAACGCCATAGCCCAACACCGGAATAAACAGGGCGAGCAGCCCGATCACCAGCCACAATCCCCAGCGCCGGTTGGCGATGACTGCAAGCCCGGCGCATAGCTCAAGGGTAATCAGCCCCCAGGCGGCGAACGGGATCAGAGGCGGCCAGATCAGGCCAAAGGCGCCGATCTGATCGATGAACAGGGCGGGGGAGGCCAGCTTGAACCCGGCGGAGGCGAGGAAGAATCCCCCCAGCGCCAGCCTGGCCAGCATGCGCAAATAAACGGCGATGGGATAGCTCTTTATCATCCATGACTCCGACTGCCAGCCACAGGCGTTTGCTTCGCCATGTCCTGACTATCGGCCGGATAGCGGGCCAGCTCCTGATAGTCGCCGTCCGCTTCGCAGCGAAAGACGGCGGCGGTTTCACCGTTCTGACACCACTGCTGCCACTCCTCGGGCGGGCAGTGGAGGCGAATGGCGAGGCCACAGCCGGCGCTGAGCAGGCGCGGCACGTCGCAGACCCGAAACTGCTGGCCATGTTGCTCCAACCGCTTGCGCAGTCTGACTGTGCCGAGGGTGGAGTGGAACAGGTAGAGAAACTCCTGATTCATGATTTGCCTCCCGTGCTGGCGCGCGCGCCGAACAGGGCGGCACCCAGCGCACCGGCAAACTGGGCATCCGGGTGGGTGGCCACTTCGCAGCCCAACCCTTCGGCCAGATAGTGGCGGAAGGTGGCACAGTGGCTGACGCCGCCGGTAAAGAGCACGCTCGGTCTGGCGCCGAGGCGGCCGATAAAGTTGGCACTGCGCCGGGCCATGGCGCGGACGATGCCGGCCAGGATCGACTCGGCAGGAATGCCCGCCGAGCGCAGGCTGATCGCCTCCGATTCGGCAAACACGGTGCACATGCTGCTGATGTCGTGGGGCTCGGCCCCTTGCAGCAGTTCGTCAAGCTGCTCGACCAGTGCCCCCAGAGTGCGGGTGATCACCTCGAGAAAGCGACCGGTACCGGCGGCGCACTTGTCGTTCATCAGAAAGTCGGTGAGATTGCCCTCGCTATCGAGCTGGATCACCTTGCTGTCCTGCCCGCCGATGTCGATGACGGTGTGTACCGACGGGCAGAGCAGGCGAGCCCCCAGCCCGTGGCAGGAGATCTCGGTAACCCGGCGATCGGCGAACGACGCCAGATCGCGGCCATAGCCGGTCAGGGTCAGGTGGGGGCGCTCTGGCAAATCGGCCGAGAGCTCCTCCCAGCCTTGCTCGATGGCAGCCAGCGGACGAAAGGGGGTCGGCACCAGAAAACGGCGGACGATACGCCCGCCATCCTTGTGGTCGAACAGGATCCCCTTGGTCGCGGTGGAGCCTGAGTCAATCCCGATGGAGAGTGACACGGCGCCTCCTTACAGCATTTCGATAAAGGCGGCCAGCCGGGTCGCCAGTTGCCCCTTGTCGGCGCTGGAGTAGTCGGTCTCGACCGCCATGTAGGGGATGCCGTGGCGTTCTCGTACGTGACGCTTGATGGCGAGCGACTCCACCGCATAGGTGTGGCAGGCCTGCAGGATCACATCGATCACCCCGTCTGCCTGATACTCCTCCACCATCTGGCTCAGCAGATTCATGCGCTGGTGGTTGGGGGAGATGCAAGAGCAGCCGATGGCCAGATACTTGTTGGTCAGCGCATCGAACAGGTCGCCCTCTTCGCTGACGCACTGCTCGGTCGCCTTGGCGCCGGTGCAGTTCTCGTAACCCACCACCCAGCCGCCGTGCTCCTCGATAAGGCGCACCACCTTGTCGGCGGCGCCGCCGATGGGGCAGCCGGTGATGAGGATGCGCGGACGGGCATCGAGCCGCTTGCCCTCGGCATACTCGGCCTTGATGCGGCGGGTCATCTCCTGCAGCTCGCTGATGAGCTGCTCCTTGTCGAAGCGGAAGGTGGCGCCATAGACCACCTTGAGCAGGTCAGTGCCGCTCAGCGCCGGCGGGTTGAGCTGGCCCAGCCGGTAGAAGTCGGCCAGTGCGCGGCGTTCGCGGTTTTTCAGCACGATGGCGTCGCGCAGCGCCTGCTCGCTGATGGGCTTGCCAAACTGCTGCTCCAGTAGCTCCTTGAAGCGGACGATTTCGCTGCGCCACAGGGTGCGGGAGGCTTCGTCATCGGCGCGGTTGGGCAGCTGCATCACATGCACCGGTTTGAACTCGGCCATGTACTCGTACATCTTCTTCTTGCCGTCGCAGGTGGTTTCCCCCACCACCAGATCGGAGAAGTAGAAGTAGGGGCACTTGTCGGTCTTGCCGAACCCGTAGCTGCTCTTGATGAGCGGGCAGAGGTTGCGGGGCAGATCTTTCTCGGCCTCTTCGATGGTCTCGTCGCTGGTGGAGCAGAGCGATACCACCACTGCGCCGGCAGCCATCGCCACCTCCTGCGGCATAAAGGTGCAGTAGGTGCCGACCAGGGGGATCTGTCGCTCCTTGAGTGCCATCACAGCCAGAAAGCCCTGACGACGGGCATCTGAAAAACTATCGAAAATGGCTGGCAACTCGGTGATAAGTGACATAGGCGATCCTGCCCTGATGAGAGAAATGAAGAGACGGATGCTCCATCAATGACGGCACATCCAACCGCGAGAATTATACCTTTGGGGGTAATTCGAAAATTGCGGTGGATCACAAGGTGTCAGGTAAAGCCTTAATAACAGGCAGGTTATTGCGAAGAGGGCTGGCAGGTTGAAGGGGCTACAGGGGGAATAAAAAACGGGCACCGCGAGGTGCCCGTTCTGGTCATCAGTGGCGCAGGCCGGTGCCGCGCGAGATAAGCCACCAGGCCAGAGCGTAGAGAGCCACGATGAAGCCGATGATGATGAGGTAGGCGGTGCTGAGCGGCACGTCTGAGATACCGAGGAAGCCGTAACGGAACGCGTTCACCATGTAGATGATGGGGTTCACCTGGGAGACCCCCTGCCAGAAGGGGGGCAGCAGGCTGATGGAGTAGAACACGCCGCCCAGATAGGTAAGCGGCGTCAGCACGAAGGTGGGGATGATGCTGATGTCGTCGAAGGTCTTGGCAAACACCGCGTTGATGAGACCACCCAGCGAGAAGAGGATGGCGGTCAGCAGCACGGTGACGCAGACGCTGAACAGGTGGTGGATCTGCAGCGGCACGAAGAAGAGCGACACCAGAGTGACAATGAGACCGACGCAGAGGCCGCGTGCCACGCCACCGCCCACGTAGCCGGCGATGATGACGTAGTTGGGCACCGGCGCGACCAGCAGCTCCTCCACGTTGCGCTGGAACTTGGCGCTGAAGAAGGAGGAGGCGACGTTGGAGTAGGAGTTGGTGATCACCGACATCATGATGAGGCCGGGCACGATGAACTCCATGTAGGTGAAGCCGCCCATGTCACCGATACGCGAACCGATCAGGTTGCCGAAGATGACGAAGTAGAGGCTCATGGTGATGGCGGGCGGCACCAGGGTCTGGATCCAGATCCGGGTAAAGCGGCTCACCTCTTTGGCCAGAATGCTCTTGAAGGCGATGTAGTAAGTGGTCAGGTTCATGCTTTTCTCCCCTCTTCGACCAGGGTGACAAACAGCTCTTCCAGCCGGTTGGCCTTGTTGCGCATGCTCAATACCTGCACCTGCTGGTGTGACAGCTGCTCGAACAGGCTATTGAGGGACTGGCTCTTGTCGAGATCCACTTCCAGGGTGCGCTCATCCGGCATGCGGCCGTTGAATTCGGGCACGTTTGGTACGGCAGAGCCCGGTGCCAGATCGAGCAGGAAGGTCTCGCGGCCCAGCTTGCCCAGCAGGTTTTTCATGCTGGTGTTCTCGATCAGGCGACCCTTGTCGATGATGCCGATGTTGCGGCAGAGCATCTCCGCCTCTTCCAGATAGTGGGTGGTGAGGATGATGGTGACGCCCTGCTCGTTGAGATCCTTG
Organism: Aeromonas sp. SG16; assembly: GCF_024436135.1. Classification (NCBI taxonomy): domain Bacteria; kingdom Pseudomonadati; phylum Pseudomonadota; class Gammaproteobacteria; order Aeromonadales; family Aeromonadaceae; genus Aeromonas; species Aeromonas sp. SG16. Next base: position 234,828 of record NZ_JANFNW010000004.1, read on the forward strand.
AGGAAACTCCACATGGAGCGACGGATCTCGATATCGACCCCGGCGGTCGGTTCATCGAGGATCAGCAGCTTGGGTTCGTGCATCAGGGCGCGGGCGATCATCAACCGGCGCTTCATGCCGCCGGAGAGGGTGCGGGCCGGCATGTCGCGCTTCTCCCACAAATCGAGCTGGCGCAGGTACTTCTCGGCGCGAATTTTGGCTTCTGCCTTGGGCACGCCGTAGAAGCCGGCCTGATGGGTGACAATCTGGATCACCTTCTCGAACTGGCTGAAGTTGAACTCTTGCGGCACCAGCCCGAGCTGGGCCTTGGCCTCTTCCAGATGGGTATCGATGTCATAACCGAATACCTTCACCTTGCCGTCACTCTTGTTCACCAGCGAGCTGATGACGCCGATGGTGGTGGACTTGCCCGCCCCGTTGGGGCCGAGCAGGGCGAAGAAATCCCCCTGCTTGACGGTGAGATCGATGCCTTTCAGGGCTTCGACGCCCCCCTGATAGGTCTTTTTCAGGCCGCTGATTTCCAGTGCGTTCATTGCAACCTCTAACTGGCTGAACCCGTCTTGATACAGAAAAGGCGGCCGAGGCCGCCTGAGACAGAAAATGGCGCAGCGCCACCTTGTTCGGTATGTTTTTTAACCTTGTTACTCTTGCGGTACCACTTTGCCGATGAAGGGCAGGTTGCGGTACTTCTGCGCGTAGTCGATGCCGCAGCCGACCACGAATTCATCCGGAATGGCAAAGCCGACCCAGTCAACCGGCACCTGCACTTCGCGACGGGAGGGTTTGTCCAGCAGGGTGCAGATGGCGAGGGATTTCGGCTCGCGCAGGGAGAGGATCTCGCGCACCTTGTTGAGGGTGTAGCCGGTGTCGATGATGTCTTCGACGATCACCACATCCTTGCCCTTGATGTCGTCATCCAGGTCTTTGAGGATTCGCACGTCACGGGTGCTGTGCATGCCGGAGCCATAGCTGGAGGCGGTCATAAAATCCAGGGTGATGGGCAGCTGGCACTGACGGCAGAGGTCAGCCAGGAAGACGCAGGAGCCGCGCAGCAGACCGATCATTACGACTTCGTCGGAACCCTGGTAGCGGGCGGTGATCTCTTCACCCAATTTGGCGATCCGGGCGGCAACTTCAGCCTCGGAGATCATCACCTCGACAGTGTGTTTCATCACTTACTCCCATATGGCCAAAGGGAAACTGGCCGTTCATGAACATCAAAACCGATGATTCTACCACCCGTGTCGAGAGGCGCCATATATACGTGGTGCTTTTATCGGCTTATTTTAATTGATAGAGTTAGCAGGCACTCAGGCATGATTAGTTACAATACTATAAACACCATAATCAATAACTATTAGATGATAAAAACTATGGAACCACGCGCAGAAATAAGACGTCGTACCCGGCTGTCGCCGGAGGCTCGTCGCAATCAACTGATGGAATGTGCCATCGAAGTGTTCTCCCGCCGCGGTATCGGTCGTGCCGGTCACGCCGAAATTGCCGAGCAGGCCAAGGTCTCTGTTGCCACCGTCTTCAACTATTTCAACACCCGCGAGGAGTTGGTAGATGAGGTATTGGCCGAGATCGAACGCTTCGTGAACTTGACGTTGTCGCAGGCATACAGCGGCAATGGTTCAATCTTCGACAAGATCAAGCGCCATGTGAGCTTGTCTGTCGATGCGGCCTACGACCAGCCCGATTACGCAGGTATCTGGCTGGAGTGGAGTTCCTCGGTTCGGGAAGAGGTATGGCCTCGCTATACCCGGCTGCTCGATCACTGCCTTGAGCTGATCGCCAGCGAGCTGCAAACCGCCATGGATGCAGGGGAGATCACCAGCGTGCTGTCGGCACAGGATCTTGCCCGCTCTCTGACCGGTTTTGGCTATGTGATGATGCAGATGATCAATCAACCTCAGCGCCCGCCGCGCGAAGAGGTGACTGATTTCCTGTTCAAGTACGTGACTGCACCTATTCAGGCTTGCTGATACGGCTTAACGAAAAAAGGCGCCCCTCATCGAGGGGCGCCTTTTTTTATCCGGTTTGTCTGGTCAGCTCAGCCGTGGCCATAGCCCCAGCGGCTGGTCAGCTCATGCTCGACACCCAGATGATCGAGGATGCGGGCGACCATAAAATCTACCAGATCCGCGATGCTTTTCGGCTCATGATAGAAGCCCGGCGCGGCGGGCATGATGGTCACCCCGAGCCGCGCCAGTTTCAGCATGTTCTCCAGATGGATTGCCGAGAAGGGGCTCTCGCGGGGCACCAGGATCAGCTGGCCGCGCTCCTTGATCACTACATCCGCCGCCCGCTCCAGCAGGTTGTCGGAGGTGCCGTTGGCAATGGCCGAGACGGTGCCCATGGAGCAGGGGCAGACCACCATCTGCTTGGGGGCCGCCGAGCCGGAGGCCACCGGCGAGAACCACTCCTCCTTGCCGCAGGCGACTATCTGACCCTCTTTGGCGCCATATTGGCGACAGAGATAAGCCGATAGCTCCTTCGGTGAGCCCGGCCACTCCTGCTGCTGCTCGGTCTTGAGTACCACTCGTGCCGCCGATGAGGCGAGCAGGTAGACCCGATAGTCCGCCTGTACCAGACACTCCAGCAGGCGCAGGGCGTAGGGGGCGCCGGAGGCACCGGTCAGCGCCAGGGTGATCGCTTTGTTCATAATTCGCCGTGGTAATCCTTGAGGCGGGCGATCAGCTTGTCATGAATGCCGCCGAAGCCGCCGTTGCTCATGATCAGAATATGGTCGCCATCGCGGCTCTCGGCCACCAACCGGTTGATCAGGGTCTCCAGATCGTTGAACACCTTGGCGGGTCGGGTCATATGGGTCGTCACCTCGCCAAGATCCCAGCCAATGTTGGGCGGCTGGAAGAAGAACACCTCGTCGGCGCCATCGAAGCAGCCAGCCAGCTCCTCCTTGTGAACACCCAGCTTCATGGTGTTGGAGCGTGGCTCCAGCACCGCCAGAATGCGGGCTTCACCCACCTTGGCACGCAGACCGCCGAGGGTGGTTTCGATGGCAGTGGGGTGGTGGGCGAAGTCGTCATAAACGCTGATGCCGGCTACCTCGCCTTTGAGTTCCATCCGCCGCTTGGGGGATTTGAACTGGCAGAGCGCCGCAATACCATGCTCTACCATGACACCGGCATGACGGGCGGCAGCGATGGCCATCAGGCCATTGTTGACGTTGTGCTCGCCGATGCACTCCCAGTGCACCTCGCCCTGCTTTTCGCCATCCAGCCACACCTCGAAGGCGGAGCCGTCATCGGCCAGCTTGACCGCTTTCCACTTGGCGTCGTCCTGACCCACCAGCTCCACTTCGCTCCAGCAGCCCATCTTGCGCACGGCGGTGAGGTTGTCATCTGCCTGCGGGAACAGCACCCGGCCATTGCTCGGCACGGTGCGCATCAGGTGGTGGAACTGGCGCTGGATGGCGGCGAGATCCGGGAAGATGTCCGCGTGGTCGAACTCCAGATTGTTCATCACCAGGGTTCGCGGATGGTAGTGAACGAACTTGGAGCGCTTGTCGAAGAAGGCGCAGTCATACTCGTCTGCTTCGATGACGAAGAAGGGGGCGGAGCCGAGACGGGCGGAGACCGGGAAGTTGCCCGGCACACCGCCAATGAGGAAACCGGGCTCCAGCTTGGCGTACTCCAGCACCCAGGCCAGCATGCTGGCGGTGGTAGTTTTGCCGTGGGTTCCGGCAACGGCCAGTACCCAGCGATCTTGCAGCACGTGCTCCAGCAGCCACTGGGGGCCGGAGATGTAGGGCAGATTGCGGTCCAGCACATATTCAACACAGGGGTTGCCGCGGCTCATGGCGTTGCCAATCACCACCAGATCCGGCGCAGGATCGAGTTGGGAAGGGTCATAGCCTTCGGTCAGTTCGATGCCCTGTTGCTCGAGCTGGGTGCTCATGGGGGGATAGACGTTGGCGTCTGAGCCGGTCACCCGGTAACCAAGTTGTTTTGCCAACACCGCCAGACCACCCATAAAGGTGCCGCAGATCCCGAGAATGTGAATATGCATACCGCTTCCTTTTGCAGTAAAGGGAAGTGCGCATTCTAGGGTGTGTTGCGGTAGTGGCACAAGCCGCACTCATGGTGAGAGGCCCACAGAGCGGGGGGCTGGGAGTAAAACTCAGTAGCCCGAACAGCAATGAAAGAGGAGGGCAAACCATTCGGTTTTATTTGAGGCTTGATTTTGTGTCGCACTTTCTTACAATTCTTCGTTTTTGTGACGCACTCAACAGTTTTACGATATCGCCCTTTTCCAAAGGAGAGTCCTCATGGGCAAGTTCCTGCTTTGCTATCTGGTCGGTGGTCTGGTGGCCATCAGTTGGGCTGCGCTGCCCGCCCATGGTCCCTGGGATCAGTGGGACCTCGCGATTTTTCACACCGTTAACGGCTGGCTCGGGCAGTCACCTTTGTGGGCCGATCTGGTGGCCATCACCAACAACCGGCTGTTCGATCTGGTGGTGCTTGGCTGCATGGGATTGATCTTGGCTCGCTGTTTCTTTGCTCGTGATATTGCTGGTCGTCGCCAGCTGGTGGCGATGGGCATAGTGATGCTGCTAAGTGCACTGGTGATCAACCAGCTTGGTCACAGATTGCCGGTGGAGCGACCCAGCCCGACCCTGATGGTGGCCGATGCGCTGCGGGTGACCCAGATCAGCGGTATTCCGACCAAGGACTCTTCCGGTGACAGCTTCCCCGGGGATCACGCCCTGTTCCTGATGATCTTCGCCGGCTTTGCTCTGCGCTACCTGCCGCGCTGGGCGGGGATTACTGCGCTGCTGATGGTACCGCTTTTCTCCGCCCCCCGGATTTTCTCCGGCGCCCACTGGTTTACCGATGTCTATGTCGGTGCGCTGGGTCTGGCCACCCTCTGCCTACCTTGGGTAGTGCTGACGCCGCTATCGGATCGCCTGATTGCGCGAATCGAGCCCTATCTGGCCCCTTTGCCGCTGCTGCGTAGTCAGACCCACTGATTGAGCACCACAAAATAAAACGCCCCGACATGAAAATGTCGGGGCGTTTTGTTATCCACCCGCTAGATCATCAGCCTTGATAGCCGTTCGGGTTGTTGCTTTGCCAGCGCCAGGTATCGATCATCATCTGCTCCAGACCACGCTCTGCCTGCCAGCCCAGCTCGGCACGGGCCTTGTGCGGCTCGGCCCAGCACTCGGCGATGTCACCGGGGCGGCGGGGCTTGATCTGGTAGGGAATGGGTCGGCCGCTGGCCGCTTCAAACGCCTTGATCATCTCCAGCACCGAGTAACCCTGACCTGTGCCCAGGTTATAGGTAAAGACGCCGGTATCCGATTCGATGCGAGCCAGCGCTTTGAGGTGACCGATGGCCAGATCCACCACGTGGATGTAATCGCGCACCCCGGTACCGTCAGGCGTCGGGTAGTCGTTGCCAAATACCCCCAGCTCCTTGAGCTTGCCCACGCCGACCTGACTGATATAGGGCAGCAGGTTGTTGGGGATACCGTTGGGATCTTCACCGATGAGGCCGCTCTCGTGGGCACCGACCGGGTTGAAGTAGCGCAGCAACACGATGGCCCAGCGGGGATCGGATTTGGCGAGATCGCGCAGGATCTCTTCGACCATCAGCTTGGAGCGACCATAAGGGTTGGTGGCGCTGGTGGGGAAATCTTCCCGCAGCGGTACCGAGGCCGGATCGCCATAGACGGTGGCCGAGGAGCTGAATACCAGCTGGAACACGCCAGCCCTGGCCATCTCTTCGCATAGCACCAGAGTGCCGCTGATGTTGTTCTGGTAATAGGTGAGCGGGATCTGGCTTGACTCACCGACCGCCTTGAGGCCGGCGAAATGGATTACTGACTCGATCTGGTGGGCGGCAAACAGTTGCTGCAGACAGGCCCGGTCCAGCACATCCCCTTCGACGAAGATGACCGGCTTGCCGGTGATCCGTTCGACCCGCTTGAGTGACTCGGGGGAGGAGTTGGAGAGGTTGTCCAGCACCACCACCTGCAGCCCGACGTTCAAGAGTTCAACCAGGGTATGGGAGCCGATATAGCCGGCGCCCCCTGTAACCAGAATTGTCATTTTTTTATCCCGTCTTCGACTGAAACTGGGGCTGAGTCTAGCGCCCCTGTCTACTTGGGAAAAGCTTGGGATACCGATGACGCCTTCACCTCGCTGCAAAAAAGCCTTCACCACGCCTCAATAATCGAGACTGATATCCCCTTTCGCAGTGCAGGAGCAGGCCAGAGCCACGCCGCTATCCAGATCCTGCGCACTCAGGGTTATCACGCTCTGGCGCTCGATATCGCCTTCCGTGGTGCAGCGGCAGGCACCGCATACCCCGGCGCGGCAGGCCGCCATCATGGTCTCGCCCGCAGCTTCCAGCGCTGCCAGCAGGGTCTGGCCCGGCAGGATCTTCACCTTCTTGCCGCTCTTGTTCAGGGTTAGCCAGAAGTGGTCGCTGCTGGTTGCAACTGGCGCCGTACTCGATGTAACCGCAGGCAGACCGAACGACTCCTGGTGCAACTGCGCTGCCGGTAGCCCCAGATCCGCCAGCATGGTGAAAACTGCGGTCATGTAAGGCGCGGGCCCGCACAGATAGACGTGGCGCGCGAGCAGGTCTGGTGCCAATTCCTTCAACATGTCCGCTGTGAGTCGGCCCACCCAGGGGTGATCTGCAGGGGCCTCTTCCAGAATCAGGGCGTGCCGTACACCGGCATGGGCCGCGGCCAGCGCAGCCAAGTCGTCTGCGAAGATCACATCCTCAGGCGAGCGGGCACTGTGAATAAAGCAGATGCCGGCATCCGGCCGCTTGGCCAGCTCGTCCCGCAGCATGGCCCACATTGGGGTGATGCCGGAACCGGCACTGAGCAGCAGCGGCCGCTCGCAGGGCAAGGCAGTCAGGTTGAAGTCGCCGAACGGGCCATCCACCCGGATCTCGTCCCCCACTTGCAGGGTCTGGTGCAGATGGTGGGAGACCAGCCCCACATCCTTGATGGTGACCTGCCAGCAGGCATCCTGCGGGCTGGAGGAGAGGGTATAGGCGCGGCAGTGAGGCTTGCCGTCGATCTCGGTATGCAGGGTGACGCACTGGCCTGCCAGCACGGCTGGCAAGGTTCCCGTCACTGGGGAAAATTGCCAACTTGCCACGTCGTGGGTATCTGCCCGCCGACCGATGCAGCGCAGGGTTAAAGAGGTGGAGGTCATCGCAAGGCTCCTCTTGCTCGGAAATGGCTTTGAAAAAAGGCGAGCTCAATGGCTCGCCAAATGCTTACAACATGAGGTGCTGATCAGGCCGCCAGGATCTCGGCCAGATCCGCTTCGGCGGTGGTAGTGCCCTTGAGGCCAAACTGCTCCTCCAGCACCTTGAGCAGGGCCGGGGTGAGGAAGGCGGGGGCGGTCGGGCCGGTACGGATGTCCTTCACACCCAGCGCCAGCAGGGTGAGCAGGATGACGATGGCTTTCTGCTCGAACCAGGAGAGCACCAGCGTCAGCGGCAGATCGTTGACGCCGCACTCGAACGCCTCGGAGAGCGCCAGCGCCAGCTGGATGGCGGAGTAGGCATCGTTGCACTGACCCACGTCCAGCAGACGTGGAATGCCGCTGATGTCGCCAAAGTCGAGCTTGTTGAACTTGTACTTGCCGCAGCCCAGCGTGAGCAGCAGGCTGTCGCGTGGCGCAGCCTTGGCAAACTCGGTGAAGTAGGCGCGCTCGGCCTTGTCGCCGTCACAGCCACCCACCAGGAAGAAGTGGCTGATCTCCCCGGCTTTTACCTTCTCAATCACCGCCGGTGCGGCCTGCATCAGGGCATTGCGGGCAAAGCCGATGGTGATGAAGTGCTCCAGCTCGGTGTGCTTGAAGCCTTCCAGTGCTTGCGCCTTGGCGATCACGGCGGAGAAATCATCCCCCTCCAGATGAGTGACACCCGGCCAGCCGACGATGGAGCGGGTGAAGATGCGATCCGAGTAGTTGCCCACGTTCGGGTCGATGATGCAGTTGGAGGTCATCACCACGGCGCCCGGGAAGTTGGCAAACTCCTTCTGCTGGTTTTGCCAGGCGGAGCCGTAGTTACCCACCAGATGGGGGTACTGCTTGAAGAAGGGGTAGGCCAGTGCGGGCAGCATCTCGCCGTGGGTGTAGACATGAATGCCGGCCCCCTTGGTCTGCTCCAGAATGAGCTTGAGATCCATCATGTCGTGGCCGGAGACCAGAATGCACTTGCCGGGAATTGGCGTGACCCTGACCTGGGTCGGTTCCGGGTGGCCGAAGGCCCTGGTTTCACCCAGATCCAGCATCTCCATGATTTTGAAGTTGAGCTGGCCGATCTCCATGGCGCAGTTGAACAGACGACCCATTTCGCTCGGATCTGTGCTGAGCCAGCTCATGATGCGGTGGAATTCGGCGGCCACCTCGTCACTCTGCTGATCCAGCACCCGGGCGTGCTCCATGTAGGCGGCAGCACCCTTGAGGCCGTAAAGGCAGAGCAGGCGCAGCCCCATGATGTCCTCGTTCACCTCGCTCTTGCCCCGATTGGGGGCGGCTGGCGCGGCATGGGCGAGCTGTTCCAGCAGCTTGGCACCGGGCTCGAAGTGGGCGGATGATGGCAAATCGTTGACCTGCACCGCCATGGCGGTCAGACGATCGGCCAGCTGCTGGCGATAGGTCAGCGCCTGGTTGACATACGCCACGATGCGGGCGGAGTCGAAGTTGACGTTGGTGAGGGTGGCGAAGAAGGCCTTGGGCACGAAGGCGTCGATCTCGCGGTCGATGATGCCCTGTTCGCGGGCAGCCAGTGCCCAGGCGCTGAGCCCCTGCAGGGTATAGATCAGCACATCCTGCAGATCCGAGGTTTCCGCCGTCTTGCCGCACATACCTTGTGCGTAGGCACAGCCGTTGCCAGCCGGGGTACGAATTGTCTGTTCACATTGCACACAAAACATCATGCCTCTCCTAATTGGACATTTCAGTTGTTTGTTTTGTGGCGATTCTATTCCTGCGGTTCAGAACTTAATAGACATTCATTTTGCCAATTAAGATTCCCTTGATGCAGATCAAAAACAAAAAAGCCGCCCAAACAGGGCGGCAAGCGGGTGGATAAAAGGAGAGACAACTCGGGTTTGCAACAAAGCTCACTTCAACAATGGGTCAGGCCAGGTAGGCACGCAGCATCCAGACCAGTTTCTCCTGCTGTTGCACGTAGTCGGAGAGGATGGACGCTGTCCCTTCATCACCGGCATCGGCGGCCTGAGCCAGAATGCGGCGCTGAGCCACCAGCAGTTCACGGAAGCTCCCCAGCAGGGATTCGACACAGGCACGACCGTCGTGCAGCCCTTTCTGTTCGGGAATAGCGGAGACCTTGATGTAGTCGCTGAAGCTGTGCAGCGGCACGCTATCCAGGGTCAAGATGCGTTCTGCCAGGGCATCGACTTTCAGCAGCAGGTCGTTGTAAATCTCCTCGAACTTCAGGTGCAGCTCGAAGAACTGGTTGCCACGGATATTCCAGTGGAAGCCGCGGACGTTCATGTAGAGGATCTGGTAGCTGGCCAGCAACTTGTTCAGCTCGGCAGCCAGAGCTTGTGATTGAGCGGTATCAAGACCAATCGGGCTTTTCATCATTCACCTCCAGATAAGGAAATCGGGTTTGACAATCTGTCTTGGAACGAACTCAGATTAACCCCTTGTTATTTGAAGGGATAATCGCTCGTACCTAACAGTTTGATAGCGAGTGGCTATCAAAGCGGGGAGGGAAGTGGTGAAAGGGTGGGCTAGTTTGGGTACTTCTCAAGCAGAGCCATCAGGATGGCCTGACACTCGCTATCCGGTTCGCTATCGACGTTGCCGGCGCGAAAGTGGAGCTGGAACGCACGCATGACGGCGCGGCTCTGCTCGTCCCACTGGCCGCTTTGTGACAGGCCGTAGCCGTAGCGAGCCAGCTGCTGCTGCCACATGGTGGCACTCCATTCGGGCAGAGGGTTGGCAAGCAGCTCTGCCACCCGGTTTTCATCAGGCCAGGCGCCGACGCCGTACTCCAGATAGAGCTGACGCCAGGGGAAGTGGGGGCCGGGATCCTGCTTGCGCTCGGGGGCGACGTCGCTGTGAGCCAGCACCTGGGTCGGCGGGATCCGGTAACGGTCGACCAGCTCCCGACTGAGGGCGCCGACGGCGGCAATCTGCTGCGGGGTATAGGGTTGCCAGCGGCGGGCATCGGGGGCCAGCAGCTCATCTTCCGGCGGATAGCCGAGGTTGACGATCTCGATGCCGAGCGAGCTGGCATTGAGCCCGGCATATTGGTGCCAGCGGCTGCGCCCGGCATGCCAGGCACGCTGGCTATCCGGCACCAGCTGATAGACGGGGAGCGGTGTGTCACTGCTGTCACGGGGGATCAGGTAGTGGGCGCTCACCTTGTGCTCCTGCTCGGTCAGCAGGCGCAGGGAGTGGGCGTCATCCTCGTCGGTGTAGTGGAGGATAAGAAAGGCGATCCGCTCGTTCTGGTTGGCGCTCTGATAGCGAGTGGAGAGCTGGTAGCTCTGCTGGTTGCAGCCTTGCAGCAAAGAGCCAAGCAGCGTGCCGAGGAGCAGCGATGCGGCGATGCGCCATCCCCTGACTGCTCGACGTTGGGGCAGTGTGATGGAGAGGCGCTTCGTCATGGCTGCTGGCCTGCCGTTGAGCGGTGCAGTTAGCTGCGGTATTTGGCGGTGAGGCCGAGCAGGAAGTTACGCAGGATCTGATCCCCGCAATCCTGATAGTGCTTGTGATCTTTGGAGCGGAACAGGGCGCTCAGCTCGGATTTGGAGAGGTTGAAGTTGGCGAGCTTGAGCGTGCCGAGCATATCCTCTTCCTTGAAGTTGAGGGCGATGCGCAGCTTGCGCAGGATCAGATTGTTGTTGATCCGGTTTGGCACCACCTGGGGCGGCGCATCTTCCCGCACTCCGCGGCGGGTGACGATGAGACCGTCGAGGAACTGGCTCAGGGCGGAGTCGGGGCAGGCGGCATAGCCCGCTTCCTGCACTTCTCCCTCTTCGGCCTCTTTCATCAGCCAGCCGTGCAGTTGGGCATGGTCGATGGCCAGATTGCCCTTGGCAAACATCTCGACCATCTCGTCGTTACTGATGGTGAGGGCGTAGCGCAGGCGGCGCAGAATATCGTTGTTGGTCATGCTGACTCCTGTTTAAACGGCGCAACTTTACCATCTGTCGGCCCCCGCGTCAGAAAAAGCGGGGGAACGATATCTCCGGGCGTGAACCAGTCTGGCTCAATTCAGGTAGCGTGGCGCCTCCTGGCGCACCAGCTCAAGGGCATCCTGCAGCTCCAGCAGCTCGGGCTCCAGCTCGCTGACCGGCACGCCGTCACGCAGCTGTTGCTCCAGTTGTGACAGCAGTCGCTGCAAACCGGGCACGCCCGAGTAGGCGCAGCCGCCGTTGAGACGGTGGAGCTGGGCCAGCACTTCACTGTCGTCGATGGCACCCGCAAGAGCTGCATCCAGCACAGGTTCCACCTCGTCGAAACTGGCCAGCAGCATGGTCAGCATCTCTCTGGCCAGATCCTCCTTGCCGGCCGCCTGACGCACCGCCAGTGCCCAGTCGATCTGCTGATCGCCGACGATCTGGTGACGGCGATGGGCAAAGTCGGTGATGAGTCTGGCCAGCATGCTCTCGTCGATGGGCTTGGCCAGATAGTCATCCATCCCCTGGCGGATCAGGCGCTCCCGCTCGCCGGGAATGGCGTGGGCAGTCACCGCGACGATCGGGGTTTCGGTATTGAGGGACTGGCTGCGGATCGCCTGGGTGGCGCTGATGCCATCCATGATCGGCATCTGGATATCCATGAAGATGATGTCGAACGGCTGGCTCTGGGCCTGTTTGACCGCCTCCTTGCCGTTCTTGCAGAGCACGACCTGAGTCACCATCTCCCTGAGCATGGCGGCGATGAGCTTGAGGTTGGCGGCGTTGTCATCCACCGCCAGCACTTTGATCGGTTGCAGCTGGCGTGCCGATGGCTGGGCCGGCAGTTGCTGGCGGCTTGCCTCCGGGGTGAGCAGGGCGTGCAGCAGCTTGCGATGGTTGAGCGGCTTGGAGAGACAGTGCTGGGCACCGTGAGCCAGCATCGCCTCGTAGAGCGCCGGTTCATGGCTGCTGAGCAGCACTATGGTGTTCTGCTGCTGGCCGCTCAGGCTGTCGAGTCGGCTGATCACCTGTTGCGGAGTATGCAGGGTGCTGCTGCCAATGAGCACAATGTCCTGTTCACTCATCTCTGGCCAGGGGGCATCGTTTGTCAGTAGCTGCACATCGAGCTGCCACTCGGCCAGTAGCGCCAGCAGTGCGGCGCGAGCAAAGGGGTCCGGCTCCAGTAGCCAGAGCCGTTTGTTGCGGATGCGATCCAGCGGCAGCTGATCGGTCTGCGGCAGGGGAGAGACCTCCAGATCCAGGCTGAAAGAGAAGACTGAGCCCTTGTCCAGCTCCGACTCGAAGCGGATCTGGCCGCCCATCTGCTGCACCAGCTTCTGGGTGATGACCAGACCCAGTCCGGTGCCGCCATAACGGCGCGAGATGGAGGAGTCGGCCTGATTGAAAGCCTGGAACAGCTGGCGCTGCTGCTCTTCCGAGATACCGATGCCGGTATCCCGGATCCGCACGTTGAGCTTCACCTTGTGGTTGCTGCTGCCGAGCTGTTCGATATGAACATCCACGTTGCCGCGCTCGGTGAACTTGATGGCGTTGCCGGTGAGGTTGGTCAGCACCTGCTGCAGACGCATGGGGTCGCCGGTGAGGGTATCGGGGACATCCGCATCGACCCGCAAAGAGAGCTCCAGTTGCTTGTCGTGGGCGCTGGGGCCGAGCAGGTGCATGGTCTCGTTGAGGGTGTCGCGCAAGCTGAAGGGGATATGCTCCAGCTGTAGCTTGCCCGCCTCCAGTTTGGAGAAGTCGAGGATGTCGTTGATGATGCCAAGCAGGTTGCGCGCCGACTTCTCGATGGTCTGCATGTAGTCGGTCTGGCTTGGCGTGAGGCTGGTCTTGAGCAGCTGGCGGGTAAAACCGATGACGCCGTTGAGCGGGGTGCGCAGCTCGTGAGACATGTTGGCGAGGAACTCCGATTTGACCCTTGCCGCCTCCTGCGCCCGCTTCTTGGCCATGTCGAGCTCGACGTTCTGGATCTCGATCTGCTCCAGTGTCTCGCGCAAATCCGAGGTGGCCTGATCGATATTCTGCTGCATCTCCTCGTGATATTCGGAGAGCGCCTTGGCCATGGCGTTGATGCCGTTTTTCAGCATGTCCAGCTCACCGGTCAGCTCGCCGCTGACCCGGGTATCGAGCCGCCCTTCACGGATCTTGTGCACCGCCTGCACCATGTTGGTGATGGGCTGGGTCACGCTCTTGACCAGCCGGAAACCAAACAGGGTACTGACGGCGACCCCGAGCAGCACCATGATGATGGCGAAGAAGGTATCGCGGTAGTGGAGCAGCATGGCGCGATCCGTGGTCATCTGCATCGAGATGTAACCGATCATCGGCGGCTCCACATCGCTGGGCAGCGGGAAGCCATCCATGGTGGTTTCGGCCTGGATCGGGGTGCGCAATATGATGTCGTCACCGTAGAGGGTGATGCTGGTCAGCTCCGGAATCGGCTCGCCATCGGGCAGCTGCAACCGGGTGAAGTCCCTGTGATAGTTGGACGTCACGAACAGTTGGTTGTCCTGAGTGAAGACGGCGATGGACTTGATGAGCGGCGAGTTCTTGCGATGGGTCAGACCAATCAGCCGTTTGAGAGATTCGCGGCTGTGCTGGGTCATACCATATTCACTGGCGATGGCCAGTGGCTCTATGATGTTGATCCCTTGATCGATCAGGTTGTTTTCCAGCTGCTGGTAGCGATGGAAGGTGAAGTAGCCGGCCATCAGGCCACCGATGATCAAGGTGGGTAATATGGTAAATGCCAGCACCCGCGCCCGAAGGCCGTATTTGGTCATACTATTATTCTTGTGGGACAATAGCCTGCTGCAGATTCCACAATCATGACATAGCCACCTATAGGCACCAAGTTTTATGGCCCAGTTTTTCAAGCCCCAAAAGAAATCCACCCAGCCCCAACGCATTGAATTTACGGTAGACACCCTCGATCACCACTGTGTCGGGATCGGTCGTCATCAAGGCAAGGCGATCTTCGTTGAAGGGGCGCTGCCCGGCGAGACCATCAAGGCCCGCATCACTGACGACAAAAAGCAGTATGGCCATGCCGCTCTGCAACAGGTGGTGACACCGGCCGCCAACCGCATCGCCCCCTTCTGTAGCCACTACCGCGAGTGCGGTGGTTGCAGCGCCCAGCATATGTCGGTTGCCGATCAGCAGGCAGCTAAGGCGGCCGGGCTGGTCAATCTGTTCGAGCGTCTCGGCAATATCAGTGCACCTGCACTGGAGCCGGTGCTGACTGGCGAGGAGCGTGCCTATCGCCGGGTCTGCCGGCTGGCCATCAAATTCGACAAGAACGGTCGCTGCACCCGGGTCGGTTTTCGTCGCCGCAACAGCAACGATCTGGTGGAGATCGAAGGGTGCCCGGTGCTGGCCGAACCGCTCTCTGCCCTGATTGCGCCGCTGCGCGAGTGCCTCAATCGCTTGAAGAGCCAGCGTGAGCTGGGTCATGCCGAACTGATCCAGGCGGAGCAGGGGATCATGATGCTGCTGCGTCATACCGGTCGTCCCAACGAGACGGATCGGGCGCAGCTGGTGGAGTTTGCAACCGAGCAGGGTATCGACCTCTATCTGCAGGCGGCCGACGACAAGATAGTGCCGCTGCATCAGCAGTTCGAACCCTCTTACTCGCTGGATGGCCTGTCTCTTGCATTTGCTCCGGGTGACTTCATTCAGGTCAACGGCCCCGTCAACCAGCAGATGGTCGATCAGGCGCTCTCATGGCTTGGGGCGAGTAAGGATGACAAGGTACTCGATCTCTTCTGTGGCATCGGCAACTTTACCCTGCCGCTGGCCCGTCAGGCCCGCGAAGTGGTGGGGGTGGAAGGGGAGCTGGCCATGGTGGCGCGCGCCGAAGAGAACGCCCGTCGCAACGACATCAGCAACGCCCGTTTCTACAAGGCGGACTTGAGCGGCGATATCGTCGGCATGTCCTGGGCGCGGGAAGGGTTCGATCTGGTACTGCTGGATCCGGCTCGTCCCGGTGCGCTGGAGGTGATGGAGCACGTAGTGAAACTTTCACCCAAGCGGGTGGTCTACGTCTCCTGTAATCCGGTCACGCTGGCGCGTGATAGCCAGGTGCTGGTGAAGGGCGGTTATCGACTGGTGCGGTTGGGCATGCTCGACATGTTCCCCCACACCGGTCATCTGGAGTCCATGGCCCTCTTCGAACGGGGCTAGCGAGTGCTCATCAGCAACCTGAACTGAAGCTGTTTGAGCAGACGTGATTGGGGTAACCTAGCCCCTCGTAATTCGGCTGGGCCTGCCGGAGAGACCTATTGTCTTTTTTGACAATATGCCTTGAAACCCTCTCCGGAAATCCCCATTTGAGGCGATCTCACAAGGGGTGAAAGTGACTACTTTCGGCCAAACACTTTAAAGGATTGATACCATGGTTGCGGTTCGCGATATTCATTTGAAAGACAACTTCACCCTGGAGGAGTGGGTCAGCTCGCTCACCCTGAGTGACAGTGACAAGGAGCAGTTGCGAACCGTCTACCAGTATTGCCTGACGTTGGGCGACGAGGCCCTCACCAGCAAGCTGCTGGTGCGCGGCATCGAGATGGTGGGCATCCTGCTGATGCTCAGCATGGATCTAGGTACTCTCAAGGCCGCCATCATCTACCCCTTTGTCGAAGCCGGTCTCATCAGCCAGGAGCGGATGGACGAGGACTTCGGGCCCAAGATCGCCAAGCTGGTGGAAGGGGTGCTGGAGATGGAGGCCATCCGCTCCCTGCAGACCCTCCATCGCAGCGAAACCTCGCCGGAGCAGGTCGACAATGTGCGCCGCATGCTGCTCGCCATGGTCGAGGATGTGCGTGCCGTGGTCATCAAGCTGGCCGAGCGGATCGCCTGCCTGCGGGAAGCGAAAAAGGCGGATGAAGAGACCCGGGTGCTGATGGCCCAGGAGATCACCAACATCTATGCACCGCTCGCCAACCGGCTCGGTATCGGTCAGCTCAAGTGGGAGCTTGAAGATCTCGCCTTCCGCTACCTGCACCCGGAAACCTACAAGCAGATCGCCAAACAGCTGGATGAGAAGCGGCTCGATCGGGAGCGCTACATTCAGGAATTTGTGCGCTCCCTGCGCGATGCGCTGAAAGAGGCGGGGGTCGAGGCCGAGGTCTACGGCCGACCGAAACACATCTACAGCATCTGGCGCAAGATGCAGAAGAAGCACCTCGAATTCAACGAGCTGTTCGACGTGCGCGCGGTGCGGGTGGTAACCAAGCGGCTGCAGGATTGCTATGCGGCGCTCGGCATCGTCCACACCCACTTCCACCACATTCCCCGCGAGTTTGACGACTATGTCGCCAACCCCAAACCCAACGGCTACCAATCGATCCACACCGTAGTGGTGGGGCCGGAGGGCAAGACGGTCGAGATCCAGATCCGTACCGACCAGATGCATCAGGATGCCGAGCTTGGCGTCGCTGCCCACTGGCGCTACAAGGAGGGGCCGCAGGCTGGCGGCAAGGCCAACACCTTCGAAGACAAGATCGAGTGGCTGCGCAAGCTGCTCGCCTGGCAGGAGGACCTTTCCGAGAGCGGCTCGTTGCTGGAAGACCTGCGCAGTCAGGTGTTTGAGGACAGGGTCTATGTCTTCACCCCGAAAGGGGATGTCATCGACTTGCCGGCGGGTGCCACTCCGCTCGACTTTGCCTATCACGTCCACAGCATGATCGGCCACCGCTGCATCGGTGCCAAGATTGACGGCCGCATTGTGCCGTTCACCTACGCCCTTCAGACCGGCGATCAGGTGGAGGTGATCACCCAGAAAGAGCCGAACCCGAGCCGCGACTGGATGAACCCCAATGCCGGCTTCCTGCGCTCCAGCCGGGCGCGGGCCAAGGTGGCGACCTGGTTCAGAAAGCTGGATCGGGACAAGAATATCGTGGCCGGTCGCGAGCTGTTCGAGAAGGAGCTGGATCGTCACAACCTCAGCATGTCCAAGATCGACAAGGGCAACATGCTGCGCCGCTTCAATCTGGAGAGTACCGACGATCTGCTGGCCGGTATCGGCAGCGGCGATATCCGCATCAACCAGGTGCTCAACTATCTCGACACCTGCTACAACAAGCCGACGGCGGAAGAGGAAGATCGTCGCCTGCTGGAGAGGCTGGAGCAGAAGGCCAATGCGCCGATGCGCCACAAGCCCAAGGATCACATCGTCGTGGAAGGGGTCGGCAACCTGATGACCCATATCGCCCGCTGCTGTCAGCCGATCCCGGGCGATGCCATTCAGGGCTTCATCACCATGGGGCGCGGCGTCTCCATCCACCGGGAAGATTGCGAGCAGTTGAAAGAGCTCTCCCGTCGCAACCCGGAACGACTGATCGATGCGGTGTGGGGCGAGAACTACTCCGGTGGCTACAGCCTCACCATCCGGATCATCTCCAATGATCGCTCCGGCCTGCTGCGCGATATCACTACCGTGCTGGCCAACGAGAAGATCAATGTGATGGGGGTACGCTCACGCTCCAACGTGCGCGAGCAGACCGCCGAGATCGACATGGAGCTGGAGATCTACAACATCAACGCCTTCAACCGGGCGTTGGCCAAGCTCAGCCAGCTCAATGACGTCATTAGCGCCAAGCGCCTCTGATTGTCATCAAGAACCAACTTGTGACCGACCGCCAGGTCGGTCACTGTTTTGCCCCTGCGGTACGAATCAACAAGCGAATATCCCATGTCCCAACGTTACGATCTGCCCCAACTGCTCGACATCATGGCTCGTCTGCGCGATCCGCAAAACGGCTGCCCCTGGGATCTGAAACAGAACTTCCAGACCATAGTGCCGCACACCCTGGAAGAGGCCTACGAAGTGGCCGATGCCATCGAGACCGAAGATTGGCAGGGGCTGAAAGGGGAGCTGGGTGACCTGCTGTTTCAGGTGGTGTTTTACGCCCAGCTTGGCAAGGAGCAGGGGCTGTTCGACTTCGCCGATATCGTCGATACGGTGAGTGAAAAGCTCATTCGCCGGCACCCCCATGTATTCTCGGATGCTGACCTTGCCAACGAGCAGGCAGTAAAAGCGAACTGGGAAGCAGAAAAGGCCAAAGAGCGGGCGGCACTCGACAAAGAGAGCGTGCTGGACGATATCCCGCTCTCGCTGCCGGCCCTGACCCGTGCCGCCAAGATCCAGAAACGCTGTGCCACCGTCGGTTTTGACTGGAAGACCCTGGGGCCGGTGGTGGACAAGATCCACGAAGAGATCGACGAGGTGATGGAAGAGGTGTTGATGGTCGATGTGGACGAGGAGCGGGTGAGCGACGAGCTCGGCGATCTGCTGTTTGCTACCGTCAATCTGGTGCGCCATCTGGGCAAGGATCCGGAGCAGGTGCTGCGGGGCGCCAACGCCAAGTTCGAGCGTCGCTTTCGTCAGGTTGAGCAGATAATCGCCGCAGAAGGGCTGAAAATGACCGATTGCACCCTCGAAAAGCTTGATGCTGCCTGGGACAAGGCGAAGGAAACCGAGCAAAGTTGATTTGGCGCAAGATGGGGCGGCAAGGAGCCTGATAGATTTTTGCTCATTGTTTGGGAGAGGGGTTTTTGGTATACTGTTTCCCCGTCCTGCTTCATCCCCGAAGCACCCCTTAAAATTCCCTAAACTTCTTTCAGGTTCAGCATGACGACCAAATATATTTTTGTTACTGGTGGCGTTGTTTCATCCCTCGGCAAAGGCATTGCCGCAGCTTCTCTGGCAGCCATTCTGGAAGCCCGTGGTCTGGATGTGACCATCATGAAACTGGACCCCTACATCAACGTGGATCCGGGCACCATGAGCCCGACCCAGCATGGTGAAGTGTTCGTAACCGAGGACGGGGCCGAAACCGATCTGGATTTGGGTCACTACGAGCGTTTCATCCGCACCAAGATGACCCGTCGCAACAACTTTACCACCGGCCGTATCTACGCCGACGTACTGCGTAAAGAGCGTCGTGGTGACTATCTGGGCGCCACCATTCAGGTTATCCCGCACATCACCAACGCCATCAAAGAGCGGGTGATTGCCGGTGCCGAAGGCCATCAGGTTGCCATCGTCGAAGTGGGCGGTACTGTAGGTGACATCGAGTCCCTGCCGTTCCTCGAAGCCATTCGTCAGCTGGCTGCCGAAGTGGGCCGCAACAATGCCATGTTCATGCACCTGACGCTGGTTCCTTACCTGGCCGCTGCCGGTGAAGTGAAGACCAAGCCGACCCAGCACTCTGTAAAAGAGCTGCTCTCCATCGGTATCCAGCCGGATGTGCTGATCTGCCGCTCCGACCGTGCCATTCCGGCCAACGAGCGCGCCAAAATTGCCCTGTTCTGCAACGTGCCCGAGCGCGCCGTCATCTCCATGAAAGACGTCGACTCCATCTACAAGATCCCGGCACTGCTGAAATCCCAGAACCTGGACTCCTACTTCACCGAGCGTTTCGGTCTGGAGTGCAAGGAAGCCGATCTCTCCGAGTGGGAACAGGTTATCTACGAAGAGGCCAACCCGACTGGTGAAGTGACCATCGGTATGGTCGGCAAGTACGTCTCCCTGCCGGACGCCTACAAGTCCGTCAACGAGGCGCTCAAGCACGGTGGTCTCAAGACCCGTCACTCCGTCAACATCAAGTACATCGACTCTCAGGATATCGAGACCCGTGGCTCCGAGCTGCTGGAAGGTCTGGACGCAATCCTGGTGCCGGGTGGCTTCGGTGAGCGCGGCGTGGAAGGCAAAATTCTGGCTGCCCAGTATGCCCGCGAGAACAAGATCCCCTACCTGGGTATCTGCCTCGGCATGCAGGTTGCCATGATCGAATTCGCTCGCAATGTAGCGGGCATGGAAGGGGCTCACTCCTCCGAATTCAAGAAAGATTGCGCGTACCCGGTTGTTGGCCTCATCACCGAGTGGGTGGATGAAGAGGGCAACATCGAGACCCGTACCGAGAAGTCCGATCTGGGCGGTACCATGCGTCTGGGTTCCCAGCTCTGCCACCTGGTCGAAGATTCCAAGGTGCGTCAGATGTACGGCAGCCCGACCATTTACGAGCGTCACCGCCACCGTTATGAAGTCAACAACAAGCTGCTGCCGCAGATCGAGGCAGCCGGCCTGAAAGTGACCGGTCTCTCCGCTGACAAGAAGTTGGTGGAAATCATCGAGATCCCGGATCACCCCTGGTTCGTGGCCGCGCAGTTCCACCCGGAGTTCACCTCAACTCCTCGTGATGGCCACGCCCTGTTCGCCGGTTTTGTGAAGGCGGCAGGCGAGTATCAGAAGCGTAATTTGAAGTAATTGAAAATAAATGCGGTTGGGGCACTGTGCCACAGCCGCTTTTTTTGGCATATTTTTGTTGTTTTTTTACGAAACCTGAGGAAATACACATGTCCAAGATCGTTAAAGTGATCGGTCGTGAAATCATCGACTCCCGTGGTAACCCGACCGTTGAGGCCGAAGTTCACCTGGAAGGTGGTTTTGTTGGTATGGCAGCCGCTCCGTCTGGCGCGTCCACCGGTTCCCGCGAAGCGCTGGAACTGCGTGACGGCGACAAGAGCCGTTTCCTGGGTAAAGGCGTGCTGAAAGCCATCGAAGCCGTAAACGGCCCGATCGCTCAAGCTCTGCTGGGTAAAGATGCCAAGGACCAGGCCACTGTCGACCAGATCATGATCGACCTCGACGGTACCGAGAACAAATCCAAGTTCGGCGCCAACGCCATCCTGGCTGTTTCCCTGGCTAACGCCAAAGCTGCCGCTGCTGCCAAAGGCATGCCGCTGTACGCCCACATCGCCGAGCTGAACGGCACCCCGGGTGTTTACTCCATGCCGCTGCCGATGATGAACATCATCAACGGTGGTGAGCACGCCGACAACAACGTCGACATCCAGGAGTTCATGATCCAGCCGGTTGGCGCCAAGACCCTGAAAGAAGCCGTTCGCATGGGCGCAGAAGTGTTCCACAACCTGGCCAAAGTGCTGAAGTCCAAGGGCTACAACACTGCAGTTGGTGACGAAGGTGGTTTCGCTCCGAACCTGAAATCCAACGCCGAAGCGCTGGAAGTTATCGCTGAAGCCGTTGCCGCTGCCGGTTACAAACTGGGCACCGACATCACCCTGGCTATGGACTGCGCTGCTTCCGAGTTCTACGACGCAGAGAAGAAAGAGTACAACCTGAAAGGCGAAGGTCGTGTCTTCACCTCCAACGGTTTCTCCGACTTCCTGGCTGACCTGACCACCAAGTTCCCGATCGTCTCCATCGAAGATGGCCTGGACGAATCTGACTGGGAAGGTTTCGCCTACCAGACTGCTGAACTGGGCAAGAAAATCCAGATCGTTGGTGACGACCTGTTCGTAACCAACACCAAGATCCTGAAGCGCGGTATCGACAACGGCATCGCCAACTCCATCCTGATCAAGTTCAACCAGATCGGTTCCCTGACCGAAACTCTGGCTGCCATCAAGATGGCCAAAGACGCTGGCTACACTGCCGTCATCTCCCACCGCTCCGGTGAGACCGAAGACGCTACCATCGCCGACCTGGCTGTTGGTACCGCTGCTGGCCAGATCAAGACCGGTTCCATGAGCCGTTCTGACCGTGTTGCCAAGTACAACCAGCTGATCCGTATCGAAGAAGCTCTGGGTGCCAAAGCTCCTTTCCGCGGTCTGAAAGAAGTTAAGAACCAGGCTTAATCAAGCCTCGGTCGTCAACCTCGGTTGACCCGGCCAGACCTAAGGTTTGGCGAACAATCCGGAGCCCTGGTGGCTCCGGATTTTTTTATGGCTGTTTTCCGTCGGCGTTGCCGGTGTGGCAGAAGTTGGCAGCGCAGCTGGCCAGCCAGGGTCAGCAATCCCTGACCGGCAACAGATACAAAGAAGCCCGCATGATGCGGGCTTTTTGCTTGGGATGGGCTCAGCTCTTGGCGTGGTCAGCCTTGCTGTGGGGTTCAACTCCTGCGGTTGTGGCGGCGGCTGGGGTGCTCTGATCGGCCAGCTGGGGGGCAAGCAGGCTGGCTGGCGCGAGTTGGCCATAGGCGCGCGACTTGCCGTCAAACAGCAGGCTCTGCTGATACCAGGTGGTGGCCCAGCTGAAGTCCCGCTCGCGGGCCGCCGCGTCGTCGCAAGGCTGCGGCCGGTGCAGTTGCAGGTCTGCCTTCCAGTTAAAGCAGGTGAGCTTGTCCGGCTCGCGCATCGGGTACTCGACGATCCGCTCGCCGTAGACCCGCCCTATGGTGCCGCTGGCGGCATAGATACCCCCGCGCGGCGCTTCGCTTAGCAGGGAGTGGCCGGTAAACCAGGGCGCCTTGCCCCCCAGCAGGTCGAGGATGGTGGGGGCGATATCCTGCTGGGCGCCGATGCCCGGCTGATGGCGCGGGGCGATGGAGCCATCGGTGGCAAACATCAGGAAGGGGATCCAGTACCGCCCCATATGGCCGCTGCGCTCGCCAGCGGTGTGATCGGCGGTGATGACAAACAGGGTCGGGCCAAGGTTGGCCTGCTTGTACTCCTCGATAAAGCGGCCGAGCGCCTTGTCGGCATAGTGCAGCACGCTCATCTGCCGCTCGTTGCTGCTTTGGTCGCCAAACAGCCAGGGCTCGCCCGGCGGCAGCTGGTCATCGTGGGTGGTGGTGTTGTTCACCATGTAGAAGAAGGGGCGCGACTCCGCGCGCGCCTTGCTCAGGATAAAGCGGTAGAGATCCGGGTCCTGATAGCCCCAGCTGTTCTGCTCCACCTCGGCTGCGGGCATCTCCAGCTTGCCGTAAGAGGCCTGCGTCCCCAGCAGCTGGGCCAACTGCCCGGTCTCCCCCTTGTGCATCCCCTGAAAGACCGCCGTGCTCCAGCCGGCGTCGCTCAACAGTTTGGGCAGGCACTCGTAGTGCTGATCCTGCAGCGGTGTATTGGGGATGCCCGCCTCCAGCGGATTTTGATAGGAGCAGAGCGCGGTAAAGAACCCCTCCACCGTGCGACGGCCGCCGGCGATCAGACCATCGGTGCGCAGCCCCTCGCGGTGCAGCGCATCCAGATGGGGAGTGACATTGGGCGCAGCCGGGTTGTAGCTCTGCATCAGCTCGGCAGGCCAGCTCTCCAGCAGCATCAGGATGACGTTCATCTTGCGCTGCGGCGGCTGGTAGGGAGCGTGGCCATCGAGCTGTGCCAGCGTCGCCAGCTGCTGCGCCGTGGGTAGTGGCAGCTGCTGATAGAGCGGCGTGCCGCCACCGGTCTCGTCGGCGGAGCTGCTGCTGACCAGCATGGCGTAGACAGGGTTGAGGGCGAGCAGCGCCTGCTGGGGATTGCCGATGGCGTAGGCGCGATCCGGCTTCATCGGCAGATCGGTCAGGGAGCCGCGTACGCAGAGCACCGCGACGGCAAAGGTGAGCAGCAGCGGCAGTTCGGCCTTCGCCAGCGTCATGCGCGCCGGCAGGCGCAGCTGGCGGCGACACAGCAGGGAGCTGGCCAGTGCACCGGCCAGGGTTGCGACCATCAGCAATGGGTACTGCTTGAGGGCGGTGGTGAGCAGACTGCCCGCCTCGCGGGTCACCTCCCCCAGCTCATAGCCGATATGGCGCCCCGAATTGGCGAAATACATCAGGTCGGCCACCTGCAACCCCGCCAGCACCATGGCCGGAACCCACCACCAGAGCCAGGAGAGGCGACGCAGCCCGAGCCGCACCGCCAGCCAGCAGAGCAGGGCAACCGGCGCCCACAGCAGGGCTGCCGCCGCCAGATCGAAGCGAAAGCCCCACAACAGCGCCTCAAGTTGTTGAGTGGTGGTCAGCACCGCAAAGCTGGCGGGCGACCAGAACAGCAGCAGGGATTTGAGCAGCAGTGCCAGGAGCGCGAGCAGCGCCAGACCCGACAGCAGAAAGCGAGCGAACATAGCCAATCCGGAGTTTCAGGAAGTCATCGAGCGGCTATTGATAACGGATGTAGTTGTCGGCTTACAAGCATTACTGTCACGCAATGGTAACCAGATGTGACAAGTGTGAAGAGGTTCGCCTTTGCCGGGGAGATACGAGAGCCAAGTGCGCTCGCATCCCCTCCTTGTGATGCCCTTAGCGGGCGGTGGATTGGCTGGTCAGCCACTCCTGCAAGGTATTGGCAAAGGCGGCGGGTTGCTCGATGGGGTAGAGGTGGTTGGCCCCCTCGATCCGCTTGAGCTGGCAGTGCGGCAGCTTCGCGGCAAGGGCCTCGCCGACCAGCGCGAACAGCGGGCGGGTCGCTGCTCCCAGCATCACGCAGGCGGGCAGGGTCAGGGTGGCAAGACGTGCGGGCGACCAGTCGGGGCGTTCGCTCTGGCTCAACTGCTTGGGCAGGCTGGCGGCCTCGGCCAGCTGCGCCTGCTGCCACTTGACGGGCTGGCTGGCAAAATAGCCGCCGCGGCCACCCGAGCCATCGATCAAACTGGCGACCGCCTGTGGCAACTTGCCCTCCTGCGCCTGTGCAAACAGCGGGCCGAACATGGCGCCGGCATCGGCCATAAAGGCGGCAAGGCCCTGCTCATCGAGGGCGCCGGGGCAACCCGGCTCCACCAGACAGAGGGAGCGAAACCGCTCGGGCGCCATCAGGGCGGCAGTCAGGGCGACATCCGCCCCGTATGACCAGCCCGCCAGATGCACTGGCCCGCACGGCAACTGCTCCAGCAAGGCAAGCAGATCGCCGGCATGGGTCTCAAGACCGAACGGCCCCTCTCTGCCCGCCTCGCCAAAGTGGCGCAGGGTGGGGGCATAGACGCTGTAGTGCTGCGAGAGCAGCTCGATATGTTCGAGCCAGAGGGTGTGGTTGGCCAGCGCGCCATGGATCAGCAACAGCGGCTCGCCGCTGCCCGCCTGCAGGCAGGGCTGCGCGCTGCCATTGACGATAAAAGTGTGAGTCTGTGACTGCATATCAACGCCTCCCCGGCGTGTCATAAGAGCGGAGGAGTATATGACAAGCGCCCTGCGGCCGGTAAGTGGGCTCTTTCCGGCTGGCGCTAGCCACTATAAGCAAAAGTTGGGTCATTATCGGAAAACCCATAAATCCAGCTTATAGTGGCACCGACGAGCCTTGGGTTGCATCAGGGTGACTGATACAAGCCCCACAAGGAGATCTTCCGATCCTTGGTGATGTATTGGCGGGGATATTCGCGATTGTCCAAGATGACATCAGGCCACAATGAGATGGTTATCCAGCAAACGCTGGCGTAATTCCCAAGCGGCGGTTCTATTGCTGTCCCATGTTTTTAGGTCTGTTAACCGCGGGTAAGTGATCAATAGATATTCTGAATGTTCTTCGCTCAGCGCTATCTTGTCACTGACCTTTAACTCGATGGCAAAGGCATACTCGGTGACGGTATAAAGATGTTTATAAGTGGTGCCTGGTAAATCAAAGTGACACTTGGGGATTGTGCAGTGAGATTCGAGTGGCAAGAGTGGATTGTCACGGCATGCTATACCGAGCTCTTCGCTGCACTCGCGTCGCGCGGCCTCATCAAGAGATTCGTTCTCATCGACTCCTCCAGCCACCCACTGCCATATATCGAGATCGGCACGTTTTAACATCACCATCTGCAACACGGCATCGCGAATCACATAGGGGATGACCAATACCTGCTTTGCTGTTCTCATATTTTCTCCCAAACCGATAATGCAAAACCGGAGCCATGAAGCTGCTGTTCTTTATTGTTTTGTCAGCCACTCCTGCAACGTATTGGCAAAGGCTGCCTGCCCGCTGCCATTGACAATAAAAGAGTGAGTCTGTGACTGCATATCAAAGCTGTCCCGGCGTATCACTGGATCGGGAGGGAATATCACAAGCGCCCTGTGGTCGGTAAGTAGGCGCATTCAGGCTGGCGCTAGCTACTATAAGCAAAAGTTGGGGCATTATCGGAAAACCCATAAATCCAGCTTATAGTGGCACCGACGAGCCTTGGGTTGCATCAGGGTGACGTATACAAGCCCAACAAGGGTATCTTCCGATCCTTGGTGATGTATTGGCGGGGATTCGCGATTGTCCGAATAGGCTGCGCTATTCGAACCTACAGGCTGCAACCGATAAGAGAGTCGTGACTGTTGTGGATGGATGAGCGTTAGCCAGAAAGGTGTGTGCCTTATGATAAAGCTTCGTGAGTCTCCGTAGTGGTTGTGGGGTCACTCGTTGTTGGTTGTAACGAATTGTGATACCTAACATCGGCGGGAGGCCGATGTTAGGTGATAACTAGAACGGTACTGAAGTATGAATTCTCATTATTCATTATTCATTATTCATTATTCATTATTCATTATTCATTATTCATTATTCATTATTCATTATTCATTATTCATTTTTATATTTAATATTTGTTGGGCATTGTCTATTCTATCTTTAGTTATTGACTTAAACACATCTAAAATAATTTCAGTTATTTCTAAAGATGTTTTCTTCACATGTTCGGCTAGTGTATATATTTGATATTCCAGAGGGATTTCATCATTATAGATTGCCTCTTGAATTGAGTCGTGTGAGATGTTGGCATCGTTATCAATATATCTAGAAAGTTCATAATCCCCAATATTACTTTCTATTTGGCTAATAACTTCGTGGCTCATATATTCGACTAGATGTCTTTTATCATATAGGCCAGCATAAAAAATAACATCCTTTATTTTCGTTAACATAACATGGAAAGCGTTACCATCAATATCTGATACTTTTATTTCAGATAGAACACTAGTAAGTACATTAGTGAGTGCGTTTAACATTTCATTCTTGTGTGTGCTTGAGTTAATGTCACTTAAGAAAGATATTTTCTCCAGTAATTCAACAATGTTAAACGAGGAGGACGATAGACTTAATTCCTTTCTTAAATATCTATCCTCTCCGGTTACTAACAGTAAAAAATCTGATAACTTCCTAATGGAAGAGCAATCATTTGTATGAATGTTATGTATTTCTTCGCACAATTCAACTATTTCAACACAGTCTTCAATTTCTAACTCCCATTTTGACGTGTCAATAGTGTTTTTTAAATTGTAAATTTCATCTGCCGCAAGACGAATTATTTTAAAATACTCCTTAATAGTTTTGCTATCATATAGTTCGAATATTATCTTATAGTCTAATGGCGTTTTTAAACCATTTTTAATTATATTAAAGCAACTAAGTTCATCTTTCATTATCTCATTAATAATGGAGTTTGAAATGTGTTGCCCTTCATCATGAATCTTCATTATCAACTCATGGTTGCTGAATATGTTATTATAACCTAGGTGGCTAATTTCAGAAAAAGAGCAAGACGTACTAGAAATGTTTTGTGTTCCTAAAAATAATTCATTGTCAGCTAACAACATTTTTATATGACATCTCGTATGAATGTAGACGTTCAGATTTTTAGTTGATAACTTACTAATCTCATTGCATTCTTTACATAGTGCTTCTTGTGAGTCTTTAGAGTTTAGACCAGTCACCCCAAATATAATTATTGCTTCATCGCTTTTTATAATAAAGTTTTCATGAATGAATTTGAATGTCGATATTAATGCGCTTATAGGAACATATGTGACTATTTTTAGTGATTTAATGCTTGCCATTCCTTTTTGACGCTCAAAGGCATCCTGTGCAAAATGCCGGTGAAATAAATCAGCTGAAATTCTTCCAAGATGTTTCAATGTAAACCTCAAACTATATCTGAGTGATGGTTGATGAGTGGGAGTTTAAATATTTATATACGTAAGGCATTTATTTTAAGGGGTTGTCTTTTCATGTTTTAATTTCCCGTGGGAGTCATAATTTGTCTACAAGATAGATTTGTTTTCTCCTTCATATATATGCTCTCTATTTTTAACTCAATGATTACTTTTATAATAATATTGCTGACGGAGATGTATTTCACAGTCATGATGCTACCGCCCCTGAATTACAGCCTCCAGTCTGCTGTTTTTAACCAACGGGGTATGGCTGGCATGGCTCATGGGGTGACTCCGACGAGGCTTGTGTTGCCAATTGGCTATAGTACCGACCCCTTGGCCAAGGGAAAGGGCGATGAGGGGAGTTTCTGAGCCAGATCAAGCAATTAATAAATCGCGACCGGTTGGCGCAGCGAGTGGAAAGTGCGACACACTGTGTTGCTGGATAAAAAGTGTTGGCGGGTAGCCGTGTCGGTGGGTAAAAGCGCTGGCAGGTAAAAAACAAGAAGCCCCTGAACGGGGCTTCTTTTTGGGCAAGCCATGTCGTCACTGTGAACGGCTTGGCTGATCGTCTCGCTGGCGCGTTGACCGGGCGTCGGAGCGGGCTGGTGCGGGCTTACTCTTCGACCTTGTTCAGCCACTCGACCTTGTATTGGGCACCGGCGCCCTGCGCCAGCTTGGCACACAGCGGTTTGAGGAAGGCTTCAATCTGCTCGTCCAGCATCCAGGGCGGGCTGATGATCAGCATCCCTGAGCCGTTCATGCCCCAATCCTTGGTCTGACCGGCCACTTCCAGCTCGGCCACCAGCACGTTGCCGAAGTTTTCGCGCTTGATGGCGCGCAGCATGTCGCGGGATTTGTCCGCCTCTTCCCCCAGAATGGGGTACCAGAGGGCGTAGATGCCGGTGGCCCAGCGCTTCTGCGCTTTTTTCAGGGTATCGACCACCGCGAAGTAATCTTCCTTGAGCTCATAGGGTGGGTCGATCAGCACCAGCCCGCGGCGCGGGGTGGGCGGCAGCAGGGCGACCAGCCCTTCGAAGCCGTCCCTATGGTGGACGGCGACGCGCGGGTCGTAACCCATATTGGCGCGCAGATCTTCCACTTCGTTGTTGTGCAGCTCCATCAGCGCCAGCTTGTCCTGCTCGCGGGTGAGGCGGCGGGAGAGCTCCGGTGAGCCGGGGTAGTAGTGGAGCTGGCCATCGCTATTCATCTCGTCGATAACGGCGAAATAGGGGGCCATGGCGGGCCACTGGCCGCGCTCGTCCCACAGCCGGCCGATGCCGTCGGCATACTCCGCCTTCTTCTGCGACCACTCGCCGCGCAGGTCGTAGAGACCGCCGCCGGCATGGGTGTCCAGCACGATGAAGGGTTTCTCCTTCTTCTTGAGGGACTCGATGATCAGGGCCTGAACGGTGTGTTTCAGCACGTCGGCGTGGTTGCCGGCGTGAAAGGCGTGGCGATAACTCAGCATATTAGGTCTCTGAGGGGGCCCTGCGTGGCCCCCAGTAGCGATAGATAGTTCAACAGATTCTGGCTCTTGCCGCGCACCAGGGTGAGGCTGCGCAGGGTTTGCAGCAGCACCCCCTGCTGGAGCCGTTCCAGCTCCAGCTCGTGGGCCAGCATGGCCTGATATTCGGATTCGCCGAGCCGCCCCTTGGCGTTTTTGCGCAGGGCGCGCCAGGGGGTCAGCACGGCTTCGGTTTGCAGCAGTGCAGGCTGCAGGTCGAGCAGGTCGACCGGGATCCCGAGCTCATCGAGGCGATGCAGCAGCAGGGCCAGATTGACGTTGCCACCGAGCGTCTGCACGGTGAGCCAGTCGTGGCTGCGGGCGCCATACACCTCACCGCTCCACTGCCAGAAGCCGCGCGGGGAGGGGAGTTCATCGGCAGCGACCCGCTCCGGGGCCATCAGCATTTCGTCACGCAAGGAATTCCTGCTCCATGGTTTCCAGCTCTTCGGAGAGGCTCATCCACTCCATCTCGACGTTCTCCAGCTCCTCCTTGATGGGGCCCTGGGACTTGAGCAGCTCGGAGAGCTTCTGCTTGGCGCTCTCCTCGTAGATGGCCGGATCGGCCAGCTGGCTCTCGATGTCGGCCAGCTTGCCCTGCAGCTTCTCCATGCTCGCTTCGAGCTTTTCCAGCTTCTGGCGCAGCGGACGGGTTTGCTGGCGGAACTCCGCCTCGCGCCGCTTCTGATCCTTGCGCGCCACCGCCGAGTTGGCGGAGACGGGGCCATCCGCCGGTTTGGCGTTGGCCTCTTTCTCCTGCTCGCCGAGCCACTTGTGGTAGTCGTCGAGATCGCCGTCGAACGGCTCGACCCGGCCACCGTGCACCAGATAGAAGTCGTCGGTGGTGGTACGCAGCAGGTGGCGATCGTGTGATACCACTACCATGGCCCCTTCGAAGCCTTGCAGCGCCATGGTCAGGGCGTGGCGCATCTCCAGATCCAGGTGGTTGGTCGGTTCATCGAGCAGCAAGAGGTTGGGCTTTTGCCAGGTGATGAGGGCCAGCACCAGCCGCGCCTTTTCGCCGCCGGAGAAGGGGGCCACCTTGTCGAGCGCCTTATCACCGTGAAAGCCAAAGCTGCCCAGATAGTTGCGCAGCTCCTGCTCGGTCTTGTCCGGCGCGAGGCGCACCAGATGATCGAGCGGGGTGTCGTCGAGACGCAGGGTCTCCAGCTGATGCTGGGCAAAATAACCGATGCTCACCCCGGCGCTCACTTCCAGCTTGCCGGAGAGCGGCGGGTTGGAGCCGGCCAGCATCTTGATAAAGGTCGATTTACCGGCGCCGTTGCGACCGAGCAGACCGATGCGCGAACCCGGTACCAGATTGAGTTTGATCTTCTCGAGGATCACCTTGTCACCGTAACCGGCAGAGAGGTTCTCCATGGCGATGAGCGGGGTCGGCAGGGCCGACGGCTCGCGAAACTCGAAGCTGAACTCGGAGTCGGCGTGGGCGGGCAGGATCTTCTCCATCCGCTCCATGGCTTTCAGGCGGCTCTGGGCCTGACGGGCCTTGGAGGCCTTGTAGCGGAAGCGGTCCACATAGGATTGCATGTGGGCCATTTCGCGCTGCTGCTTCTCGTACATCGACTGCTGCTGGGCCAGATGTTCGGCGCGCTGCAGTTCGAAGTCGGAGTAGCCGCCGGTGTATTCGTTGAGCTTGCCGTTCTCGATATGGATGATGCGGCTGATGACCGAGTCGAGGAAATCGCGGTCGTGAGAGATCAGCACCAGCGTGCCCTGATAGCCCTTGAGCCACTTCTCCAGCCAGATGACGGCGTCGAGATCCAGGTGGTTGGTCGGTTCATCGAGTAGCAGCAGATCGGAGCGGCAGAGCAGCGCCTGGGCGAGGTTCAGGCGCATGCGCCAGCCACCGGAGAAGCTGCGTACCGGCGAGCTGAGCTGCTCGTCGGCAAAACCGAGGCCGTGCAGCAGTTCGGCGGCGCGGGCGCGGATGCTGTAGGCGCCGATGGTGTCGAGCTTGCTGTGCAGCTCGGCCACCAGCAGGCCGTTGTCATCCTGCTCGGCCTGGGCGAGCTCGGCCTCCAGCGCGCGAAACTCCTTGTCGCCGTCGATCACGTAGTCGAGGGCGGAGCAATCGAGCGCCGGGGTCTCCTGCGCCACGCCCGCAATTTGCCAGCCGGCGGGCAGGCTGAAGCTGCCGCTGTCGATGGCCAGCTCCCCCCGTACCAGTGCAAAAAAGGTGGACTTGCCACAGCCGTTTTTGCCCACCAGACCCACCTTGTGGCCCGGGTGAATGGTGGCGGAGGCGTTGTCCAGCAGCTTGCGGCCGCCGCGGATCAGTTCGATTTGACTGGCAACTATCATGGGTGGGATCTGCTTGCTCAAAAATGGAGGAGAAAAACTGGCGCGGATCTTACGTGAAAAGGCGCAGATTTGCACTTTGGCGCGTGGCTCGCTATGGCTGGTATGACAAAAACATGCCATAACAGAGAAACCAGTTTGGTTACGGGAGGTTAGCATGCTTATCAGGGATATTATGACGACCCGGGTCGCCACCGTGTCGATGGATGATCGGCTCAGCGTCATCAAGGATATCTTCGAGCAGGCCCACTTTCGCCATCTGCTGGTGCTGGAGGAGGGGGAGCTGGTGGGGGTCATCTCCGACCGCGACCTGTTTCGCGCCATCAGCCCCTATCTCGACTCCGAGGCCGAGATGACCCGCGACACCGAAACTCTCACCAAGCGGGCGCACCAGATCATGAGCCGCCACCCCGTCACCATCGCCCCCCAGCTCACCGTGCGCGAAGGGGTGCAGCTGATGCTGGAGAAGAATGTCTCCTGCCTGCCGGTGCTGGAAAACGGCGCTCTGGTCGGCATCATCAGCTGGAAGGATTTTCTGCGGGTTGCGCTGACGCCGGACGGGCTCTGAATCGCCCCGGCCGCCCGGGGCCGAACGGGAAGTGATAACCGGAACGAGAGAGGGGAGCCATGGCTCCCCTCTCTCGTTGAGGCTCACTGGTCGCTTGGGCTTTATGACGCCGGCGGCTTGCCGGCATTGCTCGCAGGCATGCCGCCGGAGAGCTTGGGTTGCAGGTGGCTGCGGATCTCGCTCAGAGTCTGGCGATACTGCTCCCCGTGCTGCTCCAGAAAGGCGGGGCTATGGCGCAGGCGCCGCTCCAGCCGATCCACCACCAGTGCCACCTTGGGCGCCGCCATGCCGGCGGGCCAGCTGTGTTGCAGCAGCTCCAGCAGTTGCCAGGCATCGCCGGGCAGGGCGGGAAACTCCTCCTGCAACTGCAATCCCGCCTGCAGCGCCAGCTGGTGGTCGCCAAGGTGCATCGCCCGGTGGCGGGTCTGGCGCAGCTCGGTAAGGCGCTGCTCGCGGGCCGTCAGGCGCACTCCCAGCTCGCTCACCAGATGGTGAAAGAGCTGGCGGGTGAGGGGATGGGGGGCGACCCGGATGCGATATTCGGATAGCTGGGTCAGGTAGCGGCTCGCATGGTGCGGCAGCCCGCAGAACTGGCTGACGGCAAAACCGAGCAGCAGGGTGACATGACTGGTGCTTGCCTGATCCGGCTGATGGTGCGAGATGAGGATCAACGCCTCGTCGAAGCGGTACTCCAGCCCCAGTTTCAGCGCCTGCAGCAGCTCGTACTCGTGCGCCTGCAGAGTCACGGTGCGCTTGAGGTGAACCCACTCCTGCAGCAGGGAGCGGATCCGGTTGGCAGAGGGACTCTGCCACAGTACCGCCAGCGCCGCGCTCAGCATGAAGCTCTCCAGCGACTGGCGGGGATGCAGCTCACCGAAATAGCGCAGATTGAGGCTGTGGACCTGCTCCAGCACCTTATCCTCATCCTGCAAGATCAATCCCAGCAGCATGGCCAGCTGGTGCCAGCGTGGCTGGTGGGGGCGGATTTTTTGCAGCTCCTGCAGCGTGCCCCAGGCAGTTTGCCACTGATGCTGATGGAGCTGGCTGGCCAGCGTCAGCTCCCGCTTGGTGGCCAGCGGCAAGGTATCCTGATGGCGCTGCAGATCGGTGAGCGCACTCTGCAGTTTGCCCAGCCCGAGCAGGCCGTAGAAGAGGCCGGCTCGGGGCCAGCCGGAGCGGTATTCGTTGGCGCAGAGGGCGTAGTGCTGGGCGGCTGCCATCTGATCGGCGGATTGCAGCAGCAGATAACCCTTGAGTCGATCCAGCCAGGGGTTGAGCTCCCGATGTTCCGGCTGGAACAGCAGGTCTTCACAGGTGGCGGTAGCGATCTGCCACTCCCGCAGGGCGATGGGGGCGCTGAGGGAGGGGGTGAGTGAGCTCAGGTGCACCAGCTGGCACAGCACCTCGTCGAGCTGACCGGTCATAAAGGGGAGCGGCAGATAGAGGGAGAAGTAGAGATCCGAGGGGAGAAACTCCTGCTCGCTGGCGTCGGCATCGAGCAGCAGCAGGACACAACCGGGTTGCAGCAGGCCGAGGTAGTGCGCCTCGTGGAGCAGGCGGGCCCCTTCACGCCCCTGCTGCTTGTCCTGCTGGCAGATGATGGCATCAAAAGGTTGTTGCTGGAGCAGGGCAAACAGGCCGTGGTGCCCATGTTCCGGGTGGCTGTGGTAGTGAATATGTTCGGCCAGCACACCCTGTTCGGTCAGTTGCCGGATGATGGCGCTGCGCAGCAGAGGATCCTCATCAAGCAGCAATATCGCCATACAACACTCCCTTTTTACCAATCCTTGAATGGATCATGGTAGAGCCAAGGGACAGATAGGCCCAGTTTTGGGCGGATGAAAAGTTGACAGTAGTCAGCAGAGTGCGGGATGGGGCATGATGAGCAGTTATCACATCTTGCTGGTCTTGGTCGGGAAGCTGCACTCGGTCTGCCTGATCATGCGCTCCCCCTCTCCCCCGGCACCTTGCCAGCTTAGTTCGAGCTGCCCGAGGTGGCCAAGGTGGCGCAGCTCGAATTCGTAGCGCTGGCAGGGATTATCCAGCGGCAGTGTGCTCATCCCCGCCGGCAACCGGTAGTCATAGCTGAGCCGCGGCCCATCCTGCAGCTGGCTGTGAAGTGGCACCAGCCCCTCCGGCGTGGGGGATGGCGCCTTCAGATAGCGGCGCAAGCTGAGCGGCGCGTCGATCGCCTTCTGATAGTTGAGGCCGTTCATGGCCGCCAGCTCCTCCTCCAGCCGTTGCAGCTCCCCCTCCAGACCCGTGATGACTACCCCCAGCTGTTGATGGGCTGGCGAGGCGCACCCGCCCAGCAGCAGGGTTGAGGCGAGCAGGGTGGCTCTGAAGCGGGGCATGGCATCTCCTTGACGGGTCATTGTGGTTGGCAGGGCAGACTATAGCAGGGGATTGCTGGGGGGCGTGCCCCGCAGCAGCTGGGCCAGCCGCTCCAGCCCTTCGGCCACGCGGGCATCGGTTGCGGGCTGGCTCAGGCTCAGGCGTACCCCCTGCGGGGCGGCGAACTGGCCGGCGGCGAAGTGTTCCCCGCTTGCCACCCCGACGTCAAGGGCATCGGCGGCGGCGGCGAACTCCTGACTGCGCCACGGCTCGGGCAGCGGCAACCAGGCGTGCATGCTGCCCGGCTGCCAGCGCGCGCCGGGCAGCAGGTGGTGCAGCAGCTCGCCACGACGTGCCAGAGTCTGCCGCTGCTCGCGGATCAACTGGTCGATCCCCGGCTGGCTTACCAGCTGGCAGGCCAGCTCGACCAGCAGGGGGCTGACCATCCAGCTGGAGAGGCGCATCGCCTGGGCGAAGCCCTGCTTGAGGTGGTCAGGCGCCAGCACGAAGCCGACCCGCATGCCGCCGCAGGCGATCTTGGCCAGACTGCCGAGGTAGATGACCCGCTCCGGCGCCAGATTGACCAGCGGCACCTGATGGGGTTCCGGCAGCATGCCGTTGACGTCATCCTCGATGATCAGCAGGTCGTGCCGACGGGCAACGGCGACGATGGCCTCGCGCCGTGCCAGCGACATGATGGCGGTGGTGGGGTTTTGCAGGGTAGGGGTGAGGTAGAGCACTCTGGCACGGCGACTGCGGCAGGCCGCCTCCAACGCATCGGGCAGCAGCCCCTCTTCATCCATGGCAAGACCGATGACCTGATTTTTCAGCTGGCGGGCATTGCCCAGCATGCCGGGATAGCTGAGCCCCTCGCACATCAGACTCTCGCCGACACAGCCGGTCGCCAGCATGGCCAGCATGATGCCGTGCTGGGCGCCGTGGCTGAACAGCAGCCGCTCCTCTTGCGCCGCAATACCCTGCCTTGTCAGCCACTCGATAAAGCGCTGGCGCTGATCCGGCTGGCCCGCCTCCTTGCCATAGCCAAGCAGCAGGTTGAGATCCCCCTGACTCAGCTTTTCCAGCAGCGGGCGGATTAAGGCGGCCCGATCGAGCTGCACCGGCAGGTTCTGCCACAACTCGATGCGCGGCCCCTCCTCGGTGCGGATCACCCACTGATTGGCGGGATCCGTGCTCGCTCCCTTAACCCAGGTGCCGTGGCCGACCCGGGCGGCGACCAGCCCGCGCCGCTCAGCCTCGCTGTAGGCGCGGGTGACAGTGCCCACCGTGACCCCCAGCTTGTCCGCCAGCGCCCTGTGGGTGGGCAGACGGGTTTGGGCTGGCAGCGAGCCATCCACAATGGCCTGCTCGATGGCGCTGGCCAATCTGAGGTAGAGGGGGCCATCGAAGGCGGAGAGATCCGGTGTCCAGATTGTCATGGTGACAATAAATCCATTGATCGAAACTTGAGGACAATATAGCGTGAATTTCAACCTGACAACAACCATTGAGGGTTGATTGTATCGATACAATCAACCTATCAAGATGAGGAGTCGCTCATGACGTTCGAATGGTATGCCACCCTGTTTGGCTTCGCCGTGCTCACCTGCGGCACGCCCGGCCCCAACAACTTGATGCTGACGGCCTCCGGCGCCAATTTCGGCGTGCGGCGCACCCTGCCACACCTGTTTGGCGTAGCGCTGGGGCAACCTGTGCTGCAACTGGTGCTGGCGCTGGGGCTTTATCCGCTGTTCGAGCGCTGGCCCTTGCTGCGCCTCGGCTTGCAGATCTTCGGCAGCCTCTATCTGCTCTGGCTGGCCTGGCGTATCGCGGTGGCGGGCGCTCCGAGCGATCCGGCGCGGCGCGCCCGGCCGCTGACCCTGCTGGAGGGGCTGGGTTTCCAGTTTCTCAACCCCAAAGCGTGGATGATGGGGATCTCCGCCATCAGTCTGTTCAGTCTGACCGGTGCCGGTTACTGGCCCAGCCAGCTGGCGGTGATGACCATGTTCGCGCTGGTGGCGCTGCCCACCTGCTTTGTCTGGGTGCTCTTTGGCCATCAGCTGAGCAACTGGATCAGCACGGATCGGGGCTGGCGCCGGCTCAATGGCTCCCTCGGTCTGCTGACTGCCCTCTGCGTGGTGATGCTCTGGTATTGAGGCTTTTCCCACCCGCTTTCTCCTTGTGGTCGGGCTGCCGCTTCTGCATATTGGTGGGCTGCTTTATCTGACGGATTGTCTGGCAGGCAGTCCGATATGTGGTCTGAACGAGGTTGAGATGGATCTGAACTGGGTACTGCCCCTCGCGGGGTTTGCACTGGTCACCTGCGGTACGCCGGGGCCAAACAATATGCTGCTCACCAGCGCCGGGGCGGCGCAGGGATTTCGCCGCACGCTGCCCCTGCTGGTGGGGGTGGTCGGGGGGATCAACCTGATGATCCTCGCCATGGCGCTGGGGCTCGGGGTGATCTTTGACAAGGTGCCGCTGCTGCACGACGGCCTCAAGCTGATCGGCTCGGCCTACCTGCTCTGGCTGGCGTGGAAGGTGGCGACCGCCAGCGGCCCGGCCGAGGGCAATCGGCCGCTTATTCCCGCCCATCAGGGGGCCATGCTGCAACTGCTCAATCCCAAGGCGTGGATGATGGCGCTCTCCGCCATCAGCGGTTTCACCCTGGCAGGAGAGGCCTACTGGCCATCCGCCATCTGGGTGCTCGCCATCTTCTTTGTGACCGGCCTCTATACCGGCGCTTTCTGGGTACTGTTCGGCGCCCAGGTGCGCCGTCTTATCCGCACCGCCCGGGGCTGGCGCCGTTTTAACCTCGGCATGGGGCTGGCGACGGCGGCCTGCGTGCTGATGATCTGGATTTAGCCCGGGGTTGACCCGGGCCTTTACCTGCTGTCTTGTTGGCCCTGCGGGGCCTTTTTTATCTCGCTCGCGTGACCTTGCCTGCAAGGTGGCGCGGCACAGCCTTACCTTGGGATGAAAGGAGCTGTTATGAAATGTATCGGTCTGCTGGGTGGCATGAGCTGGGAGTCCACGGTCAGCTACTATCAGGCGCTCAACCGCGGGGTGCGGGCCAAGCTCGGTGGCCTGCACTCGGCGCGGGTGCTGCTCAATAGCGTCGACTTTGCCGAGATAGAGCGGCTGCAGCATGTCGGTGACTGGCCCGCTACCGCACGCCTGCTTGCGGCCGAAGCGCGCAAACTGCAGGATGGCGGCGCCGATTTCTTGCTGATCGGCACCAACACCATGCACAAGGTGGCGCCAGAGATAGAGGCCGCCATCGATATCCCGCTGCTCCATATCGCCGATGCCACCGCGCGCCGCCTGCAAGCGGACGGGATACAAAGGGTTGGTTTGCTCGGCACCCGCTTTACCATGGAGCAGGATTTCTACAAGGGACGGCTGCAAACGAACTTCGGGCTGGAGGTGCTGGTGCCTGCCGAGGCTGAGCGGGAGCGGGTCCATCGCATCATCTATGACGAGCTCTGTCTGGGCGAGATCCGCGACGCATCGCGCGCCGAGTATCTGGCCATTATCGCCGGGCTGGCTGCTGCCGGCGCCGAGGCGGTGATCCTCGGTTGCACCGAGATTGCCCTGCTGGTGGGGGAGTCGCAGGCGGCCGTGCCGCTCTACGACACCACCGCCATTCATGCCGAGGCGGCCGTCACCCTGGCCCTGACATCCGATTAATTAACTGGTCAGATCTCACTATTCATGCTTGTCTCATACCCCTTGCCATAAAAGCGTGTAAAATTGCGCCCTGAATTTTCCCCGGCCAACGCGGGTTGGCTGCGGTTTCCTAGCATGCAAGGCTGACATTGTGACTGAAGTTGACAGATTCGCGGACATTCGCCCTTACCGCGATGAAGAAGTGCCGGCGGCCATCGAACGGCTGATCCAGGATGATGAATTTATCGGTGCCATCGCCAAATACCGTTTTGGCTCCCTGATGAGCTGGCTGGGCTGGGCGATTCGCCCGCTGATCCGCCAGGTGCTGCGCTACAAGTGGTCAAAAGTGACCACAGTGCATCAGGTGCAGGTCGGGGTGACCAACTATATGTCCCGGATGATCGCTACCTCCACCAAGGGGGTGACCTTCTCCGGGATCGAGCATCTGAAGAAGGAGCAGGGCTACCTGTTCGTCTCCAACCACAGGGACATCGCCATGGATCCGGCCTTCGTCAACTGGGGTCTCTATACCCACGGTTTTGACACGGTCCGCATCGCCATCGGCGACAACCTGCTGCGCAAACCCTGCGCCACCGAGCTGATGAAGCTCAACAAGAGCTTTATCGTCAAGCGCTCCGCCAAGGGGCCGCGGGAGATGATGAAGGCGCTCGGCGAGCTCTCTGCCTACATCGGCCAGTCGGTGCACGAAGGCCACTCCATCTGGATCGCCCAGAAGGAAGGGCGCGCCAAGAATGGCGATGACAAGACCGATCCGGCCATCCTCAAGATGTTCTACGTCGACGGCAAGAAGCAGAAGATCGACTTCGTCGACTACATGCGCAGCCTCAATATCGTGCCGGTCAGCATCAGCTACGAGC
This sequence comes from Aeromonas sp. SG16, assembly GCF_024436135.1. Lineage (NCBI taxonomy): Bacteria > Pseudomonadati > Pseudomonadota > Gammaproteobacteria > Aeromonadales > Aeromonadaceae > Aeromonas > Aeromonas sp. SG16. The sequence continues at coordinate 273,886 of NZ_JANFNW010000004.1, forward strand.
TGGACCCCACCGACAAGGCGAAGGCACGCGAGCTCTACGAGAAGTCGGTCAACGGCAGCTACGAGAAGGGCGAGTTCGAGGATATCGAGAGCATCGTTGCCGGCATCGTCGGCATGAAGGGGCGGGTACACGTCGCTTTTGGTGCGCCTATTACCGAGGGCTTCAGCGATCCGGACGAGCTGGCGGCACTGATCGACAAGGCGATCTGGAGCAGCTACCGCCTCTTCCCGAGCAACTATCTGGCGGCCGATGTCTCCGGCAAGGCCAACACCATCGAGCAGGCGGCCTTCCTGACCCGTCAGTCAGAGGTGCCGGAAGAGCACAAGGCAATCTGGCGTGCCATGTATGCAAAACCGGTGGAAAACGCCGGCAAGGCTTGAATGAAACCGGTTGCGTGAAAAAAACGGGAGCAGATGCTCCCGTTTTTGCGTCTGGTCAAAGTCGCCGGCAAAAGGGTGGTGAATAATATGGTTTCAGCTGGTACGATCACCCGAAAAATGGGGTTCACGCTCTTGGCAACCACCGGATGAGTGTGTAACAGTGCCCCAATATGCTGAATGTGAGCATTAGCTCTAATCCCTCTGCACGGATCGCCGGGGGCATTATCGAAGGACCTGTAACAGGTCCTTTTTCATTGGGCGGCAAAGATGCCGCGCAGATATACCTAACAGGAAGATGCTCGCACCATGATCACCGGTAGCCTGAACACTTTGCAGCGTACGCCGCTGCCTGCCCCGCTGGATCGCATCATGGTCGAGGTGGTCAAAAGCGTTGCCCTCTGGCGCGAGGCGCCCCTTGGCAAGAGCGAGATCGACGGCCTCAAGCTGTTCTGTCTGGTGAGCGAGGAGATGACCGAGCCGGCTGCGGATCGCCGTGGCGAGTTCCACCGCGACTATCTCGATATCCAGCTGCTGCTGGCAGGCGAAGAGTGGATCGGTGTCGGGCCTCATGAGTATGCGGATGAAGGTGCTGATCATCCCCATCCCGACCTCTGGTTTGTCGATGACGAGCAGACTACCTATCTGGCGCTGCAACTGGGCGATTTCGCCATCTTCTGGCCGGGCGAACTGCATCGCCCGCTCTGTACGCGCAACCAGCCCGCCAAAGTGAAGAAGCTGGTGGTCAAGGTACATAGGGAGCTGCTGGCCATCGCCTGAGCATCCCCATTGACGCGAGCCCTGCGCAGCAGATGCGTCGAGACTCGCAAGCATTGAAACGAGTGATACGCACCACAAGTGGCGATGACTCTTTCAAGAGCAAGAATTGAAAAATTGGACGCACCCTCCTGCGACCATAAGCCCCCGGCAGGGGAATCCCATCCTCTTTTGGATGACACGACACTGTCGGCATAAAGCCGAAGCACAGGAAGATGTAGAAAATGAGCAAGTTGGTACTGATCCTTAACTGCGGTAGCTCTTCCCTGAAATTTGCCGTAATGGACGCCGAAACAGGTGAGGACATGCTGTCCGGCCTGGCCGAATGCTTCAATCTGGATGATGCACGTATCAAATGGAAACTCCACGGGGTCAAGGGCGAAGCCATGCTGGGAGCGGGTGCCGCTCACCAGGAAGCGCTCGACCACATCGTGGGCCACATCCTGCCGCAGGATCCGTCTCTGGCCGGTCAGCTGGTGGCCATCGGCCATCGCATCGTACACGGTGGCGAGCAGTTCTCCCGTTCCGTTCGCATCGATGACAGCGTGATCGCCGGCATCGAAGCCGCTATCCCGTTCGCCCCGCTGCACAACCCGGCTCACCTGATCGGTATCCGCGCTGCGCTCAAGGTGTTCCCGCAACTGGCTGACAAGAACGTGGCCGTGTTCGACACCGCGTTCCACCAGACCCTGCCGCAGGAGGCCTACCTCTACGCGCTGCCTTACAAGCTCTACAGCGAGCACGGCATCCGTCGTTACGGCGCGCACGGCACCTCTCACCGCTACATCGCGGAAGAGGCGGCCAAAGAGCTGGGCAAGCCGCTGAACGAACTGAACATCATCAACTGCCACCTGGGCAACGGTGCTTCCGTTTGCGCCATCAAGAACGGTGAGTCTGTTGACACCTCCATGGGTCTGACTCCGCTGGAAGGTCTGGCGATGGGCACCCGTTGTGGCGACATCGATCCGGCTGTGGTCTTCTTCATGCACGACCAGCTCGGTTACAGCGTGGAGCAGATCAACCACTCCCTGACCCGTGAGTCCGGTCTGCTGGGGATGACTGAAGCGAGCAGCGACTGCCGCTATGTCACCACCAACTACGCTACCGACGCCGGTGCCAAGCGTGCGCTGGATGTCTTCACCTACCGTGTGGCCAAGTATGTCGGCGCCTATGCTGCTGCGATGGATGGCCGTCTGGACGCCGTGGTCTTCACCGGTGGTATCGGTGAGAACGCCGCCATGGTGCGCGAGATGGTGCTGGCGCGTCTGGCCCTGTTCGGCTTCAAGGTGGACAAAGAGGCGAACAACGCCGCGGTACTGGGTGGCGAAGGCCGCATCACTACCGCCGACAGCCGTTGCGCCATGGTGATCCCGACCAACGAAGAGCTGGTCATCGCCCGCGATGCCCTGGGTCTGGTCGGCTAACGCCAATCGGTCTCATCACAACGCCCGGCTTTTGCCGGGCGTTGTCGTTTGTGGCGACCCGTTATTTGACTTGGAGGCTCGGGGCGTTACCCTGACGGCCACGTTTTGGCATTGCAGCATAGGGGGAGAGGAATGAAAGAGACGTTTTTTAACTGGCTGTCGGCGCTTGGGGTCGAGGTGACCGGCATGATGGGGCTGGTGATTGCGCTCGCTTTCATCCTCGTCACCTCGCTGCTACTGCACATGATGTTGCACCGCTTTCTGCTGGTGCGGCTGGTGGGCATCCTCGGCAGGGCCAAGCAGGTGTGGCTGCCACCCCAGTTGCAACAGCGCCTCTTCTACCGGCTTGCTTTCGTCTTTCAGGGGGCCGTGCTGCTCGGTCAGGCAGAGATCTGGCTGCCGCGCAGCTCCGACAGCCTGAAGCTTATCGAGATGTCGGCCCAGCTCTGGATCCTCTTCTTTCTGCTGCTCTCCTTCTTTACCCTGCTCGACTGCGTGCTGGCGGTGAGCCGCAACATCCGGCTGTGGCGGGATCTGCCTCTGCGAGGCATCTTCCAGGGGGCCAAGCTGGTGGGCAGCATTCTGGTCGGCATCCTGATGATCTCCCTGCTGCTTGGCAAGTCGCCGCTTTTCCTGTTCAGCGGTCTGGGGGCCATGACCGCGGTGCTGATGCTGGTGTTCAAGGATCCCATCCTCGGGCTGGTGGCGGGGATCCAGCTCTCTGCCAACCGGATGCTGAACGTTGGCGACTGGCTGCAGATGGACAAATATGGCGCCGATGGTGAGGTGACCGATATCGGCCTTACCACGGTCAAGGTGTCGAACTGGGACAAGACGGTTACCACCATTCCCACCTATGCTCTCATCTCCGACTCCTTCAAGAACTGGCAGGGGATGACCGAATCGGGCGGGCGGCGCATCAAGCGCAGCATCAATATCGACATGACCAGCGTGCGCTTCATGACGGCCGATGAGCAGTTGCAGCTCAAGCAGGCCCAGCTGCTGGCGCCCTATCTCACCCGCAAGGAGCAGGAGCTGAGCAGTTACAACCAGCAGCTGAGCGATGCCTTGAGTTGCCCCATCAACGGCCGTCACCTCACCAACCTCGGCACCCTGCGCGCTTATCTGGATGCCTATCTGCGCGCCCATCCCGGTATTCGCAAGGACATGACCCTGATGGTGCGTCAGCTGGCGCCGACCTCTGACGGCTTGCCGCTGGAGATCTACTGCTTTACCGCGACGACGGCATGGGCCGAGTACGAAGGGATCCAGGCCGATATTTTCGACCACATTTTCGCCATCATCGAGCAATTTCATCTGCGGTTGCACCAATCTCCCACTGGATACGATATGCGCTCCTGGCAGAAGGGATAAACGGGCGACCGACAGGGGCTGGCGGCGGATAAAAAAAGCGATATTAATCGTCGACCCGCCGCTACTTGTCAGTTGAAATTTGTTTTGCAGAAGAGAAAAATGGCGGCCTTCTCTTCGCGCCCCTGATCCTCGTCTGATCAGCTGTCAGCCCAGAGATGTCAACTCAGTCATTATCATGGGAAAGTTATGAAGCTCCTTCGCAATAGTGTGGCAACACTCTGCTACAGCCTGCTGCTGACCGCTGCGCCGGTTTTCGCTGTTGAATATGCTCTGCCTGCGGCCAACAGCCGTCTGGTGGGGGAAAATCTGGAATACGTGGTCCCGGCCGAAGAGAACGGCCAGCCGCTGGAAGCCATTGCCGCAAAATTCCAGCTGGGGCTGACCAACATGATCGAAGCCAACCCCAAGGCTGACCCCCTGCTGGTGCAGACCGGCGAGAAGCTGGTGATCCCCCATCAGCTGATCCTGCCGGATGCGCCCCGTGAAGGGATCGTGCTGAACGTGGCCGAGATGCGCCTCTACTACTACCCGAAAGGCAAGAAGGTGGTGGAAGTGCTGCCCATCGGCATCGGCCAACTGGGCACCGACACTCCGGAGAACTGGGTGACCAGCGTGCAGCGCAAGAAAGCGGGCCCGACCTGGACTCCGACTGCCAAGATGCACGCCGAATATGCCGCCCGTGGCGAGAGCCTGCCTGCGGTATGGCCGGCTGGCCCGGACAACCCCATGGGGCTGTTTGCGCTCTACATCGGCAAGATGTACGCCATCCACGGTACCAACGCCCAGTTCGGTATCGGCCTGCGGGTGAGCCACGGTTGTGTGCGTCTGCGCAACGATGACATCGAGTACCTGTTCAAGAAGGTACCGGTAGGCACTCGCGTCCAGTTCATCAACCAGCCGCTCAAAGCCTCTGTCGAGCCGGATGGCCGCCGCTATCTGGAAGTGCATCAGCCGCTGTCGCGCAGCGAGGAGGAGTTCAACTCCAGCCTGCCGGCACCGCTGCCGATGACCCCGGCCATCACCCGTTTCATTGCCCACGCCGACAGCGACTCCCAGCTGGTCAAACAGGCGCTGGAGCAGCGCAGCGGCATGCCGGTCGCCATCAACGGCTAATCCCGGTAATCGGCCACAAGAAAGGGCGAACAGCGTGCTGTTCGCCCTTTCTCTTTTCTGACCTTGTACGGGGCCGGATTAGCTGCGGCGCAGATTGTCGGCGAGCTCTCCGGCGAGCTGATCGAGCATCTGGTAGCGCGCCTTGTAGCTGGCCCGCTTGCGGGAGGGGATCTCCTCCAGCGTTTTGCGCGGTATCTGCAGTGGCAGGCTCATCCAGAGTTCATCCATGACGTTGCCCTGATGCTCTTCCCACAGCCCATCCAGATCGAACTTGACCCGGTTGGCGGTGCGCTTGCTGCACTGGTAGACGTGACTTTGAGTGCGGATCCCGAGCAGGGTTTCACACCCCAGGCCGCGAGCCAGCTCGGCTGCCATGTAGACCAGCAGGGACATGGGACGCAGGCCGCCACACGCCTTGGTGACCAGTTTGATCTCTTCGCTCAGCCCCTTGCCCCCTTGCAGCGAGCAGATCTCCAGCGTGGGCTGCGGCTCGCAGCGCAGGTTGAGCGCCATGAAGTAGAGCGCCGACTTGCCGAGCTTGAGGGTCAGGCTCATCTCTCCCTCTTTGGCCATGTGGGTCTGGTAATCGAGCTGCAGGGTGAGCGGCGCGGTAAGCTTGTCGCTTTGCCAGCTGGCAAGCTGCAAGCCGCTCTGGCTGTAGATCGCCTGCTGCTGCGCTTCGGGCAGGGCCAGTGCCAGCTGCCGGTAGTGGGCGGTGATGAGCCCGGCGCGGAGCCCCTTGCGCAGCCCCTTGTGGCGATAGGGGTGAATCGGTTTTTCCAGAATATCGGGGAAGCGGGTGATCGCCTGCGCCAGCAGCGGCAGCGTCTCCTGCTGGCGATAGAGGGCGCGGGCACCCGGATGCAGCCAGAGGCGGCCAACGAATTTGGCTCGTCTGATGAGATGGCCCGACTCCTCTACCGGATGGAGACGGCGGGCGAGGGTACGCAGTTGCGACAGATGAGAGGACATAGGCGTGGCCCCGGTTCGTTGGATTCAGGGCGGCGAGTGTAGGAGGGGACGGGGAGGATGTAAAAAGCTCGATAGTAACAAAATGTGAAGATAAAACGCTCAATAGCAGGGGCAAGTGCTCTGATCTCTCGCCCGGACGGAAAAGGAAATTCGGTTCTATCTCCTTGATGTAGAGATGATTTGCTGCGCAAAGGTTTTTATTGTGTTTTCTGTTTGTTAATAAAGGGGTTGAGCCGACAGGGACGGGTGATTAAGCTAGGCCGGTTTTTAGGGACGAGCCCGTCATCAGAGCGGGTAAAAGATGAAATAAAACGGAGTTTTGCATGACAGCCAGCACACCCATGTTAATCACCTTTCTGGTGTACATCCTCGGGATGGTACTGATCGGCTTTGTTGCCTATCGCGCCACCCGCAACTTTGACGACTACATCCTTGGCGGCCGCCGGATGGGGAGCTGGGTCACCGCCCTCTCCGCCGGCGCCTCCGACATGAGTGGATGGTTGCTGATGGGCTTGCCCGGCGCCATCTTCATCAGCGGCATCTCCGAGAGCTGGATCGCCATCGGTCTGGTCATCGGTGCCTACCTCAACTGGCGCTGGGTGGCGGGCCGCCTGCGGGTTCATACCGAGAAGAACCGCAACGCCCTGACCCTGCCGGACTACTTCACCTACCGCTTTGAAGATCACAGCAAGGTGCTGCGCATCCTTTCGGCGCTGGTGATCCTGCTCTTCTTCACCATCTACTGCGCCTCCGGCGTGGTGGCCGGTGCCCGCCTGTTCGAGAGCACCTTCGGCATGGATTACAACACTGCCCTCTGGGTCGGTGCGGCCGCCACCATCACCTACACCTTCTTCGGCGGCTTCCTCGCGGTGAGCTGGACCGATACGGTGCAGGCGACCCTGATGATCTTCGCCCTGATCCTCACCCCGGTCTTTGTCATCATCGCCGTGGGCGGGGTGGACAGCGCCATGATCGAGGTGGCCGCCAAGAGTGCCAGCAACCTCGACATGTTCAAGAATCTGGACGTTATCGCCATCATCTCCCTGATGGCGTGGGGGCTCGGTTACTTCGGTCAGCCGCATATTCTGGCCCGCTTCATGGCAGCGGATTCCCACCACTCCATGGCCAACGCCCGTCGCATCAGCATGACCTGGATGATCTTCTGCCTGGGCGGCGCGGTGGCCATCGGCTTCTTCGGTCTGGCCTACTTCGCCCGCTTCCCGGAAGTGGCGGGCGGCGTCACCGGCAACCCGGAGCGGGTCTTTATCGAGCTCTCCAAGATCCTGTTCAACCCCTGGATTGCCGGCGTGCTGCTCTCCGCCATTCTGGCGGCGGTGATGAGTACCCTGAGTTGCCAGCTGCTGGTCTGCTCCAGCGCCATCACCGAGGATCTCTACAAGCCGTTCCTGCGCAAGAACGCCTCCCAGCGCGAGCTGGTGTGGGTGGGGCGCCTGATGGTGCTGGCCATCGCCCTGATCGCCATCAGCGTTGCCATGAATCCGGAGAACCGGGTGCTCGGGCTGGTGAGTTACGCCTGGGCCGGTTTTGGTGCCGCGTTCGGCCCGGTAGTGCTGCTCTCCGTGCTCTGGCCGCGAATGACCCGCAACGGTGCGCTGGCCGGCATGCTGGTGGGCGCCATCACGGTGATCGTCTGGAAACAGTTCGGCTGGCTGGGGCTGTATGAAATCATCCCTGGCTTCCTGTTTGCCTGTATCGCGATTGTAACGGGCAGCCTGCTGGGAGAAGCGCCTTCAAAAACCATGCTGGAGCGTTTCCGCGAGGCCGAGGAGGAGTACAACACCCCGGCCGAGCTGGAAGGGGAGCCGGTCGCCGTCAACTGATAGCGGCACCTCTGTTCTGACAATCAACCCCGCCCCGGCGCATCTTGACCACACTGGTCAATCCTTGCGCCGGTTTGGCGGGGTTTTGCGCTATCTGACTCACCTTTGGGCACTTTTTTCTGCTTGCCCGGCCCCTTCGTGGTATTGGCTTTCTTTTGTCTTTGCACCGAATATGGGACACTAGGCCGCTTGAAGGAGACCTAGAGCATGCGCCTATTCACCCTGATCCTGATCCTCCTGCTGGGAGGTCTGCAATATGACTTCTGGCTGGGGAAGAACGGGCTGTCCGACTACCAGAGTCTGTCGGAGGCCATCTCGCAGCAGCAGCGGGACAACCAGAGCCTCAAGGATCGCAACGACCTGATTTATCGCGAAATCGACGATCTCACCTCTGGCCTTGAGGCCATCGAGGAGCTTTCGCGCAACGATCTGGGCTACATCAAGCAGGGCGAGACCTTCTACCGGATCATCCCCAAAGAGAAAGAAAAAGAGAATGTGCCAGCGGATGCCCCTTACGATGACTGATGCGAGCCGCATTCCAGCCCTGACGGCGATCGTGCCGGCCGCCGGCATTGGCAGCCGGATGGGGGCCGAGTGCCCCAAGCAGTATCTGCAACTGGCGGGCAAGACCATTCTCGAGCACACCCTGGAGCGGCTGCTCGCACACCCCGCCATCGGGCAGGTGATCGTGGCGCTGGCTCCCCATGACCGCTGGTTTGACACCCTCCCGGTGGCGCAGGATGAGCGGATCCTGCGGGTCGAGGGGGGCGCCGATCGCGCCTTTTCCGTCCTCAACGCCCTCCATGTGGCGCAAGGGGAGTGGGTGCTGGTGCACGATGCGGCCCGCCCCTGTCTGACCCACGGCGATCTCGACGCCCTGATTGCCACCGCCATGACGAGCGGTGGCGCCATCCTCGGCAGCCGGGTGCGCGACACCATGAAGCGCTCCGATGCGGCCGGCAATATCATTGCCACCGTCGAGCGCGAGCAGCTCTGGCATGCCCTGACGCCGCAGATGTTCCCCACCGGCCCCCTCAGACGGGCACTGGAGGAGGGGTTGGCGCTCGGTGCCACCATTACCGATGAGGCCTCCGCCATGGAGCGCGCCGGATTCACGGTGCGGATGGTGGAGGGGCGCGCCGACAACATCAAGGTGACCCGGCCGGAGGATCTCTCTTTGGCGGGACTGTTTTTAAGCCAGCAGGCATAAGCCCACCTATCAGAACAAAGAGGTCTGAACAGACAGGCCGAACAAGGAGCGAGCATGATCCGGATTGGACATGGTTTTGACGTACACAAATTTGGTGGGGTTGGCCCCTGCATGCTGGGCGGGGTGCCGGTTCCCTACGAGCAGGGACTGATCGCCCACTCCGATGGCGACGTGGTACTGCACGCGGTGAGCGATGCCCTGCTGGGCGCCATCGGTGCCGGTGACATCGGTCGCCATTTCCCCGATACCGCTGCCGAATTCAAGGGTATCGACAGCCGTATCCTGCTGCGGGATGTCTTTGCCCGCGTGCAGCGCGCAGGGTATGCCATCGGCAATCTGGATGTGACCATCATCGCTCAGGCGCCCAAGATGGCGCCTCACATAGAGGCCATGTGCGCCGTGCTGGCTGCCGATCTGCAATGTGATTTGAACCGGGTGAACGTCAAGGCGACCACCACCGAACAGCTTGGCTTTACGGGGCGCAAGGAAGGGATCGCCACCGAAGCCGTCGTCTTACTGGTGAAACAATAATGCTGGAACAACTTGCCTACCTGCACGGTGCGCCAACCGCCCGCGGTATCCTCAAGGCCGAGGCCGCCGACTTCGTGGTTAACGAAGATCTCGGGTTTGTGCCCTGTGGCGAGGGTGAGCACATCTTCGTCCGGGTGCGTAAAACCGGTGAGAACACCGCCTGGGTGGCTGGCCTGCTGGCCGATGCGGCCGGGGTCAACCGCAATGCGGTGACCTGGGCGGGCCTGAAAGATCGCCACGCAGTGACCGAGCAGTGGTTCGGCATTCACCTGCCGGGCAAGGCCGAGCCGGACCTCTCCGTCATCGAGAGCGACAGCATCCGGATCCTGGAGGTGAAGCGCCACAACAAGAAGCTGCGGGTTGGCTATCTCAAGGGCAACCACTTCACTCTGCGCCTCACCGGTCTGGAGCAGGCCGACGGGCTGGAGTCCCGCCTGCAGGCTATCGCTACTCAGGGCGTGCCCAACTACTATGGCGAGCAGCGTTTCGGCCGTGAAGGCAACAACCTGGAAGCGGCCAAGGCGATGTTTGCCGGCAAGCGGATCAAGGATCGCAACAAGCGCTCTCTCTACCTCTCCGCCGCGCGCAGCATGCTGTTCAATGCCATCGTCAGCGCCCGTATCGAGCAGGGGCTGGCCCATCAGCTGCTGGCCGGTGACTGCGTGATGCTCAAGGGTAGCCACTCCATCTTCAGTGAAGAGAGCGTGACCCCCGAGCTGGAAGCGCGTCTCGCCTCCGGCGACGTGCAGCTCACCGCGCCCCAGTGGGGGCGTGGCCGGCTGGCCAGCCAGGGGGCCGCTGCCGAGTTCGAGCAGAGCGTGCTGGCGGCTTACAGTGACTGGTGTGAAGGGCTGGAGAAAGCGGGGCTGGATCAGGATCGCCGCCCGCTGCTGCTCAAGCCGGAGCAGATGAGCTGGCAACTGGAGGGGGAGGTGCTGACTCTCTCCTTCTTCCTGCCGGCGGGCGCCTTTGCCACCAGCGTGGTGCGCGAGTTAATGCAGGCCGAAGAGGCCGATCACGGTTTCAGGAATCAAACCGATGCGAATTCTGGTCAGTAATGACGATGGTGTGCATGCCGAGGGCATCCGTGCCCTCAGCGAGGCGTTGCGCGCCTGCGGCGAGGTCGTGGTGGTGGCACCGGATCGCAACCGCAGCGGCGCGAGTCACTCCCTGACGCTGGAGGTGCCGCTGCGGGTCACCCGCATCAGCGAAACCGGTTATCATGCGGTGAAGGGGACGCCGACCGACTGCGTCCACCTCGCGGTCAACGAGCTGGTGCGCCCCGAGCCTGACATGGTGGTGGCCGGCATCAACCACGGTGCGAATCTGGGGGATGATGTCATCTACTCCGGCACGGTGGCGGCTGCGACCGAAGGGCGCCACCTTGGCTATCCCTCCCTCGCCATCTCGCTGGTGGGCAAGACCCATTTCGCCACGGCGGCCCACTATGCGGCCCTGCTGGTGAAGGGGTTGATGAAGCACCCCCTGCCAGCGGATCAGATCCTCAATGTGAACGTACCTGACCTGCCGCTTGAGCAGATCCGGGGGATCAGAGTGACCCGCCTTGGCAATCGCCATCGGGCGGAGTCGGTGATCCGCACCGAGGATCCCCGCGGTCAACCCATCTACTGGATTGGCCCTCCCGGCGACAAGCAGGATGCAGGAGAAGGAACCGACTTTGCTGCCATCGAGCAGGGTTATGTCTCGATAACTCCCCTGACCATTGACATGACTGCCTATGACAGTCTCGCTGGTCTGGGGGCCTGGTTAGATCTGCAGGGATGAGGGTGTGATAGTACAGCGCCTGTTAAATCAGCTCATTGCGCAGGATATTCGCGATTTTCGCGTACTGGCGACCATCGCGAAAGTGCCGCGCCAGCTATTCGTGGATGAGGCCATGGCCCACAAGGCGTGGGACAACACCGCCTTGCCCATTGGCCATGGCCAGACCATTTCGCAGCCCTACATGGTGGCGCGAATGACCGAGCTGCTGATGCAAAATGATCCGGCCCACGTGCTGGAGATTGGCACTGGCTCCGGTTACCAGACGGCGATCCTCGCCCATCTGGTGGAGCACGTTTATACCGTGGAGCGGATCAAGTCGCTGCAGTTCCAGGCAAGACGCCGGCTGCGCCAGCTTGATCTGCACAATGTCTCGGCCAAGCACGGTAACGGCTGGCTGGGATGGCCCAACAAGGGGCCTTACGACGCCATTCTGGTAACGGCGGCGGCGAGCGAGATCCCGACGGCGCTCACCGATCAGCTGGCCGATGGCGGTCGGCTGGTATTGCCGGTGGGCGACAGCCAGCAGACCCTGCAACTGATTGAACGCTCCGGCTCCCAGCTGACCAGCCGAATTCTGGAACCGGTGCGTTTTGTTCCCCTGATCGACGGAGATGTTGAGTGAAGTTGTTTTCCCGTTTGTATGTACTGGTAATGCAGTGGGCGCGCCACAAATACGCCCCCTGGTATCTCTCCATCACCGCCTTTATCGAATCGGTCTTCTGGCCCATCCCGGTTGACGTGATGCTGGCGCCGATGGCGCTCGGCAAGCCCCACAAGGCGTGGCACTACGCCACGCTGGCCACCGTGTTCTCGGTGCTGGGTGCGCTGTTTGGCTATGCCCTTGGCTACGCCCTGTGGGATCCGGTAGTGCAGCCGCTGGTGGCTTCCGTCGGTTATGAGGGCAAGATCGCCATCGCTCGCCACTGGTTCGAGCAGTGGGGCATCTGGGTCATCTTTATCGCCAGCTTCACCCCGATCCCCTACAAGGTCTTTACCGTGACGGCAGGGCTGTTGCAAATGGCTCTGTTGCCCTTCATCATCACCTCCCTCATCGGCCGCGGTTTGCGCTTTTTCCTGGTGGCAGGTTTGATGCGCTGGGGTGGCGAGAAGATGGAACGCAAACTGATGCACTACGTAGACGTGCTCGGTTGGCTCTGTATTGGTCTGGCCGTCGTGGCCTATTTCTGGTTTAGTCGTTAAGGATCCGCTATGCGTTCGCGTATTTGGCAGGGAAGCAGTGTCGTCGTTCTTTCATGGCTGCTGCTTGCCTGTTCCTCCAGTAAAAATGCCGCTCCGGTTGAGGGGCTGGGTGATGGTCCCTTCGTCTCGACCATCCCGACCCGTCAGGCCGGCGCTCAGGTCAGTGCCCCCATTCAGGGCAACAGCTATGTGGTGAAGCGGGGCGATACCCTCTACTCCATCGCCTTCAACTCCGGTAACGATGTGCCGTCGCTGGCCAGCCTCAACAACATCAGCCCGCCCTACAACATCTATCCGGGGCAGCGCTTGCGACTCGATGGTTCCAGCGCCAGCGTAAGCAGCAGCCGCAGTTCCGGCACCTATGAGGTGCGTCGCGGCGATACCCTGAGCAGTATCGGCCGCCAGTTCGGCATGACGCCGCAGGCACTGGCCCAGAGCAACAACCTGAGTGCCCCCTACGCCCTGCAGCCGGGTCAGGTGCTCAACGTTCAGTCTGCCGGCGGCAGCAGCACCCAGATGGTAGCCGCAACCCGCCCGGTGACGCCGGTTCCGGTGCAGACCACCACGACCCGACCGAGCAGTGGCCCGCGTCCGTTGGCAGAACCGAGCGGATCTGGTCAGACCACGCCATTCATCTCGCAGAAATCCGTTGCTGCGGAGGCACCGAAGGAATACGCTCAGGTCAAAGAACAAAAAACAGACAACTCCCAGTCGAGACTCTCCTGGCACTGGCCCGCAAAAGGCCGGATCGTCGAGGGGTTCTCTGTTGCAGAACAGGGTAACAAGGGTATCGACATAGCCGGCCAGAAGGGGCAACCCGTCTACGCCGCCAGCAGCGGTAAGGTCGTATACGCTGGCAGTGCTTTAAGGGGGTACGGCAAGCTGATCATCCTCAAGCATGATGATGACTATCTCTCCGCCTACGCACACAACGACGAGTTGCGGGTGAAGGAAGGGGACAGCGTCAAGGGGGGCTCGGTCATTGCCAACATGGGCAGCACGGACGCGCCGGATGTGCGATTGCATTTCGAGATCCGGTACAGAGGCAAGTCGATCAATCCGATGAGCTATTTGCCAAAGCGTTAACCCCAGAGAGACCGTCTTACTCTGGTAACGTCAGGGAGACACACCATGAGCCAAGAACAACTGGTAATGCAGGATGCAGAGTTAGAGTTTGACGCTGACCCCGAGTCTCACGAAGAGGTAGAAGAGCTGGAGGAGGTGGCCGCCGAGGCGGAAGAGACCATCTCCGATGAATTGCTGGCACCGGAACTGAACAAGGTGATGGATGCCACCCAGCTCTATCTGGGGGAGATTGGCTTCTCCCCACTCCTCACTGCCGAAGAAGAAGTCTACTACGCCCGTCGTGCCTTGCGGGGTGACAAAGCAGCCCGCAAGCGCATGATCGAGTCCAACCTGCGACTGGTGGTCAAAATCGCCCGTCGTTACAACAACCGCGGCCTGGTGCTGCTGGATCTCATCGAAGAGGGCAACCTCGGTCTTATCCGCGCGGTCGAGAAGTTCGACCCCGAGCGCGGCTTCCGTTTCTCCACCTATGCCACCTGGTGGATCCGCCAGACCATCGAGCGGGCCATCATGAACCAGACCCGCACCATCCGTCTGCCCATTCATGTGGTCAAGGAGTTAAACGTTTACCTGCGCACTGCGCGTGAACTCTCTCACCGTCTCGATCACGAGCCGACCGCCGAAGATATCGCCCAGGCACTCGATTGCTCGGTGGACAATGTGAACCGCATGCTCAAGCTCAACGAGAAGATCACCTCGGTGGACACTCCCATCGGTGGCGATCGCGACAAGGCATTGCTGGATGTGCTCTCTGACGAGCGCGGCATGGGGCCGGAGCTGGAGTCACAGGAAGATGATATGCGCAGCAGCATTGTCCACTGGCTGGAAGAGCTCAACCCCAAACAGCGGGAAGTGCTGGCTCGCCGGTTCGGCCTGCTGGGTTACGAGCCTGCCACCCTTGAGGATGTGGGGGCCGAGATTGGCCTGACCCGCGAGCGGGTACGTCAGATCCAGGTCGAGGGGCTGCGCCGTCTGCGGGAGATCCTGCTGAGCCAGGGGCTTTCAATCGAGGCCCTGTTCCGCACCAATTAAGTCCGCAACAACGCAATACGGCATCAGCCAGATAGCACGAGGGGAGCAATCGCTCCCCTCGTTTTTTATTGCCTGTTGTCTGGCGATACCGATGCGGTTAGACCAGTTCGGCCAGCATGGTGTCGGCGTAGGGCACCAGCGCTTCGCCCTTCTTCACCTTGGTGAGGTAGTCCGGGTTGGCGATAAGGGGGCGGCCGATGGCCACCAGATCGAAGCGGTTGGCCTCGATGGCTGCTGCGGCGCGCTCGGCGTCGTAGTTGCCCACCCCGACCAGATTGCCCTTGTAGTGGGCGCGCAGATAGTCGGAGGCGCGGCCACCCAGATAATCGAAGGTGAGGTTGTCATCGAAGATGCCGAGGTGGATATAGGCCAGCGGGCGATCGTTCAGCTTGCCCAGCAGATAGTCGAACACGGCGCGATCTTCCGGGCTACCCGCCAGATGGACATAGGCACCCGGGGAGAGACGAATACCAACCCGATCACCGCCGATGCGGGCGCTGATGGCATCGACCACTTCCAGCGCGAAGCGGCTCATATTTTCCGGGCAGCCACCGTAGTTGTCAGTGCGCAGGTTGGTGGAGTGGTGCAGGAACTGGTCGATCAGGTAGCCGTTGGCACCGTGGATCTCCACCCCGTCAAAGCCCGCCTTGATGGCGTTGGCACCGGCAGTCGCATAATCCTGCACCAGCTGGGCGATTTCGGCTTCGGTCAGGGCGCGTGGCACCTGATAGGTCAGTTCGCGCATGCGGGGCACTGTGCCCTCGTGCGCCACGGCAGAGGGAGCCAGCACTTCAGCCTGATGGAAGAAGGGGTGGGAGAGGCGGCCGACGTGCCACAGCTGGGCGAAGATCTTGCCGCCCTTGGCGTGTACGGCGCTGGTCACTTTCTTCCAGCCATCGATCTGGGCCTGGGTGAAGAGGCCCGGGGTATTGGGATAGCCCTGCGCATCGGGGCGGATGATGACGGCTTCGGAGACAATCAGGCCGATGTCGGCACGGCGAGCATAATAGGCAGCCATCTGCTCGGTCGGCACCAGACCGGGGCCTGCCATGCAGCGGGTGAGCGGGGCCATCATGAAGCGGTTGGCCAGGGTCAGAGTCTCATTAAGGCGATACGGCTGAAACAGGGTATTCATGATAGTGTGTCCTGAACGGGTTATTCTTGAACGTGCATTCAAGACGTTTTTTTGTTCCGATGCAAGTCTTTTTTGAATGCGCGTTCAAGATGGTTGGCCCCGACCTGCGAGTGGGGTACACTTGCCGACCTTTTCCAGCGCGCGTTGCCAGCGGCTCTTTTTGTGCCGTGGCAGCGAACCATTTCCGACGGGAGGAGCCATGCGCATTGCCGAGTTTGATCGTGACGAGGTGCTACGAAATGCCATGGAGGCGTTTCGCGCCAAGGGGTACGCCAAGACCACCATGCAGGAGCTGGTGGCTGCCACCGGCCTGCACCCGGGCAGCATCTACGGCGCCTTTGGCAACAAACGCGGCCTGCTGCTGGCGGCTGTCGATCACTATGTGGAGAGCAAGCGGGCCCTGCGCCGCTCTCTGCTCGACAACCCGAGCCCGCTCGCCGGTCTTGCAGCCTATCTCGATCAGGTGGTGACCGAGGCGCTCTGCGGCACCTGTCTGGTGACCCGCACCATGATGGAGCTGAGCGAGCAGGACGAGGAGCTGACCCAGCGGGTCAAGGGGATCTACGGCGAGCTGGAGCAGGAGCTGGCGGATCTGCTGGCGCAGGCGCAGCAGTGCGGTGAGCTGGCGCCGGATCGGGATATTCGCACCCTGACGGCTCTGCTGCTGATCAACCTGCAGGGGCTTATCACCTTTGCTCAGTGCCGCCCCGATCGCCCCCTGCTCGACGACGTGGTCGCCCAGCTGATGCGTGCCCTGCGGGCGTAACGCGATACCGCAGAAACAACAGTGGCTCCCGAGGGAGCCACTGTTGTTTCTGGTCTCAGCCCTTGCCGGGCTTTTCCATCAACCTTTGTTGCCAGACGTTGCCGCTTCACCTCGGCCCCACCAGCTCCTTCATCAAATCTTTCAGCCATACCAGCGCAGGCTGCTGTGCGTGCACGGGATGCCAGACGCAGTTGAGGTGGTAGTCGGGCACGTCAGCAGGCAGCGGCAGGCTTTTCAGCGGCCAGTGGGTGGCGAGCAGCTCGGCCACCATGCTGGGCAGCACCAGCAGGTGATCGCTCTGGCTGACGATGGCGGCGGCGGACATATAGCTCTGGCTGTTGACCGAGATGGTGCGGCTAAAGCCTTGACTCTTCAGATAGCGGTCGAGGCTCGCCTCCGAGGTGCCAAGGGGCGAGTGGAACACGTGGGGCATGGCGATAAGCTGCTGCAGGGTGATGCGCTCCTGCAACTGGGAGGGGTCATCCTCGGCGCCGGCGGGGGCCGATTTGGCAATCGGCAGATCGGCGCGCACCAGTCCGGCCAGCGGTTCGGTGAGCCAGGTCTCCTTGCCCAGATACCCCGGCACCTGCATGTACTCGTCAAAGCCCAGCACCAGATCGATCTCGCCGCTTGCCAGCTCGGCTTCGGGCAGGGTGTCGCGCAGGATGCGGATCTCGATGGTGACCCCCGGCGCCAGCCGTCTGAGCCGCTGAATAAGCGGCGGGATCAGCACGCACTCCACGTAATCTGTGGTGCAGAGCACGAAGCGCCGCTTCGACTGGCTCGGCTCGAACTCTTCTTCCTCGGTGAGCTGCTGCTCCAGCAGTCGCAGCGCCTGCTGCACCCCGAGATGCAGTCGCTGGGCGCGCGGGGTCGGCAGCATCCCCTGCGGGGTGCGTACCAAAAGCGGGTCGCCGAGAAAGGTGCGCAGCCGGTTAAGGGAGTGGCTCATGGCGGGCTGGCTGATAAAGAGCGCCTCGGCGGCGCGGGTGACACTGCCCTGCGTCATCAGGGCGTCAAAAGCGAGCAGCAGATTGAGGTCGAGCTGGTGCAGTTTCATGGGGGGATTATTCGCCGTGTTTATGGGACAATCCATCCTATTCATTTGATGGATGGGGGCGCAACGTCTTAATCTGCGACCCACTCTTATTTTTCCGGGTTCCCGCGCCGCATCGGGCGTAAACGGGGGCCTCAACCATGCAAGGAGCCTTGCGATGAGCATCAAGACCATTAACTCCACGCCGGCCGCCGACGGCTTCACCATGCCCGCCGAGTGGGCGCACCAGCAGGCCGTCTGGATGATCTGGCCGTTTCGCCCGGACAACTGGCGCGTAGCCGGTCGCTTCGCGCAAGAGACCTTCGCCAAGGTGGCCGATGCTATCGGTGGCGCCACCCCGGTCTTTATGGGGGTTCCGGCCCAGTTTATGGAGCAGGCCCGCGCCATCATGCCCGCTCACGTCACTCTGGTCGAAATGGACAGCGATGACTGCTGGGCCCGCGATACCGGCCCGACCATCGTTACCAACGCGGCCGGCGAGTGCCGTGGCGTGGATTGGGGCTTCAACGCCTGGGGTGGTCACAAGGGCGGTCTCTACTACCCGTGGAGTCAGGATGAGGAAGTGGCAGCCCAGATGCTGACCCAACACGAGATGGCTCGCTACGATGCGCCGCTCATTCTGGAAGGGGGCTCCATCCACGTCGATGGTGAAGGCACCTGCCTGACCACCGCCGAGTGCCTGCTCAACGAAAACCGCAACCCGCACCTGACCAAAGAGCAGATCGAAGCCTACCTGCGCGACTATCTGGGCGTCACCAGCTTTATCTGGCTGGATGAAGGCGTCTACATGGATGAAACCGATGGCCACATCGACAACATGTGCTGCTTCGTGCGTCCGGGTGAAGTGGCCCTGCACTGGACTGACGATCAGAACGATCCCCAGTACGCCCGCTCCGTAGCCGCCCTCAAGGTGCTGGAAGCGGCGGTCGATGCCAAGGGGCGCAAGCTGAAAGTGTGGAAGCTGCCCCAGCCGGGCCCGCTGTTCTGCACCGAAGAGGAGTCTGCCGGTGTCGAGAGTGGTACCGGTGTGCCGCGCGAGGCAGAAGGCCGTCTGGCCGGTTCCTATGTGAACTTCCTTATCACCAACGATCGCATCGTCTATCCGCTGCTGGATGCCGCCACCGATGGCGAAGCCCAGCGCATTCTGGAAGAGATCTTCCCGGATCACACCGTGGTCGGCGTACCGGCCCGCGAGATCCTGCTGGGCGGTGGCAATATTCACTGCATTACCCAGCAGATCCCCTCCGGCAAATAAGAACCGGTTCCGGTGAGTATTCAAAACCCCACTCAGTGGGGTTTTATCTCTTGATGGTGTGATGGTCGTAGGCGCTGATGCGGCGATCATCATGACAAACAGTCACCCTTTTACAGGAGATCCCCATGATCGAAGTGACCGAGGTTTCCATTGCCGAGCTGCGTGCCGCGCTCGAATCAGGCCGCACCACAGCGGTCGAACTGGTCAAGGCCTATCTGGCCCGGATCGAGGCCTACAACGGCCCCGAGACTGCCACCAAACTCAATGCCGTGGTGGTCGCCAATCCCGATGCGCTGAAAGAGGCCGAGGCTTCCGATGCCCGCCGCGCCCGTGGCGAGACCCTGAGCCCGCTCGACGGCATCCCCTACACCGCCAAAGACAGCTATCTGGTCAAGGGGCTGACTGCCGCCTCCGGCAGCCCGGCCTTCAAGGATCTGGTGGCCCAGCGCGATGCCTTTACCGTTGAGCGCCTGCGCGCCGCCGGTGCCATCTGCCTTGGCAAAACCAATATGCCGCCGATGGCCAATGGTGGCATGCAGCGCGGCGTATATGGCCGTGCCGAGAGCCCCTACAACGCCGACTACCTGACTGCGCCGTTTGCCTCCGGCTCCTCCAACGGTGCCGGTACCGCCACCGCTGCCAGCTTCTCCGCCTTCGGCCTTGCCGAAGAGACCTGGTCGAGCGGCCGTGGCCCGGCCTCCAATAACGGCCTGTGCGCCTACACCCCGTCCCGTGGGGTCATCTCGGTACGCGGCAACTGGCCGCTGACTCCGACCATGGATGTGGTGGTGCCTTATGCCCGCACCATGAACGATCTGCTTGAAGTGCTCGACGTAGTGGTGGCTGACGATGCCGACACCCGTGGCGATCTGTGGCGCATGCAGCCCTGGGTGCAGCTGCCCAAGGCCTCTGAAGTGCGTCCGGCCTCCTATCTGGAACTGGCAGCCAAGGCCGATGCCCTCAAGGGCAAGCGCCTCGGCGTGCCGCGCATGTTTATCAACAAGGATGAACTGGCCGGCACCAGCGAAAACCCCGGTATCGGCGGCCCGACCGGTCAGCGCATCCATACCCGCGAGACCGTGATTGCCCTGTGGGAGCAGGCCCGTCAGGCGCTGGAAGCCGCTGGCGCCGAAGTCATCGAAGTGGACTTCCCGCTGGTCTCCAACTGCGAAGGGGACCGACCCGGCGCGCCGACCGTGTTCAATCGCGGCATCGTGAGCCCGGAGTTTCTCAACGACGAGCTGTGGGAGCTTTCCGGCTGGGCGTTCGACGACTTCCTGCGCGCCAACGGCGATCCCAAGTTAAACAAGCTGGCCGATGTCGATGGGCCGAAGATCTTCCCCCACGATCCGGGCACCCTGCCGAACCGCGAGGGCGATCTGGCGGCGGGCATGGACGAGTACGTCAATATGGCCAAGCGCGGCATCAAGCGCTTTGACGAGATCCCCACAGTGCCGGACGGCCTGCGTGGGCTGGAAAAGACCCGCAAGCTGGATCTGGAAGACTGGATGGACGGGCTCAAGCTCGACGCCGTGCTGTTCCCGACAGTGGCCGATGTTGGCCCGGCTGATGCGGACGTGAATCCGGCCTCCGCCGATATCGCCTGGAGCAACGGCATCTGGGTTGCCAACGGCAACCTCGCCATTCGCCACCTCGGCGTGCCGACCGTCACCGTCCCCATGGGGGTGATGGCCGATATCGGTATGCCGGTGGGGCTGACCTTCGCCGGTCGCGCCTATGACGACAACAACCTGCTGCGCTTTGCCTCGGCCTTCGAGTCCACCGGCAGCAAGCGTATGGTGCCGCCGCGCACGCCGCCGCTGGTTTGATTTGTGTTGTGAGTTAAATTTCTTAGGATTTACCGGCAATAAGAAAAGCAAACCCATCCGTTATGCGGGTGGGTTTTCTTTCTTCTGATTAACTACTTCATCGATCATTACATGTGCAGCAGAACCAATCCAAAAGAATATTGATGTTGCAACAATGTACAGAATGATTTGGATAGCCATAATATAAATTGAGTTGGCATCGTTTAATAAAATGATAGCAATAAGAATTAAGCATGGGGAAACTCCCATGATAAAAAGCAGTGTAACTATCAAGACTATTTTAGGTGATGCAGAGTTTTTGTTAATTACGCCGGCGCTAACAATTTTTACTATTGCCTGACCAAATAAAATAGCTGATGCAAAGCTCCAGTCTGCGGCAGCAAAAAAATCACCCATGCTTGATTTGTATAATTTTACCATCCCAATAACAATAAATGGCAAAAGTATAAACAAATACTCAGAGAGCAATGTTATTCTTGCATTTGAGTAGACGTTATTCTTCATAGTCAAAGTTCCCCTGCTTATAAAAACGCATTTCTACAGGGTTATGTACTTTGATGACTTCATACTTTGTCTCTATTGGTTTGTCATATTTGTCATAGAAAACAATGGTAACTAAGTCACATAACAAACCATCTCCGGGTGCCACTAATACTTTCCGATTATGAAATTCAGTTAACCATTCAGGAACACGCATCTTAGCTGATATTTTTGTTTTTCCCTTAATGAAATCCCACATGGAATTGCCAATAAAGTCGGCTTTTTTAATAATCAGCGTTTCTTTTGTTATATTACTTCTAGTTGAATCTACTATTAATAAGTCGATGTCATCTTTTGTAAGTTTAAACATCTTATTTAGCTTTACAGTGTGCTCATTTGCTAAAATATATATATTATCTTTGGCATTTAATTTTTCTGATGCATCACTGATGGAAGTATAAGCTTTTAACAATCTATATCTATTAAGGTCGAAGACATTTGGAAACTCTTCCAAATTAAGTTCATCGGCCTTCCAATGAAGTTCATCTATAAGAGGGTCTAATTCATCTACATTTTTTATAGTATCTTTGTCTTTTATGAAGTCGATTAATCGTTCTGTGCAATAGTTCATGAAATCAATGAATTTACTTTGTTTTTCGTTTGGTATCTCACCATCTATGTTGATAGTGAGCCACGATTTTATGGACCCTTCATTAATATCAGATAGTAGGAGGAATGGTCGAATTTCTGTATCTACAGCTTGCAAGACACTTTCGTGAAACTCTTCAACGCTACTAATTAGCAGACTCATCGAGTCAAAAACACGTTGAGGCTTTTCAGAGTTTTTTTGAAAGTCTATTTTTAGGCAAATGTTATTTTTGTATGGGTTTTCTGTTTGCATAAAACTAATCCATTCAGCATTAGATATATAAATTAAGAGCCAGCCTAAGCATTTCAGTAATTAACCTGTCCAGTCTACCTAAGTAACTTCTGCACTCTCTAAGGAACAGCTAAATATTATTTCTATTGAAAAATTCAACTAATGATAGAATCAGGAAGTCTTGATATGACACTTAGCTTTTCCAGAAATATTTGATGTCTGTACATTAACAATACTCCTGTATCGATATTCAAATGAGCGTTGTAGCCATAATGAGGTATTGTTGGGGTTAGGGCAAGAGGGCTGTCGGTTAGAATAGCGAAGCGTATTCGGACGATCGCGAAAGTAAGGTGGTTGAGTTGACGCTGATGTTCAGGGTTTCCTGCTTCTCTTGCTATCAGGATATTCGCGGTAAACGGACGATTACGCTACGCTAATCGACCCTACATTATGTAGCTTATTGTTACCTCCCCTCATCCCCAGCCCTTCTCCCACAAGGGGAGAAGGGAGCAAATATGCTCCGCTGATTGTGCGTTGGCTCTGTGGTGCGGGTGAATATGAGTGGCTTGGAATTGGCACGAACCAGCCCCTCTCCCTCGGGAGAGGGGCTGCTATCTGTGTTGTAGGTTCGAATAGCGAAGCGTATTCGGACGATCGCGCACAGGAGGTCGCTGCCGATTTTCCCGGACTTTCCCCTGACTTCCCCCAGACTTCACCTTCTCTTCACACAACCTCATTTTCCCCTCACAAATCCCCCGTATCTTCTGCCCACTGCTTAAAAGGCCCGGCTTGCCACAGGGGTGGCGAGGGGGCGGTTGGTTCGAGGGAGCAAGATGATGAAAGGTTGGATAAAGTGCGGGTTGGCCGGGGCCGTGGTGCTGATGGCGAGTTTCTGGGGCGGCAGCGTGCGGGCGGCGGGGATCTCCCTCAAGCAGGTGAGCGGCCCGGTCTATGTGGTGGAGGACAACTACTACGTCAAAGAGAACTCCATGGTCTATTTCGGGGCCAAGGGGGTGACGGTGGTGGGGGCGACCTGGACGCCGGATACCGCCCGCGAGCTGCACAAGCTCATTAAACGGGTCAGCAGCAAGCCGGTGCTGGAGGTGATCAACACCAACTACCACACCGATCGGGCGGGCGGTAACGCCTACTGGAAGTCCATCGGCGCCAAGGTGGTGGCGACGCGCCAGACCCGGGATCTGATGAAGAGCGACTGGGCCGAGATCGTCGCCTTTACCCGCAAGGGGCTGCCGGAGTATCCGGATCTGCCGCTGGTGTTGCCCAACGTGGTGCACGATGGCGATTTCACCCTGCAAGAGGGCAAGGTGCGCGCCTTCTACGCGGGCCCGGCCCACACGCCGGACGGCATTTTTGTCTACTTCCCCGACGAGCAGGTGCTCTATGGCAACTGCATCCTCAAGGAGAAGCTGGGCAACCTGAGCTTTGCCAATGTGAAGGAGTATCCGCAGACCATCGAGCGACTCAAGGCGATGAAGCTGCCGATCAAGACGGTGATTGGCGGTCACGACTCGCCGCTGCACGGGCCTGAGCTGATCGATCACTACGAGGCGCTGATCAAGGCGGCGCCGCAGAGCTGACCCGCGCTGTTTTTAACAATGCCGCAGCGTATGGCAAGCGCAGCACCGGTATGGAACGCTGCACACCCTCTATGCAAAAGGGCCCGTTACGGGCCCTTTTTGTTATCAGATCAGCCACTGCCACCAGGTGAGGCCGATGCTCATCACCACGGCAAAGCCCACGATGGCGATCACCAGACCGATGCGCATCCACTCCGCGCTGGTGTGATAGCCCATCCCCATCAGCAGCGGGATGCGGGCGTGGGAGTAGGTGGCGAGGTTGCAGCCGACGTTGGTGATGGCGGCGATGCTGAAGATGGCGAGCTCGGCAGGTACGCCGACCGCCAGCAGGGCACCGGCAATCACCGGCGCCAGCGCCACCACCTTGGCGGTGGCCGAGGCGAAGGCGTAGGAGGTAAAGAGGTAGAGCCCCATCACCACCAGCAGCATGGGAATGGTGCCGAGCCCGCCGAGGGTGCTGTGCATAAAGCCGGAGAGTTCATCCCCCAGCCAGCCGGTAAAGCCGACCCGTTTCAGGTTGTCGGCCATCCCCATCAGCACGCTGAACCAGATCAGGGTATCGAAGGCGGCGCTGTTGCCCTTCACATCGTTCCAGTTCAGCACCCCGAGCAGCAGCAGGGCGGCCAGACCGAGAAAGGCGACCGTGGTGGCATCCAGCCCCAGATTGCTGCCGCCAACCCAGAGCACCACCAGACCGACAAAGACCCCGAGCAGGCTCTTCTCATGGCGGGAGAGGGGGCCCATTTTGGCCAGCTCCTCGCGGGCGAAGCGGGGGGCATCCGGCGTGTCGCGGGTCTCGGGGCGGATCACCATATAGAGCACCAGCGGCATGATCAGCAGCAGACCGATGGCGGGCGGCAGCAGATAGAGCGCCCATTCGCGAAAGCCGATCGTCAGCCCGGCGACGCTGGCGGCAATGCCGACCAGCGCCAGATTGCCGGCAAAGCCGGTGCTGAAGGCGACCGCCGAGGCGTCGTTCATGGCGCTGACGCTGGAGAGCAGGAACTGCCCCAGCTTGCGGTCATCCTTGTTGATGGTCTTGGCCAGCGAGTCGGCAATGGGGGCGACGATGGCGGCGCGGGCCGTGTTGCTCGGAGTGGCGGGGGCCAGAATAAAGTCGGCAACCGCCAGACAGTAGGCGGAGCGCAGGGTGGACTGGCCGAAGCGGCTGAGCAGCAGCAGGGCGATCCGCTTGCCAAGGCCGGTCTTGGCAAAGGCGCTGGCAATCATGAAGGCGATGACGATAAGCCAGATCAGCGGGTGGTTGAAGTCGACCAGCGCCCCTTCGATGGCCGCCTTGGGGGTCGCTTCGCCGCCGGCATGGAGCACGGCGTAGAGCCCGAGGGAGAGGATGGCGATATAGCCGGTCGGCGCTATGTTGGTGACGATGACCAGAATGGTGGCGATAAACAGAATGGCGGTGTGGTAGGCCGCCGGTGCCAGTCCGGCCGGGGCTGGCAGCTGCCAGCAGACGATAGCCAGCAGCACGGTCACGAGTGCGGCGAGCTGGGCGAGAGTGAGTTTTTTCATAAGATTCCTGTCCGGAATGAGTGGGGAGGGAGCGATTGAGGCCGCTTCAGCCCCCCTACTATAAAAGGGGTATTGATGGATGCCAAATCCATCAATTGCATCAAATTGAGCTTTAGATTAATTGCGGCTGGTTATTTGGGCTGCTCTGGCCTTGTGGAGATGGGGTGATGCAGGGCAACCGGCGGGCAATCAAAAGTGGTGCACAACAAAACGCCCGGGATCGGGCGTTCTCTTTTTATGGGGCTCGCAGCCCCGCTGTTGCCCCTTTATGGCAGACGGGGCGTGGCGGGGGCCGATATAAGCTGGAGTTGGGGCATTTCGGGAAAAACCATAAATTCTGCTTATAGTGAGCCCGTTTGCCACTGCCCCCCCGCACGGCGGTAAAACCGGCCGCACAGGGGCCTGCTCCGGTTTGCAGGGATGGGTTTGCAAGGATTGATGTGAAGGGATTGGCGGAGGTTAGCGCCGCCCCTTGCCACCCTTGTTGCCTGCGAGGGCCTGCTTTCTGGCGCGCTGTTTCTGGGCCGCCTTGCTGTTGCGGCGCGGCTCGGGCTCGAAGCGGGTGAGATCCGGCTCAAAGCCGGGGAACCACTGCTGAGGCAAACGGGTGTCGAGCACCGCTTCCACCTTCTCCAGCAGCGGAGCATCTTCCGGGCTGAACAGGGTGATGGCAAGTCCCTTGTTGCCGGCGCGACCGGTGCGACCGATACGGTGGACGTAATCCTCTGCCACAAACGGGAATTCGAGGTTAATCAGGTAGTTGAGATCAGTGATATCGAGGCCGCGGGCCGCCACGTCGGTGGCGACCAGCGCCTGCAGGGTGCCGGCGCGAAACTCCAGCAGCACCTTCTCCCGCGCGCTCTGCGACAAGTCGCCGTGGAAGGCCAGCGCATTGATGCCCGCCTTGCCAAGCTGCTGGGCCAGCTTGTCGGCCCCCTGCCGGGTGCGGCTGAAGATCAGGGCCGGTGCCCACCCCTTCACTTTCAGCATGTGTTCGACCAGCGCCAGCTTGCGATCGCTATCCACGGTATAAACCCGCTGCTCTACTTCGGCTGCCGTGGTGTTGCGCGGCGCTACTTCAATCAGTTCGGGGTCGCGCAACAGCACCTTGCTCAAGGCAAACAGGTTGTCGTCGCAGGTGGCGGAGAAGAGCAGGGTCTGGCGATCCGCCGGGATCTGTTTGAGCAGCGCCTTGATCTCGTCCATAAAGCCCATGTCGAGCATGCGATCCGCCTCGTCAAACACCAGATGGCGCAGCGCCGCCAGACTCAAGGCCCCCTGCCGCAGATGGTCGAGCAGGCGACCCGGGGTGGCGATCAGGATATCCACCCCGGCTTGAAGCGCCTCTATCTGCGCCGCGATACTCACCCCGCCGTAGACTTGCGTGCTGGTGAGACCGGTGCCCTGACCGTAGCGCGCTACGCTCTCGGCGACCTGCACCGCCAGCTCGCGGGTCGGTACCAGCACCAGCGCGCGGATCGGGCGGGGCTCTGCCTGTGGCTGCTGCAGCAGCTGCTCCAGCAGTGGCAGCACGAAGGCGGCGGTCTTGCCGGTGCCGGTCTGGGCGCCCGCCATCAGATCGCGCCCCGCCAGAATGACGGGGATGGCGCTGGCCTGCACCGGAGTCGGCGCGGCGTAGCCCAGTTCGGTCAGGGTCTGCTGCAAGCGGGGGGAGAGGGCCAGTTCGGCAAAGGAGGTTGTGGACATAGGGGCACCAGTCGGGGT
Source organism: Aeromonas sp. SG16 (assembly GCF_024436135.1). Taxonomy (NCBI): domain Bacteria; kingdom Pseudomonadati; phylum Pseudomonadota; class Gammaproteobacteria; order Aeromonadales; family Aeromonadaceae; genus Aeromonas; species Aeromonas sp. SG16. The sequence goes on from NZ_JANFNW010000004.1 coordinate 300,863, forward strand.
TATCGCGGCCAGCGGCCACGATGCTGTGAGTGATCGTGGCCGCGATGGTAACAGATAGAGGGGGAGTGGCAGAAGGCGGGCCAGCTTAGCTGGCGGTTTCGGCGTCGGGGTTGCGGATCAGGTGGATCCGCTGGCCATCGTAGCTGGCGATATTGTGTTTGCCCTGCTGTTTGACGTGATAGAGCAGCTCATCGGCCAGATGCACCGCCTCGGCCACCGACAGGTAGTCGCGAATGCGGATCACCCCGGCCGAGAAGGTGATGGGGTCGGGCAGCTCGGCAATGGTGAGGGGGCGGGCCAGCAGCCGGGCGGCGGAGTGGCGCATCATCTCGTCATCATCCATCCCCTTGAACAGCACGATGAACTCCTCGCCGCCCCAGCGGATGGCGCTGTCCACCTTGCGGATATTGCTCCTGAGGTGGCGGGAAAAGGCGACCAGCGCCTGATCGCCAATACCGTGGCCATAGGTGTCGTTGATCGACTTGAAGTTGTCGATGTCGAGGATCATCAGGTAGTCGTGCTCGTGCAGCATGGCGCGGTTGAGGATGTCGCGCCGTGGCAGCTGGGTCAGATGATCGGTGTGGGCCAGGGTGCGCAGCCGCTGGTAGAGCTGCTTCCATGCCACCATCGCCAGCAGAATGATGATGATGTAGACCTTGAAGGCCGCGCTGTGGAGCGCCAGCTTGATGAAGTCGAGCCAGGAGTAGGACCACTTCAGATAGAGCACGGCGCCGCTTTTGGTCTGCATAAAGGGTTTGTTGAGGCAGAGATGAAAGGCGCGGCACGGCTCGGCGGCATCGAAGGCGATGGCGGTGCGGGTCGGGTTGAGATTGTGAAAGGGGCGCAGCACCTCGTTGAAGGCTTCATCTACCGCGATGTCGATGGCCAGCAGGCCATATTTGTAGCCGCCGCGCCCCAGCTGATAGGTGAAGGGGAAGTACATCACTATGGTGTTGCGCAGGCTGAAGCTGTCTACCTCGATATCGGAGACCACCGCTTCATCGGTGCTGCAGAAGTGCCGGAGCTTGCTGAAGCTGGCGCAGCCGAAGTAGTGATACCAGGGGCGAAAACTCATCAGATCCACCCGGACAGAACCCAGCTTGGTGGGCAGGATGCGCTCGTTGGCCACCATGCCGATCAGCCGGTAGTCGTCCCAGATGGTGTAGATGTTGATCACCTCCGGGTAGGAGAGGGCGTAGCGGAAGGTGTTGAGGATATTGGCCGCCGGGTATTGCAGCGGGACATCGGCAAAGCGCTCCTTGCTCTTGAGATCGTAGCCGTAGAGATAGTCGGTGCCGACGCCGCTCGGGGGCGGGCGCCGGTCGAGCGGATGGTGCTGTGCCAGATAGCTGGCGATGTTCTCCACCTTGAGGATCTTGGCTCGCTGGTAGAAGACGTCGAACACGTTCTTCTGCTTGGCGGTGATCAGGTTCATATCGTGCTGGATGTTGAGATAGGTGTAATAGAGGACGCAACCCAGCCCGCCCAATACCAGCAGGGCGAGCCCCAGCAGGGTGGCTCTGGGACGGTCGAGTCGAATCTGATACCAGGCCATGGCCGGGGTCTCTCCTGAGTGGGGTAAAGGATCCGCAGGTGGCGGATTGCGGGCGTGGACATGATTGAGTATATGTCACCCCGCCCGGCGTCAGCCCCGGCGCGGCCGGCTATTCAACCTGCAACACCTGCTCGCTGGCCAGATGGTGCAACCACTCCCGCACGATCAGCAGCACGGCGGCAAACTCCTCCTCCCGCGGCAACTGGCTGGCGGTGAGGGGATCCCCCTCTGCCATGGCGGCCAGCTGGCCAAAGGCTTGTTCCACCAGTTCCCGGCTCATGGTGTTATCCCCCAGCACTTCGGCCAGCGAGGGCTCGCTGCGCAGAGTGAGGGGCAGACCGGGCGGTATATCGGGAGCGATGCGCATCAACTCATCTTCCACCACCATGATGGCGCGCTCCAGTTCGAGCGGGGTGGGCGGCGCGTGGCGAAATGGCCCGGGCTGGATGGCGCGGGTGCCGAAGGCGAGCGTCCAGCTGGCGAGGGGAGCATCGGCGTGGCCAAGCCAGACCTGACTGCGCTGCTCGCCAATCTCCAGTAATAGTGTGGTGTCGGGGGCGGGATTCATGGTGCGGGGCTCCTGTCGGGGGCGAGTGTGACAACCCTCTTTTGATAACGCCATCAACCGGCTTTGGCGAGCACAATTTCTGCCACAGCCCCTCTGTTTTGCGAGTGGCGGCTCACTTTGGTGTTAACACCTTGCAATAAATTCCTGTTGTGGCAGTCTGGATGGCCAAATGAAGGTTTTGAACCACTCATTGCCACCGTTTCAGGAGTTCAGATATGGATATTCGTACCGCTCCCCGCGCCGTTGCGCTCGCCCTGCTGCTGGCCAGCAGTGTTGCCACCGCCAACGAGGCGCTGGTGATCCAGACCGACTTTGGCCTCAAAGATGGCGCCGTCTCGGCCATGAAGGGGGTCGCCTTCGGGGTGGATCGCACCCTGCCGCTCTATGACCTGACCCACGAGATCCCGGCCTACAACATCTGGGAAGCCTCCTACCGCCTCTATCAAACCTTGCAGTATTGGCCCAAAGGCACTGTGTTCGTCAGCGTGGTGGATCCGGGGGTCGGCACCGATCGCAAGTCGGTGGTGCTCAAGACCAAGAGCGGCCACTACATCGTCAGCCCGGATAACGGCACCCTGACTCTGGTAGCCGAACACTTCGGTATCGACACCGTGCGCCAGATCGACGAGAAGACCAACCGCCTCAAGGGCTCCGAGAAGTCCTACACCTTCCATGGTCGCGACGTCTACGCCTACACCGGCGCGCGGCTCGCATCCGGCGCCATCAGCTACGAGCAGGTGGGCCCGAAACTGCCTGCCGAGGTGGTGAAGATCCCCTATCAGGCTGCGGTAGCCGAGAAGGATGGCACCCTCAAGGGCACCATCCCGATCCTCGATGTGCAGTACGGCAACGTCTGGACCAACATCGACGATACCCTGCTGACCAAGGCCGGGATCAACAAGGGGGATACCGCCTGCATCAAGATCAGCGAAGGTTCTGCGCTGAAATATGACGGCAAGGCTCCCTACGTCAGCAGCTTTGGCGATGTCCCGGAAGGGCAGCCGCTGGTCTATCTCAACAGCCTGCTGCAGGTATCGGTAGCACTGAACATGGACAGCTTCGCCGCCAAGCATCAGGTGCAGTCCGGTGCCAACTGGCATATCAGCCTGAAGAAGTGCTCCTGACTCGCACATATATAAGTAGCGATAGAAACAGCAACGGGCGCCTCGGCGCCCGTTTTGTTCTCTGGTAATAAAGAAAGGGATCAGAACTCGTTGGAGAGCGCCTTGTACCCTTTGACCAGATCGATACTGGTGTGGGCCACGTCCTCGGAGAACTCGGCGGCATCGACCGAAACCCGCGGGAAATAGAGGGATCAGAACTCGTTGGAGAGCGCCTTGTACCCTTTGACCAGATCGATATTGGTGTGAGCCACATCCTCGGAGAATTCGGCGGCATCCACTGAAACCCGGGGGATATGGGTCAGATCGCTCTGCTGATTGATGCGGGTGGTGGAGGGGACGTAGAACTCCGGCGGCAGATCGCAGCCATCGATCACCGAGTTGTGACGCACCACGGCACCATCGCCGATATGGCAGTTGAACAGCACGCTGTTGAATCCGATAAAGACCCGGTTCCCCACTTCGCACGGCCCGTGGACGATGGAGCGGTGGGCGATGGAGGTGTATTCGCCGATGGTGACGGCGGCGCCGGATTTGGAGTGGATCACCACCCCGTCCTGAATGTTGGAGTTGGCGCCGATGACGATGGGCTCCATCTCGCCGTTGGCATCCACCTCGTCGGCGCGGATCACCGCGTAGGGGCCGACGAAGACATTCTCTTTGATGATCACCTTGCCACAGATGATGGCGGTTTTGTCGATATAGGCGGATTCATCGATGACCGGCAGGTGGCCGGAGGGATTTTTGCGGATCATGTTACATCCTGTGGTTGCCAAGAGGAGTGCTTGGGTGGTGGACGAGGCATCCACCGGTCGGTCAGCTTACCCCTCGTTGCCCCTCGGTGAAAGCCCTGACTGGTCTGACCCTTGTCGCAAGCAGCGCCGCGATCACTGTTTCCGCTCGCCGGAATATGGGAGCATGGCTGCCATCCCGAGAATCGGTTTGGATGGATATAAAGATGAAGAAGATGATGGCCCTGTTGGCTGGTGGTTTGCTGCTCTCCTCTGCGGTGCAGGCGAAAGGGGTGGCGGGTGACTTTGATTACTATGCGCTGGCGCTCTCCTGGTCGCCCGAGCACTGCGCCGTCAAGCCTGCGGACAAGGATCAATGTTCCCGCAAACTGGGTTTTGTGCTGCACGGTCTCTGGCCCCAGTATGATCGCGGTTATCCTAGCAACTGCACCCGTGAGCGGCTCGACGCCAACATGGAGCAGAAGTTTGCCGGCCTCTACCCCAGCCGTTTTCTCTATCGCCATGAGTGGGAGAAGCACGGCACCTGCTCCGGCCTGAGTCAGCCCCAATTTCATCAGCTGGCAAGCGACCTGCGCCAGAAGGTGAAGATCCCGGCGGCTTATCAATCCCCGGAAGAGCCGCTGCGCAAGAGCACCTTCCAGCTTAAAGCCGATCTGGCGAGCGCCAACGAGTGGCTGGCCCCCGACAACATCACGGTAGCGTGCGCCGATGGTGGCCGCTTCCTGCGGGAGATCTACATCTGCGTCAATAAAGAGGGGACGGATGCGGTCACCTGCTCCGCCGAGATGCAAAAGCGCGAGCGCCGCTCCTGCGGTCAGCCGGATTTCCTGCTGCGCAGCGTGCGTTGATGTGTCACTGGCGTGAGCGGGCCCATGATGGGCCCGTTCTATTTTTCCGCCATTTGCAGAAAGGAGTCTGGATCATGGATGCCCCTTCCCGTTTTGCTCGTCGCCTCGGTCTGCGTTACCCGCTGATCCAGGCCCCCATGGCAGGTGTGCAGGATCACCGATTGGCCATCGCCGCCTGTCAGGCAGGCCTGCTGGGCTCCTTGCCGGCGGCCATGCTCGGCAGCGAGCAGTTATCCGCCCAGCTGCAGGCAATGCGGGCTGCGACCGATGCTCCCTTCAACATCAACTTCTTCTGCCATCGGCAGGAGGAGCCGAGCCCGGAACAGCAGATGCGCTGGCAACAGGCGCTCTCTCCCTACTATGCCGAGTTTGACATCAGCATGGCGGCAGCAACGGCTGCCGCAGCCAGGGCACCCACCCGGGCCCCGTTCAACGCACAACATGCCGAACTGCTGATCGGGTTTAGGCCGGCGGTGGTCAGCTTCCACTTTGGTTTGCCTGCCTCCGAGTTGCTTGCCTGTGTGAAGGCGAGCGGCGCCTATGTGCTGGCCAGCGCCACCACTGTGGCCGAGGCGCAGTGGCTTGCTCACCATGGCGCCGATGCGGTGATTGCGCAGGGGTTGGAAGCGGGCGGTCATCGCGGCCATTTCCTCTCTGATGATCTCGCGCTGCAGCAGAGCACCTTTACCTTGCTGCCACAGATCCTCGCCGCGATCGACCTGCCGGTGATCGCCGCCGGTGGCATCGTCGATGGCAAGGGGATTGCCAACGCGCTGGCGCAGGGGGCGAGTGGCGTGCAGATGGGCACCGCCTTTCTCTGCTGCCATGAGGCGACGACCTCGGCGCTGCATCGTGCGGCGCTTCACTCATCTCGAGGCGAGCATACGGCGCTGACCAATCTGTTCAGCGGCCGCCCCGCTCGTGGCATCAGCAACCGGTTGATGCGGGAGCTGGGCCCGCTCTCGGATCTGGCGCCTTGCTTCCCTTATGCCAGTGGCGCCCTGGCTTTGCTGCGCGCAGTGGCGGAGTCCCGGGGCGATAGCGGGTTCTCTCCGCTCTGGGCGGGGCAGGATCTCTCCGGTTGTCGTGAGCTGCCCCTCAGCGAGCTGGTGGCGGATTGGATAAAGGAGGCCGGACTGGTGTGATTACATCTATAAGAAGAAAAGAGAGCAAGCAGGAGAGGTGCATGGTTGGCGAATTGCGTGCTCAGCCACCAGATAAGCGCTGTGTGATGGCTACGAACAATCCGGATTTTACGCCTTTCTGTGGATAAGTCTGTGCAAAGCTTGTTGGTTGATATGAATAACCAATAAAGTGCAGTTTTTTGCGATTTTATTGCATTTCAGCCCTTGCCAATGTGATCAATCTCTATATAATGCGCCTCCATCGACAGGGCAAGCGGCAACGCAAACAACCATGTCGATAACCTCGAAAAGCCTTTGCAAATAAGGCTTGACTCGAGAAGGCGGTTGAGTAGAATTCCACTCCCGCAGCAGCAAAAGCTGCGTCGCTCTTTAACAATTTGAATCAAGCAATCTGTGTGGGCACTCACAGCATC
>NZ_JANFNW010000005.1:0-15530 GCF_024436135.1 Aeromonas sp. SG16
TGCTGCGGGAGTGGAATTCTACTCAACCGCCTTCTCGAGTCAAGCCTTATTTGCAAAGGCTTTTCGAGGTTATCGACCTGGTTGTTTGCGTTGCCGCTTACCGTGTCGATGGAGGCGCATTATAGGGATCCTGATCACGTTGGCAAGGGTGTTTTTGCATTAAATTCGTATTTTCAGCGTGACCGCTTACTTATTGTTCGAAACGATGATTTATTCCACGAAACACCCCACCACAGTCGCCTCCGGCTATCTTCTTTAGTGCCTTCTCTGCGACAAATCAGGGCCATCATGATTTGATCTCATCCCTCTATATCCTTGGTGATCGAGGTCACTCCTTCGGGTAACATAGCGCCCCTTTGCGATTCACACACTCTTGGGCTTTGGAGAGTTTAATGCCTTTTGCACTTGGCCAGCGTTGGATTAGTGATACAGAGACGGATCTTGGTTTGGGGACTGTCGTTGCTGTTGAAGGACGCATGGTTACCCTGTTGTTCCCGGCTACCGGTGAAAACCGCATGTATGCCAAAGAAGAGGCGCCGGTGACCCGGGTCAGCTTCAATGTGGGCGATCAGATTGCCAGTCACGAAGACTGGACCATGACGGTCGACGAAGTGCAGGAGAAAGATGGCCTGCTTATATATGTAGGTGTTCGCACCGACAATGATGAGCCGGTTGTCCTCAAGGAAGTGTTTCTCAACAACTTTATCAAGTTCAACAAGCCGCAGGATCGCCTGTTCGCCGGTCAGATCGATCGGATGTCCCGCTTTACCCTGCGCTACGAGGCGCTGGTCAACCAGCACAAGCGTCGTCGCAATCCGACCCGCGGTCTGGCCGGTGGCCGGGTCAGCCTGATCCCGCACCAGCTCTATATTGCCCACGAGGTGGGTCACCGCTACGCCCCGCGCGTACTGCTGGCCGATGAGGTTGGTCTGGGCAAGACCATCGAAGCGGGCATGATCATTCATCAGCAGCTGCTCTCCGGCCGCGCCCATCGGGTGCTGATCCTGCTGCCCGAAACGCTCCAGCATCAGTGGCTGGTCGAGATGCTGCGCCGTTTCAACCTGCACTTCTCCCTGTTTGACGAGGAGCGCTGTATCGAGGCATTCGCCGATGCGGAGAACCCCTTCGAGACCGAGCAGCTGGTGATCTGCAGCCTCGACTTCCTGCGCAAGAAGCGTCGTCGCTTCGAGCAGGTGCTGGAAGCCGAGTGGGATCTGCTGGTTGTCGATGAAGCACACCATCTGGAGTGGAGCGAAGAGGCGCCGAGCCGTGCCTATGAAATGGTGGAAGCGCTGGCCGAACAGGTACCGGGCGTGCTGCTGCTGACCGCCACCCCGGATCAGCTGGGTCACCAGAGCCACTTCGCCCGTCTGCGCCTGCTCGACCCCGAGCGTTTCTACGACTACGACGCCTTCCTCGCCGAGGAGCAGGCCTATGGTCAGGTCGCCAGCGCCGCGCAAGAGCTGCTGGATGGCGAGACCCTGAGCGAAAACGCCAAAGCCATCCTGGCCGATCAACTGACCGGTCTGGATCTCGGCGATGCCGCCGCCCGTCAACAGGCGGTCGCCAAGCTGCTGGATCAGCACGGCACCGGTCGCGTCCTGTTCCGCAACAGCCGCGCCAATATCCAAGGCTTCCCCGAGCGGCATCTCAACGTCTACCCCATGCCGCTGCCGGAGCAGTACAAGACTGCCATCAAGGTGATGGGCATGATGGGTGGCAATGGTGGCGATCTGCAGACCCGCGCCCTGCGCTACCTCTACCCCGAGAAAATCTTCCAGCAGTTTGAAGGTGACAGCGCCAGCTGGACCCAGTTCGACCCTCGCGTTGACTGGCTGCTGGAGCTGCTGATCTCTGCCCGTCAGCAGAAGGTGCTGGTGATCTGCTCCGAAGCGGCCACCGCCATCGCGTTGGAAGAGGCCGTGCGCACCCGCGAGGGGATCCGCGCCGCCGTCTTCCACGAGGGGATGTCCATCCTCGAGCGGGACAAGGCCTCCGCCTATTTCGCCCAGCAGGAGGGTGGCGCCCAGGTGCTGCTCTGCTCCGAGATCGGCTCCGAAGGTCGCAACTTCCAGTTTGCCAGCCATCTGGTGCTGTTCGATCTGCCCCTCAACCCGGATCTGCTGGAGCAGCGGATCGGTCGTCTCGATCGCATCGGCCAGCAGAACACCGTCGAAATCCACGTCCCCTATCTGGAGGGCACCTCCCAGCGCGCCCTGCAGCTCTGGTATCACGATGGCCTCGATGCGTTCGAGCAGACCTGCCCGACCGCCCGCCCGGTATTTGAAGCGGTGCGTGACGAGCTGTTCGAGCTGCTGGCTGCCAATACCGGTGATCAGGCGACACTCGAAGCACTGCTGACCCGTACCCGCGAGTTGCACGAGCCGCTCAAGGCCAAGCTGGAACAGGGCCGCGATCGTCTGCTGGAGATCCACTCCAGCGGTGGCGAAGCTGCCAAACAGCTGGTCGAGAAGCTGGCTGCCGAAGATGACGACACCGGCATGATCTCCTTCGCCCTCAAGATGTTCGACGAGATCGGCGTCAATCAGGATGATCGCGGCGAGAACGCGCTGGTGCTGATGCCGGGCGATCACATGCTGGTGCCCAGCTTCCCGGGGCTGCCGCAAGACGGCATGACCATCACCTTCGATCGCACCACCGCCCTGTCGCGGGACGATATGTCGTTCCTCTCCTGGGATCACCCCATGATGCGCGGCGGTATCGACCTGATCCTCGGCTCCGAGATCGGTGCCACCTCGGTGGCTCTGCTCAAGAACAAGGCGCTGCCGGTCGGTTCCATCCTGCTGGAGCTGATCTTCGTCGCCGAGTCTGCGGCTCATCCCCAGCTCTACCGCTTCATGCCGCCGACACCGATCCGCCTGCTGATGGACAAGAACGGCAACAACCTCGGCGAGAAGGTGGCGTTCGATGCGTTCAACCGCCAGCTGACGCCGGTCAACCGCCACCTTGGCAGCAAGCTGGTGACTGCGTCCCAGCCGGTGATCCACGGTCTGATTGGCCAGGGTCAGGCGATTGCCGAAGAGCTGAAGGCCGGGATTGTCGACAAGGCACGCGCCCAGATGGCGCAGACCCTGCAGCAGGATCTCGATCGTCTGGAGGCGCTCAAGGCGGTCAACCCGAACGTGCGCGACAGCGAGCTGGAATATCTGCGCAATCTGCAGGCAGAATTGCACCACCTGATCGACCAGACCCAGCTCAAGCTGGATGCCATCCGCTTTATTGTGGTGACCCATAACTGATGGGGGCTTGCCCCCGCTTTGACCAAAGATGCGAGACGCTATGTTTGTATACTCACCGCCCCTGGAACCCTGGCTCGATATCCTGTTCAAGGACAAGGACATCATGGTGGTCAACAAGCCCACTGGCCTGCTGAGCGTCCCCGGGCGCGGCCCCGAGAACGAAGACAGCGTGCTGCATCGGGTCAAGCAGCAACACCCCAAGGCGGCAGCCGCCCATCGCCTCGATATGGCGACCACCGGCGTGCTGGTTATCCCGCTCAACCCCAACTCCCACCGGGAGCTGAGCCGGCAATTCCGCGAGCGGGAGACCGAGAAGCACTACCTCGCCTGGGTGTGGGGTGAACCGGAGCTGGATGCGGGCGAAGTGGATCTGCCGCTCTGCGTCGACTGGCCCAACCGCCCGAAACAGAAAGTTGACCATGAGGAGGGGCGCCATGCCCTGACCCTGTGGCAGAAGCTGAAGGTGGAGAATGGCAACAGCCTGATCAAGCTGACCCCGATTACCGGTCGCTCCCATCAGCTGCGGGTTCATATGCTGGAGCTGGGTCACCCCATCCTCGGCGATAACCTCTACGCCAACCCGGATGCGCTGGCGGCGGCACCGCACCTTTATCTGCATGCGGCCAGCCTGACCATCAGCCACCCCCGCAGCGGCGAGCGGATGACCTTCGAGGCGCCAGCCCCTTTCCCGGTCTGAGCCCGCTAGGTAACAGCCCAATAAAAAGAAAGCCCCCATCGAGAGATGGGGGCTTTTTTATCGCTCAGACGCGGATATCGATATTGCTTCCGAGGGAAGCGCTGGCCGATGTCGGCGCAGCCGGAGCGGATTGCGCTGCGGTTTGCAGCAATTTCAGTGCGGATTCGCCCTCTTGGGTCTGCTGTTTTTTGGCCAGACTGGCCGCCATCAACGCAGAACCGAACGACGCATTTGCAGAGCTGGATATGTCCATAGGTTACCTCCTGCATCAAAGAGTATCGGCCGCCCTCAGCCAGACATGAGCAATCAATGGACAATAATCCGAACCGGGGCCCGTTTTCATGTCGATCGGGCGAACGCTACGGAAGGGATAAATCGCCCCGAAACCGCGCCAGCTAGGCGTTTTGAGGGGTTATCAGCCATTCGATAAGCAAATGATGGAAGCCATATCATTTGAAAAATAAATGATAAAAAGCGCCACCAAGCCCCTCGAAAATGCCTATTCGAGGCCCGCAAGCTCCTCCGCCGTCATCGCCCGCAATACCCGACAAGGGTTGCCGGCCGCCACCACATTGGCGGGCACATCTTTGGTCACCACCGAGCCGGCACCGATGACGCTGTTGTCACCGATGGTGACGCCGGGGCAGATGACGACGCTGCCACCAATCCAGACGTTGTGGCCGATCCGCACCGACTTGCCGAACTCGACACCCCTGATGCGCGGCGCCACCGCCACCGGGTGAGCGGCGGTGTAGATCTGCACCCCGGGCGCCAGCAGCACGTTGTCGCCGATGTGCACCTCGCAGACATCGAGGATGGTGCAATTGACGTTGGCGTAGAAGTTCTCGCCGACGAAGATGTTGGCGCCATAGTCGCAGAAGAACGGCGGATTGATGGCACACTCCTGGCCGCGGCTACCGAGCAGCTCGTGCAGCAAAGCATCCCGCGCCGGTTTCTCCTGCCAGCTGGTGTTGAAGGTGTGATAGAGCCTGCGGCAGCGCTCGCGCGCCGCTTTCAGCTCGGGATCGCCCGCATCATAAGGCTCCCCCGCCACCATCTTCTGCCACTCGGCACCACGCACCACCTTCTCCATTACCTACTCCATCAGCCAGATCAGGGATTCATAAGGGCGCAGCATACCCGATTGCGGCTGGGCCGGGCTATCCGGGTAGTTGCCGAGCAGCAGCCGACCTTGCCCGCTTTGCAGCTCGGCAGGCAAGGCAAACTCAACCGGCTCGCCGTAGAAGTTGCTCACCACCAGCAGGGTCTGACCGTTGGCGCGGCGGGCATAGGCCCAGATCTGCGGGTGCCCGGTCAGCAGCTCCTGATAATCCCCCTGCGTGAAGATGGGGTGCGCCTTGCGCAGGGCGATGAGATCCCGATAGTGCCAGAACACCGAGTGCTGGTCGGCCAGTGCCGCCTCGGCGTTGATCTCGGAATAGTTGGCGGCAGGCGTGAGCCAGGGTGTCCCGTTGGTGAAACCGGCGTTGGGGGCGGCACTCCACTGCATCGGGGTGCGCGAGTTGTCGCGGGACTTGGCGCCGAGAATGGCGAGGATCTCGGCCTCGCTCATCCCTTCGGCCTGCTTGATGGCGAAGATGTTGCGGCTCTCCACATCCTGATAGTCATCGATGCGCTGATAGCCGGGGTTGGTCATGCCGATCTCCTCCCCCTGATAGATGTAGGGGGTGCCTTGCAGGCCGTGCAGCGTGCTGGCCAGCATCTTGGCGGCCACTACCCTATGCTCGCCCTCATCGCCGAAACGGGAGACGATGCGCGGCTGATCGTGGTTGCACCAGAACAGCGCCGACCACCCCTTGCCGTGCATGCCGCTCTGCCAGTGGTTGAAGATGCGCTTGAGTTCGAGGAAATCGAACGGCGCCTTGGTCCACTTGTCGCCGTTGGGGTAATCCACCTTCAGATGGTGGAAATTGAACACCATGGAGAGCTCGGAGCCATCGAGGGCGCCATAGCGCTGGCAGTGCTCCAGCGAAGTAGAGGACATCTCCCCCACCGTCATGGCCCCCACCGGGGCAAAGACATCGCGGCTCACGTCCTGCAAAAATTCGTGGATGCGCGGCCCGTCGGTGTAGAAACGGCGGCCATCGCCAATCTCGTCGTTCGGAAACGCCTGATCCTTGGAGATAAGGTTGATGACGTCGAGGCGGAAACCATCCACCCCCTTTTTGGCCCAGAAGTGGATTATGTTTTTCACCTCGGCGCGCACCGCCGGATTTTCCCAGTTGAGATCCGCCTGCTCGCGGGCAAACAGGTGCAGGTAGTACTGACCGGTAATCTCATCTAGCTCCCAGGCGCTGCCACCAAACTTGGATTGCCAGTTGTTGGGCACGCCGCCATCCACCGGATCGCGCCAGATGTAGTAGTCGCGGTAGGGGCTGTTTTTATCCCCCAGCGCCGACTTGAACCAGGCGTGCTCGGTGGAGGTGTGGTTGACCACGATATCCATCACGATGCGGATGTCGCGCTCATGGGCGGCGGCCAGCAGCGCCTCGAAGTCGGCCATGGTGCCGTAGGCGGGGTCGATGGCGTAGTAGTCGGCGATGTCGTAGCCGTTGTCCACCTGCGGCGAGACGTAAACCGGGGTCAGCCAGAGGGCATCGACCCCCAGCGTTTTGAGGTAATCGAGGCGGGCCATGATCCCCTTGAGATCACCGGTGCCACGGGCGCCGGAATCCTGAAAGCTCTTGGGATAGATCTGGTAAATCACGGCGCTCTGCCACCAGGGTGTTTGGCTCATGGCTCTTTCTCTTGTCACAAATTGAAATGGGAGAGGGCGACCCGCAAGGTCGCCCTGACAATCAGATTCAGGCGCTGGCTTCGGCCAGCTTGCCGGCCGCTTGCTGGCGCTTGTAGACCAGCAGGGTCAGCACCACCGGCACCACGATCGCGACCAGCATGGCGAGGGAGTAAACCGCCCAGTATTGCGGCTGGATGGAGAGGATGCCCGGCAGGCCGCCGACCCCGATGCCGTTGGCCATCACTCCGGCGAAGCCACAGATGAGAGCCGCAAGGCTGGAGCCCACCATGGCGCACAGCATGGGGAACTTGTACTTGAGGTTGATACCGTACATCGCCGGCTCGGTCACCCCGAGGTAGGCGGAGATGGCGGCAGGTACCGAGATCTCCCGTTCGTTCTCCTTGCGGCTAATCAGAATGATGCCGACGACCGCAGAAGCCTGCGCGATATTGGAGAGGGCGATCAGCGGCCAAATCGGGGTGCCACCCATGCTCTGCATCAGCTGCAGATCCACCGCGTTGGTGGTGTGGTGGATGCCGGTGATGACCAGCGGCGCGTAGAGGAAACCGAACAGGGCGGCACCGATAGGGGCGAAGGAGCCGGTCATGGCGGCCTTGGCAGCGAAGCCGACACCGTCACCCAGCCAGCGACCGAACGGGCCGATAAAGGCGTGGGCCACGATCACCGCCAGCAGCAGCGAGACAAACGGCACAATCACCAGATAGAGATAAGCCGGAATGATCCGCTTGAGGTTGGTCTCTACCCAGGCGAGGAACACACCCGCCAGCAGCGCCGGAATGACCTGCGCCTGATAACCCACCTTCTGGATCACGAACAGACCGAAGTCCCACACCTCGGGAGTCTGCTGGCCGATGCCGTAGGCGTTCATCAACTGCGGCGACACCAGCGTGATACCGAGCACGATACCGAGGATCTCGGAGCCACCCATCTTCTTCACTGCAGACCAGCAGACGCCGACCGGCAGGAAGTGGAAGATCGCCTCGCCCAGCAGCCAGAGGAAGGCGTGCACCTGAGCCCAGAACTGGCTGATCTCGGTGAGGGTGTGAGTGCCATCGTCGAACATCTTGATGTCGCCGATGACGTTGCGAAAGCCCAGGATCAGACCGCCGGTGATGATGGCGGGCAGCAGCGGCACAAAGATCTCCGCCAGATGGGAAATGCCCCGCTCCAACGGATTCATGTTCTGGCGCGCCGCCTGCTTGGCGGCCTCCTTGCTGCCGCCGCTGACGCCGAGCTGCTCGGTCAGCGCCTTGTACCACTGCTCTACCTCGTTACCGATCACCACCTGGAACTGACCGCCCTGGGTGAAGCTTCCCTTCACCGCCGGGATGGTTTCGATGGCCTTGCTGTCGGCCTTGGCCGGATCGTTCAGGACGAAGCGCAACCGGGTCAGACAGTGGCTGACGGTGGCGATGTTCTCCTTGCCGCCGATCTTGTCGATCAGGGTGGCAAGCTGCTGTGCGTTGATCTTGGACATGGGTCTTCCCTCTGTGACGCCATTGAATAGTGGTCTGCATCGCCCTTGCGAGCCACTCTTTGGGCTCGAGCGTTTTTGGTATCGTTCCCATTTAGCATGCCGACAATCTCGCCAGATCAAAATGGGAACGTTCCCAAATCGTGGCCAGCGTCACAAAAAGCGCGTTTTTTGTTCAGTCCGGAGTGATGGGGGTCACAGGGTACGGCAGGGGGCTATGGTCGCCAGCGGCGGCTGCTCCTGCTCGATCTGGCCGAGCAGCTGACGTGCCGCCAGCTCCCCCGCCCCCTTGTAACCGAGATCCAGAGTGAGGGCGTTGGGAAAGAGGAAGGTGAGCATGGGGTTGTTGCCAAGGCCGGTCACCAGCACCTCGCTACGCCCTTGTTCTTGCAGGTATTTTGCCGCACCGATGGCGAGGGTGTCGCTGGCGCAGACCAGCGCGCCGGTGGTCGGGGTGAGCAGCTCGGCAGCCAACCGGTAGCCGCTCTGCAGGCTGAGATCGCCGAGGGCGCTGCGCGCCGCCAACCCCTGCTCGGCGCAGTAACCGAGGTAGGCGTCGAGCCGGCGCTGGCCGGTGGTGAGGTCAGCGGTATCCACCCCCAGATAGGCGATATCGCGGATACCGCGGGCAGCGAGCTGGCCCAGCATGGTGCGCACCGCCCCGACATCGTCAAAGCAGACCGAGGAGAAACCGGGATATTCGCGGGCAACCAGCACCAGCTTATCCCTGAGCGGCGCCATGGCGGCATAGTCCAAATCGTTGAAGGCGAACAGGATGATGCCATCCACTCCGCGCCGCTCCAGCACCGCCAGATGCTCCTGCACCTTGGCGGGAGAGAATTTGCTCTCCATCAGCACGGCGTCGTAGCCGCGCTGGTAGAGGGTCTCCAGCATGCCGCGCACCGCCTGATTCTCCGAGCTGGAGTCGAGCCGCGAGACGATGATCCCCACCACCTGCTGGCTCTGGCTGCGCATGGCCCGCGCCGACTTGCTCGGCACGAAGCCGTGCTCGGCGATGATCTGCTCCACCCGCTCGCGGGTCTCCTGCTTCACCTTGGGATCCTGATTGAGCACCCGGGAAACAGTCGACTTGCCGACCCCCGAGAGGCGGGCGATATCGAGGATGGTCAGTTTCTTGTCCATGGATTGACTCACTGGGGTTTGGCGCAGGCGGTGGAAATTGCCCACATTGTTGTGATTAACCCCTGTGAATACAAGCCCATGGCGTTAGAATGCCCATTTTGCCCCGCTTCGGACGGCGCATCAGGAGGACGCCTACCATGGATCTGCTGACCAGTCTGCTCTTCTCCCTCTCCATCACAGGCCCCATCTGCGTGATCCTGCTGCTCGGCATCTGGCTCAAACGGCTGGGGCTGCTGCCGGAGCCCTTCACCGAATCCGCCTCCCGGCTGGTGTTTCAGGTCACCCTGCCCGCCCTGCTCTTTCTCAGTATTCTGGGCACCAACTTCGCCACCATGCCGAGCCCCTGGTTTATCGGTTACGGCCTGCTCGCCACCGTCGCCAGCTATCTGGTGCTGGAGCTGCTGGCGGGCCGCTTTATCGGCGAGCAGCGACTGCGCGGCATCTTCGTGCAGGGGAGTTTTCGCGGCAACAGCGCCATCATAGGGCTCGCCTACGTGCAAAACGCCTATGGCCACGAGGGGCTGGGGGCTGCAGCGCTCTACGTCGGCGCGGTCACCGTGCTCTACAACATCCTCGCGGTCATCACCCTCACCCGCAGCCTCGGCGGGGCGACCGGCATTCGCCCCATCCTGCTCGGCATCATCAAGAATCCGCTCATCATCGCCATCGTGGCGGCTCTGCCGTTCAGCCTGCTCGGCATCAAGATGCCGCAGCTGCTGCTCACCACCGGCGGCTACTTCGCCAACATGACGTTGCCGCTGGCGTTGCTCTGCACCGGCGCCTCCCTCAGTCTCGACGCCCTGCGCGGCGGGGCGGCGCTGACCGGCTGGGCCAGCGTGATGCGGCTCTGCCTCATTCCAGCGGTGTTCACTCTGGGCGCAGCCCTGCTCGGCTTCAGCCATCTGGAGCTCGGCATCCTGTTTCTTATCAGCGCTACCCCGACTGCCGCCGCCAGCTATGTGATGACCCGCGCCATGGGGGGCGACAGCGTGCTGGCAGCAAACATCATCGCCACCACCACCCTGGGTTCGCTGGTCACTACCAGCCTTGGGGCAACCCTGATGAATTACCTCGGTCTGATGTACTGACCCTGTCAGAGGAAACTGCCAACCTCATCGCCACTATGAACCTTGGCTCGCATGTCACCCATCCACCGACTGGGAGCAACCCTGATGAACTATCTGGGTCTTATGTACTGACGGCTTGACCTTGCCGGAGGCGACAGCTTTACCCTTGTGCCATATCAACCGAGGAGAGCATTTATGACCATCGAACTCACCGTCTCCGGCATGTCCTGTGGTGGCTGCGCCGCCAGCCTGCAAAAAGCCCTGCTGGCCCAGCCTGCAGTTACCACCGCGACCGTCGACTTTACCAGCAGCAAGGCCGTCATCGAGAGCGAGCTGAGCAAGGCCGAGCTGATCGCCCTGATCGAAGCCAAGGGTTTCTCTGCGAGTTAAATTATCTCTATAGAGGTATAAAACAGGTTAAAAATCTGTACTCACCTGTCTTTTGGTGAGTTTTATCACAGATATTGGTGGTTATCTGGGCAAACTGGCTGCGATTATTCCAACCATAAGGATTTGCAGCATGACCCTACCGATCCGCAAGACCCTGCTCGCCGCCGTCGTCGGCCTGACCCTCTCCCCCATGGCCATGGCGCTGCCCAACGTGCACATTCTGGCGACCGGCGGCACCATCGCCGGGGCTGGCCAGTCCGCTACCCAGTCCAACTACGAGGCTGGCAAGGTGGCCATCGAGACGCTGATCGCCGCCGTGCCCGAGATGAAAAACGTAGCCGACGTGCAGGGTGAGCAGGTGGTGAAGATCGGCTCCCAGGACATGAACGACGAGGTGTGGCTCAAGCTGGCCAAGCGGGTCAACGAGCTGCTGGCCAAGGATGATGTGGACGGCATCGTCATCACCCACGGCACCGACACCATGGAAGAGACCGCCTACTTCCTCAACCTGACCGTCAAGAGCGACAAGCCGGTAGTGCTGGTCGGCGCCATGCGCCCCTCCACCGCCATGAGCGCCGACGGCCCGATGAACCTCTACAACGCCGTGGTGACCGCCTCTGACCCCGCCTCCAAGGGACGTGGCGTCATGGTAGCCATGAACGACACCGTGCTCGATGCCCGCGACGTCACCAAGACCAACACCACCGGCGTGCAGACCTTTGCTTCCCCCAACTTCGGCCCGCTCGGCTACATCCACAACGGCAAGATCGACTATCAGCGCAGTCCGGCTCGCCTGCACACCAGCAAGACTCCGTTTGACGTGAGCAAGCTCGACAAGCTGCCGCAGGTTGGCATCGTCTACAGCTACGCCAACGCCACCGATCTGCCGGCCAAGGCGATGGTGGATGCCAAGTTCGACGGCATCGTCAGCGCCGGGGTGGGTAACGGCAACCTCTACCACACCCTGTTCGATACTCTGGCCAAAGCGAGCAAGGACGGCATCCGGGTTGTGCGTTCCGCCCGCGTACCGACCGGCTCCACCACTCTGGATGCCGAGATCGATGACGCCAAGTACGGCTTCGTCGCCGCCGAGACCCTCAACCCGCAGAAGGCGCGGGTGCTACTGATGCTCTCCCTGACCCAGACCAAGGATCCCAAGCAGATCCAGCGCTACTTCCAGCAGTTCTGACAGGGGACTCTGCAATCATGCCAAGGGCGGGATCTCCCGCCCTTTTCTCATCCCCGCGCGTCACGCCCGGCCCCTGCGAGATCAAATTAGCGAGCAGGATCACCCGCTTTCACAAGCACATCGCCGCCAAATTCATTACACTGCCAGCGATATTTTCTACTCAAGGAGTGCAGCTGCAGTATGGAACTGTTGATCCTGTTGGGATTGATCTTGCTTAACGGCCTCTTCGCCATGTCGGAAATCGCCATCGTCACCGCCCGCAAGGCGCGCCTTGGCAAGCTGGCCAATGAAGGAAGCCGCTCGGCGGCCATCGCACTCAAACTCGGCGAAAACCCGACTCATTTCCTCTCCGCCGTGCAGATCGGCATCACCTCCATCGGCCTGCTCAACGGTATCTATGGCGAATCCCTGCTGGCCCAGCCCTTCTCCCTCTGGCTGCAGGAGTGGGGACTCTCCCCCAAGAGCAGCGGACTTATCGCCACCGTCATCGTGGTGGTGGGAGTAACCTACCTCTCCATCGTGGTCGGTGAACTGGTGCCCAAGCGGCTTGGCCAGCTCAGCGCCGAGCGCATCGCCTGTATGGTGGCGCGCCCCATGCTGTGGCTTGCCATCATGACCCGCCCCTTCGTCTGGCTGCTCTCGGCATCCACCAACACCACCTTGCGTCTGCTGCGGGTCAACCAGAATGGCAACGCCAACGTCACCGAGGAGGAGATCCATGCCATGCTGGTAGAGGGGTCGGAAGCCGGGGTGATCGAGGATCACGAACACACCATGCTGCGCAACGTGTTTCGTTTAGACGAGCGCAGCCTCTCCTCCCTGATGGTGCCGCGCAGCGATATCCGCTATCTGGATCTGGCGCTGCCGCTGGAGGCCAACCTGCAACGGCTGGTGGAGTATCGTCACAGCTTCTTCCCGGTCTGCGACGGCAGCCTGTCGGATCTGGTAGGGGTCATCAACGTCAGCAAGGTGCTGCACGCCTACATCAAGGGGGAGCCCATCGATCTGGCGGCCCTGACCCAGGATTGCAGCCTGCTGCCCGAGACCCTCAACGGGGTCGAGCTGCTCAACCACTTCCGCACCCACAGCGAACAGATGGTGATGGTGGTGGACGAGTATGGCGAGCTGCAGGGGCTGGTCACCCAGCAGGATCTGCTGGAGGCGCTGGCCGGGGATTTCCAGCAGGAGGATGGCGAGGACAACTGGGCATTCCAGCGCGCTGACGGCAGCTGGCTGCTCGATGGCCTGATCCCGCTGCCCGAGTTGAAGGACTGTCTGGAGCTGGTTCGCCTGCCGGAAGAAGAAAAACATCACTATCACACCCTCGGAGGGCTTATCATGCTGCTCCTTGGTCGTGTTCCACACACCGGCGATCTGGTGACCCTGGAACAGTGGCAACTGGAAATTGTTGACATGGATGGTCTGCGCATCGACAAGGTGCTCGCCATGCCCTTGACCGATCAACCCAGCTAACCTGCGGAGTTTGCAAGTATGGAGCGGTTTTACCAACTGGCTCACGCCTTTATGCATCAGGATCTGGTGACCCTGTCCGATCCCAAGATGGCCTTCATGGTTTGCGCCGTCTTACTGACCTTTCTGGTATTGGAAAATGGCTTTATCCCCACCGCTTTCCTGCCCGGCGACAGCCTGTTGATCCTGACCGGCGTCCTCATCTATCAGGACGTGCTCTCCTTCGGGGTGATCCCGCTGCTGATCATGGCCACCTTTGTCGGCACCTGGCTCGGCTACATGCAGGGGCGCTTCCTCGGCCATACCCAGCTCTACCACCGGCTGCTCTCCCATGTGGAAGAGAAGCACCAGCAGAAGGTTTACTACCTGCTGGACAAATACGGGATCATCACCCTGATCACCGCCCGCTACATCGCCTTCGTCCGCACCGCCTACCCCTACATAGTCGGCGCCACCGAACTGCCGCAGGGCCGCTTTCTCATCGTCAATCTGATCAGCTCCATCATGTGGATCTGCCCGCTGGTGGGCTTTGGCTACTACCTGAGCCACACCAAACTGGCGGCCGAATATCAGTCCCAGTTCCTCAGCATCATCATCTACCTGCCGGTGGTGCTGCTGGTAGGTGGCGTCATCGCCCTCATCTGGCGCTGGATCAGCAAGCGCAAGTCCACACGGACCCAGAACTGACGCCGGCTGACCATGCCTGCACGAAGAGCCCTCCCATGGAGGGCTTTTTTGATCCCGCTTTTGCGCAAAGCGCAGAAATAGTCTCGATCGCCCCTTGTAAAGCCGGGTCAAAAATGAGTGAATCTAGCGCCTTTTTTCGATGGGAATGGAGTCGGTAGTATGCGGTGTCGGATTCGCGCAGTTGCGCTGGTTGTCGGCTTGATGGGAATGCTGGGATTGCCTGCGGCGAGTGCCGCCCCCAGCCCTGCCAAGCTGGATGTACGCTCGGAAAGCGCACTGGTGGTAGACGTCAACTCGGGCAAGACCCTTTATCAGAAGAATGCCAACAAGGCCCGCCCCATCGCCTCCCTCACCAAACTGATGACGGCGCTGGTGGTACTGGAAGCCCGGCAGAATCTGGATCAGATCATCACGGTCGACAAGGATGACATCGACCGGGTCAAGCACACCCACTCACGCATTCGCATGGGCACCAAGGTGACCCGCCGCGACGCCCTGCATCTGGCGCTGATGTCCTCCGAGAACCGGATGGCCTCGGCCCTTGGCCGCCACTACCCGGGCGGCCGCAGCGCCTTCGTGCGCGCCATGAACAACAAGGCGCGTCAGCTGGGCATGCGCAATACCCACTTCTACGACTCCACCGGCCTCTCGACCCGCAACGTCGCGACCGCGCAGGATCTGGCCAAGCTGGTGGCTGCGGCCTATCGCCAGCCGCTGATCCGCCAGTTCACTCAGGACGAGAACCGCGAGATGCGTTTCAGCACCCCGGCCTACAGCCTGATGTTCAACAACACCAACCCGCTGGTGAAAAACCCGGATTGGGATGTGCGCCTCTCCAAGACCGGCTTTACCGATGAAGCGGGCCGCTGTCTGGTAATGCGGGCCAAGCCGGACAACCGCGAGCTGGCCATCGTGCTGCTCAACTCGGTGGGCAAACGCACCCCGGTCGGCGATGCCAACCGCATTCGCAAATGGCTGAAAAGCTGAGTGAATCACTTCTACTGAAAAAGGATGCTGCGGCATCCTTTTTTATTGCCGCCAAACCGCGCAGAAGCGCGTTAAAGGCATTTGGCGATAGTGAACAGGTATCCACGCATGCAAGATCAGCCACTGCAAACAGCGAGGTTTTGACGCTGTAGGCTAACGAGGAGAAACAGGCAGGAAGAAGTGGGAATACAGGTATTGCGGCAAGCTGGGAAGAGGCCGTTGCAGCACCATTAGCGGGAACAAGCGAGATGGATAGAGGGTGAAAAACGCCCATAAAAAAACAGCCCCGACCTAAGTCGAGGCTGTCTGTATGGTGCGCCCGAGAGGATTCGAACCTCTGACCACCTGGTTCGTAGCCAGGTACTCTATCCAGCTGAGCTACGGGCG
>NZ_JANFNW010000005.1:15626-264792 GCF_024436135.1 Aeromonas sp. SG16
ATATGGTGCGCCCGAGAGGATTCGAACCTCTGACCACCTGGTTCGTAGCCAGGTACTCTATCCAGCTGAGCTACGGGCGCAAAATGGCGGAGAAGGGGGGATTCGAACCCCCGATGCGGGTATAAGCCGCATACTCCCTTAGCAGGGGAGCGCCTTCAGCCTCTCGGCCACCTCTCCGTTTGCGGGGCTGATAATACTTCACAGGGATTTTTAGTCAAACACTTTTTTGGAGAAAAAAGCGTGTTCGCTCAGCATTTGGCCAAAGCGTGGAATATTCAAACAATATCGACACTTATCCCGCTCTTTTGCACCTTGCAGCGCGGTTTTGCCTGGCCTTAAAAAACAAAAGGCGACACATGAGGTGTCGCCTTGTCACAGCCATTAAAGCCGCTTAGAAGCCGGATTGACCCGGTACTTTCTCAGCCTGGATGCGCTGGTAGATCTCTTCGCGGTGTACGGAGACCTCTTTCGGCGCGTTAACACCGATACGAACCTGGTTGCCTTTAACGCCCAGTACGGTGACAGTCACTTCATCACCAATCATCAGGGTTTCCCCTACACGACGAGTCAAAATAAGCATTCGCTTGCTCCTGTATCCTGTTTTGTTTTTATATCGATATGCGACATTATCTTACAAAGATACCGATATGGTAAATGGTTGAAACTAAATCAATCAGCGATTGTTAGCCCAAAGGCTGCTCTTGGGGCGCTTGATCCAATCCAAAAGCGGCGTGCAGGGCCCGCACCGCCAGCTCCAGATACTTCTCGTCAATCACCACCGAGATTTTGATTTCAGAGGTAGAAATCAACTGCATGTTGATCCCCTCCTCGCCCAATACCTTGAACATGGTGCGCGCAACACCGGGATGGTTCCACATGCCGACACCGACAATGGAGACCTTGGCAATCTCGCCATTCCCCTGCACGCAGGAGGCGCCCAACTCGGTCGCAGTCTCCTCCAGCAGCGCACGGGCACGGCGGTAGTCGTCACGATTCACCGTGAAGGTGAAGTCGGCGGTGCCATCTCCCAGGGTATTTTGCACAATCATGTCGACATCAATGTTGGCGTCGCTGATCGGGTTCAGGATCTGCGCAGCCACGGTCGGTCTGTCCGGCACACCCAGAATGGTCAGGCTGGCCTCGTTGCGGTTAAAAGCGATCCCGGATACCAGGGGAGCTTCCATCCTCTCACCTCCATATGTGATTAAGGTTCCCTCTCCGTCGACAAAGCTCGACAGCACCCGCAGCGGGACGCGGTACTTGCCCGCAAACTCCACCGAGCGGATCTGCAGCACCTTGGCGCCGAGACTGGCCATCTCCAGCATCTCCTCGAAGGTGATGGTGTCGAGACGACGAGCCTTGGGCTCGATGCGCGGATCCGTGGTGTATACCCCATCCACATCGGTAAAGATCTGGCACTCATCGGCCTTGATGGCCGCCGCCACGGCAACTGCCGTGGTATCCGAACCGCCGCGGCCCAGCGTCGTGATGGCGTTATGCTCGTCACGGCCCTGGAAACCGGCGATCACCACCACCTTGCCTGCAGCCAGTTCAGCATGAACCAGCTCGGTGTCGATGTGGGTGATGCGCGCCTTGCCATAGGCGGAATCGGTATGAATCCGTACCTGATCGCCAGTCATCGAGACCGCCGGGCAACCGCGTTTGTTCAACGCGATGGCCAGCAGCGCTATGGTGACCTGCTCACCGGTGGAGACCAGTACATCCATCTCGCGCCGGTTGGCATCAGGATCCAGTTGCTGGGCCATGCCCAGCAACCGGTTGGTTTCGCCCGACATGGCGGAGACAACCACCACCACGTCGTGTCCCTGGGCGCGGGTCTGCTCGACCCGCTCAGCTACCGCCTCGATCCGCTCCAGTGTGCCGACCGAGGTGCCGCCGTACTTCTGTACATAGAGTGCCACAGATCACCTCGCCCGATTACAGGCGCTCTTCCAGCCAGGAGTGAACGGATTGCAGCGCTGCCGGCACCGCCTCAGGCTGGGTACCACCCGCCTGTGCCATGTCCGGACGGCCACCGCCCTTGCCACCCACCTGCTGGGCAACCAGATTGACCAGCTCACCGGCCTTGACCTTGCCGGTCAGGTCGTTGGTGACGCCCGCAATCAGGTTGACCTTGCCATCGGCACAGGTTGCCAGCAACACAACACCGGACTTCATCTGGTTTTTCAGCTCGTCCAGCATGCCGCGCAGGGATTTCGGATCGGCCCCTTCCAGCGCTGCAACCAGCACCTTCTGACCGTTGATCTCGATCACCTGACCCAGCAGGTCGTTACCGGCCTGAGCGGCCAGCTTGGCCTTGAGCTGCTCCAGCTCGCGCTCCATCATCTTGGCCTTGTCCAGCATCTGGCGAACCTTGTCGGCGATGCAGAACTGGTCACCTTTCACCAGGGCAGCAGCCTCTTCGATCTGCTCGCCAACCTGATGCATGAAGTCGATGGCCGCTTTGCCGGTCACAGCTTCGATACGGCGCACGCCAGCAGCGATACCGCTCTCGGCGATGATCTTGAAGAAGCCGATATCACCGGTGCGCTTGGCGTGAGTACCGCCACACAGCTCGGTGGAGTAGTCGCCCATGCGCACGACACGCACGTCGTCTTCATATTTCTCACCAAACAGCGCCATGGCACCGGCGGACTTGGCCGCTTCCAGATCCATCAGCTGGGTGGTGATTTCGTGGTTGGCGCGGATCTGGTTGTTGACCAGCTCCTCGACCCGGCGAATGGTCGCCATGGTCAGCCCCTCGAAGTGGGAGAAGTCGAAACGCATGCGCTCGGCCCCTACCAGAGAACCTTTCTGGGTGACATGCTCGCCCAGAGCCTGACGCAGAGCTGCGTGCAGCAGGTGAGTCACGGAGTGGTTCAGGGCGATGGCCTGACGACGGTCAGTATCCACCACGGCCTCGACCTCAGCCCCTTTCTCCAGGGTGCCCAGCTCCATGTAGCCCTTGTGGATGATCGCCTTGCCCGCTTTCAGGGTGTCGGTCACGGCAAAGATGCCGTCGTCCACTTTCAGGGTACCGCTGTCGCCAATCTGGCCGCCGGACTCGGCGTAGAAGGGGGTCTCCTCCAGCACGATGACAGCTTCGTCACCGGCGATAAGACCGCTCACCTCTTCCACACCCTTGTAGATGCCGACCACGCGAGTGCGCTCGCTCAGGGTCTTGTAACCGGTGAAGGGGGTCTCGAAGTCGAGCTTGAGCATCTCGTTGTAGTTCACGCCGAAGCTGGACGCTTCCTTGGCACGAGCACGCTGCTTCTCCATCTCGGCCTTGAAGCCCTCTTCGTCGATGCCGATCTCGCGCTCGCGCACCACGTCGGCAGTCAGGTCGGCCGGGAAGCCGTAAGTGTCATAGAGCTTGAACACCACTTCGCCCGGAATAACCTTGGCATCGCCCAGGTTGGCCAGAGCGTCTTCCAGCAGCAGCAGACCGCGATCCAGAGTGCGGACGAACTGCTCCTCTTCGATGCGCAGCACGCGCTCGACCAGCGGCAGCTGGGCGATCAGCTCGGCAGCGACATCCTTCATCTGCACTGCAAGCTCGGCAGCCAGTTTGTAGAAGAAGACATCGGTAGCGCCCAGCTTGCGACCGTGACGCACGGCGCGGCGGATGATGCGGCGCAGCACATAGCCACGGCCTTCGTTGGACGGCATCACGCCATCTGCCACCAGGAAGGCGCAGGAGCGGATGTGGTCAGCGATGACGCGCAGGGACTGGTTGCTCAGATCGGTAGTGCCGACAATCTCGGCCGCTTTCTTGATCAGCGCCTGGAAGATGTCGATTTCATAGTTGGAGTGGACACCCTGCATGATGGCGGAGATACGCTCCAGCCCCATGCCGGTATCCACGGACGGACGCGGCAGCGGCTCCATGGTGCCGTCAGCCTGACGGTTGAACTGCATGAACACCACGTTCCAGATCTCGATGAAACGGTCGCCATCCTCTTCCGGTGAGCCGGGACGGCCACCCCAGATGTGATCGCCGTGGTCATAGAAGATCTCGGTGCAGGGACCGCACGGGCCGGTATCGCCCATCGCCCAGAAGTTGTCGGAAGCGTAAGGGGCCCCTTTGTTGTCACCGATGCGCACGATGCGATCGGCCGGGACACCGACCTCTTTTTCCCAGATATCGAAAGCTTCATCGTCAGTCGCGTAGACGGTCACCAGCAGGCGATCTTTCGGCAGCTGCAGCACCTCGGTCAGGAAGCCCCATGCAAACTTGATGGCATCCTGTTTGAAGTAGTCACCGAAGCTGAAGTTGCCCAGCATTTCGAAGAAGGTGTGGTGACGAGCGGTATAGCCGACGTTTTCCAGATCGTTGTGCTTACCACCGGCACGCACGCAACGCTGGGAAGTCGTCGCGCGATTGTAGGCACGCTTGTCTGCGCCAAGGAACACGTCCTTGAACTGGTTCATACCCGCGTTGGTAAACAACAGGGTCGGGTCGTTATGCGGTACCAGCGAGCTGGAGGAGACAACCTGGTGCCCCTGGGAACGGAAATACTCGAGAAACGCAGCGCGAATCTCTGACGTGGACATATACATGGAAAATCCTGCTTGATTCGAATACGGACTTTTAACCGCATTAATGTAAGTTTTCTGCGGGGTAAAGTAAAACGGACAGGGCCGCCACGGGCGAAAAAGCGCACATAAACGGGCCAGAAAAGAGCGCCACTGCCCACAGTGGCTTTTTTCACTGTCGAGAGGCAAAAAAGCAGCGCATAAAGAGGGATGAGCTGAACAAAAGGCGGCTTTTTCGGGATTGCGCTCGCAAGCTACTGAGCCGGCAGGAAAAACCTGCAACAAGGAGAGGTAAAACGACGGTTGCCACGCAGTGGCGTTACTCCTCCCGCTCCTGCAGTGCCGAGATAGCATAACGGGCCTGATCCTGGGTAAAGCCGCGCCCCAGCAGATATTTGAGCCACTTCATCCGCAGCTTGAAATCGGCCAGATCGGCAATTTTTGCCCGTCGCTCCAGCAGTTCGAAGGCAAGCTCGAACCAGTCCAGCTCCGGCTGCTCGAAGGCGGCATCGATCTGGCCATCGTCCAGCCCCTTGCGGCGCAGGTCGAAACGGATTTTGAGCGGGCCATGTCCCTTGGCGGCTCCGGCCCGCACCGCCATGGCACCATAACGTTCGTCATTGACCCAGTTATAACCGCGGCAGTAGTCGACCACCGCCTCGATCACCTCTTCCTGATAGCCCTGCTGGCGCAGGCGTCTGGCCAGCTCCGATTCGGCACTCTCGCGGCGGGCCAGACTGCGCATGGCATAGCCGCGGGCAGCGGCCAGCTGCTCGGCAAAGGTCGGCTCGGCGGGCTCGAGCGGTTCGGTCACGGATTCATCAACCATCATAAATAACAAGGCCGGGTATCTACCCGGCCTTCCTTTGTTCCTTATTCGAACTCTTGTTCGCTTTCGGCATCGAACTCTTCTGCCTCAACCGATGCAGCCTTGTCATCGACAGGTACGGCACCGGAGAGCAGCAGCTCGCGCAGTTTGGCTTCCACTTCGCCAGCCAGCGCCTTGTTCTCGGCGAACAGCTTCATCACGTTGGCCTTGCCCTGACCAATCTTCTCGCCGTTGTAGCTGTACCAGGCACCCGCCTTGTCGATCAGCTTGTGCTTGACGCCCAGATCCACCAGCTCGCCCTCTTTGGAGATACCGGCACCGTAGAAGATCTGGAATTCGGCCTGCTTGAAGGGAGGAGCCACCTTGTTCTTCACTACCTTGACGCGGGTCTCGTTACCGACCACTTCGTCACCTTCCTTGATGGCGCCGGTACGACGGATATCCAGACGCACTGAGGCGTAGAACTTGAGCGCGTTACCACCGGTAGTGGTCTCCGGGCTGCCGAACATGACGCCGATCTTCATCCGGATCTGGTTGATGAAGATGCACAGGCAGTTGGCGTTCTTGATGTTGGCGGTCAGCTTGCGCAGCGCCTGGGACATCAGACGGGCCTGCAGGCCAACGTGGGAGTCACCCATCTCGCCTTCGATTTCCGCTTTCGGAGTCAGGGCCGCCACGGAGTCGACGATGATGACGTCAACGGCGTTGGAGCGAACCAGCATGTCGCAGATCTCCAGCGCCTGTTCACCGGTATCCGGCTGGGAGATGAGCAGGTCGTCGACGTTGACGCCCAGCTTGGCGGCATAGATGGGATCCAGCGCGTGCTCCGCATCGACGAAGGCACAGGTCTTGCCCTTCTTCTGGGCTTCGGCGATCACCTGCAGGGTGAGGGTGGTTTTACCGGAAGATTCCGGGCCGTAGATCTCGACGATACGACCGCACGGCAGACCACCGATCCCCAGC
The DNA here is from genome assembly GCF_024436135.1 of Aeromonas sp. SG16. NCBI lineage: Bacteria > Pseudomonadati > Pseudomonadota > Gammaproteobacteria > Aeromonadales > Aeromonadaceae > Aeromonas > Aeromonas sp. SG16. Next base: position 21,958 of record NZ_JANFNW010000005.1, read on the forward strand.
GCCACGTCCAGAGAGAGGGAGCCGGTGGAGATGGCTTCGATATCCATGGTCTTGCTGTCGCCCAGACGCATGATGGAGCCTTTGCCGAACTGCTTTTCAATCTGACCCAGCGCAGCCGCCAGTGCCTTCTGTTTGTTCTGATCCATGCCAATCTCCGCTGGAAATCGTGAATAAAAAATGAAGTTGGGCTAAGTATACTGTCTATTCATACAGTATCAAGCCCAATTTATCTGAGCAGGGCCAACAGACCCGACAAGGCCTGTCTCACCGCCTGCTGGCGCACCTGCCGGCGATCCCCGTCGAAGCGGGCCAGCAGGGAGTGGTGGCGGCCATTGCTGTCGGCCCAGGCGAACCAGACGGTGCCGACCGGCTTGCCCTCGGTCGCACCGCCGGGGCCGGCGATACCGCTGATGGCAACGCTGATGGAGGCAGACGAGTGCGCCAGCGCGCCGCGGGCCATCTCCAGCACCACCGCCTCGCTCACCGCGCCGTGCCGCTCAAGGCTCTCGCGGCTCACTCCCAGCATCTGCTGTTTGGCCTCGTTGGTGTAGGTGACAAAGCCGCGATCGAACCAGCCGGAGCTACCCGCGATGTCGGTGATGGCCGTAGCCACCCCACCGCCGGTACAGGATTCGGCGGTCGCCGCCAGCCAGCCCCGTTGACCAAGGGCCCGCCCCAGCTCGATGGCGAGGTGCTCTATCTCTGCGTCCAGTTTCATCACAGCTCCTTCTGATTCGTGGAAAGGGCACATTATGCGATCCCGCCGCAGCCCCTCGCAACTGAGCTGATTGTCACAAGGCAGATGACTCGCATCAACCAAATGGTGGTGTGAGCCAACCTCCCCCGGCGCGGCGCTTATGTGTAGAATGGCGCCATCAAGCTCAAGGCTCATCACCGCAGACCCGGGCCCGCAGAGGCCCCTTCTGGAATAGAACATGACCGCACAACACCAAGCTACTGGCGCCGCGCCAAGCGCCAATCTCAGCGCCCACACGCCCATGATGCAGCAGTATCTGACCCTCAAGGCCGAGAACCCGGAGATCCTGCTGTTCTACCGGATGGGCGACTTCTACGAGTTGTTCTATGACGATGCCCGCAAGGCCTCCCAGCTGCTCGACATCTCCCTGACCAAGCGCGGCCAGTCGGCCGGCAGCCCCATCCCGATGGCGGGCGTGCCCTATCACGCCATCGAGGGTTATCTGGCCAAGCTGGTGCAGCTCGGCGAATCTGCCGCCATCTGTGAGCAGGTGGGAGACCCCGCCACCAGCAAGGGGCCGGTGGAGCGCAAGGTCATTCGCATCATCACCCCGGGCACCGTCTCCGACGAGGCGCTGCTCAGCGAGCGGCAGGACAACCTGATCGCCGCCGTCTATCACGATGGCCGTCGCTTCGGTTACGGCACCATGGACATCGGCTCCGGTCGCTTCTTCATCAACCAGTTCGAGAAGGAAGAGACCCTGCTGGCGGAGCTGCAGCGCACCAATCCGGCGGAGCTGCTCTACCCCGAATCCTTCGCCTTCCTGCACCACGTCGAGGGTCGCCGCGGTCTGCGCCGGCGCCCGGAGTGGGAGTTCGAACTTGGCACCGCCCGCAAGCTGTTGTGCCAACAGTTCGGTACCCAGGATCTGGTGGGCTTTGGCGTCGAACAGAGCGAGACCGCCCTGTGCGCCGCCGGCTGCCTGATGCAGTACGTCAAGGACACCCAGCGCACCGCCCTGCCCCACATTCGCAGCGTGCGCCTCGAGCAGCCGGATCACGCGGTCATCATGGATGCCGCCACCCGCCGCAATCTGGAGCTGACCCAGAATCTGGCCGGCGGTCACGACAACACCCTCTCCGCCGTGCTCGATTGCACCGCCACCCCCATGGGCAGCCGGCTGCTCAAGCGCTGGATCCACCAGCCGATCCGCGATCGGGTGATCCTGAAAGGTCGCCAGAGCACCATCAAGGAGCTGATCGAGCAGAACCTCTATGACGAGTTGGGTGGTCTGCTGCGTCAGGTCGGCGATGTGGAGCGGGTGCTGGCGCGTCTGGCCCTGCGCTCGGCCCGTCCGCGCGATCTCACCCGGCTGCGGCAGGCTTTCGCCCAGCTGCCCGAACTGCAGCGCCTGCTGGCGGAGAGCGAGCACGAAGCGGTGCAGCAGTTGCGCGAGCGGGCCAGCACCTTCCCCGAGCTCTTCGATCTGCTGGAGCGCGCCGTGATGGAAGTGCCGCCGGTGCTGATCCGCGATGGCGGCGTGATCCGTGAAGGGTTCAACGCCGAGCTGGACGAGCTGCGGGATCTGGCCAACGGCGCCACCGCCAGCCTCGCCCGCATCGAGGAGCGGGAAAAGCTGCTGACCGGCATCAACACCCTCAAGGTGGGTTACAACAAGGTGCACGGCTTCTATATCGAGGTGAGCCGCGCCAACAGCCATCTGGTGCCGGCCCACTACATCCGCCGCCAGACCCTCAAGAACAACGAACGCTACATTATCGACGAGCTGAAGAAGTACGAGGATCGGGTGCTCACTGCCCAGGCGCAGGCGCTGGCGCTGGAGAAACGGCTCTACGAAGAGCTGCTCGATGCCCTGCTGCCGCATCTGGGCGATCTGCAGGAGTCTGCTGCTGCGCTGGCGGAGCTGGACGTGCTGGCCAACCTGGCCGAGCGGGCCGAGACCCTCGACTATCGCTGCCCCACCCTCATCGACGAAGATCAGATCCTCATCGAGGCGGGCCGCCATCCGGTGGTGGAGCAGGTGATGACCGACCCCTTCATCGCCAACCCGATCCGGCTGGAGCGGGAGCGGCGGATGCTGATCATCACCGGCCCCAACATGGGCGGTAAATCGACCTACATGCGCCAGACCGCGCTGATCGTGCTGCTGGCCCATATCGGCGCCTTCGTCCCGGCCGACAGTGCCCGCATCGGCCCCATCGACCGCATCTTCACCCGCATCGGAGCCTCGGATGATCTGGCCTCAGGAAGATCCACCTTTATGGTCGAGATGACCGAGACCGCCAATATCCTCAACAACGCCACCGCCCGCAGTCTGGTGCTGATGGACGAGATCGGCCGCGGCACCAGCACCTACGACGGTCTCTCGCTGGCGTGGGCCTGCGCCGAGCAGCTGGCGAGCAAGATCGGCGCCTACACCCTGTTTGCCACCCACTACTTCGAGCTGACCCGCCTGCCGGAGCTGATGAGCGGGCTGGCCAACGTCCACCTCGATGCGGTGGAGCACGGCGACACCATCGCCTTTATGCACGCGGTGCAGGAAGGGGCGGCCAGCCGCTCCTACGGTCTGCAAGTTGCCGCACTGGCGGGGGTGCCGAAATCGGTGATCCAGCAGGCCCGTCACAAACTGCATGAGCTGGAGAGCGCCACCCCGGTAGCCGCCGGTGAAACCCGCCCGGCCCCGGTGGCCATAGCGCCCCAGAGCCATCCGGTAGTCGATGAGCTGGAAGCGGTGCGCCCCGACGAGCTCACCCCGCGGCAGGCGCTGGATCTGCTCTATCGCCTCAAGCAGATGCTGTAACCAGCGCCTGCCGATCAGAAAGATAAAAGGGGAACCGCGAGGTTCCCCTTTTCATTCGCACCAGCGCCCCACGCCCTAACGGGGCACACGGATCCCGCCGGTCACCCCTTTGGGGCTGAACAGCACCTGCCAGAGCTGAATATCCCGCGCCCGGAATGCTCCGGCACAAGCATTCAGGTAATAGGTGAACATCCGGTAGAATCGCTCGTTGTAATGCGACTTCAATTTCGGCCAGGCCGCATTGAAACGAGTCAGCCATGCCATCAGGGTGCGATCATAATCGGCACCGAAATTATGCCAATCTTCCATGACAAATTGTTTTTCACTGCTCTGGGCTATTTGCAATATCGAGGGGAGACAACCATTCGGAAAAATATATTTATCAATCCACTTGTCCACATTCAAATCAGTTTTATTTGAACCGATGGAATGCAATAGGAAAAGGCCATCTTCTACCAGATTATTGGCGACCACCTCAAAATAGGTCGCATAGTTTTTCGGCCCGACGTGTTCAAACATCCCTACCGATACAATCCGGTCAAATTGCTCGTTGAGATCGCGATAATCCTGCAGACGGATCTCGACCGGCAACCCGGAACAGTTCTCCTGTGCCAGCGCCTGCTGCTCCGCCGAGATGGTCACACCGACCACCGACACCCCATAATGCTCGGCAGCAAAACGAGCCAGTCCACCCCAGCCACATCCGATATCCAGCAGCCGCATCCCCTTTTGCAGCCGCAGCTTTTCGCAAATCAGGTGCAGTTTATCGCTCTGCGCCTGCTCCAGATTATCGGCTCTGGCCCAGTAACCACAGGAGTACTGCATATAGGGGTCCAGCATCAGCTCAAACAGATCGTTGCCAAGATCATAATGCTCCCGCCCGACCTGCCAGGCACGTCTGCGACTCTGCCTGTTCACCAGTCGGCTGGTGAGTACATAAGCAATGTCGGAGAGGTGACGCGGAACACGCTCTTCAACTCCGGCCACCAGCAGGCGATGGAACAGCATGTCAAGCCGTGGGCAATCCCACCAGCCATCCATGTAGCTCTCACCCAGTCCCAACGACCCCTCTTTGATAACCCGGGAGAAAAAGAGGTGATTATTTATTTTGATATCATATGGCTGGGGGCCATTAATCGTCACACCGGCATATTCAAGCAGCTCTGCGACAATATTGTAATAGTGGCTTTCAGCTACGCACAATTCCAACTCTTGGGTTGCCATAACAATATTCCTTTTCAATTTTCAGATAATCCTCCCCGGCATATAAATAGCGACCAAAAACAACATCGGTGAAAATAAGGGAAAAGGATGCCCCGTCATCAACCATCAAATAATGGGATGAATCTATATGTCACCTGGTTGCTGCCGGCTAGCAAGTCATGCCGATGGCGGATCAACAGCTACAACGCAAATAGAGGAATGAACCGACCTTTGATACTGCCAGACTCATCCAATCAATGTTTGGCCCTCAGGCGACTGCCATCACCTCGCCAGCCGCCCGCAGCAGACTCTGGCGCCCTTGCCAGTAGCCCTGCAGATAGCCGGACTCCAGCTTGAGCTGATCGCGGGTAAAGCGGGAGACCGGAAAACCGGCCGGTGGCGCGATCACCTCGATCTCGCAATCGGCGGGCGGCGTTTCGATAAAGTCGAGGGCGCGGTTGTAGGCCACATCCCGTGCCAGCATCGCCTGTGCCAGTGCAGGCTGGGTCTTGAGCAGCGCCTTCACCATCCAGCAGAAGCGGGCCGGCTTCTTGCGATAACCGCGCGGCTCGGAGAGCACCACCGTCATCCGCCGTGCCCCGCGTCGATAGGCCTCGATCACCGGGATGGAGTCGCTGATGCCGCCATCCGCCATGGGACGGCCATCGACAGAGGGAGTCTCGTGCTGCACCACCGGCAGGGCGCAGGTGGCGGTCAGCACCTCGTCCATGTTGTCGGGGCGCACAGGCAGGTAGACGGCTTCACCGGTCGCCACATCGGTGGTCACCGCATAGAAGGGAATGCGGCAGGCGGAGAAGGTGTCGAGATCGAGGGGAAAACGGTAACGACTGGTTCGCCAGAGCCAGCTGATATCCACCAGATCGCCCCCCTTGACGAAGCGCAGCGGGTCGAGAAAGTCGCTGCTGCAGGCCAGCTCGGTGATGATGTGATGGCTGCGGCGTGGCTGCTCGCTCAGGTAAGAGACCAGATTGGTCGCCCCGGCCGAGACGCCCATGACGAAATCGAACGGGTAGTGGTGGCTTTCCACGAAGGCATCGAGCACGCCACTGGCGAAGATGCCGCGCATGGCGCCCCCTTCGACAATGAGCGCGTTGGTAGCAGAAGAGAACATGTGAAGGCTCCGTCAGCGGTAACAAATCCGGGGCATGCCCCGATCGGTGATGGACGCCTTCATGTCGGACACCAAGACGCCTGAACTGGACGGTTCGGACAGTGTCGCTGCGCCGATACCGTGAAGCGAAGCCAGTATATGCAGCAAAAAATCATTCTAAAAATGAATTTAAATAATAAACATCATGCCACTTTGGAATGATTTGCGCCGCAAAAAGGCCAGCCGCAGGGCTGGCCGTGTTCTCGCCTAACTCAGGGCAAGCCGGGGCCGAAACGCCCAGTCACCGGATCGTAGTGGTAGGCGTCGTAATCAAAGTCGATCCCCTTGAGCAAGGGGTTGGGCAGCTCGAACAGCTGCCGCTCATGGAGCCTGGCCTGATCGAGGGAGGGTTTGAAGTTGTGCAGCCAGAGTCGCTGCAGCGAGCCATCCTGCCACGCCAGCTTGAGCCCGGCCTGAATGCGCCGGATCCCCGCCTGATTCTCCTTGAAGGTGTAAAAGAGATGGAGGAATGGGTAGTGTAGGGCGATATGCTGCTCCACGGTGAGGCCGGGCAGATCCCGGTGCTGCTCCAGCTCGGTGAAGAGCTCGTTGGCGCCGCGGCAGAAGAGATCGGCCCGCCCGCGAGCCACCAGCTTGAACAGCCGCTCGTAGCTGTCCACCTCCTGCACCTGCAGACCGGCCGCCCGCAAAATGGCGGCATCCTGCCAGCCGCGCCCCTGCACGTTCTGGTACTGCTTGAGCTGCTCGAAGCGGGTCACACCGGCAATCGCCTTCGCCTGCTGCGGGCTGACGAAGCAGATGCGATAGCCGAGGATGCCGAGTTCCACCGGAAAGCGGACATAGTCGAGGGCCTCACCGCTATCGGGCTGCGGCGTATCGACGGCAAAGAAGTTGGGGTAGAGGTTGGTCTGCAGCACCTGCCGCAGCCGGATCCGGTTCATCGGCGGCGCCGCCCGCAGCTCGTAGTCACCGAAGCTGTCGCGGGTTTTTTCCAGCGCCAGCTGCAGCAGCTCGCGAAAATAGATGGTGCGCTGATCCCGGTCACTCTCCGGGCTGATATGGGTAAAGACGTCGCTCGCCCGCAGGGGGGCGGCAAGAAGTGAGAGGCTGCACAGCAGCAAGAAGGACGCGAGGCGATGAAAGGTCATACTGCTCATCCCGGGAAAACACGCTCACTAGAGTGTAGTGCCGGGACGAGCAGCCTTGTAAAGGGAAGCTCAGCCTACCAGAACATTCGGCCCAGCAGGGGCGCCAGCAGCACGGTCACCATGCCGGCAATCATCATCACCATGCTGGAGACCACCCCCTCTTCGTTACCCATCTGATAGGCCTTGGCGGTGCCGGCGCCGTGGGCCGAGGCGCCAAACCCCGCCCCCTTGCCGAGACGGCTGCGGATGGCCAGCACGGTGAGCACGCTCTCCCCCACCGCCATGCCGATGACGCCGGTCAGCACCACAAACAGCGCCGTGAGATCGCTCTGACCGCCGATGGCGCGGGTCGCCTCCACCGCAAACGGCGTCGTGATGGAGCGCATCGCCAGACTGCGCTGCAGCATGTCGGAGAGATCGAGCCAGCGGGCCAGCAGCACGGTACTCCCCACCGCCATGATGACCGAGGCGACCACCCCCACCGACAGCGACAGCCAGTGGCGACGAATGAGCTGGCGGTTCTCGTAGACCGGCACCGCGAAGGCGACGGTCGCCGGGCCCAGCAGCCAGAGCAGCCAGTGGGATTCCGCCATGTAGTCCTGATAGGGGATGTGGAACAGCAGCACCACGGCCACCAGCAGGGTCGGAGCCAGCAGCAGCGGCATCAGCGGCAGGATCCGCTTTTTGCCGTAGAGCCATTTGCTGGCGTAGTAGAAGAGCAGGGTAAGGGCGAAACAGATCAGCCCGAGCAGGGTATCAGACATGACGGCGACTCCGGCGGGCCAGTTTCAGTTCGAGGCGGTAAACCCGATCCACCACCAGCGCAGTGGTGCCGAGTACCAGGGTGGTGCTCACCAGCAGCACCACCATGATGCGCCACCCCTCTTGCAGCAGCAGCTCCTGATAGTTGACCACCGCCACTACGGCAGGGACGAAGAAGAGCAGCATCTCGGCCAGCAACCAGCGCGCACCGGCACTGAACCATTCAGCCTTGACCACTCCGAGCAGGATGCAGGCCAGCAGCAACAGCATGCCGGTGAGGTTGGCGGGCAGCGGCAGGTGGAGGGTTCGAACCGCGGTATCGGCCAGCAGCCAGATGGCTGCCAGCAATACAATCTGGAAGGGAGTCTGTAACCAGCGCAGGGCAAGGGATTTCATGATTAAGGGTCTTTCTGTGAACTGGTTCACAGTATAGAGAGAGGCAAAACCTTCCAGAAATGAATTTAAATTATCAACTTCATGCCTGAAAGGAATGCATCACCCCTCCCGCAGTACGCGGCCAAGGTCGCGGCAGAGCTGGCGCAGGGTGCCGTTATCGAGGCCGGCATAACCGAGCAGCCACCCCTCCCGATCCGCCTCTCCCAGATAGAAGGGGCGCAGAGGTCGCAATCCCAACCTCTGCCGGTTGGCCATGTTTGTCCAGCGCGCCTCGCCGCCGGGAGGCAACAGCGCGGTGCACTGCAATCCGGCACCGGTGTGGATGGGGGTCAACTGGGGGCACTGTTCGGCCAGCTGAGCCAGCAGCAGATCCCGCCGGCTGCGGTAAAGCAGCCGCATCTGGCGCAGATGGCTGGCAAAGTAGCCCCCCTGCAGAAACTCGGCGGTCACCGCCTGCAACAGCTGGTTACTGTGACCGTCGAACGCGGCGCGCGCGCGGGCGAAAGGCTCCAGCAGCGCCGGTGGCAGCACCAGATAGGCAAGGCGCAGCGAACCGAACAGCACCTTGCTGAAGGTACCCACATAGATGACCCGGCCGCTGCGATCCAGCCCCTGCAGCGAGGGGAGCGGCCGCTGGTCGTACTGAAACTCGCCGTCGTAGTCATCCTCCAGGATCCAGGCCTGCTCCCGCTCGGCGCGGGCCAGCAGCGCCATGCGCCGGGGCAGGCTCATCGCCATGCCGAGGGGATACTGGTGGGAAGGGGTGGTGTAGATGAGGCGCGGCGCCGGATGATCGCCCGCCGGGTTGAGCCCCTCCTCATCCACCGGCACCGGGTGGAGGTGCGCCCCGGCGGCCTGCATCGCATTGCGCGCGCCGAGGTAACCCGGCTCCTCCAGCCAGACCGTATCACCGGGGTCGAGCAGCAGCTGGGCGGCGAGCTGGATCCCCTGCTGGGAGCTGGTGAGCAGCAGCACCTGCTCCGGGTGGCAGACCAGTCCGCGCGACTGCACCAGATAGGCGGCAATGGCCTGGCGCAGGGCGGGCAGACCGGCGGGATCGCCATACTGCATCAGGCGCGGCCCATGCCGGCGCCACTGCTGCTGCAACAGTCGCCCCCACAGCTCGCGGGGAAAGGCGAGCGTGTCGCCCTGACCGCTGGCAAAACTGTGCGGGGTGCCTGTCTCCTCCTGACAGGCGCCGCTGGCGAGGATTGCCGCCCCGCGCCTGGACAGGGGGGCGCCACCACGCTGGCCACTGCGCGGCGCGGGCACCACCGCCAGCGCCACGAAGCTGCCCACGCCGACCCGGCGGGTCAGGTAGCCCTCCGCCTCCAGCCGGCCATAAGCCTGTTCGACCGTGCCGCGCGACAGGGAGAGATCCCGCGCCAGCACCCGGCTCGGCGGCAGGCGGCTGCCCTGCGGCAGGTGACCGGCGAGGATGGCATCGCGCACCGTGCGCACCAGTCGCTCCTGAACCGGCAGGCTGGCATCGTTCTCGGCAAACAGGGTCGGCAAGGCGCTCATTGGTCTACTCCATCCAGCAGAATTGGTACATCCGTATGAACCATTATGCCGCTAGAGTAGAGCTCTGCCATCAGACAAGGAGTTAATCATGAGTCACGTTCGTTCCACCGGCCTGCTCTCGCCCGAGCAGGCCGCCCTCTTCTTCGAAGTGCAGCTTGCCTGCCGCACCGATGCCGCCGATCTGGCCGCCGACCTGATGGCGGCAACGGCCGGCATCGTCGTCATCGACACCCGCTCGCCAGCGCACTACGCCGCCGGCCACATTCCTGGGGCCATCTCCCTGCCGCACCGGGAGATGGTGCCCGAGCGGGTGGCCGGGCTCGATCGCGATGCCATCTACGTCTGCTACTGCGACGGCATCGGCTGCAACGGATCGACTCAGGGAGCCTGCAAGCTGGCGCGCCTCGGTTTTCGGGTCAAAGAGCTGATCGGCGGCCTCCACTGGTGGCAGCGGGATGGCTTTGCTGTCGCGCTCGGCGACGAGCCGGGCCAGCTGGCCAACGAGGAGGTGCGCTGTGGTTGCTGAGATCAACGAGTTTGGCCAACCGCTCGGGCCGCTGGTCGCCGGCTGGGATGGCGCCCGTTTCCCCGAAGCGCAACTGCTTGAGGGGTGGGGCTGTCGCTGCGAGCCACTCGATCCGGCCCGCCACGAAGCGAGCCTCTGGCAAGCCTTCGGCAAGGATGACGGGAGCCTTTGGACCTACCTCACCAGCGGCCCCTTCCCGAGCCGCACCGAGTGGCAGGGATGGCTGGCGCGTATGGCGGCGGGGCGGGATCCCCAGTTCTACGCCATCGTCGATGCCGCCAGCGGGCGCGCCCTCGGGCTCGCCAGCTTTCTGCGCATCGACCCTCTCGCTGGCAGCATCGAGGTGGGCTGGCTCCACTTCGCCCCGGCGATGCGCCGCACCCGGCTCGCCACCGCCGCCATGGCGCTGATGATGGCGCGCGCCTTCGCCCTCGGCTATCGCCGTTACGAGTGGAAGTGCAACGCCCTCAACCTCCCCTCCCGGCAGGCGGCGCTGCGGCTCGGTTTCACCTTCGAGGGGATCTTCCGGCAGGCCCGGGTCGACAAGGGGCGCTCGCGCGATACCGCCTGGTTCTCGGTGATCGACAGCGAGTGGCCAGCCCTGCAGGCGACCCTTGGCCGCTGGCTGGACGATGCCAACTTCGACCAGAGCGGGCGCCAGCGTCTCTCCCTCTCGGCCCTCACCGCCGCCCTGCGCGGCAACTGAATACATACGGGCGGCCACCCTGGCCGCCCACGTTTTTCCAGCCATCCGATCGGCCAGCCTGTTTATCCCCTGCTCGCAGCACGCCTCACCCCGTTGAGAGGCTCAGATCCTTCATGAAATGAATTAGAATGAATCATTTCATGCCATATTGGCATGATTAGAGCCCTTGTTATCCCGGGAGAGCCCATGGATATTCGCGCCCTGCGCTACTTTGTCGAACTGGTTCGGGAGCAGAGCTTCACCCGCGCCTCGGAGAAGCTGTTCGTCACCCAGCCCACCATCAGCAAGATGATCCGCAATATCGAGGAGGAGCTGGGCCAGCCTCTGCTCAACCGGGAGGGGCGTCGCTTTACCCTGACCGACAGCGGGCAGGTGCTGTTCCAGCGGGCCCAGACCATTCTGGCCGAGATGCAGCAGCTGGAGGCGGAGCTGGCGGATCTGCATAGCCTGCAGCATGGCCGCCTCACCCTCGGCATTCCCCCCATGGTGGGTCACCTCTACGCTGATCTCATTCGCGCCTACCGCACCAGCTACCCCAAGGTGGAGCTGACGCTGGTGGAGTATGGCGGCCGCCTGATCGAACAGGCGGTGCTGGAGGGGGAGCTGGATATCGCTATCACCATGCTGCCGACCAAGGAGGGAGGCGCCCTCAACGCGCTAGATCTGGATCAATACCCGATCCGGGTAGTACTGCCGGACCAGCCACGCTGGCACGGCGATGCACCACTGCGACTGGAATCCCTACAGGATGAGCCCTTCCTGCTCTATACCCAGACTCTGGCATTCACCCTGAGCGAACGGCTGGAGCAGGCGTGTCAGGAAGCTGGCTTTGTGCCGCAGGTGGCGGCGCGCAGCAGTCAGTGGGATTTTCTCACCGCCATGGTGCGCAGCGGCATGGGGATCGCCTTTCTGCCGGAGCCGGTCTGCAATCGGCTCATACCAGACGGCCTGGTGTTGCGACCACTTGAGCTCGAGCTGAGCTGGCGACTCGGGGTGATCTGGCCGCGCGAGCGCTATCTGTCGCACACCGCCGAGGCCTGGCTGGAGCTCTGCCGCAAGTGGCGGGAGCCTCACTGATCGCCGAAGCGATCGGTGAGCGGATTGTAGAAATAGGGGCGGTAATCGAAGCTGATCCCCTTGAGGAAGGGGTTCTCCAGCTTGATCAGCCGCCGCTGTTGGGGGTGGGCAAAGGCGATGGCTGGGCCGAAGCTCTTGCGCCACAGCACCTGCAGCGAGCCATCCTGCCAGGCGATTTGCAGCCCCTGCTCGACCCGTTTGAGCGCCTCGCGGTTGTTGGCATTGGTATAGAAAACCCGGGGCAGCGGGTAGTAGATCATCAGGGCATCGTCGACCTTGAGCCCCTCCACCTCGTCGTGGGTGAGCAGTTCGCTGCGCAGCTCGCTCACCCCGCGACAGAAGAGATCGAAACGGCCGCGCGCCACCATCTTGAACAGCTTCTCGTAGCCATCCACCTCCATCACCTCCAGCCCGGCGTGGCGCAGGATATCCACATCGAGCCACCCCTTGCCCTGACCGAAGGTGAAGCGGCGCAGGCCTGCAAGATCGGTCACCTGCCTGACTGCCGCCTGCTGCTGCGGACTGACAAAACAGATGCGGTAGCTGACGATCCCCAGATGCACCGGGAAGCGGGCATAGGCCAGCCCCAGCCCCTCGCGGGTGCTGCTGTAACTGTCCATGGCAAAGAGATTGGGGAAGCTGTCGAGCTGCATGCTGACCCGCTCGCGGGCCTTGGTCATGGGAGGCGCGGCCTCCATCACATAGTCGCCAAACTGGTCGCGCGTCTTGTCGAGGGCGAGGCGCAGCAGCTCCCGATCGTAGGTGGTGCGCGGATCCCGTTCGCTCTCGGGACTGATATAGGTAAAGCGGGTTACCGCCTCGACCGCCAGCGGGAGCAGCACCAGCAGGCTGGCCACCAGCAGCGCCAGCGACCGTCCTGCAAACCGCTCTGCCGTTCCATGGCTCATCGCTATCATCCCTAGTCCCCTGCCCGGTGGGTCTGTCTGAAACTGGCCACATAGTGCTGATAGGCGGGCGAGTTGCGCACCGCCTCGATGGCATCCCACACATGCTGGCTCTCATGCGGATGGCTCTGGCGGAAGGCGTGGGAGAAGACCAGATAGTAGGGCTTCTCCACCAGCACCGGAGCGAGCCGCTCGATCTGCCCTTGCAGGTCAGGATGGGCCGCCAGCAGGCTGTCGGCCACTTCGGTCTGCAAGGCGGTGGCGGCGGCCCGATCCATCACCAGCTTTTTCAATATGATGAGCGGATCCCGACTCGAGTCATCTACCTCGACTCCCGCCCCCTGCAGGAACTCGACGATGGAAAAACCGGACTGGGCCGCCACTATCCCCTTGACCCTAAGGGTGGTGCCATCCCACTGGCTCTTGCCCCCCTTGAGCTGATAGAGGCTGTAGCTTTCGATGAGCAAGCGCTTGTCGGGATCCGGCTTGTCACCGCGCATCGGGTAACTGCCTATCTTGCTCGCCCGCTCCGCGCTATAGCTCATCTTGAAGGCGGCATCCATCTGGCCGCTGCTCACCAGCGAGAGACAGCGCTTCCAGGGGAGTGGAGTCATCAGGATTTCGATGCCAAGGCGCTCTGCCACCAGCTTGAGGTGATACTGAACGATCCCCTCCCCCGACTGCAGCAGCCAGGGGTAGGAGTCGCTGTTTTCAAAACAGGAGTGCAGGGTAAAGGCAGGGGTAGCACTACCCGTGGCGGGGAGAAGCAGCACAGCGCACAGCAGGGATCTGACAGATGCTCGCATGGGGCCATATCCTTGGCAGCCAGTCTCCTTCCACTATACCAGCCAGCCCGCTACCGTGCCGTGGCGGCAGCGTCAGGCCGTGCGGGGCATCACTCTTCGTCGCAGACTCTTCACCGATTACTCTTCGCCGATGGGAGCGGCAATCCACTTCATCAAGGTCAGCATATCCTGCGGCGCCACACCGACCGAGAGGCCGCGCTTGCCACCGCTCACCAGGATCTCGTCAAATTGCATGGCCGACTCGTCGAGCACGGTGGGCAGCAGCTTCTTCTGGGCCAGCGGACTGATGCCGCCCACCTTGTAGCCAGTCAGCTTCTCCGCCTCCGCCGGTTTCATCATCTCCACCTTCTTGAGGCCGGTCGCCTTGGCCAGCTGCTTCAGGCTGCACATGCCGGATGAGGGCACGATGGCCACCACCGCCTGTTTGTCGTGGTGGGCGATCAGGGTCTTGAATACCTGTGCCTCCGGCAGCCCGAGCTGGGTCGCGGCATGCTTGCCGAAATCGTCGTGGGCTTCGCACTCGTAGGGGTAGAGCTTGTGGGGGATCTTGAGCTTCTTCAGCAGGTTGATGGCAGGAGTCATGATGGTTGCCTTGAATCGAATCACATAAAAACAAGGCCAAACAGTCTGCGCCTCACAATAGGGTGATGCAAGTCGTAAGGGCAATTTGGGGCGTATCGCCCCTCCTGACAGTGCCTTTCCAACAGCGCCCCATGCTATCCTCACCCCCCGATTTCACCGATATTCGCCCTCACCATAGGCAACGAGGTTATATGACCCGATCACGCTGGCTACCGACGGGAATATCCCTGCTCGTCCTCCCTCTGCTCCTCACCGGCTGCGCTCACCAGCCCGATGCAGAGGAGTACCAGAGCAAGGTGGATACCCTGATCAGACTCTGCACGGAGGAGACGCTCCCAAACTCTCAGGCAAGGCCCGAGGGGTTCGACCTTGAGCAGCATCTGACCGATCTCAGGGCCGAGCGACTGCAGCTCACTCGCCAGTTGGCCACCCCGGCAGGGCACGCCGCGCTCACCGCTCGCCTGAAAACCAGCGCAGACGATCTCGACACCCTCTGCCTGAAACAGGCACTGCAGCAGAGCCAGTAATCGAGCCGACCAAGAGAACACCAGAAACAGAAAGGGCGCCTGATGGGCGCCCTTTGTCTCTGTGATTGTAGAAATCAGCGATCAACCGGTGTTGCGCATACCTGCGGCGATACCGGCGATGGTGACCATCAGCGCCTTGTCCAACTCGGGGTGCAGGGTCTCCGGGTGGTTGCGGGAGCGGTTGAGCAGCTCGGCCTGCAGCACGTTGAGCGGGTCGGTGTAGGGGTTGCGCAGCTTGATGGACTCCTTGATCCAGGGCTGATCCTCCAGCAGATCCCCGCGCGGGCTCAGCTTCAGCACCACTTCGATGGATTCGGCGAGCTCCTGACGCAGCTGTTTGCCAAGGCCCCACAGCTCCTGCGGCACCAGACGGGTGTCATAGTACTCGGCGAGCCAGACGTCCGCTTTCAGGAACACCATCTCCAGCATCTCGAGACGGGTGCGGAAGAAGGGCCACTGGGCGCTCATCTCCTCCAGCACGGCCAGCTTGCCATCGTCGATCGCCAGTTGCAGCGCCTTGTGGGCACCGAGCCAGGCCGGCAGCATCAGGCGGTTCTGGGTCCAGGCGAAGATCCACGGAATGGCGCGCAGACTCTCGACGCCGCCGTTGGGCTTGCGCTTGGAGGGACGGGAGCCGAGCGGCAGTTTGCCAAGCTCCATCTCTGGGGTGGCGGCACGGAAGTAGGGGACGAAGTCCGGGTGGCCGCGCACGATACTGCGGTAGTGATCGCAGGAGATGGTCGCCAGCTGTTCCACCACTTCACGCCAGCACGCTTTCGGCTTGGGCGGCGGCAGCAGGTTCCCTTCCAGCACGGCGCTGGTGTATAGCTCGAGGCTCTTGATCGCCACTTTCGGCAGGCCGAACTTGAAGCGGATCATCTCGCCCTGTTCGGTGACGCGCAGGCCACCGCGCAGGGATCCCGGCGGTTGTGACAGGATGGCCTGCTGAGCCGGCGCACCGCCACGACCGACGGTACCGCCGCGGCCATGGAACAGGGTGAGGCGCAGATTGTTGGCCTCTGCCAGCGCCACCAGTGACTCCATGGCGGCGTACTGAGCCCAGCCGGCGGCCATCATGCCCGCGTCCTTGGCGGAGTCGGAGTAACCGATCATCACGTACTGACGTCCCTGGATATAGCCGCGATACCAGTCCACCGACAGTAAACGCTCCATCACGGCGGTGCCTGCCATCAGGTCTTCCTGAGTCTCGAACAGCGGGGCGACCGGCATGCGGAACTTGCAGCCAGCTTCTTTGAGCAACAGCTGCACCGCCAGTACGTCGGACGGCGCACCAGCCATGGAGATGATGTAGATACCGAACGCATCGGGATCGTGCTGGGCAATCACCCGGCAGGTCTCGATGGTTTCGCGGGTCTCGTCGCTCGGCTCCCAGTCGTTGGGGATAAGCGGACGGCGGGAGTTGAGTTCGTTGAGCAGGAAGGCCTGCTTGTCATCCTCGCTCCACTCGGCGTAATCCCCCAGCCCCAGATAGCGGGTCAGCTCGGAGAAAACCTGACCGTGGCGCTCGCCATCCTGACGGATATCGAGCTTGACCAGATGGATGCCGAAGCAGGCGATCTTGCGCAGCACATCCAGCAGCATGCCATCAGCAATGTTGCCCATGCCGCAGGCGTGCAGGGAGTGGTAGCAGAGCTCCAGCGGCTCGCGCAGCTGGGCGGTGGTCTTGACCAGATCCCGGCTCTCGCTCGCCTGTCCCTGCACCTTGGCGGTCAGGTACTCCTGAGTTTCGCGCAGCTGTTCGCGCAGCTCGCGCACCAGCGCGCGGTAGGGCTCGGGGTGATCGCCAACCCGCTCGCGCACGGCGTCGGTGCAGTCGGACATGGAGAGCTCGGAGGTGAGCTCGCGGATGTCCTTGTAGAAGAGGCTCACCGCCATCCAGCGACCCAGCTCCAGCACTTCGGCAGTCACCTTGGCGGTGACGAAGGGGTTGCCGTCACGGTCACCGCCCATCCAGGAGGTGAACTTGACCGGTGCGGCATCCAGCGGCAGTCGCACACCCAGATGGTGCTGCAGACGCTCGTCCAGATTGCGCATGAATTCGGGGATGGCCGGCCACAGGCTGTTCTCCACCACAGCGAAGCCCCACTTGGCCTCGTCGACCGGAGTCGGGCGCTGTTCGCGGATCTCGTTGGTGTGCCATGCCTGATTGATGAGCTGCTCGATGCGATTGAGGATCTTGTCCCGCTCGCGGGGCAGCAGGTCAGAGAGCTCCAGCGCCTCTAGGCAATCGTTGAGCTGCACATGCTTGTGGATCAGGGTACGACGGGTCACCTCGGTCGGGTGAGCGGTCAGCACCAGATCGATATCCAGCTCGCGCACGGCCTGAATGATGGCCTCTTGCGACAGGTTGGAGGCTTTCAGTTTGTCGAACATCTGCTCCAGCGGATCCGGAGTGCAGACCTGCTCTTCGCAGCGACGGGAGATGGTGTGGAACTGTTCGGCCACGTTGGCCAGATTGAGGAACTGGCTGAAGGCGCGGGCCACCGGCAGCAGCTCGTCATCGCTCAGGGTGCGCAGGGTATCAAGCAGACGTTCCCGGTCTGCCTCATTGCCTTTGCGGGAAGATTTGGCCAGTTGGCGAATGGTTTCGATCTTGTCGAGGAAGGCCTGACCCTGATGGTCCTTGATGGACTTGCCCAGCAGCTGACCCAGCATGCCTACGTTGGCGCGTAGTGCGGCGTACTTTTCGTTCATTCCACATCCTTATCTTGTTGGTGCCTGACACCCATCCGGGGTGCGAGACGACCTCACTTATTGTTGTGCGATTACAACATATGCTCCGTCATCTTAGGGTGACAATCTACCCAGATTGTCTGCGCAAGGTCAAATAACAGGCCGATTCAGAAGATGTATTTCCCTCACCACTCCTGCACCGGCTTGTTATGTAACTTACTTACAGCTTTGACCCCCTTTGCAGCCCTTTTCAGAGGCAGAAGCGACGAACCAGATGCTGCAATACCGCAGTGGTGGGCTTGACGAAGGAGAGATCCAGATACTCGTCAGGCTGGTGCGCCTGGGTGATATGGCCGGGCCCCATCACTATGGTCTCGCAGCCAAGCTGCTGGATAAAAGGGGCCTCGGTGCAGTAGTTGACCGACTCGGCCGCGCGGCCGCTCGCCTTCTCGGCCTCACGTACCAGCACAGAGTCATCGGCGCAGGCGTAGGCGGGAATGGGTTCGTGCAGGTGCTGCAGATGCAGGCAACCGGGCTGGTGAATCTCGATGGGAGAGAGAGCCTCTTTGAGCATCCCCATCAGCTCGTCTGGCCCCACCTGCGGAGTAGGTCGCAAGTCGATGTGCAGCTCGCAGCAGCCGCAGATGCGGTTCGGGCTGTCACCGCCCTGAATGTAACCGAGGTTCAGGGTCGGCTGCGGCACGGCAAAGCGGTGGTCGGCGTAGCGATCTTTCAGATCCTGCTGCAACCGCAGTACCTGCCCCATCGCCTTGTGCATGATCTCCATGGCGTTGACACCGTTGGCGGGATCCGAGCTGTGACCGCTCTTGCCGGTAATACGGATCGCCTCCGACATATGCCCCTTGTGGGCCACCACAGGCACCAGCCCGGTCGGCTCGCCAATCACCGCGTAGTCGGGTTTCAGCTCGGCTGCCGCAGCAATGGCGCGGGCCCCCGCCATGGTGGTCTCTTCATCGGCAGTGGCGAGAATGCGCAAGGGCTTGGCCAGCTTGGTGAGATCGATCTCCTTGAGCGCCTCCACGATAAAGGCGAAGAAGCCTTTCATATCGATGGTGCCGAGGCCATACAGGCGGTTGCCCTCTTCGGTCACCTTGAAGGGATCCTTGCTCCAGCCCCTCTCATCGAACGGCACCGTATCTGTGTGACCCGCCAGCAGCAGACCGCCCTCCCCCTGACCGATCGTCGCCACCAGATTGAACTTGCCCGGCAGCTCGGGGAGCGCAGTTACCTCGCACTGAAAACCGAGCTGACCGAACCAGTCAGCCAGCAACCGGATCACCGCCTCGTTGCTCTGATCCCACTTGGGATCCGTGCTGCTGATAGAGGGGATCGCAATAATATTCTTGTAGAGTGAAAAAAAATCCAGATTGGCCATCAGCTCCTCCTTGCTTCCCCAAAACGTTTCTGTTAGAAAATACAAATGCAATGCGAATGCATGAATATTCTGCCTTTTTGCCAGGATAAGCAGCTCGCCAACAAAGGCTTCTAGTTGTAAGGGAAAGTTAATGTTCTGTCACCTGATCTATAACCGACGACACACACCCGCCTGAATTGCCCCTCCGCACTTGTGCACAGGGGCGATCGAACACCCTTGTGTACCGCAGCACCACGCTGTGAATCTCGAACTCTGATTTGGAATATTCAAACATGCTCAACACCGTTATCGTCGGTGCCAGTGGCTACGCGGGAGCCGAACTGGCCGCACTGGTACAGAACCATCCACAACTCAAGCTGTTCGGCCTCTATGTCTCCGCCGGCAGTCAGGATGCCCACAAGCGCTTCTCATCCCTGCATCCCCAATGGGTCGGCGCCCTCGATCAGCCGCTGCTGCCACTGGACGAGGATGGCATGACCCGGATCCTGACCCAGGCCGATCTGGTGCTGCTAGCCACCGCCCACGAGGTGAGCGCCGAGCTCGCCCCCAAGTTTCTCGCCAAGGGGCTGCCGGTGTTCGATCTCTCCGGTGCCTTCCGGGTCAAGGATCAGGGCTTTTACGACAGCTTCTACGGCTTCACCCACCAGAGCGAACAGTGGCTGGATCAGGCCGCCTACGGTCTGGCCGAGTGGAATGCCGATGCCATCGCCAGCGCCCAGCTGATCGCCGTGCCGGGTTGCTACCCGACCGCATCGCTGTGCGCCCTCAAGCCGCTGCAGCAGGATGGCCTGATTGCCAAGGGGTGGCAGCCCATCATCAACGCCGTCTCCGGGGTCTCCGGCGCCGGGCGCAAGGCCGCCATCAACACCAGCTTCTGCGAAGTGAGCCTCAATCCCTACGGCACCTTCAATCACAGACACCAGCCGGAGATCAGCCATCACCTCGGCAAGGAGGTGCTGTTCCAGCCCCACCTTGGCAACTATGTGCGCGGCATTCTGGCCACCATCTATGTGCAGCTGGCGGACGGCGTAACCCCCACGCAAGTGGATCAGGCCTTCCTCAAGGCTTATGAAGGCAAGCCGCTGGTGCGCCTCACCGGCCAGATGCCCTCTATTCGCGGTGTGGCAAACACCCCTTACTGCGATATCGCCTGGCAACAGCAGGGCAACATGCTGGTGGTGGTCTCTGCCATCGACAACCTGCTCAAGGGCGCAGCCTCGCAAGCCATTCAGTGCATAAATATCAAATTCGGATTTGAACCGGCCACCGGCCTGATTTAAGGACTTAGGAAGGATCTCGAACATGGACAAACAGACGTTGGTAATCAAGCTGGGCGGCGCCCTTATCGAGAACGACGAGGCGCTGACCGCCCTGTTCGCTACCCTCAAAACTTTTCTCGACGATCAGCACCGTCCGCTGGTGCTGGTGCACGGCGGTGGCTGTCTGGTAGATGACCTGCTCAAGGGGCTGGGTCTCACCTCTACCAAGAAGAACGGCCTGCGGGTGACCCCGTTCGAGCAAATCCCCTTTATTGCCGGGGCGCTGGCGGGCACTGCCAACAAGCAGATGATGGCCAAGGCGATCGCCACTGGCATTCCGGCGGTGGGGCTCTGTCTGGCAGATGGCGGCCTCTGTCAGGTGACCCAGCTCGACCCGGATCTCGGTGCAGTCGGCGAGTGCAAGCCGGGCAACCCGGCACTGGTAGCGGGCATCCTCGGTCAGGGCTTCCTGCCGGTGGTGAGCTCCATCGGTATCACAGCCGAGGGGCAACTGATGAACGTCAACGCGGATCAGGCGGCCACCGCCATTGCCGAGGCGCTTGGTGCAGATCTGGTGATGCTCTCCGATGTGAGCGGCATCCTCGATGGCAAGGGCAAGCTGGTGCCCCAGCTCGACAAGCTGACCGCGCTGGATCTGATGGAGAAAGGGGTGATCCGCGATGGCATGGCGGTCAAGGTAGAAGCGGCCCTGCACGCCGCCCAGACCCTCGGCAAGCCGGTCTGTGTCGCCAGCTGGCGTTACCCGGATCAGCTGCTCAAGCTGCTGGCTGGCGGCGCGGTCGGCACCCAGGTAGCCATTTGATCTCCACCGGAACAAGGAATATCCGATGCAACATCTTCTGAAAGACAGTGATCTGAACAAAGCCCAGATTGAAGCGCTGATTGCGCTGGGCAAAGCAGTGAAAGCCGACCCGAAGAAGTACAGCCAGGCGCTGGCCGGCAAGAGCGTGGTCACCCTGTTCGAGAAGCCCTCCCTGCGCACCCGGGTCACCTTCGACATCGGCATCGCCAAACTGGGCGGCCACAGCGTCTATCTGGATCAGCAGAACGGCGCGCTGGGCAAGCGGGAGTCGGTGAAAGATTTCGCCGCCAACCTGTCGCGCTGGTGTGATGCCATCGTCGCCCGGGTGTTCGATCACCAGACCCTGGTCGAGCTGGCAGCGCACGGCACAGTGCCGGTGGTGAACAGCCTGTGCAACCTCTACCACCCCTGTCAGGGGCTGGCCGACTTTATGACCATTGCCGAGCACTACGACGACCTGTCGAAGGTGAAGCTTGCCTACCTCGGTGATGGCAACAACGTCAGCCACTCTCTGCTGCTGCTGGGGGCGACCCTGGGCACCGACGTGACCCTCATCTGCCCGAAAGGCCACGGCCCGGATACCCAGATCTTCCTGCAGGCGCAGGCACTGGCGGCCAAGTCGGGAGCGACCATCCACATCAGCGATGACGTGGCGGATATCGAAGGGTTCGACGTGGCCTACACCGACACCTGGGTCTCCATGGGTGACAACACCCCGATGGAGCAGGTCAAAGACCTCTTTATGCCTTACCAGATCAACCAGGCTCTGCTCGACCGCACCGGCATTGCACATGTGCTGCACTGCCAGCCGGCCCACCGCGAGCTGGAGATCACCTCGCAGGTGATGGATGGCCCCGCCTCCCTCATCATGGACGAGGCCGAAAACCGGATGCATATCCAGAACGCCGTGTTGCTGACCCTTCTCGGCAACAAGTAACGCGGCAATCAACCTGAATCACGACCCTTTATCGAATCATCATGGAGAGAAGTAAAATGAGCGGAATCAACAAGATCGTACTGGCTTACTCGGGTGGACTGGATACCTCGGCCATCATTCCCTGGCTCAAAGAGCACTATGATGCCGAAATCATCGCCTTCGTGGCCGACGTCGGTCAGGAGCGCGACGATCTGGAAGGGATCGAGCAAAAAGCCATCGCCTCCGGCGCTACCAAGTGCATCATCAAGGATCTGCGCGAAGAGTTCGTCAAAGAGTACGTCTATCCGACCCTGAAGACCGGCGCCGTCTATGAAGGCACCTATCTGCTGGGCACCTCCATGGCCCGTCCGGTGATCGCCAAGGCGATGGTCGAGGCCGCACTGGCGGAAGGGGCCGATGCCATCTCCCACGGTTGCACCGGCAAGGGTAACGATCAGGTGCGTTTCGAAGGTGCGGTTGCCGCGCTGGCGCCCCAGCTGAAAGTGATCGCCCCGTGGCGGATCTGGGACATGCGCTCCCGGGAAGATCTGCTCTCCTATCTGGAGACCCGCAACATCCCCTGCAAGGCGACCCTGAAGAAGATCTACAGCCGCGATGCCAACGCCTGGCACATCTCCACCGAGGGTGGCGAGCTGGAGAGCACCTGGAACGAGCCCTCCGAAGCGGTCTGGCAGTGGACCGTACCGGCCGAGCAGGCACCGGATCAGCCGGAGTACGTCAAGCTGACCGTGGCGCAGGGTGAAGTAGTGGCCGTTGACGACCAGCCGCTCAGCCCGCACCAGATCCTGATGACCCTGAACGAACGTGCCGGCAAGCACGGTGTGGGCCGCATCGACATCACCGAAAACCGGATGGTGGGGATGAAGTCCCGCGGCTGCTACGAGACCCCGGGCGGTACCGTGATGGTCGCCGCGCTGCGCGCGGTGGAAGAGCTGGTACTGGATCGCCCGACCCGCGCCTGGCGGGAGAAGCTGGGTGCCGAGTTCTCCCATCTGGTCTATGACGGTCGCTGGTTCACCCCGCTGTGCAAGGCGATCCTCGCCTCTGCCAACGCCATCGCCGAAGATCTGGACGGTGAAGTGGTGCTGAAGATGTACAAGGGTCAGGTCACCGCGGTGCAGAAGAAGTCGCCGAACAGCCTCTACTCCGAAGACTTCGCCACCTTTGGCGCCGACGAAGTGTATGACCAGAGCCATGCCGAAGGCTTTATCCGTCTCTACACCCTGGCCAGCCGGATCCGCGCCATGAAGGAGCAACATCAGGCGATCGGTGGTGATCATACCCACGGTTAAGCCACTGGAGTTAATCCGCTGGTACCGAAGAGGGGGCATGGCCCCCTCTTCTATAGGCAGAGGGCATGGCCCCTGAGCCATCATCGGTGGTGTGACAAGAGCGGCAGCGCCCCGGCCGCTTCTGTGAGATAACAGGCTCGCAGAAAAACAGGGCACGATTTCAAGTTCGGCGGCCAGGGCGCCGCCGACAACGCATTCAAGGAGAGCAGTATGGCACTTTGGGGTGGACGCTTCAGTCAGGGAGCCGATAGCCGGTTCAAGCAGTTCAACGATTCGCTGCGGTTCGATTACCGGCTGGCGGAGCAGGATATTCAGGGCTCCATGGCCTGGGCCAAAGCGCTGGTGAAGGTGGGCGTATTGACCGCCGATGAGCAGGGCAAACTGCAACAGGCGATGGAGGTGCTGCTCGCCTCGGTGCAGCAGGATCCCCGGCAGATCCTGAGCTCGGATGCCGAAGATATCCACTCCTGGGTCGAGAGCCAGCTCATTGCCGCCGTCGGCGATTTGGGCAAGAAGCTGCACACCGGCCGCTCGCGCAACGATCAGGTCGCCACCGACCTGAAACTCTGGTGCAAGGCCCAGGGCGAGCTGCTGCTCGGATCCATCACCGCCCTGCAACAGGGGCTGGTCGCCTCCGCCCGTGCCAATCAGGCGGCCGTGTTGCCCGGTTACACCCACCTGCAGCGGGCCCAGCCGGTCACCTACGCCCACTGGGCGCTGGCCTATGTGGAGATGCTGGAGCGGGACTACTCCCGCCTGCAGGATGCCCTCAAGCGCCTCGACACCAGCCCCCTCGGCTGCGGCGCGCTGGCGGGCACTGCCTATGCCATCGACCGCGAAGCCTTGGCGCTCGACATGGGCTTTGCCGGTGCCACCCGCAACAGTCTGGATTCGGTCTCCGATCGGGATCACGTGGTGGAGCTGATGCACGTGGCGTCCCTCTCCATGACCCACCTGTCGCGCTTTGCCGAAGATCTCATCTTCTACAACACCGGCGAGGCGGGTTTTGTCGAGCTCTCCGATGCGGTCACCTCCGGCTCGTCGCTAATGCCGCAGAAGAAGAACCCGGATGCGCTGGAGCTTATTCGTGGCAAGACTGGCCGGGTGGTCGGCGCCCAGATGGGCATGCTGATGAGCCTCAAGGCGCTGCCGCTGGCCTACAACAAGGACATGCAGGAAGACAAGGAGGGGCTGTTCGATGCCCTCGACACCTGGCACGACTGCCTCGACATGGCGGCGCTGGTGCTGATCGATCTGAAGGTCAACGGCGAGCGCACCATGGCGGCGGCGCAAGGCGGCTACGCCAACGCCACCGAGCTGGCGGACTATCTGGTGGCCAAGGGGATT
The DNA here is from genome assembly GCF_024436135.1 of Aeromonas sp. SG16. Lineage (NCBI taxonomy): Bacteria > Pseudomonadati > Pseudomonadota > Gammaproteobacteria > Aeromonadales > Aeromonadaceae > Aeromonas > Aeromonas sp. SG16. The sequence goes on from NZ_JANFNW010000005.1 coordinate 46,518, forward strand.
CCATTCCGTGAAGCGCACCATATCGTCGGCGAAACCGTGGTCTTTGCCATCAGCGTGGGCCGCCCGCTGGAGGAGCTCTCCATCGGCGAGTTCCAGCGCTTCAGCCCGGTGATCGAGTTCGACGTCTACCCCAATCTGGAGCTGGAAGCGACCCTGGCCAAGCGGGTTGCCAAGGGAGGCGTCGCTCGCGAGCAGATAGAGGCAGCCCTCACCACCGCCGAAGCCTGGCTGAGCAAGCGGGCGGGTTAAGCCACGATGCTCGTTACCTGACATTGAACAACAATGGCAACCAATGGTTGCCATTTTTATGGTAAATAACGAATTCAATTCAGGATAAGTAATGGAGAAATTAGATTGAACAACAGATTTCGCTGTTGCTTTTCAGTTTCACCAAACTAGCCTGTTGGTAATAATTTTTTCCGCATCAATGCATTTTGTAATGTCACACCACGACGAACAGGATATCTCCGCTCTTCCACCTGAAAACCATGATATGAAAAAAAGGCTCAGCGGTTTTGCTTACATCAGCCGTTAATTCGAAAATACCTTGCTCCTTGGCGCTTTCATGAATACGCGTCATCAACTTGGTTCCCACCCCCTGTCTAGCGTAATGTCCAGCTACAAAGAAATGATCAATATAACCATTTGGCTGAATATCTGCATACCCGGCAATGTCACCATCAATTTCGGCTACAAAAGGCTTCAAAGCCCTTATGTGGTCAGCCCACAGTTCTGGAGATATATCATCAGGAGCCCACGCTTGAATCTGTTTAGCGGTATAGTCGCATGAGGCTATATTGTGCACTGCCGACAAGAAAACGCTAAATAATCGAGTTTCATCACCAGCTTTATATTTCCTTATCTCTACACATCTTCGGTTAACAGTCATATCAGCGCACCTGCTCAGCATTACTACATTTGGTTTGATAACTAAAACTCCCGCTGGAATTATCGCATTCTTTATAGCTGTTTTTAACTCACGCACTGGCATTTAGCAGCTTGCCAACCCCATCTCCCTTGCCATTGGGCAGGGTCTGTTTAAAGGCGCCGAGCAGCTGATCGAGGTTGAGATGGCTGGCACCGAGGGAATCCTTGAGGGTATCGAGCTCGCTTTGCAGCGCATCGAGGCGTGTACTCTGGGTACCGCTCGCCAGCTGGTTGCGGGCGCTGTCGATGGCTGCGGGAAGGGATTGGCCACCATTCTCCTGCCCCAGAGTCTGCATCAGCTCCCCCATAAAGTGGTTGATGGCCGAGCGGTTCTGCTCGCTGTCGGCATCCTTGATACCAAGTCGCTGGAACAGGCTCTGGACGGTCGGGGCAAGGTGCTCCTCCTGTACGGCAGGCTGCACGGGCTGGGGTTTGCTACTGCTGCCAAGCAGCTGGCTGCCCAGCTTGAGGGCGATCGAGGCAAGGGGAAGCAGGCTGCTGATCATGATATCTCTCCGCGACAACGACCCTTGATGGTGTTGCCAGGAGGAGTGCATAAGCGGGGCCAGAATTTAGTGCACAGCGCAGGGCAAAACCAACCCATTGAGCCACCGAGTGATTTGAATCGCCGCCTTGTGTTCGGGCATTGCAACTGAAGTCATAACAAGAGAGCCGGGCGGCCAGCGGCTGCCGCTGCAGATCGAAGCGGCAAAGGGGGATTGCCGCAGCAAACCGGAGGCGGCAGGGATCCTCTTCGCTATATGCCGGTACATGCCCGTCATCCCCTCGAACACGTCACTTTTCATTCATGAAGCTTATGGCTATTAAGATCATGTAAATTTTCTTATCTAAGATGTTCGCGCAAGATGGCTCTCAAACCGGACTTGCCGTCACCGCTATGCTGGCCGGCAGCCGCCTTCTCCCTGCCTTTTTCATTTATGGAGTCGCTATGTCCCTGCTCACCCCCCATATCTCCCCCGAAGTCAGCCAGTTGGCTCCCGGCTTTCGCGCTTTGAGCATCACGGTGCAGGCCGCCGCCGTGGTCGACCCGAACGTGGGGGCGCGCGCCCTTGATAAAGCCTGCAGCGCCATGCTGACCGCCGATGTGCCGTGGGCAGAGGCGCATCTCGCCGCCTGGGGTGAGCTGTTCAGAAAGTTTGGTGCCAAGCCGCAGCGGACTCCCTGTTCCGCCGAGGCTCTGAGAAAGCGGGTCACCCGCGACGGCAACCTGCCGGCCATCGATCCCGTGGTCGATCTCTACAACGCCATCAGCATCCGCTACGCCATTCCGGTGGGGGGCGAAAACCTGCTCGCCTATGAAGGGCTGCCGCAACTGATGGTGGCCGATGGCAGCGAGCTGTTCGATACCATGAAGGGAGGCGAGCCGACCCACGAACCGGTGGAGCCCGGCGAGGTGGTCTGGCGGGATGACAAGGGGGTCACCTGTCGGCGCTGGAACTGGCGGCAGGGTGTGCGCACCAGATTGAGTATCGATTCGGGCCAGATGTGGTTCATTCTGGAGAGCCTGCCCGAGATGCCGCTGGCTGCACTGCATGAGGCGGGGGAAAAACTGATCGCCGGGCTGCGGGAGATGATGCCGGAGGCGGTGATCACGCAGAGCCTGATCGGCCATAACGAATAGGCGAGTCTCACCTGTAGAGACATAAAAATCAGCGAAATATGACCCATAGCTGGCCCTGTGCGCATCCACTCCCGTAAGTAAGATTGTGAGCCAAGTTGCTGACGGTTTAGCTCCCTACTGTTAATGTCAAATACTCACATGCTACCGAGCAGACTAAGATGAAGGCTGACTTTGATTACCTATCCTCACTGATATCTGAATTTTTCTCCCAGAAAGAGATCCAAAACAGACTCAACATAATCTACGAGCATGACATTTCTGGTTGGGAAACTTGGCTACAAATTGAATTTTCTACATTCTTGGCCGGACATGCTAGTGAGCCTGATTGGGGTCGTGAGGTCGCTCTCTCCGTTGACAAACGCAAAGAAAAAGACCGACTGACGATTCGCCCTGATTTCATCATCAGGAAAAAGGGATGGCGGCAGGAGCGCTACATGGCATTGGAAATGAAGATCCATCCTGCTGCCAAATCGTGTATCCACAACATGATGGCTGACTTCGAAAAGTTGGGAAAAATGAAAGCCTCTGAGCTGGATTTACGATCTTACTGGGGGCTAGGACTCTTTCTGACTCCGGGCCCTGATAGTGAACAACTTGAGGTAATTATTGATAATAAAGCTCTCGAATGGGGTGTGGAGTGTCCATCAGCGACTACAGCCATTTGTGCCATCGAAGAGACACATTACAGTTATGCCATTCTGTAAAGGCTGAAAAGGGAGCCGAGCCTTACACCCGACCGGATATCCCCCAAACCACCGCTAAGCATATTGGGACAACTCTGCTTCGGTGACTTCTGGCATCAGGGTTGCCATCTGCTCGCGCTCTTGTCTGCCATTCCCTCTGATTGCCCTCTCCGGTCTAACCATAGCCAATGCTCTCAGCGGTAAAGACCGGAGAAATGTCCTGTTGACGGGTCACCGATCTCCTCATCTTTGTGACGCAGTACTCAACAAAACTACCTTGGCCGCACAGACCGGATATAGACCGGTGCGACTAATGACACGATAACTAACGGCCACAAATTAAAAGAGGCCCCTAAGGGCCTCTTTTAATATCCGTGTCTGAACCCGACTCAGCCCAGCAGCATATAAAGCTGGTGCGCTGCCACCCCGGCGCACAGGCCGCCGACCGTATGGGCGACAATGGCGCGGGAGGTGAGATAGCGATAGCCGAGAGCATCGAGCATGGCGGTGTGGGTACTCAAAAAGCCGCTCCAGCACATCCCCATGGCGGTAAACACCGCGACCTCGTTGCCGGTGATCCACCCCTTGGCAATAAAGGGGGGCACCAGCGACATGGCGGCACCGACCGCACCGAGCGAGGTAGCCGGGAAAGCGACCAGCTCCGGCTGCTGGAAGCCAAACAGCAGGTCAAACAGCCAGCTTACCTTGGCAGCCAGCACCGGCAGCAGGGCAACCCCCTGGAACGCTTCGCCGGTATAGCCCTTCTCCCCCGGGCCGAAGGTCAGCAGCATGACGAAGGTGCTGATGATCAGCACCCCCGGGATCACCGCCATTCCCAGCTCCACACCGGATTTGCCGCCATCGAGCAACGAGTTGAGGATCCGCAGCCAGCCCGGCGCCACCTCTTTGCTGACCCCGACCTTGTGCCCCCTGGCATCAGTCGGCTCATCGTCCAGCACCTCGCCCACCAGCGGGCGGATCATCCGCTGCATCAGCCGAGTAGATACCACCGAGCCAACCAGAGCGCCGAGCAGACCGATCAGCGCCGCGCTGGCGGTAGACTCCCCGCCCGGCAGCTGCAGGGTGGCCATAAAGGTCACCACGATCAGGCCCATACCGAAGGCGGTACCAAAGTTGGTCAGAGACACCAGTTGCCATGGAGTGAAGCCCTTGCGAAAGCGGCTGTCCTTGGCGAGGCTGATCACCGCCGGGTTATCGGAGAAGAAGGTCATCAGCGCCGCCAGCGCAGTGCGCCCCGGCAAGCGGAACACCGGCTTCATCAGGGGTGCCAGCAGCACCTCCAGCAGGCGGATCACCCCGAATTCGCTCAGCAGCTGGCTCAGGGCGCCGGAAAGCACGGTGATCCCCATGATGAAGAGCACGGTATTGAGTAGCAGCTGGTGGGCGGTATTGAACAGGGTGTTGACCATGGCGGAGAGGCCCATCTGGCTGCCGAGATAGCCAAACAGGCTGCCCAGGATCAGCAGCACCAGCACGGGCTCAAGCCACTCGCGGATGGTGGCCAGTCGCCCCTTTGAGTCTATAACTACTTGATTTTCCATATCTATCCTGCCGTCATTCTGTGCGTGTGTGATTGTTGTTATGGTAAAAAAGCGGTATTGAACCAAAGAAAAAAAGCCCTTGTCTTGCGACAAGGGCTTTTCGGTTTGGCTCCTCCTGCTGGGCTCGAACCAGCGACCTGCGGATTAACAGTCCGTCGCTCTACCGACTGAGCTAAGGAGGAATTATTAGTGGTGCCCAGAGACGGAATCGAACCGCCGACACGGGGATTTTCAATCCCCTGCTCTACCGACTGAGCTATCTGGGCAAATGGTGCCGGCTACCGGAATCGAACTGGTGACCTACTGATTACAAGTCAGTTGCTCTACCTACTGAGCTAAGCCGGCACACTTTAAACCATTGTGCATGAACAAATTTTTTATTTCATGGCACCAAAATTTGGTGCCCAGAGACGGAATCGAACCGCCGACACGGGGATTTTCAATCCCCTGCTCTACCGACTGAGCTATCTGGGCGTGGGCGCTATTAAACGGATTTTAAGGCGGATGGTCAACGGGAAATTTTACTTTTTGTCTCGTTCGTCTCTTTTTTGCTCAACATCACCCGTTTTTCCCACTTCCTCGCCACAGGCACACCCTTTTCGCCGCCAGACTCTGGGTTCTTCCCCCTTGAGCAGGCGGGAGATGTTCTCGTGATGGCGGATCAGGATAAGGCAGGAGAGCAGCGAGACTGGGAGAGTGTATTCGGGTTTGAGCAGGTAGGTGAAGAGTGGCGTAAGCAGCACGGTAATGATGGAGGCCAGCGAAGAGTAGCCACTTGCCAGCAACACCAGCAGCCAGGTGCCGATGACAGCGCCCCCCATGGTGAAGCCGAGCGGCATCATGGTGCCCAGCGCCGTCGCCACCCCCTTGCCACCGCGAAAATGAAAGAAGATGGGGTACATGTGGCCAAGACAGGCGGCCACCCCGATAAAGCCGAGGTAGACCGGCTTTATTTGCAGATACCAGGCGAGATAGACAGGCGCCGTTCCCTTGAGCACATCGAGCAGCAGCACCACCAGCGCTGCCAGTCGGCCACCGAGGCGCAGCACATTGGTGGCGCCGGGGTTGTGGGAACCATGATCCCGCGGGTCGGGCAGACCGCTGCAGCGGGAGACCAGCACAGCACTGGATAGTGAACCACCCAGGTAGGCCAGAATAATCATCAAAATCGTCAGGGCCGTCATCTTGGTCGTTTTTACCACGATATGAATGGGGTATGATGCGGGCCACAACGCTGGCATGGGCCCATGCCCACCCAGAGCGCCTCGGCAAGCCTGTTGCCCGGCCAGCATCCCTGCGCTGTCATCACAGCCCATCAAGAGTAAAGAAGAAGTACAGTCATGGACAAGGTGTTTATTCGCGGACTCGAGGTTTTGACCACCATAGGTGTATATGAGTGGGAGAAAGGCATTCGCCAGAAGCTCCGTTTTGACCTCGAGATGGGGTTCGACAACCGCCCCGCCGCCGCAACCGACGACATCAATCTGGCACTGGATTATGCCGACCTCTCCAACAAAATCTGCGAGCATGTCACCGGCAAGGTAGTCGAGCTGGTCGAGACCATGGCCGAGCAGGTCGCCATGCTGGTACTCGCCGACGAGCGGGTGCAGTGGGTCAAGGTGACCCTCACCAAGCCGGGCGCCGTACCCAATGCCGCCGGTGTCGGCGTCGAGATCCTGCGCCACCGCACCCCGGCGGCGAGCAGCAACTGATGACCACTATCTATATCAGCCTTGGTTCCAACATCGAGCGAGAGCGCCATATCCGCGCAGGGCTCGATGCATTGCACGCTGCCTTCGGCGAGCTGCGGGTCTCCCGGGTATTCGAGAGTGAAGCGGTGGGCTTCAATGGCCGTCCCTTCTACAACCTTGTTGCCGCAGCCGAGACCGACCTGCCTCTGGTTACCGTCTGCCAGCTGCTGCGCGAGATGGAGTTCGCCCACGGCCGCGAGCCGGATGCCAAGAAGTTCGCCCCGCGCACTCTGGATCTCGACCTGCTGCTCTACGGCGATCTGGTCTGTGAGACGCCGCTGGTGCTGCCGCGCGGCGAGATCCTCACCAACGCCTTCGTGCTCTGGCCGCTGGCCGAGCTGGCGCCCGGACTACGCCACCCCATCGATGGCCGCACCATGTACGAGCTGTGGGAGTGCTACGACAAGGCCTCCCAGCAACTCAGTCCCATTCCCTTTCACTGGGAAGCGCGGGAGCTGCAGCACCACTGATCGACAAGGGCACCTCGCGGTGCCCTTTTCGTTGATGTGACGTCTTATCCTGTTCTTTCTTATCCTCTGACCTGCGCCGAAGTCGTGCCCCCGTCTCGCGCCAGTTGGGCGAAGATCAGCGCCGCCAGCATGGAGAGCAGGCCGACACAGAGGTAGGTAAGGTGGAACCCTGCCAGCCACTGGCCGTTGGCCGCTGAGGTGCCCGCCGAGAAGAGCCCCAGCAAGCTGGCGGCAATCGCTACCCCCAAACTCATGGAGAGCTGCATCACCACCGAGAGCAGGCCGTTGCCGCTACTGGCCAGGGTCGGGCTGAGATCTTGCAGCGTGAGAGTGTTCATGGCGGAGAACTGCAGCGAGTTGATGGCGCCGAAGATCGCCAGCCAGCCCAGCAGCACGCCATAGGGAAGCTGGTTGTCGATAAAGTAGAAGCTGGCAATCATGGCGCCGAGCAGCAGGGTGTTGCCAATCAGGATGCGGCGATAGCCCACCCTGGGGATGAGTTTGTTCACCAGCGTCTTGGTCAACATGGCGCCAAGCACCGTCGGGATCATGGTCATCCCCGCCTTGCTCGGGGAGAAGCCGAGCCCCAGTTGCAGAAAGAGCGGGGTGAGGAACGGCATGGCACCGCTGCCAAGTCGGGCAAACAGGTTGCCCCAGACACCGATGGCGAAGGTGGCGGTCTTGAACAGGTTCAGGCTGAAGAGCGGCTGCTCCGCACTGGCGGCATAAAGCCAGTAGCTCGCCATCGCCGCCAGCCCGAAGATCAACGCAAACAGCGCCCAGCCGGTGGAGATGCTGTGCTCCCCCAACCCCTGCAAACCGACCGATACCAGCACCATGCCGAGGCTGAACAGCACGAAGCCCTGCCAGTCAAAACGGGCGGTCGCCTGACGCAGATCGGGCATGAAGTACCAGCTCGCCATAAAGCCGATCACTCCCACCGGCAGGTTAATCAGAAAGACCCAGTGCCAGCTCGCTACCTCGACCAGCCAGCCACCGAGCGCTGGCCCCATCAGCGGGCCAAGCAGCCCCGGAATAGTGACGAACGACATCACCCGCAGCAGCTCCCGCTTGTCATAGACCCGCAGCACCGCCAATCGCCCGACCGGCATCAGCAGCGCGCCACCAATCCCCTGCAGCACCCGGGCAGCCACCAGCATCGAGAGCGAGCCGGAGGCGGCACAAGCCAGCGAACCGAGAGTGAACAACGAGATTGCCGCCAGATAGATGCGACGGGTACCGAACCTGTCCGCCAGCCAGCCGGAGGCCGGGATGAGCAGGGCCACCGTCAACATGTAGGCGATCACCACCGACTGCATCTGCAGCGGGCTCTCCCCCAGCGTCTCGGCCATGCTGGGCAGAGCGGTATTGAGAATGGTGCCATCCAGCGACTGCATGAAAAAGCCGACAGCCGCCAGCATGGGCAGCCACTTGCGCTGGGCCGGGGTCACCCCGAGTGAAACTTCCGCCATAACAGACCACCTCCACTTCAGGAATAAAAAGACCCGCTCTCGTTGTTACGGGCGGGTCATGTCAGACATCAGGCATCCGGCTGGCCAAGCATGGCCTTGAGCTGCTCTTCGAGGCTGGGCTCGGGAGCCTTGAGCGTATCAAGGAACAACCGCTCTATCCCCGCCTTGTCCTGACTTTTCACGATAAACACCAGTCGGGACTGGGCCTTGCCCTCCGGCCACTCCCCCAGAGCCTGCAGCGGATAGAGCTGACCGTGGACGCCGTGGATCACCACCGGTTGGCTCTCCCCTTCCAGCTGCAAGATCCCCTTGAGCCGCAACAGAGCATCGCCGTATTGGGCCTGCACCGCATCGATCGCAGCCAGCAGGCGAGAGGGCTTGAGCGGCTCGCCGATGCGCAAAGAGAAACTTTCGATGTTGCCGTGCTCGAAGTGGGTGGGCGCAGCTGTGCCCACCTTGGCGGTGAACGGCTGCATCTTGGGTTGCATCGGTGACGCCAGCCCCTGCCTGGGGGCTTCGGTGCGCAGCCATGCCAGCAGCTGGCGCACATCGCGCCCGGCCGCCTCGTTGTAGGCGCCCAGCTTCTCCAGCACCTTGGGCGAAAGCTCGCCATTGGTCACCAGCTGGAGCGGCGCCGCCGGATTGAGGGCCACCAGCTGGGTTTCGACCCGCGCCAGCTGCTCGCCATCCACCAGATCGCCCTTGCTCACCACCAGCAGATCCGCCAACGCCACCTGTTTCACCGCCTCATACTGGGCTGCCAGCTGCTGCTCGATATGACCGGCATCCACCACAGTGACGGTGCCATCGAAGCGGTAGCGCTGGGCGATAAAACCCTCTTCCCTCAACGTGAACAGCACGGGGGCCGGATCGGCGAGGCCAGTGGTCTCGATAATCAGCCGCTTGAACGGTTTGATCTTGCGCTGAATGGCCTTCATAAACAGCCCCTGCAGCGCCTCCACCAGAGAGCCCTGCACCGAGCAGCAGATGCAGCCGGAGTCGAGCAGCATCACCTGCTCATCCACCTGTTGCACCAGATGGTGATCCAGCCCGACCGAGCCGAACTCGTTGATCAGCACCGCGCACTCGCCGAGCTCCGGCTGCTTGACCCAGTGGTTGAGCAGAGTTGTCTTGCCGCTGCCGAGAAAGCCGGTCAGCAGGGTCACTGGGATACGGGTATCTTGCATATCGGTCATGTCAGATCCTTACCGGTTGGCAAACAGGTCACTGAGCCAGCGGTTTTCAAAGCGGCCGTGGGGGTCGAGTTCACGCTGCAAGGCCACGAAGTCGTTCCAGCGTGGCAGCAGGGCCGGGAAGTCATACAGATCCATCGCCAGATGCTTGCCGAAATGGGGGATGCCGCCGAGCGGCACCAGCAGTTGCTGCAGCTCGCGCATCTGCTCCATGGAGCCGTTGACGAAGGTGCCGTCCGCCGCCAGATAGACCAGGAAACCGATCCAGCAGACCGGCTGGCCGTAAGCGGCACTGAGCCACGCCTCGGAAGGGCCGGTGCAGCGCAGGATAAAGGGGTAGTGCAACACGCCGGGATTTGCCTGCTGCCACGCTTGCAGAGTCTCCAGCGCCTCGTTCATGCGATGCAGCGGCACCGCCACCTCGCAATTGATCTGGGGCGCCGGGATCCCCTTGCAGAGGATCTGGTAGACGTTGCCCACCAGATCGGAGGCATCCTTGAAGCGGCGCACCGTCTCGAAGTGCTCACCGGCCAGCGCCTCATCCTTGGTATCTTTCGCCATCTTCTGCAGGGTGGCATCTATGGTGGCGTTCATGCGGGCGTCGATATCGCCATCCAGCAGCAGCGGCTCGCTGCCACCGGCGCGGTAGCGGGCCACCTCCTCATCGGAGGCGGGATCCACCAGCCAGATGTGGCTCTCGCCAGTCCAGGCAAACCACCAGCTTTTCACGAAGCCGTGCTCGCGGTTGAGCCGCTCGTTGTGCTCCAGGAGGAAGGGGTAATCGGTGGTGAACTTGGTGCAGCGCATGATGCGATTCGGGACAGTGCGCAGGGTGACGTCGAGCAGGATGCCGAGCATCCCCATCCCCATCACGAAGGCGCCGAAACGCGGGTCGGAGCGATCAACCCGGATGATGTCGCCATTGGCCAGCATCACCGCCATCGCCTCTACCGCATCGCACAGGGCTGACTGATGCAGCCCCTGACCATGGGTGCCAGTGCTGAGCGCACCGCCCAGGGTCTGGATGCCGATAACCCCGGGGGAAGCCGGCAGCATCCGCTCCATAGCGATGAGATCGCCGTAGACGATATCGAGCGGCGTCCCCGCCTGATAGGTCACGGTATCGGCGGTTTTGGCCAGCTGACCGCGCAGGTGGTGCAAGTCCACCAGCAGTGCCTGACTGCCCTCGGCGTAGACGCTATGAATGGGCTCAAAAGAGAGGCCGGAGCCGATAAGACGCAGCTTGCGCTCGGGGTGTTCCCGCAGCAGCGCCTGTAGCTCATCGCGGGTTTTCGGGCGCCATACCTGATCCAGCGCCCCGAGGGGATTGGTTCTCGACCAGTTGAACAGCACCTCCCGATTACCAATCGCCTTGATGCTGTGAAATGCCTGGAACTGAACCGTCATACCGCGCCTCATCTCTTGCTGACGTCAAAATGAGCGACGATTCTACCGAAAAGCGGGCGCCAAGGCATGGAAAACAAGACCCTGCCAATCTGGTGGAATTGGCCTCATTCCCGCTATCGCCACATTATCGGAATCATTTGGTACTGGTCGGCGAGTCTCTCAGACGGTACCCGGGATATCGCCCGCCAGCGCGGTGGCCGACTCTTCCTGCTCCTTTGGCAACAGCTCCTCGCAGAACTGGCGCAGCGGCATGGGACGGGCAAACAGGAAGCCCTGCAGATAATCGACCCCCTTGCTTCTGAGGTAGTCAGCCTGCCTGCTGGTTTCTACCCCTTCCGCCACCAGCGCCAACCCGAGGCGAGTCGCCAGATCGATCACGTTGTCCACGATATGCTCCGAGAGCGACTCGGTGCCGATACGGGCGATAAAGGACTGGTCGATCTTGAGGTAGTCGACATGGAACTGCTGCAGATAGATCAGGCTGGAGTGGCCAGTCCCGAAATCGTCGATGGCCAGCTTGACCCCCATCTCGTCCAGCTGACGGAACAGGGAGAGGGTCTTGGGATCCGCCACCAGCAGCTCACGCTCGGTCAGCTCCAGCACCAGTACCACCTTGCCGGGGGCAAAGTGATCGAGGAACAGCCGACACTCCTGCAGCAGGGCAAAGTCGTGACAGTGAGCGGCGCTGATATTGAAACTGATATGAAAACCATCGGGCAAAGAGCGTTGCACCCAGCTCAGCTGAGCTGCCACGTTGCGCATCATCTGGCTGGTCATGGGGACGATCAGCCCCGACTCCTCCGCCTGAGGAATAAAGAGATCGGGGCGGATCACCCCTTCGGTGGCATGGTTCCAGCGCATCAGCACCTCGGCCCCCATCATCCGCCGGGTGTCGCTGGCCACCAGCGGCTGCAGATAGGGGACGAACTCTTTCGCCCGCAGTGCCCGACGCAGCTCATCCGTCGGCGACCCCGGCCGCCCCAGCACCCACCACACCAGCAGGGAGAGCAACAGGGATGCGCCAACCAGCGACAACAGCGCCGTCTGGCGAGCTTCCCACAGCGAACGCCAGTAGAGTGGCATGGTATAACCGGCATAGATGGTGAAGGGGTAACGCTGGGAGGAGAGTTCAAGGCTGGTGCTGTGGTGCAATCTGGGCAGGCGTTCGAGATAGCGGCCCGACTCGCTGAGCCAGGCCGAACCGACCTGCAAGAACAGCTCGCTCGGCTTGCCACTCAGGGAGAGCATGAAGCTGAGCTGGGTACTGTCGATGGCACTCAGGGCCGCATCAGAACCCTGTTCGAGACGCACAACCAGCAGCGGGTGATTCTTGCGTACCCGGTTGCCGCTCATCAAAAGCAGCTTGCGCCCGGTGTAGATAGTGCTGTCATCTGCATCATTGGCCTCGCCAAACAGGGAGGTACAGTTGATCACCCCGTCGCGCACCAGATTGACCGACCGCAGAAACGGTTCGAGCGCAACCGTCTTTCTCAGGATCAGCAGGTTCTTGGCACAGGGAGCATTGACCAATGGCAACACCTCCCGGTTGGCCTCCTCGGCCCTGTCCAGCATCTCCTCCAGCAGCAGCTTCGCCTTGTGCGCCGAATCGCGAGAGTCAGATCTCAGATCCTGAACATAGATACTGTGAATGATCCAGCTACCCACCAGCAGCGGCAGGGAAAATACCAACAGAGCACTGCCAACACGCAGCCTGGTTCGGGAGAGATCGATCCGGAATAGAAACATAGAGAGCCACGCCACAGTTGGTCAGAGCCGCCCGCAGGCAGACATCCATATCATACCGACCAACGCAGGGATCTCCCGACTGGTCATAACCAAACAACATAACGCAAAGCACTTATAAAACGAACAGCGAAAACTGTGGTTGGATCACAGCCCGCAGCAACAAGCCTCGAAAGAGGCTCAATAATAGAAAGCTGCAAAATAGAAATGCCGCGTATTACGCGGCATTTCTCGTTACAGCTGTGCAGTGATGCGTTAGACCGCCTGCTGCAGGATCACCGCATCGGCCTTCTTGGTGTAGGAGGCGATCTCGTTGAAGTTGAGATAGCGGTAGGTGTCAGCCGCCGTGGCATCGAGCGCCTTGGCGTATTGCAGGTACTCCGCCACGGTCGGGATCTTGCCGAGGATGGCGGCAACGGCTGCCAGCTCCGCAGAGGCCAGATAGACGTTGGCACCTTTACCCAGACGGTTCGGGAAGTTACGGGTGGAGGTGGAGACCACCGAGGCACCTTCCGCTACCCGCGCCTGGTTGCCCATGCACAGGGAGCAGCCCGGGATCTCGATGCGGGCACCGACGCGACCAAAGATGCCGTAGTAGCCCTCTTCGGTCAGCTGATCCTTGTCCATCTTGGTGGGCGGCGCGATCCACATGCGGGTCGGCAGCTCGCCCTGATACTTCTCGAGCAGTTTGCCGGCGGCACGGAAGTGACCGATGTTGGTCATGCAGGAACCGATGAACACCTCGTCGATCTTGTCGCCAGCCACGTCGCTCAGCAGACGGGCGTCGTCCGGATCGTTCGGTGCACACAGGATTGGCTCCTTGATGGTGGCCAGATCGATCTCGATGATTTCGGCGTACTCGGCATCCTTGTCAGCTTCCATCAGGGTCGGGTTGGCCAGCCACTCTTCCATCCCCTTGATGCGGCGGGTGATGGTACGCGGGTCGCCGTAGCCTTCGGAGAGCATCCACTTGAGCATCACAATGTTGGACTTCAGATACTCGATGATCGGCTCTTTATCCAGCTTGATAGTGCAACCGGCAGCGGAACGCTCGGCGCTGGCATCAGCCAGTTCGAACGCCTGCTCCACCTTCAGGGTCGGCAGACCTTCGATCTCGAGAATCCGGCCGGAGAAGATGTTCTTCTTGCCCGCTTTCTCGACGGTCAGCAGCCCTTTCTGGATGGCGGCGTAGGGGATAGCATGGACCAGATCACGCAAAGTGATGCCCGGTTGCAGCTCACCCTTGAAGCGCACCAGCACGGATTCCGGCATATCCAGCGGCATCACGCCGGTAGCGGCGGCGAAGGCCACCAGACCGGAGCCCGCCGGGAAGGAGATACCGATGGGGAAACGGGTGTGGGAGTCACCACCGGTACCCACGGTATCCGGCAGCAGCATGCGGTTCAGCCAGGAGTGGATGACGCCGTCACCCGGACGCAGAGAGACACCGCCGCGGTTCATGATGAAGTCCGGCAGGGTGTGATGGGTCTGTACGTCGATGGGCTTGGGATAGGCCGCTGTGTGGCAGAAGGACTGCATGGTCAGATCGGCGGAGAAGCCGAGGCAGGCCAGATCTTTGAGCTCGTCGCGGGTCATCGGGCCCGTGGTGTCCTGGGAGCCGACCGTGGTCATCTTGGGTTCGCAGTAAGTACCCGGGCGGATGCCTTTCACGCCACACGCCTTGCCCACCATCTTCTGGGCCAAAGTGAAGCCTTTGCCGGTATCGGCCACCGGCTGCGGGCGGCGGAATACGGTGGAGAACGGCAGACCCAGCGCTTCGCGGGCCTTGTCGGTCAGGCCGCGACCAATGATCAGCGGAATACGGCCACCGGCGCGCACTTCGTCGATCAGCACGTCGGTTTTCAGTTCAAACTGCGCCAGCACCTGCTCGGTGCCGTGCTTGCAGATCTTGCCGGCAAACGGGTAGATGTCGATGACGTCACCCATTTCCAGCTTGGAAACGTCCACCTCGATGGGCAGGGCGCCGGCATCTTCCATGGTGTTGAAGAAGATAGGGGCAATCTTGCCACCCAGCACAACGCCACCGGCGCGCTTGTTCGGCACGAACGGAATGTCATCGCCCATAAACCAGAGCACCGAGTTGGTGGCAGATTTACGGGAAGAGCCGGTACCGACCACATCGCCTACATAGGCCAGCGGGAACCCCTTCTCTTTCAGGGCCTCGATGGTCTTGATGGGGCCAATGGCGCCATCCTTGTCGGGGGTGATGCCTGGACGAGCGTTTTTCAGCATCGCCAGGGCGTGCAGCGGAATATCCGGGCGGGACCAGGCGTCCGGCGCAGGAGAGAGGTCGTCAGTGTTGGTTTCGCCGGTCACCTTGAACACGGTGACGGTGATCTTCTCGGCCAGCTCCGGGCGCGAGAGGAACCATTCGGCATCGGCCCAGGATTGCATCACCTGTTTGGCGTGGGCATTGCCCGCCTTGGCCTTCTCCTCCACGTCGTGGAAGGAGTCGAACATCAGCAGGGTGTGGGAGAGGCCCTTGGCAGCAAGAGGAGCCAGGGTTGCATCGTCCAGCAGGTCGATCAGCGGCTGAATGTTGTAACCACCCTGCATGGTGCCCAGCAGTTCAACGGCTTCGGCTGCAGTCAGGATGGGAGAGTGGGCTTCGCCCTTGGCGACGGCGGTAAGGAAACCGGCTTTGACATAGGCCGCTTCATCAACACCGGGGGGAATTCGGGAGGACAACAGCTCTTTCAGAAAGTCTTGTTCGCCGGCGGGCGGGTTCTTGAGCAGCTCGACCAGGGCGGCGACCTGCTCTGCGTCCAGAGGTTTGGCAACCACGCCCTCGGCAGCACGTTCTGCGACGTGTTTACGGTATGTTTCAAGCACGACTAATTCCTCTTTGGTCTTTTTTTGGGGTTCGCCCACGCTCGCGGCGATCGTCCTTGCGGGACACCCCGTAGGGTGCTCCCCACTATATAAGTTTTAACGACCAATTAAAATCCAAACCCTGTTAACCAATTCAACACAAAACCGTAACCAATTAAACAGGCTGGTATTTTTTGAAAATTAAATACCAGCCTGGATGCAGAGTTAACAAATACGCATCATTTATCCATTATTGGAACGTAGTGCCCAATTGCAGATAGAAGACGCCATTCCCCTCCTCCGCCATGCCGTAGCCGAGGAACACCGGGCCAAGGAAGCTCTCGACCCCCACATAGACGGAGCCGGCGGTGAAGGAGCTGTCAAAGCTGATATCTTCACCCTTGTCCCACACCCCGCCCTGCTCGAGGGAGCCGCCCAGATAGAGCGGCATCTTGAGGGCACCGAAGTCGTTGTCCGCCACCCGGTAGATGTAGCGCAACCCGCCAAACAGGCTGTAGCGACCACTCAGCTGATAGCGCTGGAAGCCGGAGAGACGGAACAGCCCCCCCAGATCCTGGATATAGAGCGGCAGCGCCTCCTGACTGCTGGAACCGCCGCCCTCCAGCATCAGGTTGAGGCTGTGACGACCCCACGACCAGGGCTTGATCATGGAGAAGTTGTAGTTCCACCCCTCGTCGCGGCTGCTCTGATCCTGCTCTCCGCCGGAGAGATTGACGTGGGAATAACCCAGCTTCATATCCCACTTCTCGCCCGAGTAGGGGAAATAGAGGCTATCCAGGGTATCGTGCTCAAAACGGATGAAGGGCCCCCATGCGGTGGCATCCACACTGGTATTCTTGAAGTTTTTCAGATCGATATTGCCCACCCGCCCCTCAAGCCCCGTGTAGATACGGCTCCATGGCTGGCTGTTCCAGCCAACGGCCAGATCGGAACTGAAGAAGGAGTAGTCGCTGTCGAGGTAGTTGAATGTATCCGGCTCGGAGCTGAAGATACGGCGCTGGGTCTTGTCATAGGCCAGGCTTGCCTCGCCAAAGAAGGTCTGGGAGGGCTCCAGCGGGGTATAGAAGTCGCTCTTGATATGTTTGGCCGTACCAAGAGAAGCCTCGGTCAGCCACTCTCCGCCCCAGTTGTTGACGTTGGTGAGGGTGTAGGACATGCCGACGTTGTAGTTGGAGGTGTTCTCGAAATCGTCGGAGAAGCCGAACTGGAAGTTGAGGTAACCAGGCCCCCAGTTCTTCTCGCTGGCATCGACCACCAGCACGTTCTCGCCATCGCGCTCATCCACCTCGTAGGTGATGCGGTCAAAGGACTCCAGCGCATAGAGGCGGCGAATGCCTGCCTCCAGACTCTCGTTGGTCTGGATCTTGTCCGGTCGCACATCCAGCATGGCGCGCACCGTCTCGTCGGAGAGGCGCGACTTGTTGATGATCTCCACCTTGTCGATGTAGTAGGCTGGCAAGCCGCTGCGTTCGGCACGGCGACTCAGCTTGCGGTTGCGGTACTCGTTGTAGCGCTCCTTGCTCAGGGAGAGCTTGTCGAGTTCCAGCGACACCTTCTCGGCCGCCGCCTCGCCTATCTTGATCCCCTCCGGCATCCGGGCGAAATCAGCGATCCCCATGTCGCCAAACTCGGGAGTGAGCAGGATATCCTTGGGCCCCAGCAGCGCCTTCTGCTTGTCGGTGCCGACCTGGGTCATGTAGGTAGTGAGCTGGTCGATCATGGCAAGGCCGGACTTGAGGGACTCGCGGGTACGCAGCTTGGCACTGATATCCACCGCGATCACCACATCGGCTCCCATCGCCTTGGCCACGTCCACCGGCATGTTGTTGACCGCACCGCCATCGGCCAGAATCCGGCCATCCCACTCCACCGGCTTGAGCGCCCCCGGAATGGACATGGAAGCCTGCATCGCCTTGGCCAGACTGCCGTGATCGAGCACGTAAGGGGTGACCGTCTCCATATCGGTTGCCATGGCACGATAAGGGATCGGCAGATCATCGAAGCTCTTCAGCGCCGGCAGGTTGGAGGTGGCAGTCCGCAGCAGGCTGGCCATGGATTGGCCCTGAAAGAAACCATCCGGCAGCTGAATGGTGTCGCCATTGACGCCGATATCGGTGCGTAGCTGATACTTCTCGGTCTGCTGCTTCTTGCGCAGGGAGAGCTCATCACGGCCCACCTTGTCCTGATAACCCTTGTTCCAGTCGATGGCCAGCGTCGTACGCTCCACCTCCTCGGCACTGAGCCCCATGGCGTACATGCCCGCCACATAAGAGCCCATGCTGGTGCCCACTATGATGTCGACCGGGATACGCTTCTGCTCCAGCACCTTGAGGATACCGATATGGGCCGAGCCCTTGGCACCGCCGCCACTGAGCACCAAAGCCACCTTGGGACGGCTGCCATCGGCCGCCTGCACCAGCAGCGGCATGGCCGCCAACATAATCAAAAGCAGTCGGGTCCATCCCGCACGAACGCTGCGCATCATATTTTCCATCTTGTTCAGGAAGCCGGTCACCAAGGATGGCCTCTACTATAAGGAGCCGGAGCACAAGCGCAACCGGCATTCCGGCCAATTCAGCCTCTCCCGGATCTATTTGTCCGCCAGCCCCTTGTGAGCGCAAACGCAATCCATAAATAAAGGGTCGAAAGGCTCATGGGCGCCCCCTCTCTGCCGCTAATATGAGAGTCGTCAATCTCTATCTTTCGGGCACTTATATGCTGGCAACCCTGACCCTCAAACAGAAAATTCTGGCCACCGTCACCCTGGCCGTCGTTATCTCCTGCCTGCTGGTGGGCTACTTCAGCCAGCGCGCAGCTCAGCAACTGATCGAAAAGCGGATGTTCGAGCAGGAGCTGCCCAACCTGACCCAGCGCATCAGCAAGGAGATCGAGCAGGATCTCAACGGTATCGCCCGTGCGGCGCAACAGCTGGCCACCGACCGCTTTATTCTCGACTGGGTGGATCGGGGCATGCCCAAGGAGCAAGAACCACTGCTCATCAACCAGCTCAAGGATGTGGCCAACCAGTACGGGCTGGTCACCGCCTCTTTTGCCGACCGCCAGACCGCGGCCTACTACAACCAGGATGGCTTTCTGCGCAACCTCACTCCGGCTCAGGATGCCTGGTTCTATGACTACACCAAGAGCCAGAAGGAGATGACTCTCAGCATCTTCCGCGAGAGCACCGGCGAGATGAAGCTGTTCGTCAACTTCCAGCAGCTCAATGGTCGCGGACTGGCCGGCTTTGCCAAATCCCTCGACGCCATGGTTGCCATGGTGTCCAACTTCCGGCTGGAAGATAGCGGTATCGTCTTTATGGTCGATGGCAGCGGCAAGGTGAAATTGCACCCCGATGCCAGCCGGATAGAGCGTGACAACTTGAGCCAGCTGGCAGGCAGCGACAGTGGCAGCCTGCTGGCCAAGCGCCCCTTTGCCGTGATCAGCGCCGAAGTGAATGGCGAGCCCATGGTGCTGGCCAGCAGCTATATCCCGCTGCTCGACTGGTATCTGGTCGTCCAGGTGCCGGAAGCGGAGATCTACGCCGAGCTGGATCAGAACCGCAACCAGATCCTGATGATCTCGCTGGTCATCGCCCTCGCCATGGGGGCCATGGGTATGCTGCTGGCGGGCTCTGTCAGCCGCCCGCTCAACGAACTGGCACGTCTGTTCAAGGAGCTGGGCAGCGGTGATGGCGATCTGACCCAGCGCCTCAAGGTGGAGGGCCGTGACGAGCTGAGCCAGGTTGCGACCGGCTTCAACAACTTCGTCGCCAAGATCCACGGCTCCATCGAGCAGGTGGCCAGCAACTCCCGCCAGCTGGCCACCACGGCCAACGAGGTGGCCAGCAAGGCCCAGCTGACCCAGCACAACTGTACCGCCCAGCGCGACCGCACCGTACAGGTGGCTACCGCCATCCACGAGATGGGGGCCACCGTGGGCGAGATTGCCGGCAACGCCTCACTGGCGGCGGATGTCGCCAAGCAGGCCAATGATCAGGCGGATGCCGGGGCCCACGTCGTGGCACAGGCCCGCCACGGCATCGTCGGCCTCTCCGGGGAGATCGAGCAGGTCGCCGGTGTTATCGAGTCGCTGGCCAGCCAGACCGACTCTATCGGAAGCATCCTCGAGACCATCCGCAGTATCTCGGAGCAGACCAACCTGCTGGCGCTCAACGCAGCCATCGAAGCGGCTCGCGCCGGCGAACAGGGCCGCGGCTTCGCCGTGGTGGCCGACGAGGTGCGCAACCTCGCCAACCGCTCCGCCGCCTCTACCGCCGAGATCCAGGAGATGATCAACCGGCTGCAGGATCAGAGCGCCCGCGCCGTCAGCGCCATGGCTCAGGGCCGCAACCAGAGTCTGGAAGTGGTGGCACAGGCCGATGAAGCCAACGCCGCGCTCGGCCATATCACCGCCCATATCACCCAGATCAACGACATGAACATCCAGGTCGCCACCGCTACCGAGGAGCAGTCGAGCGTGGTCGGCGAGATCAACCGCAACGTGGAAGATATCAACCAGCTCACCATGGAGACGGCCGATATCGCCCACCAGCTCACCGAATCGAGCCGCAGCCTGCAGCAGCTCTCTGCCCAGCTGGATAAACTGGTTGGCAACTTCCGGCTATAAACGGGGCCATCAGGCACGATAAAAAGGGCGCTACGGCGCCCTTTCTCATCTGCGTGCCATGCCGTGACGCACAGCCTTCGCTGCCTCTACGCAGCCATAGAGCAATGAGCCAACAGCGGGAGGCATGATGGGCAAACAGATAGTCGTGGGGTTCTGCAGCAGCGGGCCGATGCGAGTGCATGGCGCCGATGTGAGTGTGGACGATACCCGGATCCGGGTGACGGATGGCAGCAGCGGTGGCAGTGGCACTTTCTGCCCACCGGGACAGGCCAAGAAGGGAGGCTGCTAATTCCCTTTGCCCTGTGCAACCAAAAACAAAAAGCCGCTCGATTGAGCGGCTTTTTCATGAAGCGGACAGAAGATTACTTTTTCTTCTTGGCCTTGGCGTTCGGCAGGTCGGTGATGGAGCCTTCGAACACTTCGGCTGCCAGACCCACTGACTCGTGCAGAGTCGGGTGAGCGTGGATGGTCAGTGCGATGTCTTCGGCGTCGGCACCCATCTCGATGGCCAGACCGATTTCACCCAGCAGTTCACCACCGTTGGTACCGACGATGGCACCACCGATGACGCGGCCGCTCTCCTTGTCGAAGATCAGCTTGGTCATGCCGTCGGAGCAGTCGGACGCGATGGCGCGACCGGAAGCAGCCCACGGGAAAGTGGCAACTTCGAAGTTCAGGCCCTGTTGCTTGGCTTCCTTCTCGGTCAGACCAACCCATGCCATCTCCGGCTCGGTGTAGGCGATGGACGGGATCACTTTCGGGTCGAAGTAGTGCTTCTTGCCGGCGATGACTTCGGCGGCAACGTGACCTTCGTGCACACCTTTGTGCGCCAGCATCGGCTGACCAACGATGTCGCCGATGGCGTGGATGTGGGCCACGTTGGTACGCAGCTGCTTGTCCACCTCGATGAAACCGCGCTCGTTGACGGCAACGCCAGCCTTCTCGGCATCCAGCATCTTGCCGTTCGGCACACGGCCTACGGCAACCAGCACGTTGTCGTAACGAACCGGCTCGGCCGGGGCGTGCTTGCCTTCGTAGGAGACGTACAGGCCGTCTTCACGAGCTTCAACTGCGGTGACCTTGGTCTCCAGCATGATGTTGAACTTCTTGGCCACGCGCTTGGTGTAGATCTTGACGATATCTTTGTCGGCAGCCGGAACCAGCTGGTCGGCAAATTCCACCACGTCGATCTCGGAACCCAGAGAGGAGTAAACGGTACCCATCTCCAGACCGATGATGCCGCCACCGATAACCAGCAGTTTGCCAGGAACGGTTTTCAGCTCCAGCGCATCGGTAGAGTCCCATACGCGGGGGTCGTCGTGCGGAATGAACGGCAGCTTCACCGGACGGGAACCGGCCGCGATGATGGCGTTGTCGAAGGTCACGGTGGTCTTGCCATCAGCGCCTTCAACTTCGATGGTGTTCGGGCCGGTGAACTTGCCAAAGCCGTTCACAACCTGAACTTTACGCATCTTGGCCATGCCAGCCAGACCACCGGTCAGCTGGTTGATAACCTTCTCTTTCCACAGACGGATCTTGTCGATGTCGGTCTGCGGTGCACCGAAGACGATGCCGTGCTCGGCCAGCGCCTTGGCTTCTTCAATCACTTTGGCTACGTGCAGCAGGGCCTTGGAGGGAATGCAACCCACGTTCAGGCAGACGCCACCCAGGGTGGAGTAACGCTCGACGATAATGGTATCCAGACCCAAATCGGCCGCACGGAAAGCAGCGGAATAACCGGCAGGGCCAGCACCCAGTACTACGACCTGGGTTTTGATTTCTTTACTCATCATGACCTCTTTGTCGTTCTTGTATCCCCGGACAGCGCAGTCTTATGCCTTCTTTTCCTTGCAAAACAAGAGGCCGCTGCAGCCGTGAAAAAAACGGGGCAAGTTTACGATCATGTTAATGAAATGAGAAGTAAAAAGGGCAGGCTCTGGGCCCGCCCTCTCACTTACAGGACCAGTCGACGAATGTCGGACAGCACGCCATTCATGGTGGTGATGAAGCGAGCTCCATCGGCACCATCGATCACGCGGTGGTCGTAGCTCAGAGCCAGCGGCAGCATCAGGCGCGGAGCGAACTCTTTGCCGTTCCACTTCGGCTTCATCTCGGACTTGGAGACACCGAGGATGGCCACTTCCGGCGCGTTGACGATCGGGGTAAAGCTGGTACCGCCGATGCCACCCAGGCTGGAGATGGTGAAGCAACCGCCCTGCATGTCGGAAGCGGTCAGCTTGCCGGCACGGGCCTTCTTGGAGATCTCGGCCAGATCGCGAGACAGTTCCATGATGCCCTTCTTGTTAACATCACGAACCACAGGCACAACCAGACCGTTGGGGGTATCCACCGCCACACCGATGTGGATGTACTTCTTCATGATCAGCTTGCTGCCATCTTCGGACAAGGAACTGCAGAAGCGCGGGTGAGCTTCCAGCGCCTTGGCGGCGGCTTTCAGGATGAACACCAGCGGGGTGATCTTCACGTCAGCCTTCTGCTTCTCGAGCATCGCGTTCTGCTCTTTGCGGAACGCTTCCAGCTCGGTGGTATCGGCTTCGTCGAACTGGGTGACATGAGGGATCATGACCCAGTTGCGGTGCAGGTTCGGACCGGAGATCTTCTGGATGCGGGTCAGCTCGACCTCTTCCACATCACCGAACTTGCTGAAGTCTACTTTCGGCCACGGCAGTACGCCCAGACCGTTGCCACCGGCTACGCCGGCAGAGGCAGGAGCGGACTCGGCACGCTTGATGGCATCCTTCACGTAGGCTTGTACGTCTTCTTTGACGATACGGCCCTTGCGACCGGAGGCTTTCACCTTGGCCAGGTTGACGCCGAACTCGCGCGCCAGACGGCGTACCGCCGGAGAGGCGTGTACGTAAGCGTCGTTGGCAACGAAATCGGAAGAGGCAGCAGCCTGAGCAACCGGAGCCGGAGCAGCAGCAACGGGTGCAGCAGCGACCGGAGCGGCAGCTTGAGCAACCGGCGCGGCGGCAGGCGCAGCGCCAACCACTTCGAATACCATGATCAGGGAACCGGTGGAGACCTTGTCACCCGCCTTCACCTTGATCTCTTTGACCACACCGGCGAACGGCGCAGGCACTTCCATGGAGGCCTTGTCACCTTCCACGGCGATCAGGGACTGGTCGGCTTCAACCTTGTCACCCACGGCAACCATGATCTCGGTGACTTCGACTTCGTCGCCACCGATATCCGGTACGTTGACGTCTTTCGCGCCAGCAGCAACCGGGGCGGCGGCAGGAGCGGCAGCCTGAGCCGGTGCAGCAGCAACGGCAGGAGCAGCGCCAGCCACTTCAAATACCATCACCAAAGAGCCGGTAGAAACCTTGGCGCCAGCGGCAACCTTGATCTCGACCACGCGACCGGCGAACGGCGCAGGCACTTCCATGGAGGCCTTGTCACCTTCCACGGCAATGATGGACTGGTCGGCTTCAACCATGTCGCCCACGGCAACCATGATCTCGGTGACTTCAACTTCGTCACCACCGATGTCCGGTACGTTGACATCTTTGCGAGCGGCAGCGACCGGTGCGGCAGCCGGAGCAGCAGCAACAGGAGCGGCCACTTCTGCAGGAGCAGCTGCGCCTTCGGCTTCGAAGATCATGATCTGAGAACCGGTGGCAACCTTGTCGCCCACCTTGATCAGGATCTCTTTGACGATACCGGCAGACGGAGCCGGTACTTCCATGGAGGCCTTGTCGCCTTCTACCGCGATGATGGACTGGTCCAGCTCGACCTTGTCACCCACGGCCACCATGATCTCGGTGACTTCAACTTCATCGGCGCCGATATCCGGCACCATAATCTGTTTGGACATTGTGCTTTATCCTCTTGCGTCGATCCGCGTGACTGGCTGATGCCGCCACGCACATCTCGCGTTAACCGTTTTAAAACCTGGCAGGGTCGCGCCGCATGTTGGCGCGACCCTTGATCCACTTACGCGTACAGCGGGTTGATCTTGTCGGCATCGATGCCGTACTTGGCGATGGCATCGGCCACAACCTGCTTGTCGATCTCGCCGCGCTTGGCCAGCTCGGTCAGGGCAGCAACCACCACGTAGAACTCGTTCACTTCGAAGTGACGACGCAGGTTGGCGCGGCTGTCGGAACGGCCGTAACCGTCGGTACCCAGCACGCGGTAGTTCTCGGTCGGAACGAAGGCGCGGACCTGATCGGCGAAGGACTTCATGTAGTCGGTCGCAGCGATGGTGGCTTCGGAACCCAGTACCTGAGCGATGTACGGTACGCGAGCTTCGGCGGTTGGGTGCAGCATGTTCCAGCGATCCGCGTCCTGACCATCACGAGCCAGCTCGTTGAAGGAGGTGACGCTGAACACGTCGGAGCCCACGCCATATTCGCTTGCCAGGATCTGGGCAGCAGTGCGCACGTGACCCAGGATGGAACCGCAACCCAGCAGTTGCACTTTCGCCTTGGCACCGGCGACGGATTCCAGCTTGTAGATACCCTTGCGGATGCCTTCCTCGGCGCCTTCCGGCATGGCCGGCATGGCGTAGTTCTCGTTCAGGGTGGTGATGTAGTAGAACACGTTCTCCGGGTTCTCACCGTACATGCGGCGCAGGCCGTCCTGTACGATCACCGCCACTTCATAGGCGTAGGACGGGTCGTAGGAGATGCAGTTCGGGATGGTGCCAGCCAGGATGTGGCTATGACCATCTTCGTGCTGCAGACCTTCGCCGTTCAGGGTAGTACGACCGGAGGTTGCACCCAGCAGGAAGCCACGGGCTTGCTGGTCACCGGCTGCCCACGCCATGTCGCCGATCCGCTGGAAGCCGAACATGGAGTAGTAGATGTAGAACGGGATCATCGGGCAGTCGTTGGTGCTGTAAGAAGTAGCAGCAGCCAGCCAGGAGGACATGGCGCCCAGCTCGTTGATACCGTCTTGCAGAACCTGACCCTGCTTGTCTTCCTTGTAGTAGGAGACGATGTCGCGGTCTTGCGGGGTGTACTGCTGACCGTGCGGGCTGTAGATACCGATCTGGCGGAACAGACCTTCCATACCGAAGGTACGGGCTTCGTCAGCCAGAATCGGAACAATGCGCTTGCCGATAGACTTGTCTTTCAGCATCACGTTCAGGGAACGCACGAACGCCATGGTGGTGGAGATTTCGCGCGCCTGTTCACCCAGCAGCGGAGCGAAGGCATCCAGCGCCGGGATTTCCAGCTTGTCGGTGCTCTCGCGCAGACGGGTCGGCAGGTAGCCTTTCAGGGCCGCACGACGAGCGTGCAGGTATTTGTGCTCTTCGCTGCCCGCTTCGATCTTCAGGTAAGGCAGGTCAGCCAGCTGCTCGTCGGCCACCGGCAGGTTGAAGCGGTCACGCAGGTGACGCACGGAGTCCAGCTCCATCTTCTTGACCTGGTGAGCGATGTTCTTGCCTTCGGCCGCTTCGCCCATGCCGTAACCCTTGATGGTCTTGGCCAGGATAACAGTCGGTTTGCCCTTGGTCTGGGTCGCTTTGTTGAATGCAGCGAACAGTTTGCGAGGATCGTGACCACCGCGGTTCAGAGCGAAGATCTCCTCGTCGGTCATGTCTTTGACCAGCGCGGCAGTTTCCGGGTAACGGTTGAAGAAGTTCTCGCGGATGTAGGCACCGTCGCGGGACTTCATGGTCTGGTAGTCACCGTCCACAGTCTCGTTCATCAGCTGGATCAGCTTGCCAGAGGTATCCTTGCGCAGCAGCTCATCCCACTTGCGACCCCAGATAACCTTGGTAACGTCCCAGCCGGCGCCGGCGAACAGGCCTTCCAGCTCGTTGATAACCTTGCCGTTACCAACAACCGGGCCATCCAGACGCTGCAGGTTGCAGTTGACCACGAACACCAGGTTGTCGAGCTTTTCACGCACGGCAACAGTCAGGGCACCCTTGGCTTCCGGCTCGTCCATCTCGCCGTCACCCAGGAAGGCGTAAACGGTCTGCTCGGAGCAATCCTTGATGCCACGGTCGGTCAGGTACTTCAGGAAGCGAGCCTGATAGATGGCAGCGATGGGGCCCAGACCCATGGATACGGTCGGGAACTGCCAGAAGTCCGGCATCAGTTTCGGGTGCGGGTAGGAAGGGATACCCTTGCCATCCACTTCCTGACGGAAGTTGTCCAGCTGCTCTTCGGTCAGACGACCTTCGGCGAAGGCACGGGCATAGATACCCGGGGAGATGTGACCCTGGAAGTAAACCAGGTCACCACCATCCTTCTCGTTGCGAGCACGGAAGAAGTGGTTGAAGCAGACATCATAGATGGTCGCAGAAGAAGCGAAGGAAGACATGTGACCGCCCAGGTCCAGGTCTTTCTTGGAGGCGCGCAGCACGATCATCATGGCGTTCCAGCGGATGATGGCACGAATGCGGCGCTCCATCTCCAGGTCGCCCGGGTAGTCCGGCTCTTCGCTGGACGGAATGGTGTTGATGTAATCGCGGTTTGCCTTGGCAGCCACGTCCACACCGCTTGCGCGGGCTTTCTCGGCCAACTGTTCAAGGATGAACTGAGCGCGTTGGGGACCCTCTTCACGCAGCAGGGATTCCAGAGAGGCAAGCCACTCCAGCGTTTCTATCGGGTCCACATCGTTCTTCAGGATATCAGACATGGCTGGTTCCTATTTTGTTGTGATTGCACGGCATTGCACGGCGAAGGGCGCAAGCATTCGACAATAAAGCCTTGTGGGATTAGTTTTCCTGCTGACGGATCCGACGCATGGATCGCTGGATCCGGCTGTCTTCCCTCTGCATATCCAACAAGGTGTCCTCGATAAAGGCCAGATGCTCATGACAAGCTGTTCTGGCCCGCTCCGGAGCCCCCGACAGGATGGCTTCGATCAGATTCGCACGATGGCGTCGGATCTTGGCTACCACTCCCGGGCGGCGATTCAAAATCTCGTTATTTCTCAGAATGTTCTGCTCAAGCATCGGGCTCATGGCCCGCAGCAGATGCAGTAGCACCACGTTGTGGGACGCCTCGGCCACCGCCAGATAGAACTGGGTAACGGCTGCCGATTCGGCCACCAGCGAACCTAACTGGCCCGCCTCTTCGATGGTGGTCTGCACCTGACGAATGCGCTCGAAATCAGCAGCGGTACCCCGCAACGCAGCATAGTAGGCGCAGATGCCTTCCAGTGCGTGGCGAAACTCCAGCAGGTCATACTGGGCTTCCGGGTGAGTGCTGAGCAGTTCGAACAGGGGATCGGCGATCCCCTTGCTCAGGGCATTCTGCACATAAGTGCCACCGCCCTGACGGCGATAGAGCAACCCGCGAGCTTCAAGTCGCTGGATGGCTTCGCGCAGCGAGGGGCGCGATACCTGAAACTGGATGGCGAGTTCGCGTTCGGGAGGCAATTTCTGCCCCGGCTGCAAACTTCCTTCCAGAATCATCTGTTCCAGCTCGGCGACAATGGAGTCGGCCAACTTGGGTTGCGTAATCTTGCGATAGGGCATGAGGCTACTTTGTTAAATTGGTATTACCAATTTCATGAATGGGGCGAAAATTAGCAGAGGCCTTGTCAAAAGTCCACTCAAAAGATGATCTGAATCAAGAATCACCACCACCCAATAAGAGGTAAAGCGGGGTAAACATGATTTGGCTCATAGAAATTGGTCTTACCAATATTCTTGAGCTGGCTCACAAATAACATTTGCGCAACCACAAACAAAAATGGCCTGCCATAGAGGCAAGCCATTGATTTTAAAACCCAAACTAAATTTGAATATTTACTTTAACTATTGAGCATCTCGCGGAAGCGTGACCACTGAAAACTCTCCCCCGGATCCGTTTTACGCCCTGGCGCGATATCGCAATGGCCGACAATTTTTTCCATGGTGACTGCCGGGTAACGGGCGGAGATGGCTCGGGTGAGCCCCGTCAGTGCGAAATATTGTGCATCTGTATAGGGGGTTTCGTCCGTCCCCTCCAGCTCGATGCCGATGGAGAAGTCATTGCACGCCTCCCTCCCCTGCCAACTCGATACCCCGGCGTGCCAGGCGCGCGCGCCAAACGGCACATACTGCACCAGCTCGCCATCGCGGCGGATCAGGCAGTGGGCCGAAACCCGCAGCTGATGGATACCGGCAAAATAGGGATGAGCCTCGGGGTCGAGCCGCCCCATAAAAAGGTCGTCGATAAAGGGGCCGCCAAACTCCCCCGGCGGCAGGCTGATGCCATGCACCACCAGCAGGGAGATATCGTCCGACGCGGCCCGTTCGTTGTGATGGGGAGAAGGCACCCGGCGAGCCTGCTGGCACCAGCCGGCATCATCGATGGAAAAAATGGGGTAAGAATGGGTCATCGGCTACTCGATACGGGTTGAACAGAAAAGCGCGATCCGGGCTGGCATCTTGCCACCAAGCCGCTGAATCTGTGGGAAATGGTGTGTTAGGCTGAGTCATCTTCCGCTCGCAATGGATTGGGATATGCAGCACACGGCACGCTGGATGTGGTTACTGGCCTGGCTCTCTCTGATGGGTCTGCTGACCCTCTATTTTCACTCCCGCAGCCAACCCAGCGTCACCGCCAGCGGCGAACTGTTGCTGCAAGCTGACCAGAGCGGCCACTATCGTCTGGAGGGTGCCATCAACGGCTACCCGGTGCAACTGCTGCTCGATACCGGCGCCACTCGTGTCACCATCCCGCAGCAGGTTGCCGAGCGGCTGGGTCTGACAGCCCGCGGCAGCAGCCAGGTCAACACGGCTGCGGGTCAGATCCGGGTCGGCAACGGCACCATCGAAACGCTGGCGATGGGGCCATTGACCTTGTACGATTTGGCCATCTTTATCAATCCGGCGGCAGAGGGCGACGAGGTGCTGGTTGGCATGAACGCCCTGGGCCGGCTGGAGCTGGTTCAAAAAGAGCGGCAACTGCTGCTCAGACCCTTGCAGGAATAAGGCATGTTTCAACAGGATGTCAGCCGCGCCGTACGCGCCGCACTACTCGAAGATCTGGGCGATGCCCTCACTACGCTCGACCAACCGGACGCCAGCGCCGATATCACGGCCCAGCTGATCCCTGCCGACCGGATGGCCAGCGCCCGGGTAATCACCCGTGAAGCCGGAGTATTCTGCGGCCAGCCATGGGTCGACGAGGTGTTCGTACAACTCGGCGGCGAGGTGAAGGTGGAGTGGAAGGTGCAGGATGGCGAGGTGATCTCTCCCAATCAGGAGCTGTTCCGCCTCCACGGCCCAGCCCGCTTGCTGCTGACCGGCGAGCGCAATGCGCTGAACTTCGTCCAGACCCTCTCCGGCGTTGCCACCCTCACCGCTCGCTATGTGGCTGAACTGGAGGAAACCGACTGCCGGCTACTCGACACCCGCAAGACTATCCCGGGGCTGCGCACTGCCCAGAAATACGCGGTAACCTGTGGCGGCGGCAAGAATCACCGCCTCGGTCTCTACGACGCCTATCTCATCAAAGAGAACCATATCCTTGCCTGTGGCGGCATCGCCGAAGCGATTAATGAGGCTCGTCATCTCAATCCGGGCAAACCGGTAGAGGTGGAGGTCGAATCGCTGGCCGAGCTGGAACAGGCGCTGGCAGCCAACGCCGATATCGTGATGCTGGACAATTTCGATGTGACCATGATGCGTGAAGCAGTTGCCATCAATCAGGGGCGAGCCAAGCTGGAAGTATCCGGTAATGTCACCCTCGATACCCTGGCCGAATTTGCCGCCACCGGCGTCGATTTTATCTCTGTGGGAGCCCTGACCAAGCATGTGCAGGCGCTCGATCTCTCGATGCGTTTTCTCTGACAGGAAGATGCACGCAATTCCTACGTGAACGGGAAGATAGATAACAGATCATGGACTTGCAAAAGGCGCCTCAGGCGCCTTTTCTTTATGGCAGGAACCCTCAGCATAAGGAGTGTGATGGCGGGCCCTTTACAACCGATAAAAAGAGTCGATAGAAACTGCTTGCTATATGATTTTCATCATGTTTTTAGCAAATGACAGAAAAGTGGTTAACAAAGGCAGCGATCTCTGTTGCCACCCTTGATAGCTCGGATAAGATACTGACGTGTGGATGATTTTCCATCGGCACTTCCCAGGAACCAAGGACAAAAGGATATTTGAAATGAAGAAACAATCAGGCTTTACCCTTATAGAACTGATGATCGTTGTGGCGATCGTCGCCATTCTGGCCGCGGTAGCACTGCCGGCGTATCAGACTTACACCCAAAAGGCAAAATTTACTGAAGTTGTCTCAGCTACCGGTGCCTTTAAAACAGCAATCGAAGTGTGCTATCAAACTGGTGGGGATATGTCAGTATGCGATCAGAATGGTAGTGGTGGTATACCATCTGCAGCAGGAGCCAGTGGTTTTGTCGGTAGCGTAACAGTTGGCGCAGGAGCTGCCAGCGCTGCACGAATTACAGCAACAGGAGTTGCGCCCGTTGCATTCACATATATGCTCGATGGAACAGGTGCAAACGGCCAAGTAGTATGGTCGGTTGTTAGTGGCTCAACCTGTATTGCTGCTGGTGTTTGCTAATTTAGCATGACCTCCTCTCCCAATAGCGGCCTGGCGTTAAGCCTGGCCGCTTCTTCACTGATCAGTGAAGAAGACTCCCAACGTTATCTGAGCCAGGCCAAGGCCCAGCGTAAGCCCTTTGTAACCTTCCTGATCGAGAACGAGATCCTTGAGAGCAAGGCTCTCGCCGATTTCTGCGAGCTGGAGTATGGGGTACCTCTGCTGGATCTTGCTGCCTTCGATTTGGCCGAGATCCCGCAGAAGTACCTCAATCAGAAGCTGATTGAGAAGCATCATGTGCTGCCTATCTACACTCAGGGGCATACCCTCTATATCGCCATGTCTGACCCGACCAATGTGTCGGCACTGGAAGACTTCGGCTTCAGCTTCGGCCTGCATACCGAGGCGCTGCTGGTCGAGGAGAACAAGCTCACAGCGGCAATAGGAAAATTGCTGGAGAGTGAGAACGATGCTCTCGGAATGGAGGATATCGATGAATCTGAAATTTCCGACCTCGAAGTATCCGATGAGAGCAGCAGGCTCGATGAGAGCGTCAATACCGCTGATGATGATGCTCCCATCGTCAAATACATCAACAAAATCATGATGGATGCCATCAAGCGCGGCGCCTCCGACTTGCACTTTGAACCCTACGAGCAGAAATATCGCATTCGCTTTCGTATCGACGGCATACTGCATGAAGTGGCAACCCCGCCAGTCAATCTGGCCAACCGTTTCTCTGCACGCCTCAAGGTCATGGCGCGGCTCGATATCGCCGAACGGCGGCTGCCGCAGGATGGTCGCATCAAACTAAAGCTGTCGCGTAACAAGTCGATGGATATGCGGGTCAACACCCTGCCAACCATGTGGGGAGAGAAGATCGTTATCCGTCTGCTCGACTCTTCGGCTGCCCGACTCAACATTGAACAGCTCGGTTTTGACGATCGCCAAAAGGCGCAATATCTGCGTGCACTCTCCAAGCCGCAGGGAATGATTCTGGTCACCGGCCCGACCGGTTCGGGTAAAACGGTCTCGCTCTATACCGGTCTCAATATTCTCAACACTACCGAGGTGAACATCTCCACCGCCGAAGATCCTGTGGAGATCAACTTGCCCGGAGTCAACCAAGTACAGGTCAACCCCAAGGCTGGGCTGACCTTTGCCAGCGCACTGCGATCCTTCTTGCGGCAAGACCCGGACGTGGTGATGGTGGGGGAGATCCGCGATCTCGAAACCGCCGAAATCGCCATCAAGGCCGCGCAGACTGGTCACCTGGTGCTCTCCACCTTGCACACCAACTCCGCCGCCGAAACCCTCACCCGGATGATGAACATGGGGGTGCCAGCCTTTAATATCGCCTCCTCGGTGACCCTGATCATGGCCCAGCGGCTGGCACGCAAACTGTGTGACCACTGCAAGGCGCCCGAAGTAGTGCCGGAAGCAGAATTACTGGAGCTGGGCTTTACTCAGCAGCAACTGGCGGCGGGGCTGCGACTGTTCAAACCGGTCGGCTGCAAGGAGTGCTCGGGCGGATACAAGGGGCGGGTCGGTATCTACGAGATCATGCTGATGTCGGAAAACATAGCAAAGCTGATCATGCAGGGCGCCAATTCACTACAGATCGCGGCGATAGCCCAGAAAGAGGGGATGCGTACCTTGCGTATGTCTGGATTGGAAAAGGCTCGCCTTGGCGTCACCAGTCTGGCAGAGGTCAACCGGGTGACGACAAATTGATTGCTCATCCTGATAGCAGGCATCAGAGTGCATAAACATGGGTAAAAGATATTGACCGGATAACAGTCGGCCGCTGAGGCAAGACATCAAATCTGACGGCTCAGGGGTTATCCTCTTCCCTCCAGTCCATTTGCAGGATGCATCGATGGCAACGCTGATCAAGAAAACCAATGCCCCAAAAAAAGTCTTCGCCTTTCGCTGGCAAGGGGTAAACCGCAAAGGACAAAAAGTCTCTGGTGAGCTTCAAGCAGAGAACATAGCCACAGTGAAGGCAGAGCTGCGCAAGCAGGGCGTCAATGTCACCAAGGTTGCCAAGAAGAGTCAGGGGCTCTTCTCCAAGGGCGGCGCCAAGATCAAACCGATGGATATTGCCATCGTATCGCGCCAGATCACTACCATGCTATCCGCCGGTGTCCCTCTGGTACAAAGCCTGCAAATCATCGCCCGCAGCCACGAAAAAGCATCCATGCGCGAACTGATGGGAGAAATAGCCGCTGATGTAGAAACCGGCACCCCCATGTCGGAAGCGCTGCGCCGCCATCCTCTCTATTTCGATGACCTCTATTGCGATTTAGTTGAGGCTGGCGAGCAGTCCGGCGCACTGGAAACCATCTATGACCGCATCGCCACCTATCGGGAAAAATCAGAAGCACTCAAGTCGAAGATCAAGAAGGCGATGTTCTACCCAACCATGGTTATCCTGGTTGCGATTGTCGTTACCTCCATCCTGTTGCTGTTCGTCATCCCGCAATTCGAAGACATCTTCAAGAGCTTCGGCGCCGAACTCCCCATTTTTACCCAGTTTGTTATCGGCATCTCCCGCTTTATGCAGAACTGGTGGTATGTCTTCTTCGGCGGAACTGCACTGGCCATCTTTCTCTATGTCCGAGCCTGGCGAGCCTCCCAGAAAGTAAAAGACAATACCGACAAGTTTGTGCTCACTATTCCGGTAGTCGGGATGATCCTGCACAAAGCCGCCATGGCCCGCTTTGCCCGCACCCTGTCGACTACCTTCTCAGCCGGTATCCCGCTGGTAGATGCGCTTATTTCAGCTGCAGGAGCCTCGGGTAACTACGTCTATCGCACCGCCGTGATGGCCATTCGCAACGAGGTGGTAGCCGGCATGCAGATTAACGTGGCGATGCGAACCGTGGATCTTTTCCCCGACATGGTGATTCAGATGGTGATGATCGGTGAGGAGTCCGGCGCCATCGATGATATGCTCTCCAAGGTCGCCACCATCTTCGAACAGGAGGTGGATGATCTGGTCGATGGCCTCACCAGCCTGCTGGAACCTCTTATCATGGTGGTGCTCGGGGTGCTGGTCGGCGGCATGGTTATCGCCATGTACCTCCCCATCTTCAAGCTGGGCGACGTGGTAGGCTGATTTATCAGGGCATGGCACCACAACCATGCCCTCCCCCTCATTTGATAACTGACGGTTGGTTATGACACTTCTTCTCGAGCTGGCTCACGGATTGCCCTGGCTCTACTTCTCGCTGGTTTTTATTTTCTCCCTGATGCTCGGCAGCTTTCTCAACGTGGTGATCCATCGCTTGCCCATTATGTTGGAACGGGAGTGGCAGGCTGAATATCGAGGCTACTTCACCCCCGAGGAAGAGCCAGCAACCGAACCGCGCTACAACCTGATGGTACCGCGCTCGGCCTGCCCCCATTGCGGCCATGCCATCACAGCACTGGAAAACATCCCGCTGATGAGCTGGCTCTGGCTCAAGGGACGGTGCAGTGAGTGCCAAGCCCCTATCTCAGCCCGCTATCCGCTGGTTGAACTGCTGACAGCACTGCTCTCGGTGGCAGTAGCCATGGTGATAACGCCGGGATGGGGTACACTGGCTGCTCTGCTGCTGACTTGGGTATTGGTGGCCCTAACCTTTATCGATCTCGACAAGATGTTGCTGCCAGACCAGCTCACCCTGCCGCTGCTGTGGGGCGGTTTGCTGTTCAACCTGAGCGGTGGTTTTGCACCGCTTGCTGATGCGGTGATCGGCGCCATGGCGGGCTATCTGGTGCTCTGGAGCCTCTACTGGGCTTTCAAACTGCTGACCGGCAAGGAAGGGATGGGCTATGGCGACTTCAAGTTGCTGGCGGCACTAGGAGCCTGGCTCGGCTGGCAGGCACTGCCGATCATACTGCTGCTTTCATCCCTGGTTGGTACCATCATCGGCATCTCGCTCATTGCCCTGCGCAAACACCATCAGGGTAACCCCATCCCCTTTGGCCCCTACCTCGCCATCGCGGGCTGGATTGCGCTGCTATGGGGCGATACCATCACCCGCTGGTATCTCACCACCATCCTCTAAAACAGGCGCTCTGACTCATGTATGTAGTTGCAATAACCGGCGGCATCGGCAGCGGCAAGACCACCATCGCCAATCAGTTTGCCGAGCTGGGTATCGAGGTGGTGGATGCCGATGTGATCGCCCGCGAGGTCGTTGAGCCGGGCACCCCTGCTCTTGCCGCCATCGCCGACCATTTTGGCCCGAATGTGATTGAGCCGAGCGGTCAACTCGACCGCCGCACCCTGCGCGAACGGGTTTTCAGTGATCCGTCGGCCAAAGCATGGCTCAATGCCCTGCTCCACCCGCTCATTCGCAATGAGATGCAGCGCCAGTGCGCCGCAGCCCGCTCACCTTATTGTCTGCTGGCCGTGCCGCTGCTGGTGGAAAACAAACTCACCGGTCTGGCCAATAGGGTACTGGTAGTCGATGTGGACGAGGCGACCCAAATCGAGCGCACCTGCCGCCGGGATGGCGTTACCGCCGAACAGGCCAAGGCCATCATCGCGGCACAGGCGAGCCGGTCGGAGCGCCTGGCAGCGGCGGATGATGTCATCGAGAACCTCAATGGCAGCGAAATGGCGATAAAAGCGCGGATTTTAACGCTGCACGAAACATATCTGGCATTTGCCTCTCAACAAGCTGGTTAACAGTGAGTACACTAGGCCGGATTTATGGCTGGCCAGGATTAGGCATGATTTACGATTTCCCCCTCAATGAAAAAAGCCGGACCTATCTTCGTCTGGAATCCCTGTTTTCCCAGATCCGCGACAATCTGGAGAACGACCAGCCCTGGGCTCATATCGCCTTCTTCAAAGGGTTGTTCGATCTGCAGGAGCTGCTGGAGCGTGGTGACCTGCGTGCCGACCTGATCAAGGATCTCGAGCGTCTCGGCCAGCGCCTGAGCCACTGGGCCAGCCTGCCCGACGTCGATCTGGAGCAGATCAAGCAGATGCAGCACGAGAGCAGCCAGCTCTCCCGCAGCCTGCTCAACTCCCCGCGTCCCGGCGCTCGCCTGAAAGAGGATCGCCTGCTCGGCTCTATCCGTCAGCGCTTCTCCATCCCGGGTGGCCTGTGTGCCTTCGACGTACCGCAGTTGCACCACTGGCTCGGTACGCCAGCCATTACCCGCCATCAGCAGATGCAGCTGTGGCTTAGCGACATCACCCTGCTGATGAATGCCATCACCCTGTTGCTGCGCCTGTGGCGCGAATCAGGCAGTTTCAGCGAGCAGGTAGCGACCAATGGTTTCTTTCAGGACACCGCCGAGAGCGCCGAGCTTATCCGCATCAAGCTGCCGGGCAACCTCTGCTGCTACCCCACCCTGAGCGGCCACAAGAACCGCTTTGCGCTGCGCTTCCTGCCAACCGGCGAACAGCCGATTGGCGATGTGCCATTCCAGCTCGCCTGCTGCTAGGGAGTGCTTATGGTCACCAAGGTAAAGTGCCCGACCTGCCAGAGCGAAGTGGAATGGGGCCCGCAGAGCCCGTTTCGCCCCTTCTGCAGCAAGCGCTGCCAGCTGATCGATCTCGGCGAGTGGGCCGATGAGGAGAAGCGGATCCCCGGAGAGATCAACCCGGATCTGCTGCCGGAGCCAGAAGAGGGCGACCAGTGGCTATAAGCCAGAGCTCGCTCAATTCTGCAAAGTAAGAAGGGCCATACGGCCCTTTTTTCATAGCTAGATAACGGCAGGTTACGCTTGAGCCGCCTGCAGACGCGCCACAATCGGGCCGTTGGCATCGGGGAAGTGGTAATTGTGCAATTCGACGACCGGCACCCATAAACACTCCTGACCCTCTTTACCAAATGGTTCACCGCTGAAACGGGTCACCTTCCAGATATCGAGCAGTACCTGCTTCTCTGGATAGTCGTGATGCAGCTCCATGAAGGGAGCACAATCCTGCACCCGGATCCCGATCTCTTCCCACAGCTCCCGATCCAGCGCTGTCAGCAGATCCTCACCGGACTCCACCTTGCCGCCGGGAAACTCCCAGCGATCGCCCTGATGACGGTCGGAAGAGCGCTTGGCAATGAAGATATCGCCCCGTTCGTTCTCGATGACGCCAACGGCCACCCAGATCCGTTTTTTCTGTTCCATCAATTACCTCTGTTCGCTTGTTGCCACCAATAACAAGGCGGGCACTGGGCCCGCCTTTTATGGCATCGGGTCGATCAGGTCAACTGACCGTGGCAATGCTTGTACTTCTTGCCGGAGCCACACGGGCAGGGATCGTTACGGCCGATCTTCTGCTCGTCGCGCACGAAGGTGGTGTGACCCTCGGCAGCACTTTCCTCTTCGTCCGCCAGCTGGTTCTCAGCGGCAGCGTGGGTGTAGGTGCGGGGGGCAGACTCGGCCTGCTGGCGCTGCTGCTCTTCCATCGCCTCCACATCGCGCTCCTGCACCTGAACCCGGCTCAGGATGCTGACCACGTCGCGCTTGAGAGTTTCCAGCATCTGGGTGAACAGATCGAAGGACTCGCGCTTGTACTCCTGCTTGGGGTTCTTCTGGGCGTAGCCGCGCAGATGGATGCCCTGACGCAGGTGATCCATGGCCGCCAGATGCTCTTTCCAGAGGCCATCCAGAGTCTGCAGCATCACCGCTTTCTCGAAGTTGCGCAGCACCTCTTTGCCGACCAGCTCCTCCTTGTGGGCATAGAGCTTGGTGGCTTCATCCAGAATGCGCTCGCGCAGCTTCTCTTCATACAGCTTGTCATCTTCCGCCAGCCACTGCTGCAGCGGCAGATCGAGGGCGAAGTCGGCCTTCAGGCGTGCTTCCAGACCTGGCACATCCCACATCTCCTCCAGAGACTGGGGCGGAATGTACTCATCGATGATGGCGCCATAGACGTCATCGCGGATAACGTGAATGGTCTCGGAGATGTCGTTGGTATCCAGCAACTCGTTGCGCTGCTCGTAAACCACCTTGCGCTGGTCGTTGGCAACGTCATCAAACTCCAGCAGGCTCTTGCGGATGTCGAAGTTGCGACCTTCCACCTTGCGCTGGGCGTTTTCAATCGCCTTGGTCACCCACGGGTGCTCGATGGCCTCGCCCTCTTCCATGCCCAGCTTCTTCATCATGCCGGTCACGCGATCGGAGGCGAAGATCCGCATCAGGGTATCTTCCATGGAGAGATAGAAACGGGAGGAGCCCGGGTCACCCTGACGACCGGAACGGCCGCGCAGCTGGTTGTCGATACGACGGGACTCGTGACGCTCGGTACCGATGATATGCAGACCGCCGGCAGCCAGCACCGCATCGTGACGCACCTGCCAGGCCGCTTTCAGCTCGGCAACCTGTGCCTCGGTCGGATTCTCCAGCTTGGCGATCTCCGCCTGCCAGTTGCCCCCGAGCACTATGTCGGTACCACGACCCGCCATGTTGGTGGCGATGGTGACCGCGCCAGTCTGGCCAGCCTGGGCAACGATCTCCGCTTCCATGGCGTGGAACTTGGCGTTCAGCACCTGGTGCGGGATCTTCTCCTTGTTGAGAATGCCGGAGAGCAGCTCGGAGTTTTCGATGGAAACGGTACCTACCAGTACTGGCTGGCCACGCTCCACGCACTCGCGGATGTCCTTGACGATGGCGGCATACTTCTCGTTGGCGGTCAGGTAGACCAGATCGCCCATGTCTTTACGCACCATCGGCTTGTTGGTCGGGATAACCACGGTATCCAGGCCATAAATCTGCTGGAATTCAAACGCTTCGGTATCAGCAGTACCGGTCATGCCCGCCAGCTTGTTGTAGAGACGGAAGTAGTTCTGGAAGGTGATGGAAGCCAGAGTCTGGTTCTCGTTCTGGATCTTGACCCCTTCCTTCGCCTCGACCGCCTGATGCAGACCATCGGACCAGCGACGACCCGGCATGGTACGGCCGGTATGCTCGTCAACGATGACGATCTCGTCCTTCTGCACGATGTAGTCGACGTTGCGCTCAAACAGGGTATGGGCGCGCAGACCGGCGTTGACGTGGTGCAGCAGGCTGATGTTGGTGGCAGAGAACAGGGAGTCGTTCTCGTCCAGCAGCCCCTCTTTCTTGAGCAGCTCTTCCACGAAGATCTGGCCGTTTTCGGTCAGCAGCGCCTGACGGTTCTTCTCGTCTACCGTGTAGTGACCGTCGCCGGTGTACTCTTCGGTATCTTCCTTGTCCTGCTTGACCAGCAGCGGGATCAGCTTGTTGACGCGAATATAGAGCTCGGAGCTGTCTTCCGCCGGGCCGGAGATGATGAGCGGGGTACGGGCTTCGTCGATGAGCACCGAGTCCACCTCATCCACCAGCGCGTAGTTGAGCGGACGCTGGACGCGCTGCTCGGGCGAGAACGCCATGTTGTCGCGCAGGTAGTCGAAACCGAATTCGTTGTTGGTACCGTAGGTGATGTCGGCCGCATAGGCGTCACGCTTCTGGGACGCATCCATGCCCGGCACGTTGCACGCAACGGTCATGCCGAGGAAGGAAAACAGCGGGCGGTTTGCCTCGGCGTCACGCTTGGCCAGATAGTCGTTCACAGTCACGACGTGGACGCCGCGGCCGCTCAGGGCATTCAGGTAAGCCGGCAGGGTCGCGGTCAGGGTCTTACCCTCACCGGTCTTCATTTCAGCGATGCGGTTGGAGTTCAGCACCATGCCGCCGATCAGCTGCACGTCGAAGTGACGCATGCCAAATACCCGCTTGGAGGCTTCGCGCACAGTGGCGAAGGCTTCCGGCAGCAGCTGCTCCAGGGTCTCGCCCTGCTCCAGACGCTGGCGGTACTCGGCCGTCTTGGCCTGCAGCTCGGCATCCGAGAGAGCCTCGAACTGCGGCTCCATGGCATTGATCTGTTTTACAATTTTGCGCAAAGCCTTGAGCGTTCTGTCGTTCCGGCTGCCGATAATCTTGGTAAGCAGTGTGCTAATCATGGGTACCAACTATTTCTGGTTATATAAAGCGTTCCGTCACTGGAACCTGAAGAAAAAACCTAACCCCGGCTGGCACTGAGAAAGCGTGCGGGGTTTACCTGACGACCATCTTTCAACACTTCGTAATGCAAATGGACCCCGGTCGCGCGACCGGTGCGTCCCATCAAGGCAATCTTCTGCCCCTGATCAACCAGGGTGCCCACCTCGACCAGCAACTTGGAGTTGTGGGCATAGCGGGTGACCAGACCATTGCCGTGATTAATCTCCACCATGTTGCCAAATTCCGGATGACGGCCGGCCCAGCTGACAATGCCGGGCCCGGTGGCCAGAATGGGGGTCCCGGGTTTGCCACGGTAATCCACCCCTTTGTGCATCTTGGCACGCCCGTTGAACGGATCGACCCGTCCGCCAAAGCCGGACGAGACCCAGACTCGCTCCTGCTTGACCGGCGTGCCGGAAATAAAACCGGCATCGGTGATATGGTGATTCATGATGAAAGATTCAAGTACCGACAGCTGCTCTTCGCGACTGCTGAGCTGTTGGCTGAGATGTTTCATGGAGGCTTGCAGCTCGTTGAGGCTCACTTCCAGATCTTCATCGTAAGAGGGGCCGCCCATCGGGGGCAGCTCTTTGAAATTGAACTCTTCGGGATCGAGGTCGGCCTGCTCGGTCAGCCGTTCGCCAAGGGCATTCAGACGGCCAAGCTGACCCTGCATGGTGCCCACCTGGGCTGCCAGCATCGCCAGCTGCTCGCGGGCCTCATCGCCGCTCTGGTCTACGGAACGCTGTTCGGCCATGGCCAGCGCCACTTCAAGCGCATCCATCTTCTGCTGCCAGCTCTGCCAGAGCCAGCCGCAACCAAGGGCCAACAGGGAGAAAACAATACCGCCGACCCATGCCAGACGTTGTTTTGGTAAGTGCAACCTGCGTCGCTGCTTGCCGTGGAGGATCAGGGTAATGCTCATAGAAATCAGTCTGCTCGGTCAGGTGCGGCCATGGGCCTGCACGGGAAATAAAACCGGGAGATAGTCGGTATTAAAGGATGGAGTAAACAAATGACGGAACGTCGGTGCGGAGAGGAGACCGACGTTCCGTTGCACAGCTATCAGGCCAGAACCAGACCGTTATCGTAGTAAGCGATAGGCGCTTTGTCGCCCTCACCCTCGAAGGTCACCAGTTCCCAAGCCTCCTGCTCGGCCAGCAGGGCACGCAGCAGTTTGTTGTTCAGGGCATGCCCTGTCTTGTAAGCGCGGAACTCACCGATAATGCTGCGGTTGCACATATAGAGGTCACCGATTGCGTCCAGCATCTTGTGCTTGACGAACTCGTCCTCGTAACGCAGACCATCTTCGTTAAGTACCCGGTAGTCATCCAGTACCACGGCGTTTTCCAGGCTTCCGCCCAGCGCCAGATTCTGGGAACGCAGGTACTCGATATCACGCATGAACCCGAAAGTACGGGCACGGCTGATCTCTTTCACGAAGGAGGCACCGGAGAAATCCAGTACACAACGCTGGTTGCGCCCTTCAAAGACCGGATGCTGGAAATCGATCTCGAGATCCATTTTGAAGCCGTTGCGATAGGGGTGGAATTCCGCCCACTTGTCGCCATCTTCAACACGGATGCTCTTCTTGATCCGCACAAACTGCTTGGCAGCATTTTGCTCACGGATCCCGACTTCCTGCAGCAGGTAGATAAAGGGATGCGCACTGCCATCCATTACCGGGATCTCAGGCGCGTCAACCTCGACGTAGAGGTTGTCGATCCCCATCCCGGCCAACGCGGCGGAGAGGTGCTCAATGGTAGAGACACGCACGCCGGCTTCGTTGACCAGAGCGGTACAGAGCACGGTATCACGCACCTGATCGGCATTGGCTGGCAGCTCCACCACAGGATTCAGGTCGGTACGCAAGTAAACGATCCCTGTATTCACAGGAGCCGGACGGAATGTCATAGTGACTTTCCGGCCCGAATGCAGGCCGACGCCAGTCGCCTGAACACTCGTTTTCAAGGTTCTTTGTCTAATCATGGGTGTACCCTAAACAGCTTAAAATCCGGACCAGATGGTCGTTGGCAGGCCATCTTAGCACATTCCTTAAGCAACAGACAAACACGCCTCATAAGAGACTTAGTCTGCCTGCTTGCGCAGGAACGCCGGAATATCCAGATAATCCGGTTCACGACGGGCTTGCGGCTCGGCGTTAACCACCTTGGCCGGGGCTTCGTCCATCACGCGGCCCTGCATCATGTCGCTGACCAACGGCTGACGTACCGGGCGCTCTTGCACCTGACTGCTCTTGACTAGCGTGATGTCCGGCTTGCGCTCGGCACCGATACCGGTGGCAACCACGGTCACACGCAGTTCGTCGTGCATTTCCGGATCGATTACGGTACCCACTACTACAGTGGCGTTCTCGGAAGCGAAGGCCTTGACCGCGTTACCCACGGTTTCGAACTCTTCGATGGTCATGTCCATGCCGGCAGTGATGTTAACCAGGATGCCGCGGGCACCGGCCAGATCTACGTCTTCCAGCAGCGGGCTGGAGATAGCCTTCTCGGCAGCTTCTTCGGCACGGTCATCACCGGAAGCGGAACCGGTACCCATCATGGCGGTACCCATTTCGCGCATAACAGTACGCACGTCCGCAAAGTCGACGTTGATCAGGCCCGGACGGGTGATCAGCTCGGCAATGCCCTGTACCGCGCCAAGCAGCACATCGTTGGCCGCCTTGAAGGCGTCCAGCAGGGAGATGCCACGACCCAGCACCTTCAGCAACTTGTCGTTGGGGATGGTGATCAGGGAGTCGACGTTCTTGGAGAGCTCTTCGATACCGTGCGCAGCGAAGCCCATCCGCTTCTTCCCTTCGAATGAGAACGGCTTGGTGACCACGGCCACGGTCAGGATGCCCATTTCGCGCGCCACTTCGGCCACGATCGGCGCAGCACCGGTACCGGTACCACCGCCCATACCGGCAGCGATGAACACCATGTCGGAGCCGGTCAGCAGCTCACGCAGCGCTTCGCGATCTTCCATAGCCGCATCACGGCCCACTTCCGGGTTGGCGCCAGCACCCAGACCCTTGGTGATACCACCGCCGATCTGCAGAGTGGTGTTGGCACTGGAGTTGCGCAGTGCCTGAGCGTCGGTGTTGACGGTAATGAACTCGACACCTTCGATGTTTTGACGAACCATGTGTTCGACAGCGTTGCCGCCGCCGCCACCTACACCGATCACTTTAATGACGGCTTCGTCAGTGTGGCTATCCATAAATTCAAACATGTTGTCTCTCCGCTTTATTTGCCTGACTCAGCAAAATTCTTAAAACTCGCCACGCAGCCAGTTGCTGACCCGTTTGACCAGACCACCGACGCTTGCCTTGGCGGCATATTCTTTGTTGCTACCTGTTGCCTGATGTGTACGGCCGTACTGCAGCAACCCGACCGCAGTCGAGTACACCGGCGCCTGCACATAATCACTCAAGCCACGAATATTCATGGGCTCCCCTACCCGAACCTGGCTCTGGAAGATCTGCTCTGCACACTCCACAATGCCTTCGATCTGGGCAGCGCCGCCGGTCAAGACCACACCGGCTGCCAGCTGATGCTTGACCCCCTGCGCTTTCAATTCGCTTTGTACCCGCACCAGCTCATCATTCACCATGGAGAGCAACTCGGTGTAGCGGGGCTCGATTACTTCAGCCAGTGTCTGCCGCTGCAGGCTGCGCGCCGGACGACCGCCGACACTGGGCACTTCAATATTGTCTTCCTTGCTGACCAGACGACCGAGAGCGCAGCCGTAGCGCACCTTGATCGCTTCTGCGTCGAGCGGCGGCGTGCCGAAGGCGTAGGCGATGTCGCTGGTTACAGTGCTGCCAGCGTACGGGATCACCTTGGTGTGGCGCAGGGCACCGCCGGTAAACAGCGACATGTCCATGGTGCCACCACCAATGTCTACCACGCAGACACCCAGCTCTTTCTCGTCTTCGGTCAGCACGGCATAGCTGGAGGCCAGCGCGGAGAAGATCAGCTGATCGACTCGCAGACCCACTTTCTCGACACACTTCTCGATGTTGCGAGCCATGTCGTTATGGCAGGTGATGAGATGCACCTTGGCCGCCATCCGTACACCGGAGAGACCGACCGGATTCTTGATCCCTTCCTGATAGTCGATGGCAAACTCTTGCGGCAGCACGTGCAATACCCGCAGTTCATCCGAGAGGCGGACCGACTTGGCGGTATGGATCACGTTGTCCACGTCTTCCTGAGTCACCTCTTCGTCAGAGATGGGTACCATGCCGGTCTCGTTGCGGCAGTCGATATGCTTGCCGGACAAGCCGAGGTAAACCGAGCTGATCTGGCAATCCGCCATCATCTCGGCCTCTTCCACCGCACGGCGCAGTGACTTGACCACGGAGTCGAGGTCGTTGACCCCGCCCTTCTCCATCCCGCGGGAAGCGTGACTG
Source organism: Aeromonas sp. SG16 (assembly GCF_024436135.1). Taxonomy (NCBI): domain Bacteria; kingdom Pseudomonadati; phylum Pseudomonadota; class Gammaproteobacteria; order Aeromonadales; family Aeromonadaceae; genus Aeromonas; species Aeromonas sp. SG16. The sequence goes on from NZ_JANFNW010000005.1 coordinate 90,718, forward strand.
CCCATACCGATGACGTTCAGTTCACCGTCCGGCAATACTTCACCGACCAGAACCGCCACTTTGGTTGTGCCGATATCCAGTCCGACAATCAAATTCCTATCTGCGGTGTTGGTCATGCACTTTCTCTTCGCTCTTCTTCCAGCCAACTGCCACTCCGGTATCGTATCGAAGATCCACGTACGCAACCTGCGCGCGGGGTTCGATAGCCGGGAAGGCATCGATAAACCGCTGCAACCGGAGCGCTATGTCGTTACGCCCCAGAAACAGCTTGATATTGCCATCCAGGGTCAGTTCCCAGGCATGGCGGGGGGTCAGATTCACCCCCAGCAACTTGTATCCCTTGGCAGCCAGTTGCGCTTCGTACTGCCGACTCTCTTTCAACACCATGGCGGCCTGGTCATCCGGCCCCGACAGCTGCAACAGCGGTGTCTTGACCCGATCCGGTGCACTGAACACCTTGCCTTTGGTGTTAACGAAGCGGTTGCCGTTCCAACGCGCCGCCACGTCCTGTTCTGTCAGGTAGACCTTGATCTTGTTCGGCCACTTCTTGCGTACCGATACCGAGGCTACCCATGGCAAGGCATTAAGCCGTGCCTGCAATTCGTTAACATCCAACTCGAAGAAGTTGCGTGACTCTGCGCCATCCAGCACGGCCAGTCGCAGCTCTTCGGTTTCCAGATACTGGTGTTGCCCCTGCAGCAACAGCTCGCTCATGGGCAACCGGTTGGCATCCGTCAGCCAACCTTTAACATCCAGCGCAGTCCGGTAGCAGCCCCATATCACCAGCAGGAAAAACATCACGCCTGCGATGAAGCCGCCCTTGGTGCGCCCCTGTGCCCTTGCCTCCACCCGCTCGATCCCCGTGTAACGCGCTAAACCGGCCTTTTGACAGACCGGTTCGCCATTATATAGGCCCCGGCTTGGCGGTCAAAATACTCATTGGGCCCTCAGGCACCAGATTTCATGCTATCTATGCTCAATTTCATCTCGCCGAGACGACGGGCCAGCGCTCCGACGTTCCCCGCCCCCTGAGTCAGCACCAGATCCCCTTCGCCAACCAGGTCGGCCAGCACGGCCGGCACGTCATCTGGCGTGGCCACAAAGATGGGTTCCAGATTGCCGCGCGAACGGATGGAGCGGCACAGCGCACGACCATCTGCCCCCGGGATCGGATCCTCGCCGGCAGCATAAACCTCCAGCATTACCAGCACGTCTACCTTGGAGAGCACGTCAGCGAAGTCTTCGTAAAGGTCGCGAGTGCGGGTGTAGCGATGCGGCTGGAACACCATGACCAGACGCTTCTCCGGCCAGCCGGCCCGAGCAGCATTGATGGTCACCTTCACTTCGCTCGGATGGTGACCATAATCGTCGACCAGCATCGCCTTACCGCGGCCGGTTTCGAACTCGCCATACTGCTGGAAGCGGCGGCCTACCCCTTCAAACTTGGCCAGCGCACGGATGATGGCATCGTCGCTGACTCCGTCTTCCGTCGCGACAGCAATCGCCGCGGCAGCGTTCAAGGCGTTGTGGATCCCCGGCAAGTTGAGGGTGACCTGCAACTCACCCGCATCTTTGCGGCGCACCCGGAAGCAGCTGTGGTTGGTGGTCTGGACAAAATCCAGCACCTGCACATCCGCATCGTCAGAGAGACCGTAAGTAAGGGTCGGGCGGGCAATCTCGGGCAACATGCCACGGATCACCGGATCATCGATGCAGACCACCGCCAGACCGTAGAAAGGCAGGTTGTGGAGAAACTCGATGAAGGTGGCCTTCAGCTTGGAGAAATCACCGCCGTAGGTATCCATGTGATCCGCTTCGATGTTGGTCACGATAGAGACCATTGGCTGCAGATGCAGGAAGGAGGCGTCGCTCTCGTCCGCTTCGGCTATCAGATAACGGCTGCTGCCCAGACGGGCATTGGTACCAGCGCTGTTGAGCAGGCCACCGATAACGAAGGTCGGATCGCGGTCGGCTTCGGCATAAATGCTCGCCACCAGACTGGTGGTGGTGGTCTTGCCATGAGTACCGGCGATGGCGATACCGTGACGGAAACGCATCAGCTCGGCCAGCATCTCGGCACGGCGCACTACCGGGATCCGCAGTTCGCGGGCAGCCAGCAGCTCGGGGTTGTCCTGCTTGATAGCAGTGGAGACCACGACCACGCTGGCACCGTTGACGTGCTCGGCACTGTGGCCAGTAAAGATATGGGCGCCCAAAGCCTCAAGCCGCTCGGTTACCGCATTGCGAGCCAGATCAGAACCCGTTACCTGATACCCTTCGTTGGCAAGCACTTCGGCGATCCCGCCCATACCGGCACCACCGATACCGATAAAATGGATGCGACGCACGCGGCGCATTTCGGGGATCACAGTACGCAGTTTTGCCAGTTCAACCTTGGTCATAATCATCTCTTTAGTCTGCCGCAAGCCGTTTGCTCTCAAACGGCCTCATCTCACAGCATCAATCTACAAAGGGGTGAGTCTGCACGGCGTGGCCAGTGCAATCTCATCCTTACTCTTTATTTGTCTGCCCTGCGGCGAGTCGTTTGCACTCGTCAGCAACCCGCTCTGCCGCATCGGTAATAGCGACGCGACGGGCGGCCTTGGCCATGTTAAACAACGTCTCCCTGCGCCCGGCGAGCCAGGAGAGACGCGCAGCCAGCGAGGCTGTGGTCAACTCGGACTGGGGCAGGAACTCAGCCGCACCGCCATCGACCAGGGTCAAGGCGTTGCGGGTCTGGTGATCATCTACTGCATGGGGCAGCGGCACGAAGATGGCAGCCACACCGGCAGCAGCCACTTCGGAGACAGTCAGTGCCCCCGCCCGGCAGACCACCAGGTCGGCCCAGGCATAGGCTCCCGCCATATCCTTGATAAATTCGCTTACCTCGGCATTGATACCGTGCTGGGCATAGGCCGCGTTGACGGTGTCGCTATTGCCCTTGCCACACTGGTGACGCACCTCGATAGGCACACCAGCCGCAGCGACCGCCGCGGGCACCTGCTCGTTGAGCACGCGAGCCCCCAGACTTCCACCCACAATCAGCAGATGCAACGGCTCACTGCTGCTTCGCAGTTGCGGATCCGGCAGTGCGACCACTTCGGGGCGAACCGGGTTACCCACTACGGCAGTGCGGCGACTCGGTGCAAACGCCCCCGGGAATGCCATCAACACCCGCTTGGCGATACGCGCCAGCAGCTTGTTGGTCATACCGGCTGCTGCATTCTGTTCGTGCAGCAGCAACGGGATGCCGGAGAACCAGGCCGCCACGCCACCCGGGCCGGAGGCAAAGCCGCCCATGCCGAGCACGACATCCGGGCGAATGGTTTTGAGCACCTGACGCGCCTGCAGCACGGATTTCACGATGCGATAGGGCGCCGCCAGCAGCCGCTTGATGCCGTTGCCACGCACCCCCTGAATATCGATAAAGGAGATAGGATAGCCATGGGCTGGTACCAGCTCGGCTTCCATCCGGTCGGCGGTGCCCAGCCAGTGGACAGTCCAGCCCTGCTCCTTCAATCGATCGGCTACGGCCAGACCCGGGAAGACATGTCCCCCGGTACCACCTGCCATCACCAACAGCGTCTTGCTCACTAAACCTCCCGCACCCGCGCCTGGGCTGTCGCCTGACGCAACTCAAAATCGATTCGAATCAACATGCTCACTGCCACCGTCATGATGATGAGACTGGAGCCACCGTAACTCACGAGCGGCAAGGTCAACCCTTTGGTCGGCATCATGCCGCTAGCCGCGCCAACGTTAACGAAGGTCTGGAAACTGAACCAGATCCCGATACCGATGGCCAGATAACCGTCATAGAGGCGATCGGCAGCAAGAGCCTTGTGGCCCAGCTTCAACGCCTTGACCGCCAGTGCGAAGATCAGGAACAGGGCACCCAGCACACCGGCGTAGCCGAGCTCTTCACCGAGGATCGCAAAGACGAAGTCGGTATGCGCTTCCGGCAGGTACTCCATCTTCTGGATCGAGTTGCCCAGCCCTTCGCCGAACCAGCTGCCGCGGCCAAACGCCATCAGCGACTGTGTCAGCTGGTAGCCACTGCCAAACGGATCGGCCCAGGGATCCATAAAGGAGGTAACCCGCCGCATCCGGTAAGGCTCGACGATGATCAGCATCACCACGGCACCTACGCCAGCACCGATTAGGGTCAGGAACTGGCCGAGTCGGGCGCCCGCCAGAAAGAGCATGCCGAACGAGGTCACGAACATCACCACGGTGGAACCCAGGTCAGGTTGCAGCAGCAACAGGACGGCCAGCACCCCGAATACAGCCAGCGGCTTGAGGAAGCCAATCCAGGCTTCACGCACCTCGTTCTGGCGCCGCACCAGATAACCGGCCAGATAGACAAAGAGCGCCAGCTTGCCGAATTCGGCAGGCTGCAGGTTGAACGGGCCGAGCGGTAACCAGCGCACCGCACCATTGACGTTGCGTCCCACCAGCAGCACCAGCACCAGCATCAAGATAGCCAGCAGCAGCATGGGGCCGTTATGTTCCTGCCAACGCGCCATCGGCACCTGCAGTACGAACCAGGAGATGCCAAGCGCCATCACCAGAAACATGGCGTGACGTTTCACGAACATGAAGGGATCGTCACCCAGAGAGATCCCCTCGGGGATCGAGGCGGATGCCACGATCACCACCCCGAGCGCCATCAGCGCAAGCGCCAGCACGACCAGCTGCCGATCATATAGACCGGCCGGACGAGCCGGCAACAACCAGCGCTGGAAAAGACCTGCTGCTGCGCGAAGGGCGTTCATAGCGCCATCACCATCTCGGTGAAGCGATCTCCGCGCACCTCGAACGACTTGAACTGATCCAGACTGGCACAGGCGGGAGCCAGCAGCACCCAGTCACCGGGCTTGGCATCGGCAGCCGCCTTGGCAACAGCGGCAGCCAAGTCGGCAACCCGTTCGGTCTGCTCACCCAGCGCCAGCAGCACCTCGGCATCCTGGCCGAAGCAGTACATGTGATCGATCTGGTTGCCCAGCAGCGCTTGAATGGGGCCAAAATCCTGCCCCTTGCCCTGACCACCGGCCAGCAACAACAGCCGTCCCCTGACCGACTCGCGCACACCGGCAACGGCAGCAAGAGTCGCACCCACGTTGGTCGCCTTGGAGTCGTTGATCCAGCGCACTCCGTTTACCTCGCGCACGAAGCGGGCACGGTGCGGCAGGCCTTCAAAACGGCGCAGCACGATGAGTTGCGCCGCGCGGGGAATACCAACCGCATCGCACAGCGCCATGGCGGCAAGGGCGTTGGCCTGATTGTGGGCGCCGACGATCTTCATCTCGTCCACCGCGATCAGGGGCTCGCCGTGCAGGGTCAGCCAGTAACGACCATCCAGCAGGCAGCGGCCGTAACCATTGCAGTCGAGACCAAAGCTCTGCCACACCTGACCCACATCAGGCAGGGTCTGGGCATCGTCACGGTTGACCAGAATATGTTTGGAGTTCTGATGGATCTCCATCTTGGCTGCGCGGTAATCGGCCATGCCCTGATAGCGATCCATATGATCTTCGGAGAGGTTGAGCACCACGGAGGCGGCAGCACGCAGGCTATAGGTGGTCTCCAGCTGGAAGCTGGAGAGCTCCAGCACGCAGAGATCCATCGGCTGCTTGAGCAGATCGAGCGCCGGCGTCCCTATGTTGCCACCCACACCGACATTGAGTCCGGCTTCGGCAATCATCTCGCCCACCAGCGTGGTCACTGTGCTCTTGCCGTTGGAGCCGGTGATGGCGATGACCGGTGTCTGGGTCTCGCGCACAAACAGCTCGATATCCCCGATTATCTGCACACCACGCTCGGCAGCCGCTTTCAATTCGGGGGTCGCCAAGGCAATGCCCGGGCTCGCTACGATCATGTGCGCCTGCTTGAGCAGCGCCTCGTCGAGCCCGTGGATCAGCTCCACCTCCGGCGGCAGTTGATCCTTGCCGGGCGGGTTGGAGCGGGTATCCATCACCAGTGGCGTCACGCCACGGCCGAGGAAGTAGTCGACGCAGGAGAGTCCGGTTTTACCCAATCCGATGATGATGACCATGGCCTTACCTCACCTTCAGGGTGGCAAGACCCAGCAGCACCAGCACGAGGGTAATGATCCAGAAGCGCACGATAACGCGCGGCTCCGGCCAGCCCTTCTTCTCGTAGTGGTGATGGATCGGCGCCATGCGGAATATCCGCACGCCGCGCAGCTTGTATGAACCCACTTGCAGGATCACCGAGACGGTCTCCATCACGAAGACCCCGCCCATGATCACCAGCAGAAACTCCTGACGAACCAGCACGGCGATGGTACCGAGCGCGCCGCCCAGCGCCAGCGAGCCGACGTCGCCCATGAAGACCTGTGCTGGATAGGTGTTGAACCAGAGGAAGCCCAGACCCGCCCCCACGATGGCGGTACAGACAATCACCAGTTCAGAGGTATAGGGAACATAGGGAATATGCAGGTAGCTGGCGAAGTTGACGTTACCGGTCGCCCAGGCGATAAACGCAAAGCCGCCCGCCACCATCACGGTCGGCATGATGGCCAAGCCATCCAGACCATCGGTCAGGTTGACCGCGTTGGAGGTACCGACGATGACAAAGTAGGTCAGCAGGATGAACATCAGGCCAAGTTGCGGCATCACATCCTTGAGGAAGGGCACCACCAGCTGGGTCTGACCATCGTGGGTGGCAGTTGCATAGAGGAATACCGCCACTCCCAGCGCAACGGCGGATTGCCAGAAGTACTTCCAGCGGGCGATCAGACCGTCAGTGTTCTTGCGCACCACCTTGAGGTAGTCGTCGGCAAAGCCGATGGCACCGTAGGCGCCCAGCACAAACAGCACCAGCCAGACATAAGGGTTGTCGAGGCGGCACCAGAGCAACACGGAAGTGAAGATGGCGGCAATGATCATCAGGCCACCCATGGTCGGGGTACCCCGCTTGCTGAGGTGAGACTCGGGACCATCGTTGCGAATCACCTGACCGAACTTCAGGATCTGCAGGCGACGAATGAGGCGCGGCCCCATCCAGAGCGCAACTCCCAGACCGGTAATGATCGACAGGATGGCGCGAAACGTCAGGTAGGAGAAGACGTTGAAAAAGGTGAAGTGCGGGGTGAGCAGTTCAGCCAGCCAGACTAGCATGCGGCTGACTCCTGATGGTCGACGACCATCTTGACGATATCTTCCATGCGGGAGCCACGGGCACCTTTGACCAGAATCGAAATTTCCTGATGTGTATTAATCATTTGCGCAAGCACTTCAAACAACGACGCCTTGTTATCGAAATGTCGGCCAGCCGCGGCATCTGCGGTATGGCGACTCTCTTCCCCCACTGTCAGCACGGCATCCAGACCGCACTCGCGGGCATGATGGCCAACCCGGGCATGTTGCTCGGCAGACTCCTCACCCAGTTCCCGCATGTCACCGAACACCAGCACCTTGAAGCCGCTCATGGCGGTCAGGGCATCGATGCCCGCCAGCACGGACTCCACGCTGGCATTGTAGGTATCGTCCACCAGGGTCAGACCGCCCCAGTGCTGAACACAGAAGCGTCCCTTGACCGGAGCCATCTGCTCCAGACCGGCTTTGACCGAGGCCAGAGAAGCACCAAGTGCCAGGGTACCGGCAGCAGCAGCCAGCGCATTGGCCACGTTATGGCGGCCGGGGATCGCCAGAGTCAGGCTCACCTCGCCCTGCGGGGTTACCATGACGAACTCGGCACACCCCTGAGCGTTGAGAACCACATCGCGAGCATGGAACGGCTGGCTCTGATCTTCGATGGAGAAGGCGCAGCGAATGCCACGCTCGCGCCATTTCGGCCAGAATTCGTTGTCGGCGTTGACGATGGCGGTGCCGCCTTCGCTCAAGCCCTCAAAAATTTCGCTCTTGGCGTGGTAGATCCCCTCAAGAGAGCCGAAGCCCTCAAGATGGGCAGCTGCGACGTTGTTGATGATGGCGGCATCGGGCTTGGCCAGCGAGGTAGTCCAGGCGATTTCGCCCGGATGGTTGGCCCCCAGCTCCATCACCGCAAACTTGTGTTGCGGCTCGAGACGCAGCAGGGTGAGCGGCACACCCACCTCATTGTTGAAGTTGCCAGCGGTGGCCAGCACCTCTCCTTCATGACGCAGGATGGCGGTGGCCATCTCCTTCACCGTGGTCTTGCCACAGCTGCCGGTGATAGCCAGCACTTTCGGGTTGATGCGCTCACGCACCAGTTTGCCGAGACGGCCCAACCCCTTGAGGGTATCGGCTACCACCAGTTGGGGAATGGCCAGCGGCAGTTCGCGCTCGACCAGCAGGGCAGAGGCCCCTGCCGCCAGCGCCTGATCGCAAAAGTCGTGGGCATCGAAGCGCTCGCCGCGCAGTGCAACAAACAAAGCGCCAGCACCCAGAGTACGGGTATCGGTGCTGACTGCAGTAATCTCGCCATCTTCACCAATCAGACGGGCATCAAGCACCTGCGCCAGGTCGGCAAGCCTGAGGGTCATCATTTGAATGACTCCATTAATGTGTGCAAAGCAGCGGCGACGGTTTCCCGGTCGCTATAGTGCCGCTTGTCGGTTCCAATGATTTGATAATCCTCGTGGCCTTTGCCGGCCACCAGAATGATGTCCTGTTTGCTAGCCTGACGGATGGCCAGGTTGATCGCCTTGACCCGATCGTGCTCGACCTGCACCGCAGCAGGATCACGAAGACCCGCCACCATGTCGGCCATGATCCGGGCCGGCTCCTCGGTACGGGGGTTGTCGTCGGTCAGGATCACGCGATCCGCATACTGTTCAGCCATGGCTGCCATCATGGGGCGCTTGCCGCGATCCCGATCACCACCACAACCGACCAGACACCAGAGCTGGCCTTTGCAATGCACTCGCAGTGCCTGCAGCGCCTTGTCCAGCGCGTCCGGAGTGTGGGCATAATCGACCACGGCAAGGGGCGCATCACCGCCGCCAAAGCACTCCATGCGACCGGTCACCGGCTGCAATTTCGGGGCAGTTGCCAGCAGCTCGTCGAAGTCATAGCCGAGTACCAGCATGACACCCATCGCCGCCAGCACATTGCTGACGTTGAAGCGCCCGAGCAAGGGGGCGGATAATACACCATTCCCCCAGCTGGAGTTAATCTGCGCGCGAAAACCTTGCTGGTGAAAATCGAGTTGCTGCGCCGTTAACTGACGGCCGGAATGGTTTTCAATCGGGCCATTAACGCTGAACGCCACCGCTGAGGAATATTTTTCGAGCCACTTGGCACCCAACTCGTCATCGAGGTTGATCACCGCATTGGGCTCATCGACCAGCTGCAGCAGCTGCTCCTTGGCGGCACCATAGGCCTCCATGGTGCCGTGGTAGTCGAGGTGATCCCGACTCAGATTGGTGAATACCACGGCAGCAAACGGCAAGGCGGCAACCCGATGTTGCACCAGACCGTGGCTGGAGACCTCCATCGCCACCAGATCCGCCCCCTGCTCTTGCAGGGTGGCCAGATTGGCTTGCACCTGAATGGCGCTGCCAGTGGTGTTTTCCGCTTCGATCAGGTTGCCAAACAGACCGTTACCGATGGTGCCCATCACGCCAGCCTTGCCACCCAGCAGGGTGCGCCAGTTGGCGACCAGCAGCGCAGTGGTGCTCTTGCCGTTGGTCCCCGTGATCCCCACCAGCTCCAGTTTTTTGGCTGGCTGATCGTAGAAATAGCCTGCGAGGGCGGAGAGATGAGCAGGCAAATCGCGCATTCCGATGCAGGGAACGGAAACTGCGGGCGCGATAAATTCACCGTCCTCCTCAAACACAACAGCGGTCGCTCCCTGAGCCACCGCCTGTTCGATAAACCGTCTGCCATCCACCTGATGGCCGCGAATGGCCACGAAGAGAGAGGCGGGGCCGACCCGCCGGCTATCCAGCTGGATATCGGTCAGGGCAAGCGCCGGCGCCGTAATGCCGAAGGGGCGCAGTAATGAATCAAGTGCGCGGTGCAACAGGAGCCTCCGTACTGGCGAGTTTGGTGGGTACCGAAGGGGGTACCGCATCCGGACGAATATTGAAGAGTTGCAGTACCCCGCCCATGGCCTCTGCAAACGGCGGGGTCGCCACGGCGCCACCATAATAGGCGCTGCCTTTTGGCTCGTTGATTACCACCACCATGACGAAACGGGGATCACTGGCCGGGGCGAAGCCGGCAAACCAGGCCATGTAATCCTTGCCATAGCCACCTGCAACGGCGACCTTGGCGGTACCACTCTTGCCGCCTACCCGGTAGCCCGGGATCTTGGCCTTGGGAATGGCGTTGTCGACCACGTATTCCAGCGCCTGCAGCATGGCGGAGGCGTTGTTGTGGTCTATCACCTGCTCACCCTTGGGCGGCGTGGTGACCTTGACGATGGAGATGGGCACCCGCTTGCCCTTGTTGGCCAGGGTGGCGTAGGCGGAAGCCAGTTGCAGCGGGGTAACCCGCAGACCATAACCAAATGAAAGGGTCGCCCGCTCGATATCGGACCAGCGGCGACGCTGGGGCAGCATGCCGCTGCTCTCGCCCATCAGGCCGCTACCGGTATCCATACCGAAGCCAAACATGCTGAGAGTGTTGATCATCTCCTGCGCCGGCATCCGCAGCGCGATGCGCGACATACCGATGTTGGAGGAGTAGCGCAGAATGTCGTAGAGGTTGGTCGCCCGGTGGATACTGACGTCCTTGATCTGCTTTGCGCCGATAAAGAGCGGCCCGCCCTGAATGAAGTCTTTCCAGCTGGTGACACCGGCTTGCAAGGCACTGAGCAAAATCAATGGCTTGACAGTAGAGCCCGGCTCGTAGGTATCGGTGACCACCCGGTTGCGCACCCGGAAACTCTGATACTGACCGCGGTTGTTCGGGTTGTAGGAGGGGGTGTTGACCATGGCGAGCACTTCACCGGTCTTGATATCCAGCATCACCATGGAGCCGGATGTCGCCTTGTTCTCGTCGGTGGCCCGCTTGAGCGCACGATAAGCCAGCGCCTGTACCCGTTGATCGATACTGAGCTGCAGATCGTTGGCGTTCTTGCCCTCCTTGACGATGCCAAGGCGTTCGATGACCCGCCCCTGACGATCCTTGCGCACCCGCATCTCGCCCGGTGTTGCGGTCAGCCACTCGTCATAGCTGCGCTCGATACCCTCGATGCCGTGGCCATCGATGTTGGTCACCCCAACCAGATGGGCACTGATCTCACCGGTCGGATAGAAGCGGCGCGACTCGGGACGCAGATAGACACCGCCCAGCTTGAGCCCCTTGATATATTCCGAAACGGCAGGGGTTACCTGACGCTGCAGATAGACAAAACGCTTGCTGGGATTGGCGATCCGTTGTTTGAGGGTATTGATGTCGATCTTGAGCACAGCAGAGAGCGCCATCCAGGCTCGCTCGTTGTGAATTGCGCCAGACTCGTGCACCGTCTTGGGGTCTGCCCAGACCGCTTCGACCGGCACGGATACCGCCAGCTGTTCACCGTTGCGATCGGTGATCATGCCGCGCACCGCTTGGGTAGAGGTGGTACGAAGGGAGCGCATGTCCCCCTCCTGGCGCAGGCGGTCAGGGTTGATCACCTGGATCCAGGCCAGACGAAGGATCAGCCCAACAAATGCGATGCCGATGAATACGACCAGCGTGCGAAAGCGCCACGGATAGATCGAGGGCGCTTTGACGTTCGCTTTGGCAGCTTTGGCTGTAGCCTTGCGTTTCATGGCAGGGTAATTACCTTCTCGGTGGTCACCAGAGGGCGACCCATTTGTAACTTGTCCATCGCCAGAGTGGCCACCCGGGAATGTTCTGCCAGGGTGCCCTGCTCCAGCAGGAGGTGCCGCCATTCGATATTGAGGCGATCCTCTTCGGCCATCAGGTCGTTCTGTTTGGCAGTCAGGCCGCGCGTCATGTTGGTCACCAGGATCACGGCAAATGCAGTCACCAGCACGGCGACCGACAACAGGATCTGCAGCTTGTGCCGCCAGAGATCCGCAACGATCTCCTTGGCAAGGTGGACACGCACTTCGCTCATCGCTTACTCCGCCAGACGCTCGGCGACCCGCAGCACGGAGCTGCGCGACCGGGTATTTTCCGACACTTCATGATCAGAAGGCTTGAGTGCCTTGCCGACCGACTTCAATTTGCGACCGCCAGCCAGCTGGGCCTCGGTCAACGGAATGCCGTAGGGTACTTCCGGTCCCTTCTCGTGCTTGCGAATAAAATGCTTCACCAAGCGGTCTTCCAACGAATGGAAGCTGATCACCGACAGACGACCGTGCGGAGCCAGCACCTCCAGCGCACCGTTGAGAGCGGTCTCGATCTCGTCCAGCTCACTGTTGATGTAGATGCGGATAGCCTGGAAGCTGCGGGTCGCCGCATGCTTGCCCTTCTCCTTGCTCGGATTGACCCGGGCAATCATCTCGGCCAGCTGGCGGGTGCGCACGTAAGGCTCGGTAACCCGGTCGTGCACGATGGCGCGGGCAATCTTCTTGGCAAAGCGCTCCTCACCAAAGGTTTTCAATACCCAGGCGATATCGTCCACATCGGCCTTGGCCAGCCACTCGGCGGCGCTCTGACCGGAAGTGGGGTCCATTCGCATATCAAGCGGACCATCTTTCATAAAGCTGAAGCCACGCTCGGCGTCATCCAGCTGGGGAGATGAAACCCCCAGATCGAGCAGAAAACCATCCACATTGCCCAGCAAACCGCGCTCGCTCAGATAGCTGGTGATACCGGAGAAGGGGCCATGCACAATCTCGAAACGCGGATCCTGGATCTTGGCAGCCTCGGCGATCGCCTGCGGATCGCGATCGATGGCGATCAAACGGCCGTTAGGGCCAAGGTGTTGCAGGATCAGACGAGAATGACCACCACGGCCAAAAGTGCCGTCGACATAGATACCGTCCGGCTTGATGGCCAGACCTTCGACGGCTTCGTGCAGCAGCACTGTGATGTGTTCAGCGGCTTGGGTCATTTATAAAGAGAAATCCTGTAGTCGTTGTGAGCTTGCCCAATCGTCCCCGGGCAGACCCAAGATGTCGTCATTGACCTGTTGCTGCCAGCGGGCTTCATCCCACAGCTCAAATTTGTTGAGCTGGCCCACCAGCATGATCTTCTTGTCCAGCCCCGCATGGTTGCGCAGTGGCTGGCTGAGCAGCAGACGGCCATTGCCATCCAGCTCGCATTCGGTTGCATGCCCGAGCAACAGCCGCTGCAAACGGCGTTCGGCGGGATTCATGCTGGAAAGGGTCTTGAGCTTGCGCTCGACCTCTTCCCACTCGTTCAGGGGGTAAAGCAGCAGACAGGGGTGGGCAATATCGATGGTGCAGACCAGCTGGCCGTCGCTTTCATCGCGCAGCCAGTCACGAAACTTGGTCGGAATCGCCAACCGCCCTTTGCTGTCCAGGCTGATGGCGTGAGCGCCACGCAACAAATTTCTGTCCCTGAAGGTGAGTAAACGGGCGAGCAGCCCCTTTTAAAACCACTTTGATCCACTTTTCCCCACCTTGAAGTTTAAGGACGTGGAGGGGGCTTTTCAAGCAAGGAGATCGGCCAGAGGGAACATATTGACGCAGCATTTGCGGGTTACGGATTGAGTGGGTTGATTTTCCACGAGTTATTTGTGGCGACAGAAAATACGATTAATAAAAAAGCTGTGGGTGAGCAGTTACTATCTGGGAGAGATGATGAAACGGAACAGCACAACGGCGCAGAGCAAAATACTGACGCAGATCACCGGATAGATGATATAGCCATCTTTAGAACGGCGGGCACGCAAAGAGACCAGATGGCAAAGCAGCAGGTTGTAAATTATCAGCAGCGTAGTCAGCAGGATATTGACGGCAAAGGTCAGCTCGTGGGCAAACGCGATGTAAAGCCCCATGAGAATAAAATTGGCGAGGATCAGATATAGCAAAAACTTCTGGATTGCTTTACCTGCATTTGGGCTCTTTTTTACTCGTGTTATCATGCTTGCCACGTCCTGGATTACACATGATCAGACGACCCTAAATTCAGAAAACTGTTGAGATACATGATGTTTTTATTATTGTGCGATCCTTGTTCAACAAATTCACAATGACCAGGTTCATTTTCTTTTTACTAAGCGCGATGTTAATAACATCCACATCTTGTCACGCTTATAACAATTATCAATGGCAAACCGGCTTCCCTCCTCCGATACGTGGAGAGGGGGTCGAGCTGGTTAGTCAACAGCAAGCCTTTCTGCTTGCCCAGCGCCCCTATCTGCAACAACGTCTTGCCGAAACCCAACCCATCATCCGCTGGATCTCGGAACAGGTTCAGGAACGCAAACTTCCGCCCCTGCTGGCTTTTGTCCCTTTGCTGGAAAGCAGCTACCGCCTCGATGTTGTCTCTGCCGCTGGCGCAGCAGGCCCCTGGCAACTCATGCCCGATACGGCCAGGCGCTTTGCCGTGCCTATCAATAGTTCATTCGATGGCCGTTATTCACTGCCATTGGCAACCGACGCAGCTCTGACTTACCTTGGCTGGCTCTCTCGTTTCTTTGGCGGGGACTGGTTGCTGGCGCTGGCTGCTTATAACGCTGGAGAAGGGCGAGTGCTGAATGCGGTATTGAAAGCTGGCACCCGAAATATCTGGGCTCTGGATCTGCCGGCGGAAACCCGGGTTTACGTTGCCCGCTTTATTGCCCTTGCCAGAGTGCTCGACATGGCAAGCACCCACCATTTCCAGTTGCCGCCATGGAAAAGTGGCAACGACCTGAAGGTTTTTCGCAATCCGGAAGGCTGTTCGCTGCCTGCCTGGGCTCAGGCCAAAGGTGTATCCATGAATGACGCCAGCCGCTGGAATCCGGCATGGCAGCTCCCGGTACCGGCAGGAATAACCAATTGCCCGGTTGTTTACAGCAAAGCAAAAGCCCCGGTCACGACACCACAGCGGGGCAGCGGCAAGCTCATCTTCAAAGCCGTTTCACTGGAGAGCCTGCATGACCCGCTGCTGCTGAAGACAGCCAGAGGTCTTGATATGAGCCGTGGTGAGCTCAGGCTGGAACGTCAGCCAGATCCTCTTGGGATGACTCTGAAGCGGCCGTTGATTGCGGTACCCTGAAGCTGTGCCGCCAATGGCTCAATACCGGCGCAAGGTCAATTTGCTCCGGATGTGACCAGCGCGCCCCATAAAAACAGAGGTGCTGGCCAATGGGACGGCGATGGGTGATGCGGCATGTCAGTGTAATGCGTGGCAACAGAGAAAGGGTTACTGTCTCGGGCAAAATGAATCGGGCAGGAGCAAGAAAGCCCACCCCACCCGGCCCGATATCCTTGATGACGGCCCGGCCAATGCTCTTGTCAAACAGCAAACCGGATATCAGCAGGCGAGCTGCAATGCCACAACTCTGCGATTCGAAGGGTGTAGCACCATCATGGAGATACCAGCGAGGCACCTTTCTTCTCGGATCATTGTGTGCGGTATGGAACAGAAACTCTGTTTCAGGGGCGTCCATTAACTGTCTCTTCCTTGGCTTGAGTGGCTGCTGCTTTGGTCTCGGCACTGAACAGCTGCTCCAGATTCTGTTCCGCTCTGGTCGTCATAATCAGCAACTCGATACGACGGTTCCGGCTACCCTGTGGATTTTCGCTATCTTCCAGCATGGTGTCAGACATGGCCACTACCTGAGCAATACGCTCTGGTGGCATGCCCCCCGCCAGCAACACACGTCTCGCCATCATGGCGCGATCCGATGAAAGCTCCCAGTTGCTGTAGTTTTCACCCGCGAAAGGGGTGCTGTCGGTATGACCCGAGATCATGACCCGGTTTTCCACCCGCTGAAAAATCGGGGCAAGCGCCATCAGCATATGACGAAAGAAGGGGCTAATACGGGCACTGCCGCGGCTATACATTTCGCGATCGGCGTCATCACGGATCAGGATGCGCAAACCTTGCGGCACAATCTGAATCTCCAGATTGTTCTTCGCCTGCATTTGCTCCGCAAGATTACCGATAAACCCGGCAAGCTGCTTCATCTGATGCTCACCTTCCAGCTTGCCGACCAGTAGCTGCTCGTATCCACCACCGGGCCCCTCAGAAAAGATGCTCTGATTGCGATCCATATGTCTGGGGGTCAGCTGTCCCTTCTGATCAAACTTGGGATTGAGCTCATCGATGACCGAAGGATTGCCGCCCAGATCGACCGGATAGGGGCTATTGCGAATATCAAACGGGTTGGCCTCGTTATCCATAATGCTGTAATCGCGCAAGCGGCTGGCTACCATCTCCCGCTCCTCCTGGTTGGAGACTGCCAGGATCCAGAGCACCATGAAAAACGCCATCATGGCCAGAGTAAAGTCGGCAAATGCCACTTTCCACGCCCCTCCGCTTTTGGGGGAGCTGTTACGCCTCTGCTGGCGCTTGACGATGATCTGTTCGTGGTTGCGCATTACATCGCCCTGTTGGTCACCCAGTCTTCCAGTTCCAGGAAGCTGGGTTTGACATCAGGTTCGAGAATTTTCCGGCCGGAATCGACCGCCAGCAGAGGCGTCTTGCCACGTAGCTGGGCAATCAGAATGGATTTGATGCACATCAGCAGACCGACCCGGCGTTTGACCATCTCTTCCATTGCGTTGCTGATGGGTTCGAGCAGACAGTAGCAGAGGAAAATACCGATAAAGGTACCCACCAGCGCCGCCGCTACATGCACGCCGATATTGCTCAGAGGACCATCGAGTTGCTGCATGGTGATAATGATCCCCATAACAGCCGCCAAAATACCGAAGCCGGGGCAGGCCTCGCCGGTTTTGTGAAGTGCATGGGCAGGCTTGAGCATATCCTCCTCAATCGCCATGATCTCCTGCTCCAGGATGGTATCGAGCTCATGAGGAGTGATCTTGCCCATCCCCAGCAGACGAAGGTTGTCGATGATAAAACCGAGCAACTGGGGATCTTCCGAAATTTGCGGGTACATCAGGAACACCGAGCTTTGCTGGGGGTTTTCAATATGCTCGTCCAGCGCTTTCATCCCCTTGTTGCGCGTCTCCTCCAGCAGTTGATGCATCAGCGTCAGCAACTCGCGATAGACCTCGCGCTCTTCCTTGTTGGGCTTGAAGCACATCTTCAATTGCGCCCACATCTCGTGCATCACCTCTTTCGAGTTGCCAAGAAACATGGAACCAGCAGCAGCACCCACAATAATGATCAGCTCGGCTGGCTGCCATAAAGCCGCAAGGTTGCCACCTGCCATCATGAAGCCACCCAGCACGCATATTAATATGACGCCGATGCCAATCTGTTTTTGCATGAATGCTCCCGAATTCTACAACCACCCCCACGAATCATGGGGCACTACTATATGGAGTCGACCAATCGCTGCTTGAGCTGAAGTACACATTGCTTGTGCAATTGGCAAACCCGCGACTCGGTCAGCCCCAGCACCAGCGCAATCTCTTTCATATTCAGCTCCTGCTGATAGTAGAGAGAGAGCAGCAGCTGTTCCCGTTTGTCCAAGAGGGTCAGCGCCTTGCTGATGGTCATGGCCATATCGACATCATCAGATTCGGTTGCAGGCGCCCTTCCACCGTTCTCCAGCCACTCTTCAAGGCTCTGCAAAGCCTCAGCCTGGCTGGCATATGCAAGCTGGCGTACCTCTTCAATGGTGCAGTTCAACGCAGCGGCAAGCTCTTGCTCGGTTGGCGCCCGGCCCAACCGGTTATGCAGATCTCGCTGGACTTGATTGTGGCTATGTACCTGCTGGCGCAGTTGACGAGGCCGCCAGTCGAGTCGACGCAATTCATCGAGCATGGCGCCCCGGATCCGCTTGAAGGCATAGCTCTCGAACTGGACATCCGGTTCGCTACCGTAACGACGCCAGGCCTCCAGCAACCCCATCATGCCGACCTGCTCCATATCCTCCTGATCAAAGCAGGCGGAAACCTGGCTGCGCAGGTGGCTGGCGGCTCGCTTAACCAGCGGCAGATAACGGGTCAGAATGGCCTGCTCGCCGGTACGGGGCGGAGAAGAAGTGAACTCGTGAGGGGCATCCCAGTCGACATCGATCATATCTGTCTTATTGCACCAGAACCTTGGTGATCAACACTTCGTCGAGGTAGGTCTTGTAACCGTAACCTTGCAAGGTGGTGACCAGTTTGGCGAGCAGGGAACCCTGCAAAGAGGTGATATTCTGCAGCTCTTTTTTCACATCATCGTGGGTACGGTGACTGAAATACTGCACCATGGCGTTCCGGATGAGTGGTGTCAGCTCGTTCAACGTATTCAGATGCGCCTTGTTGTGAGTCACCAGAGCCAGCTCAAGTACCAGATAGTGAGACTCAACCCCTCCATCCAGACTGATGACGAAGCGCTCCATCGGCTTGAACAACGGAGTGGCACTCAACTCTGGCTTGGGCTCTTCCAGACCGAGCCAGACCGCAATGGTATCGCGCTTGAGATAGGCACCATAGGCAAGCACAAGCAACAGGCAAAGAGCCATGACAACCAACATCAACCACTTCATGATACGGCGCATCATTTTGATTTCACTCTCGATTTAGCCGGTTTAGGTCACACCAGGGTGTTGAGCCATGCACGCTCATCCTGCCCGGCAGTTTCAAATTCATCTTGCCATTGGCGACGGCCCGCCAGGATTTTCTCCTGTTGCCACTTTCCTTGCGCATCGCCTTGTCCCCCGCCCTGCCCGACGTTGACTTCAACTCCACCGGCATGGTGAGGAGCCAAACTCATGCGCAACCGCTCCATCGACTGGATCAGCGCGTCCCGAACAGCGGGGTTGGTCACATTGAGTTGAACATTGAGCCGGTCCCCCTCGACCCGAACAGTCAGTTCGAGTCGGCCCAGCTCAGGAGGATCCAGGCGAATATGAGCCTGCTTGATCTGCTGGTTCACCTGCAGCTCGACCTTGTCCTTGAGCACATCGACCAGTTGCTGCCCCCACTGCACCTGGGGCTCGGCCAGTTTGACCGGAGCCCACTGATACTCGGCAACTTTCGGCGCTGGCGCTGATATCTGATTGCTCACAATACCTTTGAGGTCAGAAACACCGGACTCCCGTTCCCCTGCACGCTCAACACCCAGCAGGCTCTGCAAGCTGGCTATCGTCTTCTCGCGTATGGCTGCGTCATCAGTGCGCGCCGAGGGTCGAGCCAGCATAAAACTGGAAAAATCAGTAGCTGCGCGATCGACTCGCTCCTTGTTGCCAGAGACAGGCGTCTCCATGACAGGCTGACTCTTGTCCGTTTCCGGCTGCTTGTACGCAGATAGCGCCCGCAGGGCAGCAGAGACAGAGGGCGTGCCGCCCTGCACATCCTCGCCGGACTCTACATTGCCAGCAGTGGCAGCAGCCACGTTGGAAGAGACAATTGCAGCTCTCGTGCTGGCTTCATGCAAAAGGAATGGGGGAGGCATATTACTGAATGCGTCCAGCCGAGCCGCAACATTATCAGCGACCTCGTCCGGTTCATCCTGTTCTACCTCTTCCTTTACTTCTTCGGGCGCAGGAGCAAGAGCCCCCTCTTCCAGCAACAGGTCAAGTGGTGGAAATAATCCCCCCTGATCCTCCGGCTGACGAGCAAGACGGGTAAAACCGCTCTGTTCTGGCATCGCCAATACCTCGGGACCGGAAAACTGAATCATGCCCACTCCTGCACCTCTCCGTATGCTTGCAAACCTTCTCTCTTCCGGGACAGCTCATGCCATTGGCGCTCACGCAAGGTCAACTCTTGCCGACACAGCTGTTGTGCCTCTTGATGCCAGCTGCGAACCTGCGCTCGCGCAGCAGACAATGAGGCCCACAGCTCAGGCTCTTTGGCCATGAGCTCGGCAAATCTGGCCAGCTTGCTATCGGATAAACGAACGGCATCCCACTGACCGGCATGAGCCTGCTGCAAAATCAGGCGGCCCAGGCCAAGCAGTTGACGCTGGCGTTTATCCAGCTCAGCTGGAAGGTGGGTTGACCCAATCAGTGGCATGCTATTGCTCCCAAAGAAAACAGCTCAGCCAACTAGCAAGGAACAGGCCATATATGGAACTCGGGTATTTCGGAGCGTACAGGCGGTTTTCGCCTGTATAAGAGGAAGAGGGACTTCCGCCTTAGCGCGGATGACGAGCCATCGCTTCCCAGCCCTCTTTCAGCTCCAGCAGGATGCGGCGAACTTCGGCAAAACCGGCAATATCGTTGGAGACGCTGATCTCGAACAGACGCTGACCGCAGTAGTCATAGAGACGATGCAGATTGCTGGCGAGTTCACCGCCCTTCTCCATGTCGAGTGCGCTGTCCAGTCCCCCCAGGATCTGCAGACACTTGCTGATTGCCTGTCCTTTGCGTTCAAACTGGCGGGCTTGAATATGCCCCTCTGCTCTGGCCATTTCGTCGAGCAGGCCATCCATCAGCATCAACACCAGCTGATGTGGATCCGCACTCGCAGCCTTGGCCTGAGTCGCCGCAAACTGGTAGGCATCATAGCCATCTTGATGTTCAAACATGTAAAACTCGCTTGCTCCGGATGAGGCAGCCAAATAGCAAGACCCCTTACAGGTTGCCCATGGTCTGCATCATCTGATTCATGGTGGTAAATTGGTTGAGGTAGCGCTTATACGCGGAATTCATACGGCGATCCAGCGCTTCCATTCGCTCATTCACCCGCTTTTCACCGGCCTCCAAGCTGCTTTTGCGTCCTTTGAGAGCACCATCACGTTTGGTATAGGGATCCAGAGAATCACTCATCCGTTTGAGCAGACCGTCATCCCCCATCAATGCCTTGCCTAGCAGCTCGGGATCCTTCTCCAGCGCCTTGTTGAAGTCAGTCTCGCTGAAAGAGAGCTTGCCTGTTTTGTCAGTCTTTATGCCTAGGCTACCCAGACTAAGTCCGTTGGGCAGATCGCGCACACTGTTGGCAAGCGCGCTTTTGAGGCTGCGGACACCACTATCGGAAGAGAGCGCCCCCGGAGCCTTGGGATCGCTGGACGTCATCTTGGCCAGTTCGTCGACCAGCTCGTTATAGCTGTCTACAAACTTCTTGAGAGAGCCTGTCACCGCCTCTTTATCCTGTTCGACAGTCACCTGCAGAGGAGCATCACCGCTTTTCTGGGCCTTGGTAAGTTGGAGGGTCAGGCCATCGACCACATTTTCAATCTTGTTACTGGCCGAGGTGATAGTTAAGGGATTGTCTCCCCCCATCTGCAACTCGGCATCCTGAGCTTTGGTTATCTCGCTCTTGTTGGTAACAGCGATACCCAAAGACGAGTTCAAATCACCGCTGTAATTCACAGTGATAGCATTCTCTTTACCACTATCCTTGCTGGTCAACACCATATTGACCTTGCCGTCGGTCCTAACCAGTGTGGCTTTAACACCAGGGTTATCCTTGGCATTATTGATATGGGAAACCAGATCCTTCACTGTCGACCCAGCAGGTAGGGTGGCCAGATCGATATCCACACTCTTGCCTTTGACCGTCAAAGAGAATACGCCATCTGCAGGCAGAGGAGTGGTTTCGCTATCCAGGCTCAGGCCAACCTGATGAGACTGAGCGAGTTGCTTAACGAAGAAGTTGTATTGACCGGAGCTGGCCTTGCCATTGCTCGTCACCGTCATGATCCCTTCCTGAGACATAACCGCCTTCTGGGCTTGCAGGTTGGATGCTTTGTTCAGATCCTTGAGCATGGTCTGAAAACTCGACAGCTTGGTCGTGAGCGTGCTGATTGCACTCTGTTGTCCCTTGATACTGTCCATCTGCTTTTTCAGCAGCTTGTCCATATTCTGGCGCTCGATAGCTACCAGTTGCATTGCCATGCTGGCCGGATCTACTTGCATCATTACACCCTTATTCTGTGGCATGCCTGTTGGAAAATACTTTATAAGCCCTTTCCAACCAACACGTATCGACTAAACAAAAGGCCGCCCGACAAGGGCGGCCAAACAACCTGTTAACGCAGCAGGGAAGTGACCATGCCGGTCATCTGGTTGGAGTTGGACAGCACAGACATGCCAGCCTGCATCAACATCTGGTTTTTGGTCATGTTGGTGCTCTCCTGAGCGAAGTCGGCATCCATGATTCGGCCGTTCGCCATGTCGGTGTTCTCTTTCATATTGGAGAGGTTGTTGACGGTGTGCTCCAGACGGTTGATGTTGGCACCGAAAGAAGAACGAGCTTGTCCAATATCTGCCAACAAATCGTCCATCTTCTTGATCTGACCCTGCATACCCGCTTGGCCCAAATCAGTCTTTTCTGCATCTTTCAAATCTGTATCTGCAGCATCGGTGATCTTTTTATTAACACCGTCTTTCACGATCTTGGACACGTCTACATCCAGCTTCTCTGCTGCAGTGCCGCCAATCTGGAATGTAACCTTGCCAGCACCAAACTTCCCTGCATCGGCGATAATTGCTTCGCCAGCAAAAGTAGTATTGTCCCGAATGTTTTTCAGCTCGGCTGACAGCTCTTTCATCTCGGCACCAATCGCAAGACGGTCTTTATCGTTAGTTGTACCGTTAGCCCCCTGAGTCGCCAAATCCTTCATACGCTGAACAATGTTGGTCATCTCGTCCATAGCACCTTCAGCAGTCTGCATCATGGAAACAGCATCCTGAGCATTGCGCATGCCAACCTTCTGGCCATTTGACTGTGCCTGAAGACGGGTAGCCATCTGCAGACCAGCTGCGTCATCGGCTGCAGAGTTAATGCGCAAACCGGTGCCCAGACGCTGCATGGCAGTGCCCAGCATCTTGTTGGTGGAGTTCAGTTGGTTTTGAGTGGTCAGAGAAGCAAAATTGGTATGAATGGACAAGCCCATGATCTATTCCTCGAGTTAAATGCTGCACAGCAGCTTGTTAGGTTGACATCAGATATAGACGACCTCTTTGCCGCTAAAATTTAATTCTATTGAGCATATTTCTATCTTTTGGCCGCTCTCATTACTGAATATCCTCGCCACATCCATTCACACGGCATGCGAATTGCTTCAAGTCGTCACCCTTCACTATCGGAAAGCGACATGACTGCATTTCTATATACCCCTCGGTTTGTCACGCAATTTCAATGCATTGGAGATGGCTGCAAAGACAACTGCTGTCATAGCTGGACCATCAGTATTGATAAAGCGACGTTCCGCAGTTACGAAAAACACCCGGATCCCGTAATACGGTCGTTGAGCAAACAACACATCCGCAAAGTTAAGAAAAGCAGTGAACAGTGGGGGGTCATAAAGCTTGACGAGCAGGATGCCTGCCCTTTTCTTGACGAAAAGCGATTGTGTCAGATCCACGGCAAGGCAGGGCCTGATGCACTGAGCCAGACTTGCAAGACCTACCCCAGAACCCAAACCCGGCTCGCCAACCAGCTCAAGAAATCGCTGGTTCTCTCCTGCCCCGAGGTTTGTCGGCACCTGTTGCTAGACCCAATGGCAATGCAGACTGAGGAGACTCAGCTCAGACAGCCTCTCCCCTTTACCACTCCGCCATCCGCTGCCATGGCAACCTTGCATAGTCTTAGCCTCCACGTGCTGACAGCCACCGTTCTCCCGGTCGAACTGCGCCTATGGCTTATCGGACTGCTGCTTCATCGGGATGCAACCTCCTTGTCGCACGAAGCATTTCTCGAGCAGGTAGCGGTAATGGCCGAGCAGGGGGAACTTCACGTCATGTTCGAACAGTTGCCCTCCATGCCCACATTGCAGTGGTGGGGGCTGAGAACAATTACCCATCAGCTGGTTGCATATTCACAGGGAAGACGTGGCCGCCAGACCATGCAATGCTGCCTCGACAAAATAAATCTGGTACTAGAGGGCGTTTATGACGAAGGCAAGCTGGCATTGTTGCAACAAACCTGGAACAACAAGGTAGCTCCCTTTCTGGCAACCAGGCCTCACATTCTCAACAACTACCTGCTCTATTACGTCTACAACAACAACTTCCCACTGCAGCAGACCACCCCGTTCCAGGCCTATCAGCTCCTGGTGATCGATTACTTCCTGCTGCGCAACTACCTGTGTCTGCTGGCCATGGACAAGGAGTTGGAAGAACAGGATGTCATCGATCTTTTCTACAGCTATCACACCATACGCCAGCACAACCGGAACTTTCTCAAGACTATAGAAGAGGGACTCAGTGCCTCCGGTTTTTCCTCCGATCTCACTCTGTACGCCTTGCTGAAACCCTGAAAAAAGAGACCGCCAGCATGTTGCTGGCGGTCTCTTTTTTCATCTTGGCGTTGATGTAGCGCGTCGCCCTTTACGTCAGAAGTGCTACCACATTCTGGCGCGATACATTGGCCTGAGCCAGCAGACCAGACATGGTTCCCATGAAACCGCCATCCTTTAGCTGTTCACTGAGCTTGCCCTGAAGCTGCTCAAGCTCCTGCTGCTTCATGTTCTGGCTACGCGCCTTGACCCGATCGAGCTGCTTGACCATCCGCTGGCGGAACTGCTTCAGCTCCCGCACGGATTGTTCGATTTCCCCAAGCAATCTTCTCAGGCGCTGTTGCTCCTGTCGCAACTCCCCCTTGTCGATACCTTCGCCCAACTGGGTCAATTGCCCCGGCTTTGCCTTGAATTGCACCGGAACAGGGTTTCCGGCCGGAATGCGAATGCCTTCCCCACTAAGCAGAACAGGCTCGTCCAGTTTGCGCCGATGCAACTCCGGAACGCTCAGTTCCAGCTTGCCCAACTCGTTGAGACGCGCCTGAATGTGCTCTTTGCGCAGCGCCCGATCGAGCCTGGATGCAACATCTGCCTCATTGGCTCCTGCAGGTAGGGTCACCTCGATGGCACTGGCGGTTTGCGGGAAAGAGAACACCAGACGCTCGGCACTTGCCTTGGGACTTAGCAGGTCGAGCCGATCGGCACTGTAATGAACCCGGCTCTCGGCGGCCGAGGTCAACAAACGCGGCTTCAACTCCGAGGTCAGGGGCGCTTGTGGCCGGGTGAGCTTGTCTTCCAGCTGCTTGAGACGTGTCACCAGATCGCCGCCGGCCTCACGATGCTGACCCAGCTGTTGTTCCAGCCGCTTCAGCTCGCCCCAGACCTGGCTCAATGCCAGCTCACCACCCTGGGCATGTGCAATCCGCTGCTGGGCAGTCCCGATTAGTGCCCAGCGGTCGAGCCGGACAATATTGGGCTGGCGCTCAACTTTTTTTGCCGGTCGGGATGTGTCCTGAGCAGTCAAGCGTCCGTGTAGCCGCGGCTGAGCGGGCGTCTCGGCCACACCGCCCGGACGGGTTTGCTGAATCTGCATCATGACTCCTTGCGCCTGACGTTATGGCATGTAGTTGAAGAGGCTCAATCCGTTAACCTTGGCAAATGCCTGTTGCTGCACTTGCAAGGCCATCAGCACATGGGCCTGCTGGGTAACGGCACTGGCATAGTCGAGGGACTCTATCTGATTGCTCACTTCCTTGCTATAGGTCCCCTTCTCGGTATGCCCCTCATCGACCTGATCAAGCAGGTTCATGCGGGCGCCGATGGTACTCACCATCTGGCTGATATCGTCCTGCAACACCTTGCTGCGATCCAGCATGCTGCGCGCCTGATCGGCTGCATCGGGCGCTCCGCTCTCTATCGCAGCGACCATGGTATCGAGCTGCTTGAAGAAATCGCCGTTATCGATGAACAGCTTGTCTGCCGTCTGGTTGAGACCTACCGTGACCCCCTTGGCGATGCTGACCTCACGCACCAGAGCATCCCCCTGATAGACGTAATCACCGCTGGCATTTTTCACGAGTGTGGTCTGATTGACCTGGCTACCCGCAAACAGGCTGGAGCCACTCTCGTTGCGTGCATTGGCCAGATCGAACAGCCCCTCCTTGATGACTCCGACTTCAGTCGCGATGGCGCGGCGATCATCTTCTGACAAGGAGCCGGTTGCCGCAGTCTGGGTCAGTTCGCGCAGCCGCATCAGCATATTGGTCATGGACTCCAGCTGGATTTCACCCTGAGAGAGCTGGCTTTTAGCGTTGGCGATGTTCTTCTGATACTGCTCCATCGCCACCTGCTCTTTCTTGAGTCCAAGCAGTTGCACGCTGCCCACCGGATCATCCGAAGGCTGCAGAATGCGCTTGTTTGAGGAGATCTGGCGATCGAGGCGAGCATACTCGCCGAAACCGTATTGCAGGTTATCGAGCATGCTGAGCTGGATCTGGTTGGTACTGATGCGCATGGTCACTCCGTCAGAACATGTTCAGGATGGAATTGAAGAGCTGATCCGAGGTACTAATCACCTTGGCATTGGCCTGATATACCTTGGTGTATGCCATGATTTTGATCCCCTCTTCATCGGTGTTGACCCCGCTGACACTGCTCAGCTTGGTAGCCAGCTGCTTCTCCATATTGGCATCAGCCTGCATGGTCGCCTTGGCCTGTCCGCTCTGCACCGCTATCCGGCCAAGCAGGGCGCTGTAGGCGTCATACTGGCCATCTTTGATGGTGATGATCTCCTGCAGATTGCGGTTGTCGCCCTGCCCGCCCCCGGCCTTGGCAAAAGCGAGATGATCGCCGGTAAAGCCATCGGCAATCTTCAGGGTCCCGGAAGGGTTGAGCGGGTCGTAACTGAACAGGGGTTTGCCCGGGTCACCATTAAGGTCAACACCACCGGCCTGCTTGGCATTGAAGTCGTCTGCCAGTTTTTTTGCCATCTGGTTGAGTTCGTCGCGCAGCGGGCGCAGCACATTGGCACGGTAATCCATTACTCCCGCCAGAGTACCACCATGCAGAGCGGGTACTTCGAAAGTCTGCGGGCCAAAACTGAGGCTGAGCTTGTCACCGGCCAGCGAGAGCGTACTGCTGCTGCCAGCCAGTACCAGCGGTTGCCCCTGAGGCAGACTTAGCGAGAAAGAACCATCGCTCTGCCGGTTGACCCTCACTTCCATATAGGTGGAAAGCTCGCGCACGATCTGCTCACGACTGTCTTCCAGAGCCGATGTATTGACCCCTTTGGAGGCCTGCTCGCTGATCTGCGTATTGAGTTCGGCAACCTGCTTGAGATAGCTGTTGACCTGAGAAACCGTGCTGTTCAGCTGATCGTCGATCTGTTTCTCCTGGGTCATCATGCTCTCGTTCAACTGACCATAGCGGTTCGCCAACGCGCCGGCAGAGCTCACTATCTGGCTACGCTGGGCCGGTGTTTCCGGGCTGTCGAGGGCCGCACTCAGTGAGGCGAAGAAGCTGTCCAGACCCTTGGCGATGTTCATCGACTCGCTGCCCAGAAGCTGCTCGGTGGTATTGATGTACTGATGAAACGAGTAGGAGGCCCCGGTCGCAGAGCGGCTGCGCCAATGCTGGGAAACCAGATACTCATCCGTGATCCTGCGAACACCGGTTACCTCTACCCCCTGGCCATTATCCAGCCGGCCAAAACCCGACAGGCTGCCCATCATGGCCTCCTGACGGCTATAGCCGATGGTATTGACGTTGGCGATATTCTGGGCGGTCACATTCAACGCAATCTGTGCCGCATTGAGTCCGCTAAAACCGATATTGAGCAGAGACATCAGTCACCTTTCCTCATTTTTGCCGTGTTCAGAGGCTGACTGAAGGCAGCCAGGGTCTGTGATTCTGAAGCGACCGCCTGGTCGGCATTCTTTAATGTCGGTGCCAACTGACTGACCATCTGCTCTTTAAGACCGATCCCGCCGCGCTTGACCAGGCTCATCGCCAGTTGGCTGTCATACATATCGCGATAGAGATCCTGCCCCTTGATGAGCTTGTCATCCTCATCCTGCAGGGCATCACTGGCCGAGCGCATATGCTTGAGCACGGTCTGCAGAAAGCTCACTTCGAACTGACCGGCTACGGCATCGAGCGCGGCACGCTGATCCGGGTTGCTCTTGATCTGCTGAAGTTCATTGAGATCCTGATAGAAACCAGGTTCCGAAGTTATTCGGGTCATAGAGATCCTTAGATGACCACCAGCTCTCCCTCGAGGGCACCAGCCTCATCGAGCGCCTGCAAAATGGCCATAACATCATCGGGCGTTGCCCCAAGCGAGTTGACGGCCTTGACGATCACCTCAAGCGAAGTGCCATCAGGCCAGACAAACATGTTGTTCCGTTCGCGATCCACCTGGATCTTCGAGTTGGGGGTCGTGGTGGTCTGTCCATTGGAGAAGGGATTGGGCTGGCTGACGGTCTGGCTCTCGCCAATGGTCACCGTCAGGCTGCCGTGGCTGACCGCCGCCTTGTGCACCTTGACCCCCTGCCCCATTACCACGGTACCGGTACGGCTGTTGAATACCACCTTGGGTCGCTCCTGCCCCATGTCGACCTGTACGTCCTGCAGCAATGCCATGAACGAGATGCGCTGGCTCTCGTCACGGGGGGCTGCAATCTGAATGCGACCGGCACTGACCGCTTTGGCAACCGGCCCCAGCTGGTGATTGATGGCCCGCTCCACATTGCGGGCCGTCTTGAAGTTAGGCTGATGCAGATTAAGCGTCACTTCGGGTTTGTCGGCAAAATTGCTGGCCACTTCCCGCTCAATGATGGCGCCATTGGGAATGATCCCCGCCGTCGGTACGTTGATGGTCACCGAAGAGCCGGACTGCCCCTCGGCCTTGACCCCGGCCACCACCAGATTGCCCTGGGCCACCGCATACACTTCACCATCGATACCGCGCAAGGGGGTCAACAGCAGCGAGCCGCCACGCAGACTCTTGGCATCGCCAATCGAGGTGACGGTTACGTCCACCAGCTGCCCCTTGCCAGCCAGTGCCGGCAGGGTTGCCTGCACAGATACCGCAGCGACGTTCTTGAGCTTGGGATCGATATCATCCGGCAGTTGCACGCCAAACTGCTTGAGCATGTTGGCCATCGACTGACCGGTAAACTTCACCTGGCTCTTGTCGCCGGTGCCGGACAACCCCACCACCAGACCGTAACCAACCAGCTGGTTGGTTCGCATCCCCTGCACGTCGGCAATATCAAGCAGTGACCGCTTGGCGGCAGGAGCGGCATTCACCCACCATGGCAGGCAGAGGCAAAGCAGGGCGATAACCCATCTGTTCATGTAAGACCTCAAAACGGTGCAAATGCGGAGCTGAAGAAGCGCCCCAGCCAACCCATCTGGTTGCTGTCGGCAAGCGCACCACGGCCAGCATAAGTGATGCGGGCATCGGCGATGCGCTGGGACGAGATGCGGTTGCTCTGGTCGATATCCTCAACCCGCACCATGCCGCCCAGACGGATGTACTCATCACCCTGATTGAGACGGATCCACTTCTCGCCGCGGATACCGAGCACGCCGTTGGGCATCACTTCGGCCACCGTCACCGTGATGGAACCGGCCAGGGTATTCTGCTGGCTGGATGTCGCTCCACCATCAAAATCCCGGTCGGCACTGAGGGTCGCCCCCCAGTCAGGGCGCAGTTTGCCACCGATGGAAGGGGCTGGCACATTCATGCTGCTGTTCTTGCTCATGCTGGTGTTGGCTTTCTTGCTCGACTGGGTACGCTCTTCCAGCACCACGGTCAGAATGTCGCCGATACGATAGGCGCGACGATCCTGAAACAGGGTCATCATGTAGTCGCCACGATACAGACTGCCATCTTCCCCCCGGGCCGAGGCAGACTGCATGGGCCGTGAAGGCGCCCACTTCTCCTCGCCCGGCTCCGGAGCCTTGAGCTCATAGGTCGCGCAGCCACCCAGCAACAGCACGACCCACAGGTAACGCCACATCATCTTCATCATCACAGCGCTTGAGTGACAAACTTGAGCATCTGGTCGGCGGAAGAGACCACCTTGGCATTCATCTCGTAGGCTCGCTGGGTGGTGATCATGTCCACCATCTCCTCCACCACGTTGACGTTGGAGCTCTCCAGCGTGAACTGCTTGATGGCCCCCATCGCCTCTTCACCGGGCACCCCTTCGATGGCTTCACCGGATGCGCCAGTTGCGCGATAGAGGTTGCCACCAAGCGCCTCGAGACCAGCCGGGTTGGAGAAGTTGGTCAGGGTGATGCGTCCCAGCTCCACATTCTCCTGCTGACCCGGCAAGGTGGCACTCACGGTACCGTCGGTACCGATGGAGATCTTGGTAGCGTTGTCCGGGATCTGGATCTGCGGCTGCATCGGCAGACCATCAGCGTTGACCAGCATTCCTTCCGCATTGCGATGCCACTGACCATTGCGGGTGTAGGCAGTCTCGCCATCGGGGCGCTCGACACTGAAGAAGCCGGCGCCGACCACTGCCATATCCAGCTCCTGATTGGTGTTCTGGAACTGACCCGGGGTAAAGACCTTCTGGGTACCGACCACACGCACACCATTACCCATCTGGATGCCGATGGGCGAGAGGTTCTGCTGATCCTGTTGTGCCCCCGGCTGACGCTGCACCTGATAGAACAGATCTTCAAAGGCAACCCGATCACGCTTGAAACCAACCGTGTTGACGTTGGCCAGGTTGTTGGAAATGCTGGCCATCTTGGCATCTTGGGCCGACAGACCCGTCTTGCTTACCCAAAGTGCTGCATGCATCTTTGTCTCTCCACCTGATTCATTCGGATGCCGAAGCATCTCTCAGCGGGACGATGCACCAAACTGCTCGTCCCGTTCATGATTAACCCTGACCGGAAATCAGCCGGGCCCCTTGTCTGGCCTGTTCGTCCGCGGTCTTCATCAGCTTGACCTGCAGCTCGAAGTTGCGGGTCAGCGACATGCTGCTGATCAGCTCATCGACCGCATTCACGTTCGCCCCCTCCAGAAAACCGGAAGCCAGTACGACCTGCTCGCTGGTCTCGGCATCCCCCCCCTGTCGCAAGCGGAAGAGGCCATCCTGCCCCTTGACCAGCTCGGCGGGATCCGGGTTGACCAGCTTGAGGCGTCCCACGTCGAGACGGGCACCGCCGCCGGGCGGCGTGATGCTGAGCGAACCATCCTTGCCAAAACTGAGATCCCGATAGGCAGGAAGTACCATTTCCCCACCATCGCCCAGCACGGGGCGACCGTTGAGGGTCAACAGCCCGTCGGCATCGCTCTCCAGATTGCCGGCCCGGGTGTAGGCCTCTTTGCCATCTGCGGTCTGCACCGTGATAAAGCCTTCACCGCGAATGGCCACGTCCAGCTTGCGCCCGGTCTGCATCAGCGCGCCCGGCTTGAAGTCGGTGCCGGCCATCTCTTCGCGAGCCATGACCCGGCTGGGGTAACCATCACCGCTCAGGGCATAGGCCGACACCCGCTCGAAGTCAGCACGAAAGCCGGCGGTGTTGACGTTGGCCAGGTTATTGGCCCGGATTTGCTGGGCCATCAGGGTATGTTGCGCCCCTGACATGGCGGTATAGATAAGCTTTTCCACGGGTCAGCCCTTAGAAGGAGTTGAAGAGAACCTGGGTCATCTTGTCAGCTGAGCTGATGGTCTTGGCGTTGGCCTGATAGTTGCGCTGGGAGGTCATCAGGCTGACCAGCTCACCGGTCAGGTCGACGTTGGAGCTCTCGTAAGCCCCTGCTGTCAGTTGACCCATGGTGCCGGAGCCCGGCGCCCCCAGCACCGGTTGACCGGAGCTGAAGGACTGCTGCCAGGTGGTGTTGTTGGTCTGCAGCAGACCGTTGGGATTGGCGAAGTTCGCCATCACCACCTGCCCCTGCTTCAGGCTCTGGCCGTTGGTAAAGGTGGCGAAGACGCCGCCATCGGCATCCACCCGAACACCGGTCAAATCGCCCGCGGTATAGCCGTTGGACTGGTTACGAGTGGCATTGAAATCGGAGGCGTACTGACTGACTCGACTCATATCCAGTTGCAGGGCAATTGGAGAGGCGCCCGCGGGTGCCAGCGCCAAATTGGCAGGAATGGTCGAAGCCCCCGTATCCAGCTTGCCATCAGCGGTGAATTTCATCTTGGCCCCGCCAGCAGGGGTGATATCAGTGCCATTGAATGTGTAATGCACGGCCCACTCATTGGGTGCCGTTTTGACAAAATACTGGGTGACGGTGTGCTCAACCCCGAGCGAGTCATAGACCTTGCTGGATTGGGAGTAGCTGAAGCTGTCTGACTTGGCTGGATCGAAGGGGTGAAGAGCCGGATCGATCACGCTGGCATCCGCCTTCAGGTTGGCGACGAACTCCAGCTTGTCGGATGCCTTGGCAGGCAGGCTGCCGGCTTTGACCTGGATGTCACCGATCACCCCGGATTGCAGCTCACCGGCATCATTGGTGGTATAGCCCTGCAAACGGGTGCCGTTGGCGGCCGTCAGGTAGTTGTTCGGGTCACGCTGGAACATGCCGGCTCTGGTGTAGGAGGTCTGGCCGTTGCTGTCCTTGAGCACGAAGAAACCGCTGCCGGAGATGGCCAGATCCAGACCACGGCCGGTACGCATCACGTCACCATTGCGGTCAAAGTTCTGGGATACGTTGTTCATCTCAACCCCGCCCGCCTGACCGCCACCATAGATGGCAGCAAACTCGGCACGGCTCGATTTGAAGCCTGCGGTACTGGCGTTGGCCACGTTGTTGCTGATAACGCTCAATTCCTGGTTTACGGCGCGCAGGCCGCTCAATCCGATACTGAAAGACACAATTTCGCTCCTGTTTGATTACGCCGATTTGCCGAACTGAATGGCACTGAAGAGGGGGACGTCACCCACGCCAGCGACCTGCAACATGATCTCGCCCGTGCCGGGCAGGGTGACGCGATCCACCTTGCTGGCGACATAGTTTTTGGACGTGGTGGCAACCCCGTTGAGGGATGCCTTGACCTCGAAGCTGTACTCACCGGCGGGCAGCTCCGGCAGTTCATAATCCAGCCCGCCAGCCTTGCTTTCACCCCAACTCTTGGTCGCAACCAGGGTGCCATGCTCGTCATAAACCTTGAGCTCGACCTGATCGGCGGCGCCCGCCAGTTCGACCTGACCGCGAATGGCTTTGTCATCGCTCTTGGTCAGGGTCTTGCTCGGTACCATCACCTCTTTGTCGATAAGGTCGGTACTCTGCAGTACCTGCTGGGTATCCATCATGTTGATGGACTTCTGCTGCAGCAGCTTCAGGCTCTCGACCCCTTCCACCATGCTGAACTGGGCCAGCTGGGTGACATATTGGGCGCCATCCAGCGGGTTGGTGGGGTCCTGGTTCTGGATCTGGGCCACCATCATCTGCAGAAATTCGTTGCGCAGTTGCATGCCGCTCTGGGCACTCTGGCCAGTGGCAGAGCCCGCCGCCGCATTGTTGGGGGCGATATCCGGGGTGGCAGAGCGCTGGCTGGCACCACGGGCGGTATCAAGGGTGCTTACCTGAGGCAGACTCACGGCTTAGACCCCCTGACCAAGACGCAGCAGACCCTGCTGCATGCTGTTGATGCGATTGATCACCTCGACCGAGGTTTCGAAACCGCGGGAGGCACTCATCATGTCGGCCATCTCCTCCACCGCATTGACGTTGGAGTAGTAAACAAAGCCGTCTTTATCGGCGATCGGGTTGGTCGGTTCGAGACGCTTCTCGACCTGACGATCGGACTGCACTATGCCGGCAATCTGAACCTGTGCAGACCCCAGCGCCTCTGCATCCTGCACGCGCTGATAGAGAGTGGAGAAAACCGGCTTGATGGCGCGAAACGCGGCATCTTCACTGCCGGCTGCACTGTCCACGTTCGCCAGGTTGGAAGCGACGGTATCGAGTCGCACGGTTTGTGCCCGCATGGCACTGCCGGCGATGTCATAGATTCGGTTGAACGACATGATTAACGCCCCTCGATCGCTTTGGCGATCCCGGTGATTTTCATATTCAGGAAGGTCAGGCTGGTCTGGAAATCCGTGGCATTGTTGGCAAACTTGCTCTGCTCGACGCTGAGCTCAGCGGTATTGCCATCCATGGATGCCTGATAGGGGATGCGATATAGCGGATGCTGCATATCGTCAGCCATGGTGCCCTGACTGATGGCAGCGCTCTCCTCGCCTGCCGCAACTTGCTGTGCGACACGGCCAAGAATCGTCTTATAATCGACGTCCCGGGCCAGATAGCCGGGGGTATCCACATTGGCCAGATTCCCGGCCAGAATACGCGCCCGATCAGCCCGAATATCAAGGGCATAAGGGTGTACGCCAAGAGCGCTGTCAAATGAGATACTCATGCTTCATCCTTTTATGAATCAGTCAGACCGGTGCACTTGTTATCAAGACTCATGCCAATCATGAAGATCCCTTATTTGCGCCGGATGCAGCGCTGCCCCTGGCTGATCACATTGACAAAAGGGGAAGTACCGTTTCCCGTATGGAAGCGATCAGGCCTCTTCTGGCTGCTGATGCTGGCAAGCCCGCTGCACGCTGAACCCGGCGAGCTGTCGCAACAGGTCGGTGCCCGCCTCAGGGAGGATGCAAGTCAGACCCTGCATGCCTACCTGCAACAACAGGGCTGGGCAATCCCGGAGGTGGACTATCAGGTGTGGATCTCTCCGGCGGTGGAACACCTTCCTCCCTGCCAGCAAGAGATCCGCTTGCAGGCAGGGGGCCAATATCGCCAGCCGTGGGGTCGTCGCCCCTACCTGGTCGAGTGTGCCAACCCCTCCTGGCAACTGAGAGCCCGGGTCGAGGTCACGCTCATGCTGCCAGTCTGGATGACGGCCCGGGAGATCCGGAAAGGCCAGACCATTCAGGCAGCGGACCTCGTCGAGGAGTCTCTGGATGTCAGCAGACTGCAGCGAGGCTTCATTCCCGTCACCGAGTCGCTGACAGGCAGCAAGGCCAATCGCAATCTCAGGATGGG
This sequence comes from Aeromonas sp. SG16, assembly GCF_024436135.1. Classification (NCBI taxonomy): domain Bacteria; kingdom Pseudomonadati; phylum Pseudomonadota; class Gammaproteobacteria; order Aeromonadales; family Aeromonadaceae; genus Aeromonas; species Aeromonas sp. SG16. The sequence continues at coordinate 125,362 of NZ_JANFNW010000005.1, forward strand.
GCAGTTGATTGGCGAACTGGACCTGCAGAAGGCCTGGGCGGTGAAGGAGGGTGAAGGGGTATTGATCCGGGCCGGTCAGGGTGGATTCTCGGCCACAACCCGCGGCACGGCATTGGCAAGCGGCGCCATCGGCGATGGCATCAAGGTACGCAACAGCAGCTCAGGCAAAGAGATCCAGGCCTGGGTCATCGCAAAAGGGGAAGTCGAAACCCGTTTTTGAACCCGTATAAGGGTTTTTATTCAAGTTAGGCCGACCTTGGGTCGCTTTGCAGAGATAGACCACCAGGAATTGACGTTATGAAAATCACACGCACCGACCCGCTCTACGTTCAGACCCAGTTGCAACGCAAGCAGGATGGCGCGCCAGCCCAAGTCGAGGCGCGCGCTACCAAGGCTGACGCCCAGATCAGCAGCACGGCACAGGTTGTCAATCAGGCGAGAGCCCAGCTTGCCACCACATCCGACGTGGATATGGAAAAAGTGAACCGGATCCGTCAGGCCATCAGCGAAGGAAAACTGGAACTCGATATGGATGCACTGGGTCAGGCCATTCTGGACATGCATCGCCGATGAGCATGGAGCCGAAGCAGCGGATCAAGGAGCTGATCCTGGGCATCCAGCAAGATTGCAGCCGCTACGCCGAGCTGCAGAGCCTGTTGCTGCGCCAGCACGGCTTGCTGGCAGCGCACGATGTCGATGGACTGGCAACCCACAACCAGCAGCAGACAAGGCTGATGGCCGATGTGCAAAAACAGGCTCAGCAACGTTGCCACCATCTGCTCGCTCTGGGACTGAAACCGGATGAAAAGGGGATGGCGACCCTGATTGCCAAACTGCCTGCCACCATGCAGCCAAAAGTCGCTAGCCAGTGGCAACAACTCGAACTGCTGTTGCAGCAGTGTCTGCGCCAGAACGATCTCAACGGCCGTCTGCTGGCTGGGCAGATAGAGACCATCAACACGCTGCTGGGTCAGGAGCATGCTTACGGCCAGCTGGAGCGTTTTCCCGACTAGTTCCCCTCTTTGAGCTGACGGTGGCGCAAGCCGGAAAGCTCGTCGAGCTGGCGCTGATCCCGCAGCTCCCGCTGCTGGCTGATGGCTCGCTCACGTTTGTCCAGCAGGTGCTCCAGCCCTTTGACCCGACCAAACTGCCTGACCACCTCTCCTTCATGGCGCTCCAGATCGAGCTTGGCCAGTGCCGATTGCTGAACCTGATGGGCCAGCAAATGACGCAACTGGCGATCCATCTGCTGCTTGTTCTGCCACAGCAAGGGATGGAAAGTGGCCGAGCCGGGGCTCAGCGAGCCGATCACCTCCTGCAACCGCAAGGCTCTCTGCTCTTCCCTTATCGCCTCTTCCCGCAAGCGCTGACGCTCCTTGCCGAGCGCCTCCAGCGCCTCCTGCTGCAAGCCGAGATAGGATTTCAACATGGCGACCTCTGATTACCTGCCCAGAACCTGCTTGAGCCCAGCCACGACCTGAGCCAGCGGGGTCTCTTCATGGATCCCCTGCTGCAGGAAGGCGGCAATGGCCGGGTAACGTTGTACCGCTTCGTCCATCTGTGGATCTGCCCCCGGTTGATAGCCACCGAGCGGCAGCAATTCGCGCACCTGTTGGTAGCGCCCCCACAACTGACGCAAGGTGACCGCCAGCTGCTGCCAGTCAGTCGGCACCACTTGCGGCATCACCCGGCTCACCGAAGCGCCGATGTCGATGGCCGGGTAGTGCCCCTCTTCCGCCAGACGTCGGGTCAGCACTATGTGACCATCCAGAATGGCACGGGCCGAGTCGACTACCGGGTCCTGCTGATCATCCCCTTCCGCCAACACGGTGTAAAAGGCACTCAGGCTGCCATCAGGGTGGGTACCGTTGCCGGCCCGTTCCACCAGCTGGGTCAGCATGCTGAACACCGATGGCGGGTAGCCGCGCGTCGCCGGCGGCTCACCGATAGCCAGTGCGATTTCGCGCTGGGCCTGGGCGTAGCGGGTGAGGGAGTCCATCAATAGCAGTACATCCTGGCCCCGCTCACGAAAATATTCGGCAAGACGATGGCAGAGCTGGGCGGCACGCAACCGCATCAGAGGGGATTGATCCGCAGGAGCGGCCACCACCACCGAGCGGGCCAGACCTTCCGCACCGAGACTGTGTTCGATGAACTCGCGGACTTCACGACCCCGTTCACCAATCAGCCCCACGATGACGATCTGTGCCGTGGTGTTGCGGGTCATCATGCCGAGCAACATGCTCTTGCCCACGCCGGAACCGGCAAACAGGCCCAGTCGCTGCCCCTTGCCAACCGTCAGCAAGCCATTGATGGCACGGATACCCACATCAAGAGGTTCACGGATCGGCGTGCGCAGCAGCGGATTGGGCGGAGAAGAGAAGAGTGCAACACGCTCCCCCTCGTCACGAAGAGGACGGCCATCCAGCGGCTGCAACAGACCATCGACAACCCGGCCCAGCAGATGCTCACCGACCCTGATTGTCTCTTCGCCATCGATTGGCAGCACCCGGGCTCCGGCGTAAAGCCCTCCCATGGGCTGCAGCGGCATCAGATAGGAGATCTCCCGGTTGAAACCCACCACCTCCGCCAACAGAGACTCGCCGGATGCCGTATCGACCCGGCAGCGCTGCCCCATCACCAGCTGGCAGCCGATTACCTCAAGGGTCAGCCCCGTTACGCGAACCAGTCGGCCATAGCGGCGAAAACCGGGCACCTCGTCAAAGCAGTCGAGCGCCGAGGTGAGCGCCTGTTGCAGAGCTTCATGCATGCTGCGGCAGTTCCAGCGTGCTGTTCAGCTGCTCGATGCAGGAGGCAAGGCGCTCGCCGGTATTGACCTCGATCACCGCTGCTCGTGTTTCGATGCGAGCATCGCCAATGGCCAGATTGGGGTCTACCTGCAACGGCCACCCTTCGCAGCGGGTGACTCCCTGTTCGGCCAGACGCTGGCGATCCCCCTCATTGAGATAGATGACCAGCTCTTCCGAAGCGGCAGGCAGAGTCGCCAGCGCCTGCTCCACCTGATTGAGTACCTGCTGGGGATTGAGAGTAAATTCGGCCTGGATAACCCGCTTGGCCACCTGGGCCACCAGCTGGGCAATCAGTGCTTTCTGCTCCTGCATCTTTACCCGGGTCAGGGATTCCCACTGCTCCTGCAGCTTGGCAAAGGGCACCATGGCCTGATCGAAAGAGGCGCGCCCCTCCGCCAAACCCTGAGCGAAGCCGCGGGTTTGTCCCTGCTGCAGCCCCTTGGCCTCTCCTTCCACCAGACCGCTGGTCAGTCCCTGCTGATATCCGGATTGATACCCTTCGTCGTGACCTTGCTCCAGCCCCTGCTGATAACCAAACTCGAACTGCTCCTGCTGACTCTGAGCCTCTTCCCCGCTCTGCCCCAAGGCCGGAAAGCGGTAGAGCCGGGTCGGGCCGGGCATCAACTTGCGCACATAGTGACTCATCAATGCCCCCTGTTAGCTGACCGTCGGTTCTTCGAACAGCTGGAACTCGATCTCGCCCTGCTCCACCAATTCGCGGACCAGTTGCATGATCTCCTCTCGGGCCTGCTCGACCTTGCGCAAGGAGACGCTGCCCTGATGCTGGATCTGATCTTCCAGTGCCTGAGCCATCCGCTTCGGCATGGCACCGAGCACCACCTTGCGGAAACTGGTCTCGGTATTCTTGAGGGCCAGCGCCAGCAGCTCGCTCGGGATCTCCTGCACCAGACGCTGCAGGGTTTCGTCGCTCTGGCGACGCAACGTCATGAAGTCGAACATGTTCTTCTCGATTTCCAGCGCCATGTCACCATCGTGTTCACGCAGCAGCGAGAGCATCTGCTCCTTGTCGCCCTGATAGCGGTTGAGGATATCGGCAACCTGCCGCACACCATTCACCTTGGCTCCGGACTGGTCAGCAACATAGGCAAGACAACGATCTAGCGTCAGCCTGAGTTCACCCAGAACATGCTCGCTAACGCTGCTGAGACTGGCGACCCGCACCAGCAGATCGTCGTGTACCGAGCCGGGCAGCTCATCCAGTACCGCGGAAGCGGTCTGGGGTGGCAGGAACGCCAGCAGCACCGCCTGCATCTGCGGGTGCTCATTGCGGAAGAAGCGGGCCAGCACATCGGCAGGTACCCACTGCAACCGCTGGATATCCTGACTCATCACGTCACCGTAGAGGCTGTCGAGCAGGCTGCGGGAGAGACGCTGACCAAGGGCCAGGTCGAGAGTCTGTTCCAGATATTCGCGGGAGGCACTGCCGATCCCGCTCTGTTCACGATACTGGTTGAAGAACTGCTGCAAGGTCCATCGGGCCTCCATCGAACTGACGCCGGAGAGACCGGCCATCTTGGAGATAAGGCGCTGCACTTCATCGCGGGAGAGCTTTTGCATCACCTTGGCAGCAGCCTCAGTCCCCATGCTCAACAGCAGGATGGCCGCTTTCTCAAGGTTGTCGATATCGATATCGACGGCTTTCTGGTTCAGGTTAACGTTGTTCATTGCCACTTACCCATGCTCTCACCACTTCCGCTACCCGAGCGGTATCTTTGTCAACCAGCAACTGCAGATGCTTGAGTTGTACTTCCAGCTCGGAACCCGGCTCCGGCAATGCCTCCAGATCCAGAGAAGAGAAGTGCGGTTCCCGCTCGTTGTCGGAACGGATCAGACCATTGCTCATCGGCGGCGCCGTCAGGGCAACATCATCATCCCGCCGCATGGAGAGACCCACGGTCGGCTCCAGCTCATCATCCAGCTCGTCAGAGAGCGCCTCTTCGTCCGGTGCCTGCTGGGTGCGAACCAGATGCTTAACCAACGGGCGGATACCGAAGAAGACCAGCGTCAGACCAAGCAGACCACCCACCAGATAACGGAGCGAATCCTGCCAGTAAGGGGTTTCCCACCAGCTCGATTCGGGCGGAGCAATCGGCGCAGCGCCGGTGAAGTCGAACACTTGCAGGCTGATCTGATCTCCACGAGCCTCATCAAAGCCCACCGAGCGCTCGACCATCTGCCGGATCTGCGCCAGCTGCTCATCATTCCAGCCACCTTTCGGGGCGCTCTGATGATTGAGCAGTACGGAGACGTTCATCTTCTCGAGCCGTCCCTGCTGATAGCGGGTGTGTACTATGGTGCGGCTGTTTTCGTACTGCTTGCTGACCTCCTGCCGCTCGGTGCGGGAGTCATTTTTCTGATTTTCCGTGGTGGCTGCCGCGGTCTGATTCTGGGTCGCCGGATCACTTTTGGGCGCCGTTTCGGGAGGACGATTGGACAGTGCGCCAGGGATACCCAGTGCCAGCGCATCGATGGTTTTGTCCGATTTGCTCGACTCCTTGGTCACCACCCCTTGTGGATCCAGCTGCTGCTGGGTCTCCTCCACCGCATTGAAGTTGACGTCTGCGGCGATCTGCACCCGGAAGTTGCCGGTGCCCAGCATGGGATAGAGCATGTCGCTGGCACGCTGACGAATGTACTGCTCCAGCTTGCGCACATACTCCATCTGCTGCACGCTCTGCTTGCCAAACCCGGCCTTGTCGCCGAGTTCGGCACTCAACAGCTGGCCAGCCTGATCGACAATGGTGACCGCTCCCGGTTTCATGCCGGAGATACTGCCTGCCACCAGGTTGGCAATGGCCTCGACCTGGCCGGGCTCCATGGCCTGACCGGGCTGCAGATCGAGCATGACGGATGCACTTGGCTTCTCCTCGTCACGACCGACAAAGAGAGTGCGTTTGGGAATGGCGAGATGGACGCGGGCACTGCGTACCGCATCCAGCGAAATGATGGTGCGCGCCAGTTCGCCTTCCAGCGCATGGCGATAGCGGGCACCTTCCATAAACTCACTGGTGCCAAGGCCGGTGACATTGTCCAGCCCCTCCAGACCCGCCGGCATGGCCGCTCTCACCCCTCTGGCCGCCAAGGCCATACGAACATGGGCCAGCTGATTCTCCGGCACCAGGATCTGGCCAGAACTCTTCTCAAGCCGGAACGGCACCTGCTCCTTCTCCAGCATCTCCATGATGTTGGCGGTATCGTAGAGCTCCTGCTTGCCGTAGAGGGGGACGTAGTTTTTGCTGGACGTCCACAGAATGACGACGATTGTGCCGGCAACGATGGCAGCCAGCAGAGCAATCGTCAGGATCGATTTATTGTCACGGGAGAGGCTGCGCCAGTTGCGAAGGCCCTCCTGCACGCGTGTTCTGAAGGAATCCGAAGCCCCTTGCGGGGACGTTACCAGTTCAGTCATCACTTACCTCAGAGCGGCATGCGCATAATGTCGTCAAAACCGGTCATCAGCTTGTTGCGCACCTGCATCAGGGCTGAAAAGCTGAGACCCGCTTTCTGACTGGCCACCATGGCCCCGACCAGATCATCGCTCTGGCCGGCATCAACAGCCGTCATCATGGCTGAAGCCATGTTCTGCTGTTCGTTGACTCTGCCGACAACGTCGCGCATGGCGTCGCTGAATGACACATTCGAGAGATCATTGGATTCGATGGAAGGAGCCTGAGTGGCAACTCGTTGCATCTCCTGCATCTGCTGCAGAAGCGTTGCCTGTGATGACATCATTTCAATCTTCACGCCGTTATCCCTTAGTTTTGAAGCTGCTGCTCGATATCAATGCCCTGCTCACGCATCGCCGCCAGCTTGTATCTCAGAGCCCGGGTGGTCATCCCGAGCGCTTCTGCCGTGCGGGTACGATGGCCACGGAAGCGGCGCAAGGTCTCTAGTACAAATTGAAATTCTGCGTGCCGACGCGTCTCGCTCAACCCTTCCGGGGCGGAAAGGACTTCCGCCAATCCATGTTCGGGTTCCGCGACATAGCTGGGCAGCATCAAATCGACCGCTTGAATATGCAATCCGCGAGCCATGATTAATGAACGTTGAATGACGTTATCGAGCTCCCTGACGTTGCCCGGCCACTGATAAGCCAGCAGTTGCTTGCGAGCACTCTCGCTCAGGCGATACCCCTGCTGGGGCGCATAGCGTTCGATGAAATATTCAGCCAGCGGCAATATGTCGTCGGGACGCTCGCGCAGTGCTGGCCAGTTCATCGGCAACACATCGAGGCGATAGAAGAGGTCTTCCCTGAACTGGCCGGCTGCCACCAGGGTGCGCAGATCCTTGTTGCTGGCGGCGATGATCCGCACATCCAGCGCGATGGTCTGATGACTACCGAGGCGCTCCACCTCACGCTCCTGCAAAACCCGCAACAACTTTGCCTGCAGTGACAGGGGCAACTCGGAGATTTCGTCGAGCATCAGGGTTCCGCCCTGCGCCTGCTCGAACTTGCCGGGCTGCGAACCCGTCGCGCCGGTGAAGGCCCCCTTGTTGTGGCCAAACAGAATGGATTCGAGCATGGACTCGGGAATGGCGGCGCAGTTGATGGCGACAAACGGCTTGTGAGCACGGCTGGACATCTCGTGGATGTAACGCGCCAGACGCTCCTTGCCCGTTCCCGACTCACCCCCGATAAGAATGGTGGCTGCCGTTTTGGCTGCCCGGCGAGCAAGCTGCAACACTTGCAGGCTCATGGTCGAGACGGCGATCAGGTCTGGAATGGCCTGCCGCAGACGCAGTGCCCCCTTAACCACATCCAGCATCTGCTGCCCCCCGAAGGGCTTGATGATGTAGTCGATGGCACCGGCTCGCATCGCTTCTGCCGCAAGGTAGGCCTGACGCTCATTAACCAGGATCACGCAATCAATGCCGCTAAAATCATGCACCAATTGAGGACCTACTTCGGTCATGAGATCCATGTCGAGCAGGATTAAATCAACGGAACGACTGCCGAGAATTAATTTCGACTTGCGAATAGAGTCACAGCGGGAAACAGCATATCCCTGTGCTGCCAATATTCCTTCAATATCGTTCCCATCGGCCATAGATGAGCTGATTAACAATAAATGGGGATCTTTCCCAAGACTGGCCGGTCTTGAGCTTTTTTTGGTAGATACATCCGAAAGCATATGAACCCGAACCCGTGATTGTGGATAAAACAATCAACAGAACTGAAATGCCGAAATAAAAGACGCACAGGTACGCTGGCGCTTCTAACGAGCACCTAGATCAAACCAGTGTTATATCAAGGCGGTAACAATGGCCTTGGCAACCCCGCTATCATGAGCATTCCTGCTTTTAGACCGGAGGCTTTGCGTCCTGACTTTTCAGTTCAGTTTGCCTTTTTCATGCGACTGCCCGTATTTGGACAAGACAGCACCAAATTAGTGGTGACTGCTGAGTGACACATGTGAATTGTTATATTTGTTATTTATCTTTGACGACCGAATGCGTCAAAAACAGTCACATCATAACGGCTTACAATTACAATTCAAGTAGATAGGCGGAATATATTCTTCCCATTTGCCTATTAACATGGCAGCCCAGTTTCAGCCTAGCGTGCCAATAACCTCCACTCTCAACTCTTCCGGTATTTCATTATATGAGAGCACTTTGAGACCTTTTGCAAAAGATCGGGCATAACGCGCGATCAAGGGTCTAAGTTGCGGCATCACGACCAATACCGGGGCATATCCTTGCTGCTGCAGCTGCTCTTTAACCAGCGGCATATTTTGCTGCAACTGTGCCAGCAGTTGCGGATCAACCGGAAAACTGTCCAGCTGGATTTTCCCCTGCTGCTGCGACTGGTTCATGGCCGCCAGCAAGGTCTGCTCAAGACGGTCATCGAGCGTGAAGGTGGCAAGCACATCACGGCTGCCAATCGCCTGTCTCACAATCTGGCGCTTCAAGGCGCAACGAACATCGGAAGCAAGCAGCACGGGATCCTTGGTCAGCTCGCTGGCATCGAGCAGGGTCGTCGCCACCGTGCGTATATCGGTCAGACTGACCTGTTCCTTTAGCAATTGCCGAAAAACTCGCAACTGCTGCATCTGGGTCAGGGCCAGATTGAGCTCCTCCGCCAAACGGGGCGACTGGGCCGCAAGATGTTGCCCCAGCTTGCCCACCTCATCATGACCGAAGAGGGCATCAAGCTGCTCACGCAGCAGCTTGCTGGCGTGGGTCGCGATCACCGTTGCCGAATCCACCACCGAATAGCCAAGATTCAATGCCTTGGCCTTGTTCTCCGGTGAAATCCAGACTGCGCTCATGCCATATGCAGGATCCTGGGTCAGCTCCCCATCCAGCGAGCCATAGGTCTCGCCGCTGCTGATGGCCATCAGACGCTGACAATCGACATTGCCGGACGCCAGTGCCACACCGGAGAGCTTGATCCGGTACTGATCGGGTTGCAGCTGCAAATTGTCGCGAACCCGGATCTCGGGCAGCAGAAAACCGTACTGCTCCGATAGGGTTTTGCGAATACCGCGCACCCGGGCCAACAGCTCGGCGCCTTTGTCAGCTTCCGCCAGCGGCACCAACCGATAACCCAGTTCGATGGCGACGGTATCGACCGGCGGCAAATCCTGCCATTCCAGCCCTTGTGGTTCCGGCTGGGCAATCTGGCGAGCCAGCTCCTGCGCGGCATCCAGATCCGGGGTATTGACCGCCCGCTTGCTCACGCTCCAACCAGTCCAGGCCAGTACGGCGGCAAAGCTGAGGAAGGCCAGCATCGGCATGCCCGGCACCAGCCCCAGTACCAGCATGATGGCAGCGGCAGTGTAGATGACGCGGGGAGAAGCTAGGATCTGGTCACCCACCTGATCCGCCATCTCACCTTCATCGCTGACCCGAGTCACAATGATGGCGGCAGCGGTAGACATCAGCAGCGAAGGGATCTGGGCCACCAGACCGTCACCGATGGTCAGCAGAGCATAGCGCTGGAAGGCTTCGGCAACCGGCAGGGCATGCTGGAAAATACCGATGGCAAGGCCGCCCACCAGGTTGATGATGAGCACCAGCATGCCGGCAATCGCATCACCGCGCACAAACTTGGAGGCACCATCCATCGCCCCGTAGAAGTCGGCTTCACGGGCGATCTCGTCCCGTCGTGCCCGCGCCTGATGCTGATCCATGGTGCCGGCATTGAGGTCGGCATCGATGGCCATCTGCTTGCCCGGCATCGCATCCAGGGTAAAGCGGGCAGACACCTCGGAGATCCGCTCCCCACCCTTGGTGATCACCACAAAGTTGATGATCATCAGGATCACGAAGACCACTAGACCCACGACATAGTTGCCGCCGATCACCACCTCGCCAAATGCCTGAATCACCTTGCCCGCCGCTTCATGGCCTTCATGGCCATGCAGCAATACCACGCGGGTCGAGGCCACGTTGAGCGACAGCCGCATCAGGGTTGCCACCAGCAACACCGTGGGGAAGACGGAGAAGTCGAGAGGGCGACGCGCCGATACGGAGACCAGCAGCACCAGTACCGCCAACACAATGTTGAAGGTAAAGAGGGCATCCAGCAGCCAGCCCGGCAACGGCAATATCATCATGGCCAGAATGGCCAGCAGCATCATCGGGATCGCGGTATAGGATTGGGTCAATACACGCCAGTTCACAACTTACCTCTCAGGTTGACGTAATTCGGGCGGCACATGCAAAGGAGCAAGCGGGTTTGGCTTTCGCCCCTTGCCGGCCTGATACGCCCTCAACTGCAATACATGATTCAAGACATAAGCCACCGCGGTATAGAGACCCGCCGGTACTTCCTGATCTATCCGGGTGGAGTAGTAGATGGCACGAGTCAGCTCCGGCAGACTCATCACCATCTTGTCATGCTGTTTGGCCACCTGACGGATCCGCTCAGCCATGCCATCCACCCCCTTGGCAATCACGAACGGGGCATTGGCACGCTGGGGATCATATTTGATGGCCACCGCGTAGTGAGTCGGGTTGACGATGATCACATCGGCCTGCGGTACGCGCTGCTCGATACGGGCACGAGCCAGCATGGCCTGCACCTGACGGATCCGCGCCTTGATTTCCGGACGACCTTCGCTGTTCTTGTGCTCATCCTTGACCTCCTGCTTGGTCATCCGCAACTGCTTGTTCAGCGACCAGCGCTGATAGGGCACATCCAGCACGGCGATCAGCATCTGCACGCCACCAAGCAAGATGAATGCCTGAGAGAGGATCCGCAGCGCCTGCTCCATGGCGGCCTGGGGTGGCATACGATTCATCATCAGCAACGTGGGCCACTGATGCTGGAGCAGCAGCGCCAGCGTGGAGCCAATCAGCAGAATTTTCAGTACCGACTTCAGCAGCTCCATCAGGCTGTGACTCGAGAACATCCGCTTGAGCCCCTTGAGTGGGTTCAGCTTCTCGGCTCTGGGGAAGAGCTTCTTCCAGGTCAGTACCATGCCCCCCGGCAACGAGCTGAGCAGGACCAGCATCAGAGCCAGAAAAGCAAACAGCGGCAGCAACACCCACAACATGTTGAGCAAGGCTTCCGCCGTCCAGTGCACCATCATTTGCGGATCCCTGGCTCCTTGCCAGTCGAACCGTTGTGGCCGTTTCATCAACTCGGCGAAGAAGCGACCAAAGCTGGGCACCATCCACTGCATGGCAAAACCGCCGAGCAGCAATAGTCCCGCCGAACTGAGCTCCTTGGAGCGCGCGATCTGACCCTCTTCTCGTGCCTTGCGCAGTTTCTGGGAAGAGGCCTCTTCGGTTTTATCCTGGGCGCTGTTCTGGCTCATGAGGGGGTCAGGGCTCGCAGTTGTTCCAGCACGTGAGTCACCAGCTCAAGGTAACGGGAAGGGACTCCGCTGATTGAGATAGCCATGGTGAGCAGCCCGAGCAACAGCGTCATGGGGAAACCGAGCGAGAAGATGTTCAGCGAAGGGGCCGTGCGATTCATGACACCAAAGGTCAGGTTGACCATCAACATGGCAACCACGGCAGGTAGGGTGAGGATCAGCGCAGCGCCGATACACCAGCCGAACAGACCGACCACCCCTTTCATGTCGAGCAGGTCGAGGGAAGAGCCGGGTGGCCAGCTGCGCAGGCTCTGCACCAGCACATCCAGCGTCACCAGATGGCCATTCAGACCAAGAAACAGCAGTGAGCAGAAGACCAGCATCAACTGGCTGACGATGGGCGCGGTGTCACCATTGCTGGGGTCATTCATCACCGCCATCGCCAACCCCATCTGCATGGAGAGGATCTGGCCAGCCATGGTCATGATCATGAACAGCATCTGGACGCAGAGACCGAACAGCAACCCGAACAACAGCTGCTCAACAGCCAATACCAGAGCACCGGTGCTGAGGGGGTCAACGACAGGCATTCCCTTGAGCATGGGGGCAATCAGCAGGCTGACGATCAGCGCCAGCAGCAGACGAACTTGCGGCGGCACCCGACCGTCACCGAATACCGGCATGACCCAGAAAGCGGAACCAATCCGCAGAAATGGCCACCACCACTGCCCCAGCCAGGCCGTCAGATCGGCAGCGCTGAGGGACAAGAGGGAGTTCATCCGATGAGTCCGGGGATCTTCAAAAACAGGTCGTGGAACAGGGTTGTGATCTGCGATAGTAGCCAGTTCCCAGTGAAGATGAGCGTCATCAGGGTCACCAGAAAACGGGGTAAAAAGCTGAGGGTCTGCTCCTGGATCTGGGTCGCAGCCTGAAACACACTGACGACCAAGCCCACAATCAGCCCCGGCACGATCAGCACGGAGACCATCACCACGACGAGATTGACGGCGCCGCCAACCAGCGCCACGCTCTGCTCCGGCGTCATGTCAGCCTCCCCCGCCAAAACTGGCAGCAAGGGTACCGACCGTCATCGACCAGCCATCGACCAGTACAAAAACCATCAGCTTGAATGGCAAGGAGATGATCAGCGGCGAGAGCATCATCATCCCCATCGCCATCAGCACGCTGGCCACCACCAGATCGATCACCAGAAACGGAATAAACAGCATAAAGCCGATCTGAAATGCGGTATTCAACTCACTCAATACAAACGCGGGCAACAGCACCCCGAAAGGAACATCCTTCTTGGCCACCGTTGTTGGTTCACCGGAGATGCGCAGCATCTGTTCCAGATCCGGCTCGCGGGTCTGCGCCAGCATAAAGGTACGCAGCGGTTTCTCTGCGCGAGCAACCCCTTCCGACAGGGTGATCTCATCCCTGTCAAACGGGACAAAAGCATTCTGGTATATGTCGGTCCAGACCGGACGCATGATAACCAGAGTCAGGATGAGGCTGATCCCGATCAGCACCCGGTTGGGAGGACTCTGCTGCAAACCGAGCGCCTGCCGCAAGATGGCCAGCACTATGATGATCCGGGTAAAACTGGTCATCATCAGCAACAAGGTCGGCAACAACCCCAGCACTGTCATGAAGAAGAGGATCTGCAACTTGATGTTGTAATCCTCGCCACCTGCTGCCCCCGGAGCTACCGAGAACAGGGTCATGTCAGCCCCCCAGCCAGGCAGGGAGAAGAGCAGCAGGGTCAGCAGCAGGTAACGCATCAGTCGTCCATGCCACCCAGCAGTTTGGCATCGATTACGTCAACCAGACGCAAGCCATACTTGCCGTTGACGACGACCACTTCCCCCTTGGCAAGCAGGCGGCCATTGACCCGGACATCCAGCGGCTCGCCCGCCAGTTTGTCCAGCTCAATCACGGCGCCCTCTTCCACCCGCATCAGGTCACCCAGAGGCACTTCGGTACTGGCTACCTCAAGGGTCACCTTGACCGGGATCTGGCGGAAGAAAGAGAGATCCCGCTGCTTGCTGCTACTGGTCGGCGCCATGTAGTCGGCGGCACTGGGCATGCTGATATCGTCACCAAACAGTTGATCCAGTCCATCCAGATCCAGCGGGTCATTCATATTGTGCTCGCTCATGATTCGATTTACTCCTCTACCACAGTCGCAACCTGGTAGACCAGACTGCCTTTATGTTCTGCTATACGCCCATTGAAGCAGGGGCGGTTACCTATCAGGGCGGGCACCATCTCCGGCAGATCCAGCGACAGCACATCTCCCACCTTGAGGCACTCCAGATCGGCCAGCGTCATCGACAGCTGCCCCATGACCACCCGCAGCCGGACCGGAACATGGCTCAATACCTGTTCCAGCTCTCCCTCGGGCAAAGCAATCCCTTCCTGAGAGTCGGATTCTTCGGACGGAAGCAGCCACATCTGCCACTGGTGGGTGCAATTGCCAGCTTGCAGGGTGGCACGGGTAGTCCACAGCTGACGGGTCGGCATGGCATCCTGCGGGATGATATTGATCTGCCACTCAAGATCTCCCAGCCCGAGGCAGGAGCACCAGATATCGACTTGATAGTGACAGAGTCTTTGCAGCAGGCGCTGTTCCGTATCAGTCACCCCTTTACCGGCAGGAAGCGCCTCCTCTTTCTGATGGAGCGTGCCACCAAAAAAGAGGACGGCCAGACGGTAGATCACCAGAGGAGAGATGGAAAAATAGACTGCGCGCTGGGGATCAACCCGGGATGTGGCCTCGACCCAGAGTTGTGGCTCGGCAACATCGGCGACGCTGGAGGCGGCGAACTCGCCATAGGTCAGCTCGCAATCAGCACTGTTGAAAAGTTGGGCCATGCAGCCGGCGACCTGCAGAGAAAAGGTGCTCAACTGGGCGTTAACCTGCTTGAGACGAGTGCGGTTTACCCGATCGATACCCAGCAGATCATAACGAGGAAGGGCTTTGCCTTGCTCGGCTCCGAGCAGGCGGGAAGGTGTGTGCACTGCACCGCTTGATGACATTAAAAATCCACCCTGACCATTTCATCTTCCCTTGCCGTCAGCCCCTTCGGTGGGGGATGCAGCATGATAGATACAACTCATCCAACCGAGTCATAGCGACCAAAAAGAGGCCGAACTTTATTACAAATTCAAAAATGCTGCCACGCGCCACATCATGTTGTGACATGTAAAAAATCCCGGTGCCGCTAAGCACCGGGATTTATCGTGACGGGTCACGCAGAATTGGGTCGGAGTCGGCCTGTAAGCCGGGTTCTGTACCGGGTTGCCCCGGGTAGCAATCATTCCTCTAGGCCAGCAATCGCTCGCTGGCTCAAGCAACCTACCCGCCCCCAACGCGGGCCGCGCCAATAGGGGCCTATTTGGTCTTGCTTCGGGTGGAGTTTACCGTGCCACGAACTGTTGCCAGTCGCGCGGTGCGCTCTTACCGCACCCTTTCACCCTTACCTGATCCCTTGCGGGCCATCGGCGGTCTGCTCTCTGTTGCACTGGTCGTAGGCTCGCGCCCCCCAGGCGTTACCTGGCACCCTGCCCTGTGAAGCCCGGACTTTCCTCCCCTCCGCCCGTCTGTCCCGAGGGACACAACGACGAAGCAGCGATTGCCCAGCCAACTCCGAGGCGCGGATTATAGCCTCGTGATGCGGGCGGGGTAAACCGGCAATTCCCGTTTACGGCAATTAATAGTGCTCGAGACCGTACTTGTAGAGGGCATTCTTCTTCACGCCGTGGATCTCGGCGGTCAGTGCGGCTGCTTTTTTGAGCGGCAGCTCGGCAACCAGCAGACCCAGAGTACGGAGCGCCTCGGCCGGCAGCTCCTCTTCCTCTTTACTGGCACCGGCAACCACCAACACGATTTCGCCGCGGCAGCGGTTTTCATCTTCGCCAAGCCAGATAAGCATCTCGGAGGCGGGCAAACCGTGGATGGATTCGAACGTTTTGGTCAGTTCACGGCACACAACCACCTGGCGCTCGCCAAGGATGCGAGCAATCGCTTCCACCGTATCCTGTACCCGGCGCGGGGATTCGTAGAACACCAGCGAACGGGTATCTTCGATAACAGCCTGCAGACGATCGTCACGCCCTTTGCTCTTGGCCGGCAGGAAACCTTCGAAAGCAAACCGGTCGGTGGGCAGGCCAGCAGCGCTGAGCGCCGTGATGGCGGCGCAGGGGCCGGGCAGTGGCACCACCTTGACCCCGGCTTCGCGACAGCGGGTGACCAGATGATAACCGGGGTCGCTGATGAGCGGCGTACCCGCATCGGAGACCAGAGCGACACTCTTGCCCTCTTTGATCCGACCGATCAGCACATCGGCTTTCTGCTGCTCGTTGTGATCGTGCAGCGCAAAGGTCGGCACCGAGATTTGGTAGTGGCTGAGCAGAATGCCGGTGTGGCGGGTATCTTCGGCGGCGACCAGGTCGACGCTGCGCAGAGTATCCAGCGCACGCTGGGTAATGTCAGCCAGATTGCCGATCGGAGTGGGCACTATATACAGGGTTGGGATGTCACTCATGGGATCTCCGAGTGCCCCGACAATTGTGTCGCCATATTGCCCCGTTTACACTATGGGGAATTTCAACACTGGTCGGGGAATGAACTTGAACCGGGTTACAAAGCAGCTAAGTGTATCACGACTCTTCGGCATCCTACTCGCGGCAATCCTGCTGGCCGCCTGTGCGTCGGAGCCCAATCAACCTTCGGGGCAGTCTGGCATGCCGTCAGCCTTCTCGGATTTGACCAAGAATGCCCAGTGGTATCTGGAGCAGGTCGATCCCGCCAAACCGGCTGAAGCCTTTACCTGGCAGATGCTGGCAGCACGCAGCTATCTGGCGCTCGGTCAGGCCAAACCAGCCTCGGCGCTGTTCCAGCAGTTGCAAAAGCAGGCCAAGGAGCCCACCCAGAAGGCGCAGTTGCAGTTGCTGCAAGCCCACCTGCTGCTGGCACAAGGCCATGCCAATCAGGCGCTGATCCTGCTGGAAGGCAAACCTGAGGTTGCGCTGGATGCCGATACCCAGAAGGATTGGTATCGTCAGCGCGTGGTACTGCAGCTCGACATCAACAACAAGTTTGGTGCAGCCAAGTCCCTGATTGCGCTGGAGCCCTACCTCAACCAGAGCGAGCAGGCCACCAACCATCAGCAGATCTGGTCGCTGCTCAAGAGCATGACTCCTTCCACCCTGCAGGCGCTGGAGGAGGCACCGGCTCCTGACGTAACCACCGGCTGGCTGCGTCTGGCGGCACTGGTCAACGAGTTCGGTGCCCAGCCCAACCTGCTCGCCCGTCAGCTGGCTGGCTGGAAGCGCGACTTCCCCAACCACCCGGCCCAGAAAGACATGCCGGCGGGTCTTGGCGATCTGACTGCCACTGCTGCCAGCACCTCGGTGCAGCAGATTGCGGTGCTGCTCCCCCTCTCCGGTAATCTGGAGCCGCAGGGCGCCGCCATCCGCAACGGTATGCTGATGTCCTACAAGGAGAATCAGGGTCAATTTACCCTGAACTTCTACGACACCCAGAGCAAACCGACCATCGACCTCTACAAGCAGGCGATTCAGGAAGGGGCGGACATGATCATCGGCCCGCTGCTCAAAGACCGGGTCGAGGAGCTGCTCAAGGCCAACCCGACGGTGCCGGTTCTGGCGCTCAACGAGCTGGACAAGCCGATCGTCAACGACAGCACCTACTACTTCTCCCTCTCTGCTGCCGCAGATGCCGCGCAGGCTGCGCAGTACCTCTATACCCAGGGCTATCGCAAGCCGCTGCTGATCGCCGCCCAGGGGCGTATCGGCTACAGCAGCATCAAGGCCTTTGAACAGGCCTGGGCAACCGTGAGCCAGGATAAGCCGGTAGTCGCCACCTTTGGCGGTCGCAACGAAGTTCAAGGCATGGTTAAAAACGCCCTGAGCGGCCGTTCTACTGCCCGTGCAGGCCAGGTTGTCCAGCTTTCCGACGCCGCACCGCGCAGCATTGATGTCGTCTACATCGTGGCCAACCCGCTGGAAACCCGGATGATCAAGCCTTACGTGGATGTCTCCGTCAATCCGATGGGCAGTCTGCCGATCTTCACCGGCCCGCGCGGCTATGACAGCGCCGCAACCGAAGTGACCTCCGAACTCAACGGCATGCGTATCGCCGATATGCCGCTGCTGCTCGGTGGCTACGAGAAGCAACGCGAGCAAATTGCCCTGCTGTGGCCGCAGACCCAGGGCGACCTGCTGCGCCTGTTTGCCATGGGCTATGACGCCGTCGCACTGGCGGAAAATCTGCAACAGATGCGCAAGGTGGGCGGCATGCAGCAGTCCGGCATGAGTGGTCAGCTGAGCGTCGATGCCCAGGGCAATATCGTGCGGATGCTGAGCTGGGCCACCTACCAGAACGGCAAGCTGGTTGACGAGAATGCAGTCCAGCAGCTGGAGGAGCCAGCCAATGAAGGAGCTGTTAGCACGGATGCGCCAGCAATTGCAGAACCTGTTCCCGCTCCCGTCGAGCAAGGGACAGCACTTTGAGCTAGTGGCTGAACGCTGGCTGCAGGCCCAGGGTCTGCAGCCGGTGACCCGCAACTATCGCTGCCGGGGTGGCGAAATCGATCTCATCATGCACCAGGGCCAGACCCTGGTGTTTGTTGAGGTGAGGTACCGGGCCTCTGCCAGCCATGGTGGAGCGGCCAGTTCGGTCACTCGGGCAAAACAGCGCAAGATCATGCTGGCAGCGCGCCACTATTTGAAGCAACATGCCATCAACGAGGCCAGCCAGGCCTGCCGATTCGATGTGATCGCGTTCGAGGGGGACCAGCCAGACTGGATCCGGAACGCATTTTAAGAGGACCCTATGACAGACCGCATCAAAGAGAACTACACCGAAAGCATCCAGACCAAGATTGCAGCTGCCGAGGCGCTGCCGGATGCCATCCATACTGCAGCCCAGATGATCACCATCTGCCTGCTCAATGGCCACAAGGTGCTGGCATGCGGTAACGGTCCTTCTGCCGCACTGGCGCAGCTGTTCATCTCCGAGCTGGTCAACTGCTACGAAACCCAGCGCCCCTCCCTGCCCGGCATGGCGCTGACCCCCGACATGGCGACCATCAGCGCCATCGCCACCGATCACGGCTTCGAAGAGGTCTACGCCAAGCAGATCCGGGCACTGGGTCAACCGGGTGACATTCTGGTGGTGATCACCACCTCGGGTCACAGCCGCAGCCTAATCAAGGCGGCGGAAGCTGCGCTCTCCCGCGACATGACCATAGTGGTACTCAGTGGTGGTGACGGTGGTGAGATGGCCGGTCTGCTGGGCCCGAACGATGTGGAGATCCGAGTACCATCCGCCCGTCGGCCTCGCATTCTGGAAGTGAACCTGTTGACCCTGCACTGCCTGTGTGATCTCATCGACCAGACTCTTTTCCCGCAACAGGAAGATTGAAACCATGAACAAGCAGATCCTCATTCTTAGCCTGCTGGCCGGTTCCCTGCTGCTGCAAGGCTGTGCGGCTGTAGTAGTAGGCGGTGCAGCCGGTACTGCCAAGGCCTCCGGCGATCGCCGCACCCTGGGTGCCCAGTGGGATGATCAGGCCATCGAGCTCAAAGCAGCCAACCTGCTGGCCGACAACAAACCGCTCAGCGCTGCCAGCAAGATCAGCGTCTACAGCAACAATGGCCGCGTATTGCTGGTCGGCCAGACACCTTCTGACGTGTACAAACTGGAGGCAGGCAAAATCGTCGGCCGCATCGAAGGGGTTCGCCACGTCTATAACGAGTTGCGCCTTGGTCAACCAGCCAGCTTCACCACCCGCAGCAATGACTCCTGGATCACCTCCAAGGTGAAAGCCGATATGTTCGGCACCAAGAACTTTGACAGCACCAAGGTGAAGGTCGTGACCGAAGATAGCGAGGTATTCCTGATCGGTCTGGTTACGCGCCAGGAGGGGGAACAAGCCGTCGAGATCGCTCGCCACGTCAACGGCGTGAAGCGCGTAATCAAAGCCTTCGAGTACGCTCAGAACTGATGATCCGAAACGGATATAAAAAAACGCAGCCAACCGGCTGCGTTTTTTTATTTGATCACTTTCAGGGTCGGACGACCGCTTGGACGCGGCGGTTCCGGCTCTGGCTCCACCGGCGCCTCGGCCTGCTCCAGCCAGATGTCATAGCCAGGTTCGGGCGGGAACATGGTGCCCACGCCGTTTTCCCGGGCATGAATGGCCAGCACGGCCGCCATCGGGATGTAAACCTGCTGGGAGACCCCGCCAAAGCGGGCGCTGAAGCTGATCGCTTCGTTATCCATGTGATACTGCACCACGGCGCGTGGCGCTATGTTCAACACAATCTGCCCATCCTGAGCGAACTGCATCGGTACCATCACATGGGGGATATTGACGTTGACCACCAGATGGGGGGTCAGGTCATTGTCCAGCAACCAGTCATAAAACGCCCGTAACAAGTACGGGCGGCTCGGGGTCATTGTCGGTTCCATGCTCATACGCCGGCACGGATCTCGCGCTCGGCCTCGGTCAGGGAAGCCTGGAAGGACTCACGCTCGAACAGGCGAACCATGTAGGCCTTCAGCTCTTTGGCGCCACGACCGGTCAGGTCGATGCCAAGGCTCGGCAAACGCCACAACAGCGGAGCCATGTAGCAGTCCACCAGACCAAACTCTTCGCTCATGAAGTAGGGCATCTCACCGAAGATCGGGGCGATGGCCAGCAGGTTGTCCCGCAGCTCGTTGCGCGCAGCATCGGCATCGGTGCCAGCCATGATCTTGTCAGCCAGCGAGTACCAGTCCAGCTCGATGCGGTGCATCATCAGACGGCTGTTACCACGAGCTACCGGGTAGACAGGCATCAGGGGCGGATGCGGGAAACGCTCGTCCAGATACTCCATGATGATGCGCGAGGTGTAGAGTGCCAGCTCGCGATCAACCAGGGTCGGTACAGAGTTGTAGGGGTTCAGCTCAGCCAGTTCATCCGGCAAGTTGGCAGGGTCAACCTGGCAAATATCCACGCTAACACCCTTCTCCGCCAGGACAATACGCACCTGATGGCTGAACATATCGTTGGCACCGGAAAACAGCGTCATTACCGAACGCTTATTGGCAGCTACAGCCATTGAACCCTCCCGTCATTTAAAAGCAGAAACGGCAATGAAGCCTCTATGGTCTTCATTGCCGTGCATTATATTACCCGGATCTGGTCGCTTAGTGAACGTCGCGCCAGAATTCCTTCTTCAACAGCACAGTGAAGATGAAGAAGATCACGATGAAACCAAGTACCCAGAAGCCCATGCGTTCGCGCTCCTGTTTGACCGGTTCAGCCGAGTAGACCAAGAAGTTTACCAGATCCAGCACCGTCTGATCATACTCTTCGTTATTCATTTCACCATTGCCGTCAGATTTGATGCTGACAACCTGCTGGGTCTCGACTCCATCGACTGTATGGGTGGCGAACTCGGCGCGCGGAGTGCCCTGCAGCGGCTCCAGCACGTGCGGCATACCCACGGACGGGAACACCACGTTGTTCACGCCAAACGGACGGGTCGGATCCACGTAGAACGAGCGCAGATAGGTGTAGATCCAGTCTGCACCACGCACACGGGCAACCAGCGTCAGATCAGGAGGCGCCGCACCAAACCACTTGGCTGCATCCTTGTCATGCACCGAGTTTTCCATCAGGTCACCGATCTTGGCACCGTTGACGATGAGATTGGACGCCATCAGATCGGCCGGGATCCCCAGATCCTCGGCCACCCGGTTGTAACGCTGATACTGGGTGCTGTGGCACCCGAAGCAGTAGTTCATGAACGTGGCCGCACCACGCTGCAGCGACGCCTTGTCACTCAGGTCATAGTTGGCCTTATCCAGATGCACGGCTCCGGTATTGGCAAACACCAGAGATGGCAGCAGGGTCAGCACTGCAAATATTATTTTTTTCATTTAAATGTCACCCTTTCTGGCAGCGGCTTGGTGCTTTCGTTCTTGCTATAGAAGAACAGCAGGACAAAGAAACCGAAGTAACCCAAGGTACACACCTGAGCGATCAGGGTCAGGGTCGGGGTCGACGGCAGCACACCCAGAACACCCAGGATGATGAAGCAGACCACGAACTGGGCGATGTTCAGCTTGTGCAGCTTGCTGCGATAGCGCACCGAACGCACCTTGCAGCGATCCAGCCAGGGCAGCAGGAACAGCACCACGATGGAGAGACCCATCATGATAACGCCCAGCAGCTTGTCGGGTACGGCACGCAAAATCGCGTAGAAGGGAGTGAAGTACCACACAGGCGCAATGTGGGCCGGGGTCTTCAGGCCATTGGCCACTTCAAAGTTCGGCTTCTCGAGGAAGTAACCCCACATGTCCGGTTTGAAGAAGATGATGGCGCAGAAGAAGAACAGGAAGCCGGCGACGCCGATCATGTCCTTGACGGTGAAGTAAGGGTGGAATGCCACCGCATCCAGCGGCCAGCCGTTCTCGTCCTTGTGTTTCTTGATGTCGATGCCGTCCGGGTTGTTGGAGCCCACTTCATGCAGCGCCAGGATGTGCATCGCAACCAGCATCACCAGCACCAGCGGCAACGCGATGACGTGCAGCGCGAAGAAGCGGTTCAGGGTGGCGCCGGAGATAACGTAGTCACCGCGGATCCACAGGGTCAGATCGTCGCCGATAACCGGAATGGCACCGAACAGCGAGATGATGACCTGAGCCCCCCAGAAGGACATCTGACCCCACGGCAGCAGATAGCCCATGAAGGCTTCCGCCATCAGGCAGAGGAAGATCAGCATGCCGAAGATCCAGAGCAGCTCGCGCGGCTTCTGGTAGGAGCCGTAGATCATGCCGCGGAACATGTGCAGATAGACCACGATGAAGAACGCGGATGCGCCGGTTGAGTGCATGTAACGCAGCAGCCAGCCGTAATCCACATCCCGCATGATGTACTCGACGGAGGCAAAGGCGCCTTCCGCAGAGGGGTTGTAGTTCATGGTCAGCCAGATACCGGTGATGATCTGGTTGACCAGCACCAGCATGGCGAGGGAGCCGAAAAAGTACCAGAAGTTCAGGTTTTTCGGTGCCGGATACTTGGCCATGTGGTCGTTGTACATGGCAGTGAGCGGGAACCGGTAGTCGATCCAGCCCATCAGTTTGCTCAACATGATCAGGCCTCCTTGCCGTCGGCACCGACCAGAATGGTGGTGTCGTTGATGAATTTATATGGCGGAATGACCAGGTTCAGTGGTGCAGGCACCCCCTGGAATACCCGGCCAGCCATATCGAACTTGGAGCCATGGCACGGGCAGAAGAAGCCGGATGTGACCCCTTGCACCTGCTCGCCAAAGCTGTCCGGCAAATAGGAGGGCGAACACCCGAGGTGGGTGCAGATGCCTACCGCCACGAAGATTTCCGGCTTGATGGATCTATACCCGTTGTGGGCATAGTCAGGCTGTTGCGGCTCTTCGGATGAGGGATCCCGCAGCTTGTCGTCATGCGCAGAGAGCGCATCCAGCGTCTGCTTGGTGCGGTTCACCACCCAGACCGGCTTGCCTCGCCACTCGACACGGATGAGCTGACCCGGTTCCAACTTGCTGATGTCGACTTCAACCGGGGCGCCAGCGGCTTTGGCCTTGGCGCTCGGGTTCCATGATTTTATAAACGGCACTGCGGTAAACGCAGCTCCTACCCCGCCAACGGCAACCGTTGACCAGGTAAGAAATCTGCGGCGACCGGTATCAACTGGCGCATTGCTCATCCAAAAACTCTCCCATGTGGACTCCGCACATTCTTATTGTGTCCCTGTTCCCCTTTTCCCGTGACAACAGCGGCGGAAGCTGGAGTTACAATTGCCACAGAAAAACCGAGGAAATTTTAAAGAAAAGATAACAACTTGACAAGAAAGAGAGGTAGTCCCAGAAAACAATAAATATACAATTTTTTGTCTTTTGTGACGTATGGTTAGCATTGCGGCAGGAAAGATCACCAATAAAAAAAGCCTGGCAGTTGCCAGGCTTTTTTGACACTCGAAAGAGTGAGTACCAGAAGCGAATTAACGCTTGGAGTACTGCGGACGCTTACGAGCTTTGTGCAGACCGACTTTCTTACGCTCAACCTTACGGGCATCGCGAGTAACAAAGCCAGCTTTACGCAGTTCGGAACGCAGGGTTTCGTCGTACTGCATCAGAGCACGAGTGATACCGTGGCGGATCGCACCAGCTTGACCGGAGATGCCACCACCGTTAACGGTGATGTACAGATCCAGTTTCTCGGTCATCTCAACCAGTTCCAGCGGCTGACGAACTACCATGCGGGCAGTCGGACGGCCGAAGTACTGCTCCAGGGAGCGCTGGTTGATTACGATCTTACCGCTACCCGCTTTGATAAATACGCGAGCAGTGGAGCTTTTGCGACGGCCGGTACCGTAGTATTGATTTTCTGCCATGTTGCCAGTTCCCGATTAGATATCCAGTACTTGAGGTTGCTGAGCAGCGTGAGCGTGCTCGGCGCCTGCGTAAACTTTCAGTTTACGGAACATGGCACGGCCCAGAGGACCTTTCGGCAGCATGCCTTTAACAGCAGCTTCGATTACCATTTCCGGTTTACGCTGAATCAGCTTGTCGAAGCTGATGGACTTGATACCACCCGGGAAACCGGAGTGAGCGTGGTACATTTTGTCGGTAGTTTTCTTACCGGTAACACGTACCTTCTCAGCGTTTACAACGATGATGTAATCACCGGTGTCAACGTGCGGAGTGTATTCAGCTTTGTGCTTACCACGCAGACGAGCAGCGATCTCGGTTGCGATACGACCCAGAGTTTTACCTTCTGCGTCCACAATGTACCAGTCACGTTTTACGGTTTCTGGCTTGGCAACGAAAGTTTTCATTAAGTTAAACCCAATTACCTGTTACAGACCCAATTGTTTATGGGGGCTCTCCCACAAACAACAAACGATGGCCTACCTGTACCCCTTCGAATACAAGTAAAGCTTAAAGTGTTGCTGTCTTATCGACAGCTGTAACGTGGGCCGGGCGATTATAAGTGAAGTTGCCTTAAATATCACCTGCTAATTTCACTGCCATGAAGCTAGCAAATGTCGCCCGGCCCTACCTGCCGCAGATGCCCATCCGACTGGCAGGCGCGGTATTGTGACTAAGGAAGGTGCACTCTGGCAAGGTATTCGTGCGATTGCATTTCCTGAAGCCGTGAAAGACAGCGCTGGAATTCGAAATTCAGCAGCCCTTCACCATAGAGTTCCGTCATGGGCACGGCGGCCGACATGATGAGTTTGACATGCCGTTCATAGAACTCGTCGACCATGGCGATGAAGCGGCGGGCCGCGTCATCCGTGCCTCTGCCCATTGGTTGAACATTGGCCAGCAACACGGTGTGGAACAGCCGAGCCAACTCGATATAGTCGTTCTGGGAGCGGGGAGTACAGCAAAGTTGCTCGAAATCAATATAGAGCACCCCTTCTCCCATCCCCAGCGACGTCAGCTGACGATGATTGACCTCAAAACGCCCCCCGGAGGCCTCGAGCCCCCCGGTTAATTGCTGAAAATAGCGATCGAGATTCGTTTTTGCCTGCAGATCCAGCGGGCAGTGATAAATCTCGGCCTGCTCCAGCGTACGCAGGCGATAGTCGATGCCGCCGTCCACGTTAAGTATTTCGCAATGGCGCTCGATAAGCTCGATGGCTGGCAGAAAACGGGCTCGCTGCAAGCCGTTGCGGTAAAGATCCTTTGGTGGAATGTTTGAGGTTGCCACCAGCACGACGCCGTGACCGAACAACTCCTGAAACAACGTGCCCAACAACATGGCATCTGTAATGTCAGAGACAAAAAATTCGTCGAAGCAGATGATGTCCGTCTCGCCGGCCAGCTTGGCAGCGACCAGCATGAGTGGGTCAGCCTGACCGCTCAACGCCTTGAGTTCATCGTGGATCCGTTGCATGAAGCGATGGAAGTGACAGCGCATTTTGCGCGTCCCCGGCAGACTGTCGAAAAAAGTATCCATCAGCCAGGTCTTGCCTCTGCCCACTCCACCCCACATATAGATCCCCAGGATGGGCTCCTGCGCCCTGGGCTTTTGCAACCAGCCAAACAGTCCGCGGGATCTGGTCGGAGTCGGGCGATGCAGCAAATCCTGATAGAGTCGCTCCAGCCTGCTGATGGCCATCCCCTGAGCGGGGTCGGCATGCACGCCGGGTCGTAGCAGATCCTGTTGGTATTTTTGCTGCGGTGTCATCCTTGAGGGCCTCTCCAACTCCCTGAATAGAGGACAAAATGGTATCACGGCCTCAGGACGCACGGTATAGTGCCATCAAGGCATGGCGGCTCATCCGGCCGCATGAACACACACTGTTTTAGCTGTAACAAGGAGCATCTATGAGTCTGTCAATTGGGATCCTGCTGGCTGTCGCAGCCTTGATCGTCGGTATCATCATCGGCCGTTTTTCGGTTCGCAGCCGTGACGCCGGTCGTCTGGAACAGGAGCTGAAAAAGGCCCATAAAGAGCTCGAAAACTATCAGGGCCAGATCAATACCCACTTTGCCGACAGTGCGGCACTGATGGAGCAGTTGGCCGAGCAGTATCAAACCCTCTATCGCCACATGGCAGAGCAGAGCAAGTTCCTGGCCAAGGCTCAGGAGCCGCTGTTCCGCGAAGTCCTGGTGGAAGAAGAAGTGACCAAGACCGAAGCCGAGCCGGGCGTACCGCCTCGCGACTATGCCGGCGCCTCTTCCGGTCTGCTCAAGTAAGCTGGTCAGTCCCTTGCGGAACTAATCGGGAACGTCTGTGGTCTGACCTTGACGATTGCAATGCAACTTTTTCTGGGAGCTGTTTTTCATATGCGTAAACCTCTTTCCATGCTCAGTGTGCTAGCCCTCAGTGTCGGTATCGCCATGTCTGCGGCCCCTGCTCAGGCTGCACTGCCTTCCCTGTTAGGCTCCAACCAGGAGATGCCGAGTCTGGCTCCTGTTCTGGAGCAGGTCACTCCGGCCGTGGTCAACATTTCTGTCTCAGGCAAGAAAGTGACCCGTCAGCGCCTGCCCGAGCAGTTCCGCTTCTTCTTTGGTCCCAACATGCCTGACGAACAGGTGAGCGAGCAGCCCTTCCAGGCGCTCGGCTCCGGCGTCATCATCGATGCCAAGAAGGGCTACGTGATCACCAACGCCCACGTGGTTCACGAGGCGGACGAGATCAAGGTCAACCTGAAAGATGGTCGCGAGTATGCGGCCAAGAAGATCGGTGAGGACAAACAGTCCGACATCGCTCTGCTGCAAATCAAGGCGGAAGATCTGGTGCAGATCAAGTTCGCCGACTCCGACGAGCTGCGGGTCGGTGACTATGCGCTGGCCATCGGCAACCCCTTTGGTCTGGGTCAGACCGTCACCTCCGGCATTGTCAGTGCGCTGGGCCGTAGCGGCCTCAACATCGAAAATCTGGAGAACTTCATCCAGACCGATGCGGCCATCAACTCCGGTAACTCCGGCGGCGCCCTGCTCAACCTGCGTGGCGAGCTGATCGGTATCAACACCGCCATTTTGGGCCCCAACGGTGGCAACATCGGCATCGGCTTCGCCATCCCCTCCAACATGGTGCGGGATCTGGCCGACCAGATCGTCAAGTACGGTGAAGTACGTCGCGGCCAGCTGGGTATTACCGGCACCGAGCTCACCTCCGACATCGCCAAGACCTTCGGTTACAACAAGAAGGATGGCGCTTTCGTCAACCAGGTGATGCCGGACTCTGCGGCCGACAAGGCGGGCATCAAGGCGGGCGATATCATCGTCAGCATCGATGGCAAGCCGGTTCGCTCCTTCGGCGAACTGCGCGCCAAGATCGCCACCATGGGCGCCGGCAAGCAGGTCGAGCTGGGGCTGATCCGTGATGGCAAGGCCCAGAGCGCCAAGGTCACCCTGAAGCAGGCCGATGATAGCGAAGTGCGCGCCAGCGCCCTGCACCCGGCACTGGAAGGGGCCAAGCTGAGCACCACTACCGACCCGGTCTCCGGCGTCGCGGTGGCCGATATTGACCCCCGCTCTGCGGCAGCCGCTTCCGGCCTGCAGAAGGGCGATATCATCATCGGGGTCAACCGGGTGCGCATCAACACCCTGGGTGAACTGACCAAAGCGCTCAAGAGCAAGCCGGACGTACTGGCTCTCAACATCCAGCGCGGCGACTCTTCCCTCTATCTGGTAATCCGTTAATCCCCCATCACCCGCGGCACTCGCCGCGGGTGATTTTTATCCATTGATAGTGTTATTCTCTGCCCGCAGCCAGCACGGATGAGAATGACATGAAAATCCCCTCTTTAGTCAGTTACTTGGGCAAGTCTATCGGCTTCGGTTTGACCGTCGCCGCACTGCTGTTGCTGCTGTTTCCCAATTTCCGTGGCGGGGCTCAGCTGCCCGGCCTGATCACCAACGCCCGCGAACTGAGCTTCTCTTACGCCGCCCACCGCGCCGGCCCGGCAGTCGTCAACATCTATACCCGCAGCTTTGCCTCCAATCAGGGCAATCGCGGACAGCTGCAGCCACAGGGGCTGGGCTCAGGCGTCATCATGAACCAGCGCGGCTATGTGCTGACCAACTACCACGTCATCGCCGATGCCGATCAGATCATCGTCGCCCTGCAGGATGGCCGAGTCTTCAGCGCTGAACTGGTCGGCACCGATCAGCTCACCGATCTGGCGGTGCTCTACATCGAATCGGATAACCTGCCGGTGATCCCGCAGGATCAGAACAACCAGCCCGAGGTGGGCGATGTGGTGCTTGCCATCGGCAACCCCTACAACGTCGGCCAGACCATCACCCAGGGGATCATCAGTGCGACCGGTCGCACCGGTCTCTCCAGCATGGGGCCGGACAGCAATGGCCGGCAGGATCTGCTGCAAACCGATGCCGCCATCAATGCCGGCAACTCGGGGGGGGCTCTGGTCAACGGCCGGGGCGATCTGGTGGGCATCAACACCGCCACCTATCACCTCAACGGCAATCAGGAGAGCTACGGCATCAGCTTCGCCATCCCCTACCGGCTGGCCAAGCGGATCATGGACGAGCTGATCGCCAACGGCCGCGTTATTCGCGGCTATCTCGGCATCTCCAGCGTCGAGATCAACCCCATCGTCGCCCGTATGATGAATCTGGGTGAACTGCGCGGCCTCATCGTCGAGAGTCTGGATCCTGTCGGCCCGGCGGCCAAAGGCGGCCTGCAACGGGGTGACGTGCTGCTCAAGATCAACGGTGAAGCGATCACCGGGGTACGTGCCGCCATGGACAAGATCGTCGAGAGCCGCCCCGGCACCAAGCTCTCCATCTCTGTCTTCCGCGATGGCAAGCCGCTCGAGGTGGTAGTGACCATCGAAGAGGATCTGCGCTACCAGAACCGGGCTGCCGCCAGCGCAGCAGGCGCCAGCTAACCTCCACTCCATCTCATCGTTCAGGGGCGGGCAACCGCCCTTTTTCTTGCCTGCTGTTTCATAAATACGCCCCGCCTGCGTGAGGCGATTCACACTTTTCGCCAAGGCTCAGCTGCCAGCTGAAAACGGAAAAGTGCGCCGCTGCTCACACTAATCCAGCCTCGTTCAGACCTTTTTTACTCTCTTTTGCCAATAAAGGGCCCTTTTTGAACCCCAGCGGCGGGAATTTCCGCTTCGAATCGGAAAAAAGCTGCCTCCTCTCTCCATCCATGCCGGCTTAGGGTAGAGCCATCCCTTCTGCCAGCCTTGGAGAGCAGACATTGCAAACAGAGACCCACGACCAGCCCCTGACCCCGGACAGCCCGGCGCTGCTGCGCCAGACCGACCAGATCCTGGCACGCATCCATATTCTGCTGGGCGATCAGGGTATCCGCCCCAACGAGGTGCAGCAGCAGATGCTGGCCTCCCACGTCAAAGCCATGGTGTGGCGCTCCCACAGCGGTGAACCGCTGCCGGAAGTTGACCTCAACCTGTTTGAGGAGATCTCTCCCCTCTCCCTGCGTCTCGCCGAGCAGGTTGTCAGCTGGCTGGAACGACTCGCCTACGAAGAGGCACACCTTTTGTCCGTCCATTTTGAAGTAGCCAAAGAAAACGAACTCAGCTCAGTAACAGGAGATAACTAAATGACTGCCATCAAACTCGTGATTGGAGATCGTCTCGGCAAGGGTCAGAAAGTGGGTGCAGGCGCGGAAGCAGCCGGAGCCAGCGTGACCATCATCCCCGGCATGGCCGCCGACATGAAGCTCGGCGACGTGATGAACAAGGAGCAGGCTGATCTGGGGATCTCCTTCTGCGGCAGCGGCGGCGCCGGTGCCATCACCGCCCAGACCAAGTACGGCTACAAATGCCGTTACGGCATGCGCTCCATCGAAGAGGGCGTCACCGCCATCAACGAAGGCTGCGTCGTGCTGGGCTTTGGCTTCATGGACAAGGAAGAGCTGGGCCAGAAACTGGTCGAAGCCTTCGCCAAGAAACACGGACATGCCTGATGAAAGAGAACTTCACCACCAAGGTCACCGTCAGCGGCAAGGGAACCACCCGTCAGCAGGCGTTTGCCTCCGCCCTCAGCCAGGTGCAACCCACACTGCTCAAGGACAACCAGCAAGTACTGCTGCGCATTGAGCCGGTCGATGTACAGGTGCTCAAAGCCGAGGAGTCAGTCCGGGTGGAGAAGTTCCTGTTCTTCTTCCTGCCGCGCCAGCGCCGCGAATACCGCGTCCAGCTGGAGATCACGGTTCAGGTCACCAGTCTCGACGTCGCCAGGGTGACGTTCACCCAGGTGTGATCTCCTGACCGGCACCACCCCACAAGAAGGATACGTTGGATGTTTCTAATCATATTTATCAAGTCTCTCATCATTGGCGGCCTGGTTGGCGTCGGGGTGGGGGCCGGCGCGGCGCGGATGTTCCACGCCCCGACCGTACAGGGCATGGGCGCCTTCCGCACCTTGGGCGAACTCAACTCCTGCGAAGGGGATCCCGCTTCCCACTTCTCGTTTGGTCTCGGCTTCTTCTTCAACGCCTGGGCCTCCACCGTGGCGGCGGGCGCCTTCACCCAGGATGTGGATCACCGCATCATTCCGCACTGGGCCACGGCGGCACTGCTGTTCAAAAATCGGGATCTCGCCACCACCCTGCACGACCCGAAAAAGATGGCCATCGCCGGCGGCATCATAGGTGCCATCGTGGTCGCCTTCCTCAACAGCACGGCTGCTGCCGTCCCGGCCGCCCTGCAGGTCACTGCGGTCAAGGTGCTGGTACCGGCTGCCAACCTGCTGGTCAATACCGTCATGCCGGTGATCTTCTGGCTGGCCGCCATTGAAGCGGGCAAGAAGTCCGGTTTCTGGGCCACCATCTTCGGCGGTCTGGCACAGCTCATCATGGGCAACGCGGTACCGGGTCTGGTGCTCGGCATCCTGATCGGCAAGGGCGTGGAAGAGAGCGGCTGGAACCACGTCACCAAGGTGATGATGGCGGCCATCGTCCTGCTGTTCGTGCTGAGCGGCTTCTTCCGTGGCTTCGACATGAAACTGATTGAATCCTTCCATATGGGTGTCCCCCTGTGGCTGGAAAACGTCCATAACCTGCTGAGCGGCAAATAAGGGGTCACACCATGGATGAGAAATTGAAAAACAACTTCTGGTATGCCGACTGGTCATTCCCCATCTTCGTCGGCCTGCTCTCGGCCGGGGTCTTTGCCGGTACCCACATGTTCTATCTGTACGGGGTCGGTGCCTTCAACGAGGTAGCCTTCGTCGCCATGCTGAAAGCGGGAATGGACACGGGCGCCTATGGCGCGGTAGCCGCGTTCGGTGCCAGCTTCCTGTTCGCCCGCATCATCGAAGGCTCCCTGGTGGGGATCCTGGATATCGGCGGCGCCATCCAGACCGGAGTCGGCCTCGGAGTGCCAGCCCTGCTGCTGGGAGCCGGCATCGTCTATCCGGTGGAAAACTTCGGCGCCTCGCTGGCAACCGGCATGGGGATTGGTCTGGCCATCGGCTACGTCATCATTCTGGCGCGCAAGTTCACCATCAACCAGAGCAACTCCACTTACGGCGCAGACGTCATGATGGGAGCTGGCAACAGCTCTGGCCGCTTCCTCGGCCCCCTCATCATCCTCTCCGCCATGGGTGCCTCCATCCCCATCGGTATCGGTTCCCTGCTGGGTGCGCTGCTGTTTTACGTGTGGGGCAAGCCCATCACCGGCGGCGCCATCCTGGGAGCCATGCTGCTGGGTACCTTCTTCCCGGTCGCCCTTGTGTAAGTACCAGCCGCCCTGCGGGGCGGCTCGCCAGAGGTCATCTGCATGTACGACATGATCATCAAAGCGGGGCGCCAGGGAGATGGCCAGCTCGTCGATATCGCCATCAGGGAGGGCAAAATCGCCGCCATCGGCTCCCTGCCGGAGACGGCAACGGCGCAGCAGATCCTGGATCTCGGCGGCCGGGTGCATGTGAGCGCCGGCTGGATCGACGGCCACACCCACTGCTACCCCGCCTCCCCCATCTATCATGATGAGCCGGATAAGGTGGGCGTAGAGTCCGGCGTCACCACCGTCATCGACGCCGGCAGCACCGGGGCCGACGATGTGGATGAATTCCAGTGTCTCGCCGCCGGCTGCAAGACCCGGGTGCATGCCCTGCTCAACATCTCCCGCATCGGCCTGCTGCGCCAGAACGAGCTGGCCGACAGCCGGGACCTCGATATGGATCTCGCCTCGGCGGCCATTCGTCGCCACCCCGATTTTATTGTCGGCATCAAGGCGCGGATGAGCGGCAGCGTGGTCGGTGAAAACGGCCTGCAACCGCTGCGCATGGCCAAGGCGCTGCAACAGGCCCACGACCAGCTACCGCTGATGGTGCACGTGGGCAACACGCCGCCGGATCTGGACGAGATAGTTGCCTTGCTGGGGGATGGCGATCTGCTGACCCACTGCTTCAACGGCAAGCCCAACCGCATCCTGACCCCGGCTGGCGAGCTGCGTCAGGCGGTGCGCGAAGCGATGCAGCGGGGCCTCTTGCTCGACATTGGCCACGGCGGCGCCAGCTTCAGCTTCGAGGTGGCGGAGCTGGCTATCCGGCAGGGGATCCTGCCCCGCACCATCAGCTCAGACATCTACTGCAAGAACCGCATCAAGGGGCCGGTCTACAGTCTGGCCCACGTGATGTCGAAGTTTCTCGCCATCGGCATGACGCTGGAGCAGGTGCTCGCCTGCGTCACCCATCAGGCCGCCGATGCCCTGCGCCTTTCCGGCAAGGGTCGGCTTGAGGTGGGCGCCGATGCCGATCTGACCCTGTTCGAGGTCGCCAGCGGCCCGACCCTGTTTATGGATACCGAAGCCCAGTCTCGCAGCGGTGACCAACAACTGCAGCCTCTTGCCGTCCTGGTCGGTGGCGAACTGGTTCTGACTCACTATGGGAAATCACACCATGCCTTCTGTTTATGAGAAATATCAGCTCAAACCGGTGATCAACGCCTCCGGGCGCATGACCATTCTCGGCGTCTCCACCCCCGAGCAGGAGGTGGTCGATGCGGTCAACTTCGGCCTCGGCCACTACTTCGAGGTGAAGGATCTGGTCAACAAGACCGGCGCCTACCTGGCTGGCCTGCTGGGAGTGGAAGATGCAGTGGTCATTTCGTGTGCCAGCGCCGGCATCGCCCAGTCAGTGGCAGCCGTGATAGTACGCGGTGACCCCTACCGCCTTGAGCACCTGCATGCCCACCCCCATGACGTGCCAAGCGAAATCGTGCTGCCCAAGGGACACAACGTCAACTTCGGCGCCCCGGTCGGTACCATGGTCAATCTGGGTGGTGGCAAAGTTATAGAGGCCGGTTACGCCAACGAGTGTTCCCCGGCCCAGCTGGCCGTCGCCATCAATGCCAACACAGCAGCCATCCTCTACATCAAATCCCACCACTGCGTGCAGAAGAGCATTTTGTCGGTGGCCGAGGCCGCCGAGGTCGCCAGGGCTCACGGACTCCCGCTTATAGTTGATGCGGCCGCCGAGGAGGATCTGCGCCTCTACTACAACCAGGGAGCGGATCTGGTCATCTACAGCGGCGCCAAGGCCATTGAAGGGCCCACCAGCGGGCTGGTAGTTGGCAAGCGTCAGTACGTGGAGTGGGTCAAGCAGCAAGCCAACGGCATCGGCCGCGCCATGAAGGTGGGCAAGGAGGGGATCCTCGGCCTGACCCACGCCATCGAGCGCTATCTAGCCAAAGAGAAAGAGAGCGGCGCCGCCATGGTCGCCAAGATGACCCCCTTCATCGAGCGCCTCAATCAGCTGCCCGGCGTCACCGCCAAGGTGGTGTGGGACAGCGCGGGGCGCGACATCGCCCGCACCGATATCGCCTTCGACCACCAGCAGATCGGCATGACCACAGTGCAGGTCGTCAACCGTCTGCAACAGGGCACGCCTGCCATCTACTGCCGTGGCTACAAGGCCAACGAGGGGCATATCGAGATCGATGTGCGCAGCGTCACCGTGCCCCAGCTAGACCAAATCCACTCCGCCATTGCCAACCTCGCTCAGGAGAATCGCTGATGTCCCTTACCCCCAACTACTACCGTGACCGGGTCTGTCTCAACGTGCTGGCAGGTTCCAAAGAGAATGCCGTCGAGGTGTACGATGCAGCCGAAGGCCACGTGCTGGTCGGTGTGCTCTCCAAAAACTACCCGGATATTCCCTCCGCGGTGGCCGACATGCGGGCTTACGCCAAGCTCATCGATAACGCTCTCTCCATCGGGCTGGGGGCCGGTGATCCGCGTCAATCCGCCATGGTGGCCGAGCTGGCCTGCCAGCTACAGCCCCAGCACGTCAACCAGGTGTTCACTGGCGTTGGCGCCAGCAGGGCGTTGCTCGGCCAGTCGGAAACGCTGGTCAACGGCCTGATCTCCCCCACCGGCATGCCGGGCATGGTGAAGATCTCCACCGGCCCGCTCAGCGCCGGGCAGCCGGACGGGATTGTCCCCATCGATACAGCCATCGCCCTGCTCAAGGACATGGGCGGCAGCTCGGTCAAGTTCTTCCCCATGGGCGGGCTGGCCTGCCGCGACGAGTATCAGGCGGTGGCCGAGGCTTGTGCCCGCCACGGCTTCTGGCTGGAGCCCACCGGCGGCATCGATCTGGACAACTTTGAAGAGATTGTGCGAATCGCGCTGGATGCCGGGGTCGAGAAGGTGATCCCCCACGTCTACAGTTCCATCATCGACAGCGCGAGCGGTCAGACCCGCCCTGATGATGTACGGACTCTGCTGGCCATGGTGAAACGACTGTTGGCGTGATGGCAGTCACGGGCACCGGTTTAATCACTGACCGGTGCCTGGCCTGCTGGTGACATGCTTGTTAACATCGGCCATTTTATCGTGCAACAGGAGACGCTCATCCCCACATGATCAAGCTGCCCCACCCGAGACTGCACCAGCTGCTGACCCAACTTCATGCCGAACCACTGCCGCAGGAGGAGCTGGCACGCCGCCTCAATGTCTCCACCCGCACCATACGCACCGATGTAGCGAACCTCAACGAACTGATTGCTACTCATGGTGCCCACCTGATCCACCAGCGTGGCAGCGGCTACCAGCTGAAGATCTACAATCAGACGCTGTTTGAGGCATTGCTGGCAGCGCAGGGACAGGAGAGTACCTTGCCGCGAACCAGTCGCGAGCGGGTGCTGCATCTGCAGATCCTGCTACTGACGGCAGAGCAGGGGATCAAGCTCGATGAGCTGGCCGATACCTGGTACCTGAGCCGGACGGCGCTACAGGGCGATATGGCGGAAGTGCGGGAACAACTGGCTCACTTTGGCCTCACGGTCGAGAGCAAACCAAGGGTTGGCATGCGGGTACAGGGGAGTGAGACGGCCATCCGCGCCTGCCTGACCCAGCTGCTCTGTCAGGAGCTGCTCAACAACCATCCCCTGCAGAGCCTGCTGCCCAACCTCTGCCCCAGCAAAACTCTGGAGGTAGTGGGCAATCACATTCACGACCAGTTGAGCCGTCATCAGCTGCGTCTGGCCGACGAGAGTTTGCAGCAGCTTGCCATCTACTGCGCCGTCGCCCTGCTGCGCCAGGCCGCTGGCCACGAGCTGCGCCAATTCGCCAGCGAGGATCTCACTGCCCCCCTGCTGGCAGTCGCCCGTGACATCTATGGTGAACTGCCGACACTCACCCCGCCGGGAGAAGAGGAGATAGCCTGCCTCGCCATCCAGATCCAGGCGCGCCTGATTGCCGAAACGCCTCAGCTTAGCCCGGCCATGGCGGCCGAGAGCGAACAGCTGGTGGAACATCTGCTCACGTACATCCACCAGCACTACCCCTATGACCTGCGGGGTGACCAGCAGCTGCGAGCCGACCTGCAGACCCACATCAGCGCCATGCTGCTGCGGGTCAAGTACCAGATCGGCAGCCACAATCCGCTGGCAGACCACATCAAGCAGTACTACCCCCTCGCCTACGACATCACGCTGGCAGCAATCTCGGAGTGGATCAGGCAGACCCCTTACCGGCTGACCCACCACGAGATCGGCTATCTGGTGATCCATATCGGGGTCGGGCTGGAGCGCCACTACGATATCGGCTATACCCGCCGCCCGCAGGCACTGCTGCTGTGCGATGCGGGCAACGCCACCTTCAGGGTACTGGAGGCACGCATCAAGCGGGAGTATCCCCAGTTGCAGCTGACCACGCTGGAATCGGTACGGGATTACGACGGACTGGCGCAGATCAAACAGGATTTTGTCATCAGTACCGTCAAGGTGAGCGAAAAGGATGTGCCGGTGGTGCAGGTAGACCCCTTTCCGACCCAGTACCAACTGGAGCAACTTGGCAAGCTGGTGCTGATCGACCGCACCCGCCCCTATATGCTCGACAAGTACTTCGATGCAGACCACTTCATGGTGGTCAACGAGCCGATTACCCAAGCGGAACTATTTGATCGCATTTGCAGCCAGCTGGAGGCTGAGGATCTGGTGGAGAGGGGCTTCATGGCCTCCCTGCAGGAGCGGGAGCGAATAGTCTCCACCATGCTGGGCGAGGGTATCGCCCTGCCCCACTCCCTCGGCCTGCTGGCTCGCCGGACGCTGGCCTATACCGTACTGGCACCGCAGGGGATCGACTGGGGCAATGGCGAAAATGCCACCCTCATCTTCGTGCTGGCCATCAGCAAGGCAGACTATGAGGAGGCGATGGGGCTCTACGATCTTTTTCTGGCGCTGATGAATGAAAAAGCCAGCAGGAGTCTGCTGGCTTGTCGCGATTTTGCCGATTTCAAGGCGCTGGCAAGAGTCACGCCCTGAGCGTCGTTACTACTCCTCGTTGAAACCCGAGGTGAACAGCTCAACGACGGCGGCAAGGGCCTCAACCTCTTCGGGGCCCTCAACCTGCACTTCCACCTGCTTGCCCTGAGCGGAGTCCAACATCAGCAGGCCAATCACGCTGTCAGCATCGGCCTCGACCCCATCTTCATTACGCAGCAACACATGGGCATCGAATCCCTGTACCAGCTCGAACAACATCATGGCCGGTCTGGCGTGAATGCCCAGCTTGTTTTTCACTTCAACCGAAGCAGAGACTGTCATTTGGCCGTCCTATTGCGTCATCAGGAGTGGGATGGGTTCTTGTCGAGGGTGCGGTGGCGGAGCTGCACGTTTTTGCCCAGCGCTCTGAAGGCCGCAGCCAGCCGCTCCGCGATAAAGACCGAACGGTGCTGACCGCCGGTGCAACCGATGCCGACCGTCACATAGCTGCGATTGTTGCGCTCAAGATGGGGCAACCAGGTCGCCAGCATGTTTTCGATCTGCTGGGTAAACAGCATCACATCCGCTTGCGCCGCGAGGTAGTTGGCGACCGGTTCATCCTTGCCGGTAAAAGGCTTGAGTTCCGGGATCCAGTGCGGGTTGGGCAGGAAGCGGGCATCAAACACGAAGTCGGCATCCTTGGGAATGCCGTACTTGAAGCCGAAAGATTCGAACACCAGCACCAGCTCGTTCTCTTTCTTGCCGAGCACCCGGGTCTTGATGAGCTCGCTCAGGTCGTGAATGCTGAGGTTGGTGGTATCGATACGCAGGTCGGCAGTAGAGGAGAGCGGTGCCAGCAGGTGGGTCTCCTGACGGATCGCCTCATCCAGCGACAGCTTGTTGCGCGACAGGGGGTGCAGACGGCGGCTCTCGCCATAGCGCTTGAGCAGAGTGCCGTTGTCGGCATCGAAGAAGAAGCTGGCAAATTCAACCCGCCCTTCGTTGCGAACCTGAGCCAGCAGGTTCTCCAGTTTTTCCGGGTCACCGGGCAGGTTGCGCACGTCGATGCTGACCGCCAGCTTGTCATACTGGCTCTCGACCGAGACGATCAGCTGGGGCAACAGGTTGACCGGCAGGTTATCTACGCAGTAGTAGCCCAGATCTTCCAGCACCCGCAGGGCTACCGTCTTGCCGGAGCCCGAACGTCCACTCACCACGATTAACTGCATCTTGTTCCCTCACGCCAAAACGGGTGTGTCATCAGGGCCTGCACATCAGGCCGAGGTCATGATCTGATAGAGCTCTTCGTCACTGGTAGCCTGACGCAATTGGCGGCAGACCGCCTTGTCGCCCAGCTTGGAAGCCATCAGGGAAAGGGTCTTGAGATGCTGTTTGCACTCGCTCTCCGGTACCAGCAAGGCAAACAGCAGGTCAACCGGTTGATTGTCGATGGAGTCGAAAGGGATGGGTTCGGCAAAGGTCATCAGGATCGCGGTTGGCGGGAACTCATCGTCAATTCGACCATGGGGGATCGCAATACCGGCACCGATCCCGGTACTGCCCATTTTTTCGCGGGCCAGCAAGCATTCAAACAGCGCCTGGCGGGAGGTGCCGAGGCGTTCGGCAGCCAGCTCGCTGATGATTTCAAGGGCGCGTTTCTTGCTGGTACATGGGACTGCACTCTTGGTGCAGTCCCGACTCAGTATGTGTTCAAGTTGCATAGTTATTTTTTATTTAACTTATCTTTGTGCTTGATGATCTGCCTGTCCAGCTTGTCGAGCAAGGTATCAATCGCGGCATACATATCGGCATGCTCGGAGTTGGCAAACACCTCGCCACCGCTGACGTGCAGTTTGGCTTCGGCAATCTGGTTCAGTTTCTCTACGCTAAGCACCACATGCACGTTGTTGATGTGGTCAAAATGACGCTCGAGTTTGGCAAATTTGTTATTCACATAGTCACGCAGAGCTTCGGTGATCTCGACATGGTGTCCGGTCAGGTTAATTTGCATAACATCATCCTTTTGTTTTGCCTAAACCAGGCGTTTGCGCTGATTGGAAGGTGGGATAAACAAGGATTCGCGATACTTAGCGATCGTGCGTCTAGCCACCATAATACCCTGTTCGGCCAGCAAATCCGCGATCTTGCTATCACTTAACGGTTTGGCAGGATTCTCTGCCGTCACCAGCTTTTTGATGAGCGCGCGAATTGCGGTCGATGAGCACTCTCCTCCTCCTTCGGTGTTCACATGGCTGGAGAAAAAAAACTTCAATTCGAAGATACCACGGGGGGTATGCATGTATTTCTGGGTGGTCACCCGGGAGATGGTCGACTCATGCATCTCCACCGCTTCGGCGATGTCGTTGAGCACCATCGGCTTCATCGCCTCTTCACCATACTCGAAAAAGCCCTGCTGCTGCTCGACAATACAGCTGGCTACTTTCAGCAGGGTATCGTTGCGGCTCTCAAGGCTCTTGATGAACCACTTGGCCTCCTGCAGGTGGGAGCGGATGAATTGGGTATCCGTGCTGCTGCGGGCGTTGCGGGCCATGGCGGCATAGGTCTCGTTGACCCGAATGCGCGGGGCAGAATCGGGGTTGAGCTCCACCACCCAGCGGTTCTGGCGCTTTACCACCGAAACATCGGGGATCACATACTGGGAGTCGCTCTGGATAATGCCATTGCCGGGGCGGGGCTCCAGCAGCTGGATCAGATCCAGCACCTCCTTGAGGTCGCTCTCCTTGAGGCGGGTTTTGCGGGCCAGAGTACGATAATCGCGGTTGCCGAGCAGATCCATGTGCTCGAGGATCACCTCTTTGGCTTCGTTGAGCCAGGGGGTCTCGGGGGCATACTGCTCCAGCTGGATAAGCAGGCACTCCTGCACCGAACGGGCGGCGATACCGACCGGGTCAAAATGCTGCACCCGCTTGAGGACAGCCTCCACCTCGTCGAGCTCGACCTCTACCTCATCACTGCTGACGGCAGCCTGGATATCCTCCAGTGCAACAGTCAGATAACCGGACTCGTCGATGGCATCGATGATAGCGAGCGCGATGGCAGCATCGACATCGCTAAACGGGGTAAGCCGCATCTGCCACAGCAGATAGTCCTGCAGGTTTTCGGTGGTCTCTCCCTGATAGACGCTGTCTTCAGCGTCGTGGATCGGGCCTGCGCTCTGGGCGGTGCCAGCGGAGTAAACCTCATCCCAAGTGGTATCCACTGGCAGATCGTCCGGCATCTGCTCCTGGGCCATGGCATCGCTGGAGTCGAGCTGGCTGGCATCGACGGCCTCTTGCGGGGCAGTCTCCTGCACTTCGCTCTCTTCCTGCTCCAGCAGAGGATTGCTTTCGAGCGCTTGCTGAATTTCCTGCTGGAGTTCCAGAGAGGAGAGCTGGAGCAGACGAATCGCTTGTTGTAATTGCGGCGTCATGGTCAGGGACTGACCGAGACGCAACTGTAATGTCGGCTTCATCTACGTCGGGATATCCTTATGTTCAGCGAGGCACTGTCACAGAGAATGAAGGCTGCCCCCTTACTATAGACTGAATTGATCGCCCAAATAGACGCGCTTGACCTGTTCATCGGCGAGGATATCGGCCGGGGCGCCCTCGGCAATCATCTGGCCGTGGCTGACGATATAGGCCTTCTCGCATACGTCCAGAGTCTCTCTGACGTTGTGGTCGGTAATCAAGACGCCAAGCCCCCTATCTTTCAGGTGCTGGATGATCTTCTTGATGTCTATCACAGAAATCGGGTCAACCCCCGCGAAGGGTTCATCCAGCAGGATAAAGCGCGGTTCTGCTGCCAGCGCCCGGGCAATCTCGACCCGGCGCCGCTCACCACCGGAGAGGCTTTGCCCCAGGTTGTCGCGGATATGGGTGATGTTGAACTCTTCCAGCAGCTGCTGAACCTTGTCCTCCCGCTCTTCGCGACTCAGCTCCTTGCGCGTCTGCATCACCCCCATCAGGTTTTCATACACAGTGAGGCGGCGGAAAATTGATGCTTCCTGCGGCAGGTAACCGATGCCGTTGCGGGCACGCACATGCATGGGCTGCAGGCTGATGTCCTGATCATCGATGGTGATGAGACCGGCATCCCGCTGTACCAGCCCGACGATCATGTAAAACGACGTGGTCTTGCCGGCACCGTTGGGACCAAGCAGGCCGACGATCTGGCCGGTTCCTACCTCAAGGCTCACGTCGCTAACCACCATGCGACGCTTGTAACTCTTCTGCAGGCCGACTGCTTTCAATACTGCCATGGCTTATTTTCCCTGCTTCTTCTGGTCGGCGGGCTTGTCGAAATTCTCGACCTGATCGGGCAGGAACACCGTCTTGACCCGCTGGTTCGGGGTCTTGCTCTCGGCAATCATCTTCTGTTTGACGATGTCGTAACGGATCAGGTCGCCGTTGACCTGGCTATCTTCCTGCTTGAGCTGGCCGTTACCGGTGATAGTCACCAGACGCTTTTTCAGCTCGTAACGAATGCTGTCACCATGAGCGTTGACCGGTTTGCCGTTATCCAGGATCTGGAAGAAGGTGGCGGGTTTGCCATAGGCTGTCATTACCTCGGCCCCTTTCTCGCCGGAACGGGTTACCACAACCTTGTCAGCCTTGATCCTGATGGTGCCCTGATTGATGGTCACATCCTGCTCGAAGGTGATGCGGTTGTCCTGCATCTCGGCCACTTGCTTGATGGCGTCGACATAGACCTTCTCGGTGAAGTCGGACTCCTTGGCGTTGACTGTGCCGCAGAGCATCAGAGCGGCGAGGGCCAGATTAGCGTTTTTCATTGAAATAGATGGCATGACCTTGATCCAGTAGCTCAAAATATTTGCGGTCCAGATGGCCCTTGAGGCCAACCCCTTCGGTCTGGAAATCCTGACCCAAAATGTTCACTTGCCGATTGCTGCGTACGTCCTGTGTCACCAGATCCAGCTCCATATAGGGCGTATCCAGCTTGGAGATAAAGGAGTCCGGCAGCAACCCGTCCAGATGCACCTTGTCCCGCAGAATCACGTTGTCATCGGTATTGAGCACACCGGTCTCGGCCGTCACCTTCCACTCAGCCTGTCCCTGCTCGTCAAACATGTAGACTACCGGTTTTTCGAAGGTCGCCTGCTCGAGGATCTGGAAATACTCAGCATATCGGGACTCCAGCCGCTCGGTACGCTTACCGTTGACATCAAAACGGGTGGTCACCAAATCTCTGGCGACAAAATCCGGCTGATAGTGCTCGGTTTTCACCTTGGCCTCGGGCACCAGCTCCACCTTGCCAAGCTGCCAGGCCACCAGAGCGACCAGAAACAGCAGGGCAAACAACAGGGTTTGTCTGCTCATGCCGATACCTCGAACTGATAATCGTCATGGCCCTGCGCCTGCAGGATGAGATCGCACACTTCGCGTACCGCCCCCATCCCGCCGCCAAGCCGGGTCACCATATCGGCACGGCTCAGCACCAGCGGATGGGCATCGGCAACCGCAATGCCGAGGCCACAGGCCTCCATCACCGGCAGGTCGATGGTGTCATCCCCCATATAAGCGGCCTGTTCGGGTGTCAGCCCCAACT
This sequence comes from Aeromonas sp. SG16, assembly GCF_024436135.1. Lineage (NCBI taxonomy): Bacteria > Pseudomonadati > Pseudomonadota > Gammaproteobacteria > Aeromonadales > Aeromonadaceae > Aeromonas > Aeromonas sp. SG16. The sequence continues at coordinate 167,754 of NZ_JANFNW010000005.1, forward strand.
TGGCCAGCAGGGCTTCAAAATGAGGCAACTTCTTGTCTGCCCCCTGCACCACATGGGCCACACCCAGGCTATTCATCCGATCGCTGACGATACGGGAGTTACGCCCGGTAATGATGGCGATCTCGATCCCGGCATTGAGCAACGCTCTCATGCCTGCACCATCCCGGGTACAGAAGGTTTTCAGCTCTTCGCCGTTGTTTCCCATGTAGATGAGGCCATTAGAGAGCACCCCGTCCACATCGCACACCAGCAGGCGAATCTGCGCCGCCTTGTCGAACTGGCTGCGCGTCACCGGACCATAGAGGGTCGGTACGTTTTGCATCAAATAACTCCGGCTTTCAGCAGGTCATGCATGTTGAAGGCACCCAGCGGGCGCTTGTCGCCATCCACAACCAGTAATCCGTTGATTTTTCTCGTTTCCATCAGTTTGACGGCTTCTGCCGCCATCATCTCGGGCCCTACGGTAACACAGTTGGCCGTCATGACGCGGCTGATGGGGGTGCGATGAATATCGACCTGCTGGTCGAGAATACGGCGCAGGTCACCATCAGTGAAGAGTCCCGCCAGCAGCCCGTGCTGGTCAACCACTGCGGTCATACCGAGCCCTTTACGGCTAACTTCCAGCAGCGCTTCGCTGATGGTGGCATCGATCCCCACCCGGGGCAACAGCTCGCCACTGTGCATCAGATCGCCCACTCGCAACAGCAACCGCTTGCCGAGCGAACCACCTGGGTGAGAGAGAGCGAAATCGTCGGCGGTAAAGCCGCGCGCTTCCAGCAGGGCAACCGCCAGCGCATCACCCATCACCAGGGTCGCCGTGGTGCTGGAGGTGGGCGCCAACCCGAGCGGACAGGCCTCTTTCTCCACCTTGATGCACAGATGCACGTTGGCCTCTTTAGCCATGGTGGAGGCCGGGTTACCGGTCATGCAGATGAGCGGGATACCACGACGCTTGAGCACCGGCAGCAGGGCCAGGATCTCGTCGCTCTCGCCGGAATTGGAGATGGCGATGATGAGATCGCCGCCGGAGATCATCCCCAGATCGCCATGGCTGGCCTCACCCGGGTGCAGGAAAAAGGCTGGCGTACCGGTACTGGCGAGGGTGGCGGCAATCTTGCTGCCGATATGGCCCGACTTGCCCATCCCGGTGACCACTATCTTGCCACCACAACGGAGCACCATCTCGCACGCCTTGTCGAAGGCGTCGTTCAGATACTGATAGAGTCCATCAATCGCTTGTTTTTCTGTGTCCAGCACCGCACGGGCACTGCGACGGAAATCGAACAGTTCAGACACTTTCTCGGGGGTTGCAGACATAAAGAGACAGCTCCGGGGCGAATTTAGCTGCGGGATTATAAAAAAGTCTGCTCTGATAAGCGAATCGGATGGCAAATCCCGTAACTTATGACGCAGTTTGTTACATAAAACTGTCGCGCAAACCGTGCTGAAGGCTGCTCAATAGTTGTTCCTTGCTGTTGCTTAGACCTAGACTAGCCCATAAAATTCGCACCTCATTTACACCGAATGGACAATTGTTTGAACAATGACCTGATCACCGTCTCCGATCTGACCTTCAGTCACGGAGACAGGCTGCTGTATGACGGGATCAACCTGACCATTCCCCGTGGCAAGGTCACCGCTGTCATGGGCCCGAGCGGCATCGGCAAGACGACCCTGCTGCGACTGATCGGTGGCCAGCTCAAACCCGAGTCCGGTCATATCCTGTTTGACGGAGAAGATATCCCCGCCCTCTCCCGTTCGCGCCTCTACGAGGTGCGCAAGCGGATGAGCATGCTGTTCCAGAGCGGCGCCCTGTTTACCGGCATGACGGTCTACGACAACGTGGCTTTCCCGTTGCGGGAGCACTCGGGTCTGCCGGAAGAGCTGATCCACACCATTGTCATGATGAAGCTGCAGGCTGTAGGTCTGCGCGGCGCGGCAAAACTGATGCCTTCCGAGCTCTCCGGTGGCATGGCCCGCCGGGCGGCACTGGCTCGCGCCATCGCGCTGGATCCGGATCTCATCATGTATGACGAGCCGTTTGTCGGTCAGGATCCCATCACCATGGCGGTGCTGGTCAAGCTGATAAAGGATTTGAATGATGCCCTTGGTATCACCTCCGTCATCGTCACCCACGACGTGAAAGAGGTGCTGAGCATCGCCGATTACGCCTACATCATCGCCAACCGCAAGGTGGTGGCGCACGGTACGCCGGAACAGCTGCGCGAGGAGCACAACCCCGAAGTCGAGCAGTTCCTCAAAGGATTGCCCGATGGTCCTGTTCCGTTTCACTTTCCGGCAGGCGACCTGCTACAGGATCTCTGATGTTGATAAGTCAAATAAGCAAGCTGGGGCGGGTCGGCATTCGCGCCATCACCTCTCTGGGCCGGGCAGCCATCATGCTGTTCCATGCGCTGGCGGGCAAACCCGAGCCACGCAAGCACTTCCCGCTGCTGGTGCAGCAGCTCTATGTAGTCGGGGTGCAATCCGTCGCCATCATTCTGGTGTCAGGGCTGTTCATCGGCATGGTGCTGTCGCTGCAGGGTTACAACGTATTAAAGGATTTTGGTGCCGAGCAGAGTCTGGGCCCGCTGGTCTCTCTCTCCCTGTTGCGGGAGCTGGGCCCTGTGGTAACCGCGCTGCTGTTTGCCGGTCGCGCCGGTTCTGCCCTCACTGCCGAGATCGGCCTGATGAAGGCGACCGAGCAGCTTTCGAGCCTCGAGATGATGGCAGTCGATCCGCTGCGCCGAGTGGTGGCGCCCCGCTTCTGGGCCGGGGTCATCAGCATGCCGCTGCTGGCCTTCATGTTCAGCCTGATCGGTATCTTTGGCGGCAAGCTGGTCGGGGTTGACTGGCTTGGCGTCGACGAAGGGGGCTTCTGGTCTGCCATGCAGGCCTCGGTCGACTGGCATGAAGATATCATGCAGGGTGCCATCAAGAGCCTGATCTTTGCTCTGGTGGTCACCTGGATAGCCCTCTTCAACGGCTATGATGCCAAGCCGACCTCGGCCGGGATCAGTCAGGCCACGACTCGTACCGTGGTTCACTCGTCCCTCGCCGTACTCGGCCTGGATTTTATTCTCACTGCAGTCATGTTTGGATAAGGTAAAGATGAAGTTCAGCAAAGTAGAATTCCTGGTTGGCACCTTCATGCTGGCCGGCATCGGTGCCATTCTGGCGTTGGCACTGCAAGTGGCCGGTTTGAGCTTCAAACCGGAAGGAGAAACCTATACCCTGCGCGCGCATTTCGATAATATCGGCGGCCTGAAAGTCCGTTCGCCGGTCAAGGTCGGCGGCGTGGTGGTTGGCCGGGTCAGCGACATCGTGCTCGACCCGAAAACCCAGGTTCCCGAGGTCACCCTGCAGATGGAAAAGAGTGCCGGCGAGTTCTCCGAGACCAGCACCCTCTCCATCCTCACCTCCGGTCTGCTCGGCGAGCAGTACATCGGTCTGGCCCCCGGCTTTACCGACGAGGATATGGGGACCAGCATGCTCAAGGATGGCGACCTGATTGAAGACACCAAATCCGCCATCGTGCTGGAAGATCTGATTGGCAAGTTCCTCTACAGCAGCCAGTCCTCCGACAGCAAGTCAGACAGCAAGAAGGAGTAACCATGTTCAAGAAAATTGCCCTGCTGCTGGGTCTGATGACCAGCATGTTTTTTTCCCTGTCCGCTCAGGCGGTGGATGCCACCGATCCCTACGCGTTAGTGGATCAGGCAGCCAAACAGACCTTTGCCCGCCTGAAAGCCGATCAGGCTGAGGTCAAAAGCAATCCGGATCACCTGCGGGTGATCATCCGCGAAGAGCTGCTGCCCTATGTGGACAACCGCTTCGCTGCCTACAAGGTACTGGGCAACCAGATCAAGGAGACCACTCCGGCCCAGCGTGACGCCTTCGTCGCCGCCTTTACCGAGTACATGGTGAGCTCCTACGCCGACGCGCTGGCCCACTTCGACAAGCAGACCGTCAAGGTCGAGCCGGGCAAGGCACCGGGCACCAGCAACATCACCGCAGTCAACGTCAGTGTGAAAGAGGCCGGCAAGCCGGACATCTTCCTCGAGTTCAAGCTGCGCAAGAACAACAAGACCGGCGAGTGGAAAGCCTTCGACATGGTGGCCGAGGGGATCAGCCTGCTCTCCGCCAAGCAGAGCGAGCTGGGCGGCCTCATCCGCCAAAACGGTATCGATGCCGTGATCAAGCAGCTCAACGAGCACAATGCCAAGCCGCTGGTACTCAAGAAATGATCCTGAGCGGTGATCTGCAAGCGCCACAGGTCAAGGACCTGTGGCAACGCCGCGACGAGTGGTGGCAGGATGACCGACTCGAGCTGGGCGGGGTCACCACCCTCGATTCTGCCGGGCTGGCACTGCTGGTCAAATGGGCTAAAGCCGCTCTCGCACGAGGCGCCACACCGCAACTGGTGGGCGCCTCCAGTGATTTCTATACCCTGGCCAACCTCTACGGGGTGGCCGGTTTGTTTCAGTCAACTCCGCTCACAACTGAGGACGCATAATGCAAGTCTCTGAAATTGAAGCGATACTCCTCGAGGCTCTGCCATTGTCCGAAGTCCATGTCAAAGGGGACGGTAGTCACTATCAGGTGATCGCCGTTGGTGACATGTTTGACGGCATGAGCCGGGTCAAGAAACAGCAGGCCATCTATGCCCCGCTGATGGACAAGATCGCCAGCAACGCCATTCACGCCCTCTCCATCAAGGCGTTCACCGACGCCGAGTGGAAACGCGAACGTAAATTCCTAATGCCCTCCTGATTTGGTAACCAAGTAGAAAATGGACAAATTCAAAATCGATGGTCGTTGTACTCTCAACGGCGAAGTGACCATCTCCGGCGCCAAAAACGCCGCGCTGCCGATCCTGTTCGCAACCCTGCTCTGTGATGAAGAGGTTCACCTCTCCAACGTGCCGCGCCTGAAAGACGTGGGCACCACCATCAAGCTGCTGGAGATGCTGGGCGCCACCACCAAAGTCAACGGCAATGTGACCGTGCTGACCGGTGCCGTGAACAACCACGTTGCCCCCTACGAGCTGGTGAAAACCATGCGCGCCTCCATTCTGGCGCTGGGCCCGCTGGCCGCCCGTTTCGGTGCTGCCGACGTCTCCCTGCCCGGCGGCTGCGCCATCGGTGCCCGTCCGGTCAACCTGCACGTCCACGGTCTGGAGCTGATGGGTGCCAAGATCACCATCGAGGATGGCTACATCAAAGCCCGCGTTGACGGTCGCCTGAAGGGTGCCCACATCCTGATGGACATGGTCTCCGTCACCGGTACCGAAAACCTGATGATGGCCGCCACCCTGGCTGAAGGCCGTACCGTGATCGAAAACGCCGCGCGCGAGCCGGAAGTGGTCGATCTGGCCCACTTTCTCAACGCGCTGGGCGCCAAGATCCAGGGCGCAGGCACCGACACCCTGATCATCGACGGCGTCGAGCGTCTGCACGGCGGCAGCTATAGCGTCCAGCCTGACCGTATCGAAACCGGTACCTTCCTGGTGGGCGCAGCGGTTACCGGCGGCAAGATCACCTGCCGCAACACCGACCCGACCCTGCTGGAAGCGGTACTGGTCAAGCTGGAAGAGGCTGGCGCCCTGATTGAGAAGGGTGAAGACTGGATCACCCTCGATATGACTGGCCGCACGCTCAAGCCGGTCACCATCAAGACTGCCCCCTACCCGGCATTCCCGACCGACATGCAGGCCCAGTTCACCGTGCTGAACGCGGTGGCCCAAGGCACCGGCATGATCACCGAGACCATCTTCGAGAACCGCTTCATGCACGTTCCCGAGCTGGTACGGATGGGCGCCGACATCGAGTTGCAGGGCAACGTGGCCATCTGCCGTGACACCGCTCAGCTCAAGGGTGCCCAGGTGATGGCGACCGATCTGCGCGCCTCTGCCAGCCTGGTTCTGGCTGGCTTCGTTGCAGAAGGCTCCACCATCGTCGACCGCATCTACCACATCGACCGTGGCTACGAGAACATCGAGCAGAAGCTGCAAGGTCTGGGTGGCCGCATCGAGCGCATCAAGGGCTGATTGCCGCCCCTGAGCTCTGGCTAACAAAAAGGCCCCTCGCATTGCGAGGGGCCTTTTGCATTCTTTCCGCTCGGCAGAGCCGGAGGATCAGTGACCCGCCAGCTTCATGCTCTCCACCAGTACCGAGCCGGTCTTGAGGCTGGAGCGCTCATCTTCATCGCTGCCCACTGCCACTATGTGGCCGAACATCTCTGCCAGATTGCCGGCAATGGTGATCTCCTCGACCGGATAGGCGATCTCGCCATTCTCAACCCAGAAACCGGCGGCGCCGCGGGAGTAGTCGCCATTGACGATGTTGACCCCCTGCCCCATCAGCTCGGTCACCAGCAAGCCGGTACCCATCTCCTTGAGCATGCCATTGAAGTCCTGACCTGTGCTGGAGACCTGCCAGTTATGGATGCCACCAGCGTGGCCGGTGCTGGTCAGCCCCAGCTTGCGGGCAGAGTAGGAGGTGAGCAGCCAGCTCATCAGCTCGCCATTGCGCACTATGTCCATATCTTGGGTGCGCACCCCTTCGCCATCAAACGGGGTACTGGCCAGACCGCCCAGCAGGTGGGGGAACTCCTGAATAGTGAGCCACTCGGGCAGGATCTGCTTGCCCAGCTTGTCGAGCAGGAAGCTCGACTTGCGATAAAGGTTGCCCCCACTGATCGCCATCACCAGATGACCCCACAGACCGGAGGCGGTATCGGGATGAAACATGACCGGTGCCTGACAGGTCGCAATTTTGCGGGCACCAAGGCGGGAGAGGGTACGCTCCACCGCTTCATCGGCGATGCGCTGCGGGCTCCAGATCCCTTCAAGAGTTCGGCTGGAGGAGTAGCCATAATCGCGCTGCATGTCGCCATCCTGCTCGCCAATCAGCACGCAGCTCAGGGAGTTGCGAGACGCTGCATAGCCTTTGACGAAGCCGTGGCTGTTGCCATAGACCTTGATGCCGAGGTGGCTGGAGAAGCCAGCCCCGTCGGAGTGCTTGATGCGGGCATCGCGCCCCAGCGCCAGGCGCTCGCACTCGGTAGCCAGCTCGATCCCATATTGGGGATCCAGCGCCACCGGGTGGCACAGCTGCAGATCGGGCGCATCCCAGGCCAGCAGTTCGGCATCCGCCAGACCGGCACAGGCATCCGGTGAGGTGTGGCGGGCAATCTCCATCGCCGCTTCAACGGCGGCACGGATGGCGGGACGGCTCAGGTCGGTAGTGGAAGAGGAGCCTTTGCAGCCATCCCTATAGACGGCGATACCGAGCGCGCCGTCCTTGTTGAATTCAATGCTTTCCAGTTCACAACCGCGGGTATTGACCGACAGTCCGGTCTGCTTGCTGATGGAGACTTCGGCCAGCGAAGCGCCCAGTCCTTTGGCGATATCCAGAGCCTCGGCAACCACGGCCTCGAGATGGGCTTGATCCTGGCGGATTTGGTCTTGCTGATCCATAACTCACATCTGTATGAAGGAAGGAAAGGGGCTAAGCATATCAGACCCCTGCGCCCAGCGGGAGAAGCTGGTAACATATCCACCAAATGTGAATGACAGGAATCAAGAGACCGATGAGTCACCATCAAGACGACAACGAATGGGAAGATTGGGGCCCCAGCAAGAGCCAGCTCAAGCGTGATGCCGAAGCCCTGCAGAAGATGGGGGAAGAGATTGTCTCCCTCAGCCACAGCGAGCTGGAGAAGATCCCGCTGGATGAAGAGCTGGCAGAAGCGGTCGAGCTCGGCCGTAAGCTCAAGCCGAAGAAGGATGAGTCCTTCCGCCGTCACCTGCAGTTCATCGGCCGCCTGATGCGCAGCCGTGATGTAGAGCCGATCGCCGAAGCGCTCTCCATCATCAAGAACCGCCACTCCACCGTGAATGCCCGCCTGCACCGGCTGGAGCAGTGGCGCGAGCGGCTGATCAGCGAGGGAGACAGCGCTCTCAACGAGTTGATGTCCCAGTTCCACGAACTGGACCGCCAGAAGCTGCGCCAGCTGATCCGCAGCGCCAACAAGGAGCGGGAGCTGAACAAGCCGCCGGTCGCCTATCGCGAGATGTACCAGTATCTGCGCGGTGAGATTGAAGACCTGCTGTGATCCCCGAAAAACGCCTCCCCTTGCGGAGGCGTTTTTTTATGCACGCCCCGCAACTCCCGCCCGCATCACAACACCACATCGTTTAATATATCCACCACAAAGTAGCAGTTTTATGCAAAGCGATGGCTTGGGATGGCCAAAAACAGGCTGTTTGGCGAAGATGCAAGTCACAACCATTAACATTTTTGCATCATTTTGTTTGACATATTGAACGGCCTTGGCAGACTGGAAGCAGGATCCAGGCTGTCGTTGCCGAGGCTGACCGACGATTCTGCCCCCCGGGCCGACACGGGATCCCTTGACCATGCCTTGAGGCATGCCCTTGTCCGGTTGATGTGCAAGGGTCTGCCCAAGGCGCAGGATGCGAATTCAACGCCAAGGATAACTCAGGTGCCCTATGTCAACGCCTTCACTCCCTCCCAACCGTAAACCCGTCGTATTGATGACCATGGGCGCCCAGCCCCGCAACGGCCACGCCTATCAGGTGATGACCCACAAATACATCACGCCGCTGGTGGAACTCAGCCACTGTGTTCCTCTGCTAGTGCCCACCTGCTGCGGCACAGCTGATCTGGAGCAGTATCTGGATCTGGCGGATGGCGTCTACCTGAGCGGGGCGGGTTCCAACATAGACCCCGCCCTCTATGGTCAGGAGAACCTCACTCCGGAGAAGCAGCAGGACCGGGATCGCGATCTGTTCGATCTGCCGCTCATCAAGGGGGCGCTGGCGCGTGGACTACCGATCCTCGGCATCTGCCGCGGCATGCAGGAGATCAACGTAGCGCTGGGTGGAGATATCCACCAGAAGGTCTATAGCGAGCCGGGATATGACGATCATCGGGAGGATTCGGACGATCCGGTAGACGAGCAGTATGGCGAGAGCCACCAGATTAATCTGGTCTCCGGCAGCTGGTTTGCCGACCTGATGGGCGAAGAAACCATTGCCGTCAACTCGTTGCACGGACAGGGGATCAAGACGCTGGGCAGCGGGCTGGAACCGCTGGCCCACGCCGAGGATGGCCTGATCGAGGCGATCCACGCCCCCGTCATCTCCCCCTTCCTGCTGGCTGTGCAGTGGCATCCGGAGTGGAAAGCGAGGGAAAACCCCTACTCCATCAAGATCTTCCAGGCTTTTGGCGATGCCTGCCGCAAGCGCCAGGCAGTCACCAGCAAGACCTAATCACTCGCCAAACCCGCGCGCCTTGAGCTTGGGCATTCCCCCTCGCTCGAGGCGCAAGCCACGACAGGCATCCAGTCCTTTCAGGCCGCGCTGGATATGATCCGGCGACTGGCCGAATACCATGCCATTGCTGCGATAGAGATTGTTGTCATCCAGCTCGAACTTCTCCCCTCCAATCAACAGCTGCTCACGGCCATTCACCTTGTCGCCACGCTTGATGGGTACCGTCATGTCGCTCAGCACCTCGCCAGTCGCACATCCCTCGCGCCAGCGTGCCTCGCTGGAGAAGGGGGTAATGGCAATCTCGCGCCAGGATCCATCCCTGAACTCGACCCGATAGCGATCCACCAGCAGGTCACAGCCAGCCAACGGCAAGAGCGCCATCAAGCAGATGATTTTCTTTGAAAATTGCACTGGAAGCCCTCCCTGAAGCTATTGAGTGCAGCATAAATAAAATGGCGCATCGGCGCACCATTTCTCCGCCGTGGAACAGCTATGCTGGAGGTAAACAATGCCAAGGGGCTGCTATGTTTGGCGATAATCTCACTGCGCTACCGACCCTGCTCTGGATCGGTGAACACCCGTTCTGGACCCTGCTCACCCTGTCGCTGATGCTGGTGCACTTCTGGCGCCGCCCCGGTGAACGGCGAGAGCTCCTCTCCGAGCTTGGCTTCGTGATGATGAGCATAGTGGTCATCGTCCTGATCCAGCTGGAAGGCGGCTGGTTCAAGCTGCCGCTCCCTCACCATCTGCTGGTTGAAATCTCCACCCTGCTGGCAGGGTTGGTGATGGTGAAGATCTGGGGGATCCTGCTGTTCGAATTCCTGCTGCCGCTCTGTCACGTGAAGATCCCGCGGATCATCGCCGACATCGTCATCACCATCGGCTACATCGGCTGGGGGCTCTTTCGCCTCTACGCTTCCGGCATGGCGCTCGGGGAGATAGTCACCACCTCGGCGGTGATCACCGCCGTCATCGCCTTTGCCATGCAGGACACTCTCGGCAACCTGCTGGCTGGCGTATCGATCCAGCTCGACAGCTCCATCTCCATCGGTGACTGGCTGCAGGTGGACACCACCCAGGGGCGCGTCGTCGAGATCAACTGGCGCGCCACCACCATCGAGACCCGCAACTGGGAGACAGTGGTCATCCCCAACAGCCACCTGCTCAAACAGCGTTTCACTGTACTCGGCCGTCGCCGTGGCGAACCGCTCCAGTGGCGACGCTGGGTCTGGTTCGATCTGACGCTGGATACCCTGCCGACCCAAATTATCGCTCTGATCGAGAAGTCCCTGCGGGAGACCAAACTGCCCTGCGTCGCCAAGCACCCGCAACCGGACTGTCTGCTGATGAACGTCGAAGGGGGTATTGCCCGCTATGCGGTGCGCTACTGGCTGACCGATCTGGCCCGCGATGACCCCACCGACTCCATGGTACGCAGCCTCATAGATGCCGCCCTGCGTCGCAATGACAGGCGCCTCACTCCACCGATCTTCAACGTCTTTATGGCCAAGGAGAAGCAACATCTGGATGCACGCCACAAACGCCATACCGCCGAGCGTACCGACACGTTGCGCAAGCTGCCGCTGTTTGCCATGTTGCAGGAGAACGAGCTGCTTCAGCTGGCCGATCAGGTGAAATTCGCCCCCTTCGTCAGCGGTGACGTCATGCTGGAGCAGGGAGAGGTGTCAAGCTGGCTCTTCGTGCTGGTCAAGGGCGAGGCCGAGATGCTGGTCAATGCGGATGGAAAAGAGTTGAAACTCGGCACGCTCGGGGCCGGTGACTTCTTTGGCGAACTGAGCCTGCTTACCGGCGAGCCCAGCACCTTCACGGTACGGGCGCTCGCCACGGTCGAGACCTATCGCATCAACCAAGCGATGTTCCAGGCGCTGGTTGCCCAGCGCGAATCGCTGGTCGAGCCCCTTTATCGGGTGCTGAGCGATCGTCAGCAGGAGCAGCAGGCGCTGCTGGATCGCGAGGCGGAGTCCATGAAGCATCCACCACAACAACTTGATTTGCTTGATAAACTTATGAAGCTGTTTGGCGGCAGATAAGGCAACCTCGGGCGGAGTTGTGACGACAGCTCCGCCATACTACTTCCCCTTCATTACCTCACCGGCCCGGCAACCTTCACAACAGCAGCTCGGCCAGCTCTCCCAACGCGCTCAGCTCTACATCCGGCAGTTGCTGCAACTGCAGCCATGGCTGCTGCCGCTCGTTGAGCCAGGCGGCGCTAAAGCCGTGCAGACGAGCCCCCAGTACATCGGTCTCGGGATGATCCCCCACATGGAGGATCCGCTCCGCAGGCAGTTTGAGGGCGCTGCGGGTCTGCTCAAACATATCCGGTGCTGGCTTCATTCTGGCATTCATCCCTGCCTTGCAGACCAGAGTGAAATAGGGTTCAAGCCCGGCCTGCACCAGATCCAGATTGCCGTTGGTGATGACCACCAGCGGATAGCGTGCCGCCAGCCGGGCCAGCAGGTCATGAGTCGCATCGCTCACCTCGATTTTCGAGCGCTCGGCCAGAAACGCGGCAAATACCTCTTCGGCCACGCGCCCGGCCTGCGCCGCCGGCATCCCACCCTCCATCATGGCGGTACGGATGGTTTGCTGGCGCGCCAGACTGACATCGTGGCGCAGCTCTGGGCGGGCCAGCAGCACAGCGCGTTTGAGCTCCAGCCAACGCGGCTTGTCGAGCATGGCGGTGGCCAGATATTCGCTGCGCAGGTGGCTCAACATCCACTGCTCGGCCCGCTCGATGGCCGGGCCGTTGTCATAGAGGGTATCGTCGAGATCAAACGAGATGGCGGCAACCGGCTGCCAGCGGCGATAGAAGTGCATGGACTCTCCTCTGCAACGGGGGCGCACGGCCCGTTATTCATCTTCCTGCGATTCGGGATCCCGCTTGGCCCTCGGGTGAGCGCTGTCGTAGACCTTGGCCAGATGCTGGAAGTCGAGGTGGGTATAAATCTGGGTAGTTGACAGGTCGGCATGGCCCAGCAGCTCCTGCACCGCCCGCAGATCGCCGGAGGACTCCAGCATGTGGGTAGCAAAGCTGTGGCGCAGCTTGTGGGGATGGACATGGGCATTGAGCGCCTGCTTGTTGCCCCAGCCATCGAGGCGGGCCTGTACCGAGCGGGCCGACAGCCGCTGCTGGCGGCTGGAGACAAACAGCGCCTCACTCTCGGTGCCCGCCAGCAGCGGCCGCACCTTGAGCCATTTGTGCAGCCACTCCACCGCCATCCGGCCGATGGGCAGCACCCGCTCGCGGGAGCCTTTACCGGTCACCCTGAGCTGACGGTCGTCGAGTTTCACATCCACCAGATTGAGCCCGACCAGCTCGGCCAGGCGCAAACCGGAGGAGTACATCAGCTCCATGATGGCGCGATCCCGCACCGCCAGCGGATCCTGCTCGTCGGTGATGTTGAGCAGCTGGTGCATCTCGTCCACATCGAGGTTCTTCGGCAGTGGCCGCCCCTGCTTGGGGGTCACAATGCCGCGGGCCGGATTGGCCACCAGCCGCCCCTGCCGAACCTGCCAGTCACAGAAGCTGCGCAGGGCGGAGACCTTGGTAGCGAGCGAACGGGGCGCCAGCCCCTCTTTGTGCATCCGGGTCACCAGAGTCCGAACCTGACTCGCCTCAAGCCGGCTCCACGTTTCGAGCCCCAGCTTCACCAGCGCGGCGGTCATCGCCTCCAGATGGGCCTGATAGTTGCTGCGGGTGTGAGGGCTGAGCTGGCGCTCGACCCTCAGATATTCGATGAATGCCACCAGATCGTCAGCCAATCCGGACGGCAGTGGCTCGGCAACAGGAGGCGTCTTGGCGGGCGCCCTAGCCATGCGCCAGCTCTGGCAGCCGCAGTTGTAGCAGTCGGCCCAGCTGGCCCAGCAACAGGGTGTCGTTGTGCGGGGTGAAGTGGCTGGGATCCGAGCTGGCAAAGGCCAACACACCGAGATCGCCAAGCCGCATCAGGGCAACCGAGTTGACCAGCACGTCGTGACCAAACAGCGCCTGCTTCTCGCTCTGGTTCAGGCGGCCGAAGTAGTAATCCTGCCCCGGCAGGCGCTGACCCAGCAGCTGCTCCAGCTGTTTGCCCTCGGCCAGAAAGCGCGCTTCAGGGCCGCTTAACTGAAACTTTTTCGGATTGAGCCAGAGCCGCAGACCGGTCAGCCGCAGCCGCTGCACGAAGGCCTTGCCCATCACGGCACTCACCTCGAACAGGGTCTGGCAGCCATAGAGCTCGCCATAGAGATCGGCATAGACCCGGAAGATCCGCTCGTTCTCGCTGGCGATCCCCATCAGTTCGGTGATCTCCTGCTCCAGCTGTTCGATCCGTTCGCGCTGGCGATCCAGCTGGCGTTCGACCAGCGAAACCGAGCCTTTGCGCTCGTGGGGAATACGGATCCTGTCCAGCACGGCACCGTGGCGCTGGAAAAACTCGGGGTAACGGGCCAGGTACTCCAGCACGGCGGCTTCGTCCACCAGTTGCTCCTGCCGTTTGAGTTCACTCATAACTTGGTTGATCCATCAGAGAAAGGGGCCGGGGCCCCGACATCATGGGCTGCGGGAGCCTAGCTCCTGCAGCCTGAACCGCTATCAATCGGAATAACTGCTTTATACGTCGATCTGGCCATCAAAGACATGCTCGGCCGGCCCGGTCATGTAGACCGGCTGACCCGGCCCTTTCCAGGCTATAGTCAGTTTGCCGCCCGGCAGGCTGACGGTGACCCGCTCCTTGAGCTTGCCCTGACTCATGCCGATGACCGCCGCCGCGCAGGCTCCGGTGCCACAGGCAAGGGTTTCCCCTACCCCGCGTTCGAACACCCGCAGCTTGATCTCGGTGGCGTTGACCATCTCCATGAAGCCGACGTTGACCCGCTCGGGAAAACGCTCGTGACGCTCCATGATGGGCCCCAGTGTCGCCACCGGCGCCTCGGCCACCGACGGCACCTCGATGACGCAGTGGGGGTTGCCCATGGAGACAGCACCGCACATCACGGTATGTTCCTGCGCCCGCAGCAGATAGGTCTTCTCTGCCTTCTGGGCCCGAAACGGGATCTTGCCCGGCTCGAACTGGGGCACTCCCATGTTGACCGTGACCTGATTCTCCCCCTCCAGCTGCAACACGATGCGACCGCGCGCCGTGCTGACCGCGATGCGATCGCGGTTGATCAACCCCTTGAGACGCACGAAACGGGCGAAACAGCGGGCGCCATTGCCGCACTGCTCCACCTCGCTGCCATCGGCATTGAAGATACGGTAGTGAAAATCGAGCTCGGGGTCATAGGGGGGCTCCACCAGCAGCAGCTGGTCAAAACCGACCCCGAAGTGGCGATCAGCCAGCTTCTTGATGACGTCGTTGCTGAAAAAGATCTTCTGGGTGACACCGTCCACCACCATGAAGTCGTTTCCCAGCCCGTGCATCTTGGAAAAATCTATCAACATCGTGCGTTCCTGTTTTTGGGCGCGCGCTCAAGGCACTTTTAAAGGCAGCTTAAGGCAGCAAGTGCTCACCGCGCCAGAGATCGGTCAACTGCTCGCGCTCTCTGATGAGGAACGATTGCGTGCCGTCCACCAGCACTTCGGCGGCACGGGGACGGGTGTTGTAGTTGGATGACATGGTAAAGCCGTAGGCACCGGCCGAGCGCACCGCCAGCAGCGAACCCTCGGCGATGGCCAGGGTGCGCTCCTTGCCGAGGAAATCCCCGGTCTCGCACACCGGCCCCACCACGTCATAGAGCGCAGGGGCATGGCTGGCACGGCTATCCACCTCGATGATGTTCATCCAGGCGCCATAGAGCGAGGGGCGCAGCATGTCGTTCATGCCGGCATCGATCAGCGCGAAGTTGCGGGTCTCGCCCGGCTTCAGATACTCGACCCGGGTCAGCAGCACGCCGGCATTGGCGACGATGGCGCGGCCCGGTTCGAACAGCAGGGTCAGATCCCGCCCCGCCAGCTTCTGCTTGAGCGCTTCGGCATACTCGGTCGGGTGCGGTGGCTGCTCGGAACCATAGTTGACCCCCAGGCCGCCACCCACATCCAGATGGTGGATATGAATACCTTCCGCCGCCAGACCATCGATCAGCCGCAGCAGCTTGTCCGCCGCTTCCATAAAGGGATTCAATTCAGTGAGTTGCGAGCCGATATGGCAATCCACCCCGACGATCTCGATATGTTCCATCGCCGCCGCCTTGCGATAGATAGCGGGGGCCAGCTCGATGGGGATGCCGAACTTGTTCTGCTTGAGGCCAGTAGAAATATAAGGATGGGTACCGGCATCGATATCCGGATTGACCCGCACCGACACCGGTGCCTTCTTGCCCAGGCTGCCCGCCACCCGGTTGAGGCGCTCCAGCTCGGCTTCCGACTCCAGATTGAAGCAGAGGATCTCTTTTTCCAGCGCGAGGCGCATCTCGGCCTCGCTCTTGGCCACCCCGGAGAAGACCACTTTGCGCGGATCACCGCCCGCCGCCAGCACCCGTGACAACTCGCCACCGGAAACAATGTCGAACCCTGACCCCAGTCGGGCCAGCAGGTTGAGCAGCGCCAGGTTGGAGTTGGCCTTGACCGCATAGCAGATCAGGTGGGGAATATCGCCCGCGGCCTTGTCAAAGGCGTGCCAGTGACGTTCGAGGGTGGCACGGGAGTAGACATAAAGCGGGGTACCGTACTGCTCGGCAAGCTGTTGCAGCGAGGTTTGCTCGGCCTGAAGCTGGCCAGCGGCATCGTAGTTAAAGTGATCCAAAGGGGCGGTTCCTTCCTAGAATGGGTGCGGCATTATTGCGGCGCGGCCTCGTTGGTTGCCGCAGGGGTCGCAGGCTGTGCCGCTTGCGGTGTACTCTGGCTCTGGGATTGCTCGGGAGGCGGCATATAAAGCGGCCCCTTCAGACCGCAGGCGGCCAACCCGAGGGAAAGAAGAGTAGCAAGCAGACACTTGGTGAACTGGGTAATCATAATGGTTCGCTGCGAAAAAAATTTTGGCCCTCTATAATCGCACTCACATTGTTAAAAGCAACAGGATAAACCGATGAAGGATCACGAGTATCACGCCCTGACCGACGCCTTTTTCCAGTATGTGGAGGACACGCTCGACGAGGGGTATCCGGATATCGACTGCGAGCGCAACGGGGGTGTCCTGACCCTCGTGTTCGAGAACAAGACCAAGGTGATCATCAACAAGCAGGAGCCGCTGCACCAGATTTGGGTCGCCACCCGCGAGAACGGCTTCCACTTCGATTTGCAGGGTGAAACCTGGATCGACAACCGCTTCGGCCATGAGCTCAAGGCACTGCTGAGCAAGTCCTGCTCCGCTCAGGCTGGTGAATCCGTGGTGTTCCCATGATTGACCTCCATCCACAGGGCGCCCGTCACGCGGTGATCTGGCTGCACGGGCTGGGTGATTCCGGCGCCGGCCTGGCCCCGCTGGTGGATGCGCTGGATCTGCCCGCCGACTTGCCGGTGCGTCACCTGCTGCCGGATGCGCCGGAGCGCCCCATCACCATCAACATGGGCTACAAGATGCGCGGCTGGTACGACATCAAGAGCTTCGAGGATCCCGCCGAGCGGGCCGTGGAGTCCCATGTCCGTGAATCAGCCAGCCAGATCAGCGCCCTGCTGGATCAGCTGGCCGCCGAAGGGTTTGCCCCCGAGCATATCGTGCTGGCCGGTTTCTCTCAGGGCGGGGTAATTGCCTCCTTCACCGCGCTGCGCTATCAGGCACAGCTGGCAGGCCTGCTCTGCATGTCCACCTATCTGGCCGCCCCCGACAAGCTGGCAGACGAAATGAGCGAGGCCGCTCGCTCCCTGCCCATCTGCTACATGCATGGCATCTATGACGATGTGGTGAGCCTGTCGCTCGGTTGGGATGCCAAGAACCGGCTGGAAGAGATAGGGCTCGCCCCGGAGTGGCACGAGTACCCGATGCGCCACGAGATCTGCCGCCCTCAGCTGGGCGACATTCGCAGCTGGCTGCTGGCCCGCCTCGGCGCCTGAGCAACCGCAAACGCAAACGGCCTGCAACTGCAGGCCGTTTTTATTGCTGTGCTCTCAGGATGCGTATCCGCAGCGGCTAACCCACATCTCGGGTCGGCGGCACCTGTTCACGCCCCGCCCCCTGGCTGCGGTAGGGAATAACCGCCAGCTCGCCATTGTGCTGCACTATCTCGTAGTACTGGGGCAGGTTGAAGTTGATGAACTGACCGTCATCGCTGAAGCGCTCGTGATTCGAGGTGTAGAAGCGGTTCACGCCGGAGACCAGCTCATCCTTGTTGCCGGCAAAGTGCTGGTAGATTTCGACCCGGTTCGCCTCATCGAGGATATAGATGTTGGTGCCCGCATCCCGGGTATCGAAGAAGAACTGCACCAGCCCTTCGCTGGCATAGGCATCGACGATGCTCGGCAGATGCTGGCTGTGGGTCTTGTCGAGCCGCAGCGGCAGGTGATCCAGCTTGTTGTGGGAGATGTGGCGGTAAAAATCGATGGCGTTCTCCAGCTTCTTCACCGATACCCCACGCCGCTCGAAGAAGATGCCGTACTTCTCGCGGCCGAGCGCCATGGTCTTGACCAGCTGCTGCTTGTCGCGGGCCAGGCGCAGATCGATACACTCCGCCACCAGCGTCTGGAAGCGGGAGCGCACCAGAGAGCGGAAGTGCTGGCTGTAGCAGAACACCTCGATCATCTCGGGGGCGGCGGCATCCTGATGCATCTTGCCGAGGATGGTGGTGAGGGCATCGACCACCGCCTCGTCCCCCTGAAAATGGAGGGTGCGGATCTCGCTCCAGGAGTTGCGATAGACCAGATCCACCGAACCGACCAGACACTCCTGATTGCGACCAAACGAAAATACATCCACGGTATTTGCGTCGAACTCGATCACCTGGCCGACCCAGTGGCTGGTCGGGTCCATCTCCAGGTTGAGGAAGATGGAGAGCTGACGGATCTCGCACGGCCGACTGAGCGCCAGGTTGGTGGCGAGCGGATACTTCTCGGGGAAGCAACCGGAGAGATCGCGACAGAACTGGTGCAGATTGTCGATGTGCAGATCCGACCCCTGATTGAAGAGGTGCACCCGCGACTGGGGCGTCAGCAGATCGTTGAAATATGCCCAGGAGACCAGCTTGCTGATGTAACCATTGAACTCGAGCGGCGCGCGGCCAATGATGTCCACCGGCTCCAGCGAATGCTTGTAGAGATACCAGCCGGCGCGGTTAAGGCGGCCGTGCGGCACCTGCACGAAGCTGAGATCCGGCTCGCTCAGATCCGGCGCTATCTTGAGGTTCACCCGCTGCACCTTGCCCGGCAGGCTCTCGAAAGCGGCATAGAGCTTGCGCGACAAGATGCCGATATCCTCCGGGTTGATCGACTCGCTGATGTTGTTGCGGCGGGCGAACTGGATCAGGTTGCGGTAGCTCTGCATCAGGGCTTCCAGCAACTCGGCATGGGCGATCTTCACCTCCTCGACCTTCCACTCGTGGCGATGATCGAGGTGGTACAGCTTCTCCTGACTCCAGCCCCAGTAAGAGACCAGCTGGCTCATCTGCTCGCGACGCCACTCGGGAGAGTGATCGTCCTTGGGATGGCTGAGGCCATCGCACACCTTGAGGTAGAAGCAGCGGCGCACCAGATCGAGTCGCGCCATGTCACCGATGGACTTGAGGTAGTTGGTCACCTTGTCCAGCATCAGGCAGTAGTTGTCGAGCCGGTAGTGCATCCCCTCGTTGTGCTGGAACCAGTCGCGGCCAATCATCGAGAGCAGGCGGGTATTGGGGTACTCGTGGGAGTAGGCTTCCATCAGCACCGACTTGAGCACGGCTTTATAGGGAGAGTCGATCCCCTTGTAGAGCTGCCACAGTGCCGAGCCGAAATACTCCTCGGCCGGGATCCGGTTAAAACTGCCAAGATCGAGCCAGTCATCCTGATCGAGCTGACCGCTCTCGAACAGCCCGTTCACATACTCGTCGTAGTGGTCGTCATATTCGACGGGCACCAGATACCAGATGAGCCGCTTGCCGGCGATATGCATGGCGCTGCGGTAAAACTCGTCGAGCAGCAGCAGATGCTGGGCGCTGCCACAGCTCTCCCCCTGCATCTCGGCATCGTTGGTCTGGCGGAACTTGTCTTCCGGGATCAGGAAGAAGTTGAGATCGACCCCGCGCTGTTCCGCCCACTTGGAGAGTTGCTGGCACTTCTGCTCCAGCAGATCGAGCCGCGTCTGCGACAAGCCGGCCACGTGGCAGACCCAGATATCGAGATCCGAGTGACAGCACTGGCCGATGGAGGAGGTGCTGCCCATGGAGTAAAGCCCTTGAATGGCTCGGTCATGGGTGGCAAGCCCGTTGAGGCAGTTGGCATTCTGGCAGAGGTCATCGATGAAGGCTTGCTGCTCCGGGGTGGTGCTGAAACTCCAGATGCCATGAGGGACATCACCGGAAACATAGCCAGGCAACAGGGGATGATTGAAGTGCAGCATGACCGGCAGCAGTTGAAATACCTGCTGCCCGTAGCGACTCATGAGGCCCAGCGCCCGTTGCGTCTTGAGACGGGTAATCCCGTCATAACGCGCAACCAGCGTGTCGAGTTTTTCCAGCAATGCCCTGCCTATCACCAAGGTGAAAATGACGCACCAAAAGCGGGATACGTCAAAAAAGTGTGATCATGTTAACAATGCAAACAGCAGTGGTAAACAAGCCGACAGCGAATCACCGGATTATTTCTGGTACGACCACAACAAGTATCAGGGGAAACGGTTAAATTTCAATAATTTCAATGAATTAATCAATCATCTCAACTTAATGAAAATCATTTTCAGCCTCCATTTTTGAGCTTGAGCCCGCTTTTGCCGGCTCCGCCATGAAAGCCCGGGCAAAGGGTGGTAATATCGATTTCCTTCTAAAAATGAAACAACTGATTGATATGGCAGCCCGAACCCTGAAAATTGCCACTCGCAAGAGCCCGCTGGCCCTGTGGCAGGCCAACTTTGTAAAAGACCAGCTTGAAGCCCTGCATCCAGAGTTGCAGGTCGAACTGGTACCGATGAGCACTCAGGGTGACAAGATCCTCGATACCCCTCTGGCCAAAGTGGGCGGCAAGGGGTTGTTCGTCAAGGAGCTGGAGACCGCCATGCTGGAAGGGCGCGCCGACATCGCCGTCCACTCCATGAAAGACGTGCCGGTGGAGTTCCCCGAGGGGCTCGGTCTGCACACCATCTGCGTGCGGGAAGATCCGCGCGATGCCTTCGTCTCCAACCGCTTCAAGGCCATTGCCGAGCTGCCGCAAGGGGCCGTGGTCGGCACCTCCAGCCTGCGTCGCCAATGCCAGCTGCGTGCAGCCCGCCCCGACCTGGTGATCCGGGATCTGCGCGGCAACGTCAACACTCGCCTTGCCAAGCTGGATGCCGGTGAATATGACGCCATCATTCTGGCAGCCGCCGGTCTGAAACGACTGGAGATGGCGCACCGCATCACCGCCTTTATCGAGCCGGAGCAGAGCCTGCCAGCCAACGGTCAGGGGGCTGTCGGCATCGAATGCCGCCTCGACGATCATGAGCTGCACGCCCTGCTGGCGCCGCTGGAGCACGCCGAGACCCGCGCCCGGGTATTGACCGAGCGCGCCATGAACCGCGCCCTGCAAGGAGGATGTCAGGTGCCTATCGGTGCCTATGCACTGGTCGAGGGCGAACAGATCTGGCTGCGCGGTCTGGTGGGCAGCCCGGATGGCACCCGCGTCATCCGCGACGAAATACGCGGCCCGGTCAGCGAAGGCGAAACGCTGGGAGAGACACTGGCACAGCGCCTGCTGGCGGCTGGCGCCGACGAGATCCTGGCCGAGGTCTACCGCGCATGATCCCGCTGGTGGTGCGTCCGGCCGCTCAGGCCACCGAGCTGGCGCAGTTGCTGCGCCGGTACGGTCATGCACCACTCTGCTGCCCACTGCTGGAAACGGTCGCGGGCAGCGACCTCCCCCGCTTGGCCGACATGCTGCAAGATGCCGACATCGTTATCGCCGTCAGCATCCATGCCGTTCATTTTGCACACGATTTTCTGTTGCAAACTGGTCTGACCTGGCCACATATTGAGTACTTCGCAGTGGGTCAGGCGAGTGCCGATGCCTTTGCCGAAGTGGGCGTGCGGGCGATCTGCCCGGACGACCCGCGCAGCGAGGGACTGCTGGCCCTGCCCGAACTGCAGCAGGTGAGCGGCAAGCGGGTGGTGATCCTGCGCGGCAATGGCGGGCGGGATCTCATCGCCAGCACGCTGGCCTCACGCGGTGCTCTGGTGCACTATTGTGCCGCCTATGAGCGCCACTACCCCGACTTTGACGGGGAAGCATTGACCCGCCACTGGCAGGCAGCGGGACTCGACAGCCTGCTTGTCACCAGTGGTGAACTGTTGCAACGGCTACTGGAGCTGGTTCCCACCAGCCAGCAGCCCTGGCTTTTTGACCGCCTGCTGGTGGTCCCCAGTCCGCGCGTGGCCGAGATGGCCAGCGCTGCGGGCTTTATCCATATCACGATTGCCCAAGGTGCATCCAACCAGGCCCTGATGGCCGCACTGGAACTGAGGAAGATGGAATGACAGCACAACAAGAATCCCAGGTCACACCCCAGCCGACCGCGGTGGTCAATGGCAGCAAGAGCCGCTCCGGTGCCGTTCTGGGAGGGGTCGCCATCCTGCTGGCCCTTGGCCTGACCGGTGGTCTCTATCTGCATGGTCACAAGAATGCGGTGGCCCAGCAGGCCGAACTGGCCCAGCTCAAGCAGCAGCTGGCCAGCGCCATGAGCAAGATTGACCAGAGCAACAGCAAGGATGCCGAACAACTGGCCGCGCTGGGCCAGACCCAGCAACGGCTGCAGGGCGAGATGCAGGGGCTGCAGAACCGGGTACTGGATCTCAACGACAAGCGCCCCAACGACTGGATGCTGGCCGAATCCGAGTATCTGGTGCGCATGGCGGGCCGCAAGCTGTGGCTGGAGCATGACCTTGTCTCTGCCATCACCCTGCTCGGCAACGCCGACGAGCGCATTGCCGCCCTCAACGACCCCAGCCTGATGCCGATCCGCAAGGCGCTGGCCGAAGATATCACCAAGCTCAAAGGGATGCCGCGCATCGACCGCGAAGGACTGACCCTCAAGCTGGCCGCCCTCGAAGACCAGATCGAGCTGCTCCCGCTCTCCGCCGTCAACATGCCGGAAGCCAAACAAGAGCAAGATCAGGCGGTCAGCACCAATCCTGACGAGTGGGAGAGCAACCTGAAGAAGAACTGGGTCAAGTTCACCGAGAACTTCATCACCATCCGTCGCCGCGATGGCGCCGTGGAGGCCCTGCTCTCACCGCAGCAGGAATTTTTCCTGCGCGAAAACCTCAAGACCAAGCTGCTGCAGGCGCAACTCGCCGTCTATCGCGAACAGCAGTCCCTCTATGAGGACAGCATCGACAAGGCGCAGCGCTGGCTGACCCAGTACTTCGATACCGACAACAGCGCCACCCACTACATGCAGGGTGAGCTCGACAAACTCAAGGGCGAGCAGATCCAGATCAGCTATCCGGAGCAGTTCAAGACCCAGGCGATGTTGGAGCAGGTGCTGACCGAACGCCTGCAACGCATTCTGGCCAGCAGTTAAGGGGGCACCATGATCCGCATTATCATTCTGGTTGCCGTCATGGTCGCAGGGCTGATCTTCGGCCCGCAGGCATCAGGCAACAAGGGCTATGTCCTGATTGCCCTCGGCAACTACACCATCGAATCTTCCGTCACCAGCGCAGTGATCCTGGCCGTGCTGTTCTATGGTGCCCTGCTCATCGTCGAGTGGCTGCTGGGCCGGGTGTTCGGTCTGCGCCGCAAGACCCTCGGCTGGTACGGCTCGCGTCGCCGCCGCAAGGCCAATCAGCAGACCGTGGCCGCAACTTTGGCGATGGCCGAAGGCCACTACAGCCAAGCTGAAAAGCTGATGCTCAAGGGCGCCAGCAACAGCGACACTCCGCTGCTCAACTATCTGAGCGCCGCCAAGGCGGCCCAGGCGCGCGGTGACGATGTCCGCCGGGATCAATACCTGCAAAAGGCGCAGGAGGAGAACCCCAAGGCCGAGCTCGCGCTTACCCTGACCCAGACCCAGCTGCAGATCGAGCAGGGCCAGTACGACACGGCGCTGGCGATGCTGGAGTCGGTCTACGCCCTCAACCCGCGCCATCCCATGGTGCTGGATCAGCTGCGTCAGGTGCATCTGGCCCGCCACGACTGGGCGGCCCTGTGCGATCTTATCCCCACCCTGCACAAGGTGGGCAAGCTGACCCCGGAACAGGAAGAGGAGCTGCTGCAACAGGCGTGGAATGGCCGTCTGCAGCAGGCGGCCAGCAATCTGGAGACCCTCAAGGCGGTGTGGCAGGAGCTGCCGCGCAAACTGCGCCTTGAACCTGAGCTGCTGGCCAGCTACGGAGATCTGCTGCGCGGGCTGGGTGCCGACAGCGAAGCGGCCAGCCTCTGGCAGGAGGCGTTGCGCAAGCAAGCCATGCCGCAGCTGCTGAGCCGTCTGCCCAAGCTGAAACTCGACAACTACCAGCCGCTGCTGGCGCTGCTGCAAAAACAGCAGGGGCAGCCGGAGGTCGACAACGCGCTGGCCCAGCTCTATCTGCTAGCCGGTCAGCTCGACGAGGCCCAGAAGCTACTGGAGCAGCAGGTGGAGAAGGCGCCCAGTGCCGCCGTCTACCACGCACTCGGTCAGGTGATGGACAAGCGCCGCCTTACCAACAAGGCCAACGAGTACTACCGTCAGGCGCTGGAGCTGGCGGGGATCTGACCCTGAAACTGCAAACAGCAAAAAGAGAAGAGGCCGCACAATGCGGCCTCTTTTTTATCTCTTTGTTCTGCTCTCGTCAGGTGGTGAGCCGCTCCAGCTCGCCAATCAGCCAGATGGCCTCGGCGCGGTGACTACCGCACACATCCGCCATCGGACGAAAGCCACCACATACCGCCGGCCGTTCGGGCTGGCCGAAGATCTTGCAACCAAGGCGCGCATCAAGCTGGATGCAGGGGACGCCAGCCGGTTTGCCATCGGGCATGCCGGGGATGGCACTGCTGATACTGGGAGCGATGCAACAGGCACCGCAACCGGAACGACACTCCATACAACCCACTCCTGTCACAGGATCAACCTGCACTGTCGGACTCTCTGCCACCATAGCCCAGGCCAGATGACAAACGTAGAGGGCAGGCAGCAAAAAGCCCGACCGCGAGGCGATCGGGCTTGATTCACTACCGCATGGCGGGCAGAGCCATCATCACAGGATGATGTCGCGAACCACGCTGTCTTTGCGTTCCAGATAATGGATCGACTTGATACGACGGCACATAGTACGGGACTTGCCGCCGACCAGTATTCACCACATCACAGAATAATGTCGCGCACTACGCTGTCTTTGCGCTCAAGGTAATGGATCGACTTGATACGACGGATGGTACGGGATTTACCACGGATCAGCAGGGTCTCGGTGGTCGCCATCACGCCATCGCTGGTGATGCCGTCCAGCAGATCACCCTTGGTGATGCCGGTGGCGGAGAAGATGACGTTGTCGTTCTTCGCCATGTCTTCCAGCTTGAGTACCTTGTTGACGTCGATGCCGAGCGCTTCGCAGCGGGCAATCTCCTGCTCGCCCAGCGCGATCACCTCGGGGCTGTCGCCCTTGACCCGGTGACGCGGCACCAGACGGGCCTGCATATCGCCATCCAGCGCGCGGATCACCGCAGCGGAGATCACCCCTTCCGGTGCGCCGCCAATGCCGTACAGCATGTCCACTTCGCTGTCCGGCAGACAGGTGAGGATGGAGGCTGCGACGTCACCATCGGGAATGGCGAAAACGCGCACGCCCAGCCCCTGCATCTCCTTGATCGCCTTGTCATGACGCGGCTTGGCCAGGGTAATGACGGTCAGACGGGAGAGCGGCTTGCCCAGCGCCTTGGCCACAGCCTTGAGGTTCAGCTCGAGAGCCTGATTCAGGTCGATGGCGCCTTTGGCTCTGGGCCCGACGATCAGCTTTTCCATGTACATGTCAGGCGCTTTCAGGAAGGAACCCTTGTCGCCCACCGCCAGCACGGCCAGCGCATTGGCCTGACCCATGGCAGTCATGCGGGTACCCTCGATGGGATCGACCGCGATATCCACCGCGTCGCCGTGTCCGGTACCAACCTTCTCGCCGATATAGAGCATCGGCGCTTCATCAATTTCACCTTCGCCGATCACAATCTCACCATCGATCTCGATCTGGTTGAGAATGTGGCGCATGGCCGCAACGGCCGCCCCATCGGCGATATTCTTGTCACCACGTCCGAGCCACTTGTAGCCAGCCAGTGCAGCCGCTTCCGTCACTCGGGAAAACTCGATTGCCAGTTCACGTCTCATCGCATATCCAACCTATGGAGCTCGAAAACGGGCGGCATTCTACCACAAGGGCAAACCTTTGCGCACAAAAGTAGCTGGTAGGCGCATAAATGTAGCCAATTCATCCAATTGCAATCCAACTGCCATCGACTCTTCATCCAACTGTCACCCCGCTGTCATCCGCCCTCCCTAGGATGGCCCCGTCTTCCAAACAAAAGCTTGCAACACAAGGGATTAAGATGAAAAAGCTGACTGTAGTGGCACTGGCGCTGACTGCCGCCTTCCAGGCTCAAGCCGTTGAAGTTTATAAAAATGACTCCTCTTTGCTGGATCTCTATGGCCGCATCTATGCCGGTCAATTCTTCGGTGACAAGAAAGAAAACGTCAGTACTACCAATCCGAATGGCACCAAGGATTACAGTGCCAAGCAGGGTGCCAACCAGTTTGTCCGCTTCGGCGCCAAAGCCGAAACCCAGATCCAGAGCGGTCTGAAAGCGCTGGCCCAGTATGAAGTGCAGATATATATCAACGACAGCGAGAAGACCATCAGCGAGAACTCCGACAACCTGCGCACCCGCCTGGCCTTTGCCGGTGTGGGCGCAGACTGGGGTAGCGTCACCTTCGGCCGCCAGAAAGGAGCCCCGGGCTTCCTGGCTGACTGGACTGATGTCGCCCTTTCCGATGGCTACGGCAACGATGCGCTGGGCGCCAAGACCGACACCTTCGCCACCAACCGCGCCGGCTCCGTGCTGAAATATTCAGGCCTGTTCAACGGCTTCCAGCTCGATACCAGCTACAAGTTCGACGGCGGCGATACCGAACAGACCACCAGCAAGGATAGCGATGCCGCCTACGGTGCTGCCGTGGCCTATACCTTCCCGTTCAATCTCTCACTGGGTACCGCCTACAACGTCGGCATTCGCGACAAAAGCGGCGAGAGTGATGCCAAGCTGTGGATCATCTCTGCCAAGTACGACAACAAGGCCGCCTACGCCGCCCTGAGCTACGCCGACGGCAGCGACTTCCTGGCCACCGGCACCGACCACACCGGCTGGGAAGCCGCGCTGGGCTACAACTTCGAGAATGGCTTCGGTCTGATGGCGCTGTGGAACAAGCAGGAGCAGGACAAGGCTGGCGTCAAGAAGGACAACGTGGACTACTACACCCTGGGCGCCCAGTACAAGTTCAACAAGAACCTGCGCGTCATCGGCGAGTACCGCATCAACAATCTGGACAACGTGGCCGGAACTGCGACCGCCAACAAGGATGACTTCCAGCTGGCTGCCCGTTACGACTTCTAATCGGGTCAGGATGGATACCAAAAGCGCGATGGCATGCCATCGCGCTTTTTGCTTTGTTCACGTAGCGACAAACTGGCCTAGGCTCAACAGGTGATGTTTGTACGACACGAGGCTGGATGATGTTGAAACAGCTTGCTGCACTCCTGCTTTTGCTGGCTCTGCCGGCACATGCGCTCTCGATCGCCATGGTGCTCTGGCGCGGCGAGACTGCGGCCGAAGCCGGTTTTCGCGAAGAGCTGCTGCGCCTTGGCTATCAACCCACCTTCACCACCTTCGATGCAGCGCAGGATCGCGCCACGTTGGCGGCCATGCTGCGCCAGCAAATTGAGCCAAATCTGGCCAGCTACGACTACATCTACACCTTCGGCACCACTGCCACCGCCATGACCAAGAGTCTGCTGGCCGATCGCAAGCCCCTCATCTTCAGCGTGGTCTCGGATCCGGCAGGTGCCGGTTTTCTGGCAAAGGATAAAAACCTGAACAAGATGGTGGCAGGCACCAGCAACATGGTGCCGATGGCGCTGCAGCTGGCCAATGCCAGCAAGTACCTGCCCGCCGGCAAACGGCTCATCGTCCCCTTCAACCCGCGGGAACAGAACACCCGCCTCGTCACAGACATGCTCATCCCCGAGGCCAGACGCTACGACTGGCAGGTGGTCCCTTGGCGGATTGCCCCGGATCCCAAGCGGCTAGATAGCGAGCTGAAGCGATTGCAGCAGGATGCCAGCAACGACATCGTCTTTCTCGCGGCGGACAGCTACCTGCTCTCCATCGCTCCCCGTCTGCTGAGCGCCCTGAACGACGCGAGCATCCCCACCATCTGCAGCGCCGAGCTCTTCGTCCAGCACGGCTGCACGGTCGGCACAATCAGCAGTTACAAGCTGCTGGGCAAGATGGCCGCCGACATCATCCACCTCAACCAGCAGGGCGTCCCGCTGCAGGATATTGCTCTGAAGTTCGATGCCAATCCCAAGCTGGTACTGGGCCCCCTCGGCAAACTGCGCCAAAGCGGGCAATAACAGAGCCCGCCCAACCAATCCCTTGATAGAGATCCCGGCACGACAAGTGCCGGTCGGGTATGATATCGGCTCCCGGATTCGAGGCACCTCCCATGAGTACCACCGTCTTCTTTGCCGTGCTGCTGGCAGCCCTGCTCCATGCCAGCTGGAATGCCCTTGTCAAAATCGGTGAGGAGCGGCTGGTCGGCATTTCGCTGGTCGCCCTCTTCTCCGGTTTGATTGCCGCGGTCGCCCTGCTGCCGCTGGGATTGCCATCACAGGCTGAACTGCCCTGGCTAGGCCTCTCGATTTTGCTTCATACCGGTTACTGTCTCTTTCTCAGTCATGCCTACAATCAGGGCGATTTTGGCCAGATCTATCCGCTCGCCCGCGGCAGCGCGCCGCTGCTCGCCATGGTGTTAAGTGCCATGCTGCTCGGTGACTACCCGGGCTACGGCGGCATCGTCGGCGCCTGCGTGCTGATCATGGGAGTCTTGCTGATGGCCTGGCGAGGTGGGCAGCAACGCCTTGGTAGCAAGGCGGTCAGGGCGGCGCTGATCACCGCCATGTTTACCGCGACTTATACCCTCTCGGATGGGGCCGGCGCCCGGGCTGGCGGCGAGCCGGTGCGCTATACCCTCTGGTTGTTCGCCTGCACCGGTCTGGTGATGTTGCTGGTACTGATCGCCCATCAGAAGCGCAATACCTGGCGCCAGATCCGCCGGCATGCAGCAGCAGGCGCCACTGGAGGAGCCATGTCCCTGATCGCCTACGGCATCGTCATCTGGGCCATGACCCAGGCTCCCATCGGCGTGGTTGCCGCCCTGCGCGAAAGCAGCGTGTTGTTTGCCATGCTGCTCTCGGTCTGGCTGCTGAAAGAACCGCTGGGTCGAGCCCGTCTGACTGCAGCCGCCATTATTACCGGTGGCGTGCTGTTGACTCGCCTTGGATAAGGGAATCAATTTTCATTTGCTTTTAAATCTGTCGACAAACTATGCATTTATCTATTCACGGATATCGAGCGAAAAATAGATACGCCAGAATCGTAAATGATTACATCCGCAACGTATTAATTAACTGGCATTGCTATTTCGATCTGATTGAGAACCATATGGCTAACTTACCAATTCGATGCCGTTAATGGTAAAATCGCGCCCATTCAATGCTTGGCAGCACCACCCCTTCTCTCCATGGCATTCGCCATGCAGGTTCGTCAAACAGTGATTTGCGGCCACCAAACGATCCGTGGCTGAACGTTTGTGCCTGTCGCACCGCGACAGGCTGATGCACTCCGGATAATTAATTTATCCAGCTTGATATGTTTAATTTTTTGATTATTTAAAATGCTGCACCAGCAGGGAGTTTTATATGTCAGCAAAAAAGCTGAAATTGGGTGCCTTTATATTGATGATACTCACATCGGTATTTGGCGTTACTAATATCGGGATCGGTTTCTACCGCATGGGATATGCCGCCATTCCGATGTTCGTGGTCGGTGGTCTGTTCTTTTTCATCCCCTTCATCTTGATGATGATTGAGTTCGGTACCGGTTTTCGCAAAGAGGCTGGCGGCATCTTTACCTGGATGCGCCACTCAGTCTCGACCCGTTACGCCTTTATCGGGCTGACCATGTGGTTCGCCTCCTACGTCATCTGGATGTTCGGCAAGGCGCTCTCCATGTGGGTGCCCCTCTCCTTCATGCTGTTTGGCCGCGACATCACCGTTATCCCGGTCACCCTGGGCACAGGTATCGACTTTGGCCCCTTCATTCTGGGCGTCGTCGCCATCGCACTGGTGGCCATTGTGACCAAACTCATCACCTTCGGCAGCGCTCGCTTCGCCAAGGTAGCGGCCATCGGCGGCCTCTCCGTCGTAGCCCTCAACGTGCTGTTGCTGGTGGGCGGCGTCCTGACCTTCGCCGTGAGCGGCATGACCCTGCAGGAGCCCTTCACCGAGGCATCGCTGACCTCTTCTCCCAATGCCGCCTTCAACGACATCATCCCTTTCCTCGGCTTCATGGTATTCGCCATCTTCGCCTACGGCGGCGTCGAAGCAATGGCCGGTGTGGCTGACGAGCTGGAAGACCCGGAGCGCGACCTCAAGCGCGGCATCTTCCTCTCCGGCGCCTTCATCGTGCTCTGCTACATCATCGGCTTTCTGGCGGTCGGCTCCATCATGCGCTGGAGCGATTTCCCGGCCGAGGGGATCACCTCCCTCTCAGCCCTCTTCATCATCATGCTGGAGCTGGGTCGTCATCTGGGTGGCGAGTGGTTGGGCCAGATCTTCATGCGCTTTGCCGGCCTTGGCATGTTCCTGAGCTATCTGGGCGCCTTTATCGCCCTCTCCTACGCACCGCTGCGCCAGTTTATCACCGGCACCCCCAGCTACTTCTGGCCGGAGCGCTTCCAGCGTGAAAACCAGAATGGCGTTCGCGTCGAGGCCCTCAAGGTTCAGGCCTGGGTGGTCTGCATCTTCATCGCGGCCAAATCCATCTTCACTTTGATCAACCCGGAAGGGGCTGCCGCCCTCTATGAACTGATCATCACCATGACCAACGTCGGCATGACCCTGCCCTACATGTTCCTCATCTACGCCTGGTATCGCTATCGTCACAATCCGGCACTGGAGAAGGACCTGATCTTCTTCAAGAGCTCGCGCTCGGTACTGCTGGCCACCATTGTCAGCCTGATCCTGGTGGCATTCGGCAACGTCTTTACCGTGGTCGCCCCCTTTATCTCCGGTGACATCTCGACCGGCGTCTGGACCATCATAGGTCCGGTACTGTTCGTCATCATCGCCATGCGGTTCAAAATCAAGCAGGAAGATGCCCACTGATCGGCTATTTCATCCTGATAGTCAGCGGGGCCTTCGGGCCCCGTTTTTTCCTTTAACATCAGCTAAAACGTCCTGTTAAAAGACTTCAAAGAGACCTCTTTGGATACTCAAATCAGGACCTTAACGGTTACAACGCAGCAAATTATCAATATCAAGGTGAGAATCATTGTGAAGCGCCAATTCACGACATATAACTTACCGAGATATCCCTGTTTTTTGTCCGGTAGAGCAGATCATGATGATGCGTTCCCTTCTTCCCCTGTTGCTTGGCGCAGTAATGCTGCCGGCCGCTATGGACAGTGCCCACGCCAACCCCTTTTCCGCCAGCAGCAATCACAGCTTTCTGGAGCGAAGGGATATTCCCAACCTCAATTCGGCCGCTTTCGTGGTCGCCAACCACAGAACCGGCGAAGTGCTCTCCGAGCACAACGGCAATCGGGTGATGCCCATCGCCTCTCTCACCAAGTTGATGACCGCGCTGGTGGTACTGGATGCCAACCAGCGCCTCAATGAAACCCTCACCGTCACCAATGCGGATGTTGATCGTATCAAGGGCACAGGTTCACGTCTGGCCATCGGTTCGAAACTGAGCCGGGCCGAGATGCTCCATATCGCCCTGATGTCGTCGGAAAACCGTGCCGCCTCAGCGCTGGGACGCAACTACCCGGGCGGTCTGCGCGCCTTCGTCGAGGCGATGAATGCCAAGGCTCGCATGCTGGGTATGTGGAACACCCACTATGCTGACAGCACCGGCCTCAACCCGCGCAATGTCTCTACCGCCCAGGACTTGGCCAAGCTTGCGGCAGCCGCTGCTGCCTATCCGCTGATCCGCCAATACTCCACCGACGATCAGAGCTATGTGCGAACCAACAAGAGCCAGCTTCACTATCGCAACTCCAACCGGCTGGTTCGCGAGGGTCAGTGGGAATTTACCCTCTCCAAAACCGGCTATATCCGCGAAGCGGGTCGTTGTCTGGTGCTGGGTACCAGGGTGAACAACGAGCCGGTGATCATGGTGCTGCTGAACGCCGAAACCACCAACGACAGGGTGGCCGATGCCAAGCGGATCAAAACCTGGCTGGAGAGCTCTGGCAGAACAACCCTGGCAGCCAACCAGAGCGCCATGTTGCGCGAATAATCGATCCTGCAAACTCAAAAAGCGAGGCTCCTGCCTCGCTTTTTTCATGCTGGCCATGGCCACCGCAAACGGGGGCCAGATCACACCCCAAGTAACCCTCTCCACCACCCCGTTACGAAATGTAACCGCTCAATAGCGTGATTCACATTAATGGAATCAATGAGTTGTAAATCAAACACCACACTTTTAGCGTGCTGGCTCAACCCTGTAACCTCGAGCCAGCAATATGCGCATATCCAGTATCGAGTGTGGGCGGGTAATCGCCATATTGGCCGTGATGACCATTCACGTATCCCCTTTCGCTCACCCCTTCGACCCCACGCTGTGGGGTAGCGAGAGCTACCTCTGGCTCAGCGGCATCATCAACCAGCTCTGCCGCTTTGCCGTACCGCTGTTTTTCCTCTGTGCCGGCTACTTTCTGCAACCCAAGCTGAGTGCTGGAGCACCGATGAGCGTGGCATGGCGTTACTGCCGCCCCCTGCTCCAGCTCTGGCTGGTCTGGAGCCTCGTCTACCTGCTGGTGCCCTTCAATCCGCTGAATGCCATCGAACAGGGTTATCTGAACTCCCTCAACGCACAGTGGCAGTTCCAGCTCGGAGATTCGGTCAATCGCTGGCTGGTCGGCGGCATGATCCACCTCTGGTTTCTGCCGGCACTGATCCTGGCGGTCACCCTGCTGGCGTTTTGTCAGTGGCTTGGCAAGCCGGGATTCGCACTCATGCTGGGTGCCGGGCTCTACCTGTTGGCACTGCTCGGTGGTTCCTATGCCAAGCCATTGCTGGGAGAGGAGTGGCTATTGCTCACCCGTAACGGCCCCTTCTTCTCCCTGCTGTTTGTGGCAATGGGGGCCCGCTTGCGCCAGCAGCAGTGGCAACCGTCGGCCCGCAGCGGATGGTGGCTACTGCTGGGTGGACTCGCGCTCTATGGGCTGGAAGCCTGCGTTCTGCGCACCTTTGCCGGTATCCCGCTGACTCGCCACGATTTTCTGCTCGGTTCCGTGCCCTGGGCCGTCGGCCTCTTTGGCCTGTTGCTGGCCCATCCTGACTGGGGAAAGGGAAGCTGGCTCGCCCGCCAATCCCCCAAGGTGCTGGGCCTTTACTGTCTGCACATGATGCTGGTGGTCTGGCTCTTCACCTTTGGCCCGCAGGGCGCTTCCATTTTATGGGAGTTGGTCAAGGTGCCACTGCTGCTGGGTGCCTCACTGCTTGCTTATCGCCTGCTGGCTACCTTGCCTGCGACCCGCTGGTTGCTGCGTACCCAATAATTTCGTTCTCCGGCCCGCACCTTGCGGGCCAGTCTCCTCGCACAACTCGCCACCCCATCGCCCGCGCTTATCTCCCTCTACACACTTCCATTTTCACCTTGCTATACAAATGAAAATCAATATCATTGGCATCCCGATTTTTTTCGGGGCAGATACTAATTACAATTAAACCAACAAGTTCAGGCCATCAGGCCGCACCTTCAAGAGTCAAATTGAATATGCAGCACCCTCACTTTCGCAGAACCCTCATCTCGCTGGCACTGTTCGGTACAGCCCTTCATGCCCAGGCTGCCGATGAAACCATGACGGTCGTCGGCAAGCGCAGCCAGCACGAGGAGGTCGCGACAGCGACCCGCACCAGCACGCCGGCAAAACTGGTGCCGCAAGCCATCGACAGCGTCAAGGCAAGCGAGCTGACTGCCTTCGGCCAACCCACCCTGAGCGAAGCGCTGGCTGGCATTCCCGGGGTCAACGCCAGCGGTGATACCCGCTTCGACGGGGTCAATATCCGCGGCTTCAGCGCCAGCAACGACTTCTATCTCGACGGATTTCGCGATGACATGCAGTACACCCGCGATCTCGGCAATATCGAGCGGGTCGAGGTATTGAAAGGGCCGGCAGCCGTACTCTACGGCCGTGGCAGCACGGGCGGCATAGTGAACCGAGTCAGCAAGACACCGCAAAAGGAACAAGCCTCCAGCGTCACAGCTCGGGTCGGCAGTTTCGACACTCAGCGGCTGGCCGCAGACCTCAACGGCGAAGCGAGCGAGCAGCTGCGACTGCGCCTCAACATGGCGCAGGAGGACAAAGAGAGTTTCCGCAACGGAGTAACCGGCAAGCGCACCCTGCTGGCACCGTCAGCCAACTGGGAGATCAGCGACAGCCTCAACTGGCTGGTGCAGTTCGAGCGCAACGAGCACAACCGTATGCCGGATCGCGGTATTCCCGGCGTCAATGGCCGACCGGCAGATGTGCCACGAGAGTATGTTTACAGCGACACCAGCCGCGACTTCATCGACGATGTGGCGCAGTCGACCCGCTCCCGCCTCTCCTGGGATATCAACGATCAGTGGCAACTGCGCCAGCAGCTCGCTTACACCACCCTCGACAGCCAGTTCGACAACACCTATGTCACCAGCGTGAAAGGGGACAAGGTGACCCGCTCTCGCTGGCAGCAGGATTTGAAGGCCAAAAACCTGATCAGCAACACCGAGGTAGAAGGTCAGCTGCAAAGCGGCCCCGTCGAGCATCGTCTGCTCATCGGTTTGGAACAGGATTGGCAGGCACGCACGCCCAAGCTCTATCAGAATGCCGCCCCCATTGCGCCCGGCAACCTCTATGACCCGGGCTCGCTGCCCAGCTACAACGGCCCGATGAAGCTCTCCAGCGATGCCAACCACAAGGTGCGTGGCAACGGCATCTATCTGCAGGATCAGCTCAGCCTGGGCGACTGGCATCTGGTGGGTGGGCTGCGTCGCGATGACTTCACCGTCACCAGCCGCCGCAACGACCTCAACAAGGAGGAGACCCTTTCGGTCACCAGCCTGAGTCCGCGCCTAGGCCTGGTATGGAATCCTCTTGAGGAGCATGCGTTCTACGCCTCCTACAGCAAGACCTTTACCCCGGTGGGCGGCGAGCTGATCGGGTTCACTCCGGGAGATCCCAACAACCATCTGGAACCGCAGCACACCCGCCTCTACGAAGGAGGTGTGAAGAGTGACTGGCTGAATGGCCGGCTGGCGACCACTCTCTCTGTCTACCGGCTGGAGATGTACAACAAGCGCAGCAAGGATCCGCTGGATCCCACCAAGGTGATCCTGACCGGATTGCAGCGTACCGACGGGGTCGAGCTGAGCGCCCGCGCCCAGCTGACCGACGAGCTCTATCTGCGTGGCGGTATCGCCATTCAGGATGCCGAGCAGGTCAAGGCGGATGCCGATCTGCAGGGCAAACGGCCAATGAACGTCTCTCGCCAGAATGGCCAGCTGTTTGCCGGTTACCAGAGCGGCAAACAGGGCTGGTTTGGCGAGGCGGGGATGACCGCGGTGGGCGATCGCTTTGCCGACAACGCCAACACCACAGTGTTGCCCGGCTACGCCCGCTTCGATGCCCGTGCCGGTTACCGCTGGCAGCAGTGGGAAGCCGAGCTGAGCGCGGAGAACCTGACCGACCATGAGTATTTCGTCAGCGCCACCGGCGCCACCCAGATCATGCCGGGAACGCCCCGTCAGCTGATGCTGACCGGCAGCTACCGCTTCTGAACCTTGTAACCGACCATCCTCACTGGCCAGCCCTTGCTGGCCAGTTTTTTATGAAACACAGATAATGAAACGCAGAAGAATTCCCCTTCACAACAACAAATGGGTGCGCCGCCTCCATGCCTGGGCCGGATTTTTCACCCTTACCCTGATGCTGCTCTATGGCATTACCGGGCTCTGGTTGCAGCACAGGGCCGTATTGCCGCTACCCGGCCCCCATACCGTCAAGTCGAGCGAAGAGATAACGCTGGCCGTACCGCTGGCCAGCCCCGATGAGCTGAAGAGTCTGCTGCAGCAACGCTACGCGGACGGATTCGAGGATGGCCGCGCCATGATCACCCCGGCCCAGCGACTGCCGACACCATCCGGTGAACTCACCCTGCCCGCCCGCTGGGAGATGCGTGGCGTCACCCTCACCCACAGCGTGGCCGCCAGCTATGTGGAAGGCACCCTGCTGGTACGCACCGACTTGCAGCAGGCGAACTTTGCCGCCAGCCTCAACCGGCTGCATCGCGGCATGGGAACTGGCCTTGGTTGGCAACTGTTTGGCGATCTCGCCGCGCTGGCACTGCTGTTGCTCGCCCTCACCAGCCTCTTTATGTGGACCAAGCTGCACGGCTCACCCAAAGCCGTCGCCCTGATGCTCTTTGGCGGTGCTTTTGGCACCTTGCTATTTGCCCTGTGGGGATAAATATCTTTGCCAGAGCAAGTTATTACACTCGAACGGGCGGAATACTGGCAGAAAAAGAAGCCTTCTGGCGGCAAGAAAAGAGAGGGATAAGCGGGCGATTTAAAAGAGGAAAAAGCCGCTCCAGCCATGCAGAGCGCCAAGAAATAAAAAGCGGAAAAAACAAAAGGCCATCATTGTTGATGGCCTTTTGTCATGAATTTGATGGTGCCCGGGGTCGGACTCGAACCGACACGGTTATTCACCGGCGGATTTTGAATCCGCTGCGTCTACCGATTTCGCCACCCGGGCAACTGCGAGGGATTATACGAATGGCGCGAGGCCATGCAAGGTGTTTTTCGATTGAACACTCCTGTTTGTTCATTTATTCAACGCCTTGCCGACACCGGATCAGTTACATAGAATGCCGCCATCCTTTTAATGGAATAAAAACGATGGCCAAGCATAAAAAAGTCCAACAAACCCCCTCCAAGCCTGTGGCATTCCAGTACCCGTCAGCAGGTCTGCTGCGTCGGCTGGGAGCCCTCATCTACGACTATCTGGTCGTCACTTCGCTGCTCGTCATTGCCGGTTTTATCGGCATGGGCGTCGCCAAACTGCTGCTGGTCACCGGCATGGCCAGCGTACCGGCGGGTGAAGATACCGTCTGGTTGCTGACCCGCCATCCCCTGAGCCTGATCTATACCCTGTGGCTCGCCTTTGTCATCTGCGGTTTCTACACCTGGTTCTGGACTCGCGCCGGTCAAACGATCGGCATGCGGGCCTGGCGGCTGCGCATCCAGAACGAAGATGGCAGCAATATCCGCATCACTCAGGCGCTGATCCGGCTCGCCACTGCCGCCTTCGGCCTTGGCAATCTGATGTGTCTCTTCAACCGTAAGGCACCGCGCGCGTTTCAGGATATCTGGGCAGAGTGCCAGGTCGTGGTATTGAGCAAACAGGAAAATCTGGAACTGCTGAACAAGTAAGCCTTGCTCGACAGGAACGAAAAAGGGCACCGAAAGGTGCCCTTTTTACATTCCAGAACCGCTACTGTTTGCGGCCGAGGATATAAAGCGATATGCCGCCAAAAAGCAGACTGGGGGCTATCGCCGCCAGGATCGGAGGAACCGAGTAGACCAGCGTAACGGGGCCAAATACCCGATCACTCACGTAGACGGCAAAGCCGGTCATGATCCCCATCAGCATCCGCGCCCCCATGCTCACCGAGCGCAGCGGGCCAAAGATAAACGAGGAGGCCAGCAGGATCATGGCCACCACCGAGAGGGGGGCCAGCAACTTGCGCCACATCTCCAGCTTGTAGCGGCCGGCATCCTGCTTGTTGGCGTCCAGATAGCCGATGTAGTCGCGTAGGCCGGAGATCGAGAGGTTCTCCGGATCGATACTCACCACCCCAAGCTGTTTGGGCGTCAGTTCGGAGCTCCACTCCATCTGGGCATGCTGTTCGCTCTGCACCCGGGTCGGATCATCAAAGCGGGTGACCTGTACCTGCTTGAGCAGCCAGTGGTGCTGTTCAAACGTCCCCTCCTGCGCCTGAACCACATCGATCATCTTGCGCTCGGGGGTAAAGCGGTAGAGGGTGATACCGGTCAGCGCGCCATCGTTGCGCACCCCGTTGATATTGACGAAGTTGTTGCCATCGCGAGCCCACACCCCGTAGGCGGAGACGGTCAACCGCCCTTCGGAGATGGCGCCGGCACGAATATCATCCGCCATTCGCTTGGCAACGGGGGCCACATACTCCCCCATCAGCAACACCAGGATCATCAGCGGGATCGCCGTCTTGAGCGCGGCCATCACGATACTGATCTTGGAGCGACCCGCCGCCTGCATCACCACCAGCTCGGAGCTGGTCGCCAGTTGACCCAGACCGATCAGGCCACCCAGAAGGGCCGCCAGCGGGAAGAAGAGTACCGCCTCTTTCGGCATCGAAAGCAGCACATAGTAGAGGGCATTGACCATGTCGTAGTTGCCCTCACCGACCGAGCGCAGCTGCTCCACGTACTTGATCAGACCCGCAAGGCCAACCAGCGTGATCTCACACAGCAGGATCGACATAAAGATGACCCGGCCGATATATCTGTCGAGAATGCCAAACATCAGCAGAAGTTCCTATGTTGCAGCATCATGCTGATTTTCTGTTGAAATAACGCCCTTTCACCCCATTCCACCAGCTGGTGCCCTGCAGGTTGAGGGGCAAACCGATAAAAAGCAGGTAACCGAGCGGAACCAGGAACATCCCCGGCCAGTAGGGCAACCGGCCGCTGTCGATGGCCGAACGGGCGGCACTGAGCAGCAGGAAGTAAGAGAGATAGAGCATGATGGCAGGCAGCAGCTTGGCATAACGGCCCTGACGGGGATTGACCCGCGCCAGCGGCACCACCAGCAGGGTCAGCACCGGAATCGAAAGCGGCAACGAGAGGCGCCACTGCAGCTCCGCCATCATGGAGTTGTCCTGGGTACCGAACAGCTCCATGGTCGGCTTGGCTGCCGCCTTGCGGTTGGAGCGCTCCATCTCCTGCTGGCGAATGATCAGGCCGTACTCGCGAAAATCGGAGACCTGGAACTGCTTGCCGGAGAAGTTACCCTCGTAGCGGGACCCATCGGTCAGGGTCAGCCACTGCAAACCGTTGGCATCCACCGTCACCACCCCTTCGGATGCCACCACCACAGAGGGAGGATTGTTCCCTTCGGGTCGCTGCAGCACGAAGATTTTGTGCAGTTTGGAGCCGTTATCATTCAAATCCTGGATGTAGGCAACCAGACGCCCCTTGTCGAGCTCCATAAAGCGACCCGCCTGCAGGAAGGAGATACCGGGATCAGCCTTGAACTCGTCGATAACCTGATACTCGCGCTCCTTCGCCTGCGGGGCGATCCAGCCGGTATTGAAGGCAGCGACAGCGGCGGTGAGCAGCGCCAGAAACATGGCATTGCGCATCACGAAACGGTGGCTGAAACCAACCGCATGCATCACCGTCATCTCGCTTTCGGCATAGAGGCGCCCGTGAGCAAACAAGATGGCCAAAAACAGGCTGATTGGCAGCATCAACAGCGCCATGTTGGGCAGGTTGAGCAGCAGCAGGGTGGAGACCAGACGTGTCGGTACCTCGCCGTCGGCAGCGTCGCCAATAATCTGGATAAATTGCTGGCTGACAAAGATAAGCAGCAACACGAATAACACTGCCAGCTGGGTTTTCAGGGTTTCCCTGAACAAATATCGGAAAACGATCACAGTCATTCCCAAGTAAACTTGTGTTTTTAGTCGAATGCCTGAAAAATAGGGCCGTATATTGGATTTTTACCAGTTTAAACTGCGGAGCCAGTGGCTGTTCGCTCCGCCTCTGATACCCCAACAAGCACCGCATTATTCAATAAAAGGTGCCTTTTGTCTTTAGGATGTAGGAGATTCCATGGAGTTCAGTGTAAAGAGTGGCAGTCCTGAGAAGCAACGGAGCGCCTGCGTCGTAGTCGGCGTATTTGAGCCTCGTCGCCTCTCTCCGGTTGCCGAACAACTGGACAAGATCAGCGATGGCTATATCAGTTCGCTGCTGCGCCGTGGCGACCTGGAAGGGAAACCAGGTCAGATGCTGCTGTTGCATCAAGTACCGGGCGTGCTCAGCGAGCGCGTACTGCTGGTCGGATGCGGCAAGGAGCGGGAACTCGACGAACGCCAGTACAAGCAGATCATCAACAAGACCATCACCACCCTGAACGAAACCGGCTCCATGGAAGCGGTCTGCTTCCTGACCGAGCTGCACGTCAAGGGTCGGGATACCTATTGGAAGGTGCGTCAGGCGGTAGAAACCACCAAGGCGGGCCTCTACAGCTTTGACCAGTTCAAGACCAACAAGGCCGAGCCACGTCGCCCGCTGCGCAAGCTGGTATTCAACGTGCCGACGCGTCGGGAACTGACCATTGGTGAAAAAGCCATCGCTCACGGCTTGGCCGTGGCCAAAGGTGTGCGGGTCTGCCGCGACGTGGCGAACATGCCGCCCAACGTCTGCAATCCGGCCTATCTCGCCTCTCAGGCCCGTCGTCTGGCCGATGCCTACGACAACATCACCACCAAGGTGGTGGGTGAGCAGGAGATGGCCGAGCTCGGCATGAACTCCTATCTGGCAGTGGCTCGCGGCTCCGACAACGAAGCCATGATGGCCATCATCGAATACAAGGGTCATCCGGATGCCAAGCCCATCGTGCTGGTCGGCAAGGGTCTGACCTTTGATTCCGGCGGCATCTCCATCAAGCCGGCCGACGGCATGGACGAGATGAAGTACGACATGGGTGGCGCCGCCTCCGTGCTCGGTACCATGCATGCGCTGGCACTGTTGCAATTGCCGATCAACGTGGTTGGCGTGCTGGCAGGTTGCGAGAACATGCCGGGTGGCAACGCCTATCGCCCGGGTGACATTCTCACCTCCATGTCCGGCCAGACCATCGAAGTGCTCAACACCGATGCGGAAGGTCGTCTGGTGCTGTGCGATGCGCTGACCTATGTGGACCGCTTCGAGCCGGATACCGTGATCGACGTGGCGACCCTGACCGGAGCCTGCGTCATCGCGTTGGGTCACCACACCTCGGGTCTGCTGGCCAACCACAACCCGCTGGCCCACGAGCTGCTCAACGCCTCCGAGCAGGCGGGTGATCGCGCCTGGCGTCTGCCGCTGTTCGACGAGTATCAGGAGCAGATCGACAGCCCGTTCGCCGACATGGCCAACATCGGCGGTCGTCCGGCCGGAACCATTACTGCGGCCGCCTTCCTGTCACGCTTCACCAAGAAGTACAACTGGGCCCACCTGGATATCGCCGGGACCGCCTGGAAGAGTGGCAAGGATAAAGGCTCCACCGGTCGTCCGGTGCCCCTGCTGACCCAGTTCCTGCTGAACCGGGCTGGCGTGGATATCGAAGAGAAAGAGTAACTCTCCCACCCTGTCGGATGCGTGCATCAACGGGGTTGGCGTTACCCTGAATCACAAGGAAGAGGCCCGCCTCTTCCTTGTTTCATTCTTGAATCAGTGAGTTGCGAGCGGAGAAACACCCCGCGAGCCTCATGAGGCGGTCAATAGTCCGTCACTGCAACACGGGATCAACCTGATGAGCCAAGTGACCTTTTACCTGATGAGCGAACAGGATGACACGCAGGCGTCGGCCATCGAACGGCTCGCCTGCCAGCTCGTAGCCGATAGCTGGGGTGCGGGCCATATCTACCTGTTCTGCGACGACGAAGCGCAGGCTCTGCGCCTCGACGAGCTGCTGTGGCAGCTGCCGCCGGAGCGCTTCGTGCCGCACCAGCTGCAGGGCGAAAGCGGTCAGGCACCGGTGGAGATCGGCCACCAGCCGCCACGGCGGCGCTACGCCCGCCTCATCAATCTGGCCAAACAGACACCTTTGTTTGCAGGACACTTCGCTCAAGTGGTAGATTTTGTCCCCACTGACGAAACACAAAAGCAGCAAGCCCGCGAGCGCTACAAGCACTATCGCCAGGCAGGCCATGCCCTCGAGATGAGGGATCAGCCCGTCCTTGCCGCACCGGATCCGGCGCAGCCCTGACTGCGCCGCCTGTGATCCACGACGAATCAACACCAGAATCCATCCATCCAGATTACGGCGAGACCATGGAAAAGACTTTTAATCACAACGCCATCGAACAGGCGCTCTACCAGCACTGGGAAGCTCAGGGCTACTTCAAGCCCCACGGCGACACCAGCAAAGACTCCTTCTGCATCATGATCCCGCCGCCGAACGTCACCGGCAGCCTGCACATGGGTCACGCCTTCCAGCAAACCCTGATGGATACCCTGATCCGCTACAACCGCATGCAGGGCAAGAACACCCTGTGGCAGGCAGGTACCGACCACGCCGGTATCGCTACCCAGATGGTGGTTGAGCGCAAGATCGCTGCAGAAGAGGGCAAAACTCGCCACGATTACGGCCGTGATGCCTTCATCGACAAGATTTGGCAGTGGAAGGAAGAGTCCGGCGGTACCATCACCCGCCAGATGCGTCGTCTGGGCGACTCCGTGGATTGGGAGCGCGAGCGCTTTACCATGGATGAGGGTCTCTCCGCTGCCGTGCAGGAAGTGTTTGTCCGTCTTTACGAAGATGGCCTGATGTACCGCGGCAAGCGTCTGGTGAACTGGGATCCGAAACTCAACACCGCCATCTCCGATCTGGAAGTGGAGAACCGTGAGATCAAGGGCCACATGTGGCACCTGCGCTATCCGCTTGCCAACGGCGCCAAGACCGCCGAAGGCAAAGATTACCTGATCGTCGCCACCACTCGTCCGGAGACCATGCTGGGCGATACCGCCGTGGCCGTGAACCCGGAAGACCCGCGCTACAAGGCGCTGATCGGCCAGCACATCCTGCTGCCGCTGGTGAACCGTCTGATCCCCATCGTTGCCGACGAACACGCCGACATGGAGAAGGGCACCGGTTGCGTGAAGATCACCCCGGCCCACGACTTCAACGATAACGAAGTGGGCAAGCGCCACAGCCTGCCGATGATCAACATCTTCACTCTGGATGCCCACGTGCGTGCCGAGGCCGAAGTGGTCGATACCAACGGCAACCCGAGCACTGCCTACGACGCCGCCCTGCCGGCCGAGTTCGCCGGTCTGGAGCGCTTCGCCGCCCGTAAGGCGATTCTGGCCAAGCTGGAAGAGCTGGGTCTGCTGGACGAGATCAAGGATCACGTGCTGCAACAGCCTTACGGCGATCGCGGTGGCGTGCCCATCGAGCCGATGCTGACCGACCAGTGGTACGTGCGCGTGGCACCGATGGCCAAGACCGCCATCGAGGCGGTGGAAGATGGCCGCATCCAGTTCGTGCCGAAGCAGTACGAAAACATGTACTTCTCCTGGATGCGCGACATTCAGGACTGGTGCGTCTCCCGTCAGCTGTGGTGGGGTCACCGCATCCCGGCATGGTATGACGATGCCGGCAACGTCTACGTTGGTCGCAGCGAAGATGAAGTGCGCGCCAAGCACAGCATCCCGTCCGTAACCACCCTGCGTCAGGACGAAGACGTGCTCGACACCTGGTTCAGCTCCGCCCTGTGGACCTTCTCCACTCTGGGCTGGCCGAACAATACCGAGGCACTCAAGACCTTCCACCCGACCGACGTGCTGATGAGCGGCTTCGATATCATCTTCTTCTGGATTGCCCGGATGATCATGATGACCATGCACTTCATCAAGGACGAAAACGGCCAGCCGCAAGTCCCGTTCAAGACCGTCTACATCACTGGCCTTATCCGTGACGAAGAGGGCCAGAAGATGTCCAAGTCCAAGGGCAACGTGCTGGACCCGCTCGACATGATCGACGGCATCTCGCTGGAAGATCTGCTGGAGAAGCGCACCGGCAACATGATGCAACCGCAGATGGCCGAAAAGATCGCCAAGCGCACCGCCAAGCAGTTCCCGGAAGGGATCGATGCCCACGGTACCGACGCCCTGCGCTTCACCCTGGCGGCGCTGGCCTCTACCGGTCGTGACATCAACTGGGACATGAAGCGCCTGGACGGCTACAACAACTTCTGCAACAAGCTGTGGAACGCCTCCCGCTATGTGCTGATGAACACAGAAGATCAGGACTGCGGTTTTGCCGGTGGCGAAATGCAGTTCAGTCTGGCGGATCGCTGGATCCAGTCCCAGCTGCAAGTGGCCATCCGTGACTTCCGTACCGCCCTCGATACCTACCGCTTCGACATCGCGGCTGGCGTGCTGTACGAATTTATCTGGAACCAGTTCTGTGACTGGTATCTGGAGCTGACCAAGCCGGTGCTGACCAAGGGTTCCGAGGCCGAGCAGCGCGCTGCCCGCCATACCTTGGTGACCGTGCTGGAAACCCTGCTGCGTCTGGCGCACCCGATCATCCCGTTCATCACCGAGACCATCTGGAAATCGGTCGCTCCGCTGGCTGGCGTACACGCCGACACCATCATGATTCAGGCCTTCCCTGAGTTCGACGCCGCCAAGGTGGACGAAGCCGCGATGGCGGATCAGGAATGGGTGAAGGAGTTCATCGTCAGCATCCGCAACATCCGCGCCGAGATGAACGTGGCGCCGAGCGTGCCGCTCAACGTACTGCTCCAGTGCGATGCCAAGGATGCCCAGCGCGCCGCTGACAACGAGGCCTTCCTCAAGTCGCTGGCCCGTCTGGAGTCCATCCGCGTACTGGCGGACGGTGAAACCGCTCCGCTGTCAGTGAAGAAGCTGATCGGTGCTACCGAACTGATGATCCCGATGGCCGGTCTCATCGACAAGGATGCCGAACTGGCCCGTCTGGCCAAAGAAGTTGCCCGTCTGGTGGGCGAGTGCGGCCGTATCGAAGGCAAACTCGGCAACGAAGCCTTCGTCGCCAAGGCGCCGGAAGCGGTCATCGCCAAAGAGCGCGAGAAGCTGGAAGATTACCGTCTCCAGCTGACCAAGCTGGAAGCCCAGCAGGCCGAGATCGCCGCGCTGTAAGCACCGCCCCAACCGATACAACAAAGCCCCCTGCCAAGGGGGCTTTTTCATATCCGCGCTTCCCGCTTCAGCTCACCAGCAACCAGCCGCAAAAACCGAGA
This sequence comes from Aeromonas sp. SG16, assembly GCF_024436135.1. Taxonomy (NCBI): domain Bacteria; kingdom Pseudomonadati; phylum Pseudomonadota; class Gammaproteobacteria; order Aeromonadales; family Aeromonadaceae; genus Aeromonas; species Aeromonas sp. SG16. The sequence continues at coordinate 212,473 of NZ_JANFNW010000005.1, forward strand.
TAGAGCAGACCGACCAGCGCCAACCGCCCGGCGGTCATGGTTCCCTTTCTGAACCCCCACCAGAGCAACCCGACCGCCAACAGCGTCACCAGCGAGGAGGCCATCATTGCGCCATCCAGCAACCAGGGGGTAAAGAGCAAGCAGAACGCCTTGGGGATAGTGCCCTGGATCATCATGGCCCCGGAGATATTGGCCAGCGCCAACCGGTTCTTGCCCTGCCGCACCCAGATCAGCACGTTCATCAGCTCCGGCATCTCGGTCGCCACCGGACTCAACAGCAGAGCCGCCAGCACCGGCGAGAGGCCAAAAAGCTCGCCCATGCTCTCCAGCTGATGGACAAACAGCTGGGCAGCCAGCGCTACCACCACCAACGCAGCCAGCGTCTGCAGCAACACCTTGCCAAGGGGCGGGATCCCGGCATTTGGAGCCAGCTTGAGGGGCTCCGGCAATTCGACTTCGTGGCTGTCAGCCTGCTTCAGCTCGCGCCTTACATAGACGAGGTAGACCAGCAGGAAGAGCGGGGCCAGCCAGCTCTTGCCGGTGAAAGCGACCAGCCCCAGCGCGGTCGCCACCAGAAAGATCCCCATAAACCAGCGCTGATCCCGGCCAATCTCGCGCTGCACCTCGCCATCGATGGCGCGCTCGGTACGCCCCATGCAAAGCACCAGGGTGAGGCCAACCGCCGCATAGCCGATGGTCGCCAGCACCAGTGGCCCGCCAAGGGCGGCACCAATGCCGATCTCCTGCTGGGCGGTCGTGTTGCCCATCAGCAAAGCGGTCAGGGTGACGATGCACTCGGGCAGCGCCGTACCCAGTGCCGCCAGCAGGGAGCCGGTGGCGCTTTGGGATAGTTTGAAGTGGTGGCCAGTCCACTCGATGCCGTTGACGAAGTATTCGCAGGCAAGGTAGATGGTGACCGCAGAGGCGAGAAATAACAGCAGGGTAATCAACATAATAGATACCGCCAGGCGAGCAGAATAACCGATGGACCCGACATGGCTCGCCCGGCTGGCGTGCATATCGAGGCCAAAGGTCTTGCAGAGCGATAGTGCCTATCGCCGCCCATGCCATGGATACGAGGATCCAAGAGTGTTGACATGGGCCCGGCCCGGAATACGGGCGGGTTGCTACTCCCCAATGACTGAGGGGACGTTTTACCAACTCGACCGCCGCCTCACAAGGCAAATTAATGACAACTCATTCAATAAGTTGTAAGGGAATGTAACCTCGCCAGCCCCTCCTCTCCACCGCTATTGCGCTGTTGGCACACCGATTGCTGTAGGTAGTTCACTATCCACAACAGTTTGGGAAGGATGAACAATGAAACGGTGGATCCAACATTTCTATCAACTGAACCGCCTCAACTGGATGATGGTCTGGTTGTTGCTCTGTTGCAGCATCATTTTGCTGTTTCCGGCCGGACTGATGAAGGGTGCCGTCAGCCAGTGGGCCACGACCCACGCGGCCTGGCTGGGAGTCGGCATGCTGATCGCCATCTCCTACTTCTGCAGTCAGGGCTTCCTGATCGCCTGGGAGTGGGCCTGTGACGAGTGGCAGGCACGCCGCCAGCAGGATCAACTGGCCCAGATGATCAGCTTCCTCGATTTCAACGAGAAGGCAGTGCTGCGCGAGTTCGTACTGCAGCGCAAAAGCGTCATAAACCTGCCGATCACCGAGCCCGCCGTCAAAAACCTGATGGATGCCGGCGTCCTCACTTACGCCTACGGCAAACCGACGCGCGAGAAAGAGGACGAGAACCAGATCCGCGCCCTGATGATCGCCCTGCCCGCCCGACCGCTGCTCACCTACAAGGTGCTGGGGCTGTCACGTGGCAAGATGAGCGACGAGCAGGTGGAGCAGATCATGAATGCCAGACCCAAGTTCGCCCAGAAGAGCCTGCAGCGCTAATCAGCGCCCGCTGATATAAAAAGAGCCGGACACTGTCCGGCTCTCTCGTTTCTGCGCGACGTTCTGTACCATCCCTTCCGTCTTGCTGCGCTACCCCTTTAGGCTGGAGCAAAAGCTGACATCGTCCTGCACAGGATCATCGCTCATGCTGTGATAGAGCTCGAAGCAGGGACCATTGCCAAACTCCAGCCCGGCAGCAACGATGTCGCCGATATGCTCCTGCCAACGAGGGCCATACTGACTGCGGTCGGTAATAAGATAACGGGACTGGGCGTAACAACCGGCGGGAATAAGCTGGATCTCGACCGCTCCCATCCCCACCGTCCCCGCAGGCACCGTCACCCCGATGTCAGTGCGACACTGAGCTGGCGGAGTCACCTCGGGGTTATCGTGATAGATGAAGATCCACTCCCCACCTTCCAGACCGCGGGTGCTGGCCCACTGATGCAGCTGGCTGCAGACGGGGTCATACCCCTCGCCATAGGGGCCGGTGACACGCATATAGGCCAGAGTACGGGCGTCCATCTCGATGATTTTCATGGTATTGCTCCTTGCAGATGAGTGACCCTCAGCATAAGGATTCGGCTTCACAAATGCGTGTCCATCCTTGCTCATCAAGTGTCCATTCTTGCTCTTGTCGCGGCGAAACTCTCCCGGCGTGCAACCATAGTAACGGCGAAATACCTTGGCAAACGCCTGGGAGCTGGCGAGCCCCGCCCCCAACGCAATGGCCGTGACACTGGCATCGGTATAGCAGAGCTGCCAAGCAGCCCGCTGGATGCGCAGACGACGACACATCTCCCCGGGCGTCTCCCCCGCCACAGCCGTAAACACCCGGTGAAAATGGTAGAAAGACAAGCAGGCACTGCTTGCCAGCGTTTCGATGGAGAGATCGGGATTCTGCTCCAGCGCCCGGATCACCGGGCGCAATCTGGCCTGATAATCGACCATATCGTTAGCGACTGGCGCCCCCCACGACTCTGGCCATATAGAACACATCCACATAGCGCCCCTGGCGGAAGGCATAGTCGCGAGCTCGCCCCTCCTCCACAAAGCCGAACTTGCGATAAAGCGCCAGCGCTGCTTCGTTATCGACAAAAACCGTCAGCTCGATCCGGTGCAGGTTGAGCCAGTTATCGGCCAGATCCAGCGCCGCGGCCATCAGGGCAGAGCCAACCCCCTTGCCAGCCCAGTCATCCCGCACTCCCATGCCAATCCCGGCCACATGCTTCCGTCTGGGATTGGGCTCCACATGCAATACTATCTGGCCAACCAGCAGCCCCTCTACCTCGGCAACAAGCGCTACCGCGCCACTCTGTTCCAGCCGCTGTTGCCAAACACTCAGCGCTGGATAGGGCAGTTGCAAGGTGCCCGCCTGAGCATTGGGCATGGCATGAAGATCCCGCAAGGCGGGGGCATCGGCGGGTTCGGCATGACGGATGGTAATCGGCATATGAGGCTCCTTCTCGAAACCCCCATCATGCAATATCCGGCTGATTTGCACATCCCCCCAGCCCACTTATTCGCCGGGCCGTGGCTGAGGTAGGGCACCGGCTTTCTATCGCCTGCTGACCTGCCAGCTCAGCGCTCTCGCCTCGTGCTCTTTCACAAAGTCATTCTTGCCCTCGCAATAGCGCTCGATCCGGTTCTCACACTGCGCTGCAACCGTCTCTTTCAGAGCGGCATACTCCCGGCAGATGGCAGGATGAGCCCTGAGATAATCACGAAAAGCCAGATGACGAACGACATGGGGATCCCCCTGCAAGAAGGCATGGATCTGGTGCGTCCTCTCATCGCCGCCTTTGCGAAAATAGCGACGCCGCGAGATGCCGCACTCTCCCATCGCTTCGTACCCCATGACTTCCAGCAGACCGTTTTGCTGGTCTAGCCGCTCCAGCGAGGAGACCTCCAGCAGGATATCTATGATGGGCTTGGCCGCCAGCCCGCTGACCGAGGTACTGCCGATATGGTGCACTGCGAGCAGACACTCATCCAGCAGGCTGCGCAGTTGGTCTGCTTCTGCCTGGAAGAGGGCTGGCCATTGGGGGCGGTAGGGAACAACTTCGACTTTCACGGCATCTGCTCCTTGGGGATGTGTGGCATCAAGCCATTGGCAATGGGGAAAGCTGGCCGGATTTGACGGCAACACATAACAAAAACGGAGCCAAGGCTCCGTTTTTTCACTTCTGTATCAATCACGGACAGAACGCGCTTCGCGCTCTTGCCGCTCCCTTGCCAACAGGCGTTTGTACCACCAGCTACTGCGACGACGTTGTGCATTGGAAGAGCGACGAGCCATTTCTTAGGTTCCAGCCATGAGAAGAAGGAGCTGCATTATGCGACAGGGATCACGCCCTTGTCTTTAGCTGGATCAAGAAATGGGTCACTGACCAACCGAAATCGTTTTTTGTTGTCGATCATCGCGGGTCGCCGGCAATACGGTCGCCGCCGAACGCCAGACCAGCGGGCCATTGCTCTCCAGATCGTTCTGCGGGCCACACTCCAGCCAGATATCCCCCTGTAGAATTCGGGCGCCCTGCGAGTACTTCTGATCCTGAAACCAGCAAACCCGCTCCGGCAGGGAGCCGAGCGGCAATACCAGCTGGGTACTGCTCCCCTCGCCTGCCACCCTGGTATCGGTAGCTGCATGAACGGGCAACAGCCAGCAGGATGCCAGCAGCCAAAGAACTCGATTTTTCATGGACTCTTCCTTTACTTCGGTGAGCTCAGCCAATAGGGAGCGACCATACCGCGTGTTTACTTTACCGGCAAATGCAAGGCTGACTGGTATTCCGGAACCAATATGGTAGCCTGCCTGCGCCCGCTGACTATCTCTTGTCGTCAGCCGTCAAATTCCGGTGAATTTGTCCGTTCAAGACAAAATATAACCTTATTTATCAAATCGTTATTTGGATATTATCCCAATGCGTATCATGCCGTTGCTCAAGGCGGCCTGCCTGAGCCTGATGTTGTCCGCCTGTGTTGCCCCTCTGCTGATGATGAGCCCCACCAGCCAGTTGATGTGGGCCCTGCTCAAGCCACTGGTCGGCTTCGATCCCAATGAGGCGAACCTGTTCGAACAGCCTCTCGTCAAGGATCGGATGACTGCCATCCTTGGCCCCAATTACGACACCACCATGCAGCTGCTCAAGACTGCCAACAAGCTGCAGCAGGAGGGGCCGCTCTTCTACGTGCTCTCGGAGTATGCCCCCGTACCCGACATCGCCAAACAGGCGGGTATGGTCTGGAACTCGCAGACCAACCAGATGTCCGTGCTGCTGCAAAAAGGGGATGGCACCACCCAGACCTTCGGCGAAAATCTGGCGGGTACTACTCCGGTCTGGCCAACCGCCATGCAGGGCTGGCAGGCTGCAACCACGCCGCTTGCCACCACCGGCAATGCGCTGACGGGTAGCAGTACCAGCTCGAGTGCCGCCGCCCCCTTCTCGCTGGGCAGTGCGATCGGCAACGCCACCCGCAGCGTCACCGGCTCTCTGACCAATAGCGCCACGCAGGCGATCAGCGGCACCACCAGCAAGCTGACCGGACAAGCCACCCAGGCCGCAACCACTGGCGCCACCAGTGCAGCCAAGAGTGCCACGACCACGGTCGTTCCGGCCAAACAGGCTGTCGCCAACACCACCGCAACCGTTCAGGAAACCAAAGCAGCGGTAGCCCAAACCAGTCAGGCTGCGAGCAGTGCAGTCGCTACTGCAGCACCGGCAGCCACTAAAGCCGCTGTCGAGCCCGCCAAGCAGGCGGCCAGCAACGCTGTCGCTACCGCAGTACCGGCAGCCACCAAAGCCGCAGTCGAGCCCGCCAAACAGGCGGTCAGCAGTGCTGTCGCAACCGCAACACCGGCAGCAACCAAAGCCGTCGTCGAACCCGTCAAACAGGCAGTCAGCAACGCAGTCGCGACCGCAACACCGGCAGCAACCAAGGCCGCTGTCGAACCCGCTAAACAGGCCGTCAGCAGTGCAGTGGCTACCGTAGCACCGGCAGCGACCAAGACCGTCGTCGAACCCGTCAAGCAAGCGGTCAGCAGCGCGGCTGCTACCGCCACGCAGCAGGTGAGTGCCGCTGACCATACGGCGGGCGAGAGCGTAGCCGATGCCGCCAAAGAGGCAGAGGCCAAAGCCCGCGCCAAGGCAGAAGCCGAAATGGAAGCCCTGCTCAAGTAATGCCACAGGCCACCGCAAGGTGGCCTGTTACTTTCTGCCATACCGGGTGGCAATATCGTGCAATCTGATCATGAAGTTGTGGCAAAGGCCACATAGACTGTTAGTTAATCACGGTCTTATCCGCACAAGGAGTGTGTCATGCGTTGTCTGCTCTCTGCTCTGCTCGGTTTTGCCCTGCTTGTCGCGCTCCCTGCCCATGCCTTTATCTACTACTCGGAGCAGAACATGCCCCTCAACGGGCAGGACAAAAATGGCCAACCGGTGGGGATGGCTGTCGAACTGCTTCCTCTCATCTGGCGCGAGCTGGGCGAACCTGTTCAGCCGATCCATTTTATGCCCTGGGCACGGGGCTGGTATCTGCTGACCCAACAGCCGGAGGCGGTTCTTTTCACCACGGCTCACACCAAAGAGCGGGATCCCCACTTCCTCTGGGTCTGCCCCATCAGCTACTCCCGGGTAGCGCTGCTCGGCCGCAAGAAGGATGCCCCCAAAGTGACCGGCAAGGCGGATCTCGCCAAGCTGCAGATTGGGGTGATGCAGGCGGATGTAGGTGAACAGCTGCTGCTCAACCGGGGAGTCAGTCCGCTCAATCTGATGTCGGTGGAACGGATGGATCAGGTGGTACGTCAGCTCATCATGGCCCGTACCGATCTGGTAGCCGGCAACGAGGTGATGCTGTTTCACCAGTTGAAAGAGCTGGGCTTCAAACCCGATGATTTTGTCACCGTGGCGGTACTGGAAGAGCAGGACAACTGCTTTGCCTTCAACCCGCAGGCCGACAAAAACGAGGTTGCCAGAATCCAGCAGGCGCTCGACAAAGTCAGACAGGGGGACGAGTTCAAGCGGCTGATCGCCCGCTATGAACACCTTAACCCCCCGCACAGCGCCGACAGCCAGCCGACCCACATCGAATAGCCCCGCAGCCCGCCACCTGGCGGGCTCTTTATTTCCCGTTACCCCTCTTCGCTGACAGCCGCAGGCGCCGTAATGAGGTGATTGAGGAAGAAGCGGAACAACTCGGCCCGCGAGCGCAGATGCAGCTTGGCGTAGAGGTGCTTGCGGTGATTCTTCACCGTGCCGCTGCCGATACCGAGCGCACCGGCAATGGCCTCGGTATCCAACCCCTGCAACAGCAATCCCGCCACCTGGCGTTCACGGCGGGTGAGGCTCGCGCCCCCCACGCTGGCGATGGCCTGCTCCACCGTCGCCTTGAGATCGGTGCCACCCGGCAGTACCGGACTCTGTGCCAGCAACGCGGCTCCCTCCCGCCAGTGCTGGCGGCACAGCGAATGTACCAGCGGAAACAGCGCCTCCAGCCTGGCCAGCTCGTCACGGCTGAGGGTGCTGCGCTTGTCGAGTCGCCCCAGAAACAGCATCAGGGTGAGGCCGTCCCGCACCGGCAGGATCAGCCCCACCTCCTCCTGCCAGCCGGTGGCCTGATAGAAGTGGTGGCGATACTCGGGGTCGAGCCGCCCTTGAGAGACCTGCGCCAGCGTCCAGACCCCGGCCTCCAGACCCTGTTCCAGCGCCAGCATAAAGGGATCCTGGCTGAAGTGGCGGGTGAGGTAGCGATCGAACAGCAGCGCCCGCTGGTGGTGCAGGTTGTCGTAGAGATAGACGGGGCGCGGCCCCACCCCGAGCAGCAGGGCACAGTCGAACGCCACCTGCTGCTGGATAAGGCGCACCAGTGCCGCCGGAAAGGCGCTGCCGTGCAGGGCATCGACCACCTCGGTCATGCTGCGGGTCAGGGCATCTGTGGCAAGAGTCTGGATCATGGGCACTGGTTCATGGCGATGGCTTCCGGGTGGCGGGCAGGCTTCCCGCTATGGTTGTGCGATGGTCACACGATAGCCGGATGCTAGCACGAGAGTGGCAAAACTGTCCCCTGGGGGACATATTCGGCGCGAGCCGGAGCGGCGAGGATGTGGGCTTTTCCCCTTGCTGTTGGAGACCCCATGATCAACCCCCACCTGCTCGATGAGCTGACCCGACGCGGCCTGGTGGCCCAGAACTCCGACCCGGCGGCGCTGGCCCACCATCTTGCCACCCCGCGCACCGTCTACTGCGGGTTCGATCCCACCGCTGGCAGCCTGCACATCGGCCATCTGGTTCCACTGCTGATGCTGCGCCGCTTCCAGCTGGCGGGCCACACCCCGGTGGCGCTGGTGGGCGGTGCCACCGGCCTTATCGGCGATCCCAGCTTCAAAGCGACCGAGCGCAACCTCAACAGCGCCGAGACGGTTCAGGGCTGGGTAGCCAGCCTGTCGGCCCAGATAAAAGCGCTGCTGCCGGCGAGCGAAGGGCTGGCGGCGCCGCAGCTGGTCAACAACGCCGACTGGATGGGGCAGATGTCCGCCCTCGATTTTCTGCGCGACATAGGTAAGCACTTCTCGGTCAACGCCATGCTGGCCCGCGAATCGGTGCGCCAGCGGCTGGCCCGCCCGGATCAGGGTATCTCGTTCACCGAGTTCTCCTACGCCCTGCTGCAATCACAGGACTTCGCGGTGCTCAACCAGCGCCTCGGCTGCACCCTGCAGATTGGCGGCAACGACCAGTGGGGCAACATCACCAGCGGCATGGATCTCACCCGCCGCCTCAATCAGGCCCAGGTCTATGGCATGACGCTGCCGCTCATCACCAAGGCTGACGGCACCAAGTTTGGCAAGACCGAGGGCGGCGCTATCTGGCTCGACCCGGCGCTCACCTCGCCCTACGCCTTCTACCAGTTCTGGCTCGGCACCGCAGACGAGGATGTCTACCGCTTCCTGCGCTACTACAGCTTTATGCCGCTGGCCGAGATTGAGGCGCTGGAGGCGGAGGATGCGAAGCGGCAAGGGCGCAAACTGGCCCAGCAGGTGCTGGCCGATGAGCTGACCGAGCTGGTGCACGGCAAGGGGGCGCTGGCGGCAGCGCAGCGCATCAGCGAGCTGCTGTTTAGCGGCGAGGTGGCCCGCCTTGGCGAGAGCGATCTGGCCCAGCTGGCACAGGATGGCATGCCAAGCTGCCGAATCGAGAGGGAAACAGATCTGGTGACCTTGCTGGTGGAGAGCGGTCTGGCGAACTCCAGGCGCATCGCCCGCGAGCTGCTGGCGGCAGGGGCCATCAGCCTCAACGGCGAGACCCGCCGGGATGAGCCGCTGACGACGGCTGATCGGCTGTTCGGCCGCTACCTGCTGCTGCGCCGGGGCAAGAAGCAGTATCGGCTGGTGATGTGGCACTGATTCCCGTTTGGTTGGGGAGGCATCACAAGGTCGCCTCCCCGCCTCAACCGCTGGCCAGGGATGGCCACAACCTCTTTTGAATCCCAACTTGCGATCCCCCTCACAACCCGTTTCTCAAGCAGCCACCATACTGGCACCGGCGAACATGGAGTCCGCCCCACCTCACAACCCCTTACAAATCGACAAGGATGCTGATGATGAAGAGATGGCTTCTGGTGCTGCTCTGCACCCTGCCCATACTGGCGCACGCCAGCGGATATACCCAGACCCGCTACCCCATAGTGCTGGTGCACGGCCTGTTCGGCTTCGACAAGCTGCTCGGGGTCGACTACTTCTACGGCATTCCACAGGCCCTGAGCCGCGATGGCGCCAAGGTCTACGTGGCTCAGGTATCGGCTACCGCCAGCTCCGAGCAGCGGGGGGAGCAGTTGCTCGCCCAGATTGAACTGCTGCTGGCCGCCACCGGCGCCGAGAAGGTCAACCTGATCGGCCACTCCCACGGCGGCCCCACCATTCGTTATGTCGCATCGGTCGCCCCCGAGCTGGTCGCTTCTGCCACCAGCGTGGGCGGAGTGAACTACGGCTCCGACATCGCAGATCTGGTGCGCACCAATGCGGCGCCCGGCTCGGCCGCCGAGCAGCTGGCTGCCGCCGCTGCCCACGCACTCTCCGGCGTCATCTCTCTCCTCTCGGGGGGAAGTCAACTGCCGCAGGATCCGGTCGCCGCGCTCGATGCCCTCACCAGCAAGGGAGCCAACCAGTTCAACCAGCGCTATCCGGAAGGGCTGCCCAGCCAGTATTGCGGCGAAGGGCCGATGCGGGCGACCAACGGCGTCTACTACTTCTCCTGGAGCGGACGCGGCAACATGACCAATATTCTGGATCCGGTGGATCCGGCGCTGGCGCTGACCGGTACCTTCTTCAAGGAGCCCAATGACGGGCTGGTCGGCGTCTGCAGCAGCCACCTCGGCAAGGTGATCGGCACCGACTACCGGATGAACCATCTGGATGAGGTGAACCAGTCCTTCGGCATCCACCACCTGTTTGAAACCGACCCGGTCACCCTCTATCGCGACCATGCTCACCGCCTCAAGGAGCTGGGACTATGAGGATCGTCACCCTGCTCGCCGTCCCCAGCGCCATCGCCCTGCTGATCGGCGGCGTGCTGCTCTGGCCGGCAGCACCGACTGCGCAGGTGGCTCGTCAGCAAGGCGTACCTGCTGCCAGCAACCATCACCACGATCCCGTGCAGGAGGCCGCCGACGAGCTGCAGGAGCGTTATCGCACCTTTATCTCGGCCCAGAGCAGTCTGACCGTACCTACCGATATCACCCTCGCCAGCCTGCAAATTCTCTTCGACGAGCGGGAGCAACTGCGCCAGCAAAGCTTCACCCCGGCCGAGCAGGATCAGCTGTTTGCCGAAGATCGCCTGATGGAGCAGTGGACCCTGCGCCGCAAGGCACTGGCTGAAGCAAGCGATGCCGACAAGCAGGAGTTGGCCAGCGAGCTGGAGCTCTGGCTGGCGGCGCAGCCCCGGTGGTTTCAGGAGGCCGAAGCCAACGGCCGCCTGCTGGGCGAGCTGCAGGCGCTGGAGCAGATGGAGCCAGCCAGAAGGGATGCCCTGTTGCTTGAGAAGGCGGGGCCGGAGGCGGTAGATCGGCTGCATCAGCTCGAACAGGATCGGCAGGAATTCAAGGAGCAGCTCAATGGCTATCTGGCCGAGCTGGGGCAGTTACCCGCCACCGCCAGAACCGAACAGCAGCAGGAGCTGCTGGCCCGCTGGTTCGAGCCACAGCAGTGGCGACGGGTCGAAGCGCTCACCCGGATGAAGCTGGGGGAGTAGTAAGCCAATGACAAGGGGCCCGCGATGGGCCCCTTGTTGTGGTGCGCTTATTGCGGCTTGTTGGTCGCAGGTAACGGCTGCCAGGTGAGGCGAGTCACCTGATTGCCCTGCACCTCGCACGTGAGACTCAGCTCCTGCCAACCCTTCTCCTGACGCAAGGAGACATCGCCCGCGATCCCCTGCTCGCCAATCTTCAGCTTCTCCTGCTCGAAGATCACCTTGTCGCCACCAGCCAGCTCCATCAGCTTGCCGTTGCAGAGCCAGTGGGCGAGCTCAGCCCCCTTGAGCTTGACGCTGCCCTTGGCCGCCTTCTGTTCGGCTGCGCCGGGAGCAAAGAGCTTGCTCAGCTCGGCGGCCCGTTTGGTGAGCCACTCCTGACGCTGCTGCATGCTCATCTTGCTGACGAACTCGGCTGGCTGACCCTTTTCGTCCAGCCATTGGGTCAGCTTGCCGCTGTCGTCAAAGGCGAACTGGGCGGCGGGCTCTTTGACCCCGAACAGCTTGCCCCCCTTGAAGTAGTAGCGGCTCTCCCCCTCCAGCTTGCCCAGCTCGTTCATGATGGGCACGGCGATGATGACGGGGGCGCCATCGACCCAGGCCTTGATGTCGACGCCGTCGTGGCTGAAGAGACGGGTATCGAGGGCACTGGCGGCACCCTTTTCCATCAAGGAGAACTGTTCGGCAAGAGTTGCCGCCAGAGACGGCAGGGAGCAGAGCCCCAGCCCCAAGCCGAGGCTCAGAGCGATCACGGTATTGCGCATATGTGTCCTGTGTGTTGGCCGAAAGGCCCGGGTTAACTCTCTATCAACCAGGCCCGCAGCCCCTCCCGGTGAGTCTCGCTCAGAGGGATGGATTGGCGTGCCCGATAGTCAAAATGGATCAGGGTCGTCTCGCCGGTGACGGCCAGCTCCCCCTGCTGCCAGGCTTCCTGCCAGATGGTGAAGGAGCTGCTGCCAATGCGGCGCACACCGGTCTTGATGGTGACCGGCTGGCCGTAGAACAGCTCCCGTTTGAACTGCACCGTGTAGCCCGCGATGATCAGGTGCCAGTCATGCACATCCAGCTCGGGCGAAAAGATCCGGAACAGGGGATCCCGCGCCGACTCAAACCAGACCGCCGGCACCGTATTGTTGATGTGACCGAGGGCATCTGTCTCCTGAAAGCGGGGTTGGATCTGCATTTCCAGCATGGCTGGTGACTCCTTGTCATTGAACCGCGCTCAGGCTAACGCGCCCCGCATCAGGACTCAAGCTCCCCGCCATCGCCCTGTGCCTGACCAACCAGCTCGGGTCGCAGCCAGGCGCTGCGAAAATCGAACCAGCCGAGCGCCGTCATCCGCACCCCGTGCACGCCGGTACGGCTCTCCAGCTCAAGCCAGTGGTGAAACAACGGCACAAACCAGCCCTGCTGCTGCACCCGGGCCATCAGGGCGCGCGGGCCGGGTTCGGCACCGCTGGCGCGCCACTGCGTCAACCCCTGCCACAACGGCAGCTGGCTGGCCCACACCCGGCGCAGCAGCGGAGTGCCCTGCAACCAGCCGTAGGGGGCAAAAGGCCCCTCATGTTCAAGGTTGAGGGTACCAAGCCAGAGATCCACATCCTCATCCTCGCCACTCACCCAGCGACCGTAATCAAGGGTGCGCACTTCCAGCTCAATTCCCTGCGACCCGAGCAGATCGGCCATGGCACCGGCACACTCGTTGAACTCGATATGCTGGTTGAAGCAGGCGAGCACCAGTCGCTGTGGCAGGCTCTGTGGCCGGGGCTGCGGCGGTGGCAGCGTCTCGCGCCAGTGGGGCAGCATGCCGAGGGCGCTGGTCCAGCCCCGTTGCAGCTCGGGGGCAACCCGTGCCATCAGGGCCACCGGACTGAGCAGCTGAATGATCCAGTAGCGCAGGGCAGGATCCTGCAAGGCACGGGAGCGCTCATCCTGCAGCAGGAAGTAGCAGCCCGATTCGAGCTCCGACTCGCCGCGCATGGTGCCAAGCTCGGGGCTGTCACGCCCCAGCTGCAGGTGGCTCTCCAGCCGCTCCGCCAGCTCCGGCAGCATCCAGATGTCGATCTCGTCGAGCAGGGCGCGCAGACCGAAGTAGTCGTCAAAGGCGGCGAGGCGCAGCTGCAGCGGGTCGTTGGCGATCACCCGATAGGGGCCGGTGCCCACCGGTTGCAAGGCAAAGCCCGCCTCCCCCTTGAGCTCGCGCGGCAAAATGGCCGCCACCGGCTCGGCCAGCAGGTCAGGCAGCAGAGGATCCGGGCTGTCGAGATAGAGATCCAGAGTTCGCGGCCAGGGGCTCTCCAGCCGCGCCAGATGGGCGAACAGCGGGCGATCCCGCAGGGCCAGCAGACTCTCCATCACATCCTCCACCACCAGCTCTCGACCGTGGTGAAAACGCACCGCCGGGCGCAGGTAGAAGCGCCAGTGACAAGGGCCAACCTGTTCCCAGTGGTGAGCCAGATCGCCCTCGATTTCCCCATTTTCCTCATTTCGCCGGCTGAGGCCGTTGAAGATCTGGCGGCTGAGATGCACCTCAGAGCGACGCATCGGGCCGGTAGGCAGCAGCTGCGGCAGCGGCCGGTAGTAGGGCACCCGCAGGATCTGGCGCCCCTCGCGGGTGGCCTGACCGAGCTGCTCGAGCAGCAGCGGGGTGAGCAGATCGAGGCGATCTTCGGCCAGCCGCACCGCCTGCGCCAGCTGGCCCTCACTGAGCAGATCCCGCAAGCGGCGCCGGGTCAGGCTCTCCTGACTGTCGAGCAGAGTGAGCCGGGAGCGCCGCCCCCGCCCCGCTTCTGCTGTCCAGTTGAGCCAGCCCTGATCCTGCATCCGCCGCAGCAACAGACGGGCGTTGCGCGGGGTGCAGCAGAGCAGCTCCGCCACCTCGGCGAGACTGATCTCCCGCTCATCACAGCCAAGCTGCTGGGCGAGCCGTTGAAATTGCTGGTAGAGGCGACCTGTCGGCATAAAAGAGGAAATCCTTCATTCAAAAGTCATCAGTTTTTACTTCCGCATTTTAACTCAATACTGACGATGACGCTGAGCAACAACATAAGGAGCCTCACCATGAACCATCACATCGAGCCCAAACCGAACCGGATCCAGCAGATCCTGCGCCGTTACTTCAAGCGGATCCTGCCGTGCCCGCTGCCACTTATCGAAGATCCCATGCAGCAGCTCAACCGCCTGATGCAGTGGGATATGAACCAGATCGACGACAAGGAGTATCGCCGCCGTCTCTGAGTGCGAGCCGTGCCAGCCACTCGGGATGCGCATCCCCCTGCGGGAGCAATTGCTTTGCCGGATCTTGCTGTTTACATCGGCCACGGGCCTGATAGATTGGACGTCTATCCATCTATAACTGCCATAAGCAACATCCAACAAGGAGTGTGTGATGAAAGATGCGACCCTGGCCCTGCACCACGGCTTTACCAACGACCCCACCACCAAGGCCGTTGCCGTCCCCATCTACCAGACGGTGGCTTACGAATTCGAGAGCGCCCAGCACGGGGCGGATCTGTTCAATCTGGCGGTGCCGGGCAATATCTACACCCGCATCATGAACCCCACCAACGATGTGCTGGAGCAGCGGATGGCCGCGCTGGAAGGGGGGATCGCCGCACTGGTGGTCTCGGCAGGTTCCGCCGCCATCACCTATGCCATTCAGGCGCTGACCGCAGCCGGTGACAACATCGTCTCCACACCCCAGCTCTATGGTGGCACCTACACCTTGTTCGCCCACATGCTGCCGAGTTTCGGGGTCGAGGTGCGCTTTGCCAAGGATGACAGCGCCGAAGCCATCGCCGCCCTCATCGACGACAAGACCAAGGCGGTCTACTGCGAGAGCATCGGCAACCCGGCGGGCAACATCGTCGATCTGGCCGCGCTGGCCAAGGCCGCCCACGCCAGTGGTGTGCCGCTCATCGTCGACAACACGGTCGCCACCCCGGTACTCTGCAAGCCCATCGAACACGGCGCTGACATAGTCGTACACAGCCTGACCAAATATGTCGGCGGCCACGGCAACTCGCTGGGTGGCGTCATCGTCGACTCGGGCAAGTTCCCCTGGGCGGATCACGCCGAGCGCTTCCCTCAGCTGACCAAACCCGAGCCCTCCTACCACGGAGTGGTCTATACCGAGGCCTTTGGCCCGGCCGCCTTTATCGGGCGAGTGCGTACCGTGCCGCTGCGCAATACCGGCGCAGCGCTGGCGCCGATGAACGCCTTCCTGCTGCTGCAGGGGCTGGAGACCCTGAGCCTGCGCATGGAGCGCCACGTCGACAACGCCCTGCGGGTCGCCAACCACCTCAAGCATCACCCCAAGGTGGCCTGGGTCAGCTACGCCGGTCTGCCGGGTCACCCGCACTATCTGCTGGCAGAGAAGTACATGGCCGGTCGCCCCTCGGCCATCCTCTCGTTCGGCCTGAAGGAGGGTTATGACGCAGGCGTGCGCTTCTACGATGCGCTCAAGATCTTCAAGCGGCTGGTCAATATCGGCGATGCCAAGTCGCTGGCCTGCCACCCCGCCTCCACCACTCATCGCCAGCTGAGCGAGGAGGAGCAGGCCAAGGCTGGGGTGAAACCCGAGATGATCCGGCTGTCGGTCGGGATCGAGGCGATCGAGGACATTCTGGCGGATCTGGATCAGGCGCTGGAGGCATAAGTCAGGTATTGAGCGAGCGGGCATCAGCCCGCTCTTTTTTTACTGCCAGTGAACCGCCCCCCTCGCCCGCTCGTATACCCCACCCTGCCACCGAATCGAGGTCGTTATGATAGTCCTGCACCACCTGAACAAATCCCGCTCCCAACGCATCATCTGGCTGCTCGAAGAGCTGGGCCAGCCCTATGAGATCAAGGCGTATCAGCGCGATGCCACCACCTTTCTGGCGCCGCCCGAGCTAAAAGCCATTCACCCCCTCGGCAAGTCGCCGGTCATCGAGTTCGATGGCCGGGTACTGGCGGAATCGGGCGCCATCACCGAGTACCTGATTGCCCGCCACGATCCGGAACGGCTGGCACCGGCCACCGACAGCCCGGAGTATGCCGAATATCTGCAGTGGCTCCACTTCGCCGAGAGCTCGGGCATCCTGCCACTGCTGCTGGATATGTTTGTGCGCAAGGATGGCAGCCCGATGCGCTTCCTGCCGGACTATGCCAAGGCGGAGTCTGCCAAGGTGCTGGGCTACCTCAACGATGTGATGGCAAATCGCCACTATCTGGTGGGGGATCGCCTCTCCGGCGCCGACATCATGAACTCCTTCCTGGTGGATCTACTGGCACAAAGCGGCCAGCTGGCCCACTTCCCGCACCTGCAAGCCTACTGGCAGCGCCTCAATACCCATCCGGCTCGCCAGAAGGCCATGGAGCTGGAACGCGAGCTGGATCAGCGCCCCTGACCGAACAGCCACCATGCAAAACGCCCCGACTGTCGGGGCGTTTTTGTTATGCAGGCAGAGCGCGGTTTACTTGGCCAGCGGCACCTTGTCGCGGCGCGACTTCCACCACCAGCGCAACCGGATCTGGGAGATCAGCATCCCCGCCAGCATCAGCGAACAGCCCGCCACCGTCTGCTCATCCAGCGTCTCATCCAGCAGCAACACGCCACCCACGGCGGCGAAGACTGTCTCCAGACTGAGAATGATGGCGGCATGGGCAGGATGAGCACCGCGCTGCCCCAGCACCTGCAGGGTATAGCCAACCCCCACCGAGACCAGACCGGCGTAGAGCAGCGCCTGCCAACCGGCAACCGCCCCGGCCACCGTCGGCGTCTCGATGATAAAGGCGGTCACGAGGCTGAGCAGACCGCACACAACAAACTGCACGCAAGCCAGCTTGATGGGGGCCACCCGGTTGGAGTAGTGATCAACCAGCAGCAGATGGATCGCCCAGAACAGGGCTCCAATCACCTGCAGCAGATCGCCAAAGCCGATGGAAAAGTCATCCGTCACGCTCAGTACATAAAGACCGGCCAGCGCAATAAGGGCGCCAATCCAGGTGTTGGTGCCGGTCTTGTGGTGCAACAGCAAACCCAGCACAGGTACCAGAATGATGTAGAGGCCGGTGATAAAACCCGCCTTGGCGGCCGTAGTGTAGAGCAGCCCCACCTGTTGCAGGGAGGCGGCACAGAACAGCACCAGTCCGGCCAGCACACCACCGGTCAGCAGCTGGCGATGATCGCCCGTGACGGCAACAGGTTGTCGGGATTTGAGCCACCAGAGCAGCGGCAGCAGAGAGAAGGCGCCGAGCAGAAAGCGCAGGCCATTGAAGGTGTATGGCCCCATATGATCCATCCCGAGACGCTGGGCGACAAAGCCCATGCCCCAGATGGTGGCAGCCATCAGCAACATCAGATTGGAACGCATGATGATTCATCCTTAAATCAGCGTTTTGCGGGTTATCTGATCCAAGATACCCGTCTCCCCACCCTCTTGTCTTTATGGCAGTGGATGTTTTACCAGCAGGGCGAAGATCAGCACCAGCAACATGTTGCCACGCAGGATCCAGATCACCCGGAATTGCTGCTGGATGGAGATCATTGGCGCGCGCCCCAACCGCAGGGAGCGGCGCCAGCGGTAGAAGAGACGGCTGGGGTAATCGAGCGACCCGACGATCACCAGAAAGAGCAGGGTCTGCATGCCGTGAGCCGGGTGGGCAAAGAGAGCCGCCAGCGAGCCGGCATGTTCGAGCGCCAGCAGACAACCGGTGGCAAAGATGCCGAACAGGGCCAGAGCCGAAACCCCGTCCACCACCAGCAGACGGCGCACCCGCACCATGTTGAGCCCTCGGCGAAAAATGAGGTATTCGATGCACAGGGCGAGCAGCAGCAGAATAATACTGCCGTCATGGAGATGGCAGAGCAGAGAATGATTGAGCATCAGCAAATTCTCACTTTCTGCCTTTAGACGAGCAGAGCGGCATCATATATGCTGGTCTCACACGAGTTAAAAAGGACTTTTTCATGCCCCGCGGTACGTCCAGGAATACGTGGTCATTAATCTCCCGCATGCGGTTGGGCCTCCTCCTGCTCTTTATCCCTGTTTTGCTGCTGGGCAGCATCTACTACCTGCATATGGAGCGCACCCTGCGCAACGAGCAGGAACAAAACCTGGTGGCCCGCAATACCCAATATCTGCACACCCTGCTCGAACCCTATCTGGAGACGCTCAAACGCCAGTTTACGCTGATTTACCAGCAGGTAAATTATCAGGACTTCATTGAGCCGACCATTCGCAACGGCGAGCACTATCTGCAGTCGTGGCGGGCCTATCACAAGGTGATGGAGCTCGACTATGTCTATGTCGGCACCGAGTATCGCAAGATGCTGATCCACCCTGCATGGCAGGCTGACGAAAGGTTCGATCCCCGGGTTCGCCCCTGGTACAAGCTGGCGGCCAGCCACCCCGGCCAGATTGTCTTTACCGACCCCTACTACGACTACACCCTCGGCACCCTCACCATGGCGCTGGCCCGGGTCATCCTGACCCCGGACGGCAAACGGGTCGGTGTGCTCTCCCTCGATACCCAGCTCACTCCGCTCGCCAGCTGGCTCAACAACAAACGCGGTGTGGATTATCACGACGGGCGGGGTTATCAGATGCTGATCAACCACGAAGGTCTGGTGCTGGCTCACCCGGATCGCGCCCGCGTCTTCAAGCCGCTGGCCGACCCTACATGGCTGACACGGATGAAGGGCGATCAGGGCTTCTTCCTCGATGAGGCAAGCGGCCAGATGGTCGCCTACAACCGCATTCCCGAGCAGCGCTGGGTCCTGCTCAGCGTCGAGCCTACCGCCAGCATGGAACGGGTGATAGACAGCGTCTCCGTCAACGTGCAGCTGATGATCGGCGTTGCCTGCGTACTCTATCTGCTGCTCGCCATGCTCTGGTCACGCTACTTCCGCCGCATGCTGGGCGAGATCACCCTGCTGATCCGGGCCAGCCGCTCCGGCGGTATCGCCTACAACGGCCGCCGCATGCTGGAGCTGGCCAAGGTCTACGAAGAGATGGATGCCGCCAGCCAGGACTTCGCCCAGATCCGGCTGCAAGCCAATCAGGACAAGCTCACCGGCCTCTACAACCGCCGCTTCTTCGACGAGTGTCTGCAACAGCAGATCAAGCAGGGCCACCCCTTCGGGCTGGTGATGTTCGATCTCGACAACTTCAAACGGGTCAACGACACCTTCGGCCACCAGACCGGTGACGTGGTGCTCAAGCGGGTGGGCAAACTCGGCATGCGGCTGTTCCACGACTGGGGCTGGTTCTGCCGCTATGGTGGCGAGGAGCTGGTGCTCATCTTCCGCTACGGCGAGGATCAACCCATGCTCCCCTCCCTGCTGGAGACCTTCCGGATCGGGGTGGAGCAGCTGGAGTGGCGCGAGGCCAATCTCACCATCACCATCAGCGGCGGCGTCGCCTTCAGCAAACCCGGTATGTCTGGCAAAGATCTGATTGAGCTGGCAGACAACGCCGTTTATCGCGCCAAGCGGGAGGGGAAAAACCGCATCTGCTTCCCGCAAAATGGCGAGCAGACAGCGCAGCCGGATGAACCGCGTCCCGCGGACAAAGCGTCTGATGAGGAGCCGCTACGCGCCAACGAGGCATGACAGCCAACAGCTGCGCTCAGATAAAAAGAGAGAGGCCTTCCGGCCTCTCTCTTTTTTCATCAGCACCTTTTCATCACCACCAACCGGCACTCAAAGCTGGCGCTGCCACTCCAGCACAGGCCAGCCCAGCTCCTCGGCCTGCTGGCGCAGCGCGGGGGCCGGATTGACCGCATGGGGATGGCTCACCGCACGCAGCATGGGCAGATCGTTGTGGGAGTCGCTGTAACCAAAGCTTCCCTGCCAGAGCGGTTCCCGCCCGGCAAAGAGCTGGTTGATGCGGGCCACCTTGCCGTCGCGAAAACTGAGGGTGCCGCGGGTCTGGCCGGTCAGCATGCCGGACTCTTCATCAAGCAGGATGGCGACACAGTGCTCCATCCCCAGCATCCGCGCCATGGGGGCCACCAGATGTTCGCCGGAGGCGGAGATGAGCACCAGCTCGTCGCCACGCTGGCGGTGCCACTCGATACGTGCCAACCCCTCTGGGTAGATACGCTCGCGCAGCACCTGCTCGGCAAAGCGGCTACAGAGCGAATCGAGCCACTGGCGCGTCTTGCCCGCCAGTGGTTGCAGGGTGAAGGCCATGTACTGGTGCATGTCCATCTTGCCCTGATGGTAGAGGGACATCATCCCCTGCTCCTCGGCGATCATGCTGGCGGGGGCCAGCTCCTCGGCCACCATGTACTCCAGCCAGAGGCTGGCGGAATCCCCGGCAATCAGGGTCTCGTCCAGATCAAACAGTGCCAGTGCCATGGGCGCTCCTCGCAGTGAAAATGGAAATGAAATGCCGCCTCATGCTACCTCACAGAGCTGATCCCGGGCCACCACCAGCGTCACGGCGCGCCCCACCGGCAGCAGCTCGCGGGCCGAGCGGTTGAGGCAATCTACCGTCAGCACACCTGCCTCGCAGGTCACCTGATAGCGGATCACGTTGCCGAGCAGCTGTTGCCCGCTGATCACCCCCGGCAGGTTCGGTTCGTCGCTGTGAGCACCAGCCGGCAGCAGGGAGAGGGACTCGGGTCGCAGCGCCAGCTTGCCCTGAAAACGGGGGCCAAACAGCGACTTGCCCTGCTCTGCGCCAAGCAGGTTGTAGTTGCCGATAAAGCTCGCCACAAACTCGCTGGCGGGACGGGTATAGATCTCCTCCGGCGTACCACTCTGGACGATGGATCCCTTGTTCATCAGGAAGATCCTGTCCGACATGGTCAGCGCCTCCTCCTGATCGTGGGTCACGAAGATGGTAGTGAGCTCAAGGCGCTGCTGGATCTCGCGGATCTGCTGGCGCAGGCTGCGGCGGATACGGGCATCCAGCGCCGAGAGCGGCTCGTCCAGCAGCAGGATCCGCGGCTGCACCACCAACGCCCGGGCCAGTGCCACCCGCTGGCGCTGGCCGCCGGAGAGTTCGGCCGGATAGCGGCGCTCGAAACCGGTCAGCTCCACCAGCGCTAGCGCCTCCTGCACGCTGGCGGCGAGATCCCGTCCCGGCTGGGGTTTCATCTTGAGGCCGAAGGCAACGTTGTCCCACACCGTCATGTTGGGGAAGAGCGCATAGCTCTGGAACACCATGCCGATGCCGCGCTTCTGGGGCTCCTGCCAGGTGATATCTTCACCGGCCACCCGCACCTGACCGCCATCCACCGGAGTGAGCCCGGCCAGCGCCCGCAGCAGGGTGGACTTGCCACAGCCGGAGGGGCCGAGCAGGGTCACCAGCTCCCCCTTGCGGATACCGAATTCGATCCCCTCGAACACTCTGGTGTCGCCATAGGATTTGTGCAATTGATTCACTTCTAGATGGAACATGTTGATTCACCGATGAAATCTGTTGGCCGCCCAGGTGAGCAGCAGGGTCAGCAGGAAGTAGCTCATCACCAGTGCGCTGGTGAAGTGGCCCGAGGTGGCGCGCATGTTGTAGAGGTAGACCTGCAGGGTCTCGTAACGGGTGCCCACCAGCATGTTGGCGAACACGAACTCGCCGAGCAGGAAGGAAAGGGAGAGAAACAGCGCCGCCAGCAGCCCCTTGCGCAGGCAGGGGATCACCACCAGCAGAAAGGCACGCCGACTGCTCGCCCCCAGCAGGTGGGCGGCATCCATCAGATCTTTCAGCGGCACCCCTTGCAGACTGTTGGCCAGCGCTCGGTACATGAAGGGGAGCACCACGGTGAACCAGGTGCCGATCAGGATCCACGGCGTGCCGATAATCGGCAGCACGCCGTCGGCGTAGATCTGCAGCAGCCCCACTGACGAGACCACAGGTGGCACCGCGAAGGGGAGCAGGATCAACAGGTTCATCCAGGGATCCAGCTTGGGGAAGTAGTAGGCCACCACCAGCACGGTCGGCACCAGCACCAGGGTCCCCAGCAGCAGGGTGGCGAAACAGGCCAGGAGGCTCCGGCCAAACGCCGCCAGAAAGCGCGGGTCGCCCCACAGCTTGAGATACCAGTCGAGGGTGAAGCCATCCGGCAGCAGGGTCGCCCCCCAGCGGGTAGAGATGGAGTAGAGAAAGGTAGCCAGCAGCGGTAACAGCAGGGTGGCAACCAGCCCACCCAACACCCACTTGGGCCAGCGCGGCGTCAAATCATGCATGGGATTGCCCCTTGTTCACATAGCTCTTTTTCAGCAGCCACTGGTTGGCGGCCGTCACCACTCCCAGCAGCACCATCAGGATCACCGCCAGCGCCGCCGCCATATTGGGCTCGAGGAAGATGTCGCCGGAGACCAGGCTGGCCACCCGGATGGTCACCAGATTGAAGTTGCCGGTGGTGAGGGCGTAGGCAGAGGCATAGGCCCCCACCGCGTTGGCAAACAGGATGATCAGGGTGCCGAGCAGGGCTGGAGTCAGCACCGGCAGCGCCACGTGCCAGACATACTGCCCCTTGCTCGCCCCCAGCAACGCGGCGGCCTGCGGCCACTCATCCTGCAGCGCATCGAACGCCGGATAGAGCAGCAGCAGGGCGAGCGGGATCTGGAAATAGGTGTAGATGAGGATAAGGCCGCTGCCCGAATAGAGGTTGAAGCCGTCTATCAATCCCCAGGATTTCAGCAGCAGGGTCACTGCACCGTTGATGCCGAGAATGATGATGAAGGCGAACGCCAGCGGCACCCCGCTGAAGTTGCCGGTCATGGTCACAAAGGCCAGCAGCACCCGCTTGACCCGCTCGCCGCTGTGGCGCAGCGCGGCTGCACCGAGGGTGCCGATAGCAAGCCCCGCCAGACTGGCGATACCGGCGATGCGCAATGAGTTGCCGAACGATTGCAGGTAGAAGGGAGAGCTCAAAATCTCCCGGTAGTAGTCGATGCCCCAGCCATCGGGGGTCTGGAAACTGCCCACCAGCACCCACACCATGGGGGCGAGCTGGAACAGGATCATCAAGAGGATAAACGGCAGCAGCACCAGCGCGGGCAGCCAGTGGCGGCGCACCTTCTGCTTGGTTGCCACGGGTTGATCCACCAGGATCTCGGTGGTTGCAGGCATCATCAGTGCACCTCGCGCATAAAGGCGGCCTTGAGCAGCGGTGGCGCTGCCGGCTTGTCGTGGGACACCCCCAGCAGATCCGCCATCAGGGCGCAGAGCTGGGTCTGGGCAATCGCCACCCCATCCGGCCAGCGCTCGACGAAGGCATCGCCAAACAGCCAGAGCGGCACGGTGCGCTCTTCGGGCAGGGTGCCGCCGTGGCTCAGGTCGTTGTTCATGCCGTGATCCGAGGTGACCACCACCTGATACCCCTCCGCCAGCCACTGGGGCAGCAGATCGGCCAGCAGGCTATCCATGCGGCGCGCCTGATTGCGGTACTGGCGGGAGTCGAAGCCAAACTTGTGGCCCGCATCATCCACCCCCATCGGGTGGATCAGCAGAAAATCGGGATCGTACTGGCTGCGCAGCCACTCGCCGTCCATCAGCAGATGGCTGTCGGGGTAGTTGTCATCCCAGTAGAAGCAGCCGTGCTGGATCGGCAGCTGCTCGTCGTGAGTAAAGCGATCGCGGGCCGCCAGCCAGGGGCTCTTGTTGTAAAGCTCGCTCACCCAGTAGTAGGCCGCCGCTGCGGTGCGTTTACCCGCGGCGCGGGCCAGATGGAAGATGGAGTCATGCAGACTGAGACGGCTCACCCCGTTGTGGGTGATGCCGCTCGCTACCGGCGGAACGCCGGTCAGGATGCACTCGTAGAGAGGCCGGGAGAGGGATGGCAGGGCGCAGCTGAGGGTCGTATAGAGGCCACGCTCCGCCTCCACCATGCCTGCGAGGTAGCCCATCCCATGGGCTACCCCGGCAGAGAGGCCATCCACAAGTACCACTATCACCTTGTGTTGCACTGGCCGCTCCTTACTGCATGTAGATCATGACGTTCTCTTGCCACTGACGCGGCAGGGCCTTGGAGCTCTGCTCCCAGGCGGCGTGATCCTGCACCGGCTTGGCCTTGGCATACTGCTCGGCCGGCAGCAGCTTGGCCTTCACGTCATCTGGCAGCGCAACGTTGCTGCGGATCGGGCGGGCATAGCCGCGGGCCAGGTTGATCTGACCGGCATCGGAGAGGATGTATTCCCGCGCCAGCTTGGCGGCGTTGGGGTTCTTGGCCCACTTGTTGATGATGGTGGTGTAACCGGCGATGACGGAGCCGTCGCTCGGGATCACCACTTCAAACTTCTTGGGGTCGATCTGGTCGCGGTAGTTGAGGGCGTTGAAGTCCCACAGCACACCCACTTCCACCTCGCCCTTCTCGATGTTGGCGATGGTCGGGTCGTTCAGCGACAGGCGACCCTGCTGGGCCAGCTTGCCGAACAACTCCAGGGCGGGCTTGAGATTCTTCTCGCTGCCACCGGTGGCGTAGGCCGCCGCCAGCACGCCGTTGTTGGCCTGGGAGGCAACACCCACATCACCCAGGGTCACCTTGTAGTTGCCGCCCAGCAGGGATTGCCAGCTGGTGGGGGCGGCCTTGACCAGATCCTTGTTGATCAGGAAGGCGATAGTGCCGGTATAGGCCAGCATCCAGTGACCGTCCGCATCCTTGGCCCAGTTGGGAATATCGGCCCAGGTGGAGGGCTTGTAGGGTTGGGTGACCCCCTGCTTGACCGCAACCGGACCGAAGGCGCCGCCCACGTCGCCGATGTCGGCGGTGGCGTTGGCCTTCTCGGCAGCGAACTTGGCGATCTCCTGCGCCGAGCTCATGTCGGTATCCTGATGCTTGATGCCGTAGATGTTGCCGAGCTGCTGCCAGGTATCCTTCCAGTTGGCCCAGCTGTCGGGCATGCCGATACTGCTGAGCTGCCCTTCGCCGCGAGCGGCCTTCTCAAGATCTGCGATATTTTCGGCGGCAAACAGCGGTTGACTGATGGCCACCAGAGCCAGTGCACTTGCGATCACGCTTTTCATCATCCCATCCCTCTGGACTAGGTCAGTTAAGGTTCGAGAGGGATGCTAGAGGGGAAATATGACGGTCGCGGGGCGCTTTGATGGCAGTTTGATGACAATTGCCCTGTCATGTCGCTGTCATCCGCAGCGGTTAAAACTCTGAACCCAAGTGAAGCTGGACTACTCCAGCAAGGGCTGAACCAACAAGGGCCAGGCCAGCCCGCACAGCCAGAATGAGCGACAGGGACATGAGCGTGATTGAACCGAGATTGAGCGAACGGCTAGCGGCAGAGGGCCGCGCCTCCAAGTGTGAACAGATTTGCCAGACCCTGCGCCGCTATATCGGCAGCGGCCAGCTGGCGGCCGGGCAGCAGTTGCCCGCCGAACGGGCCCTGAGCGAGCGTTTTGCTACCACCCGCATCACCATCAAGGAGGCGCTCTCCAGCCTCGAGGCGGATGGTCTCATCTACCGGGCCGAGCGGCGTGGCTGGTTCGTTGCGCCGCCCCGCCTCACCTACGATCCCGCCATCCACACCCACTTTCATCAGTGGATCGGCGAGCAGCAGCGCACCGCCGAAACCCGGGTGCTGGCCCACGGTAGCGAGCTAGCCAGCAGTGAGCTCTGCCGCTGGATGGGGCTGGATCCTTTTACGCCGCTTTACGAGATCCGCCGCCAGCGTCTTATCGACGGCCGCCCGGTGCTCCACGTCAGCCATCATCTGCTGGCCAGCCGCTTTCCCGATATCGCCAGCGCACCGCTGGCCAGCTCCCTCACCGAGCTCTATCAGCAGCGCTATGGCATAGGCCAGGGCGGGGCGAGTCTCGAGATCACCCCCTCGGCGGCGCGCGGCGCCATCGCCCGCGCCCTCAATCTGGCGGAGGGGAGCGCGGTGCTGCGGCTGGTGCGGGTCAACTACGACGAGCGGGGCGCTCTGGTGGATTGCGATATCGAACACTGGCGGCCGGATGCGATCCGTATCTGCCTCGATACCCGGGCGTTGCAACCGGCCACAAGCAGATCGCAGACCGTTCAATTCACGGAATAACCAGACACCAACAGAGCGGATCCCGCAGGATCCGCCGGGATCAGTTGTCGATATTGGGGATCATGTCGTCAAAGCTCTGGTAGCCGCAGTCGGCCAGTTGCAGCGACATGGTGTAGGTCTTGCGGTGCTCCTGCGGGCCGATGGCGGGGCGGTTGAGCTTGAGCTCCTGATGCCAGTACTCCTTCATCCGCTCGATCAACCCCATCGCCTCGCTCTCGTTGAGATGGAGCTGGCAGAGCGCCAGATAGTTGTTCGACTTGTGCATGTTCTCCACCAGATACTCCCCCAGCATCGACATCGCCTGCCGCGCCTGCTGGCGGGCGAAGCGGCTGTGCTGCTCGAAGCTGATCCGCTCGCTGATGAGGAAGTGGTAGCTGTTGTCGATGCCAAGCTGCAAGATGCCGAGCTTCTCCAGCTTGCGCAGATAGAGGTAGCAGGAGGCATCGGTCAGGCTGTACTCCCGCTTGAGATCGATCAACGTCTTGTCGCGCCAGAAGATGTTGGCCAGAAAGGCGTAGAGGCCCGGCTCGTTGTGAAACGCCTCGTCCTGCTCCTGAGTGAAGACGGCGCGCCGGCTCTGGGCATCCTGAGTGCGCTCCAGCAGCTCCTCGAACGAGAGCCCCACCAGATGGCAGATCTCCAGCAGGGTATCGAACGGCAGGGAGGGCTTGTTCATCATCCGTTTGATGGTGGCAATGGAGACCCCCATCGCCTCCGCCAGCGTCTGATAGCGGATCCCCTTGTCGGTCAGGATCTTCTTCAGGGTATCGAGGATCTGGGTGGCCAGGGTCTGGCTGTAGCTCACGGGACTCATCCTTGTTGTTGCATCGTGACTGCATGGTTATGCCGCAGCGGGGTCGCCTCTATTTTTACCGCCAAGGCTCAGATATTGACACCAAAAAGATGGTGGTCGCTCGTAAACGGCTGAAATGGCGCCGAGGCCTGACCAGTTCCGGCCAGCGGTCGCAAAATCTGATACTCGCCAGCGCATATCCTTGAACCGGAAAACATTTTGCTAGTGCTGCATAGCTCATCACGCATACTTTTGTCGTATCGAATTCAAGACCCTTCCTGGTTTAGAAATCGATTGTTTGCTTCCAAATTTGTATTTTTTAAACCGCAAGGTTTTTCCTTTTTCCTGATCTTGAGCGGCGCTTGCAAAAGCACCGCTCTACTCTTTTTTGCGCCATGAAAAACGCCTGCCACAGGGCAGGCGTCAGCAGATGGCAACCCAATCAGATATAGCGAATGGCCGTCAGCGCCATCACCACCGCCATGCTCGCCATCATGGGCACGAAGGTGCGCTTCACCACATCCACCGGACTCAGGTTGGCGATGCCGGAGACCGTGATGATCACCCCCGCCACTGGCGAGATGGTGCGGCCAATGCCGGCCGCGAACAGGATCGGCACCAGCAGCAACAGCGGGTTGATGTCGAACTGGCTGGAGACCAGCGGCACGATGGGAATAAACGCCATCACGGGGGCGTTGCCCGAGCCGGTGATAAAGGCGGTCAGCAGGATAAAGAGCGAGAAGACCAGCGACAGCCCGAGCGGGTTGAGCTCGAACGACTTGGCCAGATCGATCAGCTGGGTGATGGCGCCGATATTGGTGAGACCGGCGGAGAAGAACTCGGCAGCCAGCATCAGGGTCAGCACGCTGCCGAAGATCATCCCGGTGCCGGTCAGCCAGGCCTCGAAGTTGGCGAATGCCTTGTTGAGGGAGCGGTAGCGCAGCGCCTCGATGATGATGCAGAGGGTCATGGTCGACATCATGGCCACCGGAATGGTCATCTTGATGGCGCTGACAAACAGCTCGGAGAAGCCGAACAGAAAGACGAACGGGATCACCGGCAGCAGGGCGTAGTAGCCCGGGGTGTTCTCGTGTTTTGCCTCCAGCTCGTGCAGATATTTGCCCCGCTCGGCGGCGGTGTCATGGCCATCCTTGCGGTCGCAGTAGCGCTGCCACGCGATATTGACGAAGGGGATGATCACCAGCAGCGCGATCTGGAACAGCAGCTGATGGTTCACTACGAACGGCATCACCTCGATATTGATCGCCTTGGCGCCGATCACCGCATTGATCTGGCCGGGGCCAAACTCCCACGCGGTGGGGATGACGATGGTGGCCACCGCCGTCTTGGCGCTGATCCCGGCATTGCGCAGCAGCGGATAGAGGGTGCCCATCAGCAGCAGGGAGAGCGAGGTCGCCCCGGTGATAAAGACGTAAAGGATGGAGACCAGCAGCAGGATGATCGCCAGCAATACATAGGGATTCTTCAGCGCCATGATGGGGCGGGAAGTGGCCTTCACCAGTGCCGCCGAGGCGCCGATCTGGTTGAGGTAGGTGGCCACCCCGGCAATCGCCACCAGGGTCAGACCGGTGGAGGCGAGGCGGGAGTTGGTCACCATGGCGAACTTCTCCCACAGATCGAAAAACCAGAAGCCCTGACTGTTCTCGGCGGGCAGGATCGGGTTGATCCCCGCCCACTGGGCATACGCCAGCAGCACCAGACCCGCGGTCAGCAAGGTCGCCTGCGGATTGAACCGCTTGAGCATGGCGTAGGCGACCAGCCCCACCACCACCAGAATCAATATTGTCGACATATTTATTATCCTTGTTGCAGCACCCGTGACGACCCGATTACATCTGATTGTTATTTCTCATAATCGGGATTCGGCAGCGTATCAGCCGCACCCGGCAAATAGAATTGGTCGATGTGACCAGCGCCGCAATAATAAAGATTTAATCAATAGCGAAACGCTCGGCAAAATATTGCCCTAACACACTCCGGATAATCAGAATGTGGAGCCCTTCAAAGTTGTCGTCAGGCCGCTGTGCGCGCCCTCATAAAATAGCGACTCACCCTGCCCGCCCCCTTTTTTCGTCTCACCCATCGGCAAACGGCGCCGTGGCCAACCGGCCGGTCGGGTTCGGCCAGGTCGGCCCTTGTTCCTCTTGGGGCAGCCAGAGAGCAGATGAACGACCTGCAGCAAAAGCGACCATTGCCGAGCAAAAATGCAGCAACAAAGAGAGTCAAACATCGCCTTTTGCAGATAAAAAATGCAACCAGCCAAAAAATTTTGGCCACCAGCGACGAGATCCGACCGGTCAAAATAACAACAAAAAGTTGGCAATCTGCCTAATTTACAACTGATTAATCATCATTCAGTTTGCAATCAGATGCCCCTCGCGGAGCGAAAAAGAAACCCAAGGGATATCAACCCCCTCCGGCCGATCGGCCAGCAAATAGCCCGGTCACGGTTATTTCGTTTATTTTGGTAATTTATAAATAAAGTGATAACTCTAAATTAATCATTAATTGCCCAATTATTGTTTGCGCCGATTTTTATTTGTAGCAAATCACAGCCGGCACACGGGTTGTTATTGAAAAACGAGCTGACTATACTGCGCCGCCTCGAATACAGGAGTGCAGGAAATATTAATAACTTTCATGGATGAAAGAGTTCAATCACACGCAGTTCACACATCAGGACAGATAATCCATGAACAAGTTTAACAGTGCAGTTGCCCTCTCCCTGCTCGGTCTCACCCTCAGCGGCGCCGCGTGTGCCGAGGGCTGGTATCTCGGTCTGGATCTCACCACCTCCAAAATGGATCTGGATGGCGTGGCCCAGCGAGCGCACGACGCCAACATCATCGACGACCAGCTCGACGGTGGCAGCCTGATCGTCGGCTACCACCTCAACGACTGGCTGGCCATCGAAAGCGGTCTGCATGCCCAGCGCATGAGCCAGCTGATGTGGATCACCAGCCCGGGCCTGACCGGCTTCACCGACACCACCATCGACACCCGCAGCATCAGCCTGGCCGCCAAGCTGAGCCAGCCGCTGGCCTGGGGCTTCAGCGCCTACGCCAAGCCGGGCGTGGCTTACACCAGCACCGAAGTCGAGATGATCGGCAACGGCACCATCCTCGGCATGAGTGTTCAGGGTCGCCGCAGCGAGACCAAGGGTACCGTTCACCCCAATCTGGAAGTGGGCATCGACTACGCCTTCAACGACCATATCTCCGCCGGGATTGGTTACGAGCGCCAGTTCAACGCCATGACCCTGGGTGACGATCACTACTCCCTCGACACCCTCAAGCTGGGCATTCGCTACCACTTCTAAGGCGGCCGCGATCCCATGCAAAAGGGCCGCAGGTTTCACGCCTGCGGCCCTTTCCATTTGCCGTCCCGCCCTCAGCAGATCCGGTTCTTGCCCTGCAGCTTGGCCTGATAGAGCGCCCGATCGGCACGCACCATCAGGCTCTCCTTCTGCTCATCCTGCTCATACTCCGCCAGCCCGAAACTCAGGGTCGCCGGGCCGTGAGGGCAGATCGTCTCGCGCTGCAACAGCAGCTGGAACTTGCTCGCCACCAGTTGTGCCTCGGCATGACGGGTATTGGGCAGCACCACCATAAACTCGTCGCCGCCCCAGCGGGCCAGCAGATCGATCTCGCGAATATGGCGGCGGATCAGCGCCACTATGTTGATCAGGGTCTGATCCCCGGTGTGGTGGCCATAGCTGTCGTTGATCTGCTTGAAGTTGTCCACATCCATGGCGATCACCGTGAAAGGCTGATGGAAGCGCCGTGCCCGCTCGCACTCCAGCTGCAACGCCCGCTCCAGCCGATAACGGCTGGCGGCGCCGGTCAGCGCATCGGTCTCTGCCAGCAGGCGATTCTCGTCCACCTTCCGCAGCAACTCCTCGTTGAGCCGCGCCAGCTCGGCGGTGCGCTCGGCGATCAGCTGCTCCAGCGAGCTGTTGCGCCGCTCCAGCTGCTCCTGCAGCAGCTTGCTGGCGTGGATATTGCGATGGGCGCCGATCATCCGCGCCACCGAGCCATCGGGATTGCGGGCAATAATGTGGCCGCAATCCTCAATCCAGAGGTAATCGCCATCGCGGGTGCGGCAACGATACTCGGCGCGATACTCATGGGCGCTGCCATTGAGGCAGAGATCGAACTTCGCCATCACCGCCGCAATGTCATCGGGATGGATCACGCTCTCCCAGGTAAAAACGGTATTGCCGAGGGAGTGCGGTTCATAGCCCAGCATCTGATACCAGCCGGGATTGCGATAGACAAAGCCGGTATTGGCATTCCAATCCCAGATGCCGTCGCTGATCACCTCCAGAATCCCGTGTACCACAGACTCGCTGAGGTCGGAGATCCTGACCGGATCACTCTCTTTGCCCATATGAGGTCATCCTCTCTTCTTGCCTGCGTCACTCTTGCTTGCCCACCAAACGGCGTTGTCGAGTCGGCGTGAAGCGCTACCTTGGCACACGGCGAAAATCCTGTCAGCCAGAATGCCACTCTCCCCCTGCAATCCGGTTATCGGCTGCTCGCACTGCATGATAAATGGGCCGTTCAGGGCGTCAGCAAGTGTGGTTCAAGTGCAGCCCATTTGCTGACCAATACTCAGGGGCAGCCGTGATGGGAAGTAGACAGAAGGAAAATAGGCAGAGCGTCTACGTAGGGTGTAATAAGCGAAGCGCATTACACCTTTTGCCAGCTCAATATCAGCGGTGCAATTCACTTCGTTCTTTGCACCCTACCCGCCCTCACCCTGCCCTCTCCCACAGGGAGAGGGGATGCGGCATCGGAAATATGCTCGCCAGCCGTGTAGGTTCGATTAGAGAAACTTAATCTGGGCGCGGGAACGAGATTACCCTCTTATTTAGTTGCTGGAGAGCGGTTGGCGGTGAGGGGATAGAAAAATAAGATTTTTCTGGATATACCTTGTAGCTCTCCAGATATGATCCAGCCTCATTAACCCGAGTTTTCACCCATACCTCACCATAATCCCGAATCCGTTCCTTTCCAAGCTTTTTATTACTGTAACAAATATTAAACCAGTACCCAGTATGTTTATCTTTTATCTTTAATCCTGCCTCACAATGCCCGTATTTACCTTTGGATGGTCCGGGGTGAACCACTTTATATTCCGTGTCATAACTGATTATTTTATCTGGATAAAAATAGACGTACATATCATAGCCATTCCATGACGTTATAAACATCATAAAAAAACAATTACCAAAGGCTTTTATGATATATTTTAATGCGTCGCGCCCGGGGCATCGAAAAGCAGTAAATATTGCACCAACCAATCCAAATAGCGCACTTATAGTAATATAGGTGAGCAACTCAGGAACCGAGTCAGCAATCACTGTTTTATGTGACAGTCTGAATGAGAATAGTAAGATTGAAAACCATAGAGCAAGCAGCAATAAAAAACTTCCCCCAAGCAGCATGTTCTTGCGCCGTTCGCTTTTAAAACTATGAATTGTCATTTTACTGCCTGATTTATCATTAAAAACGAAAAATATCCCACCATTTTGCAAGATAAATATGGGAGGTGCAATTCACTTCGTTCATTGCACCCTACCCGATTTTACGAAATGAGTATTGTGTCAACCTGCTCCCCTCACCCTAGCCCTCTCTAGGAGGGAGAGGGGATCACCCAGCATCAGGGATATGGCGTTGGCAATGGCGTGTATAGCCACGGCGCCAAACCTCCCTTCTCCCGTTTATTAGAAAAGGAGGAGAAGGGTCGGGGATGAGGGGGAGGAAAAAAGAGATGAGGCGGTAAACGTTGGGCTTCGCTACGCTCAGCACCAACCTACGAGATAAACTACAAACCATGAAATAATCAGAATGGAATCTCATCATCCCATACATAAAATTTATTTCTAATATCGGATATTTCATTTCTAATTTTTTCTATCTCATCAAGTTTCTCATTGCTTACCACTCTATTTTCAAGTGAATTCAATGCCTTGTCTAGATTATTAGCAAATCGTCCAATATAATCTTTTTGCTCTGAATCTTGTGCTGACAAACTCTTATTTAAATGCTCCAACTGTGCAATGGAAAGACTTAATTTATTGTTCTCTGCACGGAACTCTTTTGATTTAAGTTCGAAGTCAGAAAGCAACTTAGAATATTTCCCCTTCAGGTTTATTATTTCGCGAATGAGCTCTAGCTTTTGCTCTGCCCATAGCTCCAGTTCCTTGTCTTTTAACTTAACAACATATTCATCTGTCGACTCAATTTTTGCGCACACGGTCTCCTTTCTTCTAATAAAGGCATCTTTTTGTGCTTTATTGCTATTTCTGTCTCTAACTTGATCAATGCAATTGTCATGTATAAAGCTGTAGAGCGTATTTAAAATAGGAAGTATTACTAAATATCCAACAGATACTGAAAATGGGATTAACAGATCATCTGTAAACCCCCAACTTTTGCTCTTTATAATGTCAAGCTTCCCTTGGTTACTTTCCAATATAAACCTAGCCACTCCATTTATATTCAAAAACATCCAAGACAAGACGAACGCGCCGATAATAGGATTGTTTAGTCTAGATGTTGCATTATCTTTCAATGACTTAAGTAAATCCTTCATCAATAACCTCTAATCAGAATTGATTCGTGATAATAAGTAGTAAACTTCTTTTCTCATGGCGGTAAATCCCTTTACCGCCGCCATCAATCACTCCCCCAACCTCTCCGCCAATCCGGAATAACGCTCGGTCTTTTTCCGTACCGCTTGTGCCAGCAGGGCGCGATCGCCGTAGAGATCGAGGCGCGCCTTGGCGCGGGTGATGCCGGTATAGACCAGCTCGCGGGTCAGCAGCGGGCTGGGGCTGTCGGGCAGCACCAGCACGGTATGGGCAAACTCGGAGCCCTGAGATTTGTGGATGGTCATGGCGTAGACCGTCTCGTGGGGCGGCAGCCGGCTTGGCAGCAGGGCGCGCAGGGAGCCGTCCGGCTGCTCAAACCACACCTTGAGCCGCCCGCTTTCATCGGGCAGGCAGAGCCCCATATCGCCGTTGTAGAGGCCAACGCCATGGTCGTTGCGCACCACCATCACCGGGCGACCGGCATACCAGTCGCCATCGCGGGCAATCAGCCCAGCCCGTGACAGGGCCAGTTCGAGCCGCTCGTTTAACCCCAGCACCCCGAATGGGCCGTCGCGCAGGGCGCAGAGGATCTGGAAGCTGTTGAATGCCTTGAATACGGCGGCGGGCGCTTCCCCCGCGCGGGCCGCCTTCAGATAGCTGCCGTAACCGGCTACCCCCTGGGCAATCAGGGCGTCGTAAGCCTCCCCGGCCCATGGGTGCAGGCTGATATCGGCGAATCCTGCGCCCCAGACTGATTCCACCGCAGTGGCATCGCCGCTGTTGCAGGCGCGCGCCAGCTGACCGATGCCCGAATGCTGATCAAAGCGCCAGCTCTTGGCCAGCAAGCAGAGGCTGTCGCGCACCGGAGCCCCTGCGGGTGTGCCCTGCAGGCGGTAGCCGGTCTGGCGGGAGAGCCAATCCGCCTGCGCCGGGCTGATGCCCTGTTCGATAAAGCTGCAGATATCGCCGAGCACGGCCCCCGCCTCCACCGAGGCGAGCTGATCCTTGTCGCCGAGCAGGATCAGGCGGGCGTGGCTCGGCAGCGCATCGAGCAGGCGCGCCATCATCGGCAGATCGACCATGGAGGCCTCATCCACCACCAGCAGGTCGAGGTGCAGCGGGTTGCCCGCGTGGTGGCGGAACTGGCTGCGCCCCGGAATGACCCCGAGCAGCCGGTGCAAGGTGCCCGCCTCGGTGGGGATCGCTTCGACCCACTCGGGGGGCAGATCGAGGGCCTGCAGGGCAGAGCCGATACTCTCGGTGAGGCGCGCCGCCGCCTTGCCGGTGGGGGCCACCAGCCGGATCGCTGGCGCCTTGCCCGCTTGCAGGCCGGTCTCCACCAGAATGGCGAGCAGTTTGGCGACCGTGGTGGTCTTGCCGGTGCCGGGGCCGCCGGAGATCACCGCAAAGGGGCGCGCTGCCGCGGTGGCCGCCGCCAGCTTCTGGCCGTTGCAGCAGAGCATCTCGGGCACCAGCGCATCCAGTTTGCTCAAGTCGCTCGCCGCCTGGGCGCTGGTGAGCAGCTCCTCGATGGCGAGCCAATCCACTTCATTGGGGAACACCAGATCCAGATACTTTTCGATAAAGTGGCGGGCGGAGAAGTCGGGGGTGAGGCGGGCCTTGAGCAGCGCCCCGAACACCAACCCATAGTCGCGGGCAAACAGCCGCGACAGGGCCGGGGCAATCTCCGGCCATTCGGCACGTTCACTCAACGCGCGCAGATGGCGGGCCACCCCCTGCTCATGATCGTGGTAACGGGTGAGATAGAGCCGCCCGTGCCACAGCCGCAGCGGCCAGCGCGGGGCGAGCCCGTCATCCTGTTCGGTACCCACGAGCGGGCTTGCCGCAAACAGGGCGGGCCAGCGGGCAGGATCCGCCAGATCAGCCAACAGATCCCGGCTCTGCTGGGGATCCAGCCCGAACGGGCGCAGGGATCCGTCAGTCAACATTTCAAGCGGCAAACAGACATGGCCGCGCCCCAGCTCGAAGCAGGCGAGCGCCGCCCCCAGCACCAGCTCGGGGCTGCCGCCAAGGTCGGCCACCAACCGGGCAAATTGCAGATCCAGCTGGCGGATGCGGCCAGCCAGCGCCAGTGTTTTGAGCCGTTCAACCATCATTGCGCTGGTCGCGGTGCTGATCATGGTGCCGCTCATGCCTCTACCTCGTTTAATTCTGCTGATGAAACACCGCCAGAGCGATCACCATTTCTAAACAACTCATCCAGCCCCAGCACCAGCTCACGGCTCGGGCGGGTATGGAAAATGCCCCCCTGCGGCATCCCGCGCAGGAACAGATAGAAAACGCCGCCAAAATGCTGCTCGAAGTCGTAGCCCGGCAGGCGCAGGGTGAGCAGCCGGTGCAGCGCCAGCGAGTAGAGCTGGTATTGCAGGTCGTAGCGGTGCTCGGCCATCGCCCGCTCCAGCGCCGGACGGCTGTAATCGGCGGGGCTCATGCCGAGGTGGTTCGATTTGTAGTCGAGCAGATACCAGCGCCCCTGCCACTCGAACACCAGATCGATAAAGCCCTTGAGCATCCCCTGCACGGTGGCAAAGCTGAGCGGCTTGTTGCCCCGCGACAGCGGGTCATGCTGCTGGCAGAGGGCGGTCAGCGCCGGTGCCGTCACCCGCCCCATGGGCAGGAAGAACTCCAGCTCCACCTGCTTGCGCTCGGGGGCCAGATCCCTCAGCCGCACCGGCTCGCCAAAGCCCGTTTCCAGCGGGGTATCCAGCACCGCCTCCACCTGCTGTTGCAGCACCGGGGCCCAACTCTCGTCGAAGCCGTCCTGCGCCAGCAAGGTGGCGATATGCTCTGCCAACGGTTCTCCCGCGGCGCTTTGAAAGTCGATGGTCTCGAACAGGCTGTGCAACAGGGTGCCGGGGCGCGCCCCTTTCGGGAAGGTGAAGATGGAAGGCTGGGGCGCCGCCTCCGGTTGCTCGACAGCCAGCGCGGCCGCCTCGGTGACGACCTCGTCATCGAAGCCGGGATTGGCGAGTACGCCCTTGCTGTGACCGTGACCCTGCGCCGCCAGCCCGGAGTAGGAGCTGATCCACCAGTCCCGCTCAAGTGAACCGCTAAAGTGGCGCACCTGCGGCTCGCCCAGCTGCTCCTCCTCTGGCGGCAGCGGGGCTGGACGGGTGAGCGAGGGCTCACCGACGGCCACTCCGGGCAGCGCCTGCGACAGCTCGGTCAGCGCGGTCGCCAGCGTCTGCGCATCCCCCTCTTCGCCCTTTTGCAGCAGGTAGCCGATGGCGGTATGGTGCAGGTCGGTCTTCTCCGACTTGCCAGCCCCCGCCCGCACCGGCGCCAGCCCCAGCCAGGTGGCGTAGACGCCCCGGGTCAGCGCCACATAGAGCAGCCGCAAATCTTCGGCAAGGCGCTCGCGGTCGGCCTCCGCCAAGGAGCCCTCGGCGCCGGTCAGATCGAGAATGGTGCGATTGCCCGCCTCGTCCGCCTCGTGATAGAGCGGGGTCTCGGCGGTTCTGTGGCTACAGATAAAGGGCAGGAATACCAGCGGGTACTCCAGCCCCTTGGATTTGTGGATGGTGACGATCTGCACCAATTTCCGCTCGGATTCGAGGCGCAGTACCTGCTCCGCATCCTGCCCGTTGGGCCTGCTCACCGCCTCCCCCAACCAGCGCAGCAGGGCATACTCCCCGTCCAGCTCGCTGCTCACCTGTTGCAGCAGCTCGCCAAGATGGAGGAAGTTGGTCAGCCGCCGCTCGCCATAGGGGCTCGCCAACAGCGAAGAGGCGAGATTGCGCCGGTGCAGCAGGGCCCTCAGCATCGCCAGCACGCCGCGGCGGTGCCAGATCTTGCGGTACTCCATAAACTCCTGCACCGCGCTCTCCCACGCTCGCTCGTCGCTGGCCAGCCCATCGAGCGCCTTGGCATCGAGATCAAACAGGCCGGTCGCCAGCGCCGCCCGCAGGCTGCGCTCTTCGCTCGGGTTCTGACAGGCGTGCAAAATCAGCAGGATCTCCCGCGCCTCCACCTGCTCCAGCACGCTCTCGCGGTTCGACAGATAGACGGAGGCGATGGCGAGGCGCGCCAGCTCCTGCTGCACCAGCTTGCCCTCGGCGCCGGTGCGCACCAGCACGGCGATATCTCCGGCCTTGACCGCCTTGTCGCCGATCAGCGCCTTGCCCTCGCGGGCCAGGGTCAGCAGGTGGTGGATCTCGGCGGCGGTGGCGCGCGCCATCTTGCTCTGGTAATCCCCCCGGTTGAAGGTGGGCTGGCCGGTCAGCTGCCAGCAGTGGAGCACTGGGGCGGTGGCGCCATCGAGCAGCAGCGCCTTGCTCTTGCCCTGCGCCTCCACCGGCAGGAAGGGGATATCCGCCTCGTAGATAAAGGGATCCTTGGCCCGTTCGAACAAGCCGTTGACCGCCCCCACCAGCGCACTGCTGGAGCGCCAGTTGCGCCCGAGGGTGTAGTGGGCGCTCACATTTCGCCGCGCCTGAATGTAGGTAAAGATGTCGGCGCCGCGAAAGCCGTAGATGGCCTGCTTGGGGTCACCGATCATCAAAAGCGCCGTGTCTGTGTGGCCGCCGTAAAGCCGATGGAAGATGCGGTACTGCTGGGGGTCGGTATCCTGAAATTCGTCGATCATCGCCACCCGGTAGGTGGCGCGAATCCGCTCGCACAGCCGCTCGCCAAGGCTTGAGCCGAGCGCCCCGTCGAGATCTTTGAGCAGGTCATCGAACGAGAGCTGATGAGCCTGCCGCTTGCTGGCCTGCATCCGGCTGCGCACCACCTTGGCGGCCCGTTGCAGGATCAGATCCCGAATGCCGGGGCGGCTGGCCAGCAGCTCGTCTATCTGACTGAACAGCGGCAGGGTCGGCACTGCGCCCCCCTTCTTGAGGTTCTCCTCCAGCACCGTCTGGCCGAAGCGCTCCAGCTCCTTGGGAATGGCGTAACCACTGGCCTCGTCCTGTGCCCAGTCGGCTATCTTGGCAAGCCACCCTTCGTAGTTCTTGCCGGTGTAGCGGCTGATCTGGCCGTCGGTCTGGCGGCGGATCTCGTCCCCTTGCGCCAGCCACTCGCTCTTCACTGCCGCGATGCGACTCATGGCCGCCTGATGGCGAGCGGCGAGGGTCTCATCCCCCAACGCGGGGTGGATCTCAAGCTCGCTGTTGTCGAGCCAGCTGCCCATCTCCCGCAGCAGGGCGGCGGGGCTCGGCCAGAGCGCACGCACGGCGCTGGCGAGGGTTTTATCCACCGGATAGAACTCGGCGCGCCAGTAGTCGCTCACCGCCTGCAACCTGAGCTGGCTGTCGTCGGTGAGAAATTCGGTTTCGAAGAGGGCGCCGGACTCGAAGGCGTTCTGTTTCAGCATCCGCTGGCAGAAGCCGTGGATGGTAAAGACCGCCGCCTCATCCATCTGCCGCTCGGCAGCCAGCAGGCGACGGGCCGCCAGTTCGTGATCGTCCACCTCGGCCAGTAGCATGTTCAGCAGGGCGTCATTGCTATGGCCGCGCATAAAGGCGAGGCGCGCCTCGTGGATACGACCGCGGATCCGCCCGCGCAGCTCGGCGGTGGCCGCTTCGGTAAAGGTCACCACCAGAATTTCGGTCACTGACAACGGCCGCTCGTGGGCGCTGGGCTGACCGGCATCGGCGCCCTCACCGATCATGGGGCCGTGGCCCAGCAGCAGGCGCAGGTAGAGACCGGCGATGGTGTAGGTCTTGCCGGTACCGGCGGAGGCTTCGATCAGTCGTTCACCATGGAGGGGAAAACGCAGGGTATTGAGCGGGTTAGCCATTATTTCAGCTCCTCCAGGGTCTTGAGCAGCGGGGTCAGGTGTTCGCGGGCCAGCGCCTGCAACTGCCCAAGCACCTCGTCATCGAGTTCGGGGAAGCAGCGGGCAACGTAAGGATCTTGCCCCTCCCCATTGATCATCCAGCCGCCGTTGAAACGGGTGAGGGCCGCCTTGTCGGCTGCCTCCGGCTTGTCGGGATCCTTCTCGATCGCCTTGAGCCAATCCCAGGCGGTGTTGGGGAAGAAGGGCAGCGGCCGCTTCATCCCCTGCGCCCAGCACGCCACCAGTGCCGCCAGCTTGGGGCGCGCCTCGTCGGCAGCAAGAGCAGGCAGTCGCAGACTCTGTTTGGCATCGAATAGCAGGGTGTCGCCGGGGGCGCCGCTCAATGAGAGGCAGAGGTGCTGGATCCAGCCCAGCAGCAGATCCTTGCCGTTGAAGCTGCCGGGTTTGACCACCAGCAAGCGCCCCTTCTGGGTGTCGATCCACCCTTGCAGCTGGCCCTGAGTGAGGGAGATATCGATCTCCACCGCCTGTTTTTCTGACTCATTGGCAGCAACCCATGGCCGCAGCCGGTCCGCCAGCTTGCCCATCTCGGCATCCAGATCGTCCAGCAGCAGGCTGCCGAACCACCCTTGCGGCAACAGGCCGGTGAGCTGCAACCGCTCGCGACGCTCGGTACTTTCACCTTCCGCCAGATGGGCATCGAGCAGCAGATCTTTCAGCTGATAATGTTGCAGGCCATCCAGCTCGAACGGCTCGCTGTCCTCGATGTTGGCTTCGTTCAGCTCAAACCACACCTTGAGACGGCGGTTGAGGAAATATTTGGTGGGCTGGCGATAGAAGCGCAGCAGCTCCGCCAGCTCCAGCCCCTGCTCCTTGCCCCATTCGGGGGGGAGAGGCAGCTCGCCGCTCTGGAAGTTGGCCGCGCCGCGTACCGGATTGAGGGCGGGCAACCAGTCGGCGGCATAGGTAAAGAGGCGCGAACCCGCCTCCGGGTAGAAGTAGTTGCGGCTGTAGGGGGTGAGCGGGTGCGCCACCATCAGGTGGTTGAGCAGCCGCTTGCCGGAGGTTTCGTCATCGAGATCCTCATCCCCCGCCAGCACAAAGCCCTGCCGCACATAGTCGATCAGCTCCGCCAGCAGGACCGACGGCACCTTGTCGCTGTTGTCCTGCGCGCTGAAGCCCTGATAGCTGATATAGAGCCCCTGCTGGGCACTCAGCAACGCCTCGAGGAAGAGGTAGCGGTCATCATCGCGACGGGAGCGATCCCCGCGTCGCGACGCCACCGCCATCAGATCGAACCCCATGGGAGCCAGGGTGCGCGGGTAGACGCCGTCGTTCATACCGAGCAGGCAGACCTGCTTGAAGGGGATGGAGCGCATCGGCATCAGAGTGCAGAAGTTGACCTGACCGGCGAGGAAGCGCTGGCTGGAGCGGGACTCTCCCAGCACGCTGCCGAGGTAATCCTGCAACAGATCGGCGGTGATGGGCTGCTCGAAGCGAGCCTCGCCAAGCCGGGTCTGCCACTCGACCAGCTGGCTGCGAATAAGCTGGAGCTGACGCTCTTCATCCTCGTCAGCCAGATAGAAGCGCTCCAGCAGCGCCAGCAGGCAGGCGTTCCACTCGGCTAGCGGCTGCGCCTGTTGCAGCCGGGGCAGAAACTCGGCCAGCGAGTCGACAAACCAGGCGAGCTTGCCGAGCGCCAGCCCCTGCTGCCCCTCGATATCGGCGTAGGGCAGGATGCCCGCCACCGGCTCGCCATCCCCCATGGCAAAGCCGAGCAGCATGCGGCGCAGGCCGAACAGCCAGCTGTTGCCGGACATGGGCGGCAGATCGAAACGGACGGGGTAACCGTCATCCAGCCCCCAGCGGATGCCTGTCTCCTGCACCCAGACCCGCAGCTGGTTGAACTCGTCGTCATCCAGCTCGAAGCGGCGCAGCACGGCGGGCACCTCGAGAATGGCGAGCAGCTCCCCTGCCCCGAAGCGGGCATTGGGCAGCCTGAGCAGGGCGAGGAAGCTCTGCAGCAGCGGGCTCTCCTGACTCGCCGCCCGATCCGATACCGCAAACGGGATCTGGCCGCGCGCGCCAAACACCGCCTGAATGTAGGGGCCGTAGCTGTTCACATCTGGCATCATCACCACCACATCTTTCGGGGTGAGGGTCGGATCCTGCTCGAACAGCGCCAGCAGCCGGTCGTGCAGCACCTCGAGTTCGCGCATCGGGCCGTGGCAGGCGTGGATCTGCAAGGATCCATCCGCCGGATCGATGGGGCTCTTGTGATGGCTGCTGTCGAGATCGAACTGACCGGCGCCTCGCTCGGCCAGCTCCAGCACATCCTTCTGGATGGCATGCAGCAGCTTGATATTGCCCTTGCCATCCAGCTCGTCGATATCGACGAAGGCCTCGATTTGCGGCACCTCCAGCTCCATCAGCTGGTGCAGGTAGTCGCGCCCCAGCTTGCCCATGGAGGCGAGCAGCGGGTTGGCGGGGCCCTGCAATGTCTCGATATCGGTGCCGTGTTTGAGCTTGTTCTCCAGCCGAGCCAGGGTCTTGCGATCCAGCAGATCCCCCCAGTAGTAGCGGCAGGGGTTGGTGACGAACAGGTGCACCTCCACCTCCGGCCGACTGCCGAGGGCCAGCAGCGCCTCCACATAGCGCGGCGGCAGCGCCGAGATACCGAACACGAAGACCCGCTGCGGCAGCTTGCCCGGCAGATCGGCGGTACGCGCCAGCTCGTGGATAAACTCCTCGTAGAGGTTGGCGCGGTGGTAGCCGCTCGGGGAGAGCGCCAGGGTGCGGGCCACCAGCTCGCGCCACAGCTCGGGCTGCCAATCCTGACCGCTCACCCCGACCAGCTCCTGACTCAATCCTTCCCCCTCTTCCCAACGGGCGATCCAGTCCGGCCGATAGACCAGATACTGGTCAAAGAGATCCGCCACCTTCTGGCAGAGCTGCCACAGCCGCACCTGCTCAGGATCCCTGGCGGGATCCTCGTCCTCTCCACCGCCCAAATAGGCGGCGAGCGGGGCAAAGGCGGGGCGATCCAGCAAGGCGGGCAGAATGGTCATCAGCTGCCAGCTCATGGAGCCTTTGTTGTAGGGGCTCTGGCGCGGTACATCCGCCAGCACCCGGGTGAACATCTCCCAGATAAAGCTGGCGGGCAGCGGAAAGTCGATATTGGCGGCGATGCCGAAGGCCTTGGCCAGCTCCAGCTTGAGCCACTGGGCCATGCCCGGACTCTGCACCAGAATCTGCTCCCGATCGAAGGGGTGAGAGAGAGGGGCCTGCCGGATGCGGCTCACCAGCAGCTCTTTGAGCAGATCCAGCTGATTGGAGTGGTAGAGGGTAAACATGAGCAATTCCCGCCTGTGGATGAGAGGGGGCGAGGGAAAAGGCGAGCCATTTCCGTCACTTCACAAGAGAGGGAATTGTCGGGGATCGGGGGATAAGATGCAAAAGGCACTTGTGGCCAGCTGGTGGGCAAACCGCTGAACCATGAGGAGGGCCGCAGATTTGTGCAGCAGCCTCACCGACCCGGAAAACGCAGACAGAAAAAAGCCGGTGCAGGGCACCGGCCAAAAGGCATTGGAAAACTCAAACTGACTGGCTGTTACCAGTTTTTGCCGAGACGGGCATCCACACTGAAAACCCCTGCTCCGGCTGCCGCCAGCGCCAGGAAACCACCGGCGACGGAGACGTTCTTCATAAACATCAGCATCTGCATCTGTTCGGCAGGCTGGTAATGGAAAATAAAGGCGGCCATCAGGGTGAAACCGGCCATCAGCACCGACAGGCTGCGGGTAAAGAGACCCAGCATGATGGCGAGGCCACCACCCAGCTCAAGCAAGATCACCAGCGGCAGGATAAAACCCGGCACCCCCATCGCTTCCATATAGCCCTGGGTGCCGGCGTAACCACCGATCTTGCCCCAGCCCGCAATCACAAACATCAGCGCCAGCAGTACACGACCCGCCAGCAGCGCTACATCTTTCATCTTGTCCATTTCACTTTCCTCGTTTATCTCGTATCGCCACTGACCAATCAGGGCAGGTCAAATAACAGGGCCTGAGTGGCACTTGTCGCGACCAACTCCCACCGGCAATCATCACGACTGAGTACCCCGTCGCCGGGTCGGGCAGCCAGACCGTTGGCGGTCAGCTCCCCTGAAATCATCTGCAGGTAACCATGTCGGCCAGCCAGTGCCCAGTCGAGCGTTTCGCCCGGGGCCAGCTCCAGCCGCCATACGCGGGCCTGCTGGCGGATCACGAAGGATCCCGCCTCGCCATCCGGTGACGCTACCAGCGTCATACCCGGTCTGGACTCAATTTTCTTCTGCTGATATCCGGGTGGCGTGCCGACTTCATTCGGCTCGATCCAGATCTGCAACAGGGAGAGGGGTTCCGTCTGCGAGGGGTTGTACTCGCTGTGACGGATCCCGCTGCCTGCGCTCATCAGCTGGAAATCCCCTGCCGGGATCTGCTCGACATGGCCGAGACTGTCCTTGTGCTCTATGGTGCCTTGCAGCACGCAAGTGAGGATCTCCATGTTGGCGTGAGGATGGGTGGCAAATCCGCCACCCGGCGCAACCAGATCCTGATTGATCACCCGCAGCACCGAGTGTCCCATCCACTCCGGGTCGTAGTAGTGACCGAAGGAGAAACTGTGGCGTGCGTCCAGCCAGCCGAAGTTGGCCTTGCCTCGCGCCTCTGCGGCTCTCAATTTCATCATGGTGTGCTCCTCATCTATCCGGGGTTCGGTTTAGCGATCTTTACCACCGCCGAGACCGAACGGAATGCGATACTCGCTGCTCTCGCCAGCCAGGCTGACAGTCAGGTTGCCCTGGGTACGACCCGGGATCTTCACCTGCTGGGTGCCCATCAGGTTGGCGTGGACCGATGCCAGCAGATCGCCAGACTCGTCGCGCACTTCCAGCATCGGGTTGGCTTTGCCATCCAGCGCTGCGGTGGAGTGCCACTTCACAAACAGCACACCCGGGGTGGCATTGAAGTCAGCCGGTACGGCGGCGTGGGCGAAACCTGTGGTCATCAGGCCTGCAACGGCCAGCATCTTGATTACGTTTTTCATG
Source organism: Aeromonas sp. SG16 (assembly GCF_024436135.1). NCBI lineage: Bacteria > Pseudomonadati > Pseudomonadota > Gammaproteobacteria > Aeromonadales > Aeromonadaceae > Aeromonas > Aeromonas sp. SG16. The sequence goes on from NZ_JANFNW010000005.1 coordinate 256,862, forward strand.
TTCATTCACTCTCTTGTTTTATATGTCATTGCCAAGGCCAGCTCGGCCAGAATCAATGCATCCATGCAAGAGGTCATTCAAATAGTGTGTTGTTCTTTCACCGACATCAGACATGCCGATTTGGCCTGTCACAGTGCGGAACTTCCCGCATATTTGGCCGCTAGACGTTCCTGCCTAAGCGATGATTGAATATTAAAGGTGCTTGGCTTAACTTGTTAGCGAGATAATCTGGCGAACATATTCAAAAAAATTGAAGGTGAAAAATGGCCAAGGAGTCGAACAAGGAACGAGCACTCACCCTGGAAGCGATCCGGGTGCTGGATGCCATCGACCGCCGTGGCAGCTTCGCGGCGGCGGCCGACGAGCTGGGCAAGGTACCTTCGGCATTGAGCTACACGGTGCAAAAGCTGGAAGATGAACTGGATGCCATGCTGTTTGACCGCAGTGGCCACCGCACCAAGTTCACCCCGGCGGGGCGCATGCTGCTGGAACGCGGGCGGGTGCTGCTGGAGGCAGCCGAGCATCTGGTGGGCGAGACCCGGGCGCTGGCCCGCGGCTGGGAAACCGACATCACCATCGCCGTCGATGCGCTGGTGCCCTTGCAGGCGCTCTACCCGCTGGTAGATCGGCTGGCCGAACAGACCGATACCCGGCTCAGACTGCGCGCCGAAGTGCTGGCGGGTAGCTGGGAGTGTCTGGAGGATGGCCGCGCCGACCTGCTCATCTCCTCCCTCAACCCGGATATCGTCATGACCGGCATCAAGCATCAGGTGCTGAAAGAGGAGGTGATGCTCTATGTCGCCCACCCCGACCACCCTCTCCATCAGGAGCCGGAGCCCCTCGCCGACGAGACCCTGCGACGCTATCGCGCCATCGCCGTCGCCGATACCGCCCTGCGCAAGCCGGTGCTGACCTACCGCCTGCTCGACAAGCAGCCACGCCTCACCGTCAGCACCATGGCGGAGAAGCGCGATGCCCTGCTGGCCGGGCTCGGCATCGGCACCATGCCGCAGAGCTGGATTGAGGAGGACATCAAGGCCGGTCGGCTCAAGGTGATCAGCCCCGAGTACCGCCATCAGCTGCAGGTGGTGCTGGCCTGGCGCCGCGATACCATGGGCAAGGCCAAGAGCTGGTTGGTGCGGGAGATCCCAAAGCTGTTTCAAAACAACGGCAGCGAATAAGCGTCGTTTTGCCATAACAAAAAGAGAGGGGGAGCAACATGCTCCCCCTCTCTCATCTTCAGCACACCTTGTCAGGTATGACTTACTGGTTCGCTTCGGCAAACTTCTTCATCGCCTCTGCGTGTTTGGTCATACCGTCGGCACGCTCGTTGAGGTTCTTGATGAACTCTGCTTTTTTGGCCGGATCCTGAATGCGATCATAGCGTTGCTTCAGGTTGGCTTCGATCTGTTCCGGCGTCATGTTCTTCATGCGCGCCATCTTGTCGTGACGGCCACCGTGGTGTTTGCCGCCCATCATGCCACCATCCATCGGGCAATCCACCATGGCACCCGGCTCGGGAGCCGGGGCAGTTTGCGTGGCTGCATAGGCACCAATCGGCAGGCCAAGGATCAGGGTGGCGGTCATCAGAGTTTTGGTCAGCTTTTTCATGGTCTATCTCCTGTCGGATGATTCGGGTTCGGCTCTCTCGCCTTGCCCTCAAGTAAACACCCGACCGGTGTCTGAACTTTGCCAGCATCGCCCTTTTTTGTAGCAGAGTGTGGCATCAGGCGGATCTGGCACACTTTGACACAAACCACGCAGCGTATTTTCGTATACTCGTGCCAACGCCAAGCAGGGGAGGTATTCATGAATCAGGGCAGCACCCACATTCTGGTGGTCGACGACCACAGCGAGATCCGCGATCTCTTGAAGCGCTTTCTGGAACAGCACGGCCTGCGGGTCAGCTGCGCCCGGGATGGCAAGGAGATGAAACGGCTGCTGGAGGAGCGGGAGTTCGATCTGCTGGTACTGGATCTGATGATGCCGGGCGAGGATGGTCTGACTCTCTGCCGCGAACTGCGCGCCAAATCGAGCCTGCCCATCATCATGCTCACCGCCATGGGGGAAGAGACCGACCGCATCATAGGGCTGGAGATGGGAGCCGATGATTATCTGGCCAAACCCTTCAACCCGCGCGAATTGTTGGCGCGGATCAAGGCGGTGATGCGCCGCACCCAGGCGGATAACCAACCCGCCGCCGAGACCCTGACCCGGGATCTGCGCTTCGATCGCTGGCTGCTCGATATCAATCGCCGTGAGCTGGTCGACGAGGATGGGGTGGGTCTGAGCCTCTCCACCGCCGAGTTCGATCTGCTCAAGGTGTTTCTCGAACGCCCGCAGCGGGTGCTGAGCCGGGATCAACTGCTGGATCTGGCCCGTGGCCGCGAGGCGGTGGCCTTCGATCGCGCCATCGATACCCTGGTGAGCAGGCTGCGCCGCAAGCTGGAGCGGGACCCCAAGAATCCGGAACTGATCAAGACCATCTGGGGTGGCGGCTATATGTTCTCTGCCGATGTGACGCAGGTATAAGCGGTGAATGCATTGAAACAGCTGTGGGCACGGATGTGGCCCAAGGGGCTGACCGGCCAGATCATTCTGGTGGCGCTGGCGGGCTTGATCCTGATCCAGCTGCTCAGCATCCAGATCTACCGCTCGGATCGGGAGGAGGCACTCGGCTTCGTCAATAGCCGCAACGCCATGCAGCGGATCATCTCGGTGGTGCGGCTGCTCTCCCTCTCTCCCCCCTCGCTCTACGACGAGATCCTCAAGGCGAGCCGCAGCGAAACCCTGCTGCTGCGAATTGAAGACGAGCCGATGCAGCCCGACAACCGCAGCCCCCGCTTCGAGCAGCTGGTGCGCTCGCGCCTTGGCTATCCCCCCGCGCTCACTATCGAGATCAGTGCCGAGCTGAAAGAGGATGCCCAGCGCAGCAAGGCGTGGGAGCACCACGCCCGCATGATGCGGGATCGCAAGGGGCCGCCGCCACCGCGGGACATGCGGCTCTACGGATCCATCGAACTGCCACAGGGTGGCTGGCTGCAGTTTAGCTCGCTGGTCGACAAGGAGGCCGGCAGCTGGTCATGGCAAACCACCTTCAACCTGATGCTGGTCGCCAGTCTGGTGATCGGGCTGATGGTGCTGCTGTTTCGTCGCGCCACCCGCCCCCTCAAGCAACTGGCAGGCAACGCCGAACGACTGGGGCGCGGGGAAGATATCGAGCCCCTGAAAGAGGAGGGGCCGACCGAGATCCGCGAATCAATCCAGGCCTTCAACCGGATGCACACCCGGCTCGACCGCTTCGTGCAGGACAGAACCCGGATGCTGGCCGCCATCTCCCACGATCTGCGTACCCCCATCACCAGCCTGCGCCTGCGCAGCGAGTTTCTGGCCGATGGCGAGGACAAGGATCGCATCCAGCAGACCCTGCAACAGATGGAGCAGATGCTGGCCGCCACCCTCAGCTTTGCCCGCGAGGAGGGACAGCAGGAGGCTACGCGGGAACTGGATCTGGTCAGCCTGCTGGTCAGCCTGTGCGATGACTATGCCGATACCGGCCAGCCGGTTACCTGTCTGGCGGAAGGGAAAGAGGTCTACGCCTGCCGCGCCAACACCCTGCGCCGGGTACTGCAGAACCTCATCGGCAACGCCATCAAATACGCCGGCAGCGCCGAGGTCTCGCTGGAGCGAACTCGCAGCGAGCTGTTGATCCGGGTCTGCGACCACGGCCCGGGGATAGATCCGGCGCGACTGGAGGATGTTTTCAAGCCGTTCGTGCGGCTAGACGAGGCGCGCAATACCGAGTCCGGCAGCGTGGGGCTGGGCCTCTCCATCGCCCGCACTCTGGTACATCAACACGGCGGTGAGCTTACCCTGCTCAACCGACCTGAGGGCGGACTGGAGGCAAAAATCAGCCTGCCGCTGTGAGCCGTCACGGTATGAGTCCTGCTCGTTACGGCAATGCTGCCATCATGTAAACTTCATCGCCAGATCCCTTGTTCTTCCTCGTTGAAGGCAGTAATAATCGGCGTCTACAGACAGTGGCTGGCAATGGATTGGAGCAGGGATGGCTTCTTCTCGAATTGGACAAGCGTTCAGGGCAGGGTGTGGTTTTCTGCTGCTCATTATTGCCCTGCACGCCTCGGGAAAAGAGCCTGAAAAGCCCCTCGTCATCACCAACTCCAAGGCGTGGCAGCCCTTCTCCTATATCAATGAGTCGGGCCAGCCAGATGGCCTGCTGATCGACCTCTGGCGCGAATATGCTCGCGTCACCGGCCAGAAGATCGAGTTCAGGCTGGTCGACTGGCAACACTCCCTCGATCTGCTGCACGAAGGGAAGGCCGATGTGCATGCCGGTCTGCTCTGGTCACCGGATCGCGACAAGCTGTTCGACTATGGCCTCCCCCTCGCCCAGCTCGACTCCCAGCTCTTCTTCTCCAACGAGCTGCGCGGCACCGATGTCCACTACTACCTGCTCCATGAGACCGTCGGCGTCGTCGCTGGCGGTTATGAAGAGTACTACGCCAAGCGCTACTTCCCGAGCACCAAACTGCAGACCTTCGATGACAACGACACCCTGCTGGCAGCGGCCTTTCGGGGCGATATAAAGGCCTTTATCGCCGATCTGCAGGTCGCCAACTTCTACATCTATACCTCGGCAGATCCGACCCGCTTCATTCCGGTGCGCCACCTCTATACCGACCAGATCCGCTTTGCCGTCAAGAAAGGGGATCTCGCCCTGCTGGCCAAGCTCGAAGAGGGATTCGCCAGGATAAAGGAGAGTGACCGGGAGCGGATCATCCGCAAATGGATGCATGTCGAGACTGTCTACCCCATCCATCTCGGCCCCTGGCTACTGCTGGCCGCGGGCCTCATCATGGTGGCCTATATCGTGCAGCTGCGCCGGGCCGTCGCCAATCGCACGGCAGAGCTGAGCCGCGCCAATGCCCGGCTCGAAAAGCTGGCCAGCACTGATCCGCTGACGGGCCTCCTCAACCGGCGCGCCTTTATCCCGTCACTGGAGCAGCAACTGACCAGCGGCCCCCCCTGCGCTCTGCTGCTGTTCGACGTGGATCATTTCAAGGAGACCAACGATAAATTCGGCCACAACGTGGGCGACAAACTGCTGGAAAAACTGGCCGAAAGCATAGCCATCATCTTGCCGGAGCAGAGTCTGTTTGCACGCATTGGCGGTGAGGAGTTTTGCGTCCTGCTGCCGAGCGATAACCTGCAGGCGACCGGGTTGTGGGCGGCGTGCCTCTGTCAGGAAGCCAATAAAGAGCGGCTGGAGACCACACTTGGTGAAGTCACCCTTTCCATCAGCACAGGAGCAGTCTGGATTTCAGCCGGGGAGAGTATCGACACCGATCAGCTGCTGCGACAGGCAGACCAGCTGATGTATCAAGCCAAAGCCAATGGCCGCAACACCTGGCAAGCGGCGCCATATCAGGCGACCGCCTACCCGATCAATGCCCAATAAAAACGGCCGCCATCGGATGATGGCGGCCGTGAGGCATTATGTCTGTCAGAAGTTGTAGGTGACACCCAGATTGTAGCGGCGACCATCCAGCACTGTGCCATAGCTGCTGTAATCCACCGTCTTGTCGAACAGGTTGTAGACCCCGGCGGTCAGATCGAGATGCTTGTTGGCCTTGTAGACCAGCCCCATGTCAAAGAAGGTATAGGAGGGCGTACCCTCCGCCATCTTGACCCGGCTCAGGTACTCGGAAGTCTCGCCACGGAAGTTGACCCGCGACCAGAGGTTGAGATCCTCGGTGGCCTGCCAGTCTACGCTGCCGTTGACCATGTGGCGTGGCATCTGGTTGAGGGCATTACCCGCCAGCGGGCCACTCTTCTGCTCGGACTGGGTAAAGGTATAGCTGCCACTGACCGACCACTTGTCGTTGATCGCCCAATCCATCATGCTCTCGACGCCACGCATGTTCGCCTTGTCGACGTTGACCCGATCGCTGATGAAGTCATAGCTGTGACCATTGAGAGTACAGGCCGGATCGCTCTTGCTGGTGCAGCGACGAACTTCGGAGATCTTGTTCTTGAAGTCGGTGTTGAATAGGGTCACCCCGGCATTGAAGCCCTGATGGCCATTCCAGAGCAGGCCAATCTCTTCACTCACGCTGGTCTCGGGTTTGAGCTCCGGGTTGCCGACCAGCATCCCATCCAGACTGCCACCGCCGGTGACCTGACCCCAGTTGGCCGCAGACATCCGCAAGTCTGGGGAGCGGTAACCGGTTGATACGCCTCCTTTCAGGGTCCAGCTCTCATTCAGATGCCAGACACCGTAGAGGCGCGGACTCCAGTGAGAGCCGTAATTCTGATCCCGATCCATGCGGGCGCCCCCTGTCAGAGCAAAGCTGTCAGTGAGTGACCACTCATCCTCGACAAACATCGCCCAGCTCCAGCGGGTCAATTGTGTGGCCGGATTGGCCACTTTCAGGTTATTACCCTGATCATGCAGATCCTCATAGCGATACTGACCACCAACGCTCAGGTAGTGATTCCCCAGAATGAACTGGGTGTGGGTATCGGCGATGGTATTGGTGAGCTCCATCTTGCGGCCGGGGTTGGTGTTGGTCTCCTGCTGCAGATAGCTGCTGGAAGAGCCGAAATCATACTGACCATCATGAGTCAGCGCATAGTTGGTGCGCTCATAACGGTTAAGGCTATCCTTCGCCTTGGCATCCAGCGAGTTGCCTGCCGTGCGATCCCTATCCTGCAAGCTGCGGCTGGCCTCCAGATCGAAGCGGTTGTGCTCGTCGGGCTTGAAGCTGAGCACGGCCGTGCCACTGCGGGTCTCCTGCTCGGCAAAGCCTTGGGTAAACTTATCCTCGCCACGATGGGCCAGCTGACCATTGAAGCGCAGCCCCAACACACCATCGATCAGTGAACCTGCGGTATAGGCATCGGTCTGGAAGCTGTTGCCGGCATCTTTGTTCTCCTGGAAGGTCGAATCAGCATGAACCGAGCCCTGCCAGGCCAGACCGGTAGTCTTGCGGGTAATCACGTTGATCACGCCACCCATGGCATCTGAACCATAACGGGATGACATGGGCCCGCGGACGACCTCAATCCGCTCGATTGCCTGTAGCGGTGGTAACCAGCCCTGCTCGATACCGGGTCCATCACTATTGGGGCGGGTACCACGGCTATCCACCTTTTTGCCATCAACCAGCATCAGGGTGTATTTCGAGCCCATACCGCGAATGCTGATATCACTGCTGCTGCCCCCACCGGTCACCACCACACCGGGAACATCCTTCAGGGCATCGGTCACATCGCGATAGGCGCGCTTCTCCAGCTGTTCGCGAGTAATGACGGAGATAGATGCGGCGGAATCTTCGATTTTTTGCTGAAAACCCGAGGCGGTGACAACCATCACTTCCTGTTCGGAAGCTACGGCGTGAATAGAGAGAAGAGAACCGATCAGCAAGGCAAGCTTGCTTGGTTGTATTGTTGTCATGATTTGGCCTGAACGTTTCAAGTAGGAAAGTGGCGTATTCCCTTACTTCACTCGTTACAAGACCCGGCCTCCTGCCGGGGACGGTGATTAATAAATGCTTATTTGAAACGCAACTTATTAATCGGTCTGGATTGTAACGACCAGGACAAGATCAATCAAACAATAATCATTATCATTTATCTGATTGCAGTTAAACCTGCTCAGATGCGAGGCATCAGGCAAGATGGTTTATAACATCATGATTTGTAATGATAAGTTTACTTATAGGAGAGATTGGCAGGAGCAGGTTGCAAACCTGTGCTGATAACAACAGACCAGATACCTGGATTTCAGGCAATAAAAAAACCCCGCTCATTGAGCGGGGTTCTTAAATTGGATGCCTGGCAGTGTCCTACTCTCGCATGGCGAATGCCACACTACCATCGGCGCTACCGCGTTTCACTTCTGAGTTCGG
>NZ_JANFNW010000006.1:0-23949 GCF_024436135.1 Aeromonas sp. SG16
CAAACCGGATTGCAATTTACCGTCAAGGTGGGGGCGTTGCCCGAGAGCACCTTCGTGGTGGCGAGTTTCCAGCTGGACGAGGGGCTGAACCGGCTGTTCAACCTGCGCCTTGAGCTGGCCAGCAGCCAGCCCGATGTCGACTTTGGCGCCGTGCTGGACCAGCCCTGCGAGCTGATGGTGTGGTACAACGGCGAGCTGCAACGCAGGGTGTGCGGGGTAGTGAGCGAATTTGCCCAAGGGGACAGCGGCTTTCGCCGCACCCGTTACCGCATTGAGGTCAAACCGGCTCTGTGGCGGCTGGGGTTGCGCCAGAACTCCCGCATTTTTCAGGCGCAGAAGCCTGACGAAATCCTCAGCATCTTGCTGCAAGAGCACGGCATCACCGACTACGCCTTTGCCCTGAAAAATGAGCATGCCCAGCGCGAGTACTGCGTCCAATATCGCGAGACCGACCTCGATTTCGTGAACCGCCTTGCTGCCGAAGAGGGCTTGTTCTACTTCCACGAATTTGAAGCAGGCAAACACCGCATTGTGTTTGCCGACGATGCGGCGGCCCTGACTGCCGGCCCCGAGCTCTTCTTCAACCTCGGCAACCGCTCGCTGGAGCAGGGCCCCTATGTGCGCCAGTTCCACTACCGCGAGGCGGTGCGCCCCTCTGATGTGGAGCTCAAGGACTACAGCTTCAAGACGCCGGCTTATGGTCTCTCCCACAAGAAGCAGGGGGCAGAGCTTGAGCATCAGCGCGATACCTACCAGCACTTCGACTACCCGGGCCGCTACAAGCAGGACCCGAGCGGCAAGGCGTTTGCCCAACACCGGCTCGATGCGCTGCGCAATGACGCGGTGGCGGGCAGTGGCAAATCCAATAGCGCCGCGCTGCTGCCGGGTCAGCACTTTTCATTGACCGAACACCCCAACGGCAGCCTCAACACCGACTGGCAAATCGTTCATATCCGCCACACCGGTGAGCAACCGCAAGCGCTGGAGGAAGAAGGCGGCAGCGGCCCGACCGTCTACCACAACGAATTTGGTGTGGTGAAGGCGAGCACCACCTGGCGCGCCCGCATTGGCAGCCCCGAGGCGCCCTACAAGCCGATGGTTGACGGCCCGCAAATCGCCATCGTAGTCGGCCCCGAGGGCGAGGAGATTTACTGCGACGAACATGGCCGGGTGAAGCTGCAATTCCCGTGGGACAGATATGGCAGCTCCAACGACCAGAGCTCCTGCTGGGTGCGAGTGAGTCAGGGCTGGGCTGGTGGCCAATATGGCATGATGGCTATCCCCCGTATCGGCCATGAGGTCATTGTTAGCTTCCTAGAGGGAGACCCCGACCAGCCTATCGTGACCGGACGCACCTACCATGCCACCAACCGGCCTCCTTACGAGCTGCCCGCCAACAAGACCCGCACCGTGCTGCGCACCGAAACCCACAAGGGTGAGGGCTTTAACGAGCTGCGTTTTGAAGACCAGGCGGGGCAGGAAGAGATTTACATCCACGGTCAGAAAGACCTGAATGTGCTGATAGAGAACGATGTTGCGTGGCACATCAAGCATGATGAGCATCGTGACATCGACAACGAGCGGGTCACCCGCATAAGAAAAGTGCCGGGTAAGGATGGCGCTCCGCCCAGCCTCGGTAATGACCACCTGACGGTGGAGGGTGAAAAACGCGACCACATCAAGGCGGACTATTCACTGACGGTGGATACCTCCCTGCACCTGAAACTGGGCCAATCCCTGTTGGTGGACGCGGGTGAAGAGGTGCATATCAAGGTGGGCGACAAGCTGGTGCTGGAGGCTGGCTCCGAGATCACCCTCAAGGGGGGGGGCAGCTTTGTGAAAGTTGACCCGAGTGGCATCAAGCTGGTCGGCCCCGCCATCAAACTCAATGCCGGTGGCAGCCCGGGAGCAGGCTCTGGCTGGGCTGGTCAGGCTCCCGTTATTCCCAAAGGGGTTGCGGTGGTCAAAGCCCCGGAACTGGTTGAACTGGTCCAGGCCATTCCTACCGAGAAGGCGATGGAGGCGCTCTTGAAAGAAGAGAAGCCCGCTGCGTTCTATCTCTTTTCTGAATAAGGAGAAAGCATGAAGTTTGCATTTCCCATCCTCACTGCCAAAGGTGAAGAATTCAAGGATGTCAAAGCGCTGACTGCACTTATTAATGGCGAAAAATCCGGTCATTATCTCCTTGGCAATCACAACAAATGGCACGGTGGTATTCATGTCAGCGACCAGATCGCCCCCTGGTGCAAGGATAAATATCCTGTCCGAGCCATTGCTGACGGCAAAGTCGTGGCTTTTCGGATGATGAAGGATTATCTGACCTCTGAATTTCAGGGGGAGTCACTGCGTTATTCCAACTGCTTCTGCCTGGTCCAACACGAATATTGTGAAATCAATGCAGAAACAAAAGCTAAAAACGAGTTCACCTTTTATTCGCTCTATATGCACCTGTTGCCTTGGGATAAGTACCAAAGAACCGATACACTGGTGCTAAAAAAAGGTTGGAATGCTCGCAATTCCGTTCCCCACGCGAATCCTGATGCTGAGCAGCAGCGTGCCGATGCAGTTTTGCCCCGTTTCACTTTGCCTAAAGATACCGAACTGGAAATGGATAGCAGCACGCCATCCCAAAAGGGGAGTATCGGGGGCAAGGAGTATGATTTCATCAAGGTAAAGATCAAGAGCAAGCTGTCCAATGCCCAGATAAAAGAGGCTGAAAAGGCTGGCGTATTGGTCAGTGAAGGGAGTTCAGTCTGGATCGCCAATAGCCCGGATGCCGTGACCTTTATCAAGCCTAATGTGCCAACCTGGCTATTTGATCAGATAGATGCAGAGCTATTGAAGGATATGCCTGGGTGTGCAGACCCTGTTCTGGATGATAAAAGTGGTCGCTTGAGGGCCGGCAGTGGCAACGTCTTACTGCCAGCTGGCACAAAGTTGCAGTATGATGCGCACCAACTCGAATTCCATTGGATGGGTGATAAAGCGTGCAAGATGGCCAGATGCAAATATGTAATGCCGAGTGGGAGCGGCACTCAGGGGAATTGTGGTCTCGCCTGGGTGTGCGTAGAAGATGAATTTATCAAGACTAAAAGGCTTCCTCCCTCCCATCTCGACGAGCTATATGTGCTGCCATCTCCCGTGGCAATTGCTGCAGGTGAAACCATAGGCTATCTCGGCTTGGTGGAAACGCCAGGGGCCCTGATTGGGGGCAAGCAGAGCAAGCATCAGGTTCATCTTGAGGTGTTTACCCAAGATCCTCGTCTGGGCGATGTTCTGGCTAACAAAGCCGAAACAAAAGGCGGTGCAACCTATGCTAAAGTGCCTGCCGATGTGATCCTGCATGAGAAGAAGAGTGAGGGGGGACAATCCAAGTGGGTGGCAACCAAGGACAAAAGTCAGGAAGAGCTGGTTGAATCACCCAAGTTGGAAAAGGATGCTGCCAAGCAGGAGTGGGTCTGTGTCTCATCAGATAAATATGTCAAGAAAGAGCAAGTTGAGTTATTGAGTCAGCATGACTGGTTGAAGATCGGTTTTAAAAAGGTCGATGGCTCAGGCTCTGACGGCTATCTGGACCCGGATGTGCCGCCTACCTTCTTTACCAAATTGGTAAACAGTTTCGATACCGACAAGAGCGGTGAACTTAGCAGTGAAGAGATACAGGCGGCCCTGCAAAACAGCAGCAATGCAGAAAAACTTCAGAAGATCATCGTCAAGCATCCCAGCGAATGGTATGAAAAATCATCAGCCAGTAGTTATCTGTGGTTAGATAAACTTATGACCAAGATTGGCCTGCCAGATTTTGATTTATTGGTTGACCATGAAAAACAGCGTATCGATAAGCTGGAGTGGATGCAGAGTGCCACAAAATTAAGAATGGAAAAGGATATTTGGCATTTATATCCATTATCTATCATCCCTTCTGTGGACCGCATGTGCAGTTGTGAAAGGGATATATCTGTGCAAGAGGTTATGGATATTGTCGATAAACTTCGTCAAGTAGACAAGATTCCATCTAAAGAGTTATTCAATGATTCCAGATGTACTCTAGACATATCTGAACGTACATATGAATGCTTAACAGCTGAAATGAATGCTGTTTTTAGAAAGTATGATATATCCACGTGTATAAGACGGATACATTTCATAGCTCAAGCATTCCACGAGACGGATCGTTTCAGGACAACAACTGAATATAATGCTGAAATGAAATATTATGCTCCATATATTGGGCGAGGTATGTTACAGCTAACTCATAGAAGCAATTATAAATTCTATGATGCTTATAGTAATAAAGGGATTCTTTCTGATATAAATATGGTTAGTAATAGCCTAGCTATCAGTTTCGATTCGGCAGGATGGTTCTGGCGTAGAGGAAAGGTCTTGAGTACCAGTGATACTTGGAGACCATCGTCATCAGATTCGATAGTATCACGTTATAGTAGTGTTATTTTGATAAAAAAAGAGTTGATATCTGTTTTGTTCAGTGATGGAACTAAATCAAAATATGGAACTTTTGATTTGGGAATTCTTGCTGATGATGACTATACCGATGTAATTAGCTACCTTGTCAATGGTGGGAAAAATGGGTTGTTGGAGAGAAGGAAATATGTTGGTGCTCTCAAAGAGATATTTAATTATGAACAATGTAAAAATAGAAAATAATAAAATTTATTTTTTATGGTTTCTTACATTAGTGATACTGTCACAGTCCGTATTTTCCAATGTACTGACACCTGAAATTACTGACGGTAAATCATATTCAATAGATATCAAGAAGAATGGTGTTAGAGATAAAATAATTACAGAGGAAAATGGAGAGTTATTATATATAATAAGCGCTTCTGGAATGCCTCCTGTAAAAGGCTCTAATTTAACAGTTGACGGATATTCTGTTTTTGATGACATTGCATCACTACCTGGTGATGAGAAAGGATTTATTATCATTAATAGGGGCGGGAATTTTGATGCGTATATTAAAAATAGAGTGTCACTAATCAATGGTAAATATTTTTTAACAGAGGTCTCTGCAGGGACATCAAATAATATTGACGGAATAGTATTTAGTGAAGTGAGCTGTAAGTTAGATCTATACATTCCGTTTGACAACATTTCTTCCGGTGATGTCAAGCAGGTACTTCTCTCTCCAGATGAGAAAGATTTTTCAAAACAATGTCATGAAGTTATAAAATCTTATTTTATGCTCCCTGAGTTAGAAGCTTTGACAAAATCTGGAAAAATCTCATGGAGTCTTCAATCTGCCAAATTTTTCATAGAAAAAAATAACATCACAAAGGATAATGTTGTGACATACAACAATATTGCATATTATATTTTCGAGTCGTCTCAAGATAACCCTGTTACTTTGTATATTTTGGATGAAATTCTACGTAAGTTTCCAGATAGAGCTGTTGCGCATTTAAATAAAGCAGACTATTTAGCTGCACATTCTAAATGTAAAGAGGCTAAAGAGTCGTATAATACATACATTATGTTGATGAAGAGCAATGGGAAAGAGAGCAGAATACCGAAGAGAGTTACTGACTATCAAGCTAAAGGTGAGTGTATATAATTTAAATGTACAGTTCTATTAATTATTTTACACCGGCCTCAAACCGGTGTTTTTATTACGTGTTAATCAATGTGTCGTTTAATATAAATGCAGCGTTTCTTTTAATTACGGAAAGAAGATAATTTCAATAATATGTTTGTTAACATGTTTGCTTGGCGTTGAAGTTTTAAAAAAGCGATTTGGCATTTCATTGAGAGTGTTAATGTAATTTAATGATGCTGTTATTTATAATGGTTTTATATGGAATGTTATATATTTTCATGCTGGTGGTAATTGATGGAAAGTATTCTAGGTGTCGTATTTTTTTATTTTCCCCTTTAGTGGAATAACCGCATGTGAAAACATAAAATTTAATGAAGCACAGAAGAATGAAGAAGTTTTTTATGATGTGTCAAATATTGTCGTCACAGCGAAAGGTCGTACTTTTTTAATGACCTTCCTCTTGATGAGTGTAAGTCGAAAAAATTTATTATTAATGGGGGTAAGGCAATTTCATATGCATCATACAATGGATTTCAATATGTTAGCTATCTAGACCGAAAAGGTGAGGCTCATACAGGGTGGGTTGATTCCGCTCGTATCACAAAAAAGAAAAACAACCTGAATATTTCAATGTTCAAAGAAGTGACTTTGCCAACCACTTCAATGGTTATGACATAAAAGTTGGTGGTGATTATAGTGAGGTTTTCGGAGCTTTTAACGGGCTCACTGAAATGGATAGTGGAAATTATTTCGTCGATGTATTTAAAAACATTAACGGCGTAGATTATAAATTTCACCCTCATGACTTTGGCTTTATATATAGAGAGTCATCAAACCTTAACTATAATAAATTAAAAAGAGATTTTGATGATTATAGCATAACTAAAGTCATTATTAAGAAAGATATGGGATTTAATAGTAGAGGAACTATGTAGGAAGCAAGATGCTTGATATCATAAAAATATATGGTGTACCTGTGTCTAAAAAAGACGGTGCTTTAACATATAAGTGATAACTATATGATGAAATTTTTTGGTTCTGAAGTAGTCAATGAAATAGAGATATCTATCAATCCAATGTAAGAGTCTTCAATTATTTCTTATATGCAGATTGTACAATTCTAATTATCACCAGACAAAAGTTTTCAAACTGATTGTACAGATCTAGTTATCACCTGACACCAGCCTCAAACCGGTGTCTTGTTTACGCTACTTTAGTGCGCACTTCCTTCGGTATCAATTTCAGACCCTTCTTGAACATGCTGTAAGGCGTCTGTCCCTCCATCATCCTGCCCTGATGTGGCCGCTGGGTGTTGTAGTGTTCCAGGTGGCGTTGTTTCCCAAATCGATGCAGCTGGAATGGAACTAACTAGGGAGGCGGTGATCTGATCACCACCATCCCCTTCAAGTCTGCATCATGGGCACGTCGCTTCACCCCATCACCAACTGGTCTCAATACAACAAGTCTTTGATTAACCGTGGTTCACTCACCTTCTGGGTTGAACAACTGGTTTCACCACGACCATCACGGACGGCGGGGCCGCAGCCAGCTCTACACCGACCAGACCATTTGTACCTTCCTGATGCTCAAGGGGATTTTCAACCTCACTCTGCGGGCCACTCAGGGACTACTCGACTCTCTGTTCGAGTTGATGAATGTGCCGTTGTGCGCACCGGACTACAGTTGTGTCAGCAAGCGCGCTCGCACGGTGAAAGTGGCCTATCGACAACCCGCCAAGGGGCGTATCACCGACCTGGTTATCGATTCGACCGGCCTGAAGGTATTTGGTGAAGGCGAGTGGAAAGTCAGAAAACACGGCGCCGAGAAGCGGCGAGTGTGGCGCAAGCTGCATCTGGCGGTAGACCCAGTGACCCACGATATCGTGGCGGCGGAAGTGTCGTTGGAAAATGTCCATGATGCCGAGGTGCTGCCCACCTTGCTCAACCCACTGCGGCGCAAGCTGAGACATGTTTATGCAGACGGCGCCTACGACAGCAAAGCCAGCCATCAGCTTATCTCGCGCAAAGGGGCGACAGCCTGTATCCCGCCTCGCAAAAGCGCGGGGTTATGGAAAAAAGGACACGCAAGAAATGACGCGGTGCTGGTGATGCACAAGGAAGGACTGGCACACTGGAAGAAGATATCGGGGTATCACCGTCGCTCGCTGGCCGAGACGGCGATGTATCGGTTCAAGCAGTTGCTGACGGGGAAAATCAGTCTGCGTAACTACAACGGCCAAGTGGGAGAGGTTATGGTGTATGTGAGAGCGATAAACAAACTGAACACGCTTGGTCTGCCTGTCAGAAAGCCCCAAGTGTAGCAGTCACCCAGGGCTGGGGAAGTCATGACTTGCTGGCTGATTTGGGCAACAACGCCAGTTTGAATGCGAGATGCAGATCCTGTTGGTGAGAAAAAGTGATTAGGGGACAAAAAAGAAACCCGCCATGGGCGGGTGGAAGGATTGCAACACTAACCAGGAGGAGGTGTTACCAAGTAGACCCTGTACCTTCGGCAATAGTTCAATTTTGTTGAAGTTTTTTCGTTTTCTTAGCGGGGTTTCCATCGGGATCTGTGGGGGCGGATGGGTTATCATTCTGCTCCCGTCATCCGGTTGCAGAGGATCTATGCCTGCGTTCTCCTGGTTAGCGCTCTTTTTCGGCGCCTTCTATTTTGTCTACGGCGCTTACTTGCCGTTCTGGTCGCTCTGGCTGGAGGGGGTGGGCGTCAGCGCCGAGATGATTGGTCTCCTGCTGGGGGCGGGGATGGCGATCCGCTTTGCCGGCAACCTGATGGTGATGGGGCAGATCAAGGGGGCGGGTCATCTGCTGCCGGTTACCCGATTGTTATCTCTGCTCAGTCTACTCGCCTTCCTTGGCTTCTATCTCAGCCATCACCTCTGGTGGTTGGTCGGTCTCACTCTGATTGCCAACTTTATCTACCCGACCCTGATGCCGGTGGGTGAGGCGCTGGCAACCCGCATGGTGGTGCAGGCGCATATCGACTACGGCAAGGTGCGGCTGTGCGGTTCGTTTGCCTTTATCGTTGCCTCGACCCTGGTAGGGGCGCTGGTGGGCAACTTCGGCAGCGACTGGATTTTGCACACCATGGTGGCGGGGCTGGTGCTGATGCTGCTGCTCAGCTGGCTGCCACTTAGTCCCGCGCCACAGGATGTGCAGGGGGAGCGCGCCAAGGCATCCCTGCTGGCGACCCTGCGCAGCGCGCCGGTACGCCGCTTCCTGTTGCTGACAGCGCTGCTGCAGGGAAGCCACGCCGCCTACTACGGTTTCAGTGCCATCTACTGGAAGGCGCAAGGGTATAGCGGCACCATCATCGGTTACCTATGGGCGATCGGGGTGGTGGCCGAGATCTGTATGTTCGCCGCCGACAAGCGCTTCCTGCAACGCTTCGGGGCGCAGAGCCTCTTTATCGCCGGAGCCATCGGTTGCGTGGTGCGCTGGGTATTGCTGGGGGCTTCGACCGAGCTGTGGGTACTGGTGCTGGGGCAGCTGCTCCACGCGGTCACTTTCGGGGTGAGCCATCTCGGGGCAGTGCGCTTCATGACCCGCCAGCTACCGGCCGAGCAGTTGATCCCGACCCAGTCCCTCTACGCTGCGCTGGGTCTTGGCATGACGGTGGCGGCTCTGATGGCACTCTGCGGCGTGCTGTTCGAGCCCTTTGGCGGCGGCATCTTCTTCCTGATGGTGCTGGTGGTCTTGCCGGTGTTCTTCCTGCGGCTGCGACCCTTTGCCCCCTCTGCGCAGGAGGGTGCTACGGCCTGATACAGCTCTATCTGAATTATCATCTGGAAAAAGGGAGAGCCACGGCTCTCCCTTTTTCGTTGCTGCGGTTCGCGGTGTTACTGTGGTTCGCCAAGATAGTGGCGGCTGAGGCGGCGCCAGGTATCCGAGCCGATGGTGCCGGCAAGCAGTTCACTGGATGCGGCATCAAAGCGACCATCCGGCAGCCAGCCCAGTTGGGGCAGCAGTCGGGCCAGCGTCACGTCATTGTGTTGCAGCTCCCGATCCAGTGCCTCCCAGAAGGCGCTCCCCTTGACGTAAAAGAGCGGGTAGTAGGAGCGATCGCCTGCCATCACTTCGCGGGCAGCCCGATAGAGGCCGCTCTCGCTATGGGGCAGTTGTTTGCCCCGCCCGGCCAGTTCGTTGATCGCCGAGACCTGATGTAGCCGAAAGCGGCGCAGTGCCTTGATGGCGAGGTACTCGGCGAGGCTCTCTTCAACCCAAGTGGGCTGTGGATCAGCACGGCGAGCGCTGAGGATATGCACAGCCTCGTGGGCCGAGGTGCGCAGCAGGCGCAAGGGGGCCTGTGGCGTTGGTTTGCCTGCATCGGTGGGGTAGTTGGCGACAAACACCTGATCCCCGGCGGCGCCGCCAAGGGAGTGGGTCGTCACATCCCGCCCGAGCCACACCAGTTGCAATGGATGAGTGGGCGGGGTCACGTCGAGCTGAAAGGCCAGATAGTCGATGATCTCATTCAGTTGCTGCTGCAAGGAAGGCAAATCGAGCTGGTTGGCAATCTCGTCATGGCTCAGCACCAACCGCGGATCCGGCTTGGTGACGGGCACAGTTTGCAGACCAAACGGCAGGATCAGTGGTGGCTGGTTGACATCCGGCAGCGGTTGGCAGCTGCCATCCGGCAGACAAACCTTTCCTTGGCGGCTCCCCATCTGGCGCACAAAGTTACCCCATTCGGTCAATAGCCACTGGTTGGGAGCAAACAGCAGCGACTGTTGGGCCGAGGCATCAGCACCCACTGTCGGAGCCGGTGTGAGCGTGATCTGCCAGCCAACCTCTTTGCAAGAGAAGGGCTGGTTGAGGGCAACCGGCTGGTTGTCTGCAAGGCAGACCAGCGCGGAGGAAATCGGCGTGGCACTGCCCGGCAACTGACGAGCGGGGAGCAGGGTAAAAGGGGGCTCGCCCTGCATGGTGAGGCGCACTTGCAGCACATTGGCGCTGGCGCCCCGCTCGACAAGGTAGCGGGGGCCGCTCGCGTCATTGCCAGCGCAGGCCCACAGCGGCAGCAGCCACAGGGCAAACAGGATGATATGACGACTCATAAAGGGTTAGCGCTCCTGCTCGTAGCCCAGCAGATCGCCGGGCTGGCAATTGAGTTCACGGCAGATGGCCTCCAGAGTGGAGAAGCGCACCGCCTTGGCGTGGCCATTCTTGAGGATCGAGAGATTGGCCTCGGTGATGTCGATGCGCTGGGCCAGTTCACGGGCGGTCATTTTGCGTTCGGCCAGCAGGGCATCGAGCCGGATGATGATGGGCATGGGATCCTCACACCGTCAGTTGCTGTTCATCGGCCAGCAGTTTGGCCTCGCGCATGACCAGTGCCAGCGCCAGCACGATCAGTCCCGCCAGAAGTACCCGGAAATCTGAGGTACTCAGCGCTATGGTACCGAGCACTTCCGGGCCTCTCATGGTGAGCACCGTATCCAGCAGGGGCAGGTGGATCAACTCGACCACGAAGGTTGCACAGAGCAGCAGCCCGATCTGCCGGTAGCGGCGGATCTGCTCGAATGTGAAGAGCAGGCCATGGCGGTAGCCACGAAACAGCTGGCGCAATTGCCAGAGCATCATCATGAAGACCAGATCCGGCAACAGTTGTACCAGAGTGCCGAGCAGCCGGGTGGAGAAGTGCAGTGGATAGTCTGCCGGGTTGATGCCGGGACGGCTCAGAATGGTGTTGAGCTTTTCCTGCAGCAAATCGGCGCCACCGAAGGGGGTCCACACCTCCAGCAAGGTGATCAAAGGGGTCGCCAGCAGTGCCAGTAGCAGCAGCCATTCGATCAGCATGCTCGAGCGTTCGAGTTTGTTGGATATCATCTCATTCCTCGCCGTTATGGGTGTTGTCTGAAAGGTAAAGTTTATCGTTTATCAATATTCACAGCGGCAATATTTATTGTTTTACGATATACAGTCAAGGCAAAACTTATTGAAAAACGATAATTTCAATCTGTCTGAAGGTGATGACTTTTAGCGGCCACCTCTCTAGACTGGCCGAACCTGCATACAAATTATCAACATGGACAAGGGGTTGCAGATGCACCAGGGATGGTTGCTGATCGGATTGTCGCTCTCCTATCTGGGGCTGCTGTTTCTGATTGCCTTCGTGGCGGACAAGCACAAGCGGCATCGCATGAAGGGGCAGCCCCTGCTCTACAGCCTGTCGCTGGCGGTCTACTGCACCTCATGGACCTTCTTCGGCACCGTGGGTCAGGCGAGTGAATCGCCCTGGTCGCCGGTGCCCATCTACCTCGGCCCCATGCTGGTCTTTCTGTTTGGCTGGCGACTGCTGGCGCGCCTCATTCTGGTGGCCAAACGGGAACACATCACCTCCATCGCCGACTTCATCGCCGCCCGTTACGGCAAGTCCCAGCGTCTTGCCATGCTCATCGCCCTTATCGCCATCATGGGGATCCTTCCCTATCTGGTGCTACAGCTCAAAGCGATCGTGACCGGGCTCGACCTGCTGATGGTCAACAGCGCAGGGGCGGGGCACGTGAGCGCCATATCGGGCAATACCGCCGAACTGGCGCTCGGGGTCGCCATGCTGCTGGCGCTGTTTAGCATCCTGTTTGGCACCCGCCATCTCGATGCCACCGAGCACCACAGAGGGATGGTGGTAGCCATCGCCTTCGAGTCGGTGGTCAAATTGCTCGCCTTTATCTCGGTGGGGGGCTTTGCCCTCTGGCTCATTCTGAGCAAGCCGAGCCCGGTACGCAGCGAGGTGGCGGGACACTTCTTCGATGCGGTGATGGCGGTGACGCCCGGCAGTCTGCTGGAGCTGGCCATCTATACGGTACTGGCGATGTGCGCTGTCATCTGCCTGCCGCGCCAGTTTCATGTGACTGTGGTGGAGAACAATCAGGGGCAGGATCTGCACTGGGCGCGCTGGATCTTCCCGCTCTACCTGTTCGTGATGGGGCTCTTTATCTGGCCGCTGGCGCTGGCGGGCAAGCAGTGGGTGGGGGCTGACATGGCCTCCGACACCTATGTGATCAGTCTGCCGATGGCCCTTGGTTTTGACGGAGTCGCCATGCTCGCCTTCCTTGGTGGTACCTCGGCAGCGACCGGCATGGTGATCGTCTGCACCATCGCATTAGCCATCATGGTGAGCAACGATCTGGTGCTGCCGGTGCTGCTGCGCCGTTTCTGGCAGCAGGGGCGCGATGAGCGGCTGGTGCGATTGCTGCTGCAGGTGCGCCGTGGCGCCATCCTGTTGATCCTGCTGGCGGCCTGGTTGCTCTACCTCTGGCTTGGCGATCTCACCAGCTTGTCGCGCATCGGTTACCTCTCCTTTGGCGCAGTGGCCCAGTTTGCGCCGGCCCTGCTGCTCGGTCTCTATTGGCGGCACGGCAATCGCAAGGGGGTTTATCTCGGTCTGATCCTCGGTGTGAGCCTCTGGTTCATCACCCTGCTGGCGGAGAGCGGTCTGCTGGCCGGCTCACCGCTGGAGGCGTTGCTGGCGCCGCCCGACTGGCCCGCTTTTCGCGATCTCAGCCTCGGGGCCTGGTGCATCTTCCTGAGCCTGCTGTTCAACCTGCTTGGCTATGTGGCGGGCTCGCTGCTCTCCCGTCCGGCGGTGAGCGAGCGGTTGCAGGCGGCCAACTTCGTCGGCAAGCCGAGTCGCGATACCACGGCGCTCTATCAGGCGCGGGTGTCGGTGAAGGAGCTGGAGATGCTGGCGGCCCGATTCGTCGGGTCGAGCCGGGTCAAGCGTGCCTTTGGTCGCTTTGCCGGTGAGCATGGCGGCACGCTGGCACCACAGATGCAGGCATCGGCCGAGCTGATTGCTCACACCGAGCGGCTGCTGGCCGGGGTGTTTGGCACTTCGTCGGCGCGGTTGGTGCTCGCCTCTGCCCTGCAGGGGCGCAACATGCAGCTCGAGGAGATCGCCACCATAGTGGATGAGGCCTCCGACGTATTCCGCTTCAACCGTGGTCTGTTGCAAGGGGCGATCGAGCATATCGGGCAGGGGATCTCGGTGGTGGATCGGGAGCTCAAGCTGGTGGCGTGGAACCGGCGCTACATCGAGCTGTTCCACTATCCGCCTGGGCTTATCCAGGCGGGTCGCCCCATCGAGGAGATCATCCGCTACAACGCACTGCAGGGGCTGTGCGGCCCCGGCGATATCGAGGAGCATGTGGCGCGCCGGGTCGCGTTTATGAAACGGGGCAGTGCCCATATCTCGGCGCGGGAGCGCCCCGATGGCCGGGTGATCGAGATGCAGGGCAATCCCATGCCGGCCGGTGGTTTCGTCATGACCTTTACCGATATCACCCCGTTTCGTGATGCCGAACGGGTGCTGCGCGAAGCCAACGAGCATCTGGAGGCGCGGGTCGCCGAGCGTACCCGCGAGCTCTCCGAACTCAACCGCCAGCTGTTGCTGGTCAACCAGCAGGTGGAGCGGGCCAATCAATCCAAGAGCCGTTTTCTGGCGGCGGTCAGCCACGATCTGACCCAGCCCCTCAATGCGGCCAAGCTCTTTACCTCTTCCCTGCTGGAGATGCTGCCGGCCGAAGAGGAGCCTGCCCGGATCGCCCGTCATATCGACGATGCGCTGGGGGCGACCGAGGATCTCATCAGCGATCTGCTTGATATCTCGCGCCTTGAGGCGGGCAAGTTCAAAGCCAAGAAACTCGACTTCGCCCTGCACGATCTGTTCGACAACCTGAAGGCGGAGTTCGGGGTACTGGCGCAGGCGGGTGGGATCCACTTCTCGGTGGTGGAGAGCAAGCTGGCGGTGCACAGCGATGTGCGGCTGCTGCGCCGGGTGCTGCAGAACTTCCTCACCAACGCGTTTCGCTACAACCCGGGCGGTCGGGTGCTGCTTGGCTGTCGCAGGCTGGGGGGCAAGATCCGCATCGAGGTGTGGGATAACGGCCCTGGCATTCCGCAAGACAAGCAGGAGGCGATCTTCGACGAGTTCTCCCGCCTCGATCACTCCCGTACCGCCAGGGAGCAGGGGTTGGGTCTGGGGCTCGCCATTGCCCGCGGCATCTCGTTGGTGCTGGGCCATCAGCTCACATTGCAGAGCTGGCCGGGCAAGGGATCAGTCTTTGCGGTGACCCTCAATCTGGCCACCCGGCCGGTGGCAGCCCATCCGGTCGCCGCGCCCGCTCTGCGTGACAGCCAGCTGGAGGGGGTCAGGGTGCTCTGCATCGACAACGAGCGCGATATTCTGGCGGCGATGAGTTCGCTGCTTGGCCGCTGGGGCTGTGAGGTGCGTTGCGCCGTTGATCTGGTCGAAGCCGAGGAGCTGGTGGCAGAAGGGTTTGTGCCGAGACTGGTGCTCTCGGACTATCACCTCGACGACGGCAAGACCGGGCTGGAGGCCATTGCCGCGCTGCAGCAGGTGTGTGGTGACGAGCCGGGGGGGATCATCATCAGCGCCGATCGCAAGAGCGAGTTGCAGGCGCAGATCCGCGAGCGGGGATACGGCTACATCAGCAAGCCGGTCAAGCCGCTCAAGCTGCGCGCCCTGATGAACAGCTTGTTGTTGCCGGTGCAGTGAGCCAGCTCACAAAATTAATCAAATGATGGAGGGAGGGGAGTGGCGCGAAAGGGGAAGGATAGAGGCTGATGTCGGAATAATCCTCACCATATCGAGCCTGTTCCCCTGAAATGAGTCCCATCACCTGTCATTTTTACTAGGTAGCACTTCGCAAATCGCCCCCCTATAGTCGGGGGGCGATTTTTCTTGTCGCGAATGAAGTGTGTTAAGGGCAAACCGGTCGAAAGGCCGGGACGCAAAGCTTCCGGTCTAAGGGTCAGCAGTACCTAAGATAGCGGGGCCACCACAGGTTGTTGCGCTCCTTTTGCCAAGGAGGAGCACTGCTGTCTGCGTTACCTGTCAGGCGCGTCGCCCTTTTCGTTGCAAACAATAACGAAATAGGGAAATACAACAAATGCCAAGTCCAAAACCTACCATGCTGGCCCTTGCGGTCGGTCTTTTCTGTACCTCCGCCGCTTACGCGGCTGCGCCCGGCAAACCCACCATCGGCTGGGGCCCCACCAAGTTCGCCATTGTCGAAGTCGATCAGGCGGCAACCTCCTACAACAATCTGGTCAAGGTGAAAGATGCCGCCGATGTGGAGGTGAGCTGGAACCTCTGGAGCGGTGACGTTGGCCAGACTGCCAAAGTGCTGCTCGATGGCAAGGAGGTATGGTCAGGCCCCTCCGCCGCCGCAGGCACCGCCAAATTCAAGGTGAACAAGGGGGGCCGCTACCAGATGCAGGTGGCCCTCTGCAATGCCGACGGCTGCACCCTCTCCGACAAGAAGGAGATAGTGGTCGCCGATACCGATGGCAGCCACCTGGCGCCGCTCAAGGCTGCGCTGCAGGAGAACAACAAGCCCTACGCCAACAAGTCCGGCAAGGTGGTGGGCACCTACTACGTGGAGTGGGGTGTCTACGGCCGCAAGTTCACCGTGGACAAGATCCCGGCCCAGAACCTGACCCACATCCTCTACGGCTTTACCCCCATCTGTGGCGGGGATGGCATCAATGACAGCCTCAAGGAGATCGAGAACGGCAACAGCTTCCAGGCCCTGCAGCGTGCCTGTGCCGGCCGGGCTGACTTCAAGGTGGCGATCCACGACCCCTGGGCTGCCGTCCAGATGCCGCAAAGCGGCCTGACCGCCTATGACGAGCCCTACAAGGGTAACTTCGGCGCCCTGATGGCGCTCAAGCAGGCCTACCCCGATCTCAAGATCCTCCCCTCCGTTGGCGGCTGGACCCTCTCCGATCCCTTCTACTTCCTCGGCGACAAGAGCAAGCGCGATACCTTCGTCGCCTCGGTCAAAGAGTTCCTGCAGACCTGGAAATTCTTCGATGGCGTGGACATTGACTGGGAGTATCCGGGTGGACAGGGCGCCAACCCTAAACTGGGCAGCCCGAGCGATGGCGCAACCTATGTGACCCTGATGAAGGAGCTGCGCGCCATGCTCGACGAGCTGGAATCGCAGACTGGTCGCAAGTATGAGCTCACCTCCGCTGTCGGCGCCGGTTACGACAAGATTGAAGATGTCGATTACCGCGCGGCCCAGCAGTACATGAGCCACATCTTCATGATGACCTATGACTACAACGGCGCATGGAGCAACACCGAGCTGGGTCACCAGACCAACCTTTACGCGGCGAGCTGGGATCCCAACACCAAGTACACCACCGACAAGGCGGTCAACCTGATGCTGGCGCAGGGGGTTGACCCCGGCAAGCTGGTGGTCGGTGCCGCCATGTATGGCCGTGGCTGGACTGGCGTGAGCGGCTATCAGGGCAACAACCCCTTCACCGGCAAGGCGACCGGTAAGGTGAAAGGCACCTGGGAGGATGGCGTGGTCGATTACCGTGACATCGTCAACAACCGCATGGGCAGTGGCTGGGAGAAGAGCTACGACGAGGTGGCCGAGGCTCCCTATCTGTTCAAGGCGTCGACCGGCGATCTCATCACCTATGACAACGACCGCTCGGTCAAGGCCAAGGGGCAGTATGTGCTGGCCAACAAGCTGGGTGGCCTCTTCTCCTGGGAGATCGATGCCGACAACGGCGACATCCTCAATGCCATGCACGAGGGGTTGGGTCACGGCGAGGGAACCACTCCGCCAGCCAACAAGCCGCCAGTGGCCAACGCGGGCAGCGATCTGAGTGTCACTGGCCCGACCGAGGTGACGTTGAACGGCTCCGCGTCCCACGACCCGGAAAATGGCTCCCTCACCTATAGCTGGAAGCAGGTCTCCGGCCCGCAGGCCGCTCTGCTGGATGCCACTCAGGCCAAGGCCCGTGTGGTGCTGGACGCCGTGTCCGCCGACATCAATCTGGTGTTCGAGCTGGCCGTGACCGATGACCACAACCTCACCGCCCGCGATCAGGTAGTGGTCACCAACAAGGCGCCGCAGCCCAACCTGCCGCCACTGGTGAGCTTGCCGGCTACCGCCTCCGTGGAGTCCGGCAAGCAGGTGACCCTCAAGGCGACCGCATCTGACCCGAACGGTGATCCGCTCACCTATCAGTGGACGGTACCTGCCGGCCTCACCGCCAGCGGTCAGAACAGTGCCACCCTGGTGGTCACCGGCCCGAACGTCACCAGCGATACCGCCTATGACCTGAGCCTCACCGTCTCCGACGGCGCGCTGGATGCCAGTGCCGCCACCCGTCTGACGGTCAAGCCGGTCAGCGGTGGTGGCGGTTGCTCGGCCACCGATCCGGATGCCGCCAACTGGCCTGCCTGGCAGGCGAGCAAGGTCTACAACGGTGGTGACAAGGTGAGCCACAACCAGCTGGTATGGCAAGCCAAGTACTGGACTCAGGGCAACGAACCGAGCCGCACTGCCGATCAGTGGACGCTGGTGAGCAAGGTGCAACTGGGGTGGGATGCCAATGTCGCCTACAACAGCGGTGACCTGACCAACCACAATGGTCGCCAGTGGAAGGCCCAGTACTGGACTCGCGGTGATGAGCCCGGCAAGGCTGCGGTCTGGCAGGATGTCGGCGCCGCCAGCTGCAAGTAATACCTCCCGCTTGATGACAGGGGCATGGCGACATGCCCCTCCTTCCCGGTAGCCATCAACACGAGAAAATAAATGACTACATACATGACCCCGATAGCCGGCCTCATTATGGCAACGCTGGCGGCAGCCCCTTTGTCTGCTGGCAGCGCGCCCCTGATATTCAATGACACGACCCCGCAAAGCGATCTGGCGGGCAGTCTGGCTGCCAGAGTGCAGTTTGCCCAGAGCCAGATCCTGCCATCCCATCCCAAGGAGGGGGATCGCCAACCCATCCTGACCAGCCTGCGCAAGAGCCTGCTGCTGGTGCAACCGCTCCAGGCCGATGGGGTGACCCCCATGATGGTGGAGGCCCGCGACGGCAGCGGCACGCTGCTTGGCACACTGACCTTGTCACCGCCGTCGGCGCTGCCCGAGACGGTCTACCACCTCGCGGGGGTTCCCGAAGGCGGAGTGAGCTTCGTCCCGGAGAGCGGCAGCAGTGCCATCATCAGCAGCAGTGCTGATTTGGCCAAACTGAGCGACAAGAGCGGCGCCTTCCTCAAGGATCGGCTGACTGGTCGCGCGCTGGTGGAGATCCAGACCGCTGACGGCCGTTGGGTTCGGGATATCTACCTGCCTGTGAGCCCGGAGCTGGAGGGCAAGATGGTGCGCTTCCGTTCCAGCGCAGGCTACAACTCGACAATTTTCTATGGCGAGCGGCAGGTGACGATATCCCGTGGCCAGACCCTGCAGTTCAAGTTTGCCAAGGGGCAGTGGTTCCGTGAGGGGGAGCTGGAGAACAACCGCATCACCTATGCCCCGGATACCTGGAGTGGCGAGCTGCCTGCCGGGTGGATCCAGCCCGGGCTGAACCTCTCCGTTCGACAGGGCAACCTCAGTGGTGAACTGCGTGATATCAAAGTCGGCGCCCCCGGCGAGCTGCTGCTGCACACCATCGACATCGGCATGCTCACCACGCCACGGGATCGCTTTGCCTTTGCCAATGACAAGGAGGCCCATCGCGAATACTTCCAGACCATCCCGGCCAGCCGGTTGATCGTCAGTCAGTATGCACCGCTCTTCCTGCCTGAGGTGATGCTGCCCAATGGCACCTTGCTGACCGATTTTGACCCGAGCGAGGGGGGGTGGCATGGCGGCACCATGCGCCAGCGCATCGGCAAGGAGCTCATCTCTCACGGTATCGACAATGCCAACTACGGCATCAACAGCAGTGCCGGTGAAGGGGAGGGGAGCCATCCCTTTGTGGTGGCCCAGCTGACGGCGCACAACAGCCGCGGCAAATATGCCAATGGGGTTCAGGTGCACGGTGGCTCCGGTGGCGGTGGCATCGTCACGCTGGATGATTCGCTGGGCAACGAGTTCAGCCACGAAGTGGGCCATAACTTTGGCCTTGGCCACTATGTGGATGGCTTCCGTGGCTCGGTTCATCGCAGTGCCGATCAGCTCAACTCCAGCTGGGGCTGGGACAGTGACAAACACCGTTTCATCCCCAACTTCTCGCCGACCCGCACCAATGAGGATGCCTGTCTGGATGGCCAGTGCCAGCCACCGTTCGATGGCCGCAAGTTTGGCTACGATGCGATGGCGGGCGGGAGCCCTCTCTCCGGCGCCAACCGTTTCACCCTCTATACCCCCAATTCCGCCGCCATCATCCAGCGCTTCCTGGAGAGCAAGGCGGTGTTCGATGCCAACTCGGCCACCGGCTTTAGCAAGTGGAACAGTGCGACGGCCAGGATGGAGCCCTATCAGCACACAATCGAGGGGATCGAGAAGGTCGATGCACCCATGGATGCCCTGAGCGAGGCCGGACTGAGTGCCCTGCTGGCGGATTACGGCTTGGTCAGGGTCGCCATGTGGGACGGTCGCTGGACCCGTGATATCCGGGTGCCGATTGCCTCTGCGGACAACCGGGGACGCAGCCTGACCATCGATCACGGGGCCGGTTACAACAGTCGCCTATTTATCAACGGCAAGGAAATTGTGGTGAACCGGGGCTTCAAGAAGAGCTTCACCTCGGATGGCCAGAGCTGGGTGGAGGTCTCCCCCATCGATACCAAGGTTGCGCGCAAGCCCGAGCAGTTCGGAGTGCCGGTGACCACCCTGGTGGGCTATTACGATCCGCAGGGGAGTCTGCCCAGTTACATCTATCCGGCGCTGCACGGCGCCTACGGTTTCACCTACCCGGATGACAGCAACACCCTATCCGGCAGTGACTGCCAGTTGCAGGTGGAGACCCGAGATGGTCTGCAGCGCTTCAGGCTGGTCAATCACCGGGCGGCCAGCAGCGTCATGAACAAGTTCCACGTCAACCTGCCCACCGCCAGCGAGCCCGGCCGCGCCACCATCCAGTGCCGTGGCCAGACACTGGTACAGCAGAGCTTGCTGCTACCACAGCAGTCACTCTCCTTTACCGTCAACGGGCGGCCGCTGGAGCAGGGCGTGGTTGATAACCAGCCTCCGGTGGTGACCGTACCGGCGCAGCTCGGCGGCATCGGCGGTGAGTGGCTGACCATCACTGCCGAGGCGAGCGATCCCGAGGGCGATGCGCTGAGCTACCGCTGGCACTTCCCGGCGGGCTGGCAGGCGGAAGGCGAGACCAGTGCCAACCTGCGTCTGCTACCGCCGGCAGTCACCAGCAGCGAGCAGCATGAGCTGAGTGTGAGCGTCTCGGACGGGGTACATCAGAGCGAAGGGCGCATCGTGCTGACGCTGGAGCCCGTGGTCGACGGCTCTTGCAACACCACCGACCCGGAAGCGACCAACGTTCCCGCATGGCAGGCCGGCAAGGTCTACAACGGTGGTGACAAGGTGAGCCACAACCAGCTGGTATGGCGTGCCAAGTACTGGACTCAGGGCAATGCGCCGAGCCGCAGTGCCGATCAGTGGGCGCTGGCGAGTCAGGTTGATCTGGGGTGGAGCGCCGCCGTTGCCTACAACGGCGGGGAGCTGACCAATCACAACGGCCGTCAGTGGCAGGCCAGGTGGTGGACCCAAGGCAACGAGCCGGGCAAGCACGGCGTCTGGCTGGATGTCGGGGCGGCAAGCTGCCGTTAAGCCGGGATCCCTATGATGGTGGCGGGGTCTTATGAGGCCCCACCTTTTCTGCTGAAAACCTAGACAGAGAGCAACAATAATGAAAAAAAATCGCATATCCCTTCTGCTTGCCGGCTTGATGCTGAGCGGCCACCTGTGGGCGGCCGAGGCATACGACATCAACAAATCCTACCCGGGCGGCAGCCAGGTCAATTACAACGGCCAGGTTTTCGAGGCCAAGTGGTGGGTCAACCCGGGGCAGACTCCGGGCATGGCGGCCGCCAATGAGTGGGATACCCCGTGGAAGCTTGTCGGCGAAGGGGAAGTGACCCCGCCGGACACCGGCGGCGATGACAAGCCCAATCCGCCGACACCTACCCCGCCGGATGGCAGCACCACCCCCGTCTATATGAGCCAGGCCGAGCTGGATGCCAAAGAGAAGGCGCTGACCGACTTCCCGGCGATGGAAGCGGTCAAGGCTTCCATCGCTACCCGGGACAATCTGGTGGTCGAAGCCGTGCTGCCGGGCCGTGCCGACAACCCGGGCAACGTCAAGCGGGTCGAAAGCCTGCTGAGCGAGGGGCAGTTCAATTACCTCTTCCCGCTGCGCGCCCCCGAGTACACCTATCGCGGCCTGTTGCAGGCGGCGGCCAAGTTCCCGGCCCTGTGCAGCGACTATAGCGATGGCCGCGATGCCGATGCCATCTGCCGCAAGACCCTGGCGACCATGTTCGCCCACTTCGCCCAGGAGACTGGCGGCCATGAAAACTGGCGCCCGGAAGCCGAGTGGCGTCAGGCGCTGGTCTACGTGCGCGAGATGGGATGGAATGAGACCATGCGCGGCGGTTACAACGCCGAGTGTCGTCCCGATGTGTGGCAGGGTCAGCAGTGGCCGTGCGGTACGTTCGACAATGGCGAGTTCAAGAGCTACTTTGGCCGCGGCGCCAAGCAGCTCTCCTACAACTACAACTACGGCCCCTTCTCCGAGGCGATGTTCGGTACGGTACGCACCCTGCTCGACCGTCCCGATCTGGTGGCCGACACCTGGCTGAACCTGGCCAGTGCGGTGTTCTTCTATACCTATCCGCAGCCGCCCAAGCCCTCCATGCTCCATGTCATCGATGGCACCTGGCAGCCGAATGACCATGACAAGCATAACGGTCTGGTGCCGGGCTTCGGGGTCACCACCCAGATCATCAACGGCGGGGTGGAGTGCGGTGGTCCGGTCGAGCACACCCAGTCCCAGAACCGCATCAACTACTACCGCGAGTTTGCCAACTACCTCGGGGTGGCGGTGCCATCCGACGAGGTGCTGGGTTGCAAGAACATGAAGGTGTTTGACGACAAGGGCGCCGGTGCCCTGCCCATCTACTGGGAGCAGGACTGGAGCTATGTGGCAGAGAACCCCAACGGCGGCAAGAGTTACGCGTGCAAGCTGGTGGGTTACCAGACCCGTTTCAGCGCCTTCAAGGAGGGAGATTACAGCCGCTGTGTTCAGCACTTCTATCCCGAAGTGGTGATCGAGGATAACGGCGGTGGCACCAACCTGCCGCCGGTGGCCAATATCACCGGCCCGGCGCAGGCGGAAGGCGGCAGCAAGGTAACCCTCTCCGGCCAGCACTCCAGCGATCCGGAAGGCAAGCCGCTCACTTATGTCTGGACTATTCCGGCAGGTGCTTCTGCCCCGGCACTTGATCAGGTCACGCTGGAGTTGACCTTGCCCAAGCCGGCGACCGATACCAAGCTGGAGATCAAACTGACAGTCACAGATGAAGGCCATCTGAGCCGCAGCACTATCCATAGCCTGCTGGTGAAAGGGGAGGAGGGGGGCGTAACGCCGCCTGACTATCCGGCCTATAAAGAGGGAACTCCCTACAAGGCGGGCGAGCGGGTCAGCAACGGCGGTGCCAGCTACGAGTGCAAACCGCACCCCTACACCGGCTGGTGCGCCGGTGCCGCCTGGGCTTATGAGCCGGGCAAGGGAACCGCGTGGAGTGATGCCTGGATCAAGCTGTGATCCGGCATTAAGCCGAAGCAATAAAAGATGGGGCCTGCGGGCCCCATTCTTGTTTGGTGGAGTTCAGGTTTGGCCGTGGAACATCTGGCCCGGACAGGACAGCGCCTCGAGAGGGCTGTGTGATGATGTGTGTTGTGGTTTTATTACGTTTTCCGTGAAAGGCTTTCAGCAATTACTTGCCGTAGCGGAAGTAGTATTCACGGGTGGACGGAGCGTAGGTATCTTTCTCGACTACGCCGCTTTTTCTGGTTGCACCGCGAAGGTGGAACAGAACTGCCAGATTCTCGAACATGGTTTCACCTCATATCTCTGTTGGTTTGTTGCTTTGTGTGACCTGGGTCACGGTTTGATCCTATGGCTATTTGTGAGCCAGATCAACTTTGCGTGTTGTAAATTTACATAAATCATGGAAAGGGTTTTCAAATTCAATCCTCTTTATGGAAAGGCTTTCTTGAACCGCCTCCTGCTGGGCGCTTCTGCCTTGCCATCTCGTAATGCGGCCTCTCCTGTCGTCATGATTGGGTAAGTGGTGGCCGAGGCTGTGGTGTTGCGACCAGCACGCCAAAGCGCTGGTTAAACAGCGGGATTGCGGGCATTTAGTTGATAAAAACAACGACTTGCTGCAATTTTGATTAAACGCGCCAATCGGGGTGATTTTAGGGTTGACAGTGAAGCGGGTGATGCCTATCATGCGCCTCCGTTGCCGGAGATAACTTCGTCAGCGCCGAGGTGAGTTGGGGTTATAGCTCAGCTGGGAGAGCGCTTGCATGGCATGCAAGAGGTCCGCGGTTCGATCCCGCGTAGCTCCACCAA
>NZ_JANFNW010000006.1:24046-185306 GCF_024436135.1 Aeromonas sp. SG16
GGTTATAGCTCAGCTGGGAGAGCGCTTGCATGGCATGCAAGAGGTCCGCGGTTCGATCCCGCGTAGCTCCACCAAATTCAGAGTGACGTCAGTCATTCACACACATCGGGGTTATAGCTCAGCTGGGAGAGCGCTTGCATGGCATGCAAGAGGTCCGCGGTTCGATCCCGCGTAGCTCCACCATCTTTCGTAAAGAAAGTAGAAAAGGCCACCGCATTGCGGTGGCCTTTTTGTTTTCTCAGGCATTTATTTTCCCCATACTTTCCTGCCTTTCATTTGTAAATCAAATGACCAAAACAGAAAAGCCCGCGGGTATCGCGGGCTTTTGGCTACTTTAAAGCGGGTTGCCGGTTAGCGCCGACGGCGCCAGGCCAGCGGCAGCAGGGCCAGCAGGCCGAGCCCCAGTGCACCACCGCCACTTGAGCCGTGGTCCGGTTTGCCGGAATGACCCTTCATTTTCAGATCGACGATGATGGGGTCGTGGTCGGAGGCGCTGAACGGATTGTCCGATTTCAGCAGGGTGCCAGTGTACTGGTTGCCGTACTCGAACAGGTTGCTCTCGAAGGAGTTGATGTGCCAGTCGGCCACATTCACCACCTTGCTGGCCAGCGCCGGATTGGCGAGAGCATAGTCGAGGGTACCGAGTTCGCTGTCATAGCTGTAGGAGATGGCCTTCTCCTTGTTGAACTTGACGTTGAGATCGATCAGGCCATAGCTGCGAGTCACCTCGCGACCGAGCTGTTCATAGGACTGGTCACCGATAAAGGTATGGGAGGCCGAAACAATCTTGCGCTCGCTGGCAGCCGGGTTGTAATCGGTCAGCACCCGGATCGGATCTTCTTTGGCGTAGGAGTTGAAGTCACCCACCAGCAGCACCTGTCCCGGCAGCTTGCTGACCGCTTCACCCAGCACCTTGGCCGCGCTCACGCGGAACTCGGTACACTTGCCTTGCAGGTCGGCCGGTTCTGTCTTGCCATCGCCGTTTTCATAGCAGCCCGAGCCTTTGGACTTGAGGTGGTTGACTACCAGCGTCAGCGGATTTTTGTTGCCCGTGACGGTAAAGCTCTGCACCAGTGAATCGCGCTGGCCTGCGGTTTTGGCCACGTCCCCCGTGGTATAGCGCTGCTCCGGCATGCGGATGACACTCGCCTCGCTGGCCGGGGTGAGCAGGGCAGGGCGATAGATCATGGCTACCATGATGGCGTCGCCACCGAAGAATTTCTCGCTGGTGAGCAGGCTTGCTGGCAGGCGGATATAGGCGTAGCGCTTGCTCGCATCCTTCTGTTGTTCGTTGAGGCGGGTCACCAGATTGTTGATAGCGGAGTTATCGCCAAAACCATTGTTCTCCATCTCCATCAGGCCGAGCAGGTCGGCATCCATCTCGGTGATGGCGTTGACGATCTTGGTGCGCTGCTTCTCGAAGTCGACCTGGCTCTTGGCGCCACGGTTGCACCCCTTGGCGCTGTCGGCATCTGCCTGATCTTTGCACAGCACGTTGAGTGCGCCGCCAATGCTGGAGTGGCTGGTGAAGTAGTTGAGTACGTTGAAGCTGCCGATCCGCAGATTGCTGCCACGGGCCCGGGCGGGGGCCGGTTGGCGGTCATCTTCCGGTGTGCGCAGCAGGGCGCCGGCGCTCAGGGTGACATCGCTCGGCACTACCAGACGGAAGGCATCCTTGTTGTAGACAATGACCCCCTCCAGCCCGGTCAGTTGATCACCGATACGCAGATAGCCCTGATCGGCATCCCAGCCCGGGAACCAGGGCAGTACGCCATCCTGCGCCTTGTAATCAGACTCGACCACCAGCCGGTTGCTGCCATTTTTGGCGGCCAGAGCGACCGCTTCCGGGCTACTGGCAACATGGAGCTGGGTCGGCTTGAGCAGCGGCGCCTTGTGGGATAGCTCGACGTTGTTGCGATAAACCTTGTAGTCGAAACCGTAGTTGCGGGTCAGGTGGAGATCGCTGCTGCTGTCGAGCCGTACCCGCATCCCTTCGTGGCGATTGAGTGCCTGCGCCAGCGTCTCCCCTTCATTGACCTGCAATACGCTGGTCGGCACCGTCAACCCCTGTGCTGTGACCTGCAGGCGGGCTTTGTTGGCCTCGAAGGTGGGTTTGAGCTGGGTGCCGCCGTAGTACTCCTCGACCCTGGCTTCGAGGCAGACTTCAGCCCCCGGCTTGAGGGCCGGGTAGTTGGTCGCAAGTTTGCTGTCATTGAGATAGACGAAGATGCCATCCGAGGTGGCCGGGTTGCCATCTCCCGCTGGATCAGTCAGATAGAAGCCTTTGGTCAGGCTCTGGCCGAGGGTGGTGACGACACCGCGCACCATGAAGGTACCCGGACTGATTTTTCCCGTGATGTTGCCGTTTTTATCGGTCACCGTGTCGGTCGCGAACTGGCTCCCTGAGCCTGTTCCCTGAATGGTCGGAATGGGGGTGAGTTGCGCCGGATCGGCGGGGCAGACGAAGGCGGCGTGGGCGCCGGGGGCTGCGAGGGCCAGCCCCACGGCCAGAGACAGCAGGGTGCGAGTACCTTTCATATGTGTTCCTTTTTTATTTGTGCCAGTGTTTCCATAGTCCTGGTCGCTGACCAGGGGCGCGCATTGTCACATTTTCGGCATGTCACACCAGTGAGCCAACGCACATTATAGGGATACAAATGAGATTGCATGGGTGTTTTTTGATCTGGCTAACACTCTGAAATTAATGACAAAACAATTACCAACGGGCGTGGTGGGAAAGTGTGATCCCGCTGGCAACCACATATTTTTCTCCGAGAATGAAGATTGAGACTCGGCTGCATGCTTTCTATACTCGGCTTGTTCCTCACGGAACCCAGGTAAAGGGCAAACCGGTTGAAATGCCGGGACGCAATACCTCCGGTCTTCCGATCAGACGATGATCCAGATAGCGGGGTTTCCCCGGGTGAAGAGGCAGTGTGCGGCGAGTCCATGGCCGGTAGTCTCCCTCCCTTCACGCAGGTTGCGCTTGTGCTTTGCCTTGGTCACCAATGCCAAGACAAAACAAGGAAGATAACAATATGCAACAGTTCCTGAGGCCCAGCCGGCTTGCCGTGCTGGTGGCCATCGCTGCCATGCCCGCCTGGGCGCAGGCAGCCTATCCCGCCTACAAGGCCGGTACTGCCTACAAAGCCGGCGACATCGTCAGCAATGCCGGCGCTCTATATGAATGCAAAGAGTTCCCCTACTCGGGCTGGTGCGGGGCATCACCCTATCACTATGAACCCGGTGTCGGGGTGGTCTGGGCGGATGCCTGGAAGCTCTACGGCGGTGAAGTGCCGCCACCGGCGCTCGGCGTGGCCGTCAGCTCTCCGGCTGCCGGTGCCAGCTTCAACGAAGGTGCCAGCGTGGCGCTGGCGGTGACCCTGAGTGGCCCGGTGACGGCGCTGGTTCGGGTGGAATACCTTATCGACGGCAAGCTTGCTGCCACGGCCAGCGCCTCGCCCTGGGGCGCCAGCTGGAGTGCTGCGGGCGTTGGGGCGCACGCCCTGAAAGCGCGGGCGCTGGATAAGGATGGCAAGGTACTGAGCGAGGCGGATTCGAGCTTCAACGTTGCTGCCGTGGTGGCGCCAGAGGCGCCCAAGGTGAGCATCAGCAGCCCGGCCAGCGGTGCCAAGGTGACGCTGGGTCGTAGCGTGGCGGTGAACGGCAACGTCACCGATGCCAACAACGATGTGGCCAAAGTCGAGCTGTTTGTCGATGGCAAGAAGGTAGGGGAAGACAATGCCGCCCCCTGGCAGGTCAACTGGACACCCGATGCCAAGGGCAGTGCCGCCCTCAAGCTGGTGGCCACTGACAAGACCAATCTGGTTGGCGAGTCGGCGGCAGTGAACGTCACTGTCGAGGAGGCCGCGCTGCCACCGTCCGGTGGCAACCTCTCCTGCGATATCCGCCAGATCTATCGTCCTGATGGCTACGAGTGCATGGGGGATGACCATGCCCGCCGGGTCATCGGCTACTTCACCTCCTGGCGCACCGGCAAGAATGGCCTGCCCGCCTATCTGGTGAGCGACATTCCGTGGAGCAAGATCACCCACATCAACTACGCCTTCGCGGCGGTAGACGAGCAGAGCCACACCATCAAGGTGGATGACTCGGCGACCAAGATGACCTGGGATGGCGTGCCGGGTGCCGAGATGGATCCGGAGTTCGCCTACAAGGGGCACTTCAACCTGCTGTCGAAGTTCAAGAAGCAGTATCCGGACGTGAAAACCCTGATCTCGGTCGGGGGCTGGGCCGATACGCGCGGTTTCTACACCGCTACCACCAAGGGCGACTGCTCGGTCAACACCGATGGCATCAATGCGCTTGCCACGTCGGCGGTGAGTTTTATCCGTCAGTACGGTTTTGACGGGGTCGATATCGACTATGAATATCCCACCTCCATGAAGGATGCGGGCAACCCCAACGACTTCCCGCTCTCCAACCAGTGCCGCAGCAAGCTCTTTGCCAACTACAAGGTGATGATGCAGACCCTGCGCAGCAAGCTGGATACGGCGGGCAGCGAGGATGGCCGCAAGTACATGCTGACCATCGCCTCGCCAGCTTCCGCCTATCTGCTGCGCGGCATGGAGAACTTCCAGGTCACCCAGTATCTCGACTATGTCAACCTGATGACCTACGACTTCCATGGTGCCTGGAACCACTTTGTTGGCCACAACGCCGCCCTGTTTGACAACAAGGCTGACGCCGAGCTGGCGCAGTGGGGCGTCTACACCCAGAAAGAGTTTGGTGGAATCGGTTACCTCAACGCTGCCTGGTCTGCTCACTACTTCCGTGGTGCGCTGGCTGCCGGCAAGATCAACGTGGGTGTGCCCTATTACACTCGCGGTTGGCAGGGGGTCAGCGGTGGCACCCACGGTCTGGGCGGCAAGGCAGCACTGCCGAGCCAGAGTAATTGCCAGCCGGGTACCGGTGGCGGCACCATTCCGTGCGGTAACGGGGCGGTCGGCATCGACAACATCTGGCACGATCTGGACAAGAACGGCAAGGAGATTGGCGGGGGCGCCGTCCCCATGTGGCATGCCAAGAACCTGGAGCACGCAGCCGATTTGGGGATCATCACCATGCCGAGCTACGGTCAGGCCTGGGGTCTGGATCCCAACAACCCGGCCCATGTGATGCAGGGCAAGTATGTCCGTTACTACGACGACAAGGCTCATGCCCCCTGGCTGTGGAACGAGGAGAAAAAGGTGTTCCTCTCCACCGAGGATGAGGAGTCCATGGGTCACAAGCTCGACTACATCGTCAATCGTGGTCTGGGTGGCGTGATGTTCTGGGAGATGGCGGGTGACTACGCCTACGATCCGGTGAAAAAAGAGTACGGCATGGGGGATACCCTGACCACGCTCGCCTACGACAAGTTTGCCAAGGCGACCAAGTACAACACCAAGCAGAACGATCTGGTAGCTCCGGCGGCCCAGCTCGACATCGCGGTGAGCCTCTCCGGCTTCAAGGAGGGTGATTCCAACTATCCGATCAACCCGACCCTGAAGCTCACCAACAACTCGACCCAGACCATTCCGGGCGGTGCCCGCATCGAGTTCCTGGTGCCCACCTCTACCTCTGACACCATCACCGACCAGAGCGGGATGGGGCTGAAAGTGGTGGAGAGCGGAGGCAACCAGAACTCCGATGGCATTGCCAACGAGAAGGATTTCCACAAGGTGGCTCTGACGCTGCCGACCTGGAAAGCCTGGACGCCGGGCAGCGATGTGGAAGTGGCGATGACCTACTATCTGCCGGCCGCTGGCGTGCCGAGTGGCATCCGTATCATCAGCGGCAGCCAGACCGCGGGTCTCAAGGCCGAGTTCCCGACCTTGCCGGAGGCCGTACTGGGCTCGGGCGGTGGTGAGGGCGGTGCGACCTGCAGCAGCCAGAATATCAATCCGGCAGCCTATAAGGCTTACCCGACCTGGCCGCAAGGGGATCATGCCAACGCAGGCGATCGCATCACCCACAACAAGGTGGTGTGGCAGGCCAACTGGTGGACCAGCAGTGAACCCAAGACCACCGATGGCAGCTGGAAGTCTGTCTGTAGTTATTGATTTTTAAATCAAGGAGATAAGTGAGGCTTAGGCCTCACTTTTTTTATCTGCATGGTCGATCTGGTTGAAAATGCGTCTGCCTTTCCTGGCAGGCAGCCTCTATAATAGAAGTCGATTAATAATCAGATGGATGTCAGCATATGGCGAGTATATTGGATTCAGTTGATCAACGAACCCAGCTGGTAGGGGAAAACCGCCTGGAGCTGTTGATGTTCCGTCTCGGCACCCGCCAGATGTTTGCCATCAACGTCTTCAAGGTGCGAGAAGTGGTCAAGCTGCCGCACCTCAACAAGATGCCGGGCTCTCACCACAATATCAGCGGGGTAGCCAATATCCGCGGCACCTCGATCCCGGTCATCAATCTGCGCAGCGCCATCGGCATGCGTCCCATGCCGGTCGATAGCGAATCCAACCTCATCATCACCGAATACAACCGCACCATTCAGGGCTTTCTGGTGGGCCAGGTAGCCAACATCGTCAACATGACCTGGAAGGATATCCTGCCGCCGCCGCGCTCGGCCGGGCGCGCCAACTATCTCACCGCCATTACTCGCATTCCGGAAGACGGGGTGGATCAGATTGTCGAGATCATCGATGTGGAGAAGGTGCTGGCGGAGATCATCACCTACGACATCAGCATCTCCGAAGAGGTGCTGGATCGGGATATTCTGCCCGAGATGCATGGCCGCAAGGTGCTTATCGTCGATGACTCCAGCACTGCCCGCAATCAGGTACGCGAGACGCTGGGGCAGCTGGGGCTCGAGGTTATCGAGTGTCAGGACGGCTTGCAGGCACTGACCCTGCTCAAGGGGTGGTGCGATGCCGGCAAGAAGGTGACCAACGAGATCCTGTTGATGATCACCGATGCGGAGATGCCGGAGATGGATGGCTACCGCCTGACCCACGAAGTGCGCAGCGATCCGCGCATGGCCGATCTCTTCATCACCCTTAATACCTCCTTGAGCGGCAACTTCAACGAAGCCATGGTCAAGAAGGTGGGGTGTGACCGCTTTATCTCCAAATTCCAGCCGGACCTGCTGGTCGGCGTGGCGCAGGAGCGGCTGCGTCAGGTACTGGAAAAGTAACCCGCCATACCGTTAGCAATGCGAAACATCCCGCCTCGGCGGGATGTTTGCTTATCTGCCGTCGTATATATAACACCGCCTGTTGCCAAGGTGTCAGCGGCTCATCAGTGGTTCCATGAAGCGGGCCACCTTGTCGCGGATCTGCGGTTGCGCCGCCGGGGTAGGGTGAATGCCATCGTTCATCATAAGTTCAGGGCGCAGCGCAATATCATCCATGAAGAAGGGGAGCAGGGGCAGCTTGTTGGTCTCGGCGAGTTCCGGGAAGATCTGCTCGAACTGGCGCAGATAGCGGGCTCCGTAGTTGCGGGGCAGCTGGATCTGGGTCAGCGCGACCTGAATCTGTTTCTCTTTGGCAAGGGCAATCATGCTGGCCAGATTCTGGCGGGTAATGGCAGGGGCAAAGCCGCGCAGGCCATCGTTGCCCCCCAGTTCGATCAGCAGCCAGTCCGGTTGATGCTGTTCCAGCAGGGCAGGCAGGCGCGCCAGTCCGCCCTGGGTGGTCTCACCGCTGACGCTGGCATTGATGAGGGTGTGCTCGCCCCCCTCGTTCTGCCATTTTTGTTCAAGCAGGGCAGGCCAGCTCTGCTTCTCCTGCATCTGATAACCGGCGCTCAGGCTGTCGCCGAGCACCAGCAGAGTCTGGGCCTGAACCGACGAGAGCAGGCTGCCGAGGCCAACGAACAAGGCAAACAGAATACGCACCATCAATTCAACTCCCGCTATGGATTGCCATCAAGGGATTGGGACAAAGGATATCGAGCATGAGTTCAACCCCCATTATTGTCGTCAAGGGCCTCGGCAAATCGGTCAGCCTCGGCCAGGAAAGCCTCACCATCCTTGAAGGGATCGATCTGCAAGTCAATAGCGGCGAGACGGTGGCACTGGTCGGCGCCTCCGGGTCAGGCAAGTCTACTTTGCTCGGATTGCTGGCTGGGCTCGATCTGCCGAGTCTTGGCTCCATCGAAATTCTCGGCAAGTCACTCGGCGAGCTGGATGAGGAGGGGCGGGCCAGATTGCGCGCCGAGCAGATCGGCTTTGTCTTCCAGTCATTCCTGCTGCTCCCGACCATGACGGCGCTCGAGAACGTGATGCTCCCCGCCGAGCTGCGCGGTGAGCGGGATTGTGAGCCAAGAGCCCGTGAACTGCTGGCGGCGGTAGGGCTTGGCGAACGTCTGCATCATATGCCGCCACGGCTCTCCGGTGGCGAGCAGCAGCGGGTGGCCATTGCCCGCGCCTTCATGACCCGGCCCAGCCTGCTGCTGGCCGATGAACCGACCGGTAACCTCGACAGCAAGACTGGTGACAAGGTGATCGAGCTGCTGTTTGAACTCAACCGCAAGCACGGTACCACTCTGGTGGTGGTGACCCATGACCAAGAGCTGGCCAGTCGGTGCCAGCGTCAGCTGGTGATGGCGGCAGGCAGGCTGGAGCGCGAGGTGTGTCATGCCGTGGTGTAACGCAGGGGGCAGGCGAGTGAGCGGAGGTGGTCAGGGATGATGCAGTGGCGATTGGGATGGCGACTGCTGCGCCGGGAAGGATGGAGCGGCGAGCTGCGCTGGTTTGTGTTGGCGCTGGCCCTGAGTGTGGCCTGTGTGCTCAGCGTGGCGCTGGTGGCAGATCGGCTGGAGGCGGGACTCAAGGCATCGGGCCGCGACTTTATCGGGGCGGATCGGGTGCTGCGCACCGCCACTGCGGTTCCGGATGGCTGGTTGCTGCAGGCACAAAAAGATGGTCTGGCGTTGCAGACCACGGTCAGTTTCAACAGCATGCTGTTTCACGGCGATGCGCTGCAGCTCGCCTCCATCCGGGCGGTGCCCGACGGTTTTCCCTTCTACGGCAAGCTGGAACTGACCCCGGCCCGGACTCCTGCCCCCGGTGAAATCTGGCTCTCCGCCCGGGTAATGCAGTTGCTGACGGCCAAGGTGGGGGATGAGCTGGAGGTGGGCAATACGGTGCTCAAGGTGGCTGGTCTGCTTGGCGAGGAGCCCGATCAGGGCTTCAGCCCCTTCCTGCTGGCG
Source organism: Aeromonas sp. SG16 (assembly GCF_024436135.1). Taxonomy (NCBI): domain Bacteria; kingdom Pseudomonadati; phylum Pseudomonadota; class Gammaproteobacteria; order Aeromonadales; family Aeromonadaceae; genus Aeromonas; species Aeromonas sp. SG16. The sequence goes on from NZ_JANFNW010000006.1 coordinate 33,215, forward strand.
CCGCGGGCGCTCATCCACAGCGCCGACATCGAGGCGACCGGCGCCCTGCTGCCGGGCAGTCGTCAGCAGTGGCGCTATCTCTTCAAAGGGTCGCGAGAGGCGCTGGCCCGCTATGAACGCTGGCTGGTTCCTCAGCTGCAGGCCGGGCAGAAGTGGATCACCCCCGATGACAGTGAATCCCAGGTGGGCCGCTCGCTGGTCAATGCCGAGCGCTTCTTCCGGCTGGCGTCCCTCTGCGGCGTGCTGCTGGGCGCGCTGGCGATGGGCATAGCGGTACGTCACTTTGCCGAGCGCCAGACCAATATGGTGGCGCTGCTCAAGACCTTGGGGGCATCGCGCACCAGTTTGTGGCAACTGATGAGCGGGCTGTTGCTGTCGCTGACTCTGATCGGCGCCCTGCTGGGGCTGGTGGCGGGCACCATCATGCAGTGGTTCACTCTGCAACTGCTGGGTGAGTTGCTGCCACCGGATCTGCCGCCTCCCTCCTGGCGCCCCTTTGCGCTGGGTGTGGCGGTTGCCCTCTTTATCACCCTGCTGCTCGCCTTTATCCCCTTCTTGCGGCTGCTGAAAGTGCCGCCGCTGCGGGTGTTGCGTCGCGAGCTGGAGGCGGGGATCCCCCCCTGGCTGGCGCTGCCGGTTGGTCTGCTCGGCCTGTTTGCGCTGGTGTGGGGCTTCACCGCCGATGTTCGATTGGCCTTTGGTTTGGTGGGTGGCATGGGCCTGCTGATGGGGCTGCTGGCTCTGCTGGCCTCCCTGATGTTGCGGCTGGGGGGGCGGGTGAGCGGTCCGCACGCCCTGCGGCTGGCGTTGGCCCATCTGTCGCGCGAGCGGCGCAGCGGTCTGTTCCAGCTGGCCGGTTTTGCGCTGGCGCTGATGTTGTTTGGCTTGCTCTGGGCGGTTCGCAACGATCTGCTGGAGGAGTTCTCCGCCCGTTTACCGGCCGATGCCCCCAACCGTTTTCTGGTCAATGTGGCCGAGAACGAGCGGGAAGGGATCCTGAGCGAACTGGCGGGAGCCGGCGCCGTTACCTCCGACTTCTATCCCATGGTGCGCGGGCGCCTGACTCATATCGCCGGTGATGCGGTGGGGGAAGGGGCTCGCAGTGGTCGCGAAGGGGTCGATCGGGAGCTCAACTTTACTACCACGACGACCCTGCCAGCCGACAACAAGCTGGTGGCAGGGAAATGGCTCTCCGGCCCCGGCGAGGTATCGGTCGACAGCGAACTGGCCAAACGACTCGATATCAAGCTGGGGGACATGCTCGCTTTTACCATCGAGGGGCGCAGCTTCGGGGCACGGGTCACCAGTTTGCGCAGTATCAAGTGGGACAACATGCGGCCCAACTTCTACATGATCTTCTCACCCGATCTGCTGGCCCCCTTCTCCCGCACCTGGATCGGCAGCTACCGGCTGCCGCCAGAGGGGCGTTCCGCCGAGGTAGGGCTGATCCGCCACCATCCCACGGTGAGCCTGATTGATGTGGATGATCTCATCGTGCGGCTGACCCGGGTTTCGGAGCAGGTGAGCCGGGCGCTGGCCCTGATGCTGGGGCTGGTGACGGTGGCGGCGCTGCTGGTGCTGCTGACCCAGACTCAGGCCAGCATGGCCCAGCGGCGGCGCGAACTGCTGTTGATGCGCACTCTGGGGGCTGGCAGCACGCTGCTTGGCAAGATGTTGCGCTGGGAACTGGTGGCGAGCGGCTTGCTGGCCGGACTCTGTGCCGCCATGGTGGTGGAGTTGTGTACCTATGCTTTGCAGTTCTGGTGGTTTGATGGTCAGTGGCAGTTCCACTGGCGCATCTGGCTCGGATTGCCAACCATGGGGGCGCTGCTGGTCACCCTGGCCGGTCAGGGAATGCGGCGCCAGCTGCTGGCGGGCACCCTCAGCGACCGGTTGCGTGGTCTGGGTCAGGGACTATTGTAATCAGGCCCTCGAGAGTGCAGGTGCTGGAGACAATCAGCCCGACCAGTGGTCGGGCTGATTGCTGTGCGAGTTTTGGCTGTTCGAGAAGTGTTAGCGAGTCTCTCGCAACAGATCGGTCAGTGCCTGCGGCAGCTGCGGGTAGGTAAAATGGAAGCCGGCCTGTTGCAGATGCGCGGGCAGTACGTTTTGCCCGGTCAGCAGCAGATCGGCTGCTTCTCCCATCACCAGTTGCAGCAGCGGCGCCGGGACGAAGAAGAGGTGCGGGCGATGGAGGGTGCGAGCCAGGGTCTGGCTGAACTCCCGGTTGCTGACAGGATGAGGCGCCGTGCCGTTGAAGATACCGTTGCACTCCTCGTGCTCCAGCAGAAACAGCATGGCGCGCACCAGATCCTGCACATGGATCCAGCTCATCATCTGATTGCCACTGCCCATTGGGCCGCCAAGACCGAGCCGATAGGGGGGCAGCATTTTTGGCAAGGCGCCACCATCCATGCCGAGCACCAGCCCGATCCGCACGATGCAGACCCGGGTCTGTTTGCTGCCGGCTTCCTGCGCCAAGGTTTCCCACTGCTGACAGAGCTGGTGGGTGAATTCCTGATGGGGTGAGCGGCACTGCTCGTCGAGGGGCTCTGCCCCCTGCCTGCCATACCAGCCGATGGCGGATGCGTTGATCAGTACCCTGGGGGGCGTTGTGGAGAGTTTGATAAGGTCGACCAGCTGCTCGGTCAGCAGCCAGCGGCTGTCGCAGAGTAGTTGCTTGCGCTGCTCGCTCCAGCGGCCTGCGGCTATGGGTTCGCCTGCCAGATTGATCACCGCATCCACATCGTTGAGGTCATCGAGGCTGTCGAGGCTATCGATGATCTGGACATCGTGGCCAAGCAGGGAGTAGGCGCGACTGCCTTGTCGGCTCAGGACGACCACGTCGTGATTGACCTTGAGGTGGGCCACCAGACGGCGGCCAATAAAACCGGTTCCTCCGGTAATCAGAATCTTCATCGTTGCGCGCTCCTGCGGTCGTTTGTTCTACTCTAATGGCCCTGATCCCGATGGACAAGTTGCGTGCCAACCTCGGGCTGGTGGAGCAAGATGGATGAGCCTTTTCCCTGCTGCCGGGCAATACATTTAATCCTTGGCCTTTGTTGATGGATTTTTGTGATGTGAGAGGCTGTTACTGAATCGTTATCATTGCTACTGCTTGTGGCCAAGGCCCGGGCTGCCATCTGCTACCTCTGTAGCTACCTCCTGTATACGAAGAGTAAGCCATGCCATTTCATCGTCTGAAAACAAGCAAGCTGCGTGCAAGGCTTTTTGCTGCCCTGCTCGCGGGTGGTGCGTTACTGGTACTGGGGGAACTGACAGTGGCCTGGCAAACCATGTCGGAAGTGAACAAGGATGCCCAGCAGCGGTTGCAATATTCGCTGACCCTGTTTGACCGGACCGTGGATCATGCCCGTCAGGCTGCGATCAATGTAGAGGATATGCTGGGTAAACCCTGCAGGGATACGGCGCAACTGCTGCGAGAACAGGCGGCTATCGTCCCCGATGTCCGTTCCGTCAATCTGGCGCTTGGCAGCCGTATCTACTGCTCATCCCTTTATGGCGATTACGACGGGGTGTTCGACGAAAACAGTTATGTTGCGGGTCGTTTGCAGTTGCTCAAAGGCAATGTGGTTACCCCAGATCACCCTCTGCTGATATTTCGCCATGCAGCAGGTGAGGGGAGTGTGCTGGTTGGTGTCGATGGTTACTACCTGCGCAATATCCTCGATATCTCCAGCAAGAACTCGCCGATGGCGCTTATCGTCGGCACCCGTGCCATGTTTGGTAGCGGACAAGTCGCAGGGGTACCGCCTGCAACTGAGCCGGGCTATCTGGCCTTCTCTTCGAGCCGCTATCCCTATCAGGTGGCGACCCGGGTGACACGAGAGGATTATCTTGAGCACGCCTGGCGCCACTCCTGGGGCCATATCCTGCTCTACCCTCTGCTGGGGTTGCTGGTTGGCGTGGGGACATTCCGGTTGATGGGGCGTAGCAGCTCACCATCGGAGGAGCTCAAACGGGCATTGATCGAGGAGGAGTTTATTCCCTACCTGCAGCCGGTGGTCTCCGGTGATGACGAGCAGTGGCGTGGCTGTGAGGTGCTGATGCGCTGGCAGCACCCCAAACAGGGGATGATTCCGCCGGATCGCTTTATCCCGCTGGCGGAAGATAGCGGGCTGATTGTTCCCATGACCAGTCTGTTGATGGCCGAGGTGCGCGACCACTTCTCCCCTCATGCCGGCAAGCTGCCAGCAAAGTTTCATTTTTGCTTCAATATCAGCGCCAAACACTTTCAGGATCTCGACCTGTTGGCTGACTGCAAGGCGTTTCTCGACGCCTTCAAGGAGAATCCTGTTGATTTGGGGTTGGAGCTGACGGAGCGGGAGTTGCTGGTGGCCGATGAGACAACCGCACGGATGTTTGCCGAATTGCGCAAGCTGGGCGTGTTGATCTCCATCGATGACTTTGGCACCGGTCACTCCAGTCTGACCTATCTGCAACAGTTTCAGGTCGATGCCATCAAGATTGACCGGAGCTTTGTGGAGATGATTGGCACGGATGCACTCTCCAGCCATATCGTCGAGAACGTGATTGATCTGGCGAAACGGCTTGAATTGATCCTGATCGCGGAGGGGGTCGAGAAGCAGTCGCAGGCGGACTATCTGCGGGATCGCCATGTCGACTATCTGCAAGGGTATCTCTATGGTCGCCCCATGCCGATGGCGCAGTTTTGCAAGAGCTTGTTTGGCTGATTGTGGTTAAGTGAAGGCATAAAAAAACCAGCGAACTGTTCGCTGGTTTTTTTGTTTCAGTGCGGTGGCTTGGGTCAGAGCATCCGCTGGAGGGCGCGAGCCAGCCGCTTGACCCCCTCCTCAATGGTCGCTTCATCGACGCAGGAGAAGCTCAGACGCAGGGTGTTCTGAATTTCGGGGCGCACATAGAAGGGGGCGCCCGGCACGAAGGCTACCTTCTCTTTGATCGCCTCGTCAAACAGGGCCATGGCGCTGATATGAGCCGGCAGGGTCAACCAGAGGAACATGCCCCCTTCCGGTCTGGTGTAGCTGACACCGGGCGGGCAGTGACGGGTCAGTGCGGCTTCCATGGCGGCGCGCTGACGGCCATAGACCTCCTTGATCTTCTCCAGATGGGCATCGAGGGAGTTATCCATCAGGAAGCGGTGCAGCACCTGCTGGCTGAAGGCGTTGCTGTGCAGGTCGGTCGCCTGCTTGGCGATGGTCACCTTCTTGCGCAGCCACTCAGGCACCAGCATCCAGCCCAGTCGGAAGGCGGGCACCACGGTTTTGGAGAAGGATCCGAGCAGCACGGTATTGTTTGGCGCCAGCTTGGCAATCGGGGGCAGATGTTCGCCCTCGAAGCGCAGCTCGCCGTAGGGATCATCTTCCACCATCAGGAGCTCGTGGCGCACCAGTCGCTCTGCCAGCGCCTCGCGGTTGGCACGGCTGTAGGAGACGCCACTCGGGTTCTGGAAATTGGGTACGCCGTAGAGCAGCTTGGCATTGGAGCCACTTGCCAGCAGCGCATCCAGCGCCGCCAGATCCAGCCCGGCTTCGCCGAGGGTGATTGGCTTGAAATTCGGTTGATAGACAGAGAAGGCCTGAATGGCGCCCAGATAGCCCGGCTCTTCGATGATGAGATCCTGCCCCTCGTCGATCAGCACCTTGCCCAGCAGATCCAGCGCCTGCTGGGAGCCGCTGGTGATCAGGATGTTGTCCGGATTGACCTGCATGCCGTGGCGGGCCAGATAGCGGTCGGCAATGTACTGGCGCAGCGGCGCATACCCTTCGGTCGCCGCATATTGCAGGGCGGCAGCCCCCTGTTCGCGCAGCACATCCTGACAAGCCTGATCGATGGCCTTGACCGGAAACAGGTGAGGATTGGGCAGGCCACCGGCAAAAGAGATGATCTCCGGATTGGCGGCAACTTTGAGGATTTCACGGATAAAGGAAGGCTCGACCTTCTCGAAGCGCTGGGCAAAAAACGGCTGCATAGGCAATTCTCTCGGCATGTGGGCGGTCGCTCCATTCGACCGCCAGGTTATCCGTTTGTATCAGATTTCAGAAATGAGGCAATGATTGTCACAAAAATCGCTAAAAAAGGGCTGGATTGGCTCTACTGCGGATTATATTGGGCGGTTAGTCGGAGTAGTGATGCCAGTGAGGGGGCTGGGGATCGGCTGGCTGGAATATTTGTTGCTCGAAACACTTGCGCCTTGGGCCCATCTTGGGATAATTCGCTCCCCTGTTTTTGCGGTGCGATGAAATAGCGGGCCGCAAGCGATCCCCCGGCGGGATCGGACACCAGATGTATTACCCGGATTGATGAAATAACGAGACCATTATGCCTGTGACCCAAGATGTATTTAACGAAGACGGCAAGTTCATGCGCAAGATCCGCAGCTTTGTCCGTCGCGAAGGCCGCCTGACCAAAGGGCAGGAGAAGGCCCTGGAAGAGCTCTGGCCGGTCATGGGCATCGATTTCGAGCCAAAGCAACTCGATCTGGTCGCACTGTTTGGCCGTGAAGCTCCTGTGGTGCTGGAGATCGGCTTTGGCATGGGCGCTTCTTTGGTCGAGATGGCCAAGAATGCCCCCGAGAAGAACTTCATCGGCATCGAAGTGCACTCCCCGGGCGTGGGCGCCTGTCTGGGTACCGCTCAGGAAGCGGGGGTCACCAATCTGAAGGTGATTTGCCACGATGCGGTCGAGGTGCTGGAGCACATGATCCCGAACGGTTCACTCTCCTGCCTGCAGCTGTTCTTCCCGGATCCCTGGCACAAGAGCCGTCACCACAAGCGCCGCATCGTGCAGCCGGCCTTTGCCCAGGACATTCGCCAGAAGCTGGCCATCGGTGGCGTGTTCCACATGGCCACCGACTGGGAAAACTACGCCGAGCACATGCTGGAAGTGATGAGTGCCGCCGAGGGTTACGAGAACACCTCAGCGACCGGCAACTGGGTGCCGCGCCCTGACTGGCGCCCGCTGACCAAATTCGAGCAACGTGGCCATCGTCTGGGGCACGGGGTTTGGGATCTGATTTTCAAGCGTGTCAGCTGAGCTGGCACGTCAACACACCTAGCGTATCAACTAACTTGAGGAGCTATCATGGCCAATCGTAGCCGCCGCCTGCGCAAGAAACTGCGCGTCGATGAATTCCAGGAAATGGGTTTCGACATCAGTTTCAACTTCCCGGTCGGCACTGCCGAAGAGACCATCGATGCCGTAGTCGATGCGATGATCGATGAAGTGATCGAGCCCCGCAAACTGGCTTTCGCCGGTTCCGGCCACCTGGCCTGGGAAGGGATGATCTGCACCCAGCAGCTGGGCAAGTGCAGCGAAGAAGACCGTGCCGCCGTCAAATCCTGGCTGGAAGGCAAGGGGATGGAAGCTGTCGTGGTCACCGAACTGTTCGACCTCTGGTACGGCGAACCCGCCTGATACCAGACTCGCTGTGGCAGGCGAGCCGGTGTCGACTGCCTGCCGCAGTCAGATAGACAAATCCCGCCACCGGCGGGATTTTTGTCAGTGGGGATGGGATCTCCACACCCGCTTTAGTCATGGAATTGCTTATGGTGTTGTCATCCGAATTACTGGCCAGCATTCTGGAAGAGGTGCGCCCGTTGCTGGGGCACGGCAAGGTGGCCGACTATATTCCTGCGCTGGCGCAGGTGCCGGCCGACCGGCTGGGCATTGCGGTCTGTACCGTGGAAGGGGAGTTGTTCTCGGCCGGTGATGCCTTCGAACCCTTCTCCATCCAGAGTATCTCCAAGGCCCTGAGCCTGACGCTGGCCCTCACCCTCTATCAGGAGGAGGAGATCTGGGCCCGGGTCGGCAAAGAGCCCTCCGGCCAACCGTTCAACTCGCTGGTTCAGCTCGAGTTCGAGCAGGGGATACCCCGCAACCCCTTTATCAATGCCGGCGCTCTGGTGGTCAACGATCTGCTGGAGACCCGCCTCACTGCACCGCGTCAGCGTACTCTGGAGCTGGCTCGCCGCCTCTCCGGCAATCCGGCCATCATGGCGGATCAGGTCGTCGCCCGCTCCGAATATCAACACTCGGCCCGCAACGCCGCCATCGCCTATCTGATGAAGGCGTATGGCAACTTCGAAAACGAAGTGGACAAGGTGCTGCAGAGCTATTTCAATGCCTGCGCCATCCGCATGAGTTGTGTCGATCTGGCGCGAACCTTTATCTATCTGGCCAACCGCGGCTTGCCGCTTGGCGAAGCAACCCCGCTGCTGCCGGCGCGCACCACCAAGCAGGTCAACGCCCTGCTCGCGACCTGCGGCCTCTATGACGAGGCGGGAGATTTTGCCTACCGGGTTGGCATGCCGGGCAAGTCCGGGGTCGGCGGTGGTATCGTGGCCCTGATCCCGGGAGAATTGTGCGTCTGTGTCTGGTCGCCCGAGCTTAACAAAGCGGGCAATTCGCTGGCAGGGACGGCAGCGCTGGAGTTATTGGCCGAGCGTCTGGGCCGCTCCATTTTTTAACCTTGTTCACTATGAATCGAGAAATCACCATGAAACGACATCTTCGCTTCTTGCAGGCCGCGCTGGCGACCTTGCTGCTCTGGTGTGCCCTGCCCACCTTTGCAGCCGAGTTGCCACCGCTTTCGCTGGCTGATGCCAAGGCCAAACAGGCGGTCATCCTGGATACTCGCGCCAGCTACTTCTATCAGGGGTGGCCCATGGAGGGCGAGACGCAGGGGGGCCATGTGGCTGGCGCCGAGAACCTCTCTGCCGAGTGGAAATACCGCGATGCGGATTGGCCTGCCGCCCTTGCCACCAAGGGGCTGAAAGCCGATCGCCCGGTCGCACTGTATGGTGCGCCGCGCGAAGTGGCTGAAGTGGCGCGCATGCTGCGCATGCAGGGCATCAAGCAGCTGTTCGAGCTGCAGGGCTGGCAAAGCGCCCCGCGCGAACACCTGGCTCGCTGGCAACAGCTGGTCTATCCGCGCTGGTTGCTCGACCTGCAGGAAGGCCGGCCGGTAGCTGCAGCGCCCAAGGGGGACTGGAAGCTGTTTGAAGTGGATTGGGGTTCACCCAAGGCCTATCTGCTGAGCCACATTCCGGGGGCGGGTTATATCGATACCAACCGTCTGGAAGAAGAGCCGCTGTGGAACAAGGTCTCTGATGAGGCGCTCAAGGCGCTGCTGCTGGAGAACGGCATCCGCCACGACACCACCGTGATCCTCTACGGTCGCAACACCATGGCGGCTGCCCGTGCTGCGCATCTGATGATGTATGCCGGCGTGGAAGATGTCCGCCTGCTGGATGGCGGCCTGGATGCCTGGTTTATCCAGCACCTGCGCACCGAAACCGGCCTGCCCAACAAATATGAGCTGGTGAAGGATTTTGGCGTGGCCATTCCGGCTCACCCCGAGTACTACACCACGCTAAGTCAGGCGAAAGAACTGCTCAAGCAGCCCGATAGTGCGCTGGTCAGCGTGCGTACCTGGGACGAGTTTGTCGGCAACACCTCTGGCTACAGCTACATCAAGCCGAAGGGCGATATCCCGGGGGCCAAGTGGGGTCATGGTGGTGTCGATGCCAACAGCATGAGCGACTTCCACAACCCGGACGGTACCATGAAGCCGGCCCGCGAGATCCTCGCCATGTGGGATGAGTGGAACATCGAGCCGACCCAGCAGACCGCCTTCTACTGCGGTACCGGCTGGCGTGCCTCCGAAGCCTTCTTCTACGCCTGGCTGATGGACTGGAAGCGGATCAGCGTCTACGACGGCGGCTGGTATGAGTGGAGTTCCGATCCCAAGAACCCGACCGTGACCGGCGAGCGCAAGCCGACCAAGTAACGGGTAGAGATCGCAGAACAGGCCGGACAGTTGTCCGGCCTTTTTTATTCCGGCGCCTGACTCATCGCCGTCATAAAGGCTAACTCACTGATTTTTGATGCAGATCCCGTTCCCGAAATCGATGCAAACGGGGCCATGATGTTGAGCTAGGCTTCACTCATCATCCTCGTGGTGAGGGTGCAGAGGGAGGCAAAAGCGGCGATGAAACAACTGATGATGATCCTGATCTGTGCGCTGGGGCTGGTGGCATGCAGCTCCCAATACATCATGAGCACCAAAGATGGCAAGATGATCACCACCGATAGCAAACCCAAGCTGGACGAGAGCACCGGCATGTATCGCTACTACGATACCGAAGGGCGCGAAGTGATGATCAAAAAGGATGACGTTACCCAGATCATGGAGCGTTGAGCCAGCCATGAGATGACAAGGGCTGCCAGTGGCAGCCCTTGTTGTTTTTAAATTCATGCAAATTGCCGACATTCGCAGCAAATCACTATCAATTCGCTGCTTTTGGCCGCGGGGTACAGCTTCCGTTATGGTTGTTTCACTATCATGACGCTCCATTTTTTATTGGAGGTGTTATGTCCCTGCTCGCTCTCTGGCGTTCCCGTTTTTCCGTTCGTGCCCTGCTGGGAACTGTCCTGCTGGTTGTCGCTACTGCCAGCCATGCCGGTGAAGATCAATTCACCCTCGGCCGCACCATTTTGCTGGGGGCCGGTGATCATGGTGCCACCATTCCCATGGTGATTTGCCGCCAGACCAAATATATCAAGGTGAAGGCAGAGCGTGATTTGACCCTGGATCGAGTCGTCGTCACATATGGCGGTGATCGCACCAAGACGATCTATTTCGATCAGGATATGCGTGGTGATACCGAGACCGGCTGGAAATCCCTTGGCTCGCGCCGCTGTGTAAAGAAAATCGAAGTGTACGGTAATTCCGAGCGCAGCAAGGCCGGCGTGAAAGTATTTGGCCGTAAATAAGCGAAGCGATTTGTCGGTGTGAAAAACCGGATAAAAATAGTGGTGAGCAATGCTCGCCACTATTTTTTTATGGCCTTTTCGGGAGTGAGTTATTTCTTCGGCCGAAATGGCTTGATGACGGTTTCGTCGCACTCCAGATAGGGCCCTTCCATCAGATCGATGCAGTAGGGAATGGCGGGGAAGACTGCATCCAGACACTCGCGGATCGACTTGGGTTTGCCCGGCAGGTTGACGATCAGGGTATCGTCGCGCAGGCCCGCAGTCTGGCGCGACAGAATGGCGGTCGGTACAAACTTGAGGGATTCGGCCCGCATCAACTCGCCAAAGCCGGGCATCATGCGATCGCATACCGCTTCGGTCGCTTCCGGGGTGACGTCCCGTTTGGCCGGGCCGGTGCCGCCAGTGGTGACGATGAGGCAGCACTGCTCCTCGTCCGCCAGCCGGATCAGGGTCGCTTCAATCTGATCCTGCTCATCGGGGATCACCTGATAGACGGGCTCCCACTCCGATGTCAGATAGGCGTTCAGGGTGTCGATGATAGCCTTGCCGGAGAGGTCATCGTAGATGCCGGCACTGGCGCGATCGCTGACGGTAACGATACCGATTTTTGCCTTGCTCATGGTCTGCTCTTGGATATCCGAAAAAGTGGTAATTAAAATAACATAATCAGTGAGATAAGTTAAATCGCCAGAAAAGCTGAGCCTTCCGGACTACGATTATCCAGTGTCGAATGAAGCAAAATATCCAGCAACAATTCATTAATCAGCAATAAAAAACAAATCACATCAGACAAAATTTTATAAGTGGCAGGTGGGCCGGATTATAAAAATAATCGTTTGATCCTTAACACAATTAAAATAGAGAGAAGCGGCCAATACTGATAATACCCCGAAGGTCGTCATCAGGCGGATTGAACCCCTTATATCGGCATTGTATACAGAGAAAGAGATGCGTGTGGAATGAGTGCGAGATAGGGATGCAGCACAGGCTGTGCTGCCCGTTGGCGTTGCCTGGGAGGGCATATGGAGTTGCCTGATTTTGACACCCTGAAAGAACTGGCTGCGAGTGAACCCTCCCGGCTGGATGCCATTCTGGAGCAGCAGATTGAACAGCTGATGGCTCGGGCCAACCCCGATCAGCAGCGCCGTTTGCGTGGGCTCCAGTTCAAGATTGACGGTCAGCGCAGGTTGGCAAAAAACAACCTCGACAGTTGTATCCGCATTGCCAATATGATGCGGGACTCCTTTTATCTGATGGGCAGTGAAATGCGACAATTTCGCGAGGAGGAGATACCTCCGCCTGAAAGCGATGGCAGTGGTAAAATAATCCGGCTGATCGACTATAAACGGCCAAAATAATCTGGCGCTATATTTAACGGTGAAGTTTGATTTGATGGAGAGTGGCAAAATAAGAACCTGCCACTCTCTTTTTATTTGTTATGGATTTTTATGTTGCTGGTGATGAAATTGTGATGAGGTTTTATTTTATTGGGCCCAAATAGATTATTCAGGGAGTTGTGATAAGGGTGGATGAATAGCGATAAAAGTTAAGCTAATATGGCCAAAATTTATTGCTACGACTCGAAGGGATTATGAGAAGTATCACACCAAGACGGGTGCTGTCGCGGGAGCAACAGACAGAGATCACCCGCATTATCGTCAAGGTGGGGCAGATGCTGGCCCAGTTTGGTGCCGAGAGCCGGATCATCGAGCAGACCACAGTACGCCTTGGCATGGCGCTGGGTCTGGAGAGCGTCGAGATGGCCATCTCCTCCAGTGCCATCGTGCTCACCAGCCTCTATCAGGGCAGTTGCGTCACTACCACCCGGCGGGTGCGCGAACACGGCATCAACATGCAGGTGGTGTGCGAGATCCAGCGCATCTGCATCATGGCAGAGAAAGAGCTGATCGGTGCCCGTGAAGTGCGCCTGCGGCTCGAAGCTATCGTCCCCTTTCACTATCACCCCTGGCTGGTTGTGCCCATGGTGGGGCTCTCCTGCGGTGCTTTCAGCCTGTTGTTTGGCGGTGACTGGCCCATCTTCGTGGTGACCTGTCTCTCTGCCGCGATCGCGATGCGGGTGCGCCAGCTGATGGCCCGCCACCACCACAGTCCGCTCATCAACTTTGCCGTGACCGGCTTTATCGCCACCCTGCTTGCCTCCAGCGCTACCTTCTTTGGCTGGGGCAGTCAGCCCTATCTCGCCATGGCGGCCAGCGTGCTGCTGCTGGTGCCGGGTTTTCCGCTCATCAATGCCGTCTCCGACATGGTGAAGGGCTACTTCAACATGGGGTTGGCACGCTGGGGCACTGCGACCCTGCTCACCATCAGCGCGGCCATCGGCATTATTCTCGCCATGTCGGTGACCGGGATCTGGGGGTGGAAGGTATGATGGATCTGCTCTGGCTACTGGCCAAGGATGCCTTCTGGTCGGCCATTCCGGCAGTCGGGTTCGCCATGTTGTTCAACGTGCCGCCGCGAATGCTGAAGTACTGCGCCATGGGTGGTGCGCTGGCCCATAGTCTGCGAACCCTGCTTATCCACTACGGCATGCCCATCGAGTGGGCGACCCTGACCGCATCCACCACCGTGGGCTTTGTCTGCGTCTACTGGTCGCGCCGTTTGCTGGCGCCGCGCCCGGTGTTCAGCGTCGCCTCCATCATCCCGATGATCCCGGGCAGCTACGCCTTCAAGACCATGATCGCGGTGGTGGAGCTCAACATCAACGGTGTGACCATGACCCTGCTCCAGAGCGCGGTGGAGAACGGCCTCAAGGCGCTCTTTATCGTGGGGGCCCTCAGTTTCGGTTTGGCGATCCCCTCCTTGGTCGTGTACCGTAACCGCCCCATAATCTGACAGATGGTGAGAAGCCCAATGAAGATTTCCATGATTGCCGCCATGGCCCACGATCGGGTGATCGGCAAGGACAACCAGATGCCCTGGCACATGCCGGCCGATCTGGCCCACTTCAAGCGGGTCACCCTTGGCAAGCCGGTATTGATGGGGCGCAAGACCTTCGAATCCATCGGTCGTCCGCTACCCGGTCGCCGTAATCTGGTGATCAGCCGCAATCCCGACTATCAGGCCGATGGTATCGAGGTGGTGGGTTCCGTCGAGGGGGCGCTGGCGCTGCTGGCCGACAACGAAGTGGCGGAAGTGATGGTGATCGGGGGAGGGCACCTCTATGCCGAGCTGCTGCCCAAGGCCGATTGCCTCTATCTGACCCGCATCGAGCTGGAGGTGGAAGGGGATACCCGCTTCCCTGCTTTTGCGGATGAGCAGTGGCAGTGTGTCGAGCGTGAAGTTCACCAGGCCGACGAGAAGAATCCGCACCCCTATCGTTTCGAAACCTGGCTGCGCAAGTAACGTCTCATGGCACAAACAACAAGGGCACCTTCGGGTGCCCTTGTTGTTATGGGGTCAGATACCCGACCCGCCGTTTTCAGCGCTCTCTTCGTGCAGGCCGCACTCGCGCTTGAGGCCGAAGAAGCGGGTCTGCTCCTCGCTCATGCCGGGCTCCCACCTGGTGGTGGTGTGCACGTCGCCCACCGAGAGGTAACCCTGTTCCCACAAGGGGTGGTAGGGGAGGTCGAACTCTTTGAGGTAGTAGTGCACATCCTTGTTGCTCCAGTCGATCACCGGCAGGAACTTGAAGCGGCCGCGCTGGATGGCCAGTACCGGCAATCCTTGGCGGCTGCCCGATTGCTCGCGGCGCAGCCCCGAGAACCAGGCGCGGGCACCCAGCTCGTTCAGGGCGCGCTCCATCGGCTCCACCTTGTTGAGCTGGTTGTAGCGGGTGATCCCCTCGACGCCCTGCTCCCACAGCTTGCCATAACGCGCCTCCTGCCAGGCGGGGGTGAGCACCGCCCGGTAGGTTTGCAGGTTGAGCCCAAGACGCTCGGTCAGCTCGTCGATAAAGCGGTAAGTCTCGGGGAAGAGATAACCGGTATCGGTCAGCACCACCGGAATCTGCGGTTGCTCGCGGCTCACCAGATGGAGCATCAGCGCCGCCTGAATGCCAAAGCTTGACGACAGGATATGGCCACCCGGCAGGTTGGCCAGCGCCCAGCGTACCCGCTCGGGTGCGCTCATCTGCTCCAGCTCCCGGTTATGGGGAGCCAGTGCCTCAACCTGTTCGTCCCGGGTCAGGGTCAGCAGGTGGTCGAGATCGAGAGTCATGATATCCCCCTCAGGCGGCGTAGAAGTCGATGGCCGAGTTGACCACAGGTGCGACGATTCCGGCGCGGATGACGAAGTCGCCAAACCCTTCGCCTGGTTCGCGCTCGCTGGCCCAGCGACCGATCAGGGCGTCCAGCTCAGCTAGGATCTGCGGCTCTGTAATGTTCTCCCGGTACATGCGCGGGATGCGCGTCCCTTCGAGGTTGCCGCCCAGATGGAGGTTGTAGCGGCCGGGTGCCTTGCCCACCAGACCTACTTCGGCCAGCATGGCGCGGCCGCAGCCGTTGGGGCAGCCGGTGACCCGGAAGACGATGGCATCGTTCGCCAGCTCGTGCTTGGCCAGCAGCCCTTCAAGTTCGGTGACGAAAGCAGGCAGCATGCGCTCCGCTTCGGCCATTGCCAGCGGGCAGGTAGGCAGGGCCACGCAGGCCATCGACTGCTTGCGCTGCTCGCTGACACCGTCATCCAGCAGGCCGTACTGGCGTGCCAGCCCTTCGATACGGGCCTTCTCGCCAGCCGGAACGCCCGCGATGATCAGGTTCTGGTTGGCGGTCAGGCGAAAATCCCCCTGATGCACCTTGGCGATCTCCAGCATGCCGGTCTTGAGCGGCTTGCCCGGGAAGTCGAGCAGGCGGCCATTCTCGATAAACAGGGTGAGGTGGTGCTTGCCGTCGATCCCCTCGACCCAACCGAAGCGATCGCCACGGCTGGTGAATTCATAGGGGCGCACTTCACCAAACTGGATGCCGGCGCGGCTCTCCACCTCGGCCTTGAAGGCCTCGACGCCAACACGTTCGAGGGTGTACTTGGTCTTGGCGTTCTTGCGATTGACCCGGTTGCCCCAGTCGCGCTGGGTGCTGACCACAGCGGCCGCCACCTCCAGCACGTGGGAGAGCGGAATAAAGCCAAAGTCGCTGGCCTTGCGTGGATAGGTGCTGGTGTCGCCGTGGGTCATGGCGAGGCCACCGCCCACCAGCACATTGAAGCCCACCAGCTTGCCGTGTTCGGCAATCGCCACGAAGTTGAGATCGTTGGCGTGGATGTCCACATCGTTGTGAGGCGGGATCACCACAGTGGTCTTGAATTTGCGCGGCAGATAGTTGGAACCCAGGATCGGCTCCTCATCACCCCCGAGCTTTTCACCGTCCAGCCAGATCTCCACGTAGGCACGGGTTTTGGGCAGCAGGTGCTCGGAGATCTTCTTGGCCCACTCGTAGGCCTCCTGATGCAGCTCGGACTCCACCGGGTTACTGGTGCAGAGCACGTTGCGATTCACGTCGCCCGCAGTGGCGATGGAATCGATGCCGGTGCTGTTGAGAGTCTGGTGCATCAGCTTGATGTCGCGCTTCAATACCCCGTGAAACTGGAAGGTCTGCCGGGTGGTGAGACGGATGCTGCCGTAGAGGGTGTTCTCTTCGGCGAACTTGTCGATCACCTGCCACTGAGCCGGAGTAATGATGCCGCCGGGCAGACGGGCGCGCAGCATGACGTTGTGCAGCGGCTCCAGCTTTTGCGCCGCGCGCTCCGGGCGGATATCGCGGTCATCCTGCTGGTACATGCCGTGGAAGCGGATCAGCTGGAAGTTGTCGCCGTTGAAGCCGCCGGTGAGCGGATCCTGCAGATCCTGCTCTATGGTGCCGCGCAGAAAGTTGCTTTCGCGTTTCAGACGTTCGTTGTCGGCCAGCGGTCCTTCGACCGGTCCCGCTTTTGGGTGAGAAAGAGGTTGTTTGCTCATCAATAGACATCCCTTTGATAACGTTTGGCACGACGCAATTCGCTCAGATACTCTTCTGCTTCCTCACGACTCTTCTGGCCGTGTTCGGCAATCACATCCAGCAGGGCCTCCTGCACATCTTTGGCCATATGATTGGCGTCGCCGCACACATAGAAGTGAGCGCCTGCTTCCAGCCACTGATAGAGCTCCTGGCCCGCTTCGCGCAGGCGGTCCTGCACATAAATCTTGTGGGCCTGATCCCGACTGAAGGCCAGCGAGATCCTCGACAGCTGCCCCGATTTCACATAACGCTGCCACTCCACCTGATAGAGGAAATCCTGGGTAAAGTGCGGATTGCCGAAGAAGAGCCAGTTCTTGCCCAAGGCCCCGATGGCTTCCCGCTCCTGCATAAAGGCACGGAACGGGGCGATGCCGGTACCCGGGCCCACCATGATGATGGGGGTATCGGGATTGGCGGGCAGGCGGAAGTTGTCGTTGTGCTCGACAAACACCCGTACCTCGGCGCCCTCTTCAAGGCGATCAGCGAGGAACGAAGAGGCACCACCACTGCGCACCGTGCCGTCCTCTTGCGGATAGCGCACCACCCCGACGGTCAGGTGCACCTCCTCTTCCACTTCGCGCTGGCTTGATGCGATGGAGTAGAGGCGCGGGGTGAGGGGGCGCAGCAGGCCGATGAGCTGCTCGGCCGTGAGTGCGGTCGGGAAGCGCTTCAGTACATCCACAATCTGGGCTGAAGCGACCAGCGCATTGACCTGGGCCTTATCGCCGGCCAGATCTTTCAGCGCCGCGTTGCCTGATATGTCAGCAAGTCCTGTGATAAAGCCGCCGTGCAGCCGGGTCAGCTCAAAGTGGCCGGTCAGGGTTGCTCGCAAAGTGCCGTGGGCCGTGGCTTCATCGCCAGAGAGGCCGGTCAGGGCCAGTACTTCACTAACCAGCTCGGCATCGTTGTCGAACCAGACGCCGAGGGCATCCCCGGGTTGGTAGCTGAGGCCAGACTCTTCAAGGTTGATCTCGATGTGGCGGATATCCTTGGTGGAATCCCGGCCGGTGATCTTCTGCTTGACCGACAGGCGGGCAGGGAAGGGGTTCTCCTTGCTGTACTGGCTGTTGCCAACCGCCTGCTGCACCGCGCTGGCCACGCTGCTGCTGGCCGCTCCGGTGGAGAGGGTCGCGGCAATGGCATTGATGGCCTGCTCGCCCCAGCTCCTGGCGGCATCCTGATAATCCACATCGAGGCTGGCGAGTTCGTGAATGCGCTCGGCCCCCGCTTTGGCGAGGAAGTCGTCAAAATCTTTGCCGGTCTGGCAGAAAAATTCGTAGGAGCTGTCACCCAGCCCCAGCACGGCGAACTTGAGGCCCTCGAGTTTACCTATCTTGCCTTTCTTCAGCTGGTCGTGGAGGTCGACGGCGCTCTCCGGCGGTTCACCCTCCCCGTAAGTGCTCACTACCACCAGCAGGTGGCTCTCTTTCTTGAGCTGCTTGGGTTTGTAGTCTGCCATCGACGCTAGGGTTACCGGTAGGCCACGGGCCTCTGCCTGCGCCTTGATGGCACTGGCGACACCTTTGGCATTGCCTGTCTGGGAGCCGTAGAGAATGGTCAGGCTGCCACTGGGCGCAGACACAGCCGCACCGGTCACGGCAGGCTGCAAGCCGGTCTGGGAGAGCCCGTAGAGATAACCGCTCACCCAGGCAAGCTGCTGGGTATTGAGGGTGGCGAGCACCTGGCTTAGCTGGCGTTGCTGCTCGTCGGAGAGGGGAGTCAGGTTGATCAGGGAGTCCTTCAATTGCATCACACACGTCTTCCATGGTCTGAGTTGTGGTCAGGTTAAGGTGTGTGATGGATAGCAACAAAGAATAAAAATATAACCTTTATTCCATTATTGCATTTAGAAAGGTATGCAGTGGCAAACGGGATAAAAAAACGCCCCGCAGTTGCGGGGCGTTTTCAAGCTATCGCGCTCGGGATGGATCCCGGCGGGCATGAACCTTACTTCTGCGGACGCAGAGCCGGGAACAGGATGACGTCGCGGATGGTGTGGCTGTTGGTGAACAGCATTACCAGACGGTCGATACCGATACCCTGACCGGCAGTCGGCGGCAGGCCGTGCTCCAGCGCGGTAACGAAGTCGGCGTCGTAGAACATGGCTTCGTCATCGCCTGCGGCTTTCTGGTCAACCTGAGCCTGGAAGCGCTCGGCCTGATCTTCTGCATCGTTCAGCTCGGAGAAGCCGTTGGCCAGCTCGCGGCCACCGATGAAGAATTCGAAGCGGTCGGTGACATCCGGGTTCACGTCGTTGCGGCGGGCCAGCGGAGAAACGGCAGCCGGATACTCGGTGATGAAGGTCGGTTGCAGCAGCATGTGTTCAACGGTCTCTTCGAAGATCGCGGTGATCACGTGGCCCAGTTCCCAGCTCTTCATCAGCTCGATCTTCAGGCGCTTGGCGACGGCAGTCGCCTTCTCCAGAGTGGCCAGATCGTCACGGGTGACATCCGGGTTGTACTTCAGGATGGAGTCAACCATGGAGAGACGCTGGAACGGCTGACCGAAATCGATGGTCAGACCCTCTTCGCCCTCTTTGGCGTAACGGATCTTGGTGTCGCCCAGAATGTCCTGTGCCAGAGTGCGCAGCATCTCTTCGGTCAGGTCCATCAGGTCGATGTAGTCGGCGTAGGCCATATAGAACTCGAGCATGGTGAACTCTGGGTTATGGCGAACGGAGATACCTTCGTTACGGAAGTTGCGGTTGATCTCGTAGACACGCTCGAAACCACCAACCACCAGACGCTTCAGATAGAGTTCCGGAGCGATACGCAGGTACATGTCGATGTCCAGCGCATTGTGGTGGGTGATGAACGGACGGGCAGAAGCACCACCCGGGATGACCTGCATCATGGGGGTTTCCACTTCCATGAAACGCTTGTCGTTCAGGAACTTGCGGATACCGGCAACCACTTTGGTACGGGTTACGAAGGTCTTGCGGGACTCTTCGTTGGCGATCAGGTCCAGATAACGCTGACGGCAGCGAGCTTCCTGGTCGGTCAGACCCTTGTGCTTCTCGGGCAGCGGACGCAGCGCCTTGGTCAGCAGACGGATGTCGGAGACATGGATGGAGAGTTCACCGGTCTGGGTCTTGAACAGAGTACCTTCGACACCCACGATGTCGCCCAGATCCCACTTCTTGAACTGCTCGTTGTAGAAACCTTCCGGCAGGTCGTCGCGAGTGACGTAGACCTGGATCTTGCCGGCCATGTCCTGCAGGGTGGCGAAAGAAGCCTTGCCCATGATCCGGCGGGTCATGATGCGACCGGCAATCTTCACCCGTTTACCCAGGCTCGTCAGCTCCTCGGCGCTCTTGTCGCCAAACTCTGCCTGCAGATCGCCGGAGAGGCTGTCACGACGGAAGTCGTTGGGGAAAGGATTGCCCTGGGCGCGCAGGGCGGCCAGCTTGGAACGACGCTCAGTCATCTCGTTGTTGAGTTCGAGTGTTTGATCGACTTCCGGAGTGATGGTTTGTTCAGACATGGTGATTCCTGCTTGTTTACAGACCTGATTTCAGGCTGGCTTCGATAAACTTGTCCAAGTCACCGTCGAGCACCGATTGGGTATTACGGGTTTCGACGCCGGTGCGCAGATCCTTGATACGGGAGTCATCCAGCACATAGGAACGGATCTGGCTGCCCCATCCGATATCGGACTTGGTCTCTTCCAGGGCTTGTTTTTCAGCATTCTGCTTCTGAATTTCCAGCTCGTAGAGCTTGGCTTTCAGCTGCTTCATACACTGGTCTTTGTTTTTGTGCTGGGATCGGTCGTTCTGGCACTGTACCACGACACCGGTCGGGACGTGGGTAATACGCACCGCGGATTCGGTACGGTTAACGTGCTGACCACCGGCACCTGAGGCGCGGTAGACGTCGATACGCAGGTCGGCGGGGTTGATATCGATTTCAATATCGTCGTCGATTTCCGGGTAGACGAACACAGAACAGAAAGAGGTGTGGCGGCGACCGCCAGAGTCGAACGGGGACTTGCGTACCAGACGGTGCACGCCGGTTTCAGTACGCAGCCAGCCGAAGGCATATTCGCCGGTGAACTTGATGGTGGCGGACTTGATGCCGGCCACGTCGCCCTCGGAGCATTCGATCAGCTCGGGCTTGTAACCGTGGGCATCGCCCCAGCGCAGATACATGCGCAGCACCATGTTGGCCCAATCCTGCGCTTCGGTACCACCGGAGCCGGATTGAATATCGATATAGCAGTCGGAGCCGTCGTGCTGGCCGGAGAACATGCGGCGGAACTCGAGGTCCACCAGCTTGGCTTCCAGCTGTTCGGATTCGGCGATGGCTTCGTTGAAGGTCTCTTCGTCTTCCCCTTCCACGGCCAGGCTGACCAGCATCTCGACGTCATCCACGCCCTGGGTCAGGGTGTCGATGGTGCCGACTACGTTTTCCAGCGCTACGCGCTCTTTGCCCAGCGCCTGTGCGCGCTCGGGTTCATTCCATACATCCGGCTGTTCCAGCTCGGCATTGACCTCTTCCAGACGCTCTTTCTTGGCGTCATAGTCAAAGGTACCCCCTAAGAAGCTCGGTCCGCTCAGACAGCTCCTTAAGTTTATTTAAAACGGGATTAACTTCGAACATCGTGAAAACTCTCAGGATCGATGTGATTTGAAAACGGGTCATTCTAGCCAATTGTGGAAGGAATAAACAGGGTTGCCTGAGTTTACGCGCGCTAGGTGAGCAATTTCTGATGCAGTTTTCCGCGCGTCAGGAGAAAATATCGCCCGTCGATCCATTTTCCTGTTCAGTTTTGGAGCAGGGGGTCGCTAATGACTACTAGCGTTCGGTGTACATACGAGATAACTGCTTCCTAACCTCAAATAAGAAGAACAGATGATGAAAAACCTATCACTCAAACAGAAGATACTGTTGTCGGTGGTGATTGCCCTTTCGTTGGTGATCCTGATGCTCTCCTGGCAGAGCTATAGCAGCCAGAAAAACCTGTTGCTGCAGGGCAGCCAGGAGCAGGTTCAGCGTCTTGGCAACCAGCAGGCCACCAGCGTCAGCGACTGGCTCGCAGCCCGCCGCGACGTCATTCAGGCGCTGGGCAGCAAGGCGGGAGCCGAACCCCTCAACGCCCTGCAACAGGCACAGGTTTCCGGCCGCTTCCAGCTCACCTATTTTGGCGAGAGCAGTGGCAAGATGAACGACTCCGACCCCTCCATCAACCGCAGTGGCTATGACCCGCGCTCCCGTGGCTGGTATCAGGAAGCCATGGCCAAGGGGGGTCTCATCGTGACCAAACCCTATCTGGATGTGGCCTACAACATCATGGTGGTGACCCTGGCCCAGCCGGCTCAGGGTGGCGTAGTGGGGGGCGACCTTTCCATCGCTTCGCTGGTGGAAGACGTCACCAAGATGAAACTGCCGGCCGACGGCTTTGCCATCATGATGCACAAGGATGGCACCGTCATCGCCTACAAGGATGCCGCCAAGGCGATGAAGCCGGCCACCGAGATCGACAACGATCTGACCAATGCCCTGATCGAACAGAGCAAGGCGAGTCAGGGGCTGGTGCCTGCCTACTTCGAAAACGAAGGGCGTGACAAGCTGCTGTGGGCGACCGACATTCCCGATACCGACTGGGAGCTGGTACTGGTGCTGGACAAGGATACCCTTGAGGCGCCGCTCTCCTCCCTGCTGATGACCCAGCTCGGTCTGGCGCTGCTGGTGCTGGTGGGCAGCATCCTCGCCATCTCCTGGCTGGTCAGCATGCTGCTTGGCCCGCTCAGCAAGGTATCCCAGGCACTGGCTCGCATCGCCGATGGTAACGGTGACCTGACCCAGCGTATCAAGATCGACGCCAACGATGAAGTGGGTCAGCTGGCCAACAGCTTCAACCGCTTCGTCGGCAGCCAGCACCAGCTGATCGCCAATATCCGCCAGCTGGCCAACGAGTTGAACGCCGATGCCGAGCGCAGTCTGGTGACCAACCAGGCCGCCGTGGACGAGCTGCAGCGTCAGCAGCAGGAGGTGACCATGGTTGCCACTGCGGTCACCGAGATGGCGAGCGCCACCATGGAGATCGCCGGTAACGCCGAAAACACTGCCGCCGCTGCCCAGCAATCGACCATGAGCAGCGAACAGGGCAAGAAGCTGGTGCACAAGACCCGCGCCTCCATCAACAATCTGGCGCAAGAGGTGGGGCAGGCCACCGAGGTTATCGGCGAGCTGAGCCGTCATGCTCAGGCCATCTCCGGCATTCTCTCCACCATTCAGGGCATTGCCGAGCAGACCAACCTGCTGGCACTGAACGCCGCCATCGAAGCGGCTCGTGCCGGTGAGCAGGGCCGCGGCTTTGCCGTGGTGGCCGATGAGGTGCGGGTGCTCTCCAAGCGTACCCAGGACTCCACCCAGGAGATCCACGCCACCATCGAGACCCTGCAGCAGACTACTGCCCGCGCGGTAAGCCTGATGCAGACCAGTCAGGGGCTGGCGGACAACAGCGTACAGGATGCCGATGCTGCCGCCGCTGCGCTGGAGGAGATCACCCAGGCCGTATCGCTCATCTCCGACATGGCTGGCCAGATCGCCACCGCTGCCGAGGAGCAGACTCAGGTCACCGGCGAGATCACCCAGAACACCACCGCCATCAAGGATGTGAGTGACGAGATCACCGCCGCCGCGATGCGCGATCTGGATCAGGCCGAGAGCCTCAAGGGGCGGGCGACCGACCTCAACAAGCAGGTCTCGACCTTTATCCTGTAAGTTCTGAAGCGCGGCAGCACGGCCGCCCGAGAAAGCCCCGCACTCTGCCGAGTGCGGGGCTTTTTATTTATCTATCTCGCAGGTATGGCCGAACTAATGAAGTGCAGAAAGAGTGACGAGTTGAGGTCGCCCGCATGCAGAAATGGCAGAGCCCACCAAAGGTGGGCTCTGTTCTTATACGTCTGACAGGAAGGGGTATTAGAGGAATGGCATTGCCATAAACAGCTTGATCACCATGGCGTTGATGATGTCGATAAAGAAGGCGCCCACCATGGGTACCACCAGAAACGCCAGGTGGGAGGGGCCGAAGCGCTGGGTGATGGCCTGCATGTTGGCAATCGCGGTCGGGGTAGCACCCAGACCAAAGCCGCAGTGGCCTGCCGCCAGCACGGCCGCATCGTAATTTTTGCCCATGACCCGGAAGGTGACGAAGATGGCGTAGAGCGCCATCGCCACGGTCTGGGCGGCCAGCAGGATGAAGATGGGCAGCGCCAGGCTGGCCAGATCCCACAGTTTCAGGCTCATCAGTGCCATCGCCAGGAACAATGACAGGCTGACGTTGCCCAGCAGCGATACTTCGCGATCGCTTACTTCATGCCAGTTGAAGAGAGTGAGCAGGTTGCGCAGCAATACGCCGACAAACAGCACGCAGACGAAGATGGGCAGCTCCAGCGCACTCCCCTTGAGGTAGGCGGAGAGCAGCTCGCCCCCTTTCAGGCTGATGGCGATAAGGGCCAGGGTCTCGATCAGGCTGAAGGTGGTCAGCGGGCGCTCCATATCGGGCATCTCGAAGCCTTGCGGCGCGTCATCGCGGTTGTGCTCCTCGCCGGGCACCTCCACTTTTTTGACCAGATAGCGGGCTACCGGGCCACCGATCAGACCACCCAGCACAAGACCAAAGGTGGCGCAGGCGATGGCCAGCTCGGCGGCGGACTGCACCCCGTACTTCTCGGAGAAGGTGGCACTCCAGGCCGCGCCGGTACCGTGACCGCCGGAGAGGGTGATGGAACCGGCCAGCAGCCCCATGTGGGGATCAAGGCCCAGCATGGTGGCCAGCGTGACCCCCAGACTGTTCTGCACCAGCAGCAGGCCGGTGACCACCATCAGAAAGGTGACCACCGCCTTGCCGCCGCGTTTCAGGCTGGCGAGATCGGCAGAGAGACCGATGGAGGCGAAAAATGCCAGCATCAGCGGGGTTTGCAGGCTGGTATCGAATTGCAGTTCCAGCTGCATGGTGGAGCGCAGCAGCAGCAGGATCAGGGCAACGACCAGACCGCCAGCGACCGGTTTGGGGATGTTGAAGGT
Organism: Aeromonas sp. SG16; assembly: GCF_024436135.1. NCBI lineage: Bacteria > Pseudomonadati > Pseudomonadota > Gammaproteobacteria > Aeromonadales > Aeromonadaceae > Aeromonas > Aeromonas sp. SG16. The sequence continues at coordinate 57,972 of NZ_JANFNW010000006.1, forward strand.
GCGCAGCAGTCCGACACGGGTGACCAGCATGCGGCCAAGCAGCAGTACCAGAGTGGCAGCGACCAGGGTTGCGTAGGAATCAAGTTGTAACATTCAGTACTCCCATGTTGATTGGCTGTGCCTTCGGGGTGAAGACTCACAGATTCAGCCGGGATAAAAACAGTGTGGCTTATGTGCCAGCAAAGAAGGGGAAACATCTCCCCGCCCCAGCAAATATGGGGCTTGTGCGGGCCTGAAATGCTCAGGCATCCAGATGAGATTTTAGTAAAATCCGGCGGATTGTAGCAAAAAGCATCGTTTAATTCCATCTTTGTCGTATTAATGCTCGTTTTAGTGTCTTATTGTGAAATTTAACACCATTGAGGTATGGCAACTAAACGCCGAAAAGGCGCAGAGAACGGCTGTCATTTGAGGCGTCAGTCTCTATAATTCGCCGGTTTCCAGCCCGCGGCGGAAACGGACGGGATTCGAGCAGTTGGTTCGCCCCGCATGGTTTATCATTCGCGGGTTTCCGGCCCACAGAGAGGAGAGGGTGTGAAGAAGTCCATCTACATCGCCTACACAGGCGGCACCATAGGGATGCAGCGTTCCGACCACGGTTATGTGCCGATGGCGGGCTTTATGGAAGACTGTCTGGCGCGGATGCCCGAGTTCCATCGTCCCGAGATGCCGGATTACCATATCCACGAATATGCCCCTCTCATCGACTCCTCCGACATGACCCCGGCGGACTGGCAGCGCATCGCCGAGGATATTCGCGACAACTACGACAAGTACGATGGTTTCGTCATTTTGCACGGCACCGACACCATGTCGTTCACCGCCTCGGCGCTCTCCTTCATGCTGGAGGATCTGCACAAGCCGGTCATCATCACCGGCTCCCAGATCCCGCTGGCCGAGCTGCGCTCCGACGGTCAGCAAAACTTGCTCAACGCCCTCTATATCGCGGCCAACTACCCGATCCACGAGGTGACGCTGTTCTTCAACAATCAGCTCTATCGCGGCAACCGCAGCAAGAAGGTGCACGCCGATGGCTTCCACGCCTTCGATTCGCCCAACTATCCGCCGCTGCTCAATGCCGGGATCGCCATTTCGCTGGAAGCGGGCGAGCTGGGCGTGCCCTCCGAGCGGCCGCTGGTGCTGCACGACATCACCCCCCAGCCCATCGGCGTGGTGACCCTCTATCCGGGTATCTCCAGCGAGGTGATCGCCAACATCCTGCAACAGCCGGTGAAGGCGCTGATCCTGCTCTCGTTCGGGGTGGGCAATGCGCCGCAGAACCCGGCCATGCTGGCGCTGCTCTCCGAGGCATCGGCCCGCGGCGTCATCATTGTCAACCTGAGCCAGTGCCTGCACGGCAAGGTCAATATGGGGGGCTATGCCACCGGCAACGCCCTGTCGCGGGCCGGTGTCATCTCGGGCTTTGACATGACCGCCGAAGCGGCGCTCACCAAGCTGCACTTCCTGTTGAGCCAGGACTTGCCCTCCCACCGGATTCGCGAGTTGATGCAGCAGTCGCTGCGTGGGGAGCTGACTCCCTGAGCGTTGCGGCCCTCACCCTAACCCTCTCCCGGCGGGAGAGGGGATAGATCGAGGTGCTGTTGGCCACGAGGCTTGCCATGAAGATCGCCGGCAGGTGGCCCGCTTACTCTCCGCAGGCTGTGAGCCTGCTCCTTTCTCCCCAGGCGGGAGAAGGGGTGGGGATGAGTCATCCTGCATAGATAGGAAAAAGAGGGGAGCCATGATGGCTCCCCTCTCTGTTCTGGCCGCCGTGAGCGGCCTGCCGGGTCAGGCTCAGTGGTTGAGGTCGACCCGGACTATCTCTTCCTCGTCGCGATACTGACGTTTGAGCTCGCTCTTGCTCTTCATCACGATCTCGCCGTCGCGGCCGATGTTCATGTGCTCCGGGTTGTCGAGGTGCATCGCCTGCCAGGCCATCACGGCTTGCAGCGACGTGGCCTTCTGCTCGTCGGTAAGGGGCTTGCCATCGGGCCACTTGCCCAGCTCGACTGCGGTCTTGAGCCGCTCGTACACCTCTGCGGGCATCTGCCTGATTGCTTGCAAAAACTCACCCTGTTGAAACGACATCCGGCCTTCTCCTTGCACATTGAGTCATGACGAATCGGGATCAGGCAGGCAGATCCTGGCGGACTACGCCAGCCATCTGCTCCATCACCCGCACTACCTGACAACTGTACCCGAACTCGTTGTCATACCATACGTAGAGCACGCAGTGATCCCCCTCGGCGATGGTCGCCTGGGAGTCGACGATGCCCGCATAACGGGAACCCACCATGTCGGAGGAGACCAGCTCGGTGCTGGCGCTGAAGTCGATCTGGCGATGCAGGGCCGAGCTTAGCGCCATCTGTTGCAGATAGGCGTTGAGGCTCTCCCGATCGGTGGCCTGCTCCAGCGACAGATTGATAATCGCCAGCGAGACATTGGGGGTCGGCACCCGGATGGCGTTGCCGGTCAGCTTGCCCTTGAGCTCGGGCAGCGCCTTGGCCACCGCCTTGGCGGCGCCGGTGCTGGTCATCACCATATTGAGAGCGGCGCTGCGACCGCGGCGCTCGCCCTTGTGATAGTTGTCGATGAGGTTCTGATCGTTGGTGTAGGAGTGGACCGTCTCCACGTGGCCGTGGCGGATGCCGTACCGCTCCTGCATCACCTTGAGCACCGGGGTGATGGCGTTGGTGGTGCAGGAGGCGGCGGAGATGATCTTGTCATCCGGCCCAATCACCTCGTGGTTGACCCCGAACACCACGTTCTTCATCTCCCCCTTGCCGGGAGCGGTCAGCAGCACCTTGCCGGCACCGCGCGCTTTCAGGTGCTCGGAGAGACCCGCCTCATCGCGCCAGACCCCGGTGTTGTCGACGATCAGCGCATCGTGAATGCCGTAGGCGGTGTAGTCGATGTCGGCCGGGCTGTTGGCGTAGATCACCTGAATGAAGGTGCCGTTGGCTATGATGGCGCTGCGCTCCGCATCCACCTCGATGGAGCCGTTGAAGGGGCCGTGCACCGAGTCGCGGCGCAGCAGGCTGGCGCGTTTCTCCAGATCTCCGTCGCGACCGCCACGCACCACGATGGCGCGCAGGCGCAGCGGATTGGCGGCGCCGGTGCGCTCGATGAGCAGGCGGGCCAGCAGGCGGCCGATGCGGCCAAAGCCGTAGAGCACCACGTCGGTCGGCTGCGGCATCTGGCTGCGGCCAAGGGCCGGTGCCAGTCGCGCTTGCAGATAGTCCTCGATCCCCGCCTCATCCTGATGATCCTGCCAGTAACCGACCGCCAGCTTGCCAAGGTCTACCTCGGCGGCGGTGGGTTTGAGGGCAACGATGGCCTGGAGCAGGGGGAAGCTTTGCTGGATGGGGAGGGGAGCGCCCTGGTGGCGGCGAACGACCCGGTGGGCCTTGAGGATATCGATGGTGGAGGCGTTTTGCAGCGGGCGGCCGTAGAGGGTGATCTCGACCCCTTGTTGTCGGTAGAGGCGACCAATCAAGGGCTGCATGGCTTCGGCGAGCTCCTGGCTCTCCTGCCACGTTTGCAGATAGTGCTCGTGGGTCATTGACCAGATCCTTTATTTCACGTTGTTGGTGCAAATAGAAAATTCGTCGAATGCAGATCAGTGTAGGGGTGTCGATTTCGTTATAGTATTCTGCAATCGCGGCCTTATACGGCGCGCGCATTGTAATGGATATGTAACCGGTTTGCTAGCCGAAGGTGGCCACATAAGGCTCCAGTTGTTGCCAGTCACTGTTATCAACCAGATGTGAGCCATGATCCCCACTGCCCTGCGACAACCTTTCTTTATCCTCTCGGCCGGCCTTGCCGTCGCCGGTTGCGATAACGATCGGCTCCACACCATCTGCAGCAATCACCCCGAGCTCTGTCAGGATCTGGTGGACGACGGCTGGTGCCGCTACGAACGCACCGCTGTCATCCGCAGCCGCTTCTACCTGCAAGAGGAGCAGAGCGATCGCCGCAGCTACGAGCTGATGCGCAGTCTGGAGCGTTACATCAAGTGCGCCGAGCACTCCACCAACATCGAGTACAAGCGGGCCCGCGAGCAGAAAAGCCCGCGGGTGGAGGGGATGCTGGCCGCCGGCGATCAGCTGGCCCGGCTCGATGCGGCGACCCGCAACTCGCAGGATCCCTACCTGCTGCTCTGGCACTGGACCAACAACAGTGACGAGCGGGCTCGCCAGCAGTTTCTGGCGCAGGAGGGGAGCAAGGGGCTGGAAGAGCCCGATCTGCAGCTGGTGCTGGCCGGTATCTATGCCAAGAGCGAGCCGGACAAGGCCATCGCCATCCTGCACCACGGCCTCTCCCTCTATCGCGAGGGGGAGCAGGTCAACAGCCGTCTGCTCACCTCCCTCAGCACCCTCTACATGGGCCAGAAGCAGTATGAGCAGGCCTATCTGTGGGGCAAGGTGAGCGAAGCCTTCCCGAACAACCCCGAGGTCTCCGCCAAGCGTTTTGGCCTCTACTACAGCCTGAGCAAGCCCCGTCAGGATGCCCTCGATGCCCAGGCGGCCGAGATCGTCCGGCAACTGCAAGGCGGCAGCTACCGACCCTGAGGAGATGATGAGTAACCCATCCGGGGCCAGCGTCTGGCCCGAGCCCTTCGACCTCTCGTTTGTGCATGGCGAGATAACCACCGATGGCCGCACCCTGGAGCGCCTCACGGTGCGCGCCGTGGTGCTGCGCGGCGACGAGCTGCTGCTGGTTCACTCCCGGGTCAACGGCGATCTGATGTTCCCCGGTGGCGGCATCGAGGCGGGGGAGAGCCACCATGTGGCGCTGGCCCGCGAGCTGCTGGAGGAGTGCGGCGCCGAGCTGCTGGACGTTGGCGCCCTGCTTGGCGAGACCCGCGAGTATCGCGCCGCCCGCGAGCTGGGGTTCGATGCCTACTGCATCCGCTCGCTCTACTATCTGTGCCGGATTGGCGAGCAGCTGGTAGCGCCGCAGCCGCAGCCCTACGAGATCCGGCTTGGCTTTGTGCCGGGCTGGTTTGCGATCGATGAGGCGCTGCAGACCAACAAGACCCAGCTGGCGGGGCCATGCCCCCAGTGGACGGCGCGGGAAACCCGGGTGCTGGCCCAGTTGCAGCGCTGGCATCAGCAGGGGCGCTTCGAGGAGGAGTGACCATCAGGAGTGACAAGGGGGCGCTATGCCTCTCTTTGTCGTTTATATCGGGGGTGGCATCGCGCCTTGCCTGCTCGTATAGCGGACGGTTTCACGGCTCAGATTGTTGCAAATAAACCGGTTGGAATTTTCCATATGTTGCACTGATGAGACAATTTGCCTTGCCGATGCGTCGGGCTTGCCGGCCATGATGGCCAGAAAGCAGTGCCCGATCTGCCGTCATACCAGCTAAACAGATGCTTGCGGGTGGTGTCGGCGGTCTTGATAGCGCAGCATCAGCCAGCAGAGATGAACCATAAAAAGAGCTGAGCCATAAAAAAGAGCGCCTCGGGGCGCTCTTTTTGTTGCTGCTGGCGAGAGGAGGGGTTGTTTGGCCCCTCTTTGCTGCGAGGTTATTTGACCTCTTCGCCCTTGGCTTGCAGATCCGCGTGGTAGGAGGAGCGCACGAAGGGGCCGCAGGCAGCGTGGGTAAAGCCCAGCTCCATGGCGACATCTTTCAGCTCGTCGAACTCTGCGGGCGGCACGTAGCGCTTCACCGGCAGGTGGTGGCGGCTCGGTTGCAGATATTGACCCAGGGTCAGCATATTGACGCCGTGGGCGCGCAGATCTTTAAGCACCTCGACGATCTCTTCGTTGGTCTCGCCAAGGCCCATCATCAGACCGGACTTGGTCGGTACGTGGGGGTGCATCTCCTTGATGCGGCGCAGCAGCTCCAGCGACCACTTGTAGTCGGCACCCGGGCGGGCAACGCGATACATGCGCGGGGCAGTTTCCAGGTTGTGGTTGAACACATCCGGCGGGGTCTCGCGGAACACCTCAAGGGCCTGCTCCATCCGGCCGCGGAAGTCCGGGGTCAGGATTTCGATGCGGGTCTGCGGGCTGTGCTCGCGGATCTCGCGGATGCAGTTGGCGAAGTGCTGGGCACCGCCGTCACGCAGATCGTCGCGGTCCACCGAGGTGATCACCACGTACTTGAGGTTCATCTCCTTGATGGTCAGCGCCAGCTTCTTCGGCTCTTCCGGATCGAGGGGGAGTGGACGGCCGTGGGCCACGTCACAGAAGGGGCAGCGACGGGTGCAGATGGCGCCCATGATCATGAAGGTGGCGGTGCCATGGTTGAAGCACTCCGCCAGATTGGGGCAGGAGGCCTCTTCACATACCGAGTGCAGCTTGTTCTTGCGCAGGGTGCTCTTGATGTGCTCGATCTTCTGGCTGGAGGGAGGCAGCTTGATCCGCATCCAGTCCGGCTTGCGAAGAAGTTCCTCGTTGGGATCCGGCATGAATTTCACCGGGATCAGGGCCATCTTGTCGCCATCGCGCAGCTTGACGCCCGGCTCCATACGAACGGGTTTGCTCATGATTCACTCTCGGTGTTTGTTATTGTTTGATAGCCAATCAGGCGGGCCAGCTCGGCCACCAGAATGGATTGCGCCTCGGCCACGCTTTGCGGGCCGCCCAGGGCGCTGGTCTGGGTCATGGCCATGCCCGCATAGCCGCACGGATTGATGTGCAGGAAGGGGGTCATGTCCATGTTGACGTTGAGGGCCAGCCCGTGGAACGAGCACCCCTTGCGGATGCGCAGGCCGAGCGAGGCCAGCTTGGCCTCCATGCCGAGGTCGTTTTTCACATAGACCCCGGGAGCATCAGCCTTGGCGTAGGCCGCGATATCGCTTTTCGCCAGGGTGTTGATGATGGCCGTCTCCAGCGCAGTCACCAGCTCGCGCACCGAAAACTTGCAGCGGCGCACATCCACCAGCACGTAGAGCACCAGCTGGCCCGGGCCGTGATAGGTCACCTGACCGCCGCGATCGCTCTGCACCACCGGGATATTGCCCGGGTTGAGCAGGTGTTCGGCCTTGCCGGCCTGACCCTGGGTGTAGACGGGATCGTGTTCGACCACCCAGAACTCGTCGGGGGTGTCGCCGGTGCGGTTGTCGGTGAAGGCTTTCATGGCGTCCCATACCGGCTGGTAGGGGCGGCGACCCAGATGTCTGACGATAAGCGTGTTCTGGGCGGGGATCCCGGATGACATGGCTTCCTCACGGCGGCTCAATGGCCAAAAACAGTCGCCCCGCAGAACGGGGCGAGAGAGACATTACAGTACGTACTTCACCAGCTCGATCTTGCCAAGGGCGGTGTACATCGCTTCGATGTGCTCCTTGCTCTGGGCGGTCACGGTCACGCGAACCGAGTGGTAGTTGCCCTTGGAGCTGGGCTGGACGGTCGGGCTGTAGGTGCCGGGGGCGTGCTGCTGCAGCACTTCAACCACCATGTCCGGCAGCGCCGGGTCGGCAATGCCGAGTACCTTGAACGGGAATTTGCAGGGAAACTCCAGCAGTTCGTCAAACTTGGTATTCATTTACTCACCTTTGGGTGTCTTCATGGCGTCGTCACGGGATGACGCACTCTTGTTTGGCGCTTGGCCGATGGCCCGCGAGGGCCGCCATCTCAAGTCTATATGGGCATGGCCCGTGCCGGGATCAAGGCCCGGATCGTCAGACATGAGTGGGGGTGGTGCTTTTTACCACAAATCGGCATGGGGCGGAACCTGCAGTTTACAGGGTTATTCACTGGCTGGAGCCACCAGAAACAGCAGCGGCGCCTGTTGGCGCCGCTGTATGGTGAGGATTGTGCGTCCCGATTACTTGAACCAGCTGGAAACCAGCATCACCAGGTAGTCCCACAGACGGCTCATCAGGCCACCCTCTTGCACATCTTCCAGAGCAACCAGCGGCACCTGCTTGATCTCCTTGTCGCCCTGTTTCAGGAACACGGTACCGACGCGCTGACCCTTGGCCAGCGGGGCTTTCAGTTCGCTCTCAAGCTGGAAGTCTGCTTTGAGGTTGTTGCCCTGACCGCGGGTGACCAGCACGGAGATATCCTTGTCGACGCCCAGTTTCACTTCCGGCTTGTCGCCCATCCAGATCTTCTGGGTGACCAGTACGGTGCCCGCCTTGTAGGGGGTCAGGCTCTGGAAGAAACGGAAGCCGTAGGTGAGCAGCTTCTTGCTCTCGGCGGCGCGGGAGGCCTCGCTGTTGGCACCCAGCACCACGGCGATCAGGCGCATGCCTTCGTTGTTGGTGGCGGAGGAGACCAGGTTGTAGCCGACCTGGCTGACGTGGCCGGTCTTGATGCCGTCAACTTGCAGGGACTGGTCCCACAGCAGACGGTTGCGGTTGTGCTGGGTGATGCCGTTGAAGACGAAGGACTTCTGGGAGTAGATCTTGTACTCCTCCGGCAGGTCGCGGATCAGTGCCTGACCCAGACGGGCCATGTCGTGAGCGGTACTGTAGTGACCTTCCGCATCCAGACCGTGCGGGTTCATGAAGTGGCTGTCTTTCATGCCGAGCTTGGCGGCCCAGCTGTTCATCAGGCTGGCGAAGGAGTCGGTGCTGCCGGCCAGGAATTCGGCCATGGCGACGCAGGCGTCGTTGCCGGACTGGATGATGATGCCCTTGTTCAGGTCATCGACGGAGACCTGCTTACCCACCTCGATAAACATCTTGGAGGAGTCGGAGTAGTTCTTGGACCAGGCGTTCTGGCTGATGGTCACCATGTCGGTGCGCTTGATGTTCCCCTTCAGCAGCTCCTGGCCGATGATGTAGGAGGTCATCATCTTGGTCAGACTGGCGGGCGGCAGGCGCTCTTCGGCGTTCTGCTCGGCCAGCACCTGACCGGAGTAGTAGTCGATCAGAATATGGGCCTTGGCGGAGATCTCGGGTGCGGCGGGAACAACAACCGGGTTGCTGTTCGGAGTAGGAGCCGGCATCGGGGTATTGGCCTGAGCGGTGGCGCTGATCAGTGAGGCCAGAAGAACTGAACGGGCAAATTTGGACATCTTGAAATTCCTGCGATCCAGATGGGGATAAAATGCGGGCCTAACTATACCAGATGCGCCCGCAGGTTATAGCCCGACATGGCGATCAGAACTGGTTTTTTATCCATCACTTAACGCCAGCACGCCATAAAACGACGTGATGGCGGTAAGTAAGCGGTTAGTCACACCCGCAGCAAAAGGGTAACGATCAGGGAACGATAAAGGCCTGTTCGAGGCCACCCTGACGCACTTTTTCCAATGTTGCGGCTTGCTGGTCGGTCGCAACAGGGCCAATCAGCACCCGGAAAATGGCACCATGGCTATCGATCCGGTAGGGGAGGCCATAACGCTGGGTCATCACCTTGCCCATCGCCTCGGCCCGCTGCTGGGAGCCGCTGGCCAGCACCTGGATCATCTTGCCGTCACCGCTGCTGGCAGGGGCTGCCGCCTTGGCCGGAGCCGGTTTGGCCGGTGCCGCTTTGGCTGGCTTGGCGGCGGGTGCCTTGACGGGCGCCGCTTCTGCGGCCGGTGCAGCCATGGCGAGCTCGGTCGGTTGACCGATGAAGCCATCCTGTGACATCGCCTGAGGTGCAGCGGCGGCAGCCGGGGCGGTCGGCGTCATCTCGATGGGTTTCATCGGCTCCATGATCACCATCTGATCCGGGGTGTCGTTGATGAGTTCGAGCCGCACCCGCGCCTCGCCACCCTCGATCATCTCGAGCTGTTTGGCGGCGGCGGGGGAGAGGTCGATGAGGCGGCTGCTGTCAAACGGGCCGCGATCGTTGACCCGCACTATGGTCTCCAGCCCGTTGTCCAGATTGGTGACCCGCACGTAGCTTGGCAGCGGCAGGTTGCGATGGGCGGCGCTGAACAGCTTGCTGTCCTGTACATCGCCATTGGCGGTCTTCTGGCCATCGAGGGAGGGGGAGAGCCAGCTGGCAGTGCCCTCTTCGCTGTAGTGCTTGATATCGCGCCACACCTCGAATTTCTCCTGGCCGCGCCAGTAGTCCCGGTTGCCGCTGGTGCTCAGGGGCTCGGGGCGCGGGATGGCGCCGGTGGCTTGCGGGATCTCGATAACGGGCGGTTTGCTGGCGGGCGGCAGATCGACCGGGGCGGACTGTTCCGGCTGGCTGCTACTGCAGGCGGCCAGCAACAAGCTCAGGCTGAGCGGGAGGAGTTTGTGACGAAGATGCATACGCTTCCTGAATGGCTTGGCTAAGTTGATACACCGCCATCGCGTAGAGCGGGCTGCGATTGTAGCGGGTGATCACATAAAAGTTATGCCGTGCGACCCAGTATTCCGGTCCATCGGCTTGATCAAATGCCAGTAACTTGACCGGCGTCTGCGGGGCCAGCGGCGTGGCGAGCTCAATCCCTGCCGCCGCCAGTTCTGACCACTGTTGTGTCAGCTCGGGCTCTCGCCTGAGCAGGGGATCAACCGCCATCAGCCCGATCTGGGCCGGCTCGACCACCGCTTCACCCCAGCGCCACTGGTGGCTGGCGAAGTAGTTGGCCACGCTGCCGATGGCATCGGCCGGATTGGCGAAGAGATCCCGTTTGCCATCGCCGTCAAAATCGACGGCGTAGTGGCGATAGCTGGAGGGCATGAACTGCCCCATCCCCATGGCCCCGGCATAGGAGCCCTTGAGGGTATCGAGTTGCCACCCCTCCTCTTTGGCCAGCAACACCAGCTGGGCAAACTCCTTGGCAAAGAAATCGCTGCGCTCGGGGTAGTGAAACCCCAGGGTGTAGAGGCTGTCCAGCACCGGATGACGGCCCATCTGGCGACCGTAGAAGGTCTCGATGCCGATGATGGCGACGATAAGCGAGGCCGGTACCCGATAGGTCTGCTCGGCTCGCGCCAGCGTGGCGGCATGCTGCTGCCAGAACTGCAGGCCATCCCGGATGCGATCCGGGGTGACGAACAGCGGCCGGTAGCGGTGCCAGGGTTTGGCCTCCCACGGTCGGCTGATGGTGTCGAGCACCTCCTGCCTTAGCCGGGCGCTGGCCACCGCCGCCTGCAACTCGGCCAGTGGTACCTGCTGCTGTTCGGCAAGCCGAGCGAGCACGGCAGGTTCGACGGCCGCCTCTGCCGTAAGGGCAACGAGCGAGAGCAAAAAACCAGCCAGACGCATCAGGCAAGCAGTCTTCTATGAGTCTGGATGGACATCAGTATGCCAAAACCGGCCATCAGGGTCACCATGGAGGTGCCGCCATAGCTCACCAGCGGCAGGGGCACCCCTACCACCGGCAGGATACCGCTTACCATGCCCATGTTGACGAACACATAGACGAAGAAGGTGAGGGTGATGGCGCCACCCAGCAGCCGTTCAAAGCTGTTCTGGGCCTGCATCGAGATAAAGAGGCAGCGGCTGATGACGTAGAGATAGAGCACCAGCAGCAGCGCTACCCCCACCAGACCGAACTCCTCGCTGAATACCGCGAAGATAAAGTCGGTGTGGCGCTCGGGCAGAAACTCCAGCTGGGACTGGGTGCCCTGCAGCCAACCCTTGCCAAAGACGCCGCCGGAGCCGATGGCAATCTTGGACTGGATGATGTGGTAGCCGCGGCCGAGCGGGTCTTTCTCCGGGTCGATCAGCATCATGACCCGCTGGCGCTGATAGTCGTGCATCAGGAAGAACCAGAGCACCGGCATAAAGGCCGCGATCAGCAATACCGCCAGTCCGATCAGCCACCAGCTGAGCCCCGCCAGAAAGATGACGAAGAAGCCTGAGGCAGCCACCAAGATGGAGGTGCCAAGGTCAGGCTGGGCGGCAATCAGCAGGGTCGGCAGCAGCACCATGATGAGGGCTATCACCACGTGGCTGAGTTTGGGGGGCAGCGAGTGACGGCTGAGCCAGGCGGCGACCATGATGGGCATGGAGAGCTTCATCACCTCGGAGGGCTGGAACTTCATAAAGCCCAAGTCGAGCCAGCGCTGGGCCCCCTTGCCGATATGGCCGAATACGTCCACTGCGATGAGCAGCAGTACCACCCCGACAAACAGCGGCACCGACCAGCGGGCGTAAAGGGAGGGCGGCAGCTGGGCCATGCCGATCATCAGGGCGAAGGCGAGTCCGCCGCGCACCAGCTGGCGCACGATGGAGTCCATATCCTGGCCGGAGGCGGAGTAGAGCACCACCATGGAGAGGGCGATGACGGCCAGCAACCCCAGCAGCAGGGGAAGGTCGATGTGCAGCTTGTACCAGATACTCTGCTGGCGGGCTGAATTACTCATTGGTAGCAACCTCACTCGGTTTGGACGGCTTTTCCGGTGCCGGTGGCAGTTGTGGTTCGGGCGGCAGCAGGAAGGCATCCATCATCTGGCGTGCGATGGGGGATGCGGCACGGCCACCACCACCACCAATGGAGTTCTCCAGCACCAGCGCAACGACCGCCTTGGGGGCTTCAAAGGGGGCGTAAGCGACGAATAGCGCATTGTCGCGATGCTCCGCCTTGACGGTTTTGATGTTGTAGACCTGGTTCTCTTTCAGACCGACCACCTGAGCGGTGCCCGACTTGCCACCCGAGGAGTAGGGGGCCTTGGCAAACGACAGGCGACCACTGCCTTCGCTGCCATGGTTGACGCGCCACATCCCCTCTTGCGCCACTTTCCAGAAGCTGTCGTTCTTGAGCTTGAGGGCGATGTTGGGGTTGACCGGGGCATCGACCACGCCCGCCTGCGAGGCGGTGCTCTTGAGCAGGTGCGGGGTAACGTCGTGACCGTTCTGGGTCAGGATGCTGATCGCCTTGGCCAGCTGCAGCGGGGTGGCGCTCCAGTAGCCCTGACCGATACCGATGGAGATGGTGTCCCCCTGATACCAGGGCTGGCGCCAGCGAGCCATCTTCCAGTCCCGCGACGGCATCACCCCCTTGCTCTCCTCATAGAGGTCGACACCGGTGTACTGACCGAAGCCGAACTTGGTCATGTAGCTGTGGATCTTGTCGATGCCGACCCGGTAGGCGAGATCGTAGAAGTAGGTGTCGGCCGATACCTCGATGGCGCGATAGACATCGAGCCAGCCATGACCCCAGCGGCGCCAGTCGCGGAACTTCTTGGTGGTACCGGGAATGGAGAAGCTGGGGCCACCGAAGTAGCGATAGCCCGGGGTAATGGCCCCTTCGTTGAGGCCCATGATGGACATCATGGGTTTGACGGTGGAGGCGGGAGCATAGATGCCCTGGGTGGTGCGGTTGACCAGCGGCCGCGCCGGATCGTTGAGCAGCGCCGAGTAGTTGGGGCCCGAGATACCGGTCACGAACAGGTTGGGGTCGTAGCTCGGGCTCGACTCCATGGCCAGAATGGCGCCGGTTTTGGGATCCATCATCACTATGGCACCGCGCTGGCCGGCCAGCAACTGCTGGGCCTTGAGCTGCAGCCGCACATCGATGTTGAGGTAGATATCCTTGCCCGGAACTGGGGGCTGGAACTTGAGGGTGCGGACAATCCGGCCGCGGTTGTTGACCTCGACCTCCTGATAGCCCGCCACGCCGTGCAGCTCATCCTCGTAATACTTCTCCACCCCCTGCTTGCCGATATCCTTGGTGGCTGCGTAGTTGGCGAGCTTGTCTTCCTTGTCGAGGCGCTCCACGTCGCGGGTGTTGATCTTGGCCACGTAGCCCAGCGCATGGGTGAGGGTGTCGCCAAACGGGTAGTAGCGCTTGAGGTAAGCCTCGATGCTGGCACCCGGGTAGTTGTGCTGGTTCACCGAAAAGAGCGCCACCTGATACTCGGTCAGCTTCTCGTAGAGGGCGACCGGCTTGAAGCGGCGCTGGCGCTTCACTTCGGCCAGAAACTTCTCTTTTGTCCCCTCCGGCAGGCCCAGCAGGGCGACCAGCTCATCGGCGGTTTTGGCCAGATCCGGCGTCTCTTCAGGGACAATCTCCAGACTGTAGACGGGGCGGTTTTCCGCCAGCAGCACGCCGTTGGTGTCATAGATGAGGCCGCGCGGCGGCGCCACCGGCACCACCCGGATGCGGTTGGAGTTGGAGCGGGTCTGGTAGGTGTCGTAGGACTCGACCTGCAGGTAATAGAGATTGCCCAGCAGCACCAGCATCAGCACGACGATGCCGATGTAGGCTACCAGAGTGCGCCGGAAGAACAGATTGCCCTCGGCACTGTGATCGCGCATCTCGATGCGTTGTTTCAGCATGCCTTTACCTCAGAACCATTGGGGCAATAACAGCAGGAGCGGCATTGTTCACTCTCTGTGATTCGCATGTGTGTCGGGGAGGGTGAGCCACATCCTGGCTCACTCCCTGTGATACGGGTGATTGGTGGTAATGCTCCAGGCACGGTAGAGGCTCTCGGCGACCAGTACCCGCACCAGCGGGTGGGGCAGGGTCAGCGGCGAGAGCGACCAGCTCTGCTCGGCGGCTGCCTTGCACTCCGGTGACAAGCCTTCCGGCCCGCCTACCAGCAGGGCGACATCGCGGCCATCGAGCTTCCACGCCTCCAGCTGGGTAGCCAGCTGCTCCGTGGTCCATGGCTTGCCCGGAATGTCGAGGGTGACGATGCGGGAGCGCCCCGCGGCAGCCAGCATGGCCTCCCCCTCTTTTTGCAGAATGCGGGGAATATCGGCATTTTTGCCCCGTTTGCCGGCGCCAATCTCCACCAGCTCGAACGGCATATCTTTCGGGAAGCGGCGGCGATACTCTTCAAAGCCATGCTCTACCCAGGCGGGCATCTTGGTGCCCACCGCGATCAACTGAATCTTCATGTCGGTACTTTGCTGCTCTCGTTATTGCGTGTTCACTTGAGCGGCACCGCCCCACAGTTTTTCCAGCTGGTAGAAGTCACGATGTTCATCCTGCATCACATGCACGATCACCGATCCCATATCTACCAGTACCCACTCTCCGCTCAGCTCGCCTTCCACGCTCAGCAGGTCGAGCCCGGCATGACGGGCTTCACTGGCCAGATGGTTGGCGATGGCGCAGACGTGACGGTTGGAGTTGCCGGAGCAGACGATCATGGTGTCAGTGATGCTGGATTTGCCGCGTACATCGAGGGTGATGATATCGCGGCCTTTCATGTCATCAATCTTGTCGATGATAAAGGCGTGAAGTTCTTGGCCTTGCAATGAGTCTCTCCTGTATTCCGGCGCCTGACAGCGTGAGGGCGGCGGATTATATCATGGTCACTCCCGTTTCCTACCGGAACGGGACAGCTGGGGTGTCTTACCGGCAGATGGCGCGGTAGAGCCCCTGTTGATCAATATAGTGCGCAACCGGCTCGGGCAAGAGGTAACGGGGATCTTCTCCCGTCGCCAGCAGCTCGCGCAGCCGGGTAGCAGACAATTCAATGGGTTGGTTGCTGGCCAACCAGATATGGCCTGCCCGTTGCCGGTGCAGTGCGGCTACCTCTTTGACCTGATGACGGGCCAGCAGTTCAGCCAGTTCGGCCGGATAATCGGGTTGCCAGCCGGGGCGGGTGCTCACCACCAGATGGGCGTAGTCGAGCAGCTCCCGCCAGCGGTGCCAGCCGGGCAGGCCAAGCAGCGAGTCCATCCCCATCAAGAAGCAGAGCGGCGTATCTGGCAGCTCCTGACGCAGCTCAATCAGGGTATCGATGGTGTAGGAGGGCTTGTCACGCCAAAGTTCCCGCTCATCCACCACGAAGTGGCGGTTCTCTGCCGCCGCCAGCCTGACCATGGCCAGACGCTGCTCGCTGGAGCAGTGCGGGTTGGCGCGGTGGGGCGGTATATGGTTCGGGATCAGCCGTACTTCCGCCAGACCAATGGCATCGCGCGCCTCGATGGCGGGGCGCAGATGGCCGATATGGATAGGGTCGAACGTGCCCCCCAGCAGGCCAATAGGCGCCTTCAGCATGGCGCACTCTCCATCGCCAGCGGCAGGGGCGTACCGTCACGAAAGCCGAGGGCTATGGTCTGCAGCATCAGCCAGGCCTGCTCGGTATCAAAGCGGCGCTGGGCGTCATCAAGTTGCGCCATCAGCTGCCACAGCTGCTGCAGCTTGGCGAAGGGAAGCCGGGTCAGCGCCTGTTGAATGAGCTGCTGGCGGCTCTGCCAGATGCGCAGGCGGCTGAAGTGCTCCCCCAGTGGCTGGCCGTTGCGCATCGCCAGCGACAGCTCGGTCAGCTGCTCCAGCTCGCGGCAGAGGGTCCATGCCAGCATCCCCGGCTCGGTGCCTTCGGCCCGCAGAGCGGCCAGAATGCGCTGGGCCCGGTTCACTTTTCCCTCCAGCAGGGTATCGACCAGCTGGAACGGGGTGAAGTGGGCGTGGCGGATGATGGTCTCCTGCAGATAGGTGACGCTGATGGGCTGTGGCGGCGAGAGCAGGGTCAACTTCTCGATCTCCTGGCTCGCGGCCAGCAGGTTGCCCTCGTAGGAGTGGCACATGAAGTTGATGGCATCCGGCAGCGCCTTGAGGCCAAAGCGCTGGAAGCGGGCGCTCATCCAGCGTGGAAAGAACTTGGGCTCCGGATGGTTGACCGGCACATAGGTGCCGATCTGGTAGAGCTTGTCGAACCAGGCTGCCTTCATCTGGGTCTGGTTGAGACGACCGCCGCTCAGTACCAGCAGCAGGTCGGGGTGGAGCTGCTTGCCAATGTCGCTGATGCGGGCAGCGAGATCCTTGTCGACCTTGGCGGGCAGTTCCAGTTCAATGATTTGGCGGGCAGAAAAAAGGCTCATCGCCTGACAGGCGTCGTAGACCTGATTCCAGTCCAGCCCCTGCTCCACCACGAAGGTGTGGCGTTCATCGAATCCCTGTTTGCGGGCGACCTGACGGATGGCGTCGATGGCTTCCAGTCGCAGCAGGGGTTCGTCACCAAAAACGAGATAGCAGGGCCGAAGCCCTGCTTTGAGGTGGTCACCAAACTGTTCCGGGTAGATCCGCATCAGAAGCTGACCTGACTCAACTGCCGGATCACCTGGTTGGCCGCCTGCTCCTGCATCTCGCGGTTGAGCTGCTCCTGCTCACGGGAAGAGGCGAGCGCGGCATCCGGCTTGTTGAGGAAGCTGCGGTTGAAGTTGATGGGGAAAACCTGAGTCGGTTTGCCCGGCACCGAGACGGTGAACTGGGTGCTGAAGCCCATTACATACTCGGTATCGACACCCTGTGCGTTGACCGAGGCGACCTGATTGCTGGCTCCGATAGCACCTAGGGTCAGTACCGGGATACCTTCCTTGTCGGCCAGGGTAACCCCTGATGCCTTGAGGCGGGTGGTGACCATCCGGTAGAAGTCGCTCTTGTTGTCGCCCACGACCTTCATGGTCTTCAGCTCGGCCGGAATGCCGGTGCCACGCATGTGAAAACCGCAGCCTTGCAGCAGCAGGGCTGCCAGCATGATAGCCATCCAGCGGGTGAAGATGGTGCCCATAGAAAATCCTCTTTGCATTAAGGGAAAGCGGCGGGCGCAGGGCCCGCCGTTATCATCCGTTTGCTGTCACAGATTGGCAACGCTCGTTGGCGATCAATCAGTTGGCGACAATGTTGAGCAGCTTGCCCGGTACATAGATCACCTTGCGCACGGTCAGACCGTCGGTGAACTTCTGCACGGAGGCGTCGGCCATGGCCAGCTTCTCGACATCAGCTTGGCTGATCTCGGCCGGTACGGTCAGTTTGCCGCGCATCTTGCCGTTGATCTGTACCACGACCAGCTTCTCGGTCTCGACCATGGCCGCTTCATCGGCAACCGGCCATGCAGCGTGATCCACGTCGTCGCCCTTGCCCAGCATCTTCCACAGCTCGAAGCCGATGTGCGGGGTGATGGGGTAGAGCATGACCACCACCGCTTCCAGCGCTTCCTGCATCAGGGCGCGATCCTGCTCGTCGTTGCCCAGCTTGGAGAGATTGTTCATCAGCTCCATGATGGCGGCGATGGCGGTGTTGAAGGTCTGACGGCGACCGACGTCGTCGCTCACCTTGGCGATGGTCTTGTGCAGTTCGCGGCGTACCGCTTTCTGCTCGTTGGAGAGGGCAGCCAGATCCAGCGCGGCAACGGCGCCACCGGAGACGTGCTCGAAGGTGGTGCGCCACAGGCGACGCAGGAAGCGCTGGGCGCCCTCTACGCCGGAGTCGGACCACTCCAGGGTCATCTCGGCCGGAGAGGCGAACATCATGAACAGACGGACGGTATCGGCGCCGTAACGCTCGACCATCAGCTGCGGGTCGATGCCGTTGTTTTTGGACTTGGACATTTTGGTCATGCCGGAGTGGATCACTTCGCGGCCTTCGTTATCGATGGCCTTGGTGATGCGACCCTTCTCGTCACGCTCTACCTTGACGTCGGTCGGGCTGACCCAGACGTTACCGCCTTTTTCGTCCTTGTAGTAGAAAGCGTCGGCCAGCACCATGCCCTGACAGAGCAGACGCTTGAACGGCTCGTCGCTGTTCACGAGACCCGCGTCACGCAGCAGCTTGTGGAAGAAGCGGGCGTAGAGCAGGTGCATACAGGCGTGCTCGATGCCGCCGATGTACTGATCCACCGGCAGCCAGTGGTTGGCAGCAGCCGGGTCCAGCATGCCCTTGTCGTAGTCCGGAGAGCAGTAGCGCGCGTAGTACCAGGAGGACTCCATGAAGGTGTCGAAGGTATCGGTTTCACGGAACGCTTCCTGACCGTTGTAGGTGGTCTTGGCCCACTCGGCGTCAGCCTTGATCGGGCTCTGAATACCATCCATCACCACATCTTCCGGCAGCAGCACCGGCAGCTGATCTTCCGGCGTCGGCACCACGGTACCGTCAGCCAGAGTCAGCATCGGGATGGGAGCACCCCAGTAGCGCTGACGGGAGACCCCCCAGTCGCGCAGACGGAAGTTGACGGTGCGCTTGCCCTTGCCCAGCGTTTCCAGCTTGTTGGCGATGGCATCAAAGGCGCCCTGGAAGTCGAGACCGTCAAACTCGCCGGAGTTGAACAGTACGCCCTTCTCGGTGTAAGCGGCTTCGCTCACGTCGACGTCGCCATCAACCGGCTTGATGACCGCCTTGATGTCGAGGCCATATTTGGTGGCGAATTCGAAGTCACGCTGATCGTGGGCCGGAACCGCCATCACGGCGCCGGTGCCGTAGTTCATCAGCACGAAGTTGGCGACCCAGACCGGTACCTTGCGGCCATCCAGCGGGTGAATGGCGTAGAGGCCGGTGGCCATGCCCTTCTTCTCCATGGTGGCCAGTTCAGCTTCGGCTACCTTGGTGTTCTTGCACTCTTCGATAAAGGCGGCCAGTTCCGGATTGTTTTCGGCGGCCTGCAGGGCCAGCGGGTGGCCAGCGGCGATACCGACATAGGTGACGCCCATGAAGGTGTCCGGACGGGTGGTGTAGACCTCCAGCTGCTCAGCCTGACCCTCGATGGCGAAGCTGATGTTGACCCCTTCGGAGCGGCCAATCCAGTTGCGCTGCATGGTCTTGACCATCTCCGGCCAGCCTTCGAGGTTGTCGATATCGTTCAGCAGCTCTTCGGCGTAGTCGGTGATCTTGATGAACCACTGGGGGATCTCTTTCTGCTCCACCGGGGTGTCACAGCGCCAGCAGCAGTTGTCGACAACCTGCTCGTTGGCTAACACCGTCATGTCGTTCGGGCACCAGTTGACGGAGGAGGTCTTCTTGTAGACCAGACCCTTCTCGTAGAGCTTGGTGAAGAACCACTGCTCCCAGCGGTAGTAGTCCGGCTTGCAGGTGGCGACTTCACGATCCCAGTCATAACCCAGACCCAGCATCTTCAGCTGGTTCTTCATGTATTCGATGTTTTCGTAGGTCCAGGGGGCCGGCGCCGTGTTGTTCTTGATGGCGGCGTTTTCCGCCGGCAGACCGAAGGCATCCCAACCGATGGGTTGCAGCACGTTCTTGCCATTGAGGCGTTGATAACGGGAGATCACATCACCTATGGTGTAGTTGCGAACGTGCCCCATGTGTAGACGACCAGACGGATAGGGGAACATGGAGAGGCAGTAGAACTTCTCTTTGTCTACTTTCTCCACGGCCTTGAAGGTTTTCTTGGCATCCCAGTGCTTCTGCACTGCTGGTTCGATAGATTGGGGAACGTATTGCTCTTGCATTGGTGACATCCGGATCTGTGAAATGAATAGATAAATCAGCTGGGAAATCGCAATAGAATACCCATATCCTGCGGCGGCAACAACCGCCAGCATCCGTCAAGCCTGAAGCCGGGCCAGAAAGGGATTTAGCAGAGGAGTAACAGCCATGGACAAACGTCAAAAAGGGTATGAAACCTTCATTGCCGAACTGCAAAAGCAGTGGCAAGAGACAGAGCAGTTCCAGGGGGAGCGCCTCAACCGGATGATTGCCAAGGTGCAGGCCTATCTGGAGGCAGCAAGTGACCTCACTCAGGACGAGTTGGCGCTGATCGCCGAGTATGTGAAGCGGGATCTGGGGAACTATGACGAGGGGCGCAAGGATGAGCAGGTGGAGGAGTCTGCCTTTATGCTGGCGCTCAAAGATACTGCCTGGTCCTGGTTGGCGGATGTGACTGACCGCGCCCAGGTGGAGTGGCGCGAGCTGGCCGACGAGCTGGAGCACAAGGGCGTCTATGAGGCGGGCGACTGGGTGGGGCTCGGGGTCATGGTGTGCGACCAGTGTGGCTGGCGCCATACAGTGCTCCATCCCGAGCAGCTTGATACCTGCCCCGAATGCGGCTGCGCCGAATATCATCGCGAGCCGCTCTCGCCCTGATCCCGTCGTTTTAGTAAGGCAGCTTGCAAGAGGCACCTCAGGGTGCCTCTTCTCATGCGGCTGAGGGGGCTGCTTTCCCGAGCGGATCACAGTAGCCTTGTGGCCCGGCGGGGTTGGCTCGCCTTCAGGGCGTTTATCAGGTGCAAGGAGTCATCCCCATGTTGAGCGAGATCTGGATCCGGGGCTATCGATCGGTGCGCAAGCTATCCATGCCCCTTGGCAGGATCAATCTGGTGCAGGGGGCAAATGGCTGCGGCAAGAGCAACCTCTACAACGCCATTCATCTGTTGGCGAGCGCAGCCAGCGGAGAGTTGGCGCGAGCCATCTGCGCCGAAGGGGGCATCAGCCAGACCATGTGGGCAGGAGGCCTGCGCCCTGGCGATCGGGCTGATGCCCCCAGACGCATTATTCTCGGGATGCAGGCAGATCTGTTCGGTTATGAGCTGCAGATAGGTTTGCCCCCACCGCCGGTCAGCCCCTATTTCGCCTTCGATCCCGAGATCAAGCAGGAGGAGGCGTGGCTGGGGATCGCCGCTCCCCCTCCAACCGGTTGCTGATGCGGCGCAATCAGGCGGTCAAGGTGCTCGGCATCGACGGCGACAAGGTGGACTATGCCCCCGGCATGCTGCCCCACGAGTCGGTCTTTGGCCATCTGGCCGAGCCGGAGCGCTATCCCGAACTTGCCAGATTGCGCCACCTGCTGAATCAGTGGCGCTTTTATCACCACTTCGATATCGCTCCCGGCTCCCCCCTGCGCAGTCCGCAACCGGCGATCCGCACTCCGGTGCTGAGTCATGACGGGCGGGATCTGGCTGCGGCCTTTGCCACCATCGTCGAAATTGGCGATGCCCGATTGCTGCACGATATTCTCGCCCGTGCTTTCCCCGACGCCAGCTTCCACGTGGGGAACAGCGAAGCGGGGCTCGAGATGATGATGATGCGGGAGGGGCTGCGTCGTCCGCTGCGGGCGCGCGAGTTATCCGATGGGACCCTGCGCCTGCTCTGCCTGACGGTGGCCCTGCTCAGCCCGCGCCCGGCGCCGCTGGTGGTACTGAACGAGCCGGAGAGCAGCCTGCATCCCGATATGCTGCCGGCACTGGGCCGGCTGATTGGCGAAGCGTCGCGCCACTCCCAGCTCTGGGTGACTACCCATAGCCCGGTGCTGGCACAGGCGATCGAAGCCCATGCGCCGTGTCGCCACATCCCTTTGCAGATGATTAACGGGGAGACCTGCCAGCATGATCCGGCTCGTCGCGAGTGGCGATTTGACGAGGATTAAAGGGTCTGAAATTGCGGGGCAAGAGATGAAAAAACGGCGCCCCGGGCCATGCGTTGACCCGGGGCGCCGTTAGTCAGGCAGGATTATTTGCCAGCGACGGAGAGTCCGCCAAAACGGATAAGCGGGGCGTAGAAGCCCTTGCCATCGTTGTGGTGCAGAGTATCGCCGACCGCTTCCAGCTCACCCAGCAGGCGGTAGAAGTTGCCCGCCACTGTGATGCCGCGTACCGGCTGCAGGCGCACTCCGTCGCGACAGAGGAATCCCGATGCGCCAAAGGAGAAGTCACCGCTCACCGCATCGGCCCCCGAGTGCAGGCCATCGAGTTTGACCAGCTCCAGATAGTCGCCGCTCTGCACCTCCGCTTCGCTGTGAGGGCCGGCGCCAAACACCAGATGGCGAGCGGTCACATCGAGGGAGCTGCGGGCGCCGCGGGCGGCCGAGCCGTTGCTGGCCACACCAAAGTGACGGGCGGTAGCGCTGTTGTGGAGCAGGGTTTTCAGCTCACCGTCGCCAATCAGCAGCAGATCCGAGGTGGCCGCCCCCTCGCCATCAAACGCCTTGATGTTCATGCCGCCCGGCATATAGACCCGGCTCTCCAGAGTGAGCCAGCGTGACGCCACGCTCTGCCCCACCTTCTCCCGCCAGGGGTTGATCCCCTGCTGGGCCCACTTGCCCGACAGCACCCCCTGAAAGCAGCCAAACAGGCTGGCGAAGCAGTTGGTACTGAAGATGACGCTGTAGCGACCGCTTGGTACCGCCTCGCCCGGTAGCAGGTCGCTGGCGACGGCGTAGATCTGCGCGATGAGCCGCTGGCTATCCAGCTCGTCGAAGCGACGGCCATACTGCCCCTGCGAGTGCATCGACTGGCGGCCATCCCGTTCGACCAGCGCCGAGGTGTAGCAGCCAACGCTGAACTCGCCGTGCTGGCAGAGGGTGCCCTGACTGTTGGCGAGCCAGAGCTGGCTCTCCCCTTCAAAGAAGCTGTTGTAGGGGGCGCCGCTCACATCGGGCATGGCCTGCATGTCAGATTCGAGGCGCAGGGCCAGGGCGATCTTCTCCTCAACCGGCGTGGTATCGGGCTGGTTGATCTCGGCGCAATCTGTGGTGATCCGGCTATTGGCCACCGAGATGCGCTGATCCGCATCCACCTTGGCAAAGCGGCTGGCATCGAGCGCATCCTGCAGCATGGCATCGAGCGCCGCCTCATCGAGTGCTTCCGAGTAGGCGATGCCGACCCGGCCCTCCCTGATCAGACGAATGCCTAGCTGCTGACTGCTGGTCACCTTGTATTCGCCGAGTTCGCCCTTGTCGGCCTTGAGGGAGAAGGCCTTCTCCTGATTGGCGATGATGTCCGCTTCGGCGTTGAGATCGGCCACCTTGTCCAGCAGGCGGGTGAGCAGTTGATTCATGTCGATGGTGCTCATCAGGCATTACCCCCTACCAGAATATTGTCCACTTTCAGCGCCGGCTGGCCCACCGAGGTGGGGACCGAGCCCGAGACCGAGCCGCACATGCCGGCGGCCAGCGCCAGATTGCTGCCCACCATGGAGATCTCTTTCAGCACCTGCGGGCCGGTGCCGATCAGGGTGGCCGACTTGAGCGGTCTGGTGATTTTGCCGTGCTCGATGAGGTAGGCCTCCTGCACGTTGAAGTTGAATTCACCGGTGCCGGGCTGTACCGAGCCGCCCCCCATCTTTTTGGCGTAGATGCCGTGCTCCACCGTGGCCAGCATGTCGTCGAGGCTGTGGTTGCCCGGTTCGATATAGGTGTTGCGCATGCGCGAGGTGGGGGCGTACTTGTAGGATTCGCGCCGACCCGAGCCGGTGCGGGCGTAACCTGTCTTCAACGCCCCCATTCTGTCCACCAGAAAACCTGTCAGCACACCGTCCTTGATGAGCTGGGTATGCTGGGTTGCCATCCCCTCATCATCGACGTTGATGGAGCCCCAGACGTTGCCTTGCAGCCCTTCGTCCACCGCATTGACCACCGGATTGGCGATAAGCTGGCCCATCTTGTCGTGGAACACCGAGGCCTTTTTGGCCACCGAGGTGGTCTCCAGCAGGTGGCCGCACGCCTCGTGGAAGATGACGCCGCCAAAGCCGTTCTCCATGATGACCGGCAGGGTGCCGCTCGGGCAGGGGGCTGCGCCTAGCTTCACCAGCGCCTGACGGGTGGCGGTGAGGGCCAGTTCGCGCGGATCGATGCGTTCGGCATGTTCCCAGCCCATCAGGGCGCCGGGGGCCTCATAGCCGACGCTCTGCTCGCTCCCTTCCCGGGCGATGGTCTGGGCCATGATGCGGTTGTAGTGGCGGCGATCGGCGACTTGCAGCCCTTCGCTGTTGAAGATCTCCACCTCCTGCTCCCAGCCCAGCACGTTGCCGGAGAACTGGCTCACCTTGTCGCTCTCGGCGCGGGCCACCGCATCCATGGCGTGCAGATAGGCGATCTTCTGCTCCAGCAGCTTGTCGGCCGACAGGGGCAGGGCGACCGGGTTGCGATCGGTCAGGCGGGTAAAATCGAAGGCGGTGGCGGTCACCACCGGGTCGCGGCGGTCTTTGGCCGCCAGCAGGGTGACGATGCGCAGCAGCTCGTCGCGGCTGGCCAGATTGGTGTAGCCGTAGAGTACCTTGTGGCCGTAGCAGAGGCGCACGCCGATGCCGAAATCGAGGCCACCGCTGATGTTCTCTATCTGGCTGGAGAGCAGGCTGAGCTGGCTGCGGCGCTTGCGCTCGACAAACAGCTCGGCGAAATCGGCCCCGAGTGCCAGTGCGTGATCGAGCACGTCGCGGGCGATGGCGGGGGCCAACAGGGAGAGTGGCGTCATAGGATCTCCTTTTCTGGGCGGGTCTCAGCCTTCGTGACCCGGATTCGAGCGTGATGGTGTAGCTGCCCCATTGTTGCAGAGCGTTACTCAAATGTCGCTATGGCGTCAGCGGATGATACCGATTGAAAAAATCGATGCGATAACTGCGACCGCATTGGCGGCAAAGGAGGATTTAAGAGAGCGGAGAGAAGGGGGAGGAAGCCGGCATCCGCACAGGCTGGGATGCCGGACAGGCCGCTCGGGTCAGAGCAGCTCGTGAATTTCGGTCAGGATCTGGTCGACCCACTGCTCGATGCGGGAGTCGGTCTGGTCATACTGGTTGGCATCGTCGAGGGCCAGGCCGACGAAGTGGCGGCCATCATCGATCAGCGCCTTGGAGGCATCGAACTCGTAGCCTTCATTGGGCCAGTAACCCACCAGCTTGACCCCTCTGGGCACCAGCTGATCGTGCAGCATGCCGAGGGCATCCTGGAACCATTCGCCATAACCCAGCTGGTCGCCGAGACCAAACAGGGCGACGATACGCCCCTCCAGATGGAGGTCGCCAATATCTTCCCAGCGGGACTCCCAATCCTCCTGCAGCTCGCCGAAATCCCAGGTGGAGATGCCGAGGATCAACACCTCGTAATCCTCCATCAGGCGCAGGGAGACATCCTTGATGTTGTGGATATCCACCAGCTCGGGGCCGATAAGGGCGCGGATCTTCTCGGCAGCCATCTCGGTGTAGCAGGTGGTAGAACCGTAAAACAGACCAATCTTCATCGCTCTTTATCTCTTTTGGCGCTTTCTCGCTTGCTCGTGTGGGCTGCACCTGTTGGCAACACGATGGGCAACATAAGGGGGAGGGCGCCAGTCTAGCAGATTGGCTGCGCTCCTTCACCGCCCGATATCACGGGCAAATCAGGTCGCGGCAAGCGGCTTGCACATTCGGCAAGCAGAGGCGTTACAATGGGCCACTGTTCTTCTGACTGCGACCGACCATGAGCAAGCCCGAGCCACATCCCCTGATTGAACCCTTTCTCGATGCCCTCTGGTTGGAGCGGGGCCTCTCCGACAACACGGTCAGCTCCTATCGCACCGATCTGGAAAAATTCTCCCTCTGGCTCGACGAGCAGGGGAGCTCCCTGCTGCTGGCGGGGATGGACGAGATCCAGCACTACCTCGCATGGCGGGTCGATCATCAGTTTGCCGCCAGCAGTACGGCCCGCTTTCTGTCGGCCCTGCGCCGTTTCTATCAGTACCTCAATCGCGAGAAGCTGCGCAGCGACGACCCCACCGTACTGCTGGAGGGGCCCAAGCTGCCCAAGAAGCTTCCCTCCGATCTGAGCGAAGCGGAAGTGGAAGCGCTGTTGACGGCGCCGCTGGTGGATGATCCGCTGGAACTGCGGGACAAGGCGATGCTGGAGCTGCTCTACGCCACCGGTTTGCGGGTCTCCGAACTGGTGGGATTGACTGCCGAGCATGTCAGCCTGCGGCAGGGGGTGGTGCGGGTGGTCGGCAAGGGCAACAAGGAGCGGTTGGTGCCCATGGGCGAGGAGGCGATGTACTGGCTGGAACGCTACTACCGGGAGGGAAGAACCCTGCTGCTCGGCGGTACCAGCTCGGATGTGGTCTTCCCCTCCAAACTGGCCCGGATGATGACCCGCCAGACCTTCTGGCACCGCATCAAGCTCTATGCCCAGCGGGCCGGGATCAACGGCGAGTTATCCCCCCATACCCTGCGCCACGCCTTTGCTACCCACCTGCTCAACCACGGCGCCGATCTGCGGGTGGTGCAGATGTTGCTGGGCCACGCAGATCTCTCCACGACCCAGATCTACACCCATGTCGCCAACGAGCGGCTCAAGGCGCTGCACGGCGAGCATCACCCGCGGGCCTGAGCGGGTTGGGTGGCCAACAAAACAAAAAACCGCCTGCGGGCGGTTTTTTTATGAATACACGACGGGAAGTGACGCTTATTTGCCCTGCTGGGCTTTCAGCAGGTCGCGGATCTCGGTCAGCAGCTCCTGATCCTTGGTCGGTGCTGCGGGGGCGGCTGCTTCCTCCTCCTGCTTTTTCTTCAGGGTATTGATGGCCTTCAGCCCCATGAAGATGGCGAAGGAGATGATCAGAAAATCGATGATGGTCTGGATGAACTTGCCGTAGGCAATGACCACGGCAGGAGCGCTGCCTTCGGCAGCCTTCAGGGTGACTGCCAGGTCGCTGAAGTCCACGCCGCCCAGGATCAGGCCGATAGGCGGCATGATCACGTCACCGACGAAGGAGGAGACAATCTTGCCGAAGGCGGCACCAATAATGATACCGACCGCCATATCGATCACGTTGCCTCTGGATGCAAAGGCCTTGAACTCTTGTATCAGACTCATTCTTTCCTCCGAAATTAAGCACGCTAGCGTAGCGGCCGCGCCTTGTTCTGGCGGCGATCCGCTATCGGGAGCAGGGTAGCAAGAGCACATGCCACCTGTTCTCCCTGACTAGCTTGCTGAGGTTGGCTCTGCTTGGCAATCAGGGGGGCGTGATTTTTTGGTTCAACCTGATATTAATTTTTCGATAAATAGCAGGTTGAATGCTGAACTGTGCTGCTGTACTTTGTTGAGTCCATTCATTCATGCCACGTGAGTAAAAGAGTGAAGTATTTACTACTGGGAATGATGCTTTTGTGCACATTTACTGCCAAAGCGGGGATGGATCCCCAGGCCTTGAAAGCAGCCATATCCACCAGGCTGGGGATATCCGTATATACGGTGGATCAGACGCCTATTGCGGGCCTGTATATGCTAGGCACCTCCAAGGGGGTGCTCTATAGCGATGCCAAAGGGGATTATCTGGTACAGGGGGTCATGCTGGACATGACTCGGGACATGAAGAACCTGACCATCTCCGGCATGCGCACTCAGCGTCGACTGGGATTGGCGCAGGCAGCCCATGATCCCATTGTGCTCAAGGCCCGGGATGAGCGTCATCGGGTCGCGTTGTTTCTTGGCGAGAAGGATGCGGCACGGCGTCAGCTACCCGGGACTCTGCAACATCTGCAGGCATCCGGGGTGAGCATCGCGATCTATCCGGTCATTGACCATGCCGAGCGAGCCACCGACTGGTGCAGCGATCCCCTGCTGCAAAATTCGCCCTTCAAAGCTTATTTGCCTCAAAAGGAATGTAGTGAGACCCTTATCCAAAATATTGGCCTGAGCCAATGGTTGGGGGTAAAGGTACTGCCGGCCTGGATCTCCTCTGAAGGAGATCTGGTGCGGGGTTACCAGAGCCCTGAACAACTGCTCAAGATACTGGATAATTTTGATGCCTCTGCACATTCGTCGTCGTCCGCGAGTTGATGATTCCCATCTGCCCGCCAACCTGCATCCGCTGCTTCGCCAAATCTTCGCCAGCCGTGGCGTAGACGATCCCGTCCTGCTCGAGCGCAGTGCCAGCTCGCTGCTGCCACCCCAGCGCCTCTATGGCATGGAGCAGGCGGTGCCGCTGCTGGCCGATGCGCTGGCCGCCCAGAAGCGGATCCTCATCGTCGGTGACTTTGACTGCGATGGCGCCACCAGCTCGGCGCTGTGCGTGCTGGCCCTGCGCGCCATGGGCGGCCGCCATATCGATTTTCTGGTGCCCAACCGCTTCGAGTTCGGATACGGCCTTACCCCCGAGATCGTCGAGCTGGCGGTGGCCCGCGGCGCCGAGTTCCTGATCACGGTGGATAACGGCATCTCCAGCATCGCCGGGGTGGCGGCGGCCAAGGCGGCCGGCATGCAGGTACTGGTTACCGATCACCATTTGCCTGGTCAGGAGTTGCCTGATGCCGATGCCATCGTCAATCCTAACCAGCATGGTTGCGACTTCCCCTCCAAGTCGCTGGCCGGGGTCGGGGTCGCCTTCTACCTGATGGCGGCGCTCAATACTTACCTCAAGCAGTCCGGCTGGTATGAGCGGCTCGGCATCGTAGCCCCCAATGTGGCGGATTACCTCGATCTGGTGGCCCTCGGTACCGTGGCCGACGTGGTGGCGCTCGACGGCAACAACCGCATTCTGGTGCATCAGGGTTTGCAGCGGATCCGGGCGGGCCGCTGCCGCCCCGGCATTCAGGCGCTGGTCGATGTGTCGGGTCGTGACGGTCGCCGCCTTACCGCCGCCGACCTCGGTTTTGCGCTGGGGCCGCGCCTCAACGCAGTGGGGCGCCTCGATGACATGTCGCTCGGGGTCGCCTGTCTGCTCTGCGATGATCTCAATCTGGCGCGCCAGCTCGCCTCCGAGATGGACAGCCTCAATCAGGAGCGCAAGGAGATCGAGCAGGGGATGCAGCAGGAGGCCCTCGCTACCCTGGAGCAGATCCGGTTTCGCGATGGCGAGGTACCGTCGGGCATCGTGCTGCACCGCAACGAGTGGCATCAGGGGGTGGTGGGGCTGGTGGCCTCCAAGGTGAAGGAGAAGTACTACCGCCCGGTCATCGCCTTTGCAGAGAGCAGCGACACCGAACTCAAGGGCTCTGGCCGCTCTATCCCCGGGGTGCATCTGCGTGATGCGCTGGAACTGCTCGACACCCGCCACCCGGGGCTGATGGGCAAGTTTGGCGGTCACGCCATGGCTGCGGGGCTGACCCTGCCCAAGGCCAATATCGAGGCATTCGGTCGGGCGTTTGAGGCGATCATCAGTGAACTGGTGACCCCCGAGCTCTTGACCGGGGTGCTGCTCACCGATGGCGAGCTCTTGCCGGACGAGCTCAATATCGAGCTGGCGGAGCTTATTCGCGCCTCCGGCCCCTGGGGTCAGGCCTTTCCCGAGCCGCTGTTCGACGGCGAATTCGTGCTGGTACAGCAGCGGCTGGTGGGGGAGAAGCACCTCAAGATGATGCTGACTACCGATTCCGGTCACGCAGTGGATGCCATTGCCTTTGGGGTCGATCTCAAGCGTTGGCCCGATGCTTCGGTGAAGCGGGTGCGGCTGGTCTACCGTCTTGACGTCAACGAGTGGCGCGGTAACCGCAGCGTGCAGCTGCTGGTGGAGCATCTGGAGGCCGCCGGCTTCTGAGCCGGTAGCATTGCTGCTTTGTCGCTGACATCGTTGACGACGGCCACCCTCGGGTGGCCGTTTTTGTTGGCGGCGCTCTGGAAAAGGGCGTTGACCTGTCTATAGCTTCACGGTTTAAGCTTCCCTTCATCGGGTCACAGACCCCTCAGCGAGTTGTTGTCATGAAAATATCCGAGCTGGCCCGGCGCTGCGGCCTGGCCCGCTCCACCCTGCTCTATTACGAGAAGCTGGGGGTGATTGCGGGAACGAGGGGCGCCAACGGCTATCGCCACTACGACGATGAAGATCTGCAGCGGTTGCAGATGGTGCAGGCCCTGCAGGCGGGTGGGCTCAGCCTCAAGCAGTGCCTCACCTGTCTGGCTGGCGAGATAGATCAGGCTGCACTGCAGGCCAGGGTCAGGGAGCTCGATGATGAGCTGGCGAGGATGCAGCGCGCCCGGGATCTGCTGGCGGATCTGGCAGGGCTGCGCCCGCACTCCGGTGAGGAATTCAAGGCCTGGCAGCTGCAACTGCAGCGCGAGGCACCGGAGGCCTACTTCGCTTGGGTGATGAAACAGGGTTTTAGCGAGAAGGATCGCTACCACTTGCAGTGGCTCAGCAAAGACATGAATGAACATGATCGTTACATCAAGGACTTTATCCAGCTGCTGGATGGCATGAGTTACTGGGGGCCGGGGGATCGCCTCTTCACCCAGCAGCAGTTTGCCGCCTTGCCCATCCGGCCGCGCCGGATCCTCGACATGGGCTGCGGACGGGGTGCCTCGACCATGGCGCTGGCTCAGGTGACCGATGCCGCCATTGTGGCCATCGATCTGGAAGAGGAGGCTCTGGCCGCTGTGGCCAACTCTGCCCGTGCGGCGGGCTTTGAGCATGTCTCCACCCTCTGTGCCAACATGGCGGCACTGCCGGACGATCTGGCACCGGCCGACCTCATCTGGGCAGAGGGGAGCGCCTATGTGATGGGCGTTGCCAATGCACTGAAGGCGTGGCGTCCGCTGCTCGCGAGCCCGCAGGCTTGTATCGTGCTGAGTGATGCGGTCTGGTTGACCGATAACCCGCCCGAGGAGGCATTGGCATTCTGGCAGCAGGATTACCCCGCCATGCAGACGCTGGCGGGCCTGCTTGAAACGATACAAGCGGCGGGTTATCGCTGTCTGTCGCACACCCAGTTGCCGCAAAAGGCCTGGCACAACTATCTGAATCCCATCGAGGCCAATCTGGCGCGCTATCGTGACGAGCTGGGGGAGAGTCCCGCATGGCAGGACTTAAGTCGGGAAATAGCTATCCACCGCCAATATCTGGGCAGTTACGGCTATGTGATCTGCTGTCTGCAGGTCGCCTGATCAGGCCATCTATTTTAAAGAGAACAAACGGAGAACACCGATGAACATTATTATTCGGCCCGAAACGGGGGCCGATCATGACGTCATTGAAGCAGTGACCGTGGCCGCATTCCTCAATGCCCCCCATACCGCTCACAACGAGCAGCTGATCGTGCGCGCCTTGCGCCAGGCCGGGGCACTCAGCCTGTCGCTGGTGGCAGAGCTGGGGGGCCAAGTGGTCGGCCACCTCTGCTTTTCGCCGGTCACCATCAGTGATGGCAGCGAGCGCTGGTATGGCCTTGGCCCCATTTCCGTCTCTCCCGAGCTGCACGGCAAGGGGATAGGGTCACACTTGATGGAAGCGGGTCTGGCCGAGTTCAAGAGGAAAGGGGCTGCAGGCTGCGTGGTGCTGGGGGATCCCGGTTTCTACGGTCGTTTCGGTTTCGTGCCCGAGCCGGAGTTGACGCTGCCCGGCGTGCCACCCGAGTACTTTATGGCCATGTCGTTTGGTGCAGCCAGTGCCCGTGGTGAGGTAAACTACCACCCGGCTTTCAATCAGGGATAACAAGATTGAATTGCGGTCAAAGGCCGTAATGTCTGGATAAAAAATGAGGCGCCTTATGGCGCCTCTCGTCTTTATGATACGACTTTAACATGCGCTCAGAGCTCGCGGGCCCAGGGGTGCGCCTTGGGGCGCAGCGCCAGGGCCAGACCCAGCAGCAGCACGGTCATGCCGTAGAGGGGCCAGTTGCCAAAGCGCATATAGGGGGTGGCACCGTGAGCCGGGCGTACTTCGCTGCGCAGTACACCTGCTTCGAACTGCGGGACCTGGCCGATGATGCTGCCATCGATCTCGGTAACGATAGTGATGCCGGTGTTGGTGTCGCGCAGCAGCGGACGAGCCAGCTCCAGCGCCCGCATCCGGGCGATCTCCATATGCTGCCAGGGGCCGATGCTGGTGCCGAACCAGGCGTCGTTGGAGACGGTCAGCAGGAAGTCGGTATCCGGGTTGACGTTGCGGCGCACCTCTTCCGGGAAGATGATCTCGTAGCAGATGGCGGCGGCAAACTTGAGCCCCTTGGCGATCAGGTTCGGTTGCACCTCGTCACCCCGGCTGAAAGAGGACATCGGCAGGTTGAAGAAGGGGGCGATGGGGCGCAGCAGATCTTCAAAGGGCACGAACTCGCCGATGGGCAGCAGGTGGTACTTGTTGTAGCGGTTGGGGTGGCCGTAGAAGTAGGACTCCTTGCCATCCGCATCCTGTACCCCCATGCCGAGCACGGTGTTGTAGAAGCGTTGCTTATCCTCGTCGTAGTGGATGATCCCTGCCAGCAGGCCGGTCTCGTTCACCTTCATCGCCTTGTCGAGGTTCTCCAGATAGGGGCCCATGGTCTTCTCGAGGGCCGGGATCGCCGATTCCGGCCAGACGATGATGTCGGCATCCTGATTGTCGCGGCTCAAATCCTGATAGGTGCGTACCGTGGGGGCCAGCGCCTCCGGATCCCACTTGAGGGACTGGGCGATATTGCCCTGCACCAGCGCCACCTTGACCGGTTCGCCACGGGTTACCCAGTTGAGCTGCATCAGGCCATGAGCGCCGGCAGCCAGCAGGGCGGGCACCGCCAGCCACAGTGGCGAGCGGGACTTCCACACCAGCCAGATGGCGGAGGCGGAGAATAGCAGTGCCAGGGTGATGCCCTGTACCCCGAGAATGGGGGCGAAACCCTTGAGCGGGCCGTCGATCTGGGTGTAGCCAAACCAGAGCCATGGGAAGCCGGTCATCACCCAGCCGCGCAGCCAGTCGGCCAGCAGCCAGAGTGCCGGGAAGGCGAGCAGCCAGCGGCTCCAGTGACGACCGCTGAAGAAGCGGGCAAAGGCCCAGCAGGCCAGCGTCGGATAGAGCGCCAGATAGGCTGACAGACCAGCCAGCAGCACGAAAGCGACCGGCAGCGGTATGCCGCCAAATTCGGTCATGCTGACGTGGATCCACCACAGACCCGGCAAGAACAGCCCCATGGCGTAGCCAAAGCCGCGCCAGGCCGCCTGTTTGGGGCTGGCCTTGTCCAGCAGGGCGTAGAGGCCGAGCAGGGAAGGTATAACCAGCGGCCAGTAGCCGAAGGGGGAGAAGGCCAGCACAGCGATGGCACCAGAGGCCAACGCACTGAGGCTTAACAAAATTTTTGAAGTAACAGGGGATAATCTCACGGGCGATGGTGCTCGTCTTGGTCTGCAACTGGGTCGAATGGCCGGTATCTTACCCTGTACGGTTGCCAACGGCGAGCCTCCTGCCGTCCGGATAGCACAACGCCCCGAGGTCGGGGCGTTGTTCAATGCACTCAGGCGACTTACTGGGGTTCAGATTGCGCCACTGCATGGTTCTCGGGGATCTTCACCTGCAACTGCTGCAGGCGGCGCTTGTCGGCGTGCATCACCTTGAACAGGTAGCCGTCCAGCTCGATCTCCTCGCCCTTCTTGGGCAGGTGGCTGAAGGCGTGCATCACCAGACCACCGACCGTATCCACCTCTTCATCGCTGAACTTGGTGCCGAAGAAGTCGTTGAAATCCTCGATCTCGGTCAGGGCGCTGATGGAGAAGACCCGTTTGCTGAGGCGGCGGATCTCGTCCGGCTCGTCCTCGATGTCGTCAAACTCGTCGTCGATCTCGCCAACGATAAGTTCCAGTATGTCTTCAATGGTCACCAGACCGGAGACGCCACCAAACTCGTCGACCACGATGGCCATGTGGTAGCGCTCTTCGCGAAACTCCTTGAGCAGGCGATCAACGCGCTTGCTCTCGGGGACGATCACCGTGGGGCGCAGGATCTTCTCGAGCTGCAGCGGCTCGCTGGCATGGTGGCCACCGAAACCGAAGGGGAGCAGATCCTTGGCGAGCAGAATACCCTCGACATGATCCTTGTCCTCGTTGATCACCGGGAAGCGGGAGTGACCCGACTCGATGATCACCGGCAGGATCTCGTCGATCGGCTGGGACTTCTCGATGGTGACCATCTGGGAGCGGGGGATCATGATGTCGCGTACCCGGAGATCGGCGATCTCCAGCACCCCTTCGATCATGTCCTTGGTGTCCTGATCGATAAGGTCACGCTCTTCGGCATCGGCTATCACTTCCACCAAATCATTGCGGTCTTTTGGCTCGCCCTGGAAGAGTTGGCTGAGCTTGTCGAGCCAGGTTTTCTTCGGCGAGCCGGTACTAGGGTGATCGTCGGTCATTTTTTCTCTTGGTTACTCATTGAATATACGGGGATTTCACTTCAGCTATATGAGGATGGCAGCCATCTGTTTCAAGCCGATGAACCGCCATGCTGCACATTACTCTTCGTCGCTCTGATAAGGGTCGGCAAAGCCCAGCTCCTGCATGATGTCGCGCTCGAGCGCTTCCATCTCTTCGGCTTCCTCATCCTCGATATGGTCATAACCTAGCAGATGCAGACTGCCGTGCACAACCATGTGGGCCCAGTGGGCCATGAGGGGTTTGCCCTGCTCCTGTGCCTCGCGCTCAACCACCTGACGGCAGATCACCAGATCGCCCAGCAGCGGCAGCTCCAGACCGGGTGGCGCCTCGAACGGGAAGGAGAGCACGTTGGTAGGCTTGTCCTTGCCGCGATAGGTGAGGTTGAGTTCGTTGCTCTCTGCCTCGTCGACGATGCGCACCGTCACTTCGGCCTCCTGCTGGAAGCCGAGAATGGTGCCGTCGAGCCAGCCCTGCAGTTGGGCCTCGCTTGGCAGGCCGTCGGTGCTGGCACTGGCCAGTTGCAGATCCAGGGTTACGCTCATTGCTCACTCTCTTTGCTGGTGTTTGCTTGGCCGGCAACTTTCTCGGCTGCCTGCTTGGCGTCGAAGGCCTCATAGGCCTGCACGATGCGGGCCACCACCGGATGGCGCACCACGTCGGTAGACTGGAAGAAGTTGAACGACAGACCATCAACGCCCTGCAGCACTTCCAGCGCGTGGCGCAGGCCGGACTTGGCGTTGCGCGGCAGGTCGATCTGGGTGATGTCGCCGGTGACCACCGCCTTGGAGTTGAAGCCGATCCGGGTCAGGAACATCTTCATCTGTTCGGTGGTGGTGTTCTGGGCCTCATCGAGAATGATGAAGGCATCGTTGAGGGTACGGCCGCGCATGTAGGCAAGCGGCGCCACCTCGATGATGTTGCGCTCCATCAGTTTCTCGACCCGCTCAAAACCCAGCATCTCGAACAGGGCGTCGTAGAGCGGGCGCAGGTAAGGATCGACCTTCTGGGAGAGATCGCCGGGCAGGAAGCCGAGCTTCTCGCCCGCTTCCACCGCCGGACGGGTCAGCAGAATGCGGCGGATCTCCTGACGCTCCAGCGCATCCACCGCCGCCGCCACCGCCAGATAGGTCTTGCCGGTACCAGCTGGGCCTATGCCGAAGCAGATGTCGTGGCGCACGATATTGGCGATGTACTGGGCCTGATTGGGGCTACGTGGCTTGATGAGACCGCGCTTGGTCTTGACCGTCACCTCCTTGCCATAAGGGATGGAGGGGGCCGGTTCGTCATCCTGCTCCAGCACCCGCGACTCCAGAATGGCCAGATGAACCATGTCGGGAGTGATGTCGGTTACCTTGCCACCCTTGAGGGGCTGGGTTTCCACATATAGGTGCTTGATGATGACGGCGGCGGCATCCACCTGGGCCTGCTTGCCCAGCAGCTGGAAGTGGTTGTCACGGTAGCTGATCTCGATGCCGAGGCGGCGCTCCAGCTGCTTGATGTTGTCATCGAAGGGGCCGCAGAGACTGGCAAGACGCTGGTTGTCGGCGGGTTCGAGATGCAGGTTCAGGGTCGAGAGGTGTCGGCTCACAATATCCTCGTATCAGGGCGCTCCCCATCCGCCGGGCGGATGGGGAGGGGGAGATTAATGGGGAGTGAAGGCGGCCACGCCCAGCTCGTCCGGCACGTTGTCGGGACGACGGGCCAGAATGTCGCTCGGGGCGGTGGCGATGCGCAGGTTCATCTCGCTCTCGCCACGGATGAATTTGCCGCGCAGGGAGTTGGGCAGCACTTCGGTGATCTCCACGTCGGCAAAACCGCCAATCAGGGTATGGGCCCCTTCGAAGTTGACCACCCGGTTGTTCTCGGTGCGACCGCACAGCTGCATCGGGTCGAGCTTGGAAGGCCCTTCCACCAGAATGCGCTGGGTAGTGCCCAGCATGGAGCGGCCAATCTGCATCGCCTGATTGTTGATGACGTGCTGCAGGCGGGCCAGACGGGCTTTCTTCACTTCCATGTCGACATCGTCGGGCATGTCGGCGGCCGGCGTACCCGGGCGTGGACTGAAGATGAAGCTGAAGCTCATGTCAAAGCCCACATCCTCGATCAGCTTCATGGTGGCCTCGAAATCCTCATCGGTTTCGTTCGGGAAGCCAACGATGAAGTCGGAGCTGATGGTGATGTCGGGACGGGCGGCGCGCAGACGACGGAGCTTGGATTTGTACTCCAGAATGGTGTGCGGGCGCTTCATCATGGTCAGGATACGGTCGGAACCGCTCTGCACCGGCAGGTGCAGGAAGCTGACAACTTCCGGAGTGTCCTTGTAGACCTCGATGATGTCGTCGGTGAACTCGATGGGGTGGCTGGTGGTGTAGCGGATACGGTCGATGCCGTCGATGGCGGCCACCAGACGCAGCAGCTCGGCGAAGGTGCAGATGCCGTCGTCATGGGTCGGGCCACGGTAGGCGTTGACGTTCTGGCCGAGCAGGTTCACTTCGCGCACCCCTTGCTGGGCGAGCTGGGCGATTTCATAGAGCACGTCGTCGAGCGGACGGCTCACCTCTTCACCGCGGGTATAGGGCACCACGCAGTAAGTACAGTATTTGGAGCACCCTTCCATGATGGAGACGAAGGCGGTCGCCCCTTCGGCGCGCGGCTCGGGCAGGCGGTCAAACTTCTCGATCTCGGGGAAGCTGACGTCCACCTGGGCGCCACGCCCCTCCTGAACCTGTTTGATCATGGTGGGCAGGCGGTGCAGGGTCTGCGGGCCGAACACGATATCGACATAGGGAGCGCGTTGGCGAATGGCATCGCCCTCCTGGGAGGCCACGCAACCACCGACGCCGATCACCAGACCGGGCTTGTTTGCCTTGAGCTTTTTCCAGCGGCCCAGCTGGTGGAACACCTTCTCCTGCGCCTTTTCGCGGATGGAACAGGTGTTGAGCAGCAGCACATCTGCCTCTTCCGGCTCCTCGGTAAGCGTGTAGCCATTGCTGGCATCCAGCAGGTCGGCCATCTTGGACGAGTCGTACTCGTTCATCTGGCAGCCCCAGGTTTTAATGTGAAGTTTCTTGCTCATTGCTACTCTTGACTGGTTTTGAATTTGGCATGGTCAAAGGACCGGGCATTTTACTCCGCAATCGTGAGACTGCCTAGCGAATATCCAGTCCGGCCCCTTTGCCAGCGGGGGCGCCACGTGCGGGAGAAAATCGGCTTTCCCCTTGATTTGACGCAGCAATTCTCCACCCCCTTCACTGTTTATCCCGCCCCCTTGCGGTATCATGGCGCCATTCGGTTTGGCCCCGTCCACCCATGAACGGGGCGCCCCTTTTGCAGGAATAAAGTTATGGAACAGTGTGATATCGCCATCGTCGGCGCCGGCATGGTGGGGGCGGCTACCGCCTGTCTGCTGGCGGCCCAGGGCCTCTCGGTGCGGGTCATCGAAACCCAGCTGCCGGAGCAATACGCGCCGGAGCAGCCGCTGGATCTGCGGGTCTCCGCCATCAGTCAGGCCTCGGTGGCGCTGCTGGAGCAGGCCGGTGCCTGGCACCATCTGCAGCAGATGCGGCTCTGCCCCTATCGCCGGCTGGAGACCTGGGAGCTGGACGGCTTTGGCACCCGTTTCAACGCCGCCGACCTCGGCCTGCCCCAGCTCGGTTACATCATCGAAAACCGGTTGGTACAGCTCGCCCTGCTCAAGCGGATGGAGGATTTTCCCAACATCCAGACCCACACCCCGGCAGCGGTGACCAGCCTGCGCCAGAGTGCGGATGAAGCTGTGCTGACTCTGGACGACGGCACCGCGCTGGCGGCCCGCTGGGTGCTGGCTTGCGACGGCGCCGAATCCCACACCCGCAAGCTGGCCGGCATCGGGGTATCGCGTTTCGAGTACCGCCAGCACTGCATGCTGATCAATATCGACACTGATTTCCCGCAGGAAGATATCACCTGGCAGCAGTTTACCCCGAGCGGCCCGCGCGCCTTCCTGCCGCTGACCGGCCAGCACGGCTCCCTGGTGTGGTATGACAGTCCGGTCCGGATCCGGGCGCTGGCGGCCATGAGCAACGAGGCGCTCGCCACCGAAGTGCGCCGCCACTTCCCGAGTCGGCTCGGCGGCTTTACCGTCACCGGCAAGGGGAGCTTCCCGCTGGTGCGCCGTCACGCCAACGACTACCACGCCGGTCGGGTGGTGCTGCTCGGCGATGCCGCCCACACCATCAACCCGCTGGCGGGGCAGGGGGTTAACCTCGGCTTCAAGGATGTGGCCTGCTGGGTCGACTTGCTGCAAGGTGCTGGTGCCGACTGGCATCAACTTGTGCTGGCCGAGCGCTACGAGCGGCGGCGCCGCCCCGACAACCTGCTGATGCAGTCGGGGATGGATCTCTTCTACGGGGTGTTCAGCAACGAGATTGGCCCGCTCAAGCTGGCTCGCAATCTGGCCCTCAATCTGGCGGACAAGGCGGGCCCCCTGAAGGAGATGGCCCTGCGCTACGCGCTCGGACTGGTGTAAGCGGAAGCAAGGATGCAAATGGAGAGCTGCTACTTTATCAACGGTGACTTGGAGCTGGCCAGCGAGCAGGATCTGCAACCGCTGGTTGACGCGCTGGTGCAGGGCGGGATGGATTGTCTGACCCTCCATCAGGAAGGGGGACTGTGGCACGGGCGTCTGGAGCTGTTCGCCGGAGAGGGCAATTACAGCGAGCCACGACAACTTGTAGCGCACCTGCTCGCCATTTTGGCTGAGCTGCCGGAGCCGGTTTTGCCGCTTTGGCAAGGTTGTCTGCGCAAGGAGATGGATCTGGGTTACCAGTCAGGCACAGCTCCCATCCTGCAAAACCGGCTGCCGGCCTCACTGCTGCTGGGGCTGGCTGAGCAGGGGCTCGATCTGGTGGTGACCCTCTATCCGGGGGAGGTGCAGGCATAAGCGTACTGGTCATGCCAACGAGGTCGCTGAGACAGGCTGTGCAGGCGCGAAAAAGCGAGTATAACGGGTCGGCTATCAACCACGATTTGGGAGAGAAGGGATGAACAAGGCACTACTGGTGATCGATTTTATCAACGACATCGCCCATCCTGACGGTCGCATTGCGACCACGGCCGACCATGTGATGGAGCAGAACGCCATCGCGCATGCCAATGAGGCGATGGCTTATGCCCGCGCCCACGACTGGCTGGTGGTGCTGATCAAGGTCGGTTTCGACAGCCGTTATCAACTGCAACCCAAGGGTTCCCCCATGTTTGGCCGGGCCCATCAGCTTGGCGCCCTCTCACTTTGCGACAGCGGCACCGATTTTCATGCAGACCTCGATGTGCAGGCCGGTGATCTGGTGCTGGCCAAACCCAGAGTGAGCCCATTCTATGGTACTGCGCTGGAACCCGCCCTGCGGGCCAACCACATCGACCACCTCTATCTGTGCGGCGTAAGCACCAGCTGGGCCATTCAGTCGGCAGCCCGAGATGGTCACGATCGCGACTACGCCATCACCATTCTGGAGGATGCCTGCGCGGCGGCGGATGCCACCGAGCACCACACCTCGCTGCGGATGCTGAGCCGTATCGCCGAGGTCATCAAGGTGTCCCAGCTCGACTGACCCTTTGGCAGCAGGCTGCGCTTGCTCACTGTTTTGACATTTATGTCTGCGGCCCTCTGTTGGGCCGCAGCTGTTTTCGCTTCTCGGCCAAGTCGGTGACTTCCGCGCCGGCTACTCCTGTCAGTAGTGGTAAGTGCCGTATGGGGCCAACTACCGACACGACTGCATCGCTGCCAACCAGAAGTTATCAGTGCGATGGTCGCCAATATTGCTCCCAGATGACCTCTTGTGAGGAGGCGACCTGGTTTTTGCAAAATTGCCCTGATACCAAAATGGATGGAGAGGGAGATGGCATCCCCTGTGAAAGTCAGTGGTGCGGGAATTAAATACTATTTCTAAATAAAAAATTGATGATTTGTTCTTTTTTTGTCCGGTTTGGGAGCTGGCCTGAAACCTTGCCGGATGGTGTGACATGGTGACATTTGGTCTCAGTTGGCTAAGTGAGAATTGGGTGCTTTACTCTACCTGCTGACTTAATTGTTAATAGCTGGCGAGGCGCCACTTTTGCCACAGGATGGCCACCATGATTGATAACATGCTGGGGGGGATACGTCGCTTTGCCGAGCGAGCTCAGGATCTGGTTGCATTGCTGGATTCACTGGATGACCAGTTTGCAGTAATAGACGGCAACGGGGTGATCCATTATACCAACCTCGCCTGGAATCGATTCGCCGAGCAAAATGGCATGGCAAAGGGGTATAACTGGCTTGGCGTCAATTATTTAAGCGCTTGCGATGGCTCTGCTGAACCTTCGGCGCTGAGCGCTATCGAGGGGTTGCGACGGGTCATGCTGCGCCAGCAGGAGAGCTTCTATCTGGAATATCCCTGCCACAGCCCGGATACCCAGCGCTGGTTCATGATGCGCATTGTTCCGGTCAAAGGGATAGATGCCGAGTTTTATGTCATCACCCATTCCAATATTACCGAACGGAAATTGCTGGAGCTCGAGGTCGCCAACCTTTCCCTCCATGACCCGCTGACCGGGCTGGCAAACCGCAGATTGTTCAACAACTTCCTGCACAACGAGTGGCGCCGCAGCGTGCGCGAACATACCCCCCTCTCTCTTATCATGCTGGATCTCGATAACTTCAAGGCGTGCAATGACCATCTTGGCCATCAGATGGGGGATGGCTCCCTCCAGCTGGTGGGCCATCTGTTGCAATCCTTTTGCCAGCGTCCGGCGGATCTGCCCTGCCGCTTTGGCGGTGACGAGTTTGCTCTGATCCTCGGTAATACCAACAGAGAGGCTGCACAACGGATTGGCGAGGAGATCCGCCAGGCCATCCACGATCTCGACATCGTGGTGGCGGACAATATCCAGCTCAGCGCCAGCATTGGCATTGCCACCTACACGGCAGAGCAACCGCTGGAGGGGGAAGGGGAGTTGCTGGCCGCGGCCGATGCGGCGCTCTATAGCGCCAAGGGGGCGGGTAAGAACCGTAGTTATTGCACCAACTGTTGAGCCTGACCGCCGCTTTTGTTGTTAATGCGCCCCCTTTTGGGGGCGCACTGTTTTGGCTGGTTATTGAGCAACCCATAGCCGTTGCCATCATCGCTCGGGTGTGGCCGAGATTGGCGTAGGGTGCGCGGCGATCACCAGCTTGACGAAGCTGTCGCGGATGGGATCGGCAAACAGGGGATTCCATACCAGACTGACCTCCCACTCGGAATTGGGGCCAGAGAGAGGATAGAGGGTGACGTCAGGGCCGGCGATAAAGCTGACGCTGCGCGGCAGGATGGCGTTGCCGATCCCGGCGGCGACCAGCGCAACCAGCGTCTGGATATCTTCGGCCTCCTGGATCATCCCGGTCAACCGGTTGACGCCGAGAAAGCTGGCGATCTGCTGGCTGAGGCCGGGGCAGCGGTGGCCCACCATCTGCAGCAGCGGCTGGCTGGTCAAGGCCTGCTGGA
Source organism: Aeromonas sp. SG16 (assembly GCF_024436135.1). Classification (NCBI taxonomy): domain Bacteria; kingdom Pseudomonadati; phylum Pseudomonadota; class Gammaproteobacteria; order Aeromonadales; family Aeromonadaceae; genus Aeromonas; species Aeromonas sp. SG16. The sequence continues at coordinate 99,787 of NZ_JANFNW010000006.1, forward strand.
GATCAAACGCAGCCGGATCTGGCTGGGTCATCCGGGTTGGCACTGCCAGCACCAGCCGATCAATCAGCAACCTGTGCTCGCGCAACTGCGGCAGCTCGGGGCGGCGCATAAAGCCAAGCTGGAGTTGACCGGAGAGCAGCTGCTCCTGCTGGATGGCAGAGGGCATATCCTGCAGATGCACCATCACATCGGGCACCAGCTGCTTGAAGCGGGCGACCAGCGAGGGGGCCAGCGCAAAGCTCGACAGACCAAAGCCAATCTTGAGCCGACCGGCAACTCCGCTCGCCACCGCCAGCGCATGGCTCTCGAACTCCCGCCCGTGTTCGACCAGCGCACTCGCCTGGGTCAGCAGCTGGGCGCCGACGGCGGTCAGTTCTGCGCCGTGACGACCGCGATTGAACAGGGTGCTGCCGAGGGTCTGCTCCAGTCCCTGGATCTGCTTGGTGAGGGCGGGCTGGGTAATGAAGAGGCGATTGGCCGCTTCCCGGTAGTTGGCGGTCTCGGCCAGCATCACGAACGCCTGCAGTTGTTTGAGGTCGAATTTCATTCCGTTTGATTATCGAAAGTGGCCATTTACTCATTATAAATTATCTAAACGCCCTGTTCTAATGGCGCTGAAAGGGGAGTCGAGTCCCCTCCGGTCTGGAACAAGGAGTCATATCATGTCGACCCAACGCTATCTCTTTTTGATCAAAGGCTCTCTGGTGCTGGCCCAACCGCTGGCTGCGCCAGAAACGGGGGAGCTGCTTGCCAGCCTGCTGCAACAGGGGTTTGTGGTCGGCCCGCTGCAGGTGTGGGCAGGCAGCGCCGAACAGGCGCTCGCCTGTTATGAGCGTGCCGCCCAGCAGCAGGCTTTTGCCGATGCGTTGCAGGGAGCTGAGCCAGAGCTTACGGGAGTATCGGCATGATTACCGGCATGAGTCGCGAACCGGCCGTTTGTACAGGCGGCACAAAAACCGTGGCGGTCGCCGCCCTGCTGCTCGATATGGATGGCACTCTGGTCTGCTCGACCGACGATGTGGAGCTGGTATGGCGGATCTGGTGTCGTGAGCATCAGCTCGATCCCGAGCCGGTGCTGGCGATGTGTCACGGCATGCGCTCGCGGGAGGTGATCCGGGCGCTGGCCCTGCAACTGGATATGGAGCGGGAGGCGGCGCGGCTCGACGAGCTGGAGATGTTGCACACTGGCGGCGATGCCATCGCCGGGGCTGGTGAGTTGCTGCGCCGTTTGCCGCCACAGCGCTGGGCCATCGTGACCTCCGCCAGTGAGCGGGTTGCCCGTCACCGCCTGCATTGTGCCGGTTTGCCGCTGCCCAACCTGCTGGTGGGGGCCGAAACTGTGGTCAATGGCAAACCCGATCCCGAGCCCTATCTGCTGGGGGCTGAACGGCTTGGTGTCTCGCCCGCTCGTTGTCTGGTGTTCGAGGATGCCCCGGCCGGTATCGAGAGCGCCCTGAACGCAGGCTGCGCCGTGGTGCAGGTGGGGGGCGATGCGCCGCTCAATCCGGCAGTGGTGGCGGTGATCCGCGACTGGCGCGAGGTGAAGGTGGAGTTGGGGGAAGATGACTCTCTGCTGGTGACACTGCCCGCCTGAGCGATGGAGATAATGGATTGTGGCTGCATATGCGCTATGAGCCATCCGCACTCTATGTTGCAATAAAAACGCCCCCGAGATGCGGGGGCGTTTTGCTATCTGGCCGTTATTTGAAGACGCGGAAGCGGGTGGCGTCGTCGATAAAGGTCTTCTCTCCGGCCGGTTGCTTGATGCTGCCAAAAGGCATCTGGGCGCGCAGCAGCCAGCTGGCGGGCAGGTTCCACTCCTTGCGTACCGCCTCGTCGATAAGCGGGTTGTAGTGTTGCAGGGAGGCGCCGACCTTCTCCTGCGCCAGCGTCGTCCAGACCGCAAACTGGGCGATGCCGGTGGCATGTTCCGACCAGATGGGGAAGTTGTCGGCATAGAGGGCGAATTTTTGCTGCAGATCCTTGATGACGTCGGTGTCCTCAAAGAACAGCACTGTGCCAAAGCCTGCCCGGAAGCTGCCATCCACCTTGGCCTCACTCTGGGCGTAGGCCTCCGGCGGCACGATCTTTTTCAGCTCGGCTTTGACGATATCCCACAGCTTGTGGTGCTGGGCGCCAAACAGGATGACGGCGCGGGAGCTCTGGGAGTTGAAAGAGGAGGGGCTGTGCCTGATGGCATCCTGGATCAGGGCCGTCAGCTGCTCCGGCGTATGGGAGACCTGGTCACCCAGGGCATAGATGGTACGACGTGCTTTGATCTGCTCGATAAACGGACTGCTCATAACATCTCCTTTGCTTGATAGTCACCGGGCGCCAGCCTTGTGGCCAGCCATCCCCTGTTGTTCAAGCTATAGACTATACCACCCGATTATCTTCCGGGCGTTTACATGCAGTGGGTTCACTTTCAACCGGGGGTAAAAAACCGTCTGCAGGCGACCGGATTGATCGCCTGCAGATGGAGCTGGTTTAGCTGAACAGCAGGTAGGAGAGGGTCATGCAGCAGATGATGCCCGAGATGATGGGCACCGAGGTGCGCTTGATGATCTCGATGGGGTTGCTGCCGGTGATCGAGGCGATGACGATGATCACCGCGGCGACCGGCGACATGGAGCGGATCAGGTTGGCGGTGAGCTGCATCGGCAGGGCCACCGCCACGCTGTTGACCCCGACCTTCTCGGTGATCTCGGGAATGATGTTGATAAAGGAGTAGAAGACCGCCAGACCGCTGCCGCTGATAAAGCCGATCAGCGCCGCCGTGCCGGAGAAGAAGAACATCAGGATGGAGCCGACGCCGTCGATGTGCTTCACGCTATCGACCAGGGTATCTATGATGCCGATGGCTTTGAGCCCCTCCACCAGCATGCTGGCCGCCACGATGAGCGAGACCACCTGAGCCAGACCTGTGCCCATGCCGGTAAAGAAGATGGCGAACTCCTTGCTGGTCTCCTTGATATTGCCTTTGCGCAGCAGTTCCACCCCTATGGTGAGCAGCAGGCAGACGAAGGTGATCTCCACCAGCCCGAGGGAGATATGGGTGAAGCAGATGCCAAACAGCAGTACCAGCACCAGTGGCAGCACCGGAAAGAGGCCGTAGTAGGCGGGCGGCAAGCCGGTGGGCACGGCGAGCGACTCCTCTTTTTCCTCCAGTCCGCCGCGCGCCTGCTGGCGCCTGTCCATCGCCTTTTGCCAGAAGTAGTGCACCACTGCCATCAACGCCAGCGTCGGTAGCGAGATGGGAGCGTGGTAGGAGACGATGTACTCCACCAGCGGGATGCCCAGCTTCTGGGCGGCCAGCACGTTATCGGCCCCCAGCGGGCTGGGCATGATGGTGGCAGTGGTGGCAATGACGGCCCCCGCGGTAAGGGAGGACATGTTCGATGCCTTCAGTACCGGATAGAGGGTCGCCATCAGCAACACCGCCAGACTGGCAGCGCTCGGCACCACCAGCGAGAGCAGGTTGCCCAAAAGGAAGATCACCGGCACCAGCAGGTAGGGGGAGCGGATGCGGCTCAAGGGGCGGGTCAGCAACATGACGGTGACGTCGTTGGCGCCGATGTGGCTCATGTAGCTGGAGAAGCCGAACAGCACCATGATGGTGAGGCCGACATTGCCCATCTGGCTGATGAAGATCTGCTTGATCTGGACGAAGGGATCAAGCCAGCTGAGGCCGCTGCTCTGCGCCGCAGGCAGCAGGGGGTGGCCCAGTCCGACGGCGGCAAACATCAGCAGTAACCCGGCGCCAAACAGCACTATCTTGGCATCGTAGTTTTTGGCGATGAGATAGCCGCAGATGACCAGGATCAGGGTGCTGACAATTATTTCCAGCATGTTTCCAACACTCTCTTCTTGATGTGAATGGGCCAGCGAGCTGGCGGTTCGGGATCAGATGGCGCGGGCAAGGGTCTCCATGCACCAGGCCCTGAATCCGGGCACGTCGATATCGAGGCACACCTCGGCGTTGGGCGCTCGCTTGAGCCGGTTGTTCATATCCACCGAGGTGGTGCCGAGGGTGTGCTCACCCCGGGTCTCGATGGCCACATGGCAGGCCCGGGTGATAAAGAGGTCAGGGCGCACCAGATAGGCGATGGCGCAGAGATCGTGCATCTTGAGCCCGGTCTGCATGCTGCCACCGCGATAGTGGCCGAACAGGGCGTGGAGCATGGCGCCGGTGCGGTTGAGGGCGGGCAGCGCCGCAATCATCTCGCCGGTCAGGGTGGCCCGGCTGGTAACATCGAGTCCGCACATCACGATGGGCAGACCGCTGCTGAAGACGATGTGGGCCGCCTCGGGATCCACGTAGATATTGAACTCGGCATTGGGGGTGTGGTTGCCCCGACCGGCCGAGCCGCCCATCAGCACGATCCGCGCGATCTTCTCCCGACACTCGGGATGCAGGGTGAGCAGCAGGGCGATATTGGTCAGCGGCCCGATGGGCACCAGCGTCATGGGCTGTTCGCTGGCGAGCAGGGTGGCCTTCATGGCTTCGACGGCATGCATCGGCAGCGGCTGTTGGTCGGGCTCGGCAAACTCGTAACCATCTAGGCCGGAGTGGCCGTGGATGTGGCTGGCGTTGTCGAGGGGGCGCACGAGGGGCTGGCTGGCCCCCTGTGCCACCGGTACCTCTTGGCCGAAAAAGTGCAGCAGGCGCAGGGCGTTGCGGGTGGTCTTGCTGACATCGACATTGCCGGCGACCGTGGTGATGAGCGCCAGCTCGATCCCGGGGTGAAACAGGGCGGCGGCGATGGCAACGGCATCGTCGATGCCGGGGTCAGTGTCCAGAATAATGGCGACAGGGTTCACGCTGTTCTCCTCGAGGTTAATCGGCTTGGCGGGCATCGGCTTGGCTGGCATCGTGGGGCCAGCAGCAGATAAAGGGATCGACAATCTCGCGGGTCAGACCATCGGTGAGGCCGAGATCGGTCAGATGGGGCCCCGCATTGCAGGCAAGACAGGTCCCCTCGATGGCCTTGAAGACCCGGTAGGGGGGCTCCCACTCCACCACCTTGCCGCTCACTTCGCGCAGGGCGTAGAAGCTGGCGGCCAGCTCGCTGGCTGGCAGGTCGGAGAGCATGCCGGCGATGGGCATGGCAACGTGGGCCAGCACCTTACCCTGCTGGACGACCGCCATGCCGCCCCCGCTGGTGATCAGGGTGTTGGCGGCCAGCATCATCTCTTGCGGGTCGCGCCCCAGCACCACCAGATTGTGGGAGTCGTGGGAGTAGCTGGTGGCGATGGCCCCTTGCAGTTCGCCCCACCCCTCCAGCAGAGCCAGCCGGGTGCCCCCCTGATGGCGACCATGGCGGTGTTGCACCGAGATGAGGCTAAATCCCGCTGGCACAATCACCTGACCATCCCGAACCTCAACCTCGGTTTCACTCCACTGGGTGAAGCGAGCCCCCTTGATGGTCTTGAAGCGGGCACGACCCGCAGCCATCCCGGGCACCCGGATGATGAACTCCTCCAGCGTGCGCAGGGGGATCTGCATGGTATCGCGCGGCGCCTGACAACCAGCGACAGGCTCGGAGGGTTTGAGAATGGCGCCATGGCGAGCGACCCGCTGGCCGCGGCTGTAGACCCAGACCGGGTTGAGATCGGTGAGGTTGTCGAACACCACCAGGTCGGCGTTGCGGCCAGCGGCAACCAGCCCCAGATCGTTGCGCTGCAGCCGGATGGCGGCATTGAGGGTGGCCATTCGCAGCACGTCGGGCACCGCCAGCCCCAGCTCTGCCAGCAGTTTGACCAGCGCAATCATACCTCCCTTCTCCAGCAGCATGTCGGGCGGCACATCGTCGGTACAGAGGGTGATTTGGGAGGAGAGGTGGGGCAGCTGTTTCAGCGCCGCGACGATCTCCGGCAGCAGGTAGGGGTGGGAGCCGCGCAGCTGCAGGGTGAGCCCGGCCCGCAATTTTTCCAGAGCATCGGCAGCCGAGGTGAGTTCGTGATCCGAGCTGACCCCGGCAGCCAGATAGGCTTGCAGCCGGTGACCAGTGAGGCCCCGGGCGTGTCCCTCAATCAGGGCATTGCGTTGCAAACCGGCGTGCAGAATGCCGGTCATCCGCTCGCTGCCGCCCAGCACCCCCTGCATGTCCATCACCTCGGCGATCCCCGCCACCTCCGGCCACTCCAGCATGGTGGCCATCTCGGGGCCGTGGAAGTCGGCGCCCGACATCTCGAGACCCGGCGTCGAGGGAACGCTGGAGGGGGCGGCGCAGATGACCCGCAGCGGCAGGTTGCGGCTGGCGTCGATGGCGTAGCGCACTCCCGCCAGCCCGAGCACATTGGCCAGCTCGTGGGGATCCCAGAAGATGGTGGTGGTGCCCTGCGCGACCACCACATCGGCGTAGCGCTCCGGCGTCAGGTGGGAGCTCTCCACATGAACATGGCTGTCGATAAGACCGGGCGAGAGATAGGCGCCGGCCAGATCGTGGGTCTCGCGTGCCTGCTGGAAGGTGCCGACCGGATGGACGCTGGCGATCAGCGGGCCGACCAGCCCCACGTCGACGGGGCGGATCTCGCCGGTCACCATGTCGATCAGGTTGGCGTTGGTCAGCAGCAGATCGAAGGGGGCTTCGCCGAGGGCTGCCTGCACGGCGCGGCGGCGCAAGTTGAGGGATGCATCTTGTTCACACATGAAGGAGATGGCCTGACAAGGGGAATAATGGGCCCACTTTAGGGAGGGGATTGGCCCGTGCATAGCGCAAAGAATTTATAACTGGATAAGAAAGGGTTATGCTGCTGCAAACGTTTTTCTCCGGTTGTCGATTTCATGTCCGAACCTTGGCGCCGTCTGCCTGCGCTCTCTCTCAAGCAGATCCAGTATTTTGTCACGCTGGCCCAGCTGCGCCACTTCACCGAAACGGCCAATCAGATGGCCATCAGCCAGCCTGCCCTGAGCAGTGCCCTGCGCCAGATTGAATCTGTACTCGGCGGCAAACTGTTTCACCGCACCGCGCAGGCGGTCACCCTGACCGAACAGGGGGAGGCGATCCTGCCTCATGCCAAGGGGCTACTCAATGTGGCCCATGCCGCTTTTGCCGATATGCAGCAGGTGATGGTCGAAGGGGGCGATGGCACCCTGCGCATCGGTCTGATCCCGTCGGCCTGCACCCTGATGTTTCCGCTGGCGGCCGCCCGTCTGCAGCAGCAGTTCCCGGGCTTGCGGGTCGAGTTTCAGGATCATACCAACGACGGTCTGTTGCAGGCGCTGGCCGAGGGGGCTCTGGATGCGGGGATTGGCGTGCTGGATGGCGAGTTGCCCGATTCGCTGGAGGTGACGCCGCTGCTGGACGATGCGCTGGTGGCGGTGATTAACCGGCAGGATCCGCTGGCAGCGGCGGAGGCCATCAGCTGGCAGGCGCTGACCCGCCGCGACATCGCCCTCTTTGCCAGAGGCAACGTCAGCCGGCAGGTCAACGGACTGGCCCAGAGCCAGCTGCCCGGGCTCAAGCCCAGATACACCACAGATTATGTCGAGACACTCTACGGCCTCGTGCGCTCCGGGCTGGCGGTTGCCATCCTGCCCGGGCTCTATGCCGCGAACCAGTGCGATCCCCAGCTCAAGGTCGTGGCGCTGCACGAACCGGTGCTGAGCCGCACCCTGGCCCTGATGTGGGCGAAGGGGCTCTCCCGTTCAACCCGTATTGATGAGGCGCGCGCGCTGCTGCGTCAGGTCATCATGGCGCAGTACGCCGCATCCTCCTCTCGCTAACCGGCTGCAGGATTGGTGACAGGAGCTGTCCGATGGCCGCTTGACCCTGATGGGCGAAAGCGGTGGCAACTGCCTTTGGCTGCTCGCCTCCACTTCTGATATTTCACCAGTTTCCCCTTCTGATTCAATTCGTTGTATCGATGGCTCCGCCTGCATTCCTGATTTGACGCGACTTGAGCTGCATAGGTGGCGATTGTCCCCCATCTGGCGCTGGCCCCGCTGCTTTGTATAGTGCCGGTGGAATTAATCAGGTTTGACAGGAGTACCCATGGAGATGAATTCGCGCGCGCTTCGCGCACTGGCCCTGTTGGGCGCCTTGCTCGCTGGCAGTACGACCGTGCACGCCTCCGAGACCCTCAATACCATTCTCGGTGGCGGCGCAGGCGGGGTGGCGGGCACCATGATCGGCAAGGAGTTGGGGGGCGATACCGGTGCGCTGGTTGGTGCGGCCATTGGCGGCGCAGCTGGTGGTGCGGCGACGGCCAACAAGGGCAACAAGAATGAAGCGGCCCTTGGCGGTGCGGTGGGGGCGCTGGGTGGTGCCGCCATCGGCAAGAGTGTCGGTGGCGATACCGGCCAGCTGATCGGCGCCGGCGTTGGCGGGGCGAGCGGCTCGGCCATCGGTGCCAAGACCGGCGATGGCCACCAGAGTCAGGATCGCTATTACGATGATGATGACCACCATCACAAGCACCACAAAAAGCACAAGAAGCATAAAAAACACAGATGGTATGACGACGATTGATCGCCATCTGTCGTGAATGGTGGGAATGAAACAACGGGGCCAGTGGGCCCCGTTTTGCATGTTTGCTCAGACCAGCCGGTGCTGGCGGCGACCGGCGGCAAAGGCGTTGATGTTGTCGATCAGCTGGTCGGCCAGCCGCTGCATCGACTCCTCGCTGGCCCACGCTACATGGGGGGTGAGGATAAAGTGGGGGTATTGCAGCGCCTTCATCAGGGGATGGTCGGGGGGCGGGGGTTCGACGCTCGCCACATCGAAACCGGCACCGCCGAGGCGGCCGTTGGCCAGCGCCCGCAGCAGCGCCTCTTCATCCACCAGACCGCCGCGGCCGACGTTGATCAGCAGGGCGCCCGGTTTCATCAAGCCCAGCTCCCGCTCGCCAATCAGGTTGCGGGTGTAGGGGGTGAGCGGGCAGTGCAGGCTGATCACATCCGAGCTTTGCAGCAGCTCGTCGAGGGGCAGGCGATCTTCGTCGTGGCCGCCACCGATCTGGCTCTGGGCGTAACGTACCGTCATCCCCATTCCCTTGGCCCGCTCGCCGAGCGCCTGACCCAGAGTTCCCTTGCCGATGATGCCAAGCTGCTTGCCGTGCAGATCCATGATGTTGTGATCGAAGAAGCAGAACTGACCGCTCTGTTGCCAGCGCCCCTCCAGCAGCGACTGGCGCCAGCAGAAGAGGTTGCGCGACAGGGCCAGCATCAGCGCCACGGCGTGTTCTGGCACCGAGGGGCCCGAGTAGTTGCGGATGTTGCATACCCCGACGTTGGCCGCGCGGCACGCCTCCAGATCCACGTTGTCACTGCCGGTAGCGGCGAGCGCGATGAGTTTGAGCTCCGGCAACTGGGCCAGTTCGGCGGCACCGATGCGCACCTTGTTGATGATGGCGATGCTGGCATCTTTCAGCCGTTCGACCACCTGTTCCGGGGCCGTGCTGGGATAACTCTGCCAGTGGTGGGGAAAGTCGGGATGATGCAGGGTGATGCCCGCATCCAGGGTATCGCTGTCGAGAAACACAATCTGCTGCATGTACCTTCCTGCCATATTCGGGTTTGAACCGTCATGATGCCAAAAAGGGCGCCATCAGAGCCAGTGTACCGCGCCATGGCGGGTGGGCTTTCTCCGGCAGATGTGATGTTGCGCGTGCTTTGTGGCGCGGGTCAGAGCCAGCCCAGATGGTTGAGCCACCCCTGAATGCGGGTGGGGGTTTCGCCCAGTTCCATCAGGGCGTAGGGGCGATAGTTGAGCTTATGGCTGCGTCGGCTCTCGGTTTGGCGCGCCTCGGCCGCCAGCAGCGGCCAGCGGCCGCCATCCTCCTGATAGAGATCCAGAGTAGGGATGGTGCCCTGCGCTATCTCTTTTGCGAGGATCTGGTTGCTCTGCTGGTCGGGGAAGAAGCCATCAAGCAGCACCAGCGCATCGGGGGCGGGCAGCTGTTCGCTGGCGATGAGGTTGGCTGTCCAGGCGGCGCCGGTGCCTTGCGCCAGGATCAGCTTGAAGCCCCCCTCCTGCAGCTTGGCATCGGCCAGCTTGCTGATCCGCTCGGCCAGTTGCTTGCGAAAGGCATCGCTCTCCTTGGCTTTTTTCTCGGCGGCGGGGTCTAGCTCGGTTTGCTGGGGAGAGGGGAGCAGCAGCAGGGTATCAAAGCCCAGCTGGCTGAGGGCTCGGGTCAGTTGCCAGAGCTGACCGCTGCGCTGCCAGTCGGGCAGCAGGATGGCGAGACCCACATAGTTGTCGCTGTCGTGCTTGGCAAACAGCACCGTCTGTTTGTCGATCTGGGTAGCTTCGGGTTGCCCTTTCCAGTCGCTTGCTTGCCAGTGATCGAGGGGGAGTGGCTCCGCGATGGGCGGTGCAACGTCGCTCGCCTGCGCGACATGGCCAGCCAGCATGGTCAATAACAGCAGTGATAAGGATAATCTGGCCATAGTGTGCTCCCCCGGTTAATCGGGTTAGCGGCAGCGGTGCGATTTTCTTAAGGGAGGCGGTGTTGTGGTCGCGAACAGGCAATAAAAAAGCGAGCCGGAGGCTCGCTTTTTTGCAATCAATTCAACGTGGTCAATTAGTTGACGCGACGCTTGAATTCACCGGTGCGGGTATCGATTTCGATCTTGTCACCGATCTCTACGAAAGCGGCAACAGCCAGCTCGTAGGTAGTGCCTTTCAGACGGGCAGGCTTGGTCACTTTACCGGAGGTGTCGCCACGGGCAGCCGGCTCGGTGTACTCAACTTCGCGCACGATGGTGGTCGGCAGTTCTACGGAGATGGCTTTCTCGTTGTAGAAAGTCACTTCACACAGATCTTCCATGCCGTCTACCAGGTAGTTCAGCACGTCACCCAGGTTGTCTTTCTCTACGTCGTACTGGTTGTACTCGGTGTCCATAAAGACATACAGGGGGTCGGAGAAGTAGGAGTAGGTGCACTCTTTACGCTCCAGCTGAACAACGTCCAGCTTGTCGTCGGCCTTGAAGACAGTCTCGGTGGCGCTGCCGTTCAGCAGGCCTTTCAGCTTCATTTTGACCACGGCGGAGTTACGGCCGGATTTGTTGAATTCAGCCTTCTGGACCACCATCGGCTCGGTGCCGATCATGACTACGTTACCAGCGCGGATTTCCTGAGCGGTTTTCATGTAAAAAATTCCTGTTCGTGAAACGGACGGATAAAAACTGCCAGATTATATACGGCTTTCCAGAAATTTCACCAACCTCGTGACGAGATCCCCATCCCGGAGCAGCTTCTGTGACCAGAGTCGCCCATGTCGCTGCCAAATCGCGCTGTATTGCGGCCATTGGGCCCAGAGTGCGCGGCAATCTTCACCACGGTTGAGAGCCAGATTGAAGCGGCGCAGCCATTGGGCGCAATCGGCAGGCAGATCAGCAAGATAGTGGTCGAGGAACTGCTCCAGCTTGACCAGATGGGCCTCCTCCTCCTGTTGGTAGATATGCCAGAGGAAAGGACGAACTGCCCACTGGGCCCGCACGAAGGAGTCCTCCCCGCGTACCAGATTGAGATCGCAGCTCCACAGCAATCGATCGTAACCGGCCTGATCGGTCATCGGCAGCAGCTTGATGGTGAGGTTGCCCGAGTGGAGCAGATCCCCCGCTTGGGCCGCAGGGATGGCATCTGCCAGACCGGCGCCGGTGAGTACATCGTTGAGAGAGCGCCCCAGCGGCAACAGCAGGGTGACGGGAGTGGCGCTCTGGCACCAGCTCTCGACCAGGCTTTGCAGCGCATCGCTCTCGTAGGTAAAGAGGCTGACCCGCAGCTCGTGCTCTTGTCTGGGCTGCAAACCGAGGCTGGCCCAGTAGGCTGCCAGTCCCGCATCATCTTGCTGCCACTGCTCCCGTTCGGTGATGAGGTCGTGCTCGCACAAAAGGCCGCCGGTTTTAGCGGTAAAGCCCGGGAAGAAGAAGTATTTGTTGAGGCTCTGGTTGCCAACTCGCTGTGGCGAGGCGAGGCCGTGGCAATCCTCGACCCAGCTCTCTGCCGAGAGGTACTCCAGATTGATCCAGCAGGGGGGCTTGGGTTGGCTCGCCATCAGTTCTATGAAGGGGGTGGGCAGTTCGCAGGCAAAGGCTTCGATCACCACCCTGGCCGGGGTCATGTCGGTCGGCAGGGTCTCATGCCAGTGCTGGATATAGATCCCATCGACCCACTGACCATCCTGCGCCGGGTCGAGCCCGGGGCAGATGCGGGCGAAACTTGCCAGATCGTCCACCCAGAGCCGCACCTGAACCTCATCGCCATGTGCCGCAATATTCCCCTCCCGTTTTAGCTGGCGGGCGAGTCGCCAGGTGACGCCGATGTCACCGAAGTTGTCGACGACGCAGCAGAAGATGTCCCAGTCAAACGGGGGCAGGGGAGTGGTCATGGCTCGGGGTTCCAAATGCAAAAAAACCGGTGCGCAGGGTAGCACACCGGTTGACTGGCTTCTAACCGTCAGCGCGTGACGGCGGTCTGTGGCAGGTTACTCCTTGCCGTAGACGTTGTTCTCTTGCTCGCGTACCCGGATGAAGGTGGTGCGTTTGGTCAACTCTTTCAGCTGGCTGGCGCCAACGTAGGTACAGGTGGAGCGCACGCCGCCCAGAATGTCGCGCACGGCGTTCTCGACCGGGCCGCGGTAGGGCAGCAGCACGGTTTTACCCTCGGAGGCGCGGTATTCGGCGACGCCACCGGCGTGCTTGTCCATGGCGCTGGAGGAGCTCATGCCGTAGAACTTCATGAAGGGTTCGCCGTCTACATCGACGATCTCGCCACCGCACTCTTCGTGGGCTGCCAGCATGCCACCCAGCATCACGAAGTCGGCGCCGCCGCCGAACGCTTTGGCTACGTCGCCCGGGCAGGTACAGCCGCCGTCACCGACGATCTGGCCGCCGAGGCCGTGGGCCGCATCAGCACACTCGATGATGGCGGAGAGCTGCGGATAACCGACGCCGGTCTTGACGCGAGTGGTACAGACCGAGCCCGGGCCGATGCCGACCTTGACGATGTCGGCGCCGGAGAGGATCAGCTCTTCGACCATCTCGCCGGTCACCACGTTGCCCGCCAGAATGACGTGGTTGGGGCAGGCTTCACGAATCTTGCGCACGAACTCGACGAAGTGCTCGGAGTAGCCGTTGGCCACATCGACACAGATGAAACGCAGCGCTTCGGACATGGCGAGGATTTGGCGGGTCTTGGCGAAATCTTCAGCCGAGGTGCCGGTGGAGACCATCACATGGCCCAGCAGCGCCGGATCGGTCTCGTTGACGAAAGCTTGCCACTGCTCAAGGCTGTAGTGCTTGTGTACCGCGGTCATCATCTCGAAACCGGCCAGCGTGCGCGCCATGGCAAAGCTGCCGACGGTATCCATGTTGGCGGCGATAACGGGTACGCCTTGCCATTGGGTCTGAGTGTGTTTGAAGGTGAACTGACGGGTCAGGCTTACTTGGGAACGGCTCTTGAGAGTAGAGCGCTTGGGGCGGAACAGGACATCCTTGAAACCGAGCTTCAAGTCTTCTTCGATACGCATTACAAATTCCTTATTGAGCCTTGTTGAAAGTCACTTTTGCAGTGGCAAATTTTCGGCAGGCGCAAAAAAACCGGTGGTTTTCAGGCCCTCCGGTTTACAACAGTGTAGGCAAAAATCCCTTCAGAACAAGACTGATAATTCGCTCATTGTTGTGGTAGCCTTTGGCGTCACAACCTGAGGTTGGCCACAAGCTTCATCCAGCACCTTATCTTGCCTCCCGTTTACCTCTTTTCTCCCTGTTTTCAACCCTATGCAATCGGCGTCGTTGCTGCCACCGACTGTCGTCTGCCGTTGCGGTTTACCGGGCAGCTTGCGGCTGGTCATAACAAATCGGGTTGACCCCCGGGTTGGCTGTGATAGATCTGGGCGCAATATCGACAATGCGAGAAATCGTGATGGGCAAAAGATTGTTGAGTGCCGCCATCCTGTGGGGGCTTTGTGGCCGCGCACTGGCGGCAACACCGACCAGCTATGGCTGGGTTGAGAAGGGCCTCATCATGCCGATCGGTGTGGCGGTGAAGATGAAGCTCGATACCGGTGCGCTCACCTCCTCTCTTGATGCGCGCTCCCTCGTCCACTTCAAACGGGATGGCAAACCCTGGGTGCGCTTTATGCTGGATGTGACCGATGCCGACAGCGGTGAGCGAGTCAAGCAGCAGTTCGAGCGTCCGGTGGAGCAGAGCGTGACCATTCGCGGCGCTGGGGGCATCGAGCAGCGGCCAACCGTCACCATGTCCATCTGTCTAGGGGATAGGGTGTACGAGGAGTGGTTCACCCTGCGGGATCGCAGCGACATGATCTATCCGGTGCTGCTTGGCCGTCGCCTGCTGGCGGATCTTGGCCCGGTGGATGCCGGTCGAACCTTTACCGTGCAGCCAAATTGTCATTGATAGCAAACAGCCCGCATCGCGGGCTGTTTGCTTATCGCTCATCTTGCCAGCGGAAGCGGGAGGAACACACTCACTTCCAGCCCCCCTTCCGGCCGGTTGTGGACATCAAGCTCGGCGCCGTGCAGCTGGGCGATGCGCGAGACAATCGCCATGCCAAGGCCGACGCCATCCCCCTGCTGGGGATTGACCCGAAAGAAGCGCTCGCACAGCCGTGACAGTGCCGCGGTCGGAATACCGGGGCCGTTGTCGCGGATATCGACCCTGACCCTGTGCCCCTCCTGCTGCACATTGACGGTGATCTCGCCCCCGGCCTGGGTGTAGCGCAACGCATTGTCGATGAGGTTGCTGAACAGCAGATCGAGCAGGGTACCCTGACCCATCACCATCAGATTCTCATCCCCCTCCAGCGAAAGTTGCTGATCCTTTTTCAGGGCAATGGGGGCCAGCGTTGCCAGCGAGGTTTGCAGCAGCTGGCTCAGGTTGAGCTCGCCCTGCACCACCCCTTGCTGGTTGTCGATGCGAGCTTGGGTCAGCAGCTGGCGGATCAGCCGGTCGCTGCGATCGAGGGCCTGCAGCATCTTGTGCATCGATTGCTGGCGGCTCTCCTCATCCTCGGCGCTCAGGGCATTTTCACTGTGGATCCGCAGCACCGCCAGCGGGGTGCGCAGTTCGTGGGCTGCCTCGTTGGTGAACTGTTTCTCCCGTTCGATGGTTTCGGCCAGCGCATGCATCAGGCGGTTGATCTCGTTGGTGAGCGGAGTCAGTTCGTGGGCGCTGGTCTTGAGGTTGAGCGGGCTCAGGTTGGCGGGGTGGCGCTCGCTGATCGCTTGCGCCAGCAGGCGCAGGGGGGCCAGACCGCGGGTGATGAGCCACCAGAGCAGCACCAGCAGAAAGGGGAGGGTCAGCAGCAGGGGCAGCATGGTAAGAGCCGCCATCTTGCTGGCCAGTTCACTGCGCTCGTCATCCCGCTCGGCCACCACCAGCCAGGTGCGGCCATCCTCGTTGTAGAGGGTGAAGGTGCGCCACTGATGGTGATCCTTTTTCACCGTGCTGAAACCGCGAGTGAGCTCGACCAGTGGCTGATCCGGGGCACTGGGGGAGCGCAGCAGCATGACCCCCTTGTCGTTGAGCAGCTGGAAGTAGAGGTTGCGCTCGAACTCGTGACCATAGGGGGTGAGTTCCCGATCCTCACCGCTCAGATTGAAGCTGGGATCCTTGGTCCACTCGTCGGGGTTTTGCACCTCCCAATCCTGATAGATGGTGCCATTGGCTGGTAGCGCCCCTTGCTGGGCCAGATAGCGCTCCAGCAGCTGGTCGGTGATGCGGGCGGACTGGGCCAGCCGTGCGTCGAACAGCTCCTCCATCTCGTGGCTCGCCTCCAGATAGCCGATGACGGCGCTGATGGTGAGGCTGAGCCCCACCAGCGTGAGAATGCCGGTGAGCAGAAAGCGGCGGATGGAGCGCGGTTTTTTCATCGGGGGGCACTCCGGCTGGCCTGATCAAGCTGGGGAATGATGTAACCGACACCGCGAATATTGCGAATCAGGTCGCTGTAGAACTTCTTGCGCAGGTGGTGGATATGCACCTCCACCGCGTTGCTTTCGGCCCCCTCGTCCCAGCCGTAGAGGCTCTGCTGCAGCTGCTCCTTGCTGAGCACCCGGCCGCTCTGGCTGATGAGCTCTTGCAGCAGCTTGTATTCGTGGGGGGTGAGCTTGACCGGTTCGCCCCGATAGGTGACCTGCTGCGCCTCGGGGTAGATGAGGATCTCCCCGTACTCCAGCACGGCCTGCACCTGCCCCTTGCTGCGGCGCACCAGCGCGCGCAGGCGAGCGTTGAGCTCCTGCAGGGCGAAGGGTTTGACCATGTAGTCGTCGGAGCCGGCATCCAGTCCGATGACCCGATCGTCGAGGGCATCGCGGGCGGTGAGGATCAGCACCGGCAGCTGGTGCCCTTCGCGGCGCAGCTTGCGCAGCAGGCTGAGGCCGTCGATATCGGGCAGGTTGAGGTCCAGAATGAGGGCGGCAAACTCGTCGCTCTTGAGTGCCGTCAGGGCGGGCAACCCCTGCTGCAGCCAGTCCACCGTATAACCGCTGTGGCGCAAGGCATCCTGCATGCCATCACCCAGCATCACATCATCTTCAACCAGCAGGATCCGCATTGTTATTCCCCTTGAAACGACTCTGCCCACCAGTATGCAAGCTGGTGGGCAGAGTTTAAATAGATCTCTGATACGGCAGGACTTTACAGCTTGGCGAGTCGCTCGCGGATCTCCATTTTGCGGCCCTCGTCCGCCACTTCCCGGCCCGGGCGCGCTGGAGCTGCCATCGCCTTGTCGAGATAGGTTTTGGCCTCAGCCTTGCGGCCCTGATCCAGCAGGAAGTCGCCGTAGAAGAAGTTGGGGTCGATGCCGGTCGGGTTGATGGCCAGCGCCTGCTTGAGCAGCTGCTCCGCCTTCTCGTCATCGCCGAAGCCGACCGGCCAGCCGGGCACCTGATAGTAGAGGGAGCCCAGGCTGGTATAGGCGGAGCCATCCAGCGCCTTGGGATCCTGCTTGATGGCCAGCTCCAGCTTGGCCTTGGCCTCTTTCACCAGCCCCAGCGCCCCCAGCCCGCCCTTGGCACCAGCCCAGGTGCTCTTGACGATGGCCGACCAGATGAGCAGGTCGGTGCGAAATGGCTCCTTGGCACTGGCCGCTTCGGCCTGGGTGCTCAGGGTTTCGAGGCAGCTCTCTTTCGCTTTGCCGCTCTGCTGGTACTGGCAGACGGCCCACTGTTGCTGAATAGGGGCGAGGGCGTCTGTGGCTGCCTGGGCGCAGGTCGAGCCAAGCAGGAGGGCGATGACGCAGGAGGTGGCGGATTTTAGCGCAACGTTCATATCAAAGTTCCTTTTTGGTCGGGATGGGGCGTGAGAGGTCGGGCTGCAGCGCCGCGCCGCTCTCGGCCATGCCCGGCTGTTGGCGGGCATAGCGTTTAATGATGGGCAGCTGTTTGGCCAGCGCCTTGTCGACGATGCCGGGCAGCAGGGCATTGAGTCGTACGAACAGCTTCTCCGGCCAGCCGAGCCAGCTGCGGCGGGTCTCGTTGCACAGGGCGATGATCGCCTCTTCCGCTACCTCCTGCGGGCTGTCGGTCTGGGTGCCGAGCGCCGCATTCATCTCGTAGGCCGCTTCGGAGTTGAGTTTGGTACGGGTGGCGCGGGGGGCAAAGTGGAGCACCTTGATGCCGCTGCCCTCCAGCTCCCGCCCCAGCGCCTCGCTAAAGCCGCGCAGGGCGAACTTGGTAGCGCAGTAGACGCTGTAGCCCGGGTAGCCGATGCCGCCAAACCCTGACCCCATGTTCATGATGATCCCCGGTTTGCGCAGGCGGGGCAGCAGGGCGCGGGTCAGCTGGATCGGCGCCTCGATATTGAGCAGCAGCTGGCGTTCGACCTGCTCGCTGCTCTGATCTTCCAGCCAGGCAAACTGGTTGCAGCCGGCGTTGTTGATCAGGATGTCGAGCCCGTTATCCAGCGCCGGGTGTTGCAACAACTTGGCCCGCTCGTGGGGCACGCCAAGATCGGCGATCACCACCTGATGGTGCTCGGGGTGCGGCAGCGACTTGCACAGGCGCTCCAGCGCCGGAGCGCGGCGGCCGTGCAGCAGCAGATGGGCGCCCTGGGCGGCCAGCTCCTGGGCCAGCTCCTCGCCAATCCCGCCGCTGGCGCCGGTGAGCAGCACCGTTTTTCCTTCAAGTTTCATGATGCGGATTCCTTCTGGTCACGGCGTGGCGGTGAGGTTGTAGAGCATCTCGCCGTAGAGGCGATAGACCACCTTGGTGGAGTGGATGATGGCGGCCTGATCTGCCGGGCTCTCGACCTTATCCATCAAGGATTCAAAGAACTTGAGGTGCTCCTGATCCAGGGTGCCGTGGGAGCTGAGATAGCTCATCGCCTGCGGGGGCAGCCCGAGGCCGCTTTTCAGCTGGTCGGCCACAGTGAGGGCGATGGCGACGCTGGTGCCTTCCAGCACCTGGACCATGCCGAAGAAGCCCATGGGGTTGCCGCGCTGGATCTGGTCGTAGAGGAAGGCGACCATCAGCTCGATGGGCAGGCCGGGCTGGCCATGACGCACCGCCTCGGCATCGCCGCCACAGGCGCGGATGTCATTGAGGATCCACTCCTGATGGCCGTACTCCTCGTCGATGTACTCGGCAATGGCGCCGCGTACCCACTCGTACTCCTGACCCAGCTTGCCGCCGGTTGCCATTAAAAGCGGGACTGTGTGGCGCACGTGGTAGTAGGCCTGCGCCAGAAAGGCGAGATAGGTGTCGCGACTGATGTCACCACGGCGGCAAGCTTCAATGATGGGGGCCTTGAAAAGGTGCTCGCGCTCACTGGCAGTGGCTTGTTGCAGAGTCTGATAGAAGCTCATGAGGATTCTCCTGTGGTGCCGGTTGCAAGGCACTGGCTGATCTGTTGGGCAAACTGGCGATAGGTCTCTTCCCGGCGCACCCGCCCGTTGGCGGTGAGCAGCCCGGGATGCTGGTCAAGTGCCACCGGCAGCCAGTGGTGCAGGCGGGCGTAGTCGGGGAGACGGCGATTCAATACTTCGATCTGTTGTGGCAGCTCGGCCTCTTTGCCCGGCAGGGGCTGGATCAGCGCCACGTTGGCGGGCTGGCCATCGCCGAACACCACGATACGGGCGATGGCTGGGCAGAGCTGGGCTTCAGCCTCGACCCACTCGGGGGAGAAGTTGCGGCCAAAGGCGGTGATCTGGACATTCTTCTTGCGCCCGGTGATATGGAGGTAGCCCTCTTCATCGAGGCGGCCCAGATCTCCCGTGGCAATCAGCTCGGGGATTGACTCATCGCTACCCAGATACCCCAGCATGGCGCTGCCGCGTACCAGGATCTCGCCATCGTCACCGATGGTGACACAGGTATGGGGCAGGGGGCGGCCAACGCTGCCCGGCTTGTCAGTACCCATGGTGTTGAGGGCCACCACCGAGCAGCACTCCGAGAGGCCATACCCCTCGTAGACCGGCAGACCAAGCTGGCGGGCATGGGCGATAAGATCGGGGGCAACCTTGCCACCGCCGACGGCGATAAAGCGCAGACCGCGCAGCTGCTGGGCCAGCACCGGGGTACTGGTACAGAGCGCCAGCAACAGGCGCAGCAGCTCGGGCACCAGCACCAGACTGTGAGTTGACCACCGCAGCAGCGCCTCCCCCAGCATGGCGGGATTGAGCGAGCTGGAGCCGGTGAAGCCGAGTTCGCCGAGCGATGGGATGCGGCTGCAGGCACCGGTCAGCAGCGGCACATAGAGGCCGGTGAGGTTCTCAAGCAGGGTAGCCAGCGGCAGCAGGGTGAGGTGTTTTTCCACCTTGGCTGGCGCGACACGCTCGGCCAACGACTCGCACACCGCCATCATGCTGGCCAGCGAGAGGCAGACCCCTTTGGGCTGGCCCGTGGTGCCGGAGGTGTAGGTGATCTTGGCAGTGCCCTGTGGCAATACCGGGAGGTTTGCCGGTTTGCGGCGCCAGAGCGGCAGTTCGCCGCTGACCAGCAACAGCGGCTCGGCAGCGTGCCATCCCTGATGGGCCGGGCCAACCAGTGCATCGGCGCCGCTGCTCTCCAGCAGCCACTCTTGCTGTTCAAGGCTGAAGAAGTGGGGCACCGGGATCACCACGATCCCGGCTTTGGTGCAGGCCAGATCCATCAGCGCCCATGGCAAGCCGTTGTCGAGTTGCAGGGCAAGGCGCTTGATGCCGGCTTGCTGCAGCTTGCCAGCCAGATGCTGGATCTGCTGCCAGAGGCTGTGGTAGTCGAGCCGCTGCTGGCTGCTCAGCAGCGCAGGTGATTGCGGATTCTCGCGGGCATGTTTGGCGATGGCGTCGAACAGGCTCATTGGGCGCACCTTTTCTCACTGGTCAGGGTTGCATCGGTAAAAAGCACTGGCATGGGGGCCAGCAGGTTGAGCAGCAGGCTGCTCTGGGCGAGCACTGCCCGCCCCTGATTGATATCTCCCACCATCACCTTGGGCTGGCAGCGGTAGTACTCGCCCCATGCTGCGGCGTCGGCACCGACCTGATGGGCCTGGGCGGGGGCCAGTTCGACCGGATTGAGGCGCAGGCGGGTGAAGCTGTTGCGCAGCTTGGCGGTGCCGGTAAAGACCACATAGTCGAGAGCGTTGTCACACAGCATGCGGCAGAGGGCGGCAAACATCAGGCGGGCATTGCCCGGCTCGCGACAGGCGAGGTTGCCCACCTCGATGATGCGCTGGCGGTCGGGACGAACACCAAGGCGAGTCTCGATGGAGGCTTCGATCGGTTGCTCCAGATACTGCTCCAGATAGAGGCGATGCTCGCCGGCCTGGCTGCTGGCACGGTTGAGGCCACAGGCACCCACCAGCGTCCCGTCGGCGCGATAGAGTCCGATCAGGCAGGGCAGAAAATGGGGAATGCGGGCATTGAACTCCAGGGTGTAGGCATCCTGGATATAGGCTTGCAGCGCCATGACCTGCTGCTCTGATTCGGCCAGGATCAACCGGTAGGGGGCTTGGATCTCGGTGGTCATGGGGAGGCTCCTTCTCTTGCGATGGATTCAGAGTAAAAGCCCAAACTTAAGAAACCCTTAAGCGGCAAAAAAAAGTTGTCAGCATCCGGTACGGCAGGCAAGCTGCCCCCCTGTCGCCATCCCGAGGTATTCCATGTCATCGACTGCCTGCTGCCCCCTGTGTGCCAGCCATCACTCCTATCCCCTGCCGGTGGCGGGCAAGCGCTATCACCGCTGTCGCCAGTGCGAGCTGGTCTGGCTGGATGCGGGCGATCATCTGGATGAGGCGGCGGAGAAGGTGGTCTACGACGGCCACGACAACCGGGTGGATGATCCCCGTTATCGCACGTTTTTGATGCGGGCCTTTGGCGAGGTGCTGGCGCGGGTGCCGCTACCTGCCAGCGGCCTTGATTTTGGCTGTGGTCCCGGCCCTGCGCTGGTGGCGATGGGGCGTGAAGCGGGTTACGACATGGTTGGGTATGACAAGTTCTATGCCGACTTCCCCGAGTTGCTGACGCGTCAGTATGACTTCATCACCAGTACCGAGGTGATCGAGCACATTGCCGAACCGCGCGCCGTGCTTGACCGGTTGTGGGGCTGTCTCAAGCCCGGCGGCATGCTGGTGCTGCAAACCCAGCGGGTGCTCGGTGACGAGCGGTTCAAGAACTGGCGTTACCGCCACGATCCTACCCATATCGTCTTCTTTGCCGAGGCGTCGTTTCGGGTGCTGGCTGCTCGCTGGCAGGCCGAGCTTGAGTTGCCTCATGCCGATGTGGCGGTATTGCACAAAGGCACGCCCTGAGGCGTGCCTGCTGATGGATGGTTTTAGGAAGTAATTAAATGCCTTGCATTTAGCGTTATCAGCTATTTAGCCAGCATGATGCTCAACAATTTGTCATCTTGCTTGTTGTATAGCTTGGAGACCAGCTCGCCAAACAAGAAGGCAACGTTAACGCCCTGTCCGCCGTTATATCCAAGGGCATAATAAATATTCTGATTCGTACCGGTGACGCCGATCATTTCATTCTTGGTTGTGGTTTCTGCAATGATCCCGTCCCAAGTTTTTTCAATTTTTATCCCTTTTATTGATGGATAGAGCTCACCAATACGCTTGGAGATTTGAGCTTCAATCTTTTTCAAATCACCGGGGTACTGCAGGTCATCCCCCTCATTGTATTCGACGCTGCCACCACCAATAACAATGCGATGGTCAGCGGTCATGACCATGTGGTAAGTGGCATCACTGTCCGTTCCGGCATATTGGTCGTCATACCATGAGATGTTGTTTTTCCAGCCAATACTGTTGTATTGCGCATCCGTCAGTGGGGCCGTGACTGCCACTTGAGTGTGAGAGGGTTCAATATCATCAGGCTTGAAGCCAAGCGTTTTCCCGGCATAGGCATTGGCTGCAACGACAATACTCTTTGCGGTAACTTCATAGCGTTTGTCATTGACCTTGACTGGCAATGAAATCAGTTTGCCGTCTTCTTCATATTCCAGCACCGGGCTGTTTTCATAGATGACGACCCCGGCATCTTCCGCCAGTTTCTTGAGCGCGGCGACCAGCTTGCCCGGGTTGACCATGCCGCCATTGGGATCATATACCGCACCGACCAGCTCTGGTGAGCCGAGCATATTCACGGCTTTCTCTTTGCCCCAGAATTCAATTGGCATGCCCAGTTTTTTGGCCTGAGCCACATACTCTTTGGCATCATCCAGATTTTCAGGGTTAAAAATTCCCAGCGATTGGCCATTGAGTACGTATCCCGGGTCAATGCCGGTCGATTCGGCCAACCGCTTAATCCGGTGCATGCTATTGACGGTGATGTCATAAATCTCTTTATGATTCGCTTTGTGATCACCCATCACAAAGCCGCCTTCGCTATAGGTTTGCGCCAACACCAGAGCGCCATTACGGCCAGATGCGCCATTGCCGACCCGCTTTGCTTCCAAAATAACCACAGTGCTGGCCGGATTGGACTTCTTGATATGGTATGCGGCAGATAATCCCGTATATCCACCGCCGATGACGGCGACATCCACATCAATGTCTTTATTGAGGCTTGAGTTTACGGTAGGCAAGAACTGAGCCCAGTAACTCTGGTTGTCATCATAAAATCTGGCGATATTTTCCTCGCTGGCGAAGACGTTGGTAGCGAGTGTGCCACTCAATGCGATCAGCGAAAAAATAGCGCCTTTTAATACCGGAAATGCTCGCATATTGATTCTCCATTGATAGTAATAAAATTCGAGCAAGATTGAGCTAATTCAGTATCAGCCAGAAATGCGGGCGCCTCTTGTCAAACGTCCGGTTGCTGCTGCCAACCTTGGCTGTCCGCTCTATCCCCCCGCAGTGTGTCGGGCAGCCATGGAAAATGGATGTCTGTGCAGCGGTCAAACCGCAGGTTGGCAGACGCATATCGCGTTATGGCTCCAGATAGTCGCGATCTTGCCAGTGATAGAACATCAGGGTGGATTTGACGCCGATTGACTTGAACGGCTCTGGCGGCAGCCACATCGGCAGCGTCTGCTCCGCGTGGTTGAACCAAGGGTGAGCCTTGCCTTGATAGAGGCTGGCCACGATGTCGCCAAACAGGAAGGAGAGGTTGATGCCGTGGCCGTTGTAGCCGAGGGCGTAGTAGATGTTGTTGTGATCCCCCATTACCCCCACCGCTTCAGTGCTGTCGCCGGTCATGCCGAGCACCCCGTCCCACACCTGCTCAAATTTGATCCCCTTGAGGGCCGGATAGAGGGTCACCAGCTCGGTCATCATCATCTCGCTGACCCGATTGAGATCGCCCTTGTAGTTGAGGCCGTCGTTGAAGACGTACTCGGCATTGCCACCGCCGATGACGATCCGGTTGTCCGGGGTCAATACAAGATGAAACAGGATGTTGCGGGTGTCATAAAAGGGCATCCGGCTCTGCCACTGGATGGCGTTGAGCTGATCCCGGGTAAGTGGTTCGGTCACGGCGCTCTGGGCGTGTACCGGAAAGACCCGGCCGCTGAAGTAGCCAAGTTTTGAGGTATAGCCGTTGGTCGCCAGCACTATGCTGTCGGCGGTCACCTTGTACTTGTCGGCCACGTTCAGTTCGATCTGCTTCCCCTCCTTGATCCCCAGCACCGGGCTCTGTTCATAGATGGTGACGCCCGCCTGCTCCACCGCCTTGTGCAGGGCGTTGACCAGCTTCATGGCGTGTACCTGACCGCCATTGGGGTCGTAGACCGCCCCTACATAGCGGTCGGTGCCGAGTTTCTCTTCGGTGGTGTCGGCGTTCCAGTATTGCAGCGGGATGCCGAGGCGATTGGCGGTTTTTACATAGTCGCGGTACTCGGGAATATCCTCCTCATCGAGGATCGCCTCCACATAACCATCGAGCCTCATATCGGCATCGATGCCGGTCGATTCAACCAGTGCCTGCAGCTTGTGCATGCTGGCGACCGTCAGATCATAGTGGCGCTTGCTCGCTTCCCCCTCTTCATAGAGGTCCATCACCTCGGAGCCCGGCAGCACCATGCCGCCATTGCGGCCTGAGGCGCCGCTGCCGACCTGTTTGGCCTCGAAGATGGCAATCTTGAGCGACGGATTGGCCTTTGCCAGATGCCAGGCGCTGGAGAGGCCGCTGTAGCCGCCACCTATGATGGCGATATCCACCTTCAGATCTTGTGCCAGCGGGGCACTCTCCTCTGCCGGTTTCTCCTTGAACCAGTAGCTGGTGTTGGGCTCAAAGTCGCTCATTTTGGGGCCGCAGGCGGCGAGGAAAAAACAGCTGATACACATGGTCAACGCTCGTTGGCAGAGGGTGGTCGGGTTCATGGTTTGCTCCGGGTTCAGATTGCTTGTTCGGTGTTGCTGGCTGGTTGCGCCGTATTGACCCGGCGTCCGATATCCCGCAGCCGGGCGAGCTGGTCGGCAAGACCGGGCCCTTCATCCAGGCTGCTGACAAAATTCCACAGGTAGGTCATCACAGCATAGACATGGCCTGCGGAGACCTGGGGTTGGGCCATCAGCATGGTGATGGCGAGCAAAAAGAGCAGGGCCGCGCTGACGCCGACCGCCAGAAAGGCGAGCGCCTCCCGATCCGATACCCGGATTCGGATCCATGCGAGGGTGCGGTAGTGACGGGCCAGCCTGATTTGCTCGGCGTGCGTCACCAGCTTGACCTCGTGCTCCAGCCGGTCGTTGAGGCGCTCATGCAGCAACTGGTTCTTGCGTGAAAAACCGGGCAGCAACAGACCGAACAGCAGCAGAACCCCCATACAGGCGATACCGACCCAGAACTCGATCACCGTCAGCATGATGGCGGCACCCATGATGGAGACCAGGCTGGTGGCCAGGATCGGGATATGTTTCTCGAAGAAGTCGACAAACTCCCGTGCCAGGGTGACCCGCGCCACTATGGTGGATTGCCCCTCCTGCTGCTGACGCTGGGCCAGGATCACCGGCACCGCCAGCGCTGCATAGATATGGGTGAAGGTGCGGGTATCGACCGCCCGGCGCAGGGCGCCGATGAGCCAGAACAGCAGCACGATGAGGGCATAGCTCGAGGCTTGCCACCACAGTCCCTTGACGATGGCGTCGATGGCAAAGCCGGCGAACAGGGGGTAAGCCACCAGCAGGATGTTTTCGAGGGCGACCAGCGAGAAGGTGCCCGCCAGCTTGAGGGGATTGGCCCGTGCAATCGCCCCCAGCGAACGACCGGCCGAGTGTGGCAACGGCGTGGCCTGCTCGTTGCAACTGGCTGCCGAAGTGGTTGGTGTTGTCATGGGTTATCTCCTAAGATGTCGGAAATGCTAACTTTGAGCAAGTGCTCAAAGTTTGTTTGAGCAGTCGCTCAAAGTCAAGCGGAACGATTGATATCGCAGGAGGTAAGATGGCACGCCCATCAGCAGAACAGCGCAAAGAGATGATCATCGAGGCCGTACTGGCCCTGTTTCGGGAGAAGGGAATGGCCGCCTCTTCTACCCGTGATGTGGCCGAGCGCACCGGTCTGGCGCGCAGCCACGTCTACCACTACTTCAAGGATTGGAAAGAGCTCTGTCTCTGCGCCGTGGAGCGCTTCACCAGTCAGGAGATAGCCGAGCTGCGGGAGTGGCTGTTGCCGCTGCCGGCCCGCGAAGCGTTGCCACTGTTCGTGCGGGACAACCTGCCGACCAGTCAGGATGCCTCCTGGGCCATCTATCTCGATGCATGGAACGAGTCGCTACGCGACCCGGTATTTGCCGAGAGTTACCGCAAGACCATTCAGGCATGGCGCGAGGTGCTGGAGCAGATCCTGCAAAAGGGGATCGACAGCGGCGACTTCATGGCCGCTGATACCGGACGACTGGCGCGCCAGATCACCTCCCTCATCAACGGCTATGCCGATGACCTCATTCTGGAGCCAACTCCCGAGACGGTAGAAGCCACCTATCAGGAGATCATGGCGGTGGTGAACCGGCTGGTACTGCCAAACAACCCGGCATAAAGCTGGGGGAGGGCCATCAACTCTTCCCCATGTTTATTTGGCTGCTGTTCGGGCATGCTGGAGGTTGGTTACCAAGGAGTGGTTTGATGTCTATTCCCCATTTATCGCTACAGGATGCCCGTCATTTACAGCTGGCGGCGCAGGGGCTGCTGGTGCCGCGCCGCGGCAAGGCTGCCCCGGCCGATCTGCTGGCGACCATCCGCCACATGGCGCTGCTGCAGATAGACACCATCTCGGTGGTGGCGCGCAGCCCCTATCTGGTGCTCTTTAGCCGCCTTGGCCAGTACGAGCCTCGCTGGCTGGAGCAGTTGCTGGCCGACGGCGAGATCTTCGAATATTGGGCCCACGAGGCCTGTTTCGTTCCCCGCGAGGATTACCGGCTGCTGCGCCACCGGATGCTCGACCCTGCCGCCATGGGCTGGAAGTTTTCGGCCAACTGGCTCGCTACCCATCAGCAGGAGATCGGCCAGCTTATCGAGCGCATTCGCCACCATGGCCCGGTACGGGCGGCTGACTTTGAACGCACAACCGGCAAGGGGAACGGCTGGTGGGACTGGAAGCCGGAGAAGCGCCATCTGGAGGTGCTCTTTACCACCGGTCAGCTGATGGTGCGGGAGCGGCGCAACTTTCAGCGGGTCTATGACCTGGCCGAGCGGGTGCTCCCCGAGTGGCGTGATGAGCGGGATCTGCCGAGCGTCGAGCAGGCGCAGCGGGATATGGTGCGCGCCAGCTGCCGGGCGCTGGGGCTGGTCAAAACTGGCTGGGTGGCGGATTACTACCGGTTGCGGCGTGGCAAATATGACGCCTTGCTCCATCAACTGGCGGACGAGGGGGAGCTGTTGCCGGTACGTGTCGAGGGATGGCAGCACGGTGCTTTCGTGCACGCATCTCTGGCCGATGAGCTGGCAAGGGCGCAGGCGGGTAGCCTCAAGGCAACCCATACCACCGCCCTGTCGCCGTTCGATCCACTGGTATGGGATCGCAAGCGAGCCAGTGAGTTGTTCAACTTCGACTATCGCATCGAGTGCTACACCCCGGCGCCCAAGCGTCAGTACGGCTACTTCGTGTTGCCGCTGCTGCATCGTGGCAAGCTGGTGGGCAGAATGGATGCCAAGGCCCATCGCCAGCAGGGGATCTTCGAGATCAAGAGCCTCTATCTGGAAGCCGGGGTGAGAGTGACCCGCCAGCTTGCGCAGGATCTGGCGAAGGCTCTGCAAAAGTTGGCCGAGTGGCACCAGACGCCGGCGTTGCACTATGGCGCCATTCCGGCGCCCTTGCTGGCTATGTGGCAATCCGGTTTTGCGTAAGGCGGTAAGGCTGTAGCACTGGACTAATCTGCACAGTAACGCGTCATAAGATGATGGCATGAGCGGGGAGAGAGGGATGAGACGAACCCGATTGCTGCTGGCAGGGCTGGGCCTTGCCATGCTGATACCGGCGAGCTTTGCCAGAGCGGCAGAGAAGCCGGTACAGATCTGTCTGGGGGAGGGCAACGAGTGGGCCCCCTTTACTTACTGGGAGCGCAAGGATGGGGTACCCGATACCAGCCGGCTGACCGGCTCGGCCACCACGCTGGTGCTCGATGCCATCAAGGAAAATGGCTTGTCCTACCAGATCCGCTATCTGCCTTGGGCGCGGGTGCAGCAGGAGCTGGCGGATTATCACCAGAACGGCTTGTGCGAGCTGACCTGGGATGCCAGCTACAAGCCGGAGCGTGCCGAGTTCGCCTTCTACAGCGTGCCGCTCTACTACACCCATCTCGGTTTCTTCTATCTCAAGCGCCGCTATCCTGAAGCGCCCGATCTGCAGACGGTCAACAGCTCGCGGGTGTGTGGCGTGATTGGCTATAACTATGCCCCCTATGGGCTCGCGCAGGAGCCACGCCGGGTCAAGCAGTTGCAACAGGCGCTCGACATGCTGGGGCGGGATCGCTGTGACTTCTTGCCAAGCGAGATTGAGCCGCTGGTTGGCGGGTTAACCCTGGGCATCTACCAGAGCGAACCCGGTCTGCTCAATCTCGCCCTGCCAAGTCGCAAGGGATTCTATCTGCTGGTCAGCAAGGGATCGCCTCGTGCCTACGAGCTGGTTACCCGCATGAATCAGACGTTGGTGGCATTTCAGGAGCAGGGTCATGCGGAGGAGGTGATGCGCCGCTTCCTGCCGCCGATGGAGTAAGCGCCAAGAAGGCTAATCACTCAGATTTATCAGATGAAAAAGAGCCAGCCGGTGCAAACCGGCTGGCTCTTCCGTTTTATGGGAAAACCATCAGGCTGCGATGCGGGTCAACACCTTCACCAGCAGTTCGATGCGAGGGCCAATGCTGGCCAGATCGAGATACTCCTCGTCACTGTGGAAACCGGCACCAATGGGGCCCAGACCATCCAGCGTGGGGATGCCGAGGGCGGCAGTGAGGTTGGCATCTGAGCCGCCCCCTACCTCTTGCCAGCGAATGGGCAGCCCCAGTTCGGCGCCGCACTCTTCAACCAGCGCCATCAGCGCCTGAGTGCCCTCTGACGGTACCATTGCCGGTTTATGCGCCTCGCGGGTCAGCTTGATGGTGACCCCTTCCAGATGTGGGCGTTCGGCCAGGGTCAGCAGATGATCGTTGACCTGGCTGTACTCTTGATTGTCCCAGAAGCGCACATCCACCACCGCGCTGGCGTGGGCCGGTACTATGTTGGCGCCGTTGCCCCCCTCGACGATGCCGATGTTGAGGGTGGTGCCGCTCTCGAAGTTGGTAAGGGCATTGATGGCGAGGATCCAGTGGCCCAGCTCGGTGATGGCGCTGCGCCCCTTCTGCGGCTCGTTGCCGGCGTGAGCCGCCTTGCCGGTGAAGTCGATGCGATAGCGTGCCATTCCCTTGCGAGCCTTGACCAGCGAGCCATCGGCCCGGGCCGCTTCGGCCACCAGCACCTGCTTCGCCTGTTTGGCCACTGTAGCCAGCCAGTCGCTGGAGTGGAGGGAGCCGATCTCCTCGTCCGGATTCATGCAGACGCAGATGCTCAGGCGATCGCGCACCTCGCGGGGCAGTGCACGCAGGGCATAGACGATGTTGAGCAGGCCGGATTTCATGTCGGAGACACCGGGGCCGTAGGCGCGCTCGCCATCGACACTCATCGGGCGTTCGGCTGCGGTACCGACCGGGAAGACGGTATCCATATGACCGATCAGCATGATGTCGATCCGCTCGGCCTGCGGCTGGTTGCGGATCTCCAGCCCGACCCCGGCGATGCCGCAGTCGACCCGCTTGATCTGCCAGCCGCCCATCGCCTCGTATTTGGCGGCCATCAGGTCGGCCACTGTGGCAATGCCCGGCTGGTACAGAGAGCCGCAATCCAGATTGATCAGGGGGGCCAGCTCAGCCAGATATTGATCCAAAGAAAAAGTCATTGTTTGCTCCGCTATCAGATCCGGGGTCACAGGATGATGTTCATTACCAGCATGGCGCCAAAGGCGTTGAGCACCGAGATGGCGATCATGACCGGGATATAGCGCCCTTCGGTACCGATACAGCCGAGGATGCGGCCCATGTACTGCACCTGTGAACCCATCAGGTAGATGGCTGGCGCCAGAATGGCGATGTGAGTGCCGTTGAGGATGCCCTGATCGAACAGGGTGATGACCACACCGACTGCGCCACCCATCGACATCCAGGCGCCGATCAGCACGGCTGCCGCTTCACCGGGCAGGCCGAAGATGGCCATGA
Source organism: Aeromonas sp. SG16 (assembly GCF_024436135.1). Taxonomy (NCBI): domain Bacteria; kingdom Pseudomonadati; phylum Pseudomonadota; class Gammaproteobacteria; order Aeromonadales; family Aeromonadaceae; genus Aeromonas; species Aeromonas sp. SG16. The sequence continues at coordinate 129,857 of NZ_JANFNW010000006.1, forward strand.
CGGGGGAGAAGATGGCGCCCATGGCGTCCAGCGCGCCGGTGATCTGCAGCGCTTTGATGATGACAAAGGCCATCAGCACGTTGGGAACGGTGGAGGTGGTGGCGATGACCCATCCCTTCTTGGCCCCTTCGACGAAGATATCGGTGACGATGGGTTTCTTGACGTTGGCCTGGCTCATTTGGCTTGCTCCTGGGTGGTAAGGGTCTGATCGCGTTTGCTGTTGTCGGCACTCTTGCCTTCGGTGAGGTTGAGATAGACCCGGAACAGATTGGCGCCAATGAACTTGAAGACGAACATCACGGCGACTGCCAGCCCGATGGAGGAGCTGACCGCCGGGCTGCCGTCAGCCAGGGTCAGGGTGAAGAGCACGGCACCGGAGGAGAAGAAGTTGACTATGGTGGCGCCAGCGGAGAACTGGAACATGGTGAACACGTCGGTCTCGCGCTTGGTGATGAGCCCTTCATCCTTGAGCTGGCGAGTCATGGCGGCTCCGGCATCGGTACTCTGCAGCGAGGCGATAAGGGCGAGGCCGGTGTTGCCCGGGATCCCCATCAGCGGGCGCAGCAGCGGAGTCAGCAGCTTGCGGGCGGCATCCAGTGCACCGTAGTGCTCCAGCACATTGATCATGCCGAGTGCAAACATCACGGTGGGGATCAGGGTCAGGGCGAACAGGAAGCCATCGCGAGCACCGTTGCCTCCCTTGCCACGCATGTCGGTCATGGCCGTTTTGATGCCATCCCCGTTCTCGCTGACGCTCTGCACCATGGTGCCGAACGAACCGTTCAGCGTGGTGAAGTCAAATACCCCGTACCACTGGTTGGACTGCAGCAGCCCGGAGAAGAAGACAACGGCAAAGGCCAGTGCCAGATAACAGCCGATCGTCACCGGACGGTTTTTTTCGCTCATAGATAGCTCCACATGAATAATTATTTAATCCGATGAATTATGGTTGATACGGCTATCAATTATTTGATGGGGGTCAAGGAGCCTTGCTGATATGCGGGGTGACGTTGGTGATATGTGAGGATGATCGTCCTCTGAAAAGAAGAAGATCCGGTTTTTGTTTAATTTGTTGAAAAAGTCAGCGGCAAGGATGCATGGGGATGTTGCAATAAAAAACCGGGCACTTGGCCCGGTTTGTTCAATCAGTTGCGCGGTGATTACTGGAGTACCAGCACCATCAGCAGACCGACGGTAATGGCAGATACCAGGAAGGCAAAGCCATAGAACACATAGTGGTGCAGCTTGGTGGTGTGGATCCCCAGATCATGCAGACCGTGGTAGATACGGTGCATGCCGTGCCAGATCGGCAGGGCGATGATCACCAGCAGGATGCAGGCACCCCACCAGGAGCTGGCGAATGCCAGAACGCGGTCATAGCTCATGGTCTCTACGTCCATGATACCCATGGGTACCAGCAGACCGGTGATGAGGACAATGACCGGCAGCAGCATGGCAACGACCATGCCACCCGCACCAAACAGACCCCAGTAAATTGGCTCGTCAGAACGTCTCATTGTTTTCTCCTCAGGCCACGATGATCAGGACAAGCAGGGATACCACAGCCAGCGCCACATACTGGGCGATGACGATCGGTTTCTCCGGCACCAGGTCTTCACCACGGAAGATACGCATGGCTTTCGGCGCCAGAGCGAACCAGGTCTTGGCATGGAACAGGCAGGCTGCCAGCGCAATCACGTGGAACAGGATGGCGATCGGGCTTTGCAGGGACTCCAGCCAGCCGTTAAACGCTTCCTGACCCTGTACCAGACGCATCAGACCCCACATCAGCACAACAGCGTAGATGGAGACGAAGATACTGGTGCCTTCGCGGATCATGTAACCGGTGTAGAAGGCGTTCTTCAGCCACCAGTCTTTCTTCATTTCGCGGACGTAAGGTTTACGTTTGCTTTCAGTGTTGTTCATGGTCTCAATCCTGCTCTCAATCTGGCTTGAACATGGCGATCATGTAGTCCTTGGCACTCTCTACCTTGCCAAGCTGGATGGCCGCTGCCGGATCGACGCCCTTCGGGCACACTTCGGAGCAGTAGCCCACGAAGGTACAGCCCCAGACGCCTTCGTCCTGGCTGATGATGCGCATACGCTCTTTGGCGCCGGCATCACGGTTGTCGACGTTGTAGCGATAGGCCAGAGCCAGTGCCGCCGGACCGGTGAACTTCTTGTTGATGCCGTACTGCGGGCAGGCCGCGTAGCAGAGACCACAGTTGATGCACTGGGAGAACTGCTTGTACTTCGCCATCTCTGCCGGAGTCTGGATGTATTCGCCATCGCACAGGTTGCGCGGCTCGCTCGGGATGATGTAGGGCTTGATGCTCTCCAGCTTCTCGATGAAATCGGACATGTCGACCACCAGGTCGCGCTCGATCGGGAAGTTGTTGAGCGGCTCGATGGTCATCTTGCCCGGCAGATAGTCGCGCAGGAACGCTTTGCAACCCAGCTTGGGAACACCGTTGACCATCATGCCGCAGGAGCCGCAGATCGCCATCCGGCAGGACCAGCGGAAGCTCAGGGTAGAGTCCAGGTGATCCTTGATGTATTGCAGCGCATCCAGCAGAGACATCTCTCTCTGGTAGGGCACCTGGAAGGTCTGCATCCAGGGCTCGTTATCCTGCTCCGGACGATAGCGCAGGATTTCAATTTCAATCATCTCAGCCATTCTTCTTAGCCTCGTCTTGTTTCTCACCCTCGGAGCCGTACACGCGTTTTGCCGGCTGGGACTTAGTGATCTTCACATCGGAGTAATCGATGGAGGGCGTTTCGCCATTGTTGTAGAACGAGAGCGTGTGCTTGAGGAAGTTCACGTCATCACGCTCTTCGTAACCATCCAGACGCTGGTGGGAACCGCGGGACTCTTTACGATTGATGGCGGAGTGAGCCATGGCTTCTGCCACGTCCAGCATGTAACCCAGTTCGATGGCGTACAGCAGGTCGGTGTTGAAGACAGAGGACTTGTCGTTGATCTTGACCTTCTTGTAACGGGCTTTCAGCTCGTTGATCTTGTCGATGGTGCCCTGCATCAGCTCTTCGGTACGGTAGATACCGACACCGGCTTCCATGGAGGTGCCCAGTTCGTTGCGGATGTCTGCCGGGTTCTCGGTGCCATCGATGTCGAGCAGGGAGAGATGCTGCTTGACCAGAGCCTCGGCCTTGGCGACCAGCGCTTCGGTATTGCCATGCTTCTGGGTCTTGGCGAATTCACCGGCTTGTTCACCAGCCAGCTTGCCGAATACCACGATCTCGGACAGGGAGTTGGAACCCAGACGGTTGGCGCCGTGCAGACCAACAGAGGCACATTCGCCAGCGGCGTAGAGGCCGGCCAGACGGGTGGCACACTTGTTGTCAGTCTCGATACCACCCATGGTGTAGTGGGCAGTCGGACGTACCGGGATGGGCTCTTTGGCCGGATCCACGTTGACGTAGGCTTTGGCCAGTTCGCAGATGAACGGCAGACGCTCTTTCAGGTACTTCTCGCCGAGGTGACGCAGGTCGAGGTGAACCACATCGCCCATCGGGCCCTGGATCACGCGGCCTTTCTGCTGCTCTTGCCAGAATGCCTGGGAAACGCGGTCGCGCGGACCCAGTTCCATGTATTTGCTCTTCGGCTGGCCGATCGGAGTTTCCGGGCCCAAGCCGTAGTCTTGCAGGTAGCGGTAGCCATCCTTGTTGAGCAGGACGCCACCCTCACCACGACAACCTTCGGTCATCAGGATGCCGGTACCCGGCAGACCGGTCGGGTGATACTGAACGAATTCCATGTCACGCAGCGGTACGCCGTGACGATAGGCCAGCGCCATGCCGTCACCGGTCACGATGCCGCCGTTGGTGTTGTAACGGTAAACACGACCAGCACCACCAGTTGCCAGAATCACTGATTTGGCCTGGATGAAGCGGGTGATGCCGTTCTGGATGTCAAAGGTCAGAACGCCCTGAACGCGACCATCTTCCACGATCAGGTCGAGGCAGAAGTGCTCGTCGAAGCGCTTGATGCTCGGGTATTTGACGGAGGTCTGGAACAGGGTGTGCAGAATGTGGAAACCGGATTTGTCAGCGGCGAACCAGGTACGGGGAACCTTCATGCCACCAAAAGGACGCACGTTGGCTTTGCCATCCGGCTTGCGGCTCCAGGGGCAACCCCAGTGCTCCAGCTGGATCATCTCTTTGGTCGCATTGTTGACGAAGTAATCGACAACGTCCTGCTCACACAGCCAGTCACCACCGGAGACGGTGTCGTTGAAGTGGTTTTCGAGGGAGTCGTCATCGCGAACGACACCGGCGGCACCACCTTCGGCTGCCACGGTATGGCTACGCATCGGATAGACTTTGGAAATCAGGGCGATATCCAGGTCTGGCTGTGATTCGGCTATAGCGATAGCGGCGCGCAGGCCAGTACCGCCGGCACCGATGATGGCTACATCGGTCTTGATAATATCCACATCTGCCTCCTTAGGGATAGATTTGCTGGGCACGATTTTGCTCTATGAAAAAAATTCAGGCTTGATGCAAGTCAAACAGCTTGGTTTTATTCCATTTTTCGTAGTTATTTTTTTCTAAAACACCCTGATCCCTGGATGAAAATGTCGTAATTTTCGTCATTTTTTGGTGTTATTGAGCAGTAAAACACCTTGCTACGAAGACTTTAACTTCCGGATTATACGTAGTTTTCTTTCAATAAAATGCGAATCACCTCTCTTTTTAGGTACTCACGAAAAAAATTTTAAGTTTTTTATTAAAACTTTTTAATGATAATTATTGGCATTTAAATATATGCATAAAAATTACTAATCCTTTCCTCAGCTGAAAAAGTGGAATATATCCAATGGGGGCTACTGCATGGCGGGGGTGACAGGAAGGTGAGGAGGCGGCGGTAATGTTAGATTACTCACTGATAATTAAGCGATATTTAAAAAAGTAAAGGGGCCTGTACGGCCCCTTTCTTATCATCGTCAGATCCGGAACATACCGACCTGATTACTCAATTCACCCGAAATATTTTTAAGTTGTTCAGAGAGATGGCGTGAGCTGTCGGCATCTACGGCCAGTTCGTCCGAGACATCTTTCACCGCCTGAATGTTGCGGCTGACCTCGTCAGTAACGGCTCGTTGCTCCTCGGCGGCGCTGGAGATCTGGGTCGCCATGTCGGAGATCTGGTTGATGGAAGCGGTGATCTGCTCCAGCGCCTGGGTGGCGTTGTTGGCATCATCCACGCTGTTCTGGGCCAGCAACTGCCCTTCATGCATGGTGCTGACCGCACCCTGGGTATTGCGCTGCAGGGTTTCGATCATGCTGCGGATCTCGACGGTGGAGCTGTGAGTACGCTGTGACAGCACCCGCACCTCGTCCGCAACTACCGCAAAGCCACGACCCTGTTCGCCGGCGCGAGCAGCTTCAATAGCGGCGTTCAGTGCCAGCAGGTTGGTCTGTTCTGCGATGCCCTGAATGGTGGAGAGGATGGTATTGATCTCCTGCGCGTTTTTCTCCAGCTCTTGAATGATGTTGGAGGCCTGCTCGACCTGAGTCGCCAGATCGGTGATGGAACGCTGGTTGCGGGCGATGACCTGCTTGCCATGTTCACAGCTGCTGCTGGAGGAGCGCGCCGCTTCGGCAGTCTGCTCGGCGTTGCTGGCTACCTCGACGGCTGTGGCCGACATTTCGTGAACGGCCGTTGCAATCTGGGAGATCTCGTTTTGCTGGCGAGCCAGCCCCTGATTGGCCTTCTCTGCCATGTTGTGTGAGGACTTGGCCTGCTGGTTGAGTTGGCCGGAGGAGTTAGATATATCCTGCACCATCACATGGATCCGCTCGATAAAGGTGTTGACGTGTTTGGCGACTACGCCGACCTCGTCTTCACGCTCGATCTTGATGCGGCGAGTGAGATCGCCATTGCCACGGGAGAGATCGGCAATCGCTTCACCCAGGGTTTTCAGCGGAGCCAGAGAGCCATTGATGGCGACATAGGAGAAACCCGCCACGATGATGATGGTGAGCAGGCCTTGCAGAAGTGCTGAAGTGACCATGCGTTTGACCGACTGATAGGCCACTGCTTCATCGACCACAATGCCGTAGTACCAGTCGGTATTGGGGATCTGGTTCAGGTCAAACACGCTCAGTTTGCCGCTGATATCCATCTCTGAGATGGTGCCGTCATGAGCAATGCGATTGACCCCGGAGGCAGTCAGCTCGGGGGAGAGGGCGGTGGCTGGTTTCAGGGTCAGTGAAGCATCCGGGTGGGCAATGATGGTGCCGCTGCTGTCGATAAGTACCGCGTAGGTGCCTTCGGTATTGACCGCCAGAATGTCGGAAACCAATCCGCTGATGGATACGTCGCCGGCAATGACGCCTTGGGTATTACCACGCTGGAACGGTTCGGCGATGGTGATAATCAGCTGCCCGGTGGAGATATCTGCATAGGGTGCAGTGATGGTCATTTTACCTGCGGCCATGGCGTCCTTGTACCAGGGGCGCTGGCGCGGGTCGTAGCCGGCGGGCAGATCGGTCGGCTTGCTCTGGATCATCTTGCCATCATTTGTGCCCACATAGACGAGATCAAACCCGCCCGCATTCATGGACTGGGCCAGATGGCTGATGGGGTTATCCTCTTTGGCAAACGCCTCCTTGGTGGAGCTGACCATATTGACGCGGGCATCGAGCCAGCGGGAGATCCCCTTGACGTTGGCGGCTGAACTTTCGTCGATAAAGCTCCAGATCAGTCGCTGGGTTTCGCTGCGCAGCTGCGAGGTGTTGTACCAGACCTGCAGGCCGGTGATCACCAGAATGATGATCCCGATAGCCAGAACAAGTTTGTTTTTAATGGATAAGTTCATAGTTACTTCCTTGTGAGCGTCAGTCTGAAGTGTGTTCGAGCGAATTATTGTTATGTGCCATCTCTTATCGGCCGAAGTTGGACTCTTTTTATCCCGGTCTACGACTTAAAGTTAGCGGTTAACCTCACGCTTATCCATCCGGATGCTGGTTGCTCACTGTGTTAAAAAACGGTCGGGCCGATTGGTGAATATGCCGTCGACCCCCATGGCAGCCAGCTGTTGCTGGTCGGCAAGGTGATCGACCGTATAGACCAGTACCTTTAATCCACGGCGATGTGAATCATCGACCAGCGCAGCGTCAATGAAATCAACATCGCAATTGATGGACCAGGCTCCCAGCTGTTCGGCAAAGTGTGCCAGTTCTAGTGGCAGATTGGTCGTAAGAGCGCCAATCCGGATATCGGGTCGCAGGGTCGCAAAGCGAGCCAGCTCTGGATGGTGGAATGAGGAGACCACCCATTGGTTGGCGGTGAAGCCGAGCTCGTTCTCGGCCCGTTTGGTAAGCGCTGCGACGGCATCGGCGGTATTGGCTCCCTTGAGTTCGATATGAAGCTCACAGCTGCCGTCAATCAGGCTCATCACCTGCCACAAGGTCGGAATGATCTCCCCCTCACCAGCATCGAGCTGCTCCAGATAGGAGCGGGATTGCTCGGTCAGAACGCCCTTGCCGTTGGTACAGCGCTCAAGCCGCCGATCGTGGAATACCCACAACTCGCCATCGGCCGCCTGCACGTCGATCTCGATAGCGGTGACCCCCAGTTCCAGCGCTTTGGCCATCGCTTTGAGGGTGTTCTCGGGGGCTAGGCCGCTGGCCCCCCGGTGAGCAATGATCTGCATGGTTTGTTCCTTTCTCATTGGCTGGGTTAGCCCCTGCTCAAGTGAATATCAATCTGTTGGTGGGGCAGGGTGAGCCCCTGTTGCTGCATCTTCTCCAGCACCAGCGAGTGAACTTCGTGGGTGATGGGCATCCGGTGATCCATGTTGTTCACGTAGAGCCGGATCTCGTAGATCAGTGCCGAGTCGGTGAACTCGATCAGGAACACTTCGGGGGTTGGAGTATCGAGCACCAGTGTCGATGCCTTGACCGACTCTTCCAAAATAGTCTGAACCAGTTTGGGATCCCGGGTCAGGCCGATGCGGATCCGCAGTCTTACCCGGGTGATGGCATCGGAGAGCGACCAGTTGATGAACTGCTCGGTGATGAAGGCCTTGTTGGGGACAATGATCTCCTTGCGATCCCAATCCACTATGGTGGTGGCGCGCGTCTTGATCTTGGTGACGGTGCCGGTGAGGTCGCGGATGGTGACGGTATCACCCAGCCGGATCGGTTTCTCGAACAGGATGATGAGGCCGGAGACGAAGTTGGCGAAGATCTCCTGCAGACCGAAACCCAGACCGACCGAGAGAGCGGCAACCAGCCACTGGGTCTTCGACCAGTCGATGCCGAGCATCGAGAAGCCGGTGAGGACGCCGATCAGGATCACCAGATACTTGCTGGTGGTGGTGAGCGCAAAGCCGGTACCGGGGGAGAGGCTCAGATGCTGCAGCAGGGTCAGCTCCATCAGGCTCGGCAAGTTGCGAGCGGTGACCACGGTCAGGATGAAGACGAAGGCGGTCAGCATCAGATCCTGCAAGGTGATGGCCGAGAGCTGCTCTATGCCGCCAATCTTGCTGCTGACCTGCCACACCTCGATGTTGCTGAGGAAGCTGAAGGCGGAGTTGAGATCCGACCATTGCACCACAACCAGCAGGGTGAAGCCGAGCATCAGCAGAGTGCGGATCAGCCCCAGCGACTGGGTGCTGAGGGTATCGAGGTCAAGCTCGGTCTCCTCGACCACATCCGGGATCTCCGAGCTCAACTCCTCGTGCGATTCATCCCGGCCGCGCAGGGCCAGGATCTCCGCCCGCTTGCTCTTGGCCCGATCGAAGGCCAGCCGGCGACGCTGGATCAGCATCCAGCGTCTGGCCAGATAGTAGACAAGCAGACAGCCAAGCCCCATCAGCAGGCTCAGCTCCAGCTGGCGTAGCAGAATGCGCGAGGTATAGAAGTAGCCAAACAGGGTGCCAATCACTGCCAATAGCGGCGCCAGCATCAGGCTGTTCCAGATGAAGTGGTGCAGCAGATGGGGTTTGGTCATATCGCTCTGGCCCCAGGTGAGCGGCAGTCGCTCCCGGTTGAGACGAGCGAAGAAGAGCAGCAGCCAGAGGGCGCCGATGATAAAAGCCAGCCGCCCGAGGGAGTCGTAGAAGGCGTGCTCCTGATAGCTGTTGGCCATCCCCTGCACGAAAAAGCTCGGGATCAGTACCAGCAGCAGGGTGCGAAACTGTCCCCACACTTTCTGCACCTGCTCTTTTGGCCAGCGAAAGTGGTGGATCAGGATCCCCTTCTCAAGGGTGAGGTGACGGGCCAGCACCAGTGCCAGCAGCAGAAACCAGATCTCGCCAAGGCCACGGCCGATAGCCACGGCAAAGGGGTATTGCCAGGCACCGCCCAGCAGCCCCCGCACCATCAGTACCATGGCGGGGAGCGGCATGGCTGCAAGCAGAGAGCGCAACAGCAGCCGGCTGGTAAGGCTGAACTTGTCCTGGGTTACCTTGCCGATCCGTGGTGCTATGTGGTCGCAATATTGGGTCAGATGGCGAGCCAGTTTGAACCAGCTCCAGGCCAGTACCAGCAGTCCCAGCGTGGCCAGGGTCAGACTGAGTGGCGTGTTTTCGGCGATAGCGTGGGGGACTTGCAGCCAGTTCTCCGGATTGAAAGCCAGCGAGAGGGCGGCAGGCACCCCGAGCATGACGGAGGGGGTGAGCGGCCGCACATCCGGCATCCAGAACAGGTGACTGGCGCTGAGCTCACGGATCTCGTCGATCTTGCTGTTGCGATGGCTGTAGAGCAGCTTGAGCCGGGTCTGCTCCTGAATCAGGGTGTCGGACGCGTCGTTGAGACGGGTCAGCAGCTGGCGGCGAGCCTTGAGCAGATTGTCGAGCACTGCCTGCTGCGGGCGGTCAAGGGAGACCTCTTCATTGGCGAGGAGCTGGTCGCGCAGCTGACGGGGATCCTTGAGGGTATCCTGCTCGGTCTCGTACTGGTATTTGGCCATGCGGGCGCTGACGATTTCGGATTCGAGCTTGTCGAGGGGGTAGTAGGCGGGCAAATCGGCCAGCTTGCTGCGCAGGTTCTCGCCGTAAGCGTCGCTTATCTGCAGCCATTCAAGCTGCTCGCGCACCGAGTTGACCAGTTCGTTGAGCTCAAACAGATTCTTGTCGACGCTGCGTTGCCTGTCCTGCACCTCTTCGATCTGCTCCTCCAGCCGGCCGAGCTGGATGGAGAGAGCCTGGTTCTGTTGCTGCTGCTCCAGCAGCAGAGGCATATCGTCAGAGAGCTGTTTGCGTAGTCGCTCGCTCTCTTCCAGTGCCTGTTCGGTCTTCTCCCGACGCAGCTGGTTTTGCTGGGCCATCAGGGCCGCTTGCCACTCGTCTTCATCGGCAATGGTCAGATTGAGCTCCTGCAATTTGAGCTTGCCAAGATCGCTGCGCTGCTGGGCCGAGAGCTGCTCCAGCTCCAGCATCTGGATCCGGTCGGAGATACTCTGCTCCTTGATCCGGGTCAGCAGCAGTTGTGCCTCCTGCAGCCGATCCGATTCGCTGCTGAAGTTGAGTCGCTCGAGCTGACTGCGGGTGACTTGCAGCTGTTTGCGCAGATCATCCACCCGCAGATGGTAATCCTGACCGGTGCTCTCCAGCTGATTGAGGCTGTCCATGATGCCCTGACGCTCTTTGCGCAGCATCATCTGGCGGTTGCTGCTAAGGCCAATGGCCTGGCGCAGGCTCTCCTCCTTGAGACTGGAGAGGGCTGGGCGGCTCTTGGGCTGATAGTTGCGCAGGCTCTCCTTGAGGCGGGCCGACTCCTCGGGATAGTCGATCAATACCTGCTGATAGGCTTTGCCCTGCTCCCGGTAACGTTCTGCCTCCCGGGCAAACTGCAGTGCCTGCTGATAGCTCTCCCTCAATTTCTGGTTTTCCGGCGTATCGCTCTTGGGGACGCTTTGCAGCAGCGCTTCGGCCTGGGCGATGGTGTCATCGGCCTGTGCCGTGGTGGTGAGCAGAGCTAGGGAAAGAAGCAGGAGGGCGAGCAGGCGTTGCAACATGAAGCACGTGTCCGTTCATAAGAGGTTGACCTAGCCTAAAGCAGGGGCAGAAGAGGGTAAAGCGTTCAATATTAATGATTTGTAACACAAATAACGGGCGATCCCGGCCCGATTTGGCTATTATTCTGGCCGTTTTTCCCTCCATTGAGCGTTTTATGTCCGCAGTCGATCTGGGCACCGCCCCTCTTTCCCGCCTCTTTTGGCGCTATGTCACCCCGACCGTGGCCGCCATGCTGGTCACCGGCATCTATGTCACCATCGATGGCATCTTTGTCGGCCATATTCTGGGGCAGGATGGCTTGGCCGGACTGATGCTCGCCTATCCCATCTGCGCCGTGCTCTACGCCGTTGGTGCGCTGATCGGCATGGGCTCCTCCTCGCTCGCTTCTTTCTATCTTGGCAAGGGGGAGCAAAAACGGGCGCGCCATATCGTCGGCAATGCACTGGTGATGGTGCTGGTGGCCGCGGCCGTGCTCGCCTTCATCGGCATCAACTATGGCGATGAGATGTTGGCCTGGATGGGGGCCGAAGGGGATATTTTTACCGCCGGTCTGGCCTATCTGCAGTGGTATGCCTGGCTCGGCGTCTTTGCCGTGCTCTCCATGGCCTTTACCGCCCTGCTGCGCAACGACGGGCGGCCGGGACTGACTACCTGGATTTTGGTCGGTGGCGGCCTGCTCAATGTGCTGCTCGACTATCTGCTGATGGCGGTCATTCCATGGGGGCTGGCGGGTGCCGCGATTGCCACCATGCTCTCCCAGGCGGTTACCGGTGGCCTCTGTCTGTGGCACTTCTTTACCCCGCGCAGCAAGTTGCGTATCGGTTGGGATACCCTGCTGCCCGACTGGCGGCTGATGCTGGAGACGGTGAAACTCGGCTTCTCCAGCTTCCTGATGTACCTCTACCTCTCGGTGGTGCTGGCGCTGCATAACAAGGCGTTGCTGGCTGTCGGCACCTCTTTGCATGTCGCTGCCTACGGGGTGATCAGCTATACCGAGGCCTTCTTCTATCTCATCTTTGAGGGGATCGCCATGGGGATCCAGCCCATCGCCAGCTTCAATGCCGGCGCGGGCAACTGGCAACGGGTGTTGCGGATCCGCAATCTGGCGCTGGGGGTGACCGTCGCCATCGCACTTTGTGGCATGGTGCCGCTCTACCTTTGGCCCGAGGGGGCTGTCTATCTCTTTGCTGGCGACAATGCGACTCTGCTGCCGGTGGCAACGCTCGGGATCTGGCTCTACTTTTGGGGGCTGCCGATGGAGGGATTGCTGCTGGTGGGCGCCACCTATTTTCAGGCGATCAACCGTCCCCGCATTGCCTCGTTGCTGACCGGTGGCAAGCTGCTGCTGATCGGTGGTTTCCTGTGGGGATTCTCGACCCTGTGGGGCGTGGCCGGGGTGTGGCTGGCACTGCCGACCTGCAGCACTCTGCTGGTGTTGCTGATGTGGCGGGCGATGCGTCAGGAGTCCGGCTCCCACACACCGGTCTAGTCAGAATACCGGGCGTTTTATACAACAAAGGCAGCCATTGGCTGCCTTTGTCATTATCAGGGCTTGAACGCACCGATAAAGATGGCGGGATCGACCCGGGTGTCGTTGAGGCTGACGTTCCAGTGCATATGGGGCCCGGTGGCGCGACCGGTTGAACCTACCCGTCCGACAATGCCGCCGCGCGGCAGGCTCTGGCCGAGTTTCACATCGATTTTCGACATGTGGCAGAACATGCTGATGAGCCCCTGACCGTGGTCGACAAAGACGGTATTGCCGTTGAAGAAGTAGTTGCCAATCAGGATCACCTTGCCGGCTGCGGGGGATTTGATCGGGGTGCCGGCTCCGACGGCGAAATCGAGCCCGGAGTGGGGATTGCGCTCCTCACCATTGAAGAAACGGCGCAGGCCAAACGGGCTCGACAGCGGGCCATCGACCGGCTTGTCGAACATCAGATTGCTCGGCTGGTTGGGACTAAAGGTTTGATAAGCACGTGTCTGTTCGGCCAGTTCACGGTTGATGCGGGTCATGTCTTCGGCGAGCGGATTGACCTGACGGCTGTTTTTTAGCTTGATGTGCTGCTCGCGGTAGTGCTTCGGTGTCACGGTGAAGGCGAGGGTGCGACCATCGCTTGTGGTCAGGTTTTGGGTACCAAGCGGGCTTTTGAGGGAGATGCCGACGATGGCGATCCACTGGCCATCTTCCTGCACGACCAATACGGGCTTGCCCTGATAATGGGCTTGTGGCGCCGGAGATGCCTTGCCAAGGGGGACGACGGCAACGCCGCCCGGCACCGGATGGTTGAGCAGACGGCTGATAAAACCTTCGGCAAGCGCCGACTGGCTGGCCAGCAATAACAACAGACAACACACAACTCTCATGACGATATCACTCGCTGTTAAAACGCCTCAGATGGCGGAAAGTGCGGCCCATGGACTGGCTGATTGGTCCGCGGGCGCAGGGAGACGATTTTGCCCTCTCTGCGTAGTTGCAGCCAGTGCCGGGTGATGAAAAGAGCGGACAATCGGGGTTGGCTGCGTCAGGTTTTATGTCGCTGACATCCCGCTTCGCCATTGAGTCACTGGTGTCCAGCCTCTAGAATCGGCATCCGGCACTGATGCCTGCGATACACCGAGGAGACGACATGAATGGATTATCCCCTTTGCGCCAAGCACCGGCCCGCCACCCGCTCAGCCGTGGCTGGGTCTGGGTTCGCAGCGGGTTCGATATCTTCAACAAGGGGATGGGTGCCAGCGTCGCCATGGTGGTGTTCTGGTTCGGCGTTGGCATGGTGCTCGACCTGCTGCCAGCCGGCGGGCTGATCTCCCAACTGCTCTATATGGTTTGGGGGGCGGGGTGGGCCGTCGTGGCAGCCAGGGGATACCGCGGTGAAGCGCTCAACTTCAACGACCTCTTTGCCGGTTTTCGCCACAAGCTGACCCCCCTGATGCTGGGTGGTCTGCTGGTCTTGGCACTTTTCACCCTGATTGGGCTGGTTTGCGTGGGGTTGCTCTCCATGTGGGGTCTGCTCTCGGTGTTGACTCAGGATCCCGATAGCATGGTGGTCTCTGCCCTGCAGGTGCAGCAGCTGTTGATCGTGCTGCTGGTGGGGATGGTGCTGGTTATTCCGGTGCTGATGGCGGTCACCTTTGCGCCGGCCCTCATCTATTTCCACGATATCGGTATTTTGCAGGCGGCTCGCCTCAGCTCTGCCGGTTGCTGGCGCAACATGTGGCCCTTCTTCTGGTGGGGGATCCTCTGCGCTATCCTGCTGCTCTTTGGTGCTGTGCTGCTACTGGTGGGTCTGCTGGTTGTGATCCCGGCGCTCAACTACTCCATCTATGTGGCGTACCGTGACATCTTCGTCGACGAAGAAGGGGAGGTGACGCCTCCGGTTACTCCGTTCGGTTTTGAAGCCTGACGCAGCCTTGAACAGCTGATTAAAGAAGGGGCCCTCTGTGGCCCCTTCTGCATTTGTTGGATGTTTCACTCCCGCCAAAGCGGGTCTGCCGCCATGCGGGCTAGCAGAAAATCGAGGAAGCTGCGCAGCAGCGGTGACATCTGCTTGCGGGTGGCATACACCCCGTAAACGCCGAGTCGCTTGGGCTGCCACTGGGTCAGCAGCGGGACCAGCTCTCCCCGCTCAAGATAGGGTTGGGCCGAGTAGCGTGGTTGCAGGCTGATCCCGGCACCGCCCAAGGTCGCCTCCAGCAACAGGTTGGAGATATTGGCACTCAGGTTGCCGCTGACCGGCACCGATTCGGGGCCGTCCGGGCCGTTGAACTCCCACAGACTCTTGCCGAAGTAGGTGTAGGTGAGGCAGTTGTGCAGCGCCAGATCCTGCACCTTTTGCGGTGCCGGGTGGTTGGCCAGATAGGCCGGGCTGGCGCAGACCACCGAATGGCAGGTGCCAAGTCGGCGAGCCACCAGATTGGGGTCGAGATCGTTGGTGATGCGCACGGCCAGATCGATCCGTTCCTCCACCAGATTGACGGTTCTGTCCAGCAGCAGGATATCGATGGCGGTGCCCGGGTATTGCGCCAGATAGTCGTTGGCCGCGCCAACCAGCAAGGCTTCCGAGAGGGAGTAACTGCTGGTGATCCGCAGTTGCCCCTTGGGGGCATCATCCCCCTTCACGGCGATCTGCTCCATCTCCTCTCCCAGCGCCAGCATGGCGCGGGCCCGGTTCAGCGCCTCCTCGCCCGGGCCGGTCAGGCTTAGACGCCGGGTGGTGCGATGCAGCAGCCGGGCCCCCATCCAGCTCTCCAGCTCAGCCAGGTAGCGCGACACCATGGCGCGCGACATATCCAGTTTCTCGCCAGCGCCACTCAGGCTCCCCTGTTCGACTACGCTGACGAAGACCCGTAAAGCGGTCAGTCGATCCATGTATGGCTCTCTATATGTTCGATTTGTGCAACAGTGATGCGCTGTTAGTGCTGTATTTGCACCTTAAGTGATCTAATAAACTCTGTCCATCAAATGAACCCCCGAATGATTAATGAGGAAAACATGATGAACAACCTGATCCGCAACCTGACTCTGACCACCACCCTGCTGAGTGGCGCCGTTCTGGCGGGCCCGCTGAGCGTGACCGTCTACAACCCCGGCGAAAAGGCGATCTTCCCGGTCTCCTCCTCGCTGGTAGCGGGCGATAAAGAGGCCATCCTGATCGACGCCCAGTTCGACGTACAGAATGGTCAGGCGCTGGTCGACATGATCAAGAAGAGTGGCAAGAAGCTGACCACCGTCTATATCAGCGCCGGTGACCCCGACTTCTACTTTGGTCTGGAGCCGGTACTGGCCGCCTTCCCGAACGTGAAGGTGCTGGCCGACCAGCACGTGGTCGACCACATCAAGGAGACCAAGGATGCCAAACTGGCTTACTGGGGACCGATCTTGGGCAAAGGGGCACCGAAGAGCCTGACCGTGCCGCAAGTGATGACTGCCAGCCAGCTGACCCTTGATGGTGAGAAGATCGAAATCAAAGAGATGAACACGCCGAATGCCTACCTCTGGGCACCTTCCATCAAGACCGCTTTTGGTGGTGTGCCGGTTTACCACGGTGTGCATGTCTGGATGGCCGACAGCCAGACCAAAGCGGCCCGCAGCAACTGGGTTCAGGCTCTCGACAAGCTGCTGGCGCTGAAACCCGAGCGTGTAGTGCCGGGCCACTTCCTGGGTGCTGAACCGAAAGGGAGCGAAGCTGTGACCTTTACCCGTGGCTATGTGCAGCATTTTGAGCAAGAGCTGGCGAAAGCGAAGAATTCTGGCCAGCTGATCGATAGCTTGAAGAAGGCCTACCCCTCCCTGCCGGTTGACGATGGTCTGGCCATCGGTGCCAAGGTCAATACCGGCGAGATGAAGTGGTAATTCACTGAGCCGTATCCCTGTGTTTTTTTACCGGGCCAGAGGGCCCGGTTTTTTATCCTGAATGTGAAGAGAGATACCATGAAGCAACAGAATCCCGTTCTCCATTATGTTTATGACCCCCTCTGTGGCTGGTGCTACGGTGCGGCGCCCCTGCTGCAAAGTGCGGCCACCATTACCGGGCTGAAGATTGAGCTCCATGCTGGCGGACTCTGGCTGGGTGTGCGTCGTCAGCCGATGGGCGAAGCGCTGCGCGACTACGTCCGGCCTCATGATCAGCGTATCGAAGCGCTGACCGGTCAGCCTTTTGGCGAGCGCTATTTCAATGATCTTCTGCTACGTGATGGCTGTTTGCTGGACTCCGAACCGCCGATCCGTGCGGTACTGGCAGTCACCACATTGGGTGGTGATGGCCTGACCATGCTGCACCGGATCCAGCAATCCCATTATCGGGACGGGATCTGGGTGGGCTCTGCCGAACATCTGGCCACGCTGGCTGCAGAGCAGGGGATCAGTGAAGAGGCGTTCCAGCAAGCCTATCTGCAGGCCCCTCTGCTGCAACATCTGGCTGACAGCCAGGGGTGGATGAAGAGGGTTGGTGGTCAGGGTTACCCCACGCTTGGGCTGGAGTGTGATGGCAAGCTGAGTCCTGTCCGAGTGTCCGACTTTTTGGGTGACCCTGCCGGGTTGCGTCAGCATCTGCTGGAGCTGATGAAATAGTTATTAAAGTGTGAACAGACAATGCACCTTTAGCGTGGAGGGGGCAGGCCGATATTCCGGTATGCAGCAGTGATATGAAACACTTCGATTTTCTGCTTGCAGGCTATGCTCTATATGACCATTCCCGAGGGATGTTGCGGGAGTGCAGACCTATTTCAAGGAACCCCTCCTATGTTCAAAAACATGTCTATCGGTCAGAAGCTGAGTGCTGGATTTGCCGTTCTGGCTTTGCTGGTGCTGGGCTTGGCCTGGTTCTCCATCAGCCAATTGGCCAAGCTTTATGATGATACTGAAACCATCACTACCAATTTGCTGCCCTCCACCCGTTATTCCAGCCAGATGCACGTGGCCATTCTGGATGCGCGTCGCTCCGAGCTGGCTCAGGTCATTGGCGGACTCAACAAGGATGCGCAGGAGGTGAGTGAACGGACGCTCACCTTCAACAAGGCCAAGCAGGAGTTTGAGACTGCGGCAGATAAATATGGTGCCTTGCCTTTCACCACCGATGAAGAGAAGCAAGTTTATGATCAACTCCGCAGTGCCGGAGCCAAGTACTTCTCGGTACACGAAGAGTTGATGAGCGCCTTTGCTGCCGGTGATCTGGATAAAGTCAGAAGCCTGCGCAAAAACGAGACCAGAGCTGCGTTGGAAGAGGTTGGGGCCAAATCCTATCGCCTGCGGGAGATCAACAATGAGATCGCCGAGCAGATGACCAAAGGGGTAGCCGATCTCTACGACAGTGCCAGAACCATGAGCATCGTCGTCAGCCTGATAACCCTTGGCTTTGTGGTTGTGATTGCCTGGTTGCTGACCGGCCAGATCCGCAATCCGGTGATGGCCCTCCTTGAGCAGACTCGCAGAGTCTCTGCCGGGGATCTCACCTCGCGTATCGATATGCAGCAGTTCAACAGCGACGAATTGGGTACGCTGGCCAAGGGGTTTGGCGAGATGCAGACCAATTTGCGAACTCTGGTCAGCGAAGTATCAGGTTCCGTGGTGCAACTGAGTTCGGCTGCCGAGGAGATTAGCTCGGTTGCCAGCCAGTCTGCCAACAATATGCATTCCCAGCAGCATGAGCTCAATCAGCTGGCAACGGCGATGAACGAGATGCAAGCTACGGTGCAGGAGGTATCGCGCAACACCAGCGATGCCGCCAGTGCGGCCACTTCTGCCAGTGAAACTGCTGAACTGGGGGCCAAGACGGTCAATGACTCCATCCAGCGCATCGAGCGGGTGGCGAGCGCTATCGAAAGTACGGCAGTGGTGATCCGCCAACTGGGTGATGACAGTCGCAACATTGGCATGGTGCTGGAAGTGATCCGCGGCATTGCCGAGCAGACCAACCTGCTGGCGCTTAACGCGGCTATTGAGGCTGCCCGTGCCGGTGAGCAGGGGCGCGGCTTTGCGGTGGTGGCGGACGAGGTGAGAACCCTGGCCAAACGCACTCAGGACTCCACTTCCCAGATCAACAACATCATCGCCGAGCTGCAACAGCGTGCCGAGCAGGCTGGCAGCACCATGCAGCAGAGCCAGGATCTGATGAATACCACTGTGGCCACGGCGCGGGAAGCCGGTGAGTCTATCTCCCAGATCAGCGGCTCGGTCAGCAGCATTTCTCACATGAATATCCAGATCGCGACAGCGACCGAAGAGCAGGGGGCGGTGAGCGAGGAGCTCAACCGCAACGTGGTCAATATCAGCCACGCCTCCGAGGAGGTCGCTTCCGGTGCAACCCAGATGGCGCAGGCGTGCAACGAACTGAACCATCTGGCGACCCAGTTGCAGGAGATGGTGCGCCGTTTCCGGGTTTGATGGTTATCAAGGCAAGGCCGACAACCGCAAGGTTGTCGGCCTTTTTTATTAACGTAGCAAGATGGCCTAAGCCCTGGGATGGCGATGACTTGTTCCTTGTGCGGATATTGGGCATTCTGTTGACCCATTTGCCGGGCAGGACTCTTGCTGTATGAACCTTCGTGATCTCGAATATCTGGTGGCACTGGATGAGGAAAAGCACTTTCGCAAGGCGGCCGAGCGCTGCTTTGTCAGTCAGCCAACCCTGAGTGGCCAGCTGCGCAAGCTGGAGGATGAACTCGGGGTGATCCTGATAGAGCGCACCTCACGCAAGGTTCTGTTTACCCCTGCAGGGGATGCCATGGCCCAGCAGGCGAGACGCGTGCTCAAGGAAGTGCGTGAGCTCAAGAGTATCGGCCAGCATTTTTCAGAACCTATGTCGGGGGAGATCCATATCGGATTTATCCCGACGGTGGGGCCTTACCTGTTGCCCCGTATCATTCAAGCCCTGCGTGAGAGCTTCCCCCAGCTGGAATTCTACCTCTATGAAGAGCAGACCCAGAGCTTGCTCAAGCGGCTGGAGGAGGGGGAGCTGGATTGCGTCATTCTGGCCGAGATGGCTGGCATGGAGGGCTTTGGCTCCATCCCGCTTTATCACGAGCCGATGTGGCTGGCAGTGCCTTGCCAGCACCCGGAGGTAAGATCCAAAGAGGTGCCGCTCGGGCATCTCAAGGGTAAAAAGCTGCTGATGCTGGAGGATGGCCACTGCCTGCGAGATCAAGCCATGGGCTTCTGCTTTGCCGGCGGCATCGGTGAGGATCAGCGGTTCAAGGGGACCAGTCTGGAGACGCTGCGCAACATGGTGGCTGCTGGTAGTGGCATGACCCTAATCCCCCGTCTGGCTGTGCCTGCCGATCGTGATGAAGGGGGCGTCAGTTATCGACCAGTCATTGATCCGGTTCCCGGGCGGACTATCTCTTTGCTTTACCGTCACTACTCGGTACGTCGCCCATGTTTCAATGAACTGGCAACCAAAATTGCGGGCTTGATGAAGGTCGCTCTGGCGCAATAAAAAAACCGGCAGCGCAGGCTGCCGGTTTGATTTGAACCATTGAGCTGATTTAGAAGATATCGTCGGTGGAGACGGGACCTTCTACATTCGGGTTATCGCCGCCATACACCTGATTGCCATCAGAGGTCGGTGTCGCATAGCGGGTCGGTTCGGTTCCTTCCTTGAAGTATTCATCGGTACCGCCACCCGTGGCCAGCAGTCCTGTCTCACTGTCAATCTTGACGGTCATGATCCCTTCCGGCACCGGCATCTTGTGCTCGGGGATATTCTTGAGCGCCACCTTCATGAAGTCGATCCAGATAGGCTGAGCAGCGCCACCGCCAAACTCGGCACGGCCCAGACCGCGCTGGTGGTTGTCGAACCCGATCCAGGATGTGGCGACAATATCCGGGGTATAGCCGGAGAACCAGGCATCACGAGATTCGTTGGTGGTACCGGTTTTACCGGAAATATCGTGACGCTTGAGGTCACGCGCTGCACGCCAGCCGGTACCGCGCCAGCCGTTGCCACCCCAGATGGCGGTGCTCAGGGTATCGGTAATGAGGAAAGAACTCTGGGCACTGATGGTATGCGGAGCTATAGCAGTAGTTGCACTGGGTGCTGCTCCTTCAGTGGCAGGTGCAGTTTGTACGGTCTGTTGCTGCGGGTCACTCTGCTGTTCGCAGGTAGTGCAGGCGATCGCCGGATTGGCTTGATAGAGGGTGTTCTCCTGGCTGTCGGTTACCTTGTCGATAAAGTAAGGGGTGACCAGGAAACCGCCGTTGGCCAGGACTGAGTAGCCGCGCACCACTTCAAGAGGCGTGAATTCGGCAGCGCCCAGTGCCAATGCTTCATGAGGTGAAATGAAGTCACGCGGGAAACCGAAGCGGGTCAGGCCGTCGATATAGGTATCGAGGCCAATGGCGCGCATCAGGCGTACTGACATGACGTTCTTGGACTTGGCGAGCCCCAAACGAAGCGGTGTCGGGCCATCGTAGACGGCAGGCGAGTTTTTGGGTTGCCACATCGGCCCCTTGGAGGGATCCCACTGGTTGATCGGTGCGTCGTTGATAAGTGACGCTAGGGTATAACCATGCTCCAGCGCGGTGGCATAGAGGAAAGGCTTGATGTTGGAACCAATCTGGCGACGCGCCTGATCAACCCGGTTGAACTTGGAGAGTTCGAAGCTGAAGCCACCGACCAGCGCTTCCAGCGCACCATTTTTCGGGTTCATGGCAACCAGTGCCGCGTTGACGTCCGGGATTTGAGCCAGCAGCAGCTCTTCGCCCTGCTCGCGAACCCAGATCCGGGCGCCCACTTTCAACACATCCCGTGCGGATTTGGGGGCATAGCCCTGGCGGTCGTCGGTAATAAAGGCGCGAGCCCATTTGATGCCGTTCCAGCCAAGGGTGGCTTCTTTGCCATTTTTCAGCACCAGGGTGGCATTACGGTCATCCAGCTTGGTGACGACGGCAGCCATCAGCGGATCATAGGTAGGCTGTTTGGCCAGATGGGCGACGATCTGCTCGTAGTCCCAGCTCGGCTCGCCAGCTTTCCACAATTGTTCGCTCGGACCGCGGTAGCCGTGGCGCATGTCATAGGCAAAGACACCGTCCAGCAGGGCCTGTCTGGCCGCGCGCTGACGTTCGGCAGAGACTGTGGTGTAGACATGCAGGCCCATGGTGTAGGCATCTTCACCAAACTGCTCGACCATTTTCTGGCGCACCATCTCACCCAGATAGGGGGCATGCAGGGTCACTTCGGCGCCGTGATAACGAGCCTTGATCGGCATCTTGGAGGCTTCGTCAAACTGGGCCTGAGTGATCTTGCCTGTCTCCAGCATCCGACCCAGTACCACATTGCGGCGTGCAAATGCGCGCTCCGGCGAACGGATTGGGTTGAGCATGGAGGGGGCTTTTGGCAGACCGGCGATGATGGCGATCTCGTCGAGTCCCAAATCTTTTACTTCTTTGCCGAAGTAGACCTGGGCGGCTGCGCCGACACCAAATGCACGGTAGCCAAGGGGAATCTTGTTGAGATAGAGCTCGAGGATCTCGTCTTTGGAGAGGTTTTGCTCAATCCGCCAGGCAAGGAAGACCTCCTTGATCTTGCGGATCAAGGTTTTCTCGTTGCTCAGGAAGAAGTTGCGGGCAACCTGCTGGGTGATGGTACTGGCACCCTGACGGGCTTGGCCGGAGACAGCCCAGACAGTTGCTGCGCGCAGGATGCCGATGGGGTCGATTCCCGGGTGCTCATAGAAGCGGGCATCTTCCGTTGCCAGCACTGCATCGATCATCGGCTTTGGAATTTCATCCAGACGCAACGGAATGCGACGGATCTCGCCATATTGGGCGATCAACTCGCCATCACGACTATAGACCCGCATCGGAGTTGCCAGTTTGACGTCACGCAGTGCGGTAACGTCTGGCAGTTGAGGCTTGATGTAGAAGTAGATACCGATGAGGCTGGCAACACCCAGCACAGCACCCAGCATCATGACAATAAACAGGCGAACGAGCCATTTCAGCATGGAAGAACTACCAATCGTCTTAAAATTAGCCAACGGGCGCAGAGTATAGCCCTTTTGCTATCTGGAATTCGAGGTTTTCCTGTGGCGAGCCACCCACCTCGAAGGATGCGAGAGGTTAGCACTCCGGGGCGCAATAACCAAGGAGACGCCTTCCGATTAAGAAAGCGAGGCAAGTCACTTTTCGGTATAAACTTTATGACATTGATAGATAGAGCATTTAGGATAGCCAAAGACCTCTTCGGGTGGGCTGTCCTACACTCAACCCAGAAACCAAACCCAATAACGCATGGATGTGTATATGTTTGGGCTATTCAACAAGGGATCCCTCCTCCCGTTGGTGGGCGTTGATTTTGGCAGTCAGACCATCAAGGCGGTCACCCTCAGTGGACGTCCCGGCAAGCTGCATATCGATTCCGTCGCAGATATCGTTACCCCGAAGGGGACGCTGGTGGATTACCAGTTGCAGGATATCGAGCGAGTCAGCCAGTCCCTCAAAAGTCTTAAACGCCTGCTCCCCGGTAACAGTGACTATGCCGCCACGGCTGTGACGGGTTCCAATGTGATCACCAAAGTTATTCAACTTGATGCCGCTCTCAGCGACAAGGAGCTGGAGAATCAGGTTCAGCTCGAGGCCGAGCAAATCATTCCCTTTCCGCTTGATGAGGTCAGCCTCGATTTTGAGGTGCTGGGTAATAGCCTTAACAACGAAGAACGTCTTGATGTGCTGCTGAGTGCAGCACGAACCGAAAGTGTGAATGGCAGGGTTAGTGCGCTTTCAGAGTCAGGTTTTATGGTCAAAGTGGTTGATATCGGGTCACACGCACTGGGACGTGCTGTGGTGACTTGTCTGCCTGAGCTGCTGGAAAACGAACGGCCTGTGGGGGTAATTGATATCGGTGCCAGCTCAATGACCTTTGCAGCCCTAGTTAAGGGAGAGGTTATCTACTCCCGGCTGCAAAACTTCGGTGGCGATCAATATAGCCAGGCACTCTCCTCCTTTTATGGCATGACGCTGGAAGAAGCAGAGCAGGCCAAGACCAAGGGCACGCTACCGGTGGATCACGAGCTGGATGTGCTGATGCCCCATATCAACTCACTGCTTCAGCAGGTTCGCCGCAATATTCAGCTCTTTTGCAGCTCTTCCGGCTATCGGGAAGTATCCAGGCTGGTGTTGAGCGGTGGAGGGAGCTTGTTGCCGGGTCTGGTGGTGCAGCTGAAAGAGGAAGTCAACTGCGAGGTATTGCACCCGGATCTCTTTGCCTTGTTTGGCAAACCCAAAAGTGAAGTCGAACAGTCACATGGTGCGAAATATATGACTGCGTTCGGGCTGGCCTTGAGGAGCTTCACTCCATGTCAAATATAAACCTCCTGCCCTGGCGCGAGGTACGAGCACAGCGCCAGAAGAAACAGTTCGGTGTCTTACTGGGAGCCTTTGTGCTGGCGACGGTTGCACTTGGCTTTTTTGTCGACTGGTTGGTTGAACATCAGGTGGGCTCACAGCAGCAGCGAAATCAGCGTCTTGTTCAGGAGATGGCTATTTTGGATGCGCATCTGGGAGAGATCCGGTTGCTCAAGGAGCGGCGCAAAGAGCTGATCGACAGAATGCAACTGATTGAGCAGTTGCAGATGCGCCGGAACTTGCCGGTTCGCCTCTTCAACCAACTGCCATCTTTGGTGCCTAACGGGGTTTATCTGAATACTCTCGCCTTGCAGAACAATACGATAGATGTAAATGGCAAGACGGAGGCATATGGTCGGGTAGCCAGCATGATGCGCAGGATTGATGCTTCCGGTTGGCTGGGACAGTCCAAGATCAGCACTATTTTTACTGCCGACGTTGAGCCTGTTTCCCTCAGTCAGTTTTCCATGATGTTCCTTATCGCCAACAATGCGGCAGCTGCCGATGATGCGAACAAGGAGAAAAAATGAATCTGCAGCAACTCAATGAGCTGGATTTCAACAACATAGCGAGCTGGCCCAAGGCTGCAAAAGTGATCTTTATTCTGTTTTGCTGTGTGTTGACTGGTGGGCTCCTCTACTACTACGTGATAGCCAATTCACTGGCTGTGCTGACACAAGAAACGGAGAAGGAGACTGAACTGAAGTCTCAGTTTGAGAGCAAAGCGATGCTTGCTGCGAACTTGGGGGTATACAAGGCTCAGATGGTTGAGCTGGAACATCTGGTTGATACCCAGCTAAAGCAGCTGCCCAATACCCATGAAGTAGCGGGGTTGCTGGATGACATCAGTTTTATTGCCACTGACAACGGCTTGAAGCTGAATCGAATTAATTGGGAACCTGAAGTGAAACACGAATTTTCGACCGAGCTTCCCATGCGTATCGAGGTGGTAGGAACCTATCATGAACTTGGCAAGTTCACGGCTGACATGGCGGCGTTACCTCGTATCGTCATCCTCGACTCCTTTACGCTCGATCAGAACAAGGATTCGGGAGACCTGATCTCGATGTCGATGCTGGCCAAGACCTACAAATATAACGGCAAAACAGTGGGGTCCAAATAATGAAGCGTATCTGCTGGTTGTTACCTGCTCTCCTGTTGGCGGGGTGTGGTGGCCAGGAGGACATGGATTCCTATATTGCCGACGTCAAAGCAAGGCCACCGATCCCCATTGAGCCATTGCCGGAGCTCAAGCCATTTTCTCCCATGCACTACCAACAACAGGAGTTGCGTAGTCCCTTCATAATGCCTCAGCCCGAGGCGAGCAGTGGGGCAGAGAATAGTGCCAAGCTAAAGCCTGATTGTGCACAAGTAGTAAGCGATCGGGAAAAAGAGGTGCTGGAGAATTACTCGTTAGCCAGCCTGTCGATGCAAGGTTCATTGGCCAAGGCCGGGCAATTGTGGGCGTTGATCCGAACTCCCGATGGCCAGTCTATGCGGGTCGGGCTAAACCAGTATATGGGGCTTGATCAGGGGCGGGTCATCAAAATTACCGATACTGCAGTGGATTTGCTGGAAACCATACCGGATGGGAAGGGGTGCTGGGTAACAAGAGAAACCCAGTTGGCCATGGCCAATACGCAGGCAAAACAATAATCAGGGATGAGCAGCAATGAGAAGAACAATGGAACATGTAACCAAGGTGGCCCTGCTGTTTTGTGCCAGTGCCTTTACTCAGGCCTGGGCGGCTGCAACCCTGCAAGAGATCAAGGTCAATCCTCTGCTTGCTGACCAACTGCAGCTTGAATTGAGTTTTAGTGAACCAGTCAGCAGTTTTACCGATCGCCTCTCCTACCAACCCAATCAACTGCTGTTACATATTCCCGGTGCAGTCGGTGCCCTCAAGGTCAATCCGTTACCGATCCAGAGACAGGGGGTTGATAACATCAAGGTGGAGGGTAAAGGAGCCGGACTGGATATCAAGATCGCTCTTGATCAGCTGGCCCCCTACCAGGTACAGCAGCAGGGCAGCAAATTGCTGGTATCGCTGGGGGAGGGGGCATCAACGGCGTCTTTTAATGCACAGAGTGCTCTGCTGACCTCAGCTGCGCCACCTGCTTCCACTTCAGTAACGCCTGTCACCACATCGGCATTGATCAATTCCAACGTTGTAGCTAGTTCGCAGTCTGTTCAACCGCAGGCTATGCCTGTTGCCTCAACGTCCTCAGCCAAACCCGTTCTCAATAATTATCAGAACAGTGGCAGTGGCGCCTATTTCAATACGGTAACTGGCGTTGATTTTCGTCGTGGCAAGGATGGTCAGGGCGAGTTTCTGGTGACACTGGACAACAGCTCAGCAGCGGTGGATGTGAGCAGTCGTGGCCAGACTGTGATGGCCAAATTCCACGGTACCAGCGTGCCTGACGGCTTGCTCAACCTTATCAATGTGCAGGATTTCGCGACCCCGGTTTCTCAGGTCGAAGTGTCCCGTCAGGGCAGTGATACCCTGTTCGAGTTATCGGTAAATGGTCAGTTTGATTATCGTTATGATCAGGCAGACAAAATGTTCATTATCGAGGTGAAAAAGCGCACGGCTGCGGCTGGTTCCAAGCAGTATCAAGGAAAACCCATCTCATTGAACTTTCAGGATATTCCTGTAAGGACCGTGCTGCAGCTCATTGCTGACTTCAATAACCTCAATCTGGTTACCACCGATTCTGTATCCGGTAACATCACGCTGCGTCTTGATGGCGTACCCTGGGAGCAGGCACTCGATATCATCCTGAAGGTGCGTGGGCTGGATAAGCGGTTGGACAACAATATTCTGCTGGTTGCCCCTGCTGACGAGATTGCCACCCGTGAAAAACAGCAACTGGAGAGTCGCAACCAGGTTGCCGATCTGGCACCGCTTTACACCGAATATCTGCAGATCAACTATGCCAAAGCATCTGAAGTCGCAGCATTGCTCTCTTCCCAGAGCACCAAGCTGCTCTCGTCCCGCGGTGCGGTCAGTGTGGACGAGCGTACCAACGTGCTGGTGGTGAAGGATACGGCTGAGGTGATCAGCAATATCAAGCGAATGCTGGATATTCTCGATATACCGGTCAAGCAGGTCGTTATTGAAGCTCGCATGGTGACCATTGACGACGGCTTTGACGAGGCTCTCGGTGTGCGTTGGGGCGTGACCAAAAATGATGGCCATGGCAACAGCACCTCGGGCTCCATCGAAGGGAATGATACTTCGGGTAACAACAATGGCACATCGACTATTACCAGACCCACGACTGATGATCGCATGAACGTCAATCTACCTGTGACCAACGCCGCTGGCACACTGGCCTTCCAGGTGGCTCGTCTGGCCGATGGCACGCTTCTGGACCTTGAACTCTCTGCGCTGGAGAAGGAGAGCAAGGCCGAAATCATCGCAAGCCCCCGGGTGACAACAGCCAACCAGAAACCGGCGCTAATTGAGCAGGGTACCGAGATCCCCTATGTAGAATCATCTTCCAGTGGTGCCACCTCTGTGACCTTCAAGAAGGCTGTGTTGAGTCTGAAGGTGACTCCGCAGATCACTCCTGACAATCGGGTGATCCTCGATCTGACCGTGACGCAGGATACCAAGGGTGAGACAGTGCCGACTGGCACAGGCGATGCGGTATCCATCAACGCCCAGTCCATCACTACTCAGGTGCTGGTGAATAATGGTGAGACACTGGTACTTGGCGGTATCTATCAACAGACTATCAAGAGCGATGTGACCAAGGTGCCGCTACTGGGTGATATTCCCGGATTGGGGGCCCTGTTTCGCAAGACAACCAGCGAGAACAAAAAGCGTGAGCTGCTGATTTTCGTGACACCCAAGATAGTCACCGACGCTTTTTGAATGCTTTACATGTGAGGGTAAAACACATATAACCTTACGCCCCGACAAGGCTGGGGCGTAAGGGCTGCGGTTGCCAGTCCCGATTTCTATTGAGATAATCCCCCACCTGATCCATCGCAAGATAAGGTTCACAGGTACCCCGATCCAGTATTTATCGGGGTCGTACAGTTTGTAATTACTAACGAAAAGACATGGCTGAGAAACGCAATATTTTCCTGATAGGTCCCATGGGTGCGGGCAAGAGCACCATAGGTAGACATCTGGCAGAACAACTGCACATGGAGTTTTTCGACTCAGATCATGAGATTGAGCGCCGCAGTGGTGCTGATATCAGCTGGGTGTTCGATGTTGAAGGCGAAGAGGGTTTTCGGATCCGCGAAGAGAAGGTGATCGGCGAGCTGTCCGAACAGCAGGG
Organism: Aeromonas sp. SG16; assembly: GCF_024436135.1. Lineage (NCBI taxonomy): Bacteria > Pseudomonadati > Pseudomonadota > Gammaproteobacteria > Aeromonadales > Aeromonadaceae > Aeromonas > Aeromonas sp. SG16. Next base: position 157,987 of record NZ_JANFNW010000006.1, read on the forward strand.
TATCGTGCTGGCGACCGGTGGCGGTGCCATCAAGAGTCGTGAAACTCGCAATAAACTCTCTGCTCGTGGCATCGTGGTCTACCTCGAAACCACCATTGAAAAGCAGCTGGCGCGTACACAACGCGACAAGCGTCGCCCTCTGCTGCAGACCGAGGAGCCAGCTCGTGAAGTGCTTGAGCGTCTGGCACAAGAGCGTAATGCCCTGTATGAAGAGGTTGCAGACTTTGTTGTGCATACCGATGAGCAGAGTGCAAAAGTGGTTGCCAATCAAATCGTCAAGCTGATCGGTATGTAAACAAGAGGACGTCCATGGAACGGTTGAAGGTTGAACTGGGTGAACGCAGCTATCCCATCGAGATAGCTGCAGGCTTGTTGCAGCGTGCTGATGTGCTGACATCGGCTATCAAGGGCAAGCGGGTAATGATAGTGACCAACACGGTCGTTGCCCCGCTCTATCTTGAGCTGGTCACCTCCCGACTCTCCGGTTTTCAGGTCGAGCACTTGATCCTGCCGGATGGCGAGGCTTACAAGAACCTGGCAACCTTCGAGCAGATTATGTCTGCTTTGCTTGAAACCAGCCATGGCCGTGACTCTACGTTGATCGCCCTGGGGGGCGGTGTGATCGGGGATGTGGTGGGCTTTGCGGCAGCAAGCTATCAACGTGGCATTCCTTTTATCCAGATCCCGACCACCCTGCTCTCCCAGGTTGACTCCTCTGTGGGCGGTAAAACCGCTGTCAACCATCCCCTCGGCAAGAACATGATTGGGGCTTTTTATCAGCCCAAACAAGTTGTTATCGATACCGAGTGTCTCTCTACCTTGCCCGCCCGCGAATTTGCCGCAGGGATGGCCGAGGTGATCAAGTACGGCATCATTTGGGATGCTGATTTCTTCAGCTGGCTGGAGCAGAACATGGTTCTGCTGCAACAGCTTGATCCTGCTGCGTTGGCCTACGCCATCAAGCGCTGCTGCCAGATCAAGGCGGATGTGGTCGGTCAGGACGAGACCGAGCATGGCGTACGAGCACTGCTCAATCTGGGCCACACCTTTGGTCATGCTATCGAAGCGGAACAGGGCTACGGCAACTGGCTGCACGGTGAAGCGGTGGCGGCTGGCGTCATGCTGGCGGCCTGGACGGCTCAGGCCCGTGGCGAGATGACCGAGCTGGAAGTTGCTCGCGTTCGCGCTCTGCTGCTGGCGGCAAACTTGCCGATCAAGGCACCGGCCGAGATGGATTTTGCCGCTTTTATTCGCCATATGCGTCGCGACAAGAAGGTACTGGAAGGCAAGCTGCGTCTGGTTTTGCCGGTCGGTATCGGTCATGCCCAGGTGGTTGCAGATGTCTCCGACGCAGAGCTGTTGGCGGTGATCGAGTCAGGTCGTGAGTAAACTCCTTCAATTTCCTTCCCAGCGGCAGCTGGTTGACCGGCTGCTGCATCTGATTGAATTCAATCACCCTTTTATCTTTCTCTCCGGCAAGCCCGGGAGCGGTCGCGGTACCCTCTGCGAGTCACTGCTCGGCAAACTGCCGGAAAAAGTACGCGTCGTCAGCCTGATAGGCACTCCTGCCATGAAGATGGTGGATGTGCGTCAACTGCTGCTTCCTCAAGTGGTGGCCCGCCCGCTGTTCAACCCGCAGGATGCGCTGGCTGACAGCTTCTTTCGCATGCTGGAGGGGAGCAAACCTGCCACCCTGTTGCTGATGATCGAGCGGGCAGACGAGCTGCCTGCCGAGCTGCTGGGAGAGCTGTGGGCCATCAGCCGCCACAACGATACGCTGGCAATACCGCATCGCCTGGCCATCATCGTCTCCGGGAGCGATCACTGGTGTCGCAGCCAGCGGCCTCTGCTCAAAGGGCGAGCCATGCCGGCGCTGGAGCTGGAGGTGCCGCCACTGAGCCCACCGGAGCAACGCATCTTCTTGTATGAAAAGGCCAAAGAGCTCAAGATCCCGACGACCCTCTTGCCCAAGGTCAAAGTGGAAGAGATCCTGACTACGGCGAATGGACATCCGTCCACCATCATGCAGTTACTGGAGGATATCATGACCGACAGAAGGCCCAAGAAGCGTCAGGCCGAGTTGCCCGTCAAGAAGATTGCCACCGTCATCGCGGTGGTGGCTGGTGGTCTGCTGGCGATGAGCTATCTGCTGCCTGCTCTGTTTAGCAGCGACAGCAAACCTGCCATGCAAGACCCGGCTCAGACAACCCCCTTGCCCATCCAGGTTTCAGGCGGCGATCCCCTGACCGTCGGCAGTGGCGATAGCAGCCAGCAGGCTGTGCAGGATAATGGCAGCGGCGATGCTAGCAGTGCTACTGGCGTAGTGAAGGATTGGCAACCGGAGGCCAAGGTGCTGCCCAAGTCGGTCGACAGCGATACCGTCACGACCGAATCTACCAACTACGAGGGGCGCCGGGTGGTGATCTCTGACGAGGTGGTGCAAAAGCTGATGAGCGAGCCCAAGGTGAGCGGTGCATTGCCGACCGATGTGGTTGACGAGCTGACCGGCAAAGGCCCTGCGGTGGCGAGTGGTGCTGCCACGACGGCCACGACCACAGCCAAGGCAGCGACCAGTGCGCCGGTTACCACAACGAGCAAAACCGCTATGCCAGCGGCAACTACCCGCAGCGAACCGGTCGCCGCGCCAGCGCCCAAGATGGAGCTCACGCCCGTGGCGACTCTCACCAAGAAGCCGCGCAACCACTACAGTATCCAGTTGATGGGGGCGAGCAACACCAAGGCGGTTGATCAGTTTGTTGCCGAGCATGGTTTGGCGGGCAAGGTGTGGGTCTATCAGACCAAGTTCCGCGGTAGCCCCTGGTATGTGGTTCTGCAGGGGGATTACGCCGGTTTGAGCCAGGCTAAAAGCGCCATTCGCAAACTCTCCCCCGAGCTGCTGAAAGGGCAGCCCTGGCCCAAGTCGTTTGCACAGGTACAAAAAGAGCTGAAGCAATAGCCTTGATACCGGATAAGGGGGTAGAATCGACCCCCTTTTTGGGTCTTGCCTTCTTACACACCGGATTTCCATGAAAAAAACACGCGCTTTTTTAAAATGGGCCGGGGGAAAATACTCCCTGGTTGAAGAGATCGCCGAGCGTTTGCCAGCCGGGCGTGTGTTGCTGGAGCCTTTCGTCGGGGCCGGTTCTGTCTTCCTCAATACCGACTACGACGCCTATGTGCTCAATGACATCAATCCGGATCTGATCGCCCTCTATAACCATCTCAAAGAGACGCCGGATCACTTCATCGACGAAGCGCGCAAGCTGTTTGTGGCCGAGCATAACCACAAGGCTGCCTACTACCGGCTGCGTACCCAGTTCAACCAGACCGATACCAGCTTCGAGCGCTCCCTGCTGTTCCTCTTCCTCAACCGCCACGGCTTCAATGGTCTGTGCCGTTACAACAAGAAGGGGGGCTTCAACGTCCCGTTTGGTTCCTACAAAAAGCCCTACTTCCCGGAGAAGGAGCTGTGGGCCTTTGCCGAGAAGGCACAGAAAGCGACTTTTATTTGCGAAAGCTACGCCGATGCCATCAAGCGGGCCGAAGAGGATTGGGTTATTTACTGCGATCCTCCCTATGCGCCGCTCTCGACCACGGCGAGCTTCACCACCTATGCAGCCGGCGGCTTTACGCTGGACGATCAGGCGGTGCTTGCCCGTCTGGCGCGGCACACCGCGGCCCATAAGGGCGTGCCTGTTCTGATCAGCAATCACGACATCGAACTGACCCGCGAGCTCTATCGCGGCGCCCGTCTCGACGAGATCCTGGTCAAGCGCACCATCAGCCGTAACGGCGGTACCCGCAACAAGGTGGCCGAATTGCTGGCACTCTATCCACCCGGAATCGAACCGGAGCAGGGCTACTACCCCAGCGACAGCGAGCTGCTGCCGTTGAGCTAGCAACAAGACGGCACCTTCGGGGGCCGTTTTTGTTTGGCGAGCCGACCTGAATGGAAGCAGGGTAGGGGATTGCCCCATTTCTCCCGCTTTCGAGTCGTTTTCGCCCGCCATTTACGTTAAAATTGCGCCGCTTTTTCTCCCTGGCTGCCAATGGATGATGCTGATGAAAGACTTTCTGATTGCCCCCTCGATCCTCTCTGCCGATTTTGCCCGTCTGGGTGACGACGTAGCCAAGGTACTGGCTGCCGGTGCTGACGTGGTTCACTTCGACGTGATGGATAACCACTATGTCCCCAACCTGACCATTGGCCCCATGGTCTGTCAGGCGCTGCGTGACTTTGGTATCGAGGCCCCCATCGACGTGCATCTGATGGTCAAGCCGGTGGATCGCATCATTCCCGATTTTGCCAAGGCGGGTGCTTCCCTCATCACCTTTCATCCGGAAGCGTCTGACCACGTCGACCGTTCTCTGGGCCTGATCAAGGAGATGGGCTGCCAGGCGGGTCTGGTGCTCAATCCGGCTACCTCGCTCTCCTGCCTCGAGTATGTGATGGACAAGCTGGACGTGATCCTGCTGATGTCGGTCAACCCGGGCTTCGGTGGCCAGAGCTTCATCCCCGGCACCCTCGACAAGCTGCGTCAGGTGCGTCGCCTGATCGACGAGAGCGGCCGTGACATTCGCCTCGAGATCGATGGTGGGGTCAAGGTCGACAATATCCGTGAAATCGCCGAAGCGGGTGCCGACATGTTCGTCGCCGGTTCTGCCATCTTCGGCAAGCCCGATTACAAAGCGGTGATCGACCAGATGCGTGCGGAGCTGGCTCATGTCAAACGCTGAGCGTGCATTTGACCTGGTGCTGTTCGATCTGGACGGCACCCTGATCGACAGCGCCGCCCAGCTGGCGCTGGCAGTCAATCTGACGCTGGCTGATTTGGGTCTGGAACAAGCAGATGAAGCGGTTATCCGTACCTGGGTCGGCAATGGCGCCGACAAGCTGATCCAGCGGGCCCTTGCCTATCGTGAGGCCGACCCCGAGCTGTTTGCCAAGGCCCGTCCGATCTTTTTCCAGCACTACAATGCCTGTTTGCTGCAGGGATTGGCCATGTATGATGGGGTTGCCCGGAGTCTGCGCCGCCTGCAAACCCTGGGTTATCAGCAGGCGATCGTCACCAACAAGCCGAGCGATTTTGTCGCGCCTATTCTTGATGCCCTCGGTATCAGCGATTGCTTCGCGCTCTGGCTCGGTGGCAACTGCGTACCGGTCAAGAAGCCGAGTCCGGAGCCCTTGCTGCACGCCTGCCAGGAGCTGGGAGTGAGCCCGGCTCGTACCCTGATGGTAGGTGACTCCGAAAATGATGTGCTGGCTGCCAAGGCGGCCGGCATGAAGGTTGTGGGCCTGACCTACGGTTACAACTATGGTCGCCCCATTGCCGACTCCCGGCCTGACTGGGTGTTCGAACACTTTTCCCAGCTCGATGCGCTGCTGAGCTAAGCGCGTCGCCGGACTGGCTGAATTACAAGGATTACTACTCTCATGACCAAACCAATCGTATTGAGCGGGGCACAGCCCTCCGGTCAGCTGACCATCGGCAACTACATGGGCGCACTGCGTCAGTGGGTCAACATGCAGGATGAGTACGACTGCCTCTACTGCATCGTCGACCTGCATGCCATAACCACCCGCCAGGATCCGGTTACCCTGCGCAAGGCCTGTCTCGATGCCGCCGCCCTCTATCTGGCGGTCGGTATCGATCCCAAGAAGAGCACCGTTTTCATCCAGTCTCACGTGCCGCAGCACGCCGAGTTGGGCTGGATCCTCAACTGCTACACCCAGATGGGTGAGCTGTCGCGCATGACCCAGTTCAAGGACAAGTCCGCCCGTTTCGAGAACAACGTCAACGTCGGCCTGTTCGGTTATCCGGTGCTGATGGCAGCCGATATCCTGCTCTATCAGGCCAATCAGGTGCCGGTCGGCAACGACCAGAAGCAGCATCTCGAGCTGACCCGCGACATCTGCACCCGTTTCAACAACCTCTATGGTGAGGTGTTCACCATGCCGGAGCCCTTCATTCCGACCGAAGGGGCGCGAGTGATGAGCCTGCAGGATCCGACCAAGAAGATGTCCAAGTCGGATGACAACGAGGCCAACTTCATCGGCCTGCTGGAAGATCCCAAGCAGATCGTCAAGAAGATCAAGCGTGCGGTAACCGACTCCGACGATCCGGCCGTGGTGCGTTTTGATCCAGAAAACAAACCGGGTGTCTCCAACCTGCTGACCCTGATGTCCGGTGTGACCGGTCGCTCCATCCCCGAGCTGGAGCAGCATTTTGAAGGCAAGATGTACGGTCACCTCAAGACCGAAACCGCCGAGGCGGTTGTCGCACTGCTGGAGCCGATTCAGGCCCGTTTCAATGAGCTGCGTCAGGATGAGGCCCATCTGATTGCGATTTTGGCCGAAGGGGCACAAAAGGCGCGTGAAAGGGCTGAAAAAACTTTGACCAGCGTATATGATGTAGTCGGCTTCGTTCCTCGAGCCTGACATACTGGGAAGGTGTAGTAGAAGAGAGCTGGGTATTTGCCTGGCTTTCTTTATTTTCCCCAGCTCTATTTTTGTTTGATTTTATTATTCCAACCCGGGATATATCCCCAAGAGTACCCATGTCTGTTCAACCGAATATTTCAATTGAAGAGCTGAGTGACAAAGGTCACTGGCTGCGCAAGTTTCGCAAGGCGAAAAACCTCAATACCCTGCAATTGATGGTCTCCAATGCCATCGACAAGCATCACAAGACCGCTGCCATCGCTGCCGCCATCTATCTGGCCGAATGTCAGCGTGAGCGGGAAATGGAGCAGGGTCGTTTTCTCGATCGTTAATTCTCCGCTGCTGGTTATCTCATGTTGCTGTTAATTGATAACTACGACTCCTTTACCTGGAATCTGGTGCAATATTTTGGTGCGCTGGGTCAGGAGGTAGAGGTCAGACGCAATGATGAACTGACGCTGACCGATATCGAGCAGTTATCTCCCTGTTTTCTGGTTATCTCTCCCGGCCCCTGTACTCCCAACGAGGCAGGTCTCTCTCTCGACGCCATCACCTATTTCGCTGGCAAGCTGCCCATTCTCGGCGTCTGCCTTGGTCATCAGTCGCTGGCGCAGGCGTTTGGTGCCCGCGTGGTTCGCGCGCGTCAGGTAATGCACGGCAAGACCTCCCTCATTCGCCATCGCGGCGAAGGGGTATTCTGCGGCCTTAAGGATCCCTTGCGGGTGACCCGATATCATTCGCTGGTCGTGGAGCGCGAGACGCTGCCCGACTGCTTCGAGATCACAGCCTGGAGCGAGCATGCAGATGGCTCGTTCGACGAGATCATGGGGCTGCGCCACAAGACGCTCAACATCGAGGGCGTGCAGTTCCATCCGGAGAGTATTTTGAGCGAACAGGGCCATTTGCTACTGGCCAATTTTCTGACCCGTTCATAAAAAGTTGTGACCGCCTTCTCAATATCGAGAGAAGGCAAAAAAAATTTCTCTGACACTTTATTCACCCCCTCTCCTGCCCAAATTATCTCTTGCCAAGCCCCCCTGAGTCGTTATGCAATGCGGTTGCCTAAAATATCAGGGGCAGTCGAACATTGTTCCTTACAGGCCCTCTTGTTACAGACTTTTTACTTTATTTCTGTGATAATCCCGTCACGTTTACACGGATTTAACTTTTGGGCGGTGGATTATTCTGTCGCCGAATCGAAGGAGAGCTATATGTCAGAGTTGTTGGCAGTGACACGTGAAGTGTTTGATGAAGTGATGGTTCCCAACTATGCACCGGCCAAGATCATCCCGGTTCGTGGCGAAGGATCACGTGTCTGGGATCAGGATGGTCGCGAGTATGTCGACTTTGCCGGGGGCATCGCCGTAAACGGCCTTGGCCACTGCCATCCCAAGCTGGTCGAGGCCCTGAAAAGCCAGGGCGAGAAGCTGTGGCACCTCTCCAACGTGATGACCAACGAGCCGGCCCTGCGTCTGGCCAAGAAGCTGGTCGCCGCCACCTTTGCCGACAAGGTCTACTTCTGCAACTCTGGCGCCGAGGCCAACGAGGCCGCCCTCAAGCTGGCTCGTCGCTACGCCATTGAAAAGTTCGGTGAGCAGAAGACCCAGATCATCGCCTTCAATCAGGGCTTCCACGGTCGCACCTTCTTTACCGTCAGCGTCGGCGGTCAGGCTGCCTACTCCGATGGTTTCGGGCCCAAGCCCGGTGACATCACCCACGTCCCCTACAACGATCTGGCCGCGCTGGCTGATGTGATCTCCGACAACACCTGCGCCGTGGTGATGGAGCCGCTGCAGGGGGAGGGTGGCATCATTCGTCCCACCGACGAGTTTGCCAAAGGGGTGCGCGAGCTGTGCGACAAGCACAATGCCCTGCTCATCTATGACGAAGTACAGTCCGGTGTCGGTCGTACCGGCGAGCTCTACGCCTACATGGGGCTTGGCGTCACGCCGGACATCCTCACCAGCGCCAAGGCACTGGGTGGCGGTTTCCCCATCGGCGCCATGCTGACTACCAACGAAATAGCCTCTTACCTGAAAGTGGGCACTCACGGCTCTACTTACGGTGGCAACCCGCTGGCCTGTGCGGTGGCGGAAGCGGTGATCGATGTGATCAACACCCCGGAGGTGCTGGCGGGTATCAAGCAACGCGAGCAGCTGTTCCGTGATGGGCTTGAAGCCATCAATGCCAAGTACCACTGCTTCAGCGAAATCCGCGGCAAGGGGCTGCTGCTGGGCGCCGCTCTGAGCGAAGAGTACAAGGGGCGCTCGCGCGACTTCCTGCTGGCCTCCATCGATCAGGGGCTGATGGCGCTGGTTGCCGGCACCAACGTGGTTCGTTTTGCTCCTTCGCTGGTGATCCCGGAAGCGGACATCAAGGAGGGGTTGGCCCGCTTCGAGAAGGCGGTCGCCCAGGTGGTTAACGCCTGATCCAAATTGAGGTGGGGAGCCCTCCCGGCAGGAGCCGGGACCCCACCTGACGTCAATGAAAGGGAGTTGTCATTTATGTTGGTTATCCGTCCCATCGAGCAAAAAGATTTTGCCGGGCTCAAGACCTGCGCCATCGAGTCCGGCACCGGCATGACCTCGTTGCCCGTCAACGATGAGCTGCTGCAGCGCAAGATCGATGCTTCCACCCAGACTTTTTCCGACAAGCCGGCCGGCAAGGGGGACTGCCTCTACTTCTTCGTAGCCGAGGATCTCGAGACCGGCGAGATGGTAGGGACCTGCGCCATAGATGCGGCAGTCGGTCTCTCCCAGCCGTTTTACAACTACCACATCGGCAAGGTGGTGCACTCTTCGCCCAAACTCGGTATCTACAATGTGGTCGAGACGCTGACTCTCTCCAATGACTACACCGGCAATACCGAGCTTTGCACCCTGTTCCTGCGCGAATGTGCCCGCGAGGGGCTCAATGGCCGCCTGCTCTCCAAGCACCGTTTTCTGTTTATGGCCGAGCACCCGGAGCTGTTTGACGAAACCGTCTTTGCCGAGATGCGCGGCGTCTCCGATGGCAATGGCCACAGCCCCTTCTACGAGTGGCTGCAGACCCACTTCTTCTCGATGGACTTTCCCACCGTCGACTATCTCACCGGCATCGGCAAGAAGCGCTTCATCGCCGAGCTGATGCCCAAGTACCCCATCTACGTCAACTTGCTGAGCAAGGAGGCGCGCGCCGTCATCGGCCAGACCCACGAGAAGACCCGTCCGGCCATCAAGATGCTGCAGGACGAGGGATTCGTGAATCGCGGCTATGTCGATATCTTCGATGCGGGACCGGCGGTCGAGTGCGAGTTGAAGAACATCCGCAGCGTGCGTCGCAGCCAGAAACTGCGGGTGCTGGTGGGCGAGCCCATCGGTGGCCGCACCCACCTGCTTTGCAACAGCCGCTTTGAACAGTACCGTGCCTGTTATGGCAATATCCGCGTCGATCTCGACAAGCACGAGGCCATCATCCCGCCCAAGATGGCGGCGGCACTCAAGGTGCAGGATGGCGACATGGTGCGGGTAGTCGACCTCGACTGAAACAGACAGGACAAGCAAACCGATTATCAGGCAGGCAGCCGAGGCTGCCTGTCAGCGACAGGGAGTGAATGGATGAGCCAGTTAGTGCAATTTATCGACGGTCAGTGGCTTGCTGGTGAAGGCAAGCCGTTCGAGTCACGGGATCCGGCCAAAAACGAGGTGATCTGGCAGGGCACTGCCGCCAGTGCAGCTCAGGTCGATGCGGCCGTCAAGGCCGCCCGCGCCGCCTTCTACCACTGGTCTGATATGGATCTCGAGGATCGACTGACCATAGTGCGTCGCTATGCCGACCTGCTGGGTGAGCACAAGGAGGCGTTGGCGCTGACTATCGCCCGCGAAACCGGCAAACCGCTGTGGGAGACCCGCACCGAAGTGGCCGCCATGCAGGGCAAGATCGCCATCTCTATCCGCGCCCATGACGAGCGCACCGGTACGGTGGAAAACCCCATGCCGGGCGCCAAGGCGTTTGTCCGTCACAAGCCCCACGGTGTGGTGGCGGTCTTTGGCCCCTACAACTTCCCGGGCCATCTGCCCAACGGTCATATCGTACCGGCGCTGATCGCGGGTAATGCCGTGGTGTTCAAACCCTCCGAACTGACCCCTATGGTGGCGGAAGCCATGGTCAAGGTGTGGCAGGAAGCGGGGCTGCCCAAAGGGGTCATCAATCTGGTGCAGGGCGAAGTCGAGACCGGTAAGGCGCTGGCGGGCAACCCCGATATCGATGGCCTCTTCTTTACCGGTTCCTCCCGCACCGGTCATTTCCTCCATCAGCAGTTTGCCGGTCAGCCGGGCAAAATTCTGGCCCTCGAGATGGGTGGCAACAACCCGCTGATCGTGAAAGAGGTGAGTGACATCGACGGTGCCGTCCATGCCATCATCCAGTCGGCGTTTATCACCTCCGGTCAGCGCTGCACCTGCTCGCGCCGCCTGTTTGTCGAGCGCGGCGAGCGTGGCGATGCGCTGGTCAAGCGACTGGTCGAGGTGGTGGGCAAGATCAAGGTCGGCCTCTATGACGCCGCCGAACAGCCGTTTATGGGGGCGATGATCAGCGAGAAAGCGGCGATTGGCATGGTCGAGGCACAAACCAACCTGCAACAGCTGGGCGGTGAGAGCCTGCAGGTGCTTGAGCACCTGAAAGCGGGCACCGGCTTTGTCTCCCCGGGCATCATCGACGTGACTGCGGTCAGCGCGCTGCCGGACGAAGAGTACTTCGGCCCGCTGCTGCAGCTCATTCGCTATGACGATTTCGATGCGGCCATCGATCTGGCCAATGCCACTCGCTACGGCCTCTCGGCCGGTCTGCTGGGTGACAAGGAGGCGGACTGGAATCACTTCTTCAAGCGGATCCGCGCCGGCATCGTCAACTGGAACAAGCCCATTACCGGTGCTTCCAGTGCCGCGCCTTTTGGCGGTATCGGCGCTTCCGGCAACCACAGGGCGAGCGCCTACTACGCCGCTGATTACTGTGCTTATCCGGTTGCCTCCGTGGAAGACAGCAAGGCAGCTATGCCGGAGCAGCTCTCGCCGGGCCTCTTCTTCTAAACAGACAACTACAAGGGGCACCCATCGGGGCCCCGTTTCGTACCCGCAATCAAAGGAAAGAGAGATGCAAAAGGATATCGACACCCTGTTCAGTCATCTGTGGGACAACTACATCAAGGTGACGCCGAGCGCCCTTAAAGTGCATGCCCTGCTAGGGGGCGGTGAGCCCATCATCAACGACCACATTGCCTTTCGGACCTACAACCTGCCCAAACTGGGGTTGGAGAAGCTGGCCGCCCACTTTCTGGCGCTGGGTTACGAGCAGAAGGGTGAGTATGTGTTCAAGGCGAAGAAGCTCAACGCCAAACACTTCGAGCACAAGGATCCCGATGCTCCCAAGGTGTTTATCAGCGAGCTGAAGGTCGAAGAGCTCTCCGCAGGCGCACAGGCCATCATCCACAAGCTGGCGGATCAGGTGCCCGAGCATCTGACCGATACACCGGCATTTCTCTACGCTGGTGCCCCCTGGCAGGTCTCTTACGCCGACTACCAGACCCTGCTGGCGGAGAGCGAGTATGCGGCCTGGATGGCAGCCTGGGGTTATCGTGCCAACCACTTCACGGTCAATATCAACAAGTTGAAGGACTTCGACACCATCCATCAGGTCAATGCGGCACTCAAGGCGGCGGGTTTTGTCCTCAACAGCGTGGGTGGCGAGGTGAAGGGAGATCCGCAGGTCATGCTGGAGCAATCCTCCACCATGGCCGACAAGGCGGATGTGCCGTTCAGCGATGGGGTGCGTACCATCCCGAGCTGCTTCTACGAGTTTGCCCTGCGCTACCCGCAGCCAGATGGCGTGCTCTATCCGGGCTTCGTCGAGGCGTCGGCCGACAAGATCTTCGAATCGACCAATGCGATGTAAGGGTCGGTGAGCGGCACGGGTTGTGCCGTGCCACTTGGCATGAGAACGCCTCCCCTGTGGAGGCGTTTTGTTTGCAGTTGGTGGCGGCTCCCTCTCCGGTTATCAATGACTTAAGAGGAGAGGGGGTATGGGTTTTGCTGGTGTTTGGTGTGGCCGAATTGTTGATAAAAATGTGAACGAGATCACTCGATACGCCACAGATTGACGCAGGCAAGCGGGCAAAAAGGAGTAGAATGACGCTTTATTTTTGCGGGGCCAATCGATGCCTAACTATCACTTTTTCAAGCAAGGTCAGTCGCTTACCTATCTCGATGCGAATGCACCCAGCTATAGCGATGAGCGTCGACATCTGGTTGCGCAGGGTTTTGCTGCCATCGCTGCGCCCACCTTTGCGGATAGTCCGAGCAAGGCGCTGGAGTTGCTGTGCGCTCATCAGAAGCAGCATGAGTTGCATGCCGATGGCTTTACTCTCACCGTGTCTGAAGTACCTGCTTCAGTGGCCTCCCTCTCGGGCAAATAGGTCGGGCAAATAGGCGTCAGCCAGTTACGAGTCGGGGAGCTGACAGGCTCCCCGAAAATGATTGCAGTTGTGCTCTGGCACGGTGGCGATGTCCCTGTTATCTCGGGTGCCACTCTCCCTCAAGCACCAGCATGGTATCCATACCTGCCGCCTTGCCTGCCTCAAGCCCGATCTGGGTATCTTCAAACACCAGACAGTTGGCCGGATTGGCCCCCAGCTGTTCGGCTACCTGCAAGAAGGTGTCCGGGTGCGGCTTGTGGTTGATGACGTCATCGGCGCTCACCACCACAGAGATATAGGCGTCGAGACCGGTACTCTTCAGGATCGACTCCGCCTGATTGCGCGGTGAACCGGTACCAATCCCCATCGGCACCTTGCCGTGGTAGTGCCTGACCAGCTCCCACATCCGGGGGAAGACGCTGACCTTGTCGATATGCTCCATATAGAGGGCAATCTTGCGGCGGGCGAAGGCGTCGGTATCTACCTTCAGTCCCTGCTGCTCGGCCAGCATGGCGATGATCTTGCGAGTCGGAATGCCGCCGTACTGGTAGAGCTGCTCCCGCTTGAAGGGGATGCCGAATTCGGCGCAGGTGAGCTCCCAGGCATCGAGGTGGAGGGGCATGGAATCAACCAGAGTGCCATCCATATCGAAAATCAGGGCATCGTAGTGATCAAACCGGTACTGCTCGCTCATGGGGACTCCTTGGCTAAATAGGGCAGGCTAGCAGATCGGGGACCTGGATTGTGGGATCGGCCTCATGGTTGAGGATGGCCGGCCGTGGTTTTTTCTATCTCTTGCTGATTTGTGAGACAATAATTCGCTCAATGCCGGATCCTTTGGCATATCAGATTAGCGAGTCCTCTTATGTCCCCGAAAACCATCTTCTCGAGTGTGGCGCTGGTGATCGCACTGGGATCACTGGAAAAAAGCATCGTCACTACCCCGCTGCCCATGATTGGCGCCGAGCTGCATGCCGGTGGCGCCCTTACCTGGGTGGTGACCGCCTACCTGCTGGCGGCCACCGCCGTGCTGCCCCTCTACGGCAAGCTGAGCGATCTTTTTGGCCGGGTGCGGATGCTCAATATCGGCATCGGCCTGTTTCTGGCGGGCTCGGTGGCCTGCGCTCTCTCCCAGGATCTGCAGACCCTGCTGGCAGCGCGGGTGCTGCAAGGGCTGGGGGGCGGTGGCCTGATTGCCCTCGCGTTTACCGTGATTGCCGATACCATTCCGCCGCGGGAGGTGGGCAAGTATCAGGGCTACATCTCGGCGGTCTATGCTGTCTCCAGCATCGCCGGCCCCTTGCTCGGCGGCTACTTCACCGAGCAACTCAGCTGGCGCTGGATCTTCTGGATCAATCTGCCGCTCGGGGCGCTGGCGGTCTTTCTCATCAACCGCAACCTCAAGCAGCTCAACGTGCGTCGCCACAGTCGCTTCGACTGGAAGGGGGCGGGTCTGCTGATTACCGCCACCACGCTCACCCTGTTGCTGCTCTCGCCGGAGGCGGCGCTGCCCGCCGTCTGGCTCTCGGCGGCGCTGGGCGTTGCACTGCTGCTGCTCATTCTGATTGAGCGGCGTGCCCACGACCCCATATTGCCCGCCCATCTGGCCCGGCTGCCCGGCTATCTGGTGAGCGTGCTGCTGGTGATGCTCTCCCAGCTGCTGATGTTTGCCGTGCTGGTCTATCTGCCGTTGCAGATGCAGTGGCAGAAGGGGATGAGCGCCAGCGAGAGCGGCGCCATCATGGTCATCTTCATGATTTGCATCACTGCCGGCGCCTTTGTCGGCGGCAAGCTGATTGGTCGTACCGGTCACTACAAGAGCTTTGTTGCGGTGGGCTTTGGCCTTGCGGCGGTGGCTCTGTGGCAGATCCACTTCGATGCCTGGGTCAGACTGGCGCTCGGGTTTGCCGGTATTGGTCTCGGTCTGGTGCTGCCCGCCCTCTCGGTAGTAGTGCAAAATGCCCTGCCACGGCAGGATCGCGGCATCGGCATGTCGCTGTTCAACTTCGGACGGGAGCTCGGCGGTGCCGTCGGCGTGGCCATTTGCTCCATGCTGTTCCACTTCCGCCTGCCAGCCGGCAGCGATGGCGATCTGAGCCGGCTCGCGCCCGATCTGCTGGCCCCGGGCTTCAGCGCGACCTATATCGGCATGGCACTGATCGCCACGCTGGCGCTGCTCATCACCCTGTTGGCGTTGAAGCGCCATGAGCTGGCCTCCATCAGCGCCTGATTTGGCCTGCGCCGACATTGGCTCACCATAGATAGCATCAGGGCTCCCCGCGGGGAGCCCTGATTGTTATTTGGTGAACAGAGTGGCTGCTGCCATCAAGCCGAACGCGGCTTACTCCTGCGCTGGGCTCTCCTTGCCCGCCAGCTGGCTCAGCCAAGCGAAGCGGCGATTGGCCTCCTGCTCCGCCTCTTGATAGAGCTGGCTGGCCACCTCCGGCAGCTGGCGCTCCAGCCGCTGGAAGCGGGGCTCATGGCGCAAGGTCTCGGCCAGCGAGGCATT
This sequence comes from Aeromonas sp. SG16, assembly GCF_024436135.1. Taxonomy (NCBI): domain Bacteria; kingdom Pseudomonadati; phylum Pseudomonadota; class Gammaproteobacteria; order Aeromonadales; family Aeromonadaceae; genus Aeromonas; species Aeromonas sp. SG16. The sequence continues at coordinate 173,386 of NZ_JANFNW010000006.1, forward strand.
GGGGGCCCGCGAGTCGAGCGCCAGCGGCAATTTACCCTCGTCAGCGCGGCGCGGATCGAAGCGGTAGAGGGGCCAGAAACCGGTGGCGGTAAGCTGCTTCATCTGCTCGTGGCTCTCGGCCATGTCGTAGCCATGTTCCTCGCAGGGGCTGTAGGCGATGATGAGCGAGGGGCCCGGGTAGGCTTCCGCCTCCTGAATTGCCTTCACTGTCTGGTTCATCTGGGCGCCGAGGGAGATCTGCGCCACATAGACGTGACCATACATCATCACGCTGGCCCCGAGATCCTTGCGTGCCTTGCGTTTGCCCTGCTCGCCAAACTTGGTGATGGCACCGAGTGGCGTCGCCTTCGACTGCTGGCCGCCGGTGTTGGAGTAGCACTGGGTATCGAGCACCAGCACATTGATGTTCTCCCCCAGACTCAGCACATGGTCGAGTCCGCCAAAGCCGATGTCGTAGGCCCAGCCATCGCCGCCGATCAGCCAGACCGATTTTTCCACCAGATAGTCCGCATCGCGAGCCAGCTCTTGGGCTGCCGGGATCGGGCTCTCCTGCAGCAGCACTCGCAACTGCTGGATATGGGCCCGCTGCTCGGAAATCGGCAGGGTGGTATCGCCGATCGCCTCGCGCAGCGCTGCCGGAATGGTGTCGCCCAGGCTCGCCAGCAGACGGCGCACCCGCTCCCTGTGCTGATCGACGGTGAGGCGGAAGCCCAGTCCGAACTCGGCGTTGTCTTCAAACAGCGAGTTGGCCCAGGCCGGCCCGCGCCCCTCGGCGTTGGTGGTGTAAGGGGTGGTAGGCAGGTTGCCGCCATAAATGGACGAGCAGCCGGTGGCGTTGGCAATCAGCAGCCGATCGCCATATAGCTGGGTCAGCAGCTTGATATAGGGAGTCTCGCCACAACCGGAGCAGGCGCCCGAGTATTCAAACAGCGGCGAGATGAGCTGGGAGGTGCGGATGTCGATGCGCTCCAGCTGCTCGGCGCTGCGCTCTGGCAGGTCGAGGAAGAAGTCGTAGTTGGCCTTCTGCTCGTCGAGGTGATCAAGGCGTGAAGCCATATTGATCGCCTTGCGATCCGGGTTGCTGCGATCCTTGGCCGGGCACACCTCGACGCAGAGGTTGCAGCCGGTGCAATCCTCCGGCGCCACCTGCAGCACGTACTGCTGGCCGCGCATGTCACGGGATTTCACATCCAGCGCATCCAGAGTTGCGGGAGCAGCGGCCAGCGCATCGGGTTCTACCACCTTGGCGCGAATGGCCGAGTGGGGACAGGCGGCGACACAGTAGTTGCACTGGGTACAGAGCTCCGCCTCCCAGATGGGGATCTCCTTGGCGATATTGCGTTTCTCCCAGCGGGTGGTGCCGACCGGCCAGGTGCCATCCGGCGGGAAGGCGGAGACCGGCAGGCTGTCACCCAGTCCCGCCAGCATGGCGGCGGTGACGGTCTGGACAAAATCGGGGGCCTTGGCCGAAACCACCGGTGGGCGCGGGCGGCTGGCGGGATCCAGTTCACCCAGCGGCACCCGAGTCAGGGCAGCGCAGGTTGCCTCCAGTGCCTGCCAGTTGCGTTCGACCAGCGCTTGTCCCTTGCTGCCATAGCTGGTGGCGATGGCCTGCTTCAGCAGGCTGGTCGCCTCCTCGGGGGGAATGATGACGCTGAGCTGGAAGAAGGCCATCTGCATCACGGTATTGATGCGGTTGCCGAGCTGGCAGTCGCGGGCAATTTTGGCGGCGTTGATGATGTAGAAGCGCGCCTCTTTCTCGCGCAGGGCGTGCTGCACCTCGCTGGGGAGGCGCTGCCAGATCTCCGCTTCGCTGTAGGGGGTGTTGAGCAGGAAGATGCCACCCGTTTTCAAGCGCTCCGCCATCCGGTACTTGTCGACAAACTGCCACTGATGGCAGCCGATAAAGTCCGCCTCTTCCACCAGATAGGCCGATTGCAGCGGCCGCTCGCCCACCCGCAGGTGAGAGACGGTGAGGCCGCCCGCCTTCTTGGAGTCGTAGACGAAATAGCCCTGCGGATAGAGGTCGGTGTGGTTGCCGAGGATCTTGATGCTGTTCTTGGCCGCCGAGACGGTGCCATCGCTGCCAAGACCGTAGAAGAGCGCTTCCAGCTTGTGTTGCTGGCTGTGGATGGGGCTTTGCGAATCCAGCGTGGGCAGCGGTAGCGAGAGGCCTGTGATGTCATCGAAGATGCCGACGGTAAAGCGCGGGCGCGGGTTCTCCTGTGCCAGCTCGGCAAACACTGCCAGTGCGCAGGCGGGGCCGAACTCTTTGGAGGAGAGGCCATAGCGGCCGCCGATCACCCGCGGCAGGCTTGCCCGCTCGCTCCGGCTGACCGCTTCGGCAAGCGCCGTCATCACGTCGAGATAGAGGGGCTCGGCCTGTGCGCCCGGTTCCTTGGTGCGATCCAGCACGGCGATGGCGCGGGCACTCTCGGGAATCGCGGCCAACAGGTGCCCGGCCGAGAAGGGACGGAACAGCCGTACCTTCACCAGACCGACCTTCTCCCCTTGGGCCAGCAGGCGCTCGATCACCTCTTCACAGGTGCCAATCGCCGAGCCCATCAGCACCACAATCCGCTCCGCCTGCGGGTGGCCAACGTATTCAAATGGCCGGTAGTGGCGGCCGGTCTGTTCGCCAAAAGCCTGCATCGCCTCGCTCACATGGCCATAGGCGGCGTCATACCAGGGGTTGCTCGCCTCCCGGCACTGGAAGTAGGTGTCCGGGTTGGCGGCGGTGCCGCGAATGACCGGTTTGTCGGGGGTGAGCGCCCAGTCACGATGGGCACGGATGGCATCTGCGGGCAGCAGGGCACGCAGGGTGTCGTCAGCGAGCGGCGCTATCTTGGCGATCTCGTGAGAGGTACGAAAGCCGTCGAAGAAGTGGATAAAGGGGAGGCGGCTGTTGAGGCTCGCTATCTGGGAGATCAGGGCAAAGTCCTGCGCCTCCTGCACATTGCTGGCACAGAGCATGGCACAGCCGGTCTGGCGCACCGCCATCACGTCCGAGTGATCGCCAAAGATCGATAGCGCGTGGGTCGCCACGGTGCGCGCCGCCACATGCAGCACGAAGGGAATGAGCTGACCCGCCAGCTTGTAGAGGTTGGGGATCATCAGCAGTAACCCCTGCGACGAGGTAAACGAGGTCGCCAGCGCGCCGGTCTGCAGGGCGCCGTGGACGGCGGCAATAGCGCCCCCTTCCGACTGCATCTCGACAACCCGGGGCACATCCCCCCAGAGGTTCTTGCCCCGTTCGCTCGACCAGGCCGACGACTGCTCAGCCATGGCCGAACTGGGGGTGATGGGGTAGATGGCGATGACTTCGCTGGTGCGGTACGCCACCGAGGCGACTGCGTTATTCCCGTCTGTGGTGATCATGTGTTTTCCACTTTGCTATGCCAGTTTGAAGGCCGATAGTTGCATCGGCAATGGATAGGTCGCAGGCATAGTAAGAGGGGCAATAAGAGCGTATCAAACGGGATAAATAATCAATTAATAAGTCAGTAATAGTGGTTAATTTAATCCCGTTACGTGGGGACGTGATTTTCTGCTAGTAGCCGGTGGGGTGGCGATTGACGGGCCATTGACATGGCCCGTCAGCACGGGGTTAACCCTGATCCACTCGCAGCCAGATGGCGCACTGATAAGGGGCGAAGAGCTGCATCGGTTCGCCAGGGTAATTGGCCAGCAGCAACCGCATCTTGTCTGTCACCTTGTCGAAGTGGGGCATCGGCAAGGGGGTCGCCGTGAGATTGGCGAGTAGCAGCAGGGTGTGCCGCTCTCCGCTGGCCGGATCCTGCCAGTGGCGGCGATAGCCGATACGATCTGGGTCACCCCCATCCAGCAGATCGAAATTGCCGTGGCGAATGACAGGGTGAGCCTTGCGCAGGGCGATGAGCTGGCGATAGCAGTGAAACGGCGAGTCGGGACGGGCCAGCTGCTCGGCGGCATTTATCTCGAGATGATTGGCGTTGAGGGCGATCCAGGGCGTGGCCGTGCTGAATCCGGCGTGGGGGCCGCCGTCCCACTGCATCGGGGTGCGGGCGTTGTCGCGGCCGATGGCATCGAGCCGCCGACTCAGCTCGGCAGGAGCCATCCCTGACTGGCTGGCGCGGTAGTTGATGGCCTCCACATCGCGCAGCTCGCCCGGCTGCCAGTGGCGGTTGGTCATGGCGAGCTCCTCCCCCTGATAGATGAAGGGAGTGCCCTGCATCATGTGCAGCACCATGGCCCACAGCCTGGCACTGGTTTCTCGCCACTTTGGCCTGTCATCGCCAAAGCGGGAGACGGCGCGGGGCAGGTCGTGGTTGCCGAGAAACAGGCTGTTCCAGCCACGCCCGTGCAGCCCTTGCTGGTGGAGGGCCATAGCCCGTTTGAAGGCGAGGGGATCAAAGCGGGATGACCACTTGTCACTGCTCAGCCCCAGATGCTCGAAGTTGAACACCATGCTGAACTCGCTGCCATCGTGGTTCGAATAGCGTTGCATATGGGCGAGATCGGCCCCCCAGGTCTCCCCCACCGTAATGATCCCTTTGCCGCCGAAGCTGGCGGCATTGAGCTCGCGGATATAGTCGTGCAGGCGTGGGCCATTGCTCATGGCCAGCCGGTCCCACTCCTTGCTCACCATGTCGATCACATCGAAGCGAAATCCCTTGATCCCTTTGCCCAGCCAGAAGTTGATCACCTCTGCCATCTCGGCCCGCACCGCCGGGTTGTCCCAGTCCAGATCGGCCTGACTGGGATCGAAGTTGTGCAGGTAGTAGCGATCAAGCGCTGGCACATACTGCCAGCCGCTGCCGCCAAAAATCGAGGTGACCGGGTGGGCATCGACAAAGGCTTGATCCCGGAATACGTAGTAGTCCTGATAGCGGGGATCGCCGGCCAGTGCCTTCATAAACCATTCGTGCTCGGTGGAGGTGTGGTTGGCGACGATATCCATCATGATGCCGATGCCGTGAGCGGCCGCTTCGGCTATCAGCTGCTCCATCTCGGTCAGGGTGCCGAAGGCGGAGTCGATGGCACGGTAGTCCGCCACATCGTAGCCGTTGTCCCGCTTGGGGGAGCGATAGACGGGGGTGAGCCAGAGCATATCGACCCCGAGGGTGGCCAGATAGTCGAGGCGCTGGCGGATGCCGTTGATGTCGCCCATGCCGTCGCCATCGCTGTCCTGAAAACTCATGGGGTAGATCTGGTAGATGACGCAGCTATCGAGGTCGATATCGGGCGTGTGAAGGGAGTGCGTATTCATCAGCATGGCCGGTTGGGGGAGAAGATTTTCTATCTTACGCAGATGAACGGGTACTCGACAGGGCAGGGGAAACCTTGAAAAGGGTTCCATAGTTGGCTGATTGCCAAAAGTGCGGGAAGGGTCACAAAGGTGCCATCCCAAGCCACGGCTGTGGTCGGGATGACACGGCACTTAGCACTGATACTCTGCAGGAATACAGGCTATTGAGCAGCCTTGGCCTGTTCGCTGCGCTGCTCCTGCTGCCGTTCGGTCTGGGCTTCCAGCTCTTTGCCGAGGAAGTAGTTCAGGAAGGTGCGGATCACCGCGATGATGGCGAGGCGGATCAGCTCCTCCTTGCTCGGCGCGACCGTGGTGGCCAGGATGTCGGCGGCGAGCTGGAACTCCAGCGCCAAGATGAGCCAACTGCCGAAACAGAGGCGAATGCGCGGAAAGCCGGGTTCGTGATCCTCCATCCGTGCCGCCAGCCAGAGGGTCTTGCCAAGCCCTATCACCACACAGGCGATGGAGATGATCTCCAGCAGCAGCTGGAACAGCTCGACCCCGTGCATCATCCCTTCTCTCAGGCTCACTATCTCAAACACTCGGGTCACCTCCATGATTCAAAAGAGGACACTATTAACACATCGCTCGGCAAAGGCCAAATCAGAGTCTCCTGATAAGCAGTGAGAGCTGTTCAATGAGCTGACGCGCAGTGGGGCTGACTCCGGCCAACTGGAAGAAGCCGTGTATAACACCCAGTTGCCGCTGACAGGTGGTTGTGACGCCGGCTTGCAGCAGTTTGCGATAGAGGGCTTCCCCTTCATCGCGCAACGGATCATATTCCGCCGTTACGATATGGGTCGGTGGTAATCCTGACAGGTCGGAATAGTGGAGCGGGCTGGCTTCGGGATGAGTGGCGGGTAGCTCGCCCAGATAGGCGTGAAAACCGCTTAACAGCATGTCGCGGGTGATGAGGTAGTCATCCCCTAGCTGCTGATAGCTGTCACTGTCGCCAGCAGCATCGAGCATCGGATAGATGAGCAGTTGGGCTGCAGGCAAAGGGGCGCCTTGCTTCTTGAGTCGCAATGTTGTGATCAGGGCGATGTGCCCGCCGGCACTGTCGCCCGCAAGGACAATCCGTGCCGGATCCCCATGCCATTTCTCCACATCGGCCATGATGGCGAGCGTGGCTGCCAGTGCGTCGTCGTGTGCTGCAGGATAGGTGTGTTCAGGGGCAAGGCGGGTATGTACCGCGAACACCAGTGCTTCGGCGCGATTACACAGCATGCGCATCTGGCGGTCGTGGGTGTCGAACTCGCCGCTGACAAAACAGCCGCCATGAAAGTAGATCAGGGCTGGACGGTTTGCGCTTGAGGTGGGCGCCGGCTGATAGAGGCGAATGGAATAATGGCCATGTTGCCACTCTTCGACAGCGCCAACCTCCTCCCGTTCACCGCCCAATATGGCCGAAGCAAGATAGCCTTCACGTCGTGCCTGCCAGCTCAGGCTACTCGCCTTGGGGCGGCCTGCAGCGATGAACTCCGCCACCATGGCCGCAATGGCCGGTTCAAGTTGTATATCCATAACGCACCAATAACTGTATATAAAAACAGTTATTTTGCGCCTTTAGCCAGAGAGCGCAACCGGCGTTAGCTGAGGCAGCTCACAAAATCAGACTTCAAGCAGCTGGAATTCAATCACATAGAGCGGCGGCAGAGCGGGGTAGATATCGCGGATCACCTGTTTGAGCTCGGGGAGGGTCATGTTCTCCTGACGGGCGTGCTCGTCGTCCAGTTCATCGAAGGCTACAGCATTGACGGAGAGCACCTCGATGGTGCCAAAGGGCTGGTGTTCCGGGTTGGTGAACAGCGCCAGCCGCTGGCCGAGCTGCCAGTTGGCCTCGCTCTCGTCGCGGATGGTGATGGTCTTGCGACCCGCCTGAATGTCGGCAACGAAGCGGCTGAAGAAGGTGAACTCTGGATAGGTGTGAGTAGACATGGTGACTCCTGACAGGGTGAATCGAAATGGGATGAATGGAAATCAAAGGTCGAGATAGGCGCGCAGCCTGGCCAGATCGGCGATGACGGGGCCGTCACTGCCGTCGGCAACTATGCCCTGTTCGACCAGCTCCTTGAGGGCGCGGCGGTAAACCCGCTCTGTGGTGCCGAAGCGCGCCGCCTCATGGGCCCGCTTGCGTGACCCCAGCATGGGGGTACGCTGGCGTTCTCGCCACAACTCGTAGGCGATGTTGTAGGCGATGGGGTGGAGCAGTCGGCTGGTGGTGATCTCCAGGGTATCGAGATAGTCGCTGGCAAGCGCCGCTGCGAAGAAGAGGGTCAGCTCGGGCTCGGTCAGCAGGCGCTGGGCCAGTTTGTGAGCACAGATAACCCGGGCATCCAGTTCGGTCTCGGCCACCACGTTCCACTGCACCGGGGTGGCGCTGAAGAACTCCATTTCGCCGAAGATCTGGCTGTGACACTCAATCTCGCCAAGCTGGAAGATGCGGCCCGAGTGGACGGCGCTATTGAGGGAGACCCGCCCTGCGCCCACCAGATAGAGCTGCTCGCTCAGCTCCCCCTGCCGCATGATGGATTCGCCCGGCAGGTAGCGACGCAGAAACAGGGTGCACGCTTCCAGCGCCGCGGCAAAGCGGGGTTCCAGTTTGGCGAGTTCGGCGTGAAAACGACCGAGGGGATAGGGCTGTTGCTGCATGACGTACCTGTCGCACCGATGACGAGGGCCATGAGGCTAACAAGAGCGCGGGCCGGATACCAGCCCGCCTCCTGTCGAATGTGCCGTGATTAACGGTTTGCGGGTTATTGCACCAGGGCGTGGAGGGCGGCGGCGATGGCGTTTCGCTCGCCGTTCATCATGGCCTGCTCGGCGTTGGCGTACTCATTGACCCCATCCTGCACATCCTGCTCGAACAGCACCACGTTGCAGAGCACGGCGGCAACCCGCACCTTGCGCAGACGCCCCACGGTCAGCAGGGATGCGGTCTCCATGTCTGCGCCCAGCACACCACGGGCATGCCAGTAGCGGCATACCTCCTGCTCGTCATCCCGATAGAAGCTGTCGTGGGAGCGCACCAGCCCGTGCCAATGAGGCTGGCCGCTGGCCGCCACCTGATTGAGCAGGGCAGCCTGCAGCCAGATGTCGGCGCAGGCGGGGTACTCGGCAGGCAGATAGGCCTGCGAGGCCCCATCATTGCGTACCGCCCCTTCCACCACGATAAGGTCGCCAAGACCGATGTCGTGCTGCAGGGCGCCGGCCGAGCCGACCCGAATAAGTGAGCGGGCACCGGCCTGCACCAGCTCCTCCAGCGCTATGATGGCCGAGGCGCCGCCGATGCCGGTGCTGCAAACAGTGATCGGCACTCCCTGATAACGGCCGTTGATGAGACGAAACTCCCGGTGCTGGCCCAGCACTTCGCACTCGTCGAGCTGGCTGGCGATGCGATCAACCCGGGCCGGGTCGCCGCAAAGAACCACCCGCTCGGCAATCTGGTCGGGGCGGCACTGGAGATGGGGTAGCAGCGTCATGACTTATACCCCCTGTGGCTGGCGCTTGGCGGCAATCACCCAGAGGCGGGTGCCGTTGGCGGCGATAAAGAGCAGGATCAGGTATTCGAGCGACATGGCGTAGACACCCTGCGCCGCATAGATACCGATGCTGATGATGTTGATAACCACCCAGAGGATCCAGTTCTCCACGTATTTGCGGGTCATCAGGATCTGCGCGACCACCGAGAGCACCGTCATGGTGGCATCCCAGAACGGGAAAGCATCAGGGGAGGGCTCGGGAGTGGCAAGTCCGGCACCAAACAGGTTGAGCAAAGCGACCGAGGTACGCGCCAGCGCCGCGAATACCGGGTCGATATAGCGGGTCAGCAGGGCGATGGCCAGCACGCTCACTACGGCAGTGACGATAAGCTTGGATTTGCTGAGCCAGCGGATCTGCAGGGTATCCCCCTGATCGTTGGCGGGGCGGGTCCAGGCGTACCAGCCATAGACGTTGGCGCAGAAGAAGAACAGCTGCAGCAGCAACAGCCCGTAGAGCTGGATCTGGAAGAAGATGATGGCAAACAGGGTGACGTTGATAAGACCGAACAGGTAGTTGATGGTCTTCTCCTGACTGGCGAACCAGATGCAGGCCAGCCCGAACAGGGTACCGATGGCTTCAATCCACGACATGGCGTAGCCGCCGCCCAGCGGAATGGTCACTAGCGTGTTATTGATGCTGAACAGCTCGAATATGCTCATTTTCTGATCCTTGGCATGGAGGTAGTGCGAGGGTGCCATTCTAGGTGGTGCGACAGCTGCCGGGCAGGACTTTTGTCCCCCCTGTGCTTGGCACACATCAAAGAAATCCAATCCGATGACCGCCTATTCAGTGCTGATGGGTTATGGTGCGATAGCTGGCCGGACTTTATTGATATGTAACAAGACCATAGCTTCATGACTATGGTCTGATAGAGTCCACTCTCCGGGAGGAGAATCGTGTTGTAAAAGGAGGTTTCATTGAATTCCGAGCTTGTCTGGGTGCTCTCTCTGCTGGCGGGTGCCATCTATCTCTTCATGACCAATAGAGTCCGGATGGACGTGGTTGCCCTGTTGATCATCATCCTCTTTGTGCTGAGCGGCACTCTCACTCTGCCGGAGGCGCTGGCGGGTTTCAGCGATCCCAACGTTATTCTGATTGCCGCCCTGTTCGTGGTCGGGGATGGGTTGGTGCGCACCGGTATCGCCTATCAGGTGGGGGATGCGCTGGTGAAGGTGGCGGGCAGCAGCGAGACCAAGCTGCTGGTGCTGCTGATGGTGGCGGTGGCAACGCTGGGGGCTGTGATGAGCAGCACCGGGGTGGTGGCCATTTTCATCCCGGTGGTGCTGAGCGTAGCGAACCGGATGGGGATCCCGGCTGGTCGCCTGATGATGCCGCTCGGCTTTGCCGGCCTTATCAGCGGCATGATGACGCTGGTGGCTACACCGCCCAACATGGTGGTCAACAGTGAACTGATGCGCCATGGCATTCACGGCTTCACCTTTTTCAGTTTCACACCGCTTGGCGCCCTGATCCTGCTGTGCGGCATTGTCTACATGCTGCTGGTGCGTGGCTCCCTGGTGGGCGAGGGGGAGGAGGGCAAAGGCAAGCAGAGCGGACGGCGCACCTTTCGCGACCTTATCCGCGACTATCGCCTTACCGGCCGGGCTCGCCGGTTGGCGCTACGCCCCGATTCACCGCTGATTGGCCATACCCTGGATGAGTTGCAACTGCGCGCCCGCTATGGCGCCCACGTTATCGGGGTAGAGCGCTGGCGCAAGTTTCGTCGGGTGATGGTGCCGGTCTCGGGGATCAGTGAATTTCAGGCCAGGGATGTGCTTCTGATCGATATGTCCGATCCCGAGATCGACATTCGCGAGTTTTGCAGCGAGGCGCGGCTCGAGCCGATGATCCTGCGTGGCGAATACTTCTCCGATCAGGCGCGGGAGGTGGGGATGGCCGAGGTGTCGCTGATCCCAGAGTCGAGCCTGCTTGGCAAAACCGTGCGTGAGGTGACCTTCCGCTCCACCTACGGTTTGAGCGTGGTGGGACTGCGCCGGGATGGCGAGACGATGGGTGGCAAGCTGGTGGATGAGCCGCTGCAGATGGGGGATACCCTGCTGGTGGTGGGCAACTGGAGTCATATCCGGCTGCTGCAAACCCACAGCCGTGACTTTCTGCTGATGGGGCTGCCGGCCGAGGTAGACGAGATGGCGCCAGCGCGCAGTCAGGCCATTCACGCCCTTATCTGCCTCGGGGTGATGATCCTGCTGATGGTGACCGACCCGGTGCCCAACGTCATTGCCGCGCTGATCGCCTGCCTGCTGATGGGCAAGTTTCGCTGCATCGACATGGAGAGCGCCTACAAGTCGATCCACTGGCCCACCCTGATCCTGATTGTCGGCATGTTGCCCTTCGCGCTGGCGCTGCAAAAAACCGGCGGGGTGGATCTCATCGTGGGCGGGTTGATGAGCGCAGTGGGGGAGATGGGGCCGCGAGTGATGCTGGCCAGCCTGTTTGCTCTCTGCGCCGTGATCGGTTTGTTCATCTCGAACACGGCGACGGCGGTATTGATGGCACCGATTGCGTTGGGCACGGCGCAGCAGATGGGGGTGTCGCCCTATCCGTTTGCCATGACCATCGCCATCGCCGCTTCGGCCGCCTTCATGACGCCGGTCTCGTCACCGGTGAATACCCTGGTTCTGGGGCCGGGCAACTACAAGTTCGCCGACTTTATCCGTATCGGCGTCCCCTTCACCCTGCTGGTGATGGCAGTGAGCGTGATAGCTATTCCCTGGCTCTTCCCGTTCTGACCATTCGATGCAAATAGATGTTTATCTGGCGGCCTGCGGGCCGCTTTTTTGTGGGCGAGTGAAAGCCGTATCGGGAAGATCGGGAAGGGGGAGCCGCAGGAAAGTGGGTCAAAAGAGGCAAATTTCAGATACAAAAAAACCAGCATAAAGCTGGTCTGTTTGGTACTTCGTTCAATGGTGCGGAAGGAGAGACTCGAACTCTCACGCCTAGGGCGCCAGAACCTAAATCTGGTGCGTCTACCAATTTCGCCACTTCCGCAAATTGATGGTGGCTATGACGGGATTCGAACCTGTGACCCCCGCATTATGAGTGCGATGCTCTAACCAACTGAGCTACATAG
>NZ_JANFNW010000006.1:185406-239304 GCF_024436135.1 Aeromonas sp. SG16
TGGTGGCTATGACGGGATTCGAACCTGTGACCCCCGCATTATGAGTGCGATGCTCTAACCAACTGAGCTACATAGCCAACCTTGCTTCCGGTGAGTCGTTACCTCGTCACCGTGCGGGCCGAATTATGCGTATCTGGCTCTGGGGCGTCAACCATTTTTTTGCCAGAAAAACTCAATTTGAGTGCGTTTGGCCAGTTATTGGTCTCTGTTGCGCAAAAGCCCAACAATCTGCATTTTTTTACGTCATCTCCTGCTTTGGTGTAACGGCAAAAGATAAAAAGGGAGGCTCGTGAGGGTTGCCTTGTCATAGGGGAGAGAGGAGAGGGAAGGGGGCTGCCACTGGGAGAGAAGAGTGTTTGGCTCCTTTCTATGTCGTCCAGTTGCTACTTTTTAAATCAATATCTTATTCGATGGTCACTCACGGCAGCGTTGTCTTGTGGGGATTTGCTGCTACAAACGGGTCAACATGGAGATTTTTGACATACCACTGACATTTCAAAGGCGCTTTTTGCGGTTTTGAGTGCTGCCAGCGTAGCCGCGCTCCCCGATTACAATATGGGTTGTTGTCATTTGAGTTCCATATAAGGAGGTTCTGGCCGACAAGCCGGGAGTGAGCGTCATTTTTGCGAGCCGTCTCACCCCTCTTTCCCCTGACGCAACCCGGTCAAGTCGGTAAGCTTGGCAGAGTCACCAAAGGCAAGGACGCCCGATGAACTTCACTTTTCGCCAGATCCGCTATTTCGTGGCCGTTGCCGACAGTCTGTCGGTCAGCCGTGCAGCCCAGGAGCTGCACATCTCCCAGTCCGCCGTCACCGGCGCCATTCGCGAGCTGGAAGAGGGGGTGGGTGCCACTCTGTTCGAGCGTGGCCCGCGCGGGGTGACGCTCACCCCTCAGGGTCACCAGTTTCTGCTCCATGCCCGGCGCATCCTTGGCGCCATGAGCGATGCGGCCCACTCTCTCAAAGGAACCGCACGGGAAGAGGAGGGGAGTCTCACCATTGGTGTCACCAGTCTGGTGGCGGGTTACTACCTCTCCGATGCCCTCGGCCGCTTTCGCCGCCTCTTTCCGGCTGTGCATATAGAAGTGAAAGAGGATGAGCAGGCGTTTCTCGAGCACCAGCTGGTCAATGGCGAGATCGATGTGGGGCTCTTGATGACCAATCGCACCATCCGCCATGAGGCTTTTGATACCGAGCTGCTGACCCGCTCACCGCTGCGGCTCTGGCTGCCGGTCAATCACCCCCTCTGCGCCCAGCCCTCCATCTCGTTGACCGAACTGGCCAACGAGCCGCTCATCGCCCTCACTGCCGACCAGATGGAGCAGGTGATTCAGGCTGGACTGCGTCGTTATGGCCTGCGGCCGCGCATCGTGCTGCGCACCGGTTCGGTGGAGGCGGTGCGCAGTCTGGTGACCAGCCATCTCGGTCTGGCCCTGCTGCCGGATTTTGCCTATCGCCCCTGGTCGCTGGAGCAGGAGCGGGTGGAGGCGCGGGAGATCAAGGAGCCGATCCCCGCCATCGATATCGGGCTGGTGTGGCGACGCGGCTCGCGTCTGCCGTGGGCGGCGCGCGAGTTTATTGAAATAGCCAAGGAGCAGGGGCGGCTGCGCGCCCGGCTTGGGCCGGCCAGATAGGGTTCATACGACATCGGTATCACTTTTACTGATAGCTTGGCCCCTGAAAATTGAAATTCTCATTGCTCTTTCCTTCCCCTACGCTCACTCAAGCGTTAACAGGATGTTAATTTACTACTGGAGAAGGAGATCACCATGAGACTGACCGCACTCTGTCTCGGATTGCTGGCGTCGTCCCTGCCGCTGCACGCAGCGCAGAAAGGGGAGGGACAGGTCGACATCGTCGCCTGGGCCGGCTACGTGGAGCGGGGCGAAACCGACAAGAACTACGACTGGGTTACCGGTTTCGAGCAGGCTACCGGCTGCAAGGTGACGGTCAAGACCGCCGCTACATCGGACGAGATGGTCGCCCTGATGAATGAAGGGGGCTTCGATCTGGTGACCGCCTCGGGAGATGCCAGTCTGCGTCTCATCGCCGGTGGCAAGGTACAACCCCTCGATCTGTCGCGCATCCCCAGCTGGAGCAAGGTTGATCCCCGTCTGCAAAATGCCCCCTGGCACACGGTAAACGGCAAGCACTACGGCGTGCCCTACCAGTGGGGCTCCAACGTCCTGATGTACAACACCAAGGTATTCCCCAAGGCGCCCGACTCCTGGTCCGTGGTGTTCGAAGCTCAGACCCTGCCCGATGGCAAGCCCAACAAGGGGCGCATTCAGGCCTTTGATGGCCCCATCTATATCGCCGATGCCGCTCTCTATCTGATGACTCACAAGCCGGAGCTGGGGATCAAGGATCCCTATGAGCTGAACGAGGATCAGTACAAGGCAGCGCTGGAGCTGCTACGCCAGCAACGGCAGCTGGTCGGTCGCTATTGGCACGATGCCTTCGTGCAGATCGACGACTTCAAGAATGAAGGGGTGGTGGCGTCGAGTTCCTGGCCGTTCCAGGCCAATACCCTGGCCGCGGACAAGCAGCCGGTCGCCACCGTGGTGCCCAAAGAGGGGGTCACCGGCTGGGCCGATACCACCATGCTGCACGCCGAAGCCAAACACCCGGTTTGTGCCTATCAGTGGCTCGAACACTCCCTCGACAACAAGCTGCAGGGAGATCTCGCCTCCTGGTTTGGTTCCGTGCCTGTGGTTCCTGCGGCTTGTCAGGGTAATGCCCTGCTTGGCGCCGAAGGGTGCAAGACCAACGGGGCTGACAACTTCGCCCGGGTGCACTTCTGGCGTACCCCGGTCAGCCAGTGCAAGAGCCAGGGTACCTGCGTCCCTTATTACCGCTGGGTCTCCGATTACATCGCCATTCTTGGCGGCCGCTGACACGTCCGGGCCGGCTTGCCGGCCCCTCACTCTGGAGTCAATTCATGCACGCAGTTCAGTTTGAACGGGTGAGCCGTCACTATGGCGCCGTCAAGGCGGTGGACGAGGTGTCGCTGGCCATCGCGCCGGGGGAGTTCTTCTCCCTGCTGGGGCCGAGCGGTTCCGGCAAGACCACCTGTCTGCGGATGCTGGCAGGGTTCGAGTACCCGACCGGTGGCACCATCCGCCTCTTTGGCGAGGAGTGCTCGACGCGTCCACCCTACGAGCGCCCACTCAATACCGTCTTTCAGGATTACGCCCTCTTTCCCAACATGAATGTGCGGGACAACATCGCCTACGGGCTGATGATCAAGGGGATCGACAAGGCCACCCGCCACCGCCGCGCCGACGAGATGCTCGAACTGGTGCGCCTGCCCGGGGTGGGGGATCGCCGCCCGGGTCAGCTCTCCGGTGGTCAGCGCCAGCGCATCGCCATCGCGCGGGCCCTCATCAATCAGCCACGGGTGCTGCTGCTGGATGAACCGCTCGGCGCCCTCGATCTCAAGCTGCGCGAGCAGATGCAGCTCGAACTCAAGGCGCTGCAGCGCCAGCTCGGCATCACCTTTATCTTCGTGACCCACGATCAGCAGGAGGCGCTCTCCATGAGCGACCGCATCTGCATCTTCAATCAGGGTCGCATCGAGCAGGTCGCCTCTCCCGAGACCATCTACGACACGCCAGCCACCCCCTTCGTGGCCCGCTTTGTCGGCAGCGTCAACCTGTTCGAAGGGGAGGCCGCCCGCCGTCTTACCGGGCAGAGTGGTCAGGTGATGGTGCGCCCGGAGCGGATCCGGCTCGCCACGGCCGGTGTGCCCGGCTGGTCCGGCGAGGTGCGCGAGGTGGAGTATCTCGGCCCCTATGTGCGCTACCGGGTACGTATCGACAGTGACATCGAACTCATCGTCAACCACCCCAACGAGGGACAGGCACGCCTGCCGCTCGGAGAGCGGGTCTCGCTGAGCTGGGCGGCACCTGCCGTGCATGCTCTGGGTGCAACCCCATGAACAGTGCGAGTCTGACCATGCCAACCGTGCTTCCCCCTGCACCGCTGCGTCGGCGCCTCTCGAACCTGCTTTATGGCCGCTCCGGTCTGCTGCTGGGGATCTTGCTTGGGCCGCCGCTCATCTGGCTTGGCCTCATCTATGCCGGCTCCCTGCTGATGCTGCTCTCCAACTCCTTTTTCGGGCTCGACGAGTTCAGCGGCCAGATCCGCCACGAGTTCACCTGGCAGAACTTTATCGATCTGGCGCGCCCCGAAAACCGGGATGTGATCCTGCGTACCGTTGCCATGTCTCTGCTGGTGACGCTGGCCTGCGCCCTGATCGCCTTTCCGATCGCCTATTACATGGCGCGCTACACCAGAGGGCGGCAGCGAGCTTTTTTCTATATCGCCATCATGCTGCCGCTCTGGTCGAGCTATCTGGTGCGGGTCTACGCCTGGAAGCTGATCCTCGCCAAGGAGGGGGCGGTGAACTGGCTGGCGGGTCAGCTGGGGCTGGACGGGGTGTTGCAGGCACTGCTCAGTCTGCCGGAGATTGGCGGCCCCTCGCTGTCATTCTCACGGATCGGCACCTTTATCGTCTTCGTCTATGTCTGGCTCCCCTTCATGATCCTGCCCATTCAGGCGGCCGTGGAGCGGATCCCTCTCTCCCTCATCGAGGCGAGCGCCGATCTCGGGGCCACTCCGGGGCAGACCTTCCGTACCCTGCTGCTGCCGCTGGCGCTGCCGGGTGTAGTGGCCGGTTCCATCTTCACCTTCTCGCTGACCCTTGGCGACTACATCATCCCGGGCATTATCGGCAACTCTACCCTCTACATCGGTCAGGTGGTCTACATGCAGCAGGGGACGGCGGGCAACCTGCCTTTCGCCGCGGCTTTCTCGCTGGTGCCCATCCTCATCATCGCCGTCTATCTGATGGTTGCAAAACGTCTGGGGGCTTTCGATGCGCTTTGATCAACCGGGTCGTACCCTGCGGGTAGCCGCTTACGGCGGGCTCGCCTTCCTGCACTTTCCGATCCTCTTTATCTTTCTCTATGCCTTCACCACCGAGAGCAAGAGTTACCAGTTCCCGCCGCCGGGCTTTACCCTCCACTGGGTTGCGGTGACCTTCGAACGGCCCGATGTCTGGCGCGCCATCCAGCTCTCGCTGGAGGTGGCGAGCCTTGCCACTCTGGTTGCCCTGCTGTTGGGGACGCTGGCCGCTGCCGCCATCGCCCGTAGCCGCTTCTTCGGTCAGGAGATGGTCTCGCTGATGCTGATCCTGCCTATCGCCCTGCCGGGGATAGTGACCGGTCTGGCGCTGCGTTCGGCCTACGGTGCGCTGGAGATCCCCTTCAGCTTCTGGACCATCGTCATCGGCCACGCCACCTTCTGCGTGGTGGTGGTCTACAACAATGCGCTGGCCCGTTTTCGCCGTACCAACCGCTCGCTTATCGAGGCATCGATGGATCTCGGGGCCGACGGTTTCCAGACCGTGCGTTACGTCATCCTGCCCAACATCGCCACTGCGCTGCTGGCGGGGGGCATGCTGGCCTTTGCCCTCAGCTTTGACGAGGTGATCGTCACCACCTTTACCGCCGGCCAGCAGACCACGCTGCCCATCTGGATGTATCAGGAGCTGATCCGGCCGCGAGATCGCCCGGTCACCAACGTGGTTGCCCTTATCATCGTCGCCGTCACCACGGTGCCGATCCTGCTCGCCTATTACCTGACCCGCGATGGCAACGACGCCGTGCGCTAATTACCAAGGAAGGTTATTCATGAACATTTCGACCCAGCAACTTATCGACGGCCAGTTTGTAACAGGAGAGGGCCCGAGCGAACCGGTACTCAACCCCGCGACCGGTGAGCTGATTGTCCAGCTGCCGGAGGCCTCCTTCGAGCAGGTGAGCCGCGCCGTCAACGCCGCCCAGCGAGCCTTTGGCACCTGGCGTCATACCACGCCGGCGACCCGCAGCAACCTGCTGCTGCGCCTTGCCGCCGCCATCGAGGAACGGGCCGAGGCCTTCGCCGCCATCGAGTCCCTCAACTGCGGCAAGCCTTATACAGCCGTGTTGGGTGACGAGTTGCCGGCGGTAGTGGACTGCTTCCGCTTCTTTGCCGGAGCGGCCCGCTGTCTGCACGGGCCGCTGGCGGGCGAGTACCTCGACGGCCACACCAGCATGATTCGCCGTGACCCTATCGGGGTGGTGGGCAGCATCGCCCCCTGGAACTACCCGCTGATGATGGCCGCCTGGAAGATTGCCCCCGTGCTGGCGGCCGGCAATACGGTGGTGCTCAAGCCATCGGAGCAGACTCCGCTGAGCGCTCTGCTGCTGGCGGAGATTGCCAGCGAGATCTTCCCGCACGGGGTGATCAACATCATCTGCGGCCGTGGCGAGAGTGTGGGGGCGCCAATGGTGGAGCATCCGCTGGTGCGGATGGTGTCGCTCACCGGCGATATCGCCACCGGTCAGAAGATCCTGCAGAGCGCGGCGCGCACCATGAAGCGCACCCACCTCGAACTGGGTGGCAAGGCCCCGGTCATCATCTTTGACGATGCGGATCTCGATGCGGTGGTGGCTGGCATTCGCACCTTCGGTTTCTACAATGCCGGGCAGGATTGCACCGCCGCCTGCCGCATCTATGTGCAGAACAAGTTGCACGACCGCTTTGTTGCCGCCCTGACCGATGCCGTCTCCTCCATCAAGGTGGGCACCCAGCACGAAGAGGGGGTCGAGATGGGGCCGCTTATCTCCGACCGCCAGCGCCATCGGGTAGCGAGCTTTGTCGAACGGGCCGTCACCAGCGGCCATATGGAGGTGACTACCGGCGGGCGGATGCGCCCCGGCAGCGGCTTCTTCTACGAGCCGACCCTGATCGTGGGGGCCCGTCAGGAGGACGAGATCGTGCGCCGCGAAGTGTTCGGCCCCGTGGTGTCGGTGACCCGTTTCAGCGATGCCGAGCAGGTGGTGCAGTGGGCCAATGACTCCGATTATGGTCTCGCCTCCTCGGTCTGGACCCGCGATCTGGGGCTGGCCCACAAGGTGGCGGCGGGGCTTCAGTATGGCTGCACCTGGATTAATACCCACTTCATGCTGGCCACCGAGATGCCCCACGGCGGGATGAAGATGTCCGGTTACGGCAAGGATCTCTCCCTCTATGCGCTGGAGGATTACACGGTACCGCGTCACATCATGGTCAAGCTCTAGCAATCAGCGCTGAGCCACGGCCTGGTGAAAGTGGCAAGGCCGCGTTGCTATGCGCAAAAGAAAAAGCCCATCCGTTGCCGGATGGGCTTTTTGTCGTCCCGGGCCGCAAACTGCGGCCAGCGCAGGATTAGACGTTGAACAGGAAGTTCATGATATCGCCATCTTTGACGATGTAGTCCTTGCCTTCGGCGCGCATCTTGCCCGCTTCTTTGGCGCCCTGCTCACCCTTGTAGGTGATGAAGTCTTCAAAGGCGATGGTCTGGGCACGGATAAAGCCCTTCTCGAAGTCGGTGTGGATCTTACCAGCCGCTTGCGGGGCAGTGGCGCCGACCGGAATAGTCCATGCACGCACCTCTTTCACGCCGGCGGTGAAGTAGGTCTGCAGGTTCAGCAGCTGGTAGCCGGAGCGGATAACACGGTTCAGACCCGGCTCTTCGATGCCAAGGTCTGCCATGAACTCGGCGCGATCTTCGTCGTCCAGCTCGGCGATGTCAGCTTCGATGGCGCAGCAGACGACCACGACAACTGCGTTCTCGGCAGCAGCGATCTCGCGCACCTTGTCCAGATAGGGGTTGTTCTCGAAACCATCTTCCGCCACGTTGGCGATGTACATGGTGGGTTTGAGGGTCAGGAAGTTGAGGTGGCTGACCGCGGCCAGCTCTTCCTTGTCCAGCTTCATGCCACGGATCATCTGGCCGTTTTCCAGCGCGACCTTGATCTTCTCCAGGGTTTCGACTTCCAGCTTGGCATCCTTGTCGCCGCCCTTGGCGCGCTTGGACTGGCGGTGAATGGCGCGCTCACAGGCGTCCAGATCCGACAGGGCCAGCTCGGTGTTGATCACTTCGATATCGTCAGCCGGGGAGACCTTGCCGGCAACGTGAATGATGTTTTCGTCGTCGAAGCAGCGCACTACGTGGCCGATCGCTTCGGTTTCACGGATGTTGGCCAGGAACTGGTTGCCCAGACCTTCACCTTTGGAGGCACCTGCTACCAGACCGGCGATGTCGACGAATTCCATGGTGGTAGGCACAACGCGCTGCGGATTGATGATGGCAGCCAGCTGATCGAGGCGCGGATCCGGCATCGGTACTACACCGGTGTTCGGTTCGATGGTGCAGAACGGGAAGTTGGCGGCTTCGATACCGGCCTTGGTCAGCGCGTTGAACAGGGTGGATTTGCCTACATTGGGCAGGCCCACGATACCGCATTTAAAACCCATGGATTGTTACCTTACTTGATGGATGCTGTGAGGCTCGCCCGCAGGCGGCCCGTGTCATGCTTTATTCGGCCTTGAAGCTGTGCAGCCGGTTCATTGCCTTGGTCATATCTTGTTTGAACAGGATGTCGGTGGCACGCAGGGACTCGTCCAGTGCGGCATCGATCAGGTTCTGTTCACTGCTGGGCGCCTTGGTCAGTACGAAGCCGGCGACCAGCTCCTTGGCTCCGGGATGGCCGATCCCGAGGCGCAGCCGGAAGAAGTTATTGTTGTTGCCCATCTTGGCGATGATGTCCTTGAGGCCGTTATGGCCACCGTGACCACCACCCTGCTTGAACTTGGCGATGCCCGGGGGCAGATCCAGTTCATCATGGGCCACCAGAATCGCTTCCGGCTCAATCTGATAAAAACGCGCCAGAGCGGCGACCGCCTTGCCGGAGAGGTTCATGTAGGTGTTCGGGATGAGCAGTCGCACATCCTGCCCATCAACCAGAATGCGGGCCGTGTGGCCGAAGAACTTGGGCTCTTCGCGCAGGCTGACATTGTGCCAGCGGGCCAGTTGCTCCACATACCAGGCGCCCGCATTGTGGCGGGTTTTGGCATATTCCGGGCCGGGATTGCCCAGTCCGACGATCAGTTTGATTTGGCTTGTCACGCTTGATGTCTTCACTCGCAGCTGCCGTGGGCACACTACCCAGGGCAATAGGACGCAATATTCTAGCCGCCGAGTGGCGATCACTCAACCAATGTGCATGTTATGGCGGGATTTGAGCGATTTTGGCGGCCAATGGATGACAAACGGGCCTCTTGCGAGAGGCCCGTTCTCTGTCGATTTGCTGATGACCCGGTTATTTGGCGCGCAGCAGGGTGACAGTTTCCTCATCCAGCGCGGTCAGGGTGGGGCGGGCATCGCGCACATACTCGACGAAGGAGGCTGCATCGGTACCGCAATCGACCCCGGCGGCCTTGCAGTCGAGGGATTTGCCCGGGGCATAGACGGCGCCGAGCAACTCGCCGTTTTGTGCAACTCTCAGCACCGGGAAGGCGGTCAGCTTGCCGTTGACGCTGGCGATGTCGACCCGCTCGCTCTTCTGACGCTGGGCATTGGCCAGTGCCTGCCAGCCGTCGTTGCCGTTGGCGCTGTAGGCGTTCATCACCACGCGATAGCGCTGACTATCCACCAGATCCTGCCACTCGCCGCTCGCCGTCTTGTGCTGCAATTGGGTCAGTGTGCCCGCTTTGCCTGCGCTGGTCTCCTGGAAGGTGTAGCGCAGGTGGCCACCATAGGGGAACTTGCCGGCATGGGCGCTGGCGGGCAAGGTGGCGGTGATGGTCTCGGTCAGCAGGGCACGCACCTCGGCGCCGGTCAGGGTCAGCACCGCGAGCTGGTTCTTGAACGGCAGCAGGGTGAGGGCGCTGTCCCCCTCGCGCCACTCGCCGGCCGGCAGCTCGGCGCGCACGCCACCCACCGCCACCAGAGCGAAGTCGACCGGACCACCGGTCAGGGCCTGAACAGCCGGGGTATTGGCCCAGTAGAACTCCCCTTCGGCAACCAGCGGTGCCACGTCGGAGCCGTGGTTGTCGCTGCCGTTGTCGCCGGGGCGACGGGCATTTTGCAACTGCTCGGGAATAGTGCCGATCACCGGGCCATAGGCCTTCTCCAGCGCCGGTTTGTAGTGGCTGTCGATGATGCCGCGCAGGCGGGGATCTTCATCCACGGTAACCAGATTGGGCTGGTTGTCGACGAACTGGCTCGCCTCCTTGCTGCGGTTCTCGTCGAGGGGCTGCTTGCGCGCCGCATCGGCGAAAAAGTCGCGGCTGGCCAGCAGGCTGTTGTGGCCCTGGCAGTCGGTCACATGACCCTGACCATCAAAGCTCACCTGCGCCAGACCAATGGCCTGGGCGTAGGAGCCAGCCTGCACCACGCAGGTCTTGCCGATGCCGTCCGGGTTGGTCACCAGCTTGGCGTATTCGCCGGTGTTGCCCCAGCCGATATTGCGAAAATCGCCGAGCAGGCTGTGGGAGTGACCGCCGACGATGGCATCAATGCCGTTCACCTTGGCGGCCAGCGCCAGATCCCGCTCGTTGCCGATGTGGGTGAGCGCCACGATCTGGTGGATCCCCTTGGCTTGCAGCATATCCACCGTGGCCTGGGCAGATTCAACCTCTTTGGCAAAGCGCAGCTTGCCGACGTTGGGCGCAATGTTGCCCATATCTTCCAGCACCAGACCGATGACTGCGACCAGCTGTTTGCCTTGCGGCAGGTTGTTGATGTCGGTGACCGGGCTCTTCTGGTTGCCGTCAAAGGCGTAGACAGTGAAAGGCTTGAGATTGGCCACCTTGCTGAGAGCGGGATCGGCCTTGGTATCGAGGTTGGCGGCCAGAACCGGGAAGTTGACCCCCTTGATGAAGCGGGCCAGCTTCTGGTTGTCGAGATCGAATTCGTGGTTGCCAAGGGCCATGGCATCGAGGCCGAACTGGTTGAGCAGCTCGGCGTTGGCCATCCCCTCGTTGAGCTTGAAGTAGCCGCTGCCCTGCCAGGCATCGCCGCCGTGCAGCAGCAGCATGGCGTGGTTCTGGGCCAGCGCATCGGCCTGATAGGCCTTGGCCATGGTCAGCAGCCGCGGGTAGCCGCCAAAACGGGTGTAGAGGGTATCGGTCTCTCCCTCCTTTGCAAAGATATGCCCCTTCAGCTCGGCGTTGACCGAGTCAAACTGGGAGTGGGTATCGTTCATGTGAGCCAGCGTCAGCACGAAGGGCTGATTTTCTTTGGCAGGCTGACAGGCGAAGAGGGCGGAGGTCAGGGTCGCAAGCAGGAGGGGGCGCAAGCCATTCATGGGTAAATCCTTAACACCTGCCACAGGCAGGGTCGTACATATAGCCGGGGTCTAGAAAGACGAAAACCGCCTGATGGCGGTTTTCGTTATTGCTGAATCTATCAATGCTCAAACATGGCAGAGATGGACTCTTCGTTGCTGATGCGACGAATGGCTTCGGCCAGAACAGTCGAGAGGGTCAGCTGTTTGACTTTGCCAACTGCCTTCATCTCCGCGGTGAGCGGGATGGAGTCAGTGATGATCAGTTCGTCGATCACGGAGTTCTTGATGTTCTCGACGGCAGAACCGGAGAAGACCGGGTGGGTAGCGTAGGCGAATACACGCTTGGCACCGCGCTCTTTCAGGGCTTCTGCAGCTTTGCACAGCGTGCCGCCGGTATCGATCATGTCGTCAACGATGATGCAGTCGCGGCCGGCAACGTCACCGATCAGGTGCATGACCTGGGAGACGTTCGGACGGGGACGACGCTTGTCGATGATGGCGATGTCGGTATCGTCCAGCAGCTTGGCGATGGCGCGGGCGCGCACTACGCCGCCGATGTCCGGCGATACAACGACAGGGGACTCGAGGTTCTTGGACTTCATGTCTTCGAGCAGCACCGGGCTACCGAATACGTTGTCTACCGGAACGTCGAAGAAGCCCTGGATTTGCTCGGCATGCAGGTCAACGGTCAGCACGCGATCCACACCCACGCTGGAGAGGAAGTCAGCGACAACCTTGGCGGTGATGGGCACACGGGCGGAGCGGACGCGACGGTCCTGACGGGCATAACCAAAATAGGGGATTACGGCAGTGATACGGCCAGCTGAAGCACGACGCAGTGCATCCACCATGACGATCAATTCCATCAAATTGTCGTTGGTCGGGGCACAGGTGGATTGAATGATGAAGATATCGCCACCACGTACATTCTCGTTGATCTGTACGCTGATCTCGCCGTCGCTAAAGCGACCTACGGCAGCATTGCCGAGTTTGATAAACAGGCGATCTGCGATCTTCTGGGCTAGTTCCGGCGTTGCGTTACCAGCAAACAGCTTCATGTCAGGCACGGTTTGAAACCTCGGGGTTGCATCCAGTATGTGGGGGAGTCTGAAATCAGACCCTTATCGTTTTGGGGCAAACGATTTAGCCAGACAACGAGCAAGGGATTAGCCGCATCGGGATGGCAGAAAGGGGGGTGAGCCCTGCGACGTGGGCGAGCACGACATCGCCCGCGTCACTGCCATCAGATCAAATTGGCTGGGGTACTAGGATTCGAACCTAGGGATGGCGAGATCAAAACCCGCTGCCTTACCGCTTGGCGATACCCCAATCATTTGAATTGTTGCAAAGTGGCGAGGAGTGGTGATATGTTCTCGCTCTTGGCGACAAACCCATCCAGCCCCTTCGGCACTCTGGCCAACACTTCCCGAGCAGTCACTTCGTCTTCAAACTGAGCAAAGACGCAGGCTCCTGTGCCCGTCATTCTTGACGGCGCGTATTCTAGCAACCAGCCGAGCGCATTGGCAACCTCGGGGTGGCGCTTTTTCACGAGTGCTTCGCAATCGTTTTTCCACTCCCCCTCCATCAGGTTGTGCAAAGCCATCTTCGGAGTGGCTCTGGGCAGGTCCGGATCCTGGAACACGACAGCGGTTGCCACATGGCAATCCGGCTTGAGCACCAGATACCATGACTCGGGCAATTCAACCGGTTGCAGCCGCTCGCCAACCCCTTCGGCAAAGGCCGCCCGGCCACGGACAAAGACCGGCACATCGGCGCCCAGCTGCACGCCAAGCGCTGCCAGTTCATCTTCGCTCAAACCCGCTTGCCAGAGGTGGTTAAGTGCCACCAGCGTAGTCGCTGCATCGGACGAACCGCCGCCAATGCCGCCGCCCATGGGTAGCACCTTCTCCAGCCGGATATGGGCACCTTGCGGGCTCGGCAGCTTTGCCTGCAGCAGGCGGGCAGCACGGATGATGAGGTTCTGTTCATCAGGTACGCCCGGAATGGCCGGGCTCAGGGTGAGGGTGTTGCTATCTGGAATCACCTCGAATTCGAGCCAGTCACCGTGGTTGAGGAAGATGAACAGGGTTTGCAGCTCGTGGTAGCCGTCCGGACGACGGCCATTGACGTGCAGGAACAGGTTGAGTTTGGCCGGTGCCGGCCAGCGTGTGGAAGCCATTAGCGTGCAAGAGTCCATTGGTTGATCTGAAGCTTGAGGCGGCTGCCCTGACCGGTCATGGTCAGCTGGTGGGGCAGGCGGTAGCCATCCTGATCCCGATAGTCGCCATAGACGATCTGCCACTGGCCATCACGGACGCGGGCCAGACTGCTGTCGGGGTTGAGCTCGAAGTCGGCTTCGCCCGGCAGCCCCTTGATCCACTCCGGCAGTCCGGCGACCGGAATGTTCCAGCCGGTGAGCTGATAGATAAGCCCTTCGGCATCCTGGCTCTGGTGGCGCTTGCCCTCGCTGTCGATCAGGGTGATTTCGCCCTTGCTGCGAGATAGCTCGAGAATGCTGGTGCCGATCAGGCTGGTGAGGTTGAGCCGATAATCATCGCCATCCTGCTGCCAGTTGAGGCGGGCGCTGCCCTTTTGCTGGGGGGTGATGATGGCCATCTTGCCGGAAAGCTCCCAATGGGTGAGCTGTTCGAGGCGGGTTCGCTCCTGATCCCAGTTGACCTGGGCCCGCTGGGGCTGGGTGGTGGCACAACCACCAAGGATCAGCAGGCAGGCGAGGGTAAAAATACGTAGCAGCAAGAGAAGGCTCCAGAGAGAGGAATTTGCCACAGTATACGGGGCGGCCGTATTGCTTTTAAAGACTTACCCTTTCTCGTACAATTGGCAGCCTTTGCACCCAGCGTATGAAATGATCGTCGCCCACTCATGAGTTTGCTTGCCCTCGGAATCAACCACAACACCGCCAGTGTCGCCTTGCGGGAGCGGGTCGCCTTTGGCCCGGACTGCATCGATCGCGCCTTGCGTGAGCTGGTGAACCAACCCGGCATCAACGAGGCGGTGATCGTCTCCACCTGCAACCGGACCGAGCTCTACTGCAATCTGGCCGGTGAACAGCAGAGCGAGGTGCTGCGCTGGCTGCAGCAGTTCCACGGGCTGGATGCGGCGGAACTGGTCAGCGCCATCTACCAGCACCATGACGAAGAGGCGGTGCGCCACCTGATGCGGGTGGCGTGCGGGCTCGACTCGCTGGTGCTGGGAGAGCCGCAGATCCTCGGCCAGATCAAGCAATCCTACGCCCATGCCCAGCAGGCGGAGTCGGTGAAGGGGGCGCTGGAGCGGCTGTTCCAGAAATCCTTCTCGGTGGCCAAACGGGTGCGTACCGATACCGAGATTGGCGCGAGCGCCGTGTCGGTGGCTTTTGCGGCCGTCAGCCTTGGCCGCCGCATCTTTGCCGACCTCTCCCAGACCAAGGTGCTCTTGGTCGGTGCCGGCGAAACCATCGAGCTGGTGGCCCGCCATCTGCGTGAACAGAACGTGACCCAGATGATGGTGGCCAACCGGACTCTGCAACGGGCCCAGACCCTGGCTGCCGAATTTGGCGCCCAGGTGATGACGCTCGAAGAGATCCCCGATTATCTGCATGAGGCGGATATCGTCATCAGCTCGACCGCGAGCCCGCTGCCCATCATCGGCAAGGGGATGGTGGAGCGTGCCCTCAAGGCCCGCCGCTTCAAGCCGATGTTTCTGGTCGATATCGCCGTACCGCGCGACATCGAGGCGGAAGTGGATGAGCTCTCCGACGCCTACCTCTACACGGTGGATGACCTGCAAGGGATCATCGAGCAGAACCTGGAGACCCGCAAACGGGCCGCGGCACAAGCCGAGGTGATCGTGCAGGAGGAGCGCGACGAGTTCATGGGCTGGTATCGCGGCCAGAGCTCGGTTGATCTCATTCGCGACTACCGTCAGCAGTCCCAGCAGGTCGCTGACGAAGAGTTGCAACGCGCCCTGCTGGCACTGGCCCAGGGCGAGAGTGCCGAACAGGCGCTCAAGGCGATGGCCCATCGCCTCACCAACAAGTTGATCCATGCGCCGACCCAGGCCCTGCGCCAGGCGGCCTCCCAGGGCGACGAGAGTGCGCTGTCCCGTCTGCGGCAGGCACTGGGGTTGTCACAAGAGTAATTTTTCGGGGCTACCATGCTGGTGGTCCCGTCCTCCATTTGAGATTGCAAGAGTTATGAATCCGTCACTGATCAGAAAGCTGGAAGGCCTCATCGAGCGCCACGAAGAAGTTCAGGCCATGCTCGGCGAGCCCGACGTGGTTTCGGATCAGGAGCGCTATCGCGCCCTGACCCGTGAATATGCCCAGCTGGAAGATATCGTTCACGCCTTCCAGCGTTTCCGTCAGGCGCAGGATGATCTGGAGACGACCCAGATGATGCTGGAAGAGGATGATGCCGACCTGCGCGAGATGGCGCAGGAGGAGCTGCCGCTCGCCAAGGCCAATCTGGAGGCGCTGGAGCAGGAGCTGCAAGTGATGCTGCTGCCCAAGGATCCCAAGGATGACAACAACTGCTATCTGGAGATCCGGGCCGGGGCCGGCGGTGACGAAGCGGCCATCTTCGCGGGCGATCTGTTCCGCATGTACTCCCGCTTTGCCGAGCGTCAGGGCTGGCGCGTCTCCATCGTCAGCTGCAACGACGGGGAATATGGCGGTTACAAGGAGGTCATCGCCAAGATTGACGGCGAGCGTGTCTATGGCCGTCTCAAGTTTGAATCCGGTGGTCACCGGGTACAGCGGGTGCCGGAGACCGAATCTCAGGGGCGGGTGCACACCTCCGCCTGTACCGTCGCGGTACTGCCGGAAGTGCCGGAAGCCGAGCAGATCGAGATCAACCCCTCCGATCTGAAGATCGACACCTTCCGCGCCTCCGGTGCCGGTGGTCAGCACGTCAACAAGACTGACTCGGCCATCCGCATCACCCACCTGCCGACCGGTCTGGTGGTGGAGTGTCAGGACGAGCGCTCCCAGCACAAGAACCGCGCCAAGGCGATGTCGGTGCTCTCCGCCCGCCTGCAAGCGGCCGAGGATGAGCGTCACCGCGCTGCCGAGCAGAGCACCCGCCGCAATCTGGTGGGTTCCGGTGATCGCTCCGAGCGCATCCGGACCTACAACTATCCGCAGGGCCGTCTCTCCGAGCACCGTATCAACCTGACCCTGTACCGTCTCTCCGAAATTTTGGAAGGGGATCTGGACTGCGTTATCACCCCGCTGGTGCAGGAGTATCAGGCCGACCAGCTCGCCTCGCTGGCCGAGAGCAATTGATGCAAATGCAGAACCGGCAAGCTCGTATTCAGAACTGCCTGATTAAGGTGGGACGGCACTGATGCAGATCCAGCAGGCTCGTGCCCATATCATGACCGTACTGGCTGAGGGGGAGTCCCCTCGCGCCGATGCCGATGTGCTGCTCTGTCATTTGCTTGACTGCCGGCGCAGCTATCTGATGACCTGGCCAGAGCGTGAGCTGGATGCCGCCCAGCAGGCCACTCTGCAGACGTGGCTGGCCCGTCGTCTCAACGGCGAGCCCATTGCTCATCTCGTTGGCGAGCGGGAGTTCTGGTCGCTGCCGTTGAAAGTGAGCCCGGCGACCCTGATCCCGCGCCCCGATACCGAGGTGCTGGTGGAGCAGGCGCTGATGAAGATCCCGCAAGGGCCCTGCGCCGTGCTGGATCTCGGTACCGGCACCGGCGCCATCGCGCTGGCCATCAAGTCCGAGCGACCCGAGCTCGATGTATGGGCGGTGGATAGGATGGCGGACGCTGCCGCACTGGCGCGTGAGAACAGCGCGGCGCTGGGGTTGCCCATCGAGGTGCGTGACGGCAGCTGGTTTGCTCCGCTCGATGGGCAGGCCCCCCGTTTTGCGGTGATTGTCTCCAATCCCCCCTATATTGATGGCGCCGATCCCCATCTCGAGCAGGGTGATGTACGCTTTGAACCGCGCTCGGCGCTGGTGGCGGACGAAGCGGGACTGGCGGATATCCGCCACATTGCGACCCATGCCCCGGCCCATCTGCACAGCGAAGGGTGGCTGCTGCTGGAACATGGCTGGGATCAGGGGATGGCGGTGCGCCAGCTGTTGCTGGATCTCGGCTATCGCAGCGTAACCACGGTGCGCGATTACGGGGAGAACGAGCGGGTCACTCTGGGCATGTGCCCGGCCTGCTGAATCTCTTAACTACCGGTTTGACGGGCAGGGGCGCGGCCTCTGCATCGAGGATTGATATTGAATAGCTATCTTGTGCTCAAGCATCTGCATCTCACCCTGATTGGCGGTGCCGTGCTGATGTTTATGCTGCGTTTTTACTGGGTTCAGGCCGGTTCTGGCCGGGCATTCAGCGCACCCGTGCTGAAAAGCAGCGGTCTGCTCAACGGACTGGTGGTGCTCTCCGGCATACTGCTTTGCGTGGTGCTGGGTCTCAACCCGCTCAATAACGGCATTCCCTGGCTCAGCGAGAAGCTGACGGGGATCCTGGTATTGGTCTTTCTGGCGGCGATGGCGCTGCGGCTGGCCAAAAGCAATCTGGTGCGCTGGTGCTCTTTTCTGGGGGCGCTCGGCTGGATCTACTTTATTGCCAAGTTGGCAGTGCTCAAACAGGCGAGTT
Organism: Aeromonas sp. SG16; assembly: GCF_024436135.1. Lineage (NCBI taxonomy): Bacteria > Pseudomonadati > Pseudomonadota > Gammaproteobacteria > Aeromonadales > Aeromonadaceae > Aeromonas > Aeromonas sp. SG16. Next base: position 203,189 of record NZ_JANFNW010000006.1, read on the forward strand.
TGTTCGGTTAAGGCATGAAGAGCATGTTACGTATAGACGAATGGACCGATTTTGAAGCCCATGAGCTAACCGAGCTGGCCCTGGCGGTCAGCGACGAAATCTATGGCTCGGTCGAGCAGGGGATCCGCGAGCTGCAGCTGCTGGACGAGTGGCTGGACGAGCAGATCGAAGAGGGCACCTGCGACGAGGTGCGCCAGCAACTGCTGCGTGGGTTCTATCAGAGCCTCGGGTTTTACGGCGACTGGCAGGATTACTTCTCGGCCGACAATTGCGACATCAATCAGGTGTTGCTGCAGCGCAAGGGGATCCCGGTCAGTCTCGGTATCCTCATCATCCAGCTGGGACGCAAGCTCGGGCTCGATGTAGAGGGGATCTGCTTCCCGGGCCACTTCCTGGTGAGCTTTGCCGGCGGCGAGGGGGAGGTTTATGTCGATCCCTTCACCGGCGATGAGCTGAGCCTGGCCCGTATCGAACTGCTGCTGCGCGGTGCGCTCGGCGATCTGGCCACCCTGACCCCGGATTACCTGCAGCCCTCTGGCCAGTGGGAGATCATCGAGCGGCTGCTCAATGTCAGCAAGGGCGCCCTGCTGCGGGAAGACCGCATGTCCGAGGCGCTACGCTGCAGCGAGTTATTGCTGCGGATGAAGCCGGGCGATCCGCTGGAGACGCGGGATCGCGGCTTTATCTACGAGCAGCTCGATTGTCCCCGTCAGGCTGCCGACGACTTTGAATACTTTATTGAACAATGCCCGGACGATCCGGTAGCCGACGTGCTGAAAGTGCAGCTGGCTGCGCTGGATTTGACCCCCAAGCCCCTCCATTAAGGATGTCTTAGATGGAACAGAAGAATATCAAGATCAACGAGATCAACGTTGCCAATGACAAACCGTTCGTGCTGTTTGGCGGCATGAATGTGCTGGAGTCTCGCGACATGGCGATGGCGGTGTGCGAGAAGTACGTGGAAGTGACCAGCAAGCTGGGCATCCCGTTTGTCTTCAAGGCGAGTTGGGACAAGGCGAACCGCTCCTCCATCCACTCCTATCGTGGACCGGGTCTGGAAGAGGGGATGAAGATTTTCCAGGAGCTGAAAGCGACTTTCGGCATGCCGGTGATCTCCGATCTGCACGAGCCCCATCAGGCCAAGCCGGTCGCCGAGGTGGTTGACGTTATCCAGCTGCCCGCCTTCCTGGCGCGCCAGACCGATCTGGTAGAGGCGATGGCCCGTACCGGCAACGTTATCAACATCAAGAAGCCGCAGTTCCTCAGCCCAAGCCAGATGAAGAACATCACCGACAAGTTCGAGGAGTGCGGCAACGATCGCCTGATCCTGTGCGAGCGCGGCGTCAACTTCGGTTATGACAACCTGGTGGTAGACATGCTGGGTCTGGGCGTCATGAAGAAGAGCACTGGTGGCTATCCGGTTATCTTCGACGTGACTCACTCCCTGCAGTGCCGCGACCCGCTGGGTGCTGCGTCCGGCGGTCGCCGCGAGCAGGTCACCGAGCTGGCGCGTGCCGGTATGGCGGTTGGTCTGGCCGGTCTCTTTATCGAGTCCCACCCGGATCCGAAAATTGCCCGCTGCGATGGCCCGAGCGCGCTGCCGCTCGACAAGCTGGAAGGCTTCCTCAAGCAGATGAAAGCGATCGACGATCTGGTCAAGGGCTTCGAGCCGCTCGATACCTCTGTCTGATTGGCTCCATAACGCTGGTTAAGACTGACAAGGCCCCGCATGCGGGGCCTTGTCATTGGTTCAATCCCCGCTGTTTTTCCCTCATGTCAGACTGCTTCCCCCTCATTGCGTGCCACCCATCAATTAATAATCAGTGAATAAATATTTATAAATGGTTACTAATGTTGCGTGATCGGTGTCGCTTAACTCCATTTTTTAACATGAGATGATGGCGCTACAGTCACCAGTGCGCGGCATCAGCCGATCCAGGATTCGTTACGTCTCCTGCGGGTTGCTTTTGCCTGATGCATCGGGGCTGCATACCAATAAAACAGAACAACACACCGACAACGGAAGGGATGAAGCAGCATGAGTAAAAAGATTATGGGCAGCCTCTATTTTCAGGTACTGCTCGCCATAACCCTCGGGGTATGTCTTGGCCACCTCTATCCCCAATTGGGGGCCGACATGAAACCCCTTGGCGATGGTTTCGTCAAACTGATCAAGATGATTATCGCCCCCGTCATCTTCTGTACCGTGGTGACAGGGATTGCCGGTATGGAGAGCATGAAGGCCGTTGGCAAGACCGGTGCCATCGCCCTCGTCTATTTCGAGGTGGTCAGCACCATTGCCCTTATCATCGGCTTGTGCGTGGTGAATCTGCTGCAGCCGGGTGCAGGCATGAACGTTGATCCTGCCGCACTGGATGCCAGCGCCATCGCCGTCTATGCCGAGCAGGCCAAGTCACAGGGGATCATTCCATTCCTGCTCGACATCATTCCGGGTAGCGTGATCGGTGCCTTTGCCAGCGGCAACATCCTGCAGGTGCTGCTCTTTGCCGTGCTGTTTGGCTTCTCCCTGCACCATATCGGCGAGAAGGGGAAAATAATTTTCGGGGTCATCGAGAGCTTCTCCACCGTCATCTTCGGCATCATCAACATGATCATGAAGCTGGCGCCGGTAGGGGCATTCGGTGCCATGGCGTTTACCATCGGCAAATACGGGGTGGGTTCTCTGGTGCAACTGGGCCAGCTTATCGCCTGCTTCTATCTCACTTGCCTCTTCTTCATCTTTATCGTGCTGGGCAGCATCGCCAAAGCCTCCGGTTTCAGCATCCTGCGCTTCATCTCTTACATCCGCGAGGAGCTGCTGATCGTGCTGGGTACTTCCTCCTCCGAGTCAGCTCTGCCGCGCATGCTGGACAAGATGGAGAAGCTGGGTTGCCAGAAATCGGTAGTCGGGCTGGTCATTCCGACCGGTTACTCCTTCAACCTGGATGGCACCTCCATCTATCTGACCATGGCAGCCATCTTCATCGCCCAGGCGACCAACACCCCGCTCGATCTGTTCCATCAGATCACGCTGCTGGTGGTGCTGCTTATCTCCTCGAAAGGGGCGGCCGGGGTCACCGGGAGCGGCTTCATTGTGCTGGCTGCGACCATCTCCGCAGTTGGCCACCTGCCGCTGGCCGGTCTGGCGCTGATCCTGGGGATAGACCGTTTCATGTCGGAAGCGCGGGCGCTGACCAACCTGATTGGCAACGGGGTTGCGACCGTGGTGGTGGCAAAATATTGCAAGCAGCTGGATGTGAAGAAAATGGAGGGCGTGCTGGGCCGCAAGGGCGGGGTTCTGGAAACCGAAAAGGTGTAACGGAGCCTGTCAGGCTGAACGCAACGCAATAAAAAAACGGCCCTCGGGCCGTTTTTTAGTGATATCCATGGATGCCATCACTTCATGACAGAGAGTGAATTACAGGCTCTGGGTGAAGGTACGGGTAACAACGTCACGCTGCTGTTCCGGGGTCAGGGCGTTGAAGCGCACTGCGTAGCCGGAAACGCGGATGGTCAGCTGCGGGTACTTCTCCGGGTTGGCGATTGCATCTTCCAGAGTTTCGCGACGCAGTACGTTGACGTTCAGGTGCTGGCCACCTTCAACGGCAGGTTCAGCTTGAACAGGCAGCTCGCGGTATTCGAACTGACCCAGATCAGCCAGTTGAACTTCCTGATCGGCAGCAAAGGCGTCGCCTTTGACACAGATGCAGCGAGCCTGTTGCTTTTCTTCGTCCAGCAGCCAGAAAGAGTTCAGCAGAGCGGTGTTGGCGGCCTGGGTGATTTGAATGCCTTTGATCATGGTATGACTCCTCAATGGGAACGCGAATCCAACTGTAAGGAAATTACCCTGATGTATTTAAGCTACCGAGGATATCGACGACTTAAAGGGCCCTTGCCTTACACCTTTACTTTGTTGGGGTCATATATACCACGGTGGTAATATTACCAAAATTGATCTAGATCAATAAAAATCGACAAATCGCCATTTCAATGGGATTAAATTCTTGAGTTGAATCAAAAATAGGTCATTTTTCTGATTTTGTAAGATATCCGGATTATGCATCTTTTATCTTTTAAATCTAGTAATTTAACTACACCTTATGGTGTTTGTGGTGCGTATCAGAGAAGGGTGACTCGAGAGAACTACACTTGATGGAAAATAAAGAGGAGAGTCGCGGGTGAAGAGTGGGTGGCAAAAATGGCGCTGGCTGATAGTGGCCTGCTGCCTGGTTGTGGCTGGAATGGGGCGGGCCGAAACAGTCCGGATCGCCGTGGGCGAGTGGCCGCCCTATATCAGCGAGTCTCTGCCCGAGCAGGGGTTCCTCTGTCAGGTGGTGCGCGAAGCCTTTGCCGCCGAGGGGCTTGATGTCAGCTTTCACTTTTACCCCTGGGCTGAAGCTTACAAGCTCACTCTTGCCGGGGATTATGTTGTGACTATGCCCTGGTTTCGTTCTCGCGAACGTGAACAGAGCTTCTATCTCTCCGCATCGCTCGGCCAGTTCACGACCCGTCTTTTTACCTTGTCCGGTTCGCCGGTCGTCAATCTCGCGGGGATCAACCACGAGCCGGTGGGGGTGACCCGCGGCTATTTTTACGGGGATGGTTTTGCCGCCCGTCAATCCGAACTGGCTCTTGAGTGGTCTGATTCTGATCAGGAGAGCCTTGAGAAGCTCGTCGCCGGGCGTATTCGCTATCTGGTGATGGATGAGCAGGTGGCCAAGGCCCTCTTCCAGCAGATGCAATCCCGCCATCCCGGGGCGCTGTCGTTGACCAGCGCGCCCGATCCTATCTGGTCTCAACCCGGTTATCTGCTGATGCGCAAGGCGGATCCCGATGCGCGTCGTCTGATGCTGCTGTTCAATGCGGGTCTGCACAAACTGGAGCGCTCCGGGCGGCTCGCCAGGCTCTGGAAAGTGTGAGTCACGGTTGCGTCTTGCGGGCGGCGCCCCTATCCTGACTCCTTCGCCGTATCAAGTGAGGAGTTCGGGGTGCTGACCTGGAGTGATGTGATTGGCTCTGAAAAAGAGCAGGACTATTTCAAGAGTACGCTGGCGACTGTCAGGGCAGAGCGGGAAGCGGGCAAGGTAATCTATCCCCCTGCGGCCGATGTGTTCAATGCCTTCAAGCTGACCGAGCTGGATCAGATCAAGGTCGTCATCCTGGGACAGGATCCCTACCACGGCCCCAACCAGGCGCATGGTCTCTGCTTCTCCGTCCTGCCCGGCGTGCGTACGCCCCCCTCTCTGGTCAACATCTATAAAGAGATGCAGCGCGACCTGCCAGGTTTCGTCACACCCAACCACGGTTTCCTCGAATCCTGGGCCAAGCAGGGGGTATTGTTGCTCAATACCGTGCTGACGGTGCAGGCCGGTCAGGCTCACTCTCATGCCCATCTGGGTTGGGAGACCTTTACCGACAGGGTTATCGAGCAGATCAATGCCAGCTGCAACGGGGTGGTGTTCCTGTTGTGGGGTTCCCATGCCCAGAAGAAGGGGCGTTTTATCGACCGGCAGCGCCATCATGTGCTGACGGCCCCCCATCCCAGCCCCCTCTCCGCCCATCGCGGTTTCATCGGTTGCGGCCATTTTTCGCAAACCAACCAGCTGCTGGAGCAGCAGGGCAAGAGTCCCATTGAGTGGCAATCTGTCTGCCGCCCACTTGATTGAGTGCAAAGTTCGGGCGACAAATGACCGTATACTCAGGAAAATAACATCTTATTTCAGCGCCAAGGAGTGCCCATGTTATCGAGTCTGCACAAGGATCACCTCAACATCGCCCGACTGCTGGAGCTGCTCAAGCAGAAGCTGGCAGCCATTCATGCCGAGCAGCCCATCAGCTATTTTCTGGTGCGCGACGTCATCGACTATCTGCGGGAGGTTTCAGACAAGTACCACCATCCCAAGGAAGACCTTATCTATGACTACTACCTGAAATACCGGGTGGTAGAGGGGGAGGTTGCCAACCGGTTGCAGGAGGAGCACGTCAAGCTGCTGGAGGCAGGTGGCGAGCTCAAGGAGATGGTGGAGATGATCCTGATGGATGCAGTGATCCCGCTCGACCAGTTCACCGCCAAGCTGGAGCGTTTTGTTGAGCTGCAGGAGGCGCACATGAATTACGAGGAGGGAATCATCTTCCCCCATCTGCGCGATTCTCTGACCGAGGATGACTGGCGTCATCTGGAGCAAAACTGGCAAAACCGTGCCATCGGTGACCCCCTGTTCGGGGCCGAAGTGAGCCAGAACTTCCAGGCTCTGGCCAAGCGGCTCTCTCTGCCGCTCGCCACTTACTGACAGAGGCTCTGCGGCCAGCAATGCCGCCTGTCAGCCAAGCATAAGAAAGGCCTCCCTATGGAGGCCTTTTGCATATGCGCAGCTTTACTCCTGCGGCTTGAGAAAGTTGCGATAGAGCATATAGAGGTGGGCCGAGCTCCAGCTGAAGTTGCTGGCTCCCTGCATAGCACCGCTCTCCGGGTTGTAGTTCTCGCGGATGGGGCCGCTGCCAGCCAGCCCTTCGGCGTTGGCAAACAGCTTGTTGACCAGCATCTGGGCATCGCTGCGATAACCGTAGTTCTCCAGCCCCTTCACCCCGAAGTAGAACTGATCCAGCCATACCCGGCCGCGCCAGTAGATGTTGGGATCATAAGCCGGGTTGGTCAGCGCCGCCGTGCCGAGCGGTACCTTGGTGTTGAATTCCTGAGAATTAAGCATCACTTCGCGTACTCGTGCTGCTTTTTCCCGGTCGGCGACTTCGGCCCAGAGCGGGCTCCACCCCTCGGGGCCGCGGCCGCGGGCGGTCAACAGCTTGCCGACACAGCCGTTGCTGTCGGCTACATCACCAGCAGCGATCTGTCGGTCGTAATAGAAGCCGGAGGCGTCATCAAACATGCAACTGTTAATGTAGCCGGCAAGCTTGGTCGCGCCATCACGGTAGCGGCTGGCCTCATCCGCTTTGCCGAGCAGGTCGGCCATGTCGGCCAGAATGCGTTTCTCCTTGGCGAGGAAGGCGTTTAGCTCTACCGACTCCTGGTCGATGGAGAAGCCGATAAGATCGCCACTGTCCTGATGGTTTTCAAAGAAGAAGACGTTCCAGTCCTTGCGTGCCTTGGCGATATCGCCGCCATAGGTCTTGTCGGCATAGCGTTGCAACTGACCCGGTTCGATAAAACCGAAGCGGGCAGCGTTGTCCATACCTGACTCCCAACCGGCGCCGTGTTGGGCACCGATATCCATATCGCTGTAGCCGCCAACACTCAATACCTGCTGGTAGAGCACCATGCCGGTGCAGCCATACCAGTTATCTCCCTCGTTACTGCAACCTGAGAGTGAGATGCCCCCTGGCACGCCGTTGGCATACTGCACCTTGAAGGTGATATTGCCGTACTCGTCGTTATGTTCGACGTGCTTGGTAGCACCATATTCGATGATGCCGTTGCGGTTGTTGTCACGTGCGCGGTACCACCAGTCGTGATAGGCCTGCAGTTTGGGATACATCTCGGCAATGAATGCCTTGTCCTTGGTGGCGCTGTAGATCTCCCAGATGGCCCAGGCTGAGAGGGGCGGTTTGGTGTCGCGCTCGTTCCAGTTGCCGCCATCGCCACCGCGATCCGATTGCTTGTTGTAGAAGACGGCGTCTATCACCATGCCGGCATCCTGCGGACGAACCGGGTCATTGGCCTGGATCTGGTAGTCATACATGGCGCGTACGTTGTTTTTGGCCACTTCCGGGTTGAAGTGAGCCATGGCGTAGGCGTGCTTCCAGCTGTCCCAAGCCCAGACGCCGTCGAACCAGCGAGCGGTATTGGAAGGGGTCACCCCGTCGTGCAGGATGGCGCCAGCCGGCGAGCGCCAGTTGCCGTTGAGGGTCTCCATCGCCTTGACCGCGATGCGTCGTTCCGATTCCGGGATCCCCTGATTGGAGAGGCCCCTGGCAAGATAGCCTTCCCAGCGGCGGATGGAGTCGGCGAAGTAGGTCGCCGGGTCGGCCAGCAAGGCCTGACGGCTCTGCTGGTGGCGGTTGGCATCCTCAGCGGAGTGGAGGTAACTCTGCAGGGTATAGATATCCTCACTCCCCTTGGCCGCCAGTTGGATGGTGGCTTCGCTCACATAACCCAGCGCCTTTTCGTCGATGGTGGTGCGGCTTGGCAGGGTACGTTCGATGCGGTAGCGAGCACTGCCGCTCTGCATGATGTTCCAGGTACTGCGCAGCTTGCCGAACTGGAACTCGACCCCCTGCTCGTTCTGGCTGATGGTGCGGGTCCAGCCAGGATACTGCTCGGCGATCGTCTTCTTGGCATCCCACTGGTTGAGTAGCTCCCCCTGCCAGTTGAGGTTGAGGGTGAGTGGGGCATCGGTGTGGTTTTGCAGGCGAGTGCGGGTCAGTGCGGTGCGGGCATCGCCGTAGCGCAGCTCCAGCTCCAGTGTGAAGGGCTCGAACTCGAAGCGTTGCACCAACGCACCTGGAATGGCGTACACCTCTTGCTTGCTGGCGCTGGTGAGCGGGAAAGCCCGACCGCTCGCATCGCTCAGGGTGAGCTTGTCCAGCTCGCTTGCGAAGAAGAGGCTGTACTCCTCCGAGATGACCATGGGGCCGGTGAATCCCCCCCACTCCTTGTCGCTGGCTGGCAGCAGGAAGCCGTGCCAGGCGCCCAGATCGAGCAGCGGGTTGTATTTGAGGTTGGAGTAGCTGTCAAAGTCGCGGAATTGGGTCGGTGTTCCCCGGCGGTCGATCACGTCCTTGTACTGGATGGCCTGCTCCGGTTTGGCGACGGTGCTGCTCTCTGTCTGGTTATCGTTGCAGGCAGTCAGTCCGAACAGGGCGGTGCCGAGGGCTACCGAGAGTAAAGTTTTACGAAACATTTCTCGCTCCAATTCCGTTTATGTAGGTTAAGAGGAAGGTTTTTTACGCTTATTTTTAGTGAAAAGGTTTTGGGTAGCCATTGTATGGCAAGGGAAATGGGAGCGTTGGCGCGAGATCACATTCTGAAGAGGTGGCAATGTGAGCATGATCACCTGGTTACATCAGGTTACATAATGGATTTATTTAGTAATGTTTTACTTTGTGTTACCGAGTCGTACGGCAGGGCAGGTTTGCAGGTATTGGTAAGGGGTCAGGCCGAACTCCTGTTTGAAGCGGGCTGCAAAGCGGCTGAGGGAGTCATAACCGCAGGCGATGGCTACCTCTTGCAGGGAGAGTGATTGTTGCAACAGAGTGAGTGCATGGCTCATCCGTACCTGAGCCAGCAGGTGACGGAAGGTGCGCCCTTCGGCTGTCAGTTTGCGAACCAGCGAGGCGCGGCTCATCGAGAAGTGAGGGGCAACAGTTTCCAGCGTGTGATCTGCACCGGGCTCAACACCAAGGTAACGGGCCAGCCGCTCGCCGAGGGTCATGGTGCTGGCGGGAAAGAGCAGATGAAGAGCGCCAGCAGCCCTCAACTCCGCATAGAAGGCCCGCAGCAGCTCGGTCTGGGTCGCCTCACTCAGCCCCCGCTCAGTCATGGTACAGACCATCTCGAAGCAGTAGGCGAGGCTTGTCGTCACCTTTATCGCGGGATTTGCCATCGCCTGAGTGGCGGAGGGCGTATCGGGCAGCCACTCGGCGGGTGGCGGCGTCAGCAGGGTAAGGACATGGGAGCGAAACTTCTCCTGCTCCGGCTGGTTGACGAAGGTGAGCTGGTGACCCGCCGGGATCAGCAGCCAGCTCTCCTTGCCAAACGAGAGACGTCGCTCCTGCCACCAGAGCAGCTTCCTGCCCTGTTTGACCCAGATGATGGTCGGCGCATAGATGAGTACACGGTGCAGCGGCTGCTGGTGGATCCCGAGATAGTGGTGCTGTTGCAGCAGAGGCGTGCTCATCCGGTTGCTCCTAGGGGGTGACGAAAGTGGCGGTCAGGGTGGCTTTGCCGAGGGCCATGCTGTTGAGCATGTAGCCTACCATGGCTGGCGGGGTGTCTGCTTTTACCTCCAGATTCTGGGGCAGGGCCCAGGCGGTGAACTGATAGCGATGCATGCCGTGGCCAGCGGGCGGGCAGGGGCCGCCGTAGCCCTGGCTGCCGAAGTCGGTCTTAAGCTCCAGTCCCTGCTTGAGCTTGCCGGAGGCATCGCTGGCGAGCTCGCTCTGGGTAGCCGGCAGGTTCACCACCAGCCAGTGCCACCAGCCGCTGCCGGTGGGGGCATCGGGGTCATAGGCTGTGATGGCAACGCTTTTGGTGCCGGCCGGCAGATCCTGCCAGCTCAGTTGGGGTGAACGGTTGTCGCCGCTGCAGCCAAAGCCGTTGAAGCTGAAGGCTTTGTCCATCAGCTGGCCTTCGTGGATATCGCTGCTCTTCAGGGTCATGGCAAAGGCTGGCATGGCCGTCAGGCAGAGTAGTGGCAGCAGGGCGCTGTGTTTGAACAATTTCATCGGGTGACTCCTCGTGTGGTAACGGGTTCACTTTAGCGAGGGTGGCGCAGGATGTTGTTGCAGAACGACTCAATGTGCTGTCGATTGCAGAGTTAATTGAGCCTTTTGGTTGTTTTTATGGCGAGAGGGTAAATCGCAGCCATAAAAAAACCGGCATCATGGATGCCGGTTCTTCACTGTGCTGACAGTTGAGCGCGCGGATTAACGCAGGATCATCTCGTCACGGCCCGGGCCGACGGAGACCATCGGAACCGGTACGCCCAGCAGCTCTTCGATACGCAGTACGTACTGCTGGGCTGCTTTGGGCAGCTCTTCGAAGGTGCGGCAGCCGGTGATGTCTTCGCTCCAGCTTTCCATCTGCTCGTAAACCGGCTTCAGGGCAGCGGTTTGCGGCCAAATCGGGTTCTCAGTGTGGGCACCTTCGTAGGCCACGCAGATCTTCAGATCCGGCAGACCGGTCAGGCAGTCCAGCTTGGTCAGGGCGACTTCGGTCGCAGCCTGCAGCTCGACACCGTTCTTGGTGGCAACGGCATCGAAGTAGCCGACGTCACGGGGACGGCCGGTGGTGGCGCCGAATTCGTTGGCGATCTTGCGGAACTCGTCCTGGTTCTCCATGGCGGTCAGCAGGGTGCCGGTGCCGACGGAGGTGCTGAATGCCTTGGCAACAGCGATGACGCGCTCGGGACGCAGGCCCGGCAGACCGCCACCGATGCCGGCATAGGCGCCGGATACGTGGGAGGAGGTCACCCAGGGGTATTCGCCGTAGATCAGGTCACGGCCGGCGCCCAGCTGAGCTTCGAACAGCAGGGTCTTGCCTTCGGCCTGAAGCTCTTTGAGCGGCATGCTGACGTTGCAGACGGAGTCGAGCCAGGGAGCGGACACTTCCAGCAGCCAGTCAGCCATCTCCTGGGCAGTCTGGTTGAATTCGAAGGTCGGATAGAGCGCTTTAAGTTGCGGCAGTTTCCAGTCGAGGAAGAATTGAATGCGCTCGACCAGTACTTCCGGCTGCTTCAGCCAGCCAACCAGGATCGCTTTCTTCATGACGCGATCGCCGTAGGCCGGCGCAATGCCCTGACGGGTGGAACCGTAGGCACCGTCACCCAGACGCTGCTCTTCCAGGGTATCTTCCATGGCGTGCAGCGGCAGGCAGAGGGTAGCGCGGTCAGAGATGGCCAGCTTGGGAACGACACCGGAGGCTTTCACTTCGTCTAGTTCGACGGTGAGCTTCTCGGGGCTGATCACCATGCCCGGGCCCAGCACGACCAGGCAGTTCGGGTTGAAGACACCGCTCGGAACCTGGTGCAGCTTGAAGGTGCCAAGGTCGTTGACGACGGTATGGCCGGCGTTGTTGCCGCCCTGGAAGCGAATGCTGGCGCCAGCTTGGCCTGCCAGATAATCCACGATGCGGCCTTTGCCTTCATCACCCCAGTTGGCACCTACGACTACGATAGACGACATGACTCTTTCTCCTAAGACGTTAGGCGTTCATCCTAGGAGCCTGCTGCGGATTAGAAAAATTAATTATCTTTATAGTTCCGATAATAAAACCATATAATGATGGCCAATTTATCGGCATGTGGCCGCAAGATCGCCGCGCAGAGCCCAATGAACAGTGAGTTGAGGGAGTCTTATGCTGGACATCCACTGGCTGCAAACCTTCGTCACCCTGGCCCGGTTGCAGCACTTTGGCCAGACCGCCACCGAACTGCACATGACCCAGCCCAACGTGAGTCTGCATATCAAGCGGTTGGAACAGGCGACCCGGGTGCGGCTTATCGAGCGCAGCCCTTTTCGTCTGACTCAGGCTGGCGAGCGGCTGTTGCAAAGCGCCGAGCGGGCCATCGCCGAACTCCAGCTTTGCCAATCCGATCTCAATGCCCTCAACCAGTTGAGTCAGGGGACGCTGGCCATCGCCGCCAGCGACATCATCTCGCGCCTGTTGCTCATTCAGCCGTTTCAGCGCTTCAAGCGGGAGTTTCCCGGCATCGACCTCACCCTCTTCAACACCACCTCGGATCAGGCGGCGGAGCTGGTCAAAAGCGGCAAGGCGGATCTGGGGTTTGTGATGGCGCAAAAGCGCAGTGAACCGCTCTTCTACACCGAACTGCAGCAGGTGACATGGTGCGCGCTGGGCCACGGTCTCGCCCGTTGGCAGGCGCGGGCCAGAGCGGGGGAGAGCGATCCCCTCGATGAGCCGACCCTGATCCTGCTTGGTCATGACACCCGTACCAGGGCCCTTATTGATCCCTCCTTACCGCTGCTGGCGCTGCCACCATGCCGCATCATGGAGGTGGGTAGCGTGGATGCCCAGCTGGACTGGGCCGAAGCCGGGTTTGGCGTCGCCATCGTGCCCGACTTCTCCTTGCATCCTCGCCTCAACCTGACCGCACCGGTTGCCAGCCTGACCGATTTCCCGGGTACCAGCCTGGGTTATGTGGTGCGCCAGAATCAGGTGCTGTCGCGCGCCATCAAGCAACTGCTTGTCTGGGTGGAGGAGGAGATCCACAAACCCAACCCCTATCTGGCTGGGACAGATAAACAACCCGAGCTGAGATAGGGAAGAAACCGAGATAAGCAAAAAGAGCAGCCAAGGCTGCTCTTTTTGCTTGATATACCCGCCCGGCGTCGCTTTATTGCGTCGCGGCAGCGCTGCTGGTGGCAACGGCGCTGCTGCTGGTCGCTACAGGCTCGGTTGCTGGTGTGGTCTCTACTGCCGCACTGGCGGCAGGTTGGGTCGCTTCACTGGCTTGAATGGCTGGTGCCGCCACTTCCTCGCTTGTCGGTACCGCGTCAGAGGGGGCAGCCGCAGGTGCCGCTGCGGAAGTGGCAGGTTCGAGCTGGGTCGGTTGTGGCTCGGAGGCTGGCTGCGTCACGACCGCCGCGCTGCTGGTGGTCGGTTCAGCGCTGGAGACAGCACCGGAAGCCACGTCAGAGGCGACCCCTGTCGAGATGGCTGCACTGGTGGCTGCAGAGGGCGCTTCCCCCTCTGTCAGCTGCTCGGGGGCGAGCGGCAGCGGTTCGGGCACGTCATCCGACATGCCCGGGTGCAGCGGCAGCTCGGTCTGCGCCTGCAGCTGTTCCGGCGTCACGGTACTCAGGGCCGGGTGGAGGCGGCTGAACTGCCTGACCCGCGCCAGCAGGGTGTCGCGCACAGTGCGAACGATGGGATCCGGCAGGCTGGCCAGCGCCACCAGCTCGGCGCTCATCCCGATATTGTTGATGGCAGTGAGCTGTCCCGGATAGAGGTTGGCGGCGATCTGGCTGCGCTGGTAGTAGGGATGCTGCTTAAGCAGTTTGTCGATCTGGTCCCCTTCGATAGGGATGAGGCGTACCTGGCAGCGGCTAATCAGATCGCCGATCGCCTGGCTCGGGTGGCCCACCACCACGAAGGCTGCGTCCAGAGTGCCGTCACAGAGTCCCTCCAGCGGGGTTTGCGGTGATTTGAGCTTGTAGGCGGCAAACTGCTTGGGATGCCACCCCATGGCGCCCATCAGGGCCTGACTGGTCACCATGTCGCCGGCCCCGGCATTGCCCGGGTAGACCCGCTTGCCCTCGATATCGGCCAAGGTGGTGATATTGCTGTTGGCACTGGCCAGCAGGGTCAGCGACTCCTGATAGAGGCGAAACAGGCTGCGCAGCTTGTGATTGGCTCCCTGTCCGCTGAAGGGGCCGGTGCCATGGAGTGCATGGTGGAGCACGTCGGACTGCACCAGTGCCAGCTGCACTTCTCCCTTGTTCAGCGCCTTGAGATTGGCCAGAGAGCCGCGGGTGCTCTGCACCGTACAGCTGTCGCCATGCAGGGCGTGATCGACATTGAGCACCCGGCAGATGGCGCCTCCCGTGGGGTAGTAGACGCCATTGAGGGGGCCCGTGCCGATGGTCAGCGCCTGACTGCCGAAGGGGAGCAGGATGCCGAGTAAGAGCAGGATGTGATGCAAAATCCGTGGGTACATAGTTAACCGCTGGCTGGTGGTGCAGGAAAAGGGGACGGGCACTGCCCGTCCTGTCAGTTGTTACTGTTTGCCGTGGCTCAGGATAGCCTGTTCCATCCGCGCCAGAGCCTCGACCAGACGCGCTTTGGTGCAGCCGAAGTTGAGGCGCACGAACTGGCCATTGCCAAACTGGGCACCCGGCGAGAGACCGACCCCTGCCTGTTCAAAGAAGGCGACGGGATCGTCCAGCCCGAGCGCGCTCACATCGAGCCAGGCCAGATACGTCGCCTGATGGCTGGCCAGCTCGACACCGGGCCAGCGGGCGACGGCCTGCTGGATCAGGGCCAGATTGGCCGCCAGATAGTCGAGTTGTTCGCAGAGCCACTGCTCGCCGCCCTCATAGGCCGCTTCAGCCGCCACAAAGCCAAGCAGGTTGACGTCGGCGCTGATGCCGCGCATCGCCTGTTGCAAACGGAAGCGCAGACGGGCATTGGGTACCACGGCAAAGGAGCAGCAGAGGCCGGCGATGTTGAAGGTTTTGCTCGGGGCCATCATCACGGCGCAGCGCTCGGCAGCCTCCTGGCTGATGGCGCCGTAGGGGATGTGGCGGGCCGACTTGTCCAGCAGCAGGTCGCAGTGGATCTCGTCTGAGCAGATCACCAGATTGTGGCGCTCGGCGATGGCGTCGATGGCCAGCAGCTCCTCGCGGGTAAAGACGGTGCCGCCCGGGTTGTGGGGGTTGCAGAGCAGCAGCAGGTCGGCCGAGGGGGCTTGGCGCTCCAGTTCCACAAGATCCAGCACCCAGCGACCGGCCTCTTCCACCATGGGGACGGTGAGCAGGGGACGGTCGTTGAAGCCCGGCGCCTGCAGGAAGGGGTAGTAGACCGGCTTGGGGGTGATGATGCCGCGGCCATGCTGGCTCCACGCCTTGCAGGCAAGGTTGAGCCCCGGTACCACGCCGGGCAGGAAGACCAGCCACTCCGGCTGGATGGCCCAGCCATAGCGGGTGGCCAGCCGTTCGATGATGAGTTCGATCAGGCGGGGGGAGGGGCGAGAGTAGCCGAAAATGCCGTGGGCAACCCGTTGGGTGAGCGCCTCGATCACGGATGGCGGAGAGACAAAGTCGGTGTCGGCAACCCACATGGGCAGCACATCCTGACCCTTGTACTTGTCCCACTTCAGACTCATGGTGCCACTGCGGTCAACTTCCCGATCAAAATCAAACATGCGAACTCCTTGTGCTGGCCAGATGGGCTTTCACTCTACGGGGTCGCGGCCCGCCCCGCAAGCGACAACCCCGGGGTGAGCAGCCTTGAGCCGGCTCTTGATAATGACATAAGATAAGTGCGGTTTTTTCATGCGGTTGCTGCGCTGACCTTCCGTATTTTCTGCTTCGCGACGAATGGTAATCCTATGGCCTTGCTGACGGCGGTAACAAGACGCCCCGATCCCGTATCCCTCTCCTTTCTTGCTGTCACCTTCATGACCGGTGTGGCGGTAGCGCTTCAGGTGCCAACCTTGAGCCTCTTTCTTGCTCAAGAGGTTCAGGTGCGCCCCTTTCTGGTGGGCTTCTTTTACACCATCAATGCCGTGGTCGGTATTCTGATCAGCCAGTGGCTGGGCCATCGCTCCGACAACCGAGGGGATCGCAAGCGCCTGATCCTGCGCTGCTGTTTTGCCGGCATCGCCCTCTCCCTGCTGTTTGCCTGGAACCGCAACTACTGGCTGCTGGTGAGTCTGGGGGTATTGCTGGCCAGTCTGGCGGCCACGGCCAGCCCCCAGCTGTTTGCACTGGCGCGGGAGTACTCCGACAGCCGCAACAAACGGGCTGACATGTTCAGCTCGGTGATGCGCGCCCAGTTCTCGCTGGCCTGGGTCATCGGTCCGCCCATCGCCTTTGCGCTGGCCATCGGCTACGGCTTCGAGGTGATGTATCTCGCCTCTGCGGTTGCCTATCTGCTCTGTACCCTGGTGGTCTGGCGCTGGCTCCCCTCTCTGCCGTTGCCCAAGATGGCCGAAGAGAGCGAGCGGGTCAGCAGCTGGCGGGATCCTTCGGTGCGGGCGCTGTTTATCGCGTCCACCCTGATGTGGACCTGCAATAGCATGTACCTCATCAATATGCCGCTCTACATCACTCGCGAGTTGGGAATGGACGAGAAGCTGGCCGGGGTGCTGATGGGGACGGCTGCGGCCCTCGAGATCCCCTTCATGCTGCTGGCGGGTTACTACACGGCGCGGTTTGGCAAGCGGCCCATGATGCTGCTGGCGGTGCTGGCCGGCGTCATCTTCTATGGCGGGCTGGTGAGCTTCACCAGCCACTATGCGCTGATCGCGCTGCAGCTCTTCAACGCCATCTTCATCGGTATCGTTGCGGGGATCGGCATGTCCTATTTTCAGGATCTGATGCCGGGTCGGGCAGGGGTTGCCACCACGCTCTTCTCGAACAGCATCCGCACCGGCTCGATCATGGCGGGGGCCATTGCCGGCATAGTGGCGGAGGTGTGGAGCTTTCACGGTGTCTTTATGGTGGCACTGGTGCTGGCCATGGTGGCGCTGGCCGCCTGCTGGCGGGTGCCCAACGTCTAGGAGAAAAGGGTAGCGGCTTATTTACCCTGTGCGGAGAGGCTCTGCTCGCCCTGATACTCGTTGCGCAGGCAGCGCAGCAGCAGCTCGGTGGCGGGGCCAAGTGATTCGGGAGAGAGAGTAAGCAGGTAGGTGTAGAGGTGGCGTTCGTTGCCGCTCTCCAGATCGAGCTGCACCAGCGCGCCGGAGGCCAGCTCTGCTTCCACCAGATGGCGTGGCAACCAGGCGTAGCCAAGCCCCTGCAGGATCATGCTGATCACCTCGTGATAGTGCGTCGCCTTCCAGCCGGTATCATCCGCGTCGTTCCAGTCCACCGAGCGGTGAATGGGGGGATGAAGGCTGATCTGGTTGTGGCTGGTGAGGTCATCGAGGCTGATGGGCCCCTCCAGCTGGGCCAGCGGGTGGCTGGCGGCGCAGAGTGGACGCAGGCACACCTCGTCCAGCACCAACCCGGTGCGATCCCCCGGCAGATGTTCCGAGAGCATCAGATCCCCTGGCTGCAACGCGTTGAAATGGCAGTGAATTCGCTCGTGCAGATTGACCCGGCAGCCACGGCTGCGGGGGTAGAAGTGGGCCAGCGCACGGTAGAGGCGCTCCCTCGGCTGTAGCGCCGAGACATAGAGGTTGATCTGCGGCTCCCACTGCCGTTCCAGGTTATTGGCCAGATTCTCCAGCTCCTCCACTTGCTGGCTCAACTGGCGTGCCCGCTTGAGGAAGATCTCCCCCGCCGGGGTCAGCACCGCCTTGCGGCCACGCACCTCCAGCAGGGGTACCCCCAGACTCTGCTGCAACTTCGCAACCGCATGGTTGAGGGAGGACTGGCTCTTGTTCAGCGCCTCGGCCGCCTGGGCGTAGCCGCCACAGTCGACCACTGCCTGAAAGATCCGCCATTGCTCAAACGTGCTTTTGGGACGAAACATAGTTCAACCTGATTGGAGAGGGTGGAGTCAGGGAGATGCAGGGAGCCGAGGCTCCCTATTCAATTTAACCCCTGTCTCGCAATAACCCGGTTATTTTGTTGATTTATTTGGGCTGCGCCGCTTTCCTGGCTTATTTGGGCTGCGCCACAAAGGTCTGGCCGGTTTTGCCCCGGCTGTCGCTTCCCATCAGATAGAGGTAGAGCGGCATCAGGTCGGCCGGAGTCTTGAGGTGCATCGGATCTTCCGCCGGGAAGGCGCTGGCCCGCATCTTGGTCCGGGTGCCACCCGGGTTGAGGGTATTGACCCGCACGCCGGTGTTTTCCAGCTCGTCCGCCAGCACTTCCATCATCCCCTCGATGGCAAATTTGGAGATGGCGTAAGTGCCCCAGTAAGCCCGTCCTTTGCGGCCCACACTGGAGGAGGTGTAGACGATGGAGGCATCGCCGTGCTCTTTGGCGCTCTGGCGAACCAGCGGCAGCAGCGCCTGGGTCAGCAGAAATTCCGATTTGACGTTGACCTGCATCACCTCGTCCCACTCCTTCTCCTGAATGTGCTCGAAGGGGGAGAGGGTGCCGAGCAGTCCGGCATTGAACAGAATGCCGTCGAGGCGGCCAAACTGGCGGGTGAAGGTGGTGGCCAGCCCACGATAATCGGCGGCGGTTGCGGTTTTCAGATCGAGCGGGACGATGGCGGGCAGCGGGTGACCGGCAGCCTCAATCTGGTCATAGACGGCTTCAAGTTTGGCGCTGGTGCGGCCGAGCAGGATCACGGTAGCGCCGTGGGCGGCATAGGTGAGGGCGGCTTCGCGGCCGATCCCGTCTCCGGCACCGGTGACCAGAATGACCTTCTCCCTGAGCAGATCGCGGGGGGCCTGATAATCGAGCATGGCAACTCCTGTTAACAAATTCCGGCCATAAGTGCATGGCAATCGAGGCCAAGTGTACTGATCCGCGCCTCGGTTTGACCAGCTCATCGCCGAAAAAATGTGAAGAAAATAGAGGGGTTGTGAGTATCAGGTTGGATTTTTAACGGCTTGATGCAGAGTTTTTGCGCGCGTCCGGCAAACTCCCTAGAATGTGACAAAACCGATCCTCTCTGGAGTCCACCGTGACATTTTTGACCGAATATGGCCTGTTTCTGGCCAAAACCGTGACCTTTTTGCTGGCCATCGGCGCCATCGTCCTGATGGTGGTCAGCAGTCGTCAACCCAAGGCGCGCAAGGGCGAGCTGGTGGTGACCGATCTTTCTAACGAGCTGGAGCAGGGGCAGTTTGCACTCAAGAGCGCACTGGCCAGCAAGGCCGAGCGCAAAGTGCTGGAGAAGCAGCAGAAAGAGGAGCAGAAAAAGCGCGCCAAGGCGGGTGACGAGCGCAGCAGGCTGTTCGTCATCGATTTCAATGGCAGCATGGATGCCAAAGAGGTTGCATCACTGCGCGAAGAGGTGAGCGCGGTGATCGGCGTAGCTCAGCCGGGCGACGAGGTGCTGCTGCGCCTTGAGTCCGGTGGCGGTGTGGTGCATGGCTACGGTCTTGCTGCCTCCCAGCTGCAGCGGTTGCGTGACAAGGGGATCAAGCTTACCGTGGCCATCGACAAGGTGGCAGCGAGCGGCGGCTACATGATGGCCTGCGTGGCGGATCAGATCTTGGCTGCGCCGTTTGCCATCGTGGGCTCCATCGGGGTGATCGCCCAGATGCCGAACTTCAACAAGCTGCTGAAAAAGCACGACATCGAGTTCGAGATGCACACCGCAGGTCAGTACAAGCGCACCATCACCATGTTTGGCGAGAACGACGATCTGGGGCGCGAGAAGTTTCGCGAGGAGCTGGCCGCCATCCACGAGCGCTTCAAGCAGTTTGTTGCCGAGCACCGGCCGCAGCTCGATATCGATCTGGTCACCACCGGCGAGCACTGGCTAGCGAGTCAGGCCAAGGGGTTGGGGCTGGTGGATAGCCTTTGTACCAGTGATGACTACCTGCTGGCACAGGCCAGCCAGCACAAGGTGGTGGGCATTCGCTACAGCCGGCCCAAGAGCCTGACCCAGAAATTGGGGCAGCAGGGCGCACATGCGCTGGAGGCCGGGTTTGGCCGCTTGTGGCAGCAGAGCCCCTGGCGCTGAGTAGCGACCCGCAACGGGCGTGACAAGTGGTGAGCGAGGCCAGTCGGGGCAATCCGGCTGGCCTCGTTTTTTGGCCACGTTGCAGGCCGTATTACCGATGAGGCAACGCTGTGGCGAGGAAGGTTGTCTCCATTCAACTCCTCTGTTAAAACTGAAGGCTTTCCCCTTTCATTGCAGGCCCTACGGGCCATGGAGCAGGCCAATGCCATGGAGCACCTTCAGGCAATTTACCCCGCTGGTCTGGATCGTCATTCTGGGCACCTTCATGGTGCGCACCAGCTACTACATGGTGTGGCCCTTTCTCTCCATCCTGCTCTATCGGGAGTATGACCTCTCGGCAACCCTCATCGGCCTGCTGCTGGGGGGCTCGGCAGCGCTCTCGACGCTGGTGAGTTTCTACGGCGGCTGGCTTTCAGACCGCTTCGGGCGGCACAGCATTTTGCTCGGCGGTTGTCTGGTGGCGATGCTCTGTTTTGGTTTGCTCGGCTTTTCCCACTCCGTGCTCTGGCTTGGCGTCGGAGTGATGGGGAGCGGGCTTGCCTCCGGGCTTATCGATGCGCCCGGCAAGGCGCTGATGGCTGACAGTCTGGCGTCGGCCAAGGCGCGGGAGCTGGCTCTGCACCTGCGCTATTTCCTGCTCAACCTCGGTGCCGCGCTGGGGCCACTGCTCGGGGTGACGCTCGGGATCAATGCCCAGCAGGAGACCTTCCTCTTTCTGGCCACGAGCTATCTGCTGCTGGGGGTCGCCTTTGGCTGGGGCTTTCGTCGGGCGGGTTCCTCTCACCGTCATGGCGCTGCCGGTCCCGGCTTGCGCGATGCCATTCAGGTGTTGCTGGCGGATCGCGCTTTCCTGCTGCTGGTGATGGCCAATCTGCTGATGGTGCTGGTCTACTCCCAATTTCACTCGCCACTGGTTCAGTACCTGACCCGCGCCGGCATGCCGCAGGTAGCCGAGCTGGTTGCCTTGCTGGTGGCGACCAATGCCCTGACGGTGGTGTTGCTGCAGTTCCCGCTGCTGCGGCTGCTCTCGCGCTGGCCGGTGCGGGTACGGCTGCATATCGGCATGGCTCTGTTTCTGGCGGCCCAGCTGCTGTTTGCTGCAGGGGATCCGCTGGTGCGTAGCCACTGGTTTGCCGCTGTGCTGCTGCTCAGCATCGGCGAGACCATCCTCTTCCCCCTGCTCAACGTGCTGATCGACCAGATGGCGCCCGGCCATCTCAAGGGGAGCTATTTTGGTG
Organism: Aeromonas sp. SG16; assembly: GCF_024436135.1. NCBI lineage: Bacteria > Pseudomonadati > Pseudomonadota > Gammaproteobacteria > Aeromonadales > Aeromonadaceae > Aeromonas > Aeromonas sp. SG16. The sequence goes on from NZ_JANFNW010000006.1 coordinate 224,375, forward strand.
CCAGTGCGCTGGCAGGCTTGGGCAGCGCCGTCGGGGCTCTGCTGGGGGGCTGGATCCTGGAGCAGTGGAGTGGGCAGCTGCTATTCCTGCTGATGGCGCTGCTCTGCGTGGCCATCTTCTGGCTCTATGAACGGGGAGCCCGCGTGCGGCACCCTGCGGCAGCCGTGTCGAAGCCCGGCAGCAACTGAGTGCTCAATGGCGCTCTTTGGGGGAAACCGTCTTGAGGGCTCGTTTGGCGGCATACATCCGCTCGTCTGCCAGCCGGATCAGGTTTAGTCCCTCGTCGTAGTGTTCGGGGCCGGTCTGGACTATGCCGATACTGAGGGTGATCCCGGCCAGTTGATCCTTTATCGCCTGGGTCAGTCGCTTGAGATAGATATCTCGCGCCTGCGCCTCGTTGCAGTTGGGCAGGATCAGGCAGAACTCATCCCCGCCATAGCGAAAGCAGCTGTCCTCGGTGCGAAAGACCTGACGGATGCAGGTACCGACGGTGCGCAGGATCTCGTCCCCGCGCTGGTGCCCCTCGCTGTCGTTGATCTGCTTGAAGTTGTCGATATCGAGGTAGGCGATGGCCACCGGTTCGGCCCGTCGCTGGCAGGAGCGCAGCGTCAGCTGCAGCTGATCGTTAAGGTGGCGAACGTTGAGCAATCCCGTCAGCGCATCGGTGCGGTTGAGCTCCTCCAGCTGATGGGTGCGCTCGCGAACTTTCTGTTCGAGGCTTTTCGCATAGTTCTCCGATTTCTCTCTGGACGACTCGATCTCTGACACCAGGCTGCGGATATAGGTTTCGAAGACCAGTGTGATGTCGAACAGGATCAGCTTGTCCAGCGCCGCCAGCATGGCGATCCGCTCGCTCTCGTTGCCGATTTGGTCAAAGATGTTTTCGATCAGCAGCGCCTTGAGGGTGTTGATAGCGGCCAGATAGAGCTTGGGTTCGACGCCGATCCGCTTGTGCACCAGCCCGATCCGCAGCCGGTTGTTGACGTACTCCAGATCGTAGAGACCGCTGAACAGATCGAGAATGTAACGCCGCTGGGCGGCTCGCAGCCGGTTGAGGGTATCGGCATCGCCTATCAGCAGGGCAATCTCGGTGATGGCGGTCTGCTGTTGGTAAAACTTGTCGACCAGCTCATCGATATGGGGCTCGATCTTGCCGCTGTAACTTGCCAGCAGAGCGACATCCTGTTCGTTCAGCAAAAGCAGCTCTTTGCGATGGGCAATTTCAAATTCGGTGATCCGCATCTGCTCCAGCAGGGTCTGTTCCGTGGGTTTCATCGCCGCTCTCTATCAAGGGGGCCGGCAGGACTCCGTGTCGCTGCCGTAGCCTTATTGGAAATAATTTGCAATTGATAGTGTAGACACTTGTGGGGTGGAGACTGAAATGGCTCTTGTCGACAGAGCCATTTCATCGGACTGGATAGTAAGGCGAGCGGTATTAGAAGGTCAGTACCTTGTCGGCGGCGAGGGTCCACTGGGCCAACATCGGCAGGGTGCCGATCTCGATGCCCTCGATCAGCGGCAGGGCAGTAATGCCACGGGCATCGGTACAGGTTTTGCACAGGCGAATGGTCACCCCCTGTGCCAGCAGGATCTCCAGCATCTGGCGCAGGTTGTACCCTTCGGCAGGCGCCTGACCGGCCAGCGCCGCGCTCACCGCATCGGACATCAGGAACAGCTTGAGGCTGGCACCGCCCTGTTCGTTGAGGGCAATGGCCAGACGCAAGGCATTGAACAGGGATTCGCTGCCATAGGGGGCACCGTTGGCAATCACCACAATTTGTTGATTCATAAGAGACTCCCGATTGGAAAGAGCGCCATTGTAGAACCAATAAGGTGGCAATTGCGTGATATGACACAACTTCTGTCGCACCTTTTTCCCGCTTGCTTGACCCTGCTGCCGATCGAGGTTTTTATGGTCAGCTCGCAAACAAGACCGGATGAATCGAGATGTGGAAAGTATTGGGAGCCGGCTTGCTGCTGTTGGCAGGTTCGGCCTGTGCCAGTCAGCCTGTCGGTTGCAAGGCCCGCCTGCAGGCGGTCAACGAGCAGCTGGTGTTTGCCAAAGCACACAACAATGCCGGGCAGATTGCCGGGCTGGAGCAGGCCGCGCGCAATATCAAGGCCTACTGTACCGACGAAGGACTCCTCAAGGAGCAGAAACAACGGGTAAGCAAGCTGCGGGGAGAGGTCAATGAGCGCCTGCTTGAACTGCAGGAGGCCAGAGTGTCCGGCAAACCGGGCAAGGTGGCCGACAAGCAGAACAAGCTGGAGCAGGCTCAGACCGACTTGCTGGAGGCGCAGCGGGAGCTGGGTGAGCTGAACCGGTTGGTCAACAAAAAGTAGTGCCCATTCGATGAGCGGGGATCAAAAAGGCCGGGATAACCCGGCCTTTTGCATTTATTGCCTGTGCATCCGCACAAACTTCTCCATCAGCTGATCTTCGGTCTCCACATGGGCGGGATCCCAGATGATGCAGTCGATGGGGCAGACACTGATACAGGTCGGCTTCTCGTAGTGACCGACGCACTCGGTGCAGCGACCGGGATCGATCTCGTAGATCTCCTCCCCTAAGCTGATTGCCTGGTTCGGGCACTCGGGATCGCACATGTCACAGTTGATGCACTTGTCGGTGATGAGCAGCGCCATCTCAAGCCGCCGTATGGGGGTTGCGCGTGTCTTCGCGATCCCCGAGGTTGCGCAGCAGGATGCCGAAGTTCACATCCAGATCTTTGGGAACCGGCACATAGACCACGTGACCGTTGCCCGGCGCGGTGTCGATGAGCTCGCCCTTGCGGTTCTCCATCTGTTCCAGATTGAAGCGGACGTTGCCCTGCGGGGTCATCAGTTCCAGGCTGTTGCCCACCAGGAACTTGTTCTTCACTTCCACTTCCACCATGTCGCCACGGCGACCGGTGATCTCGCCGACAAACTGCTGGGTGTCGGAGACAGAGTAGCCGTAGTCGTAGTTCTGGTATTCGCTGTGGTTGTGACGGCGCAGGAAGCCCTCGGTATAGCCGCGGTGAGCCAGATTCTCGAGGGTGCCCATCAGGCTGCGATCGAACGGACGGCCGGCAACCGCATCATCGATGGCCTTGCGATAGACCTGAGCGGTACGCGCGCAGTAGTAGAAGGACTTGGTGCGGCCTTCGATTTTCAGCGAATGAACGCCCATTTTGGTCAGGCGCTCAACGTGCTCGATGGCCCGCAGATCCTTGGAGTTCATGATGTAGGTGCCGTGCTCGTCCTCGAACGCACTCATGTACTCGCCCGGACGGTTGGACTCCTCCAGCAGCACCAGTGCATCGCTCGGCTTGCCGAGGCCCAGCGTCGGGTCAACTTTCTGCACGGCGATAGGCTCCTGACGATGGACGATCTGGCCCACTTCGTCTTCCTTGCCCTCGTGCACCTTGTACTCCCAGCGGCAGGAGTTGGTGCAGGTGCCCTGGTTGGGGTCGCGCTTGTTGATGTAGCCGGAGAGCAGGCAACGGCCGGAGTAGGCCATGCACAGCGCCCCGTGAACGAACACTTCCAGCTCCATCTCCGGCACCTGCATGCGGATCTCCTCGATCTCGTCCAGCGACAGCTCGCGGGAGAGGATGACCCGGGTCAGGCCCATCTGATGCCAGAACTTCACCGTGGCCCAGTTGACCGCGTTGGCCTGCACTGACAGGTGAATGGGCATATCAGGGAAAGCTTCGCGCATCATCATGATGAGACCGGGATCGGACATGATCAGCGCATCCGGCTTCATCTCCACCACCGGACGCATGTCGCGGATAAAGGTCTTGAGCTTGGAGTTGTGGGGCTGGATGTTGGCCACCACGTAGAACTGCTTGCCGAGGGCATGGGCTTCGTTGATGCCGAGCTGCAGATTCTCGTGATCGAATTCGTTGTTACGCACCCGCAGGCTGTAACGGGGCTGGCCGGCATAGACGGCATCGGCGCCATAGGCGTAGGCGTAACGCATGTTCTTGAGGGAACCGGCGGGGGAGAGCAATTCTGGTTTAAACATGTCGGACTCTTCGTATCTGATTGCAAATCAGGACGGCGCCACCTGATGGCGCCGTATGGATTGAGCAGCAGTGCAAGCCATCACATGGTGCTCTGCCACCCGATAACGGCATATCCAGCCTGCACGCTTATAACATATGCGCCAGATATTCGGGGTGCGAGATTGTACTCGCCCCCACGCCATCATGCAATTTGGCAGGGATAAAGAGGGACGGGGTGTATCGCTGTCAGGCCCAACGAGACAGGGGGGCGGGTATGGCGTGGGCATAGCCCTGCTGATAGTCGCAACCTAGCTGGTTGGCGATCTCGATGTGAGTCAGGGTCTCGACCCCTTCGCACACCACCTTCATGCCGAAGCGCTGCAGATACTCCACCAGACCGCTCAGCATCCGCAAGGCATGGCTACTCTTGCTCGCCTGCAGCAGCAGGGAGCGATCCAGCTTGATGATCTCGTAGGGGAGTGCCATCACCCGCTGAAAATTGCACTCCTGGGTGCCGAAATCATCGCAGGCGATATGAGCGCCGTGGCTGCGCAGCACTTCGATCAGCTCCCGATGTTTGCGATAGAGCGGCGCGTGTTCCAGCACCTCGAACCAGATCGCTATCCCCAGCTTGCGAGCCTGCAAGATCACCAGCAACAGCAGGTTCTGGTATGTCGAGCTCTCAAGTGCAGGGTTCAAGTTGATGGAGAGGGAGCAGGGCGCATGGCGTGCCAGTGTGGGCAGGTCACGCCAAATCGCTCTCAGTATCACTATATCGATGTCCAGAGCTTCACCCTGGCTCAGCGTCAGGAAGTCGATGCCCTGGTAGCCCTGCCGGGCGGGATCCCAGCGTCTGGCCAGCGCTTCAAAGCCGATGATCTGGCGATCCCGGTCAACGATTGGCTGATAAAAGGGTACGGCAATGTCCGCTGTCGTCAGGGATGCCACGCCACTGACCGGAAACTCTTCTTTGAACGCAAACATGGCACTCACCTGTTGACGGATATAGCTGCGAATAATACGAGAGGCAACAGAAGTCTGGCTGTAGGAATTGTCCGATTATTGAAAGGGAGATAGAGAGGAGAATAGTTTGGCAATATCAGATTATTCCGATTAAGTTTGGTGCGAGCATTATCTAGACTGGCCTTAATGATGAACAACCAAACAAAATATAATTATTGAATTGTTTGCAAGTAAACATTTATTAGAGCTCTAATATGACAGAGTCTCTTTCTATTTTAGTAGTGTGACAACACCCATGAATAAATTTTCTGTTTTGTTGCTGTTTATATTGAGCAGTAACGCATTGGCATCGCCGGATATCAGCGTTGGTACTTTATATGACTATATGCCGGCAGAGAAAAGCACCCTGCTAAAGCGGGTTAGAAATATTGGTGATGAGACGGCCTTTGTCAAAATAACGTTGGCCGAGATTGTATATGGTGCTGATGGCGTGCCACAGGAGCGGGAGTTACCGGAGGAGGGCATTCGTCAGTTGGTGACCAGCCCATCAAGGTTAATTATTCCCGCAAACAGCATGCAGGCCACCCGTTTTATATATATGGGAGAACGGGAGCAGGAACGTTATTTTCGGGTGCGTTTTGTTCCGGTCAAACCACAGGATGATGAAATAACCGAATTGCCACCACAACAGAAAATAAGTGCCGGTGTCAGCATAATGACCGGTTTTGGCACCATTCTGTTTGTGGCACCCAAAGAGACCCGTTATGACACCCGGATTGAACATGAAACCGGTGCCCTTTATGTGGAGAACCGGGGTAATGCCACCGTTATTCTCGATTATCTGGAGCTGTGTGACACAAAAGAGAGCTCATGTAGTCAACCGGAGAAGATGCATCTGCTGCCTGGCGTTAAAAAGCGGGTCAGTGAAGAGGCAACCCGAATAGTTCGTTTTGAACTGATCGAAGGGAAAAAGTCGGTATTCAAGGAGTTCAAGCTCTGAATCCCGATATATCACAAGACAGGTAATCACACCTGAAGGAGTAGTTATGAAGAAGTTATCGATCATCCCGGCCTTGCTATTGGCGAGCAATACGCTGATGGCGGCCGAGCGAGTAGAGCATACGGTGACGGTAACGGCGCAGATCCCGACCGAAAACTTTTATGTGCAGCCCGTGGGTGACTGGATGAGTACCCCGCAGAAACTGACGTTTAACCCCTTTAACCAGCAGCTGGAGCCATTAGCCAAGCAGTTGGAGATGAAGAGCACTCTTGGCCCCATCAAGGGCTATCTGGTCTATCCCGCCACCATGGCCAGCGGCAAGGAGAGCATTGGTTTGACGGTCAAGGTCGGAGGTGTCGCGCTGACCACCACATCCGCCGAGTTGTTGACCCAGGCGGATGCCAATACCGGCAAACAGGTCGGACTGGAGATCATCCCGGCCGTGGCACCAAGCGGTGGCTACAAGCCCGGCAACTATCAGGGGATTGTCAGCATGATGTTTGAGTCCGAGGCTCCGCCTGCTCAAGGTGGCTGACTTGGGTATGTGGGGGCCATCAGGCCCCCCTTTAATTGAGATTCCAGGCATTCAGGTTGCACTTCATGGTTCGTTCTCTTCTTCTCTTGTTCGGGTTGTTGCTCTCTGCCCCTCTGGCGGCAGATCCGGCACTGCTGCTGCAACAGGCGCGGCAGTTGCCCGAGGGGTTTGAAGAGCACTTTTTTGGCGTTCCGCTGATGGTGCGAGTCACCGTTGACGGTCGTCTGCTGGGGGATGGGGAAGTGCTGCTCGGACGGGATAACTCGGTACAACTGCTCTCACTGGTGGATGTACAGGAGAGCGAATTTGATGAAGGGGCACGTGAACGCTGGTTGAGCAAGCTGGGAAGCCATCTGCCGCTCGGCGAGTGTAGCCGAGCCTGCCCTGAAGGCATCGTGGGGTTGCAATACAGCCTGGAGGAGTCCCAGCTCTCGGTACTGACCGGTCAGGTGGAGCAGGGGGCGCGGGATCAGCGTTTTATGGCGTTGCCCCAAGAGAGCAAGGGCTTGCTCGTCCAGAACCAGTTGAACCTGGTGCAGGGGAGCCAGCGCAATGGACACTACAACCTGCAGCTGGAGGGCAGCTGGGGACAGTGGACCCCTTTTATGGAGGGGGATGCCACCTGGCAAGAGGGTGGGCCAACTGATCTGGGGATGGCTCAGGTCTATGGAGAACGGCTCCATGAGGCCAATTTTTATCGTCTCGGCTTCTTCTTTCCCTCGGCGCAGGGGTTGGTGCGTCAGCCCAACTACTACAGTGGTGCGACGCCCACAGTGCTTGGCGTGATGTGGGGCAGCTCGGATCTGCTGCGCCGGGAACGCGGGGTGCCCAGTCTGGCCCCGATCCAGGTGGCACCGGCACGACCGGGCATGGTGGAGATCTATCGGGACGGTAACCTCATCCAGTCCCAGCCGGTCGTATCCGGTCTGCAGGCGCTCGATACCCGCTCGCTACCTGGCGGTATCTACGAGGTGGAGCTGCGATTGCTGGAGGATGGTCAGGAGACCCGTCGTTGGCGCGAGATGATCTACAAACCTTCCAACTGGCAGACACCGGAGGAGCCGTGGCGTTTCAACCTGTTTGCCGGGCGTCAGACCCGGTGGCTGGTGCGGCAGGGAGACAGCGATCTGGAGGGGGCCAGTGGTGGCATTGCCGTTAACCATCTGCTGCTCCCCTCGCTGGTGGTGGGAGCGGGTAGCCAGTATGTGGACAAGCGTGCCCAGCACTCCCTCTCGCTCGATTGGGAGGCGACCAGCCAGCTCCACGGTTTTGCCTCCCTCAACCAGAGTGTTGGCATGGGGTGGGGTTACGACTTGCAGGGGATCTACTGGCATGGCAATAGCAGTCTGGTTGCCAGCCATTCGCGCAATCTGCGCACGCAAGGGGAAGTGAGTGCGGTCTCCAGCCTGTCGCTGCAGCAATCGCTGGAAAAGTGGGGCTCCCTCGGCGTCTATCTCTCTCACCAGTCTGGTCGTGGCAACGGCGGCGATCTGGGGTGGCACTACAGTGACCGGCTCTGGGGGCGTTGGGTGACCTGGGGGGTGACCCTGTTCGATCGTCCCGGCAGCGAGAGCACGGCGCAGCAGCGAGATCGCGGCAGCACGCTGAGTCTCACTATCAACTTGGGGGGAGATGATCGCCAGTTGTCGCTGGGGCTGGGCAGCAATACTTCTCGCTCGGGCGGAGCCCAGCGCAGCGCCTATCTCAACTACCAGCAGGAGGTGGATTGGGGGCCGCTGCGTCAGGTCAGTGTGGGCAGCACCCACGACAGCTATGGTACCGGTCTATCCGGCTATGGCCGCTTCGCGGCGCCCTGGTTGGGCGGTGACCTGTTTGCCCAGCACTCCTCCTATAACGCAGAGGTGACCGGAGGCGTCAACCTGGAGAGTGTGCTGGCGCTGGGGCATGAAGGGGATCTGGCGCTCGGTTCCCGCGATATGGGCGGCATGGGCAATGAGGCGGCGATGATCCTCGATATTGCGGCCGATGATGAGGCGGCGCGGATCCGGGTCAGCGACGATCTGGGCAGCGTACAGACCCTTGGGCCCGGTCGCCATCTGGTCTCGGTGCCAGCCTTGCAGAGCGGTGCCTTGCAACTGGAGATGGCCGACCACGAGGGGATGCCACTCACCATCAAGCCGACCGTGCTCCCCTACCACCTTAATCGCGGCGGGGTGGGTTATGGCCAAGTGAATGCTGTGAGCACCGTTACTGTGATTGGTCGCCTGCTGGACGAGCAAAACAAGCCGCTGCGTGGTGCCATGGTCAGCAACCCCATAGGGCGGGCATTTACCGAAAATGATGGCTTCTTTGCGCTGGAGGCGAGTCGACGACAGCCAGAATTTAGCGTGGAACATAATGGCACTCTTAATTGCAACAGTGCACCAAGGGGACAGAAACAAATTGTTAATTCTGATGTGATTCAGTTGGGGGAGTTAATATGCTCACCCAGAGTTATCGTACAAAAATAAGAGTAACTAAATTGTTGTAACGCTTGGTTAACTTTATGGTGAACTATAAATAAGCTTATGGTGAACTCAATGACATGCTGTTAATCAATGCAATGTTGTACATTGTTTTATTAGTGCTGGCGATCAGTTTTTATCCATATTGTTATAGGGTGTCAAAGTGCTAAGAGTTTTGTTTTTTTTGTGTATATCGACCTATGGTTCTTTTTCCTATGGAATAACAGTGTATGTTAATGCCGAGTATGCGCAATTGAACTCTGGCGTGGGTGGAGATTTTAGGATAACAGATCCATGCGTGACATTGCCTATCTCATTTGTATGTGAAAATAGATTGTCAAGGATCGTTGCAATCGATGCGAATATTGATAGGGCTCTATCATCTAATGTGTATGTCTGGCATAGACTTTTTCATCACCACTTCACTGGGGAGAAAAATGTTGTTATGTCTGATGGAAAGGGGAATAGCCGTGACATGAAGTTTTCTTTTACTCATACGGGATTTATTATGACCAAGAGAGCATTGTCAGCTGATAATAATATTGCTCAGGCCGACCCGGTTGCTAATTGCAAGCTAGTTGATGCTCATCTTTCATCTACAGACACGCTTCTTTATGAGATCAACCCAGCTGAGCAAAAAACAGGTGGTCGCTGCTATAGTCGTGCTTTTACATCAGGTGGAGGTCAAAGTGTTGCGAATGTAAATAAAATTCTCTTTGGTTATAAGTTGATACCGATTGGAATTGAAACCTTACCGAATGGACTTTATCAAGGAAGATTACGGTTACTTGTTGGTTCCAATAAGGATTTTGACTATGGTGACCTTCCCAATCCGTCACCACAGTCCATAGATTTAGAATTCAGGTTGGTTGTTAGGAATCAGATTAAGGTAATTTTTCCTGTCGGTGGTAACAGATTAGTTTTGCAGCCTGATGGAATAGGATGGCACTCCAGTAGAGTGCCGACACTCAGCGGATTGCTACCAATGCAAGTTATTAGCTCGGTACCTGTAGCAATGACGTTGAAGTGTGAATTTATAGGTTTGAAGAATTGCCTTTTAAAAAACAATAGTAATAAAAAATCAATGGCGCTTGATGTTTATAGAAGAAATAAAGGTCAAGATACGTTACTTAGCCCAATAACAAGCACAAGATTTAATATGAGTGGGTCTACCATACGTGACTATCTACTATTCAAGATAAATAGTAAAAATGTTGAGGGTGTTCTTGATTCCCCTGGCACTTACAAGGGGAATGTGACGATAGTTATTGATGCAGTTATTGACCCTGTCACGCAATAAATCGTTAATATAGACCATTCTCCCGTGCATACAGAAATAGAGCGCTATCACTTTGCAAGCCGAGTCGTACCATGGCGCTTTTTTTCTGGGTGCTGATGGTTTTGACGCTGCGATGAAGGTAGTCGGCAACCTGAGTAACCGACATGCCGCTGGCCAGCAAGCGCACTACTTCACTCTCCTTGGGCGTCAGCGGGTTGTTGTTGCCTTGCCCGGAGATACCGGCACTGGCCAGCAGCATTTGTACTGTTGGGCCAATATAGCGATGGCCGAGCAGTATCTGGCGAATGGCATCGGCAAGTTCATTAATAACCGATTTTTTTAGTATCAGTCCTTTTACCCCAGCCTGAATAAGGGATTGCAAGATGGCACTGTTCTGGATTTGGGTCAGCACAATAATGGGAAGATTGGGATAATCCCGGCGCAACTGCTGGATCATGACCAGCCCATCGCTACGGGTATCTCCTGGCATGCTGAAATCGGTGATCAACAGATCACAATGATGTTGCTGCAATAAATTCAGCAAGTCAGATACCTGATATGCCTCGGCAATCACTTCACAATGGGGGGTTATCTGGTCAATCAGGCTGCGGATCCCGGTCAGAATCAAGGGGTGGTCATCGGCAAGAATAATCTTGAAGGACATGGATGAGCCTCTTATGAAACGGTGAATAATATTCAGGCTATCAAAGCTAACATTTCTATACTACCGTGCGCACCCCATTTTTTCAGGTGCATATATCTTTTGATAAATATATTTGAATCGTTATGTCTATATATTGTTCGCTTATGTCATTAATCAAACGATTCATAATTATTGTCTCTGTTTTTTTCTTGACGCCTGCCGTATTGGCGAAATCGGGTCCCTCTGTCCCAACGATTGAAGTCGGAATATTGGCCGGAGGATGGGGCCCTTTTCAGCAGTGGGACGGCAGGGCCGCAGCCGGATTCAGCGTTGAATTGATGGAACAATTGGCCAAAAAGCTGGACTACAAGATTGCTTGGCAGGTTTACCCCGACTGGGAGGCTATGTATAGCGATGCCTGCCGTGGCAATCTCGATATCCTGCTTGATGCCTTTAACTCTGAAGTGCGCCAGTGCGTCACCTATAGCCTGCCTTACTACACCTCGCCGACTGTGGTGGTGGTGCGCCAGGACAGCCCCCTGTTTCGGGATGTGAGCCGGTTGCAGTCAGCGAGCATTGCCATCGAAAAAGGCTTTCTGACCGAGAAACTGGTGAAGCTGCATTATCCCAATGTCACACCTCTGCTCTTTGTTGATACACGCCGTGCATTGCAGGCGGTTGAACAAGGTCGGGCAGATGCCTATATCGGCAATCTCCATGTGGCCAATCTGTTTATCGAGCGTCACCCGGCGTTGGCAGTGGTCGCCCAGTCACCCTTGTTGATGGAGACCCTTCACCTTGGTATTGCCAGCCGGAAACACACTCTTGCTATCCGGCTTGATACGGCGATTCAGGCGCTGACGGTCGAGGCGCGCAGTGAACTGGAGAAACGCTGGTTGGGGGAGAGTCTGGAACCCAATTTTATGGGGCACAGCAATTTCTTGCTACGTCCTGATGAGCGTGGCTGGCTCTCGACGCTGCCGCCGCTAAAGCTGGGTTTGATCCCCGGCTGGGTGCCCTTCTCTTATCACGATGAGGATGGCAATTCGGTCGGCTTGATAGCGGATTATCTGAACGTGTTGCAAGAGAAGCTGGGGCTGGCATACAGCAGCATCCCTATACAGAGCTGGCCCGAACTGCAACAACTGCTGCTGCATCACGATCTGGATCTGGCAGTACTGCCCACACGGATCATCGAGCGGTTGGTGGGTTGGCATGCCAGCGAGCCCTTCGCATCATTCCCGTTGGTGCTGGTGACGGCACGCGGTAGCCTCCCTATCGGGGATCTCTCCGATCTGGCCGGCAAACAGTTGCTGCTGACCGATGGCATGTTGATCCCCGAGCTCAGGGCGCTGGTGCCCGACCTTAAACTGACCACGACCCGAGATGCCAGCGATGGGCTCGCCCGTCTCGCCGCGGGGCAGGGGGATGCCTACATTGGCAATCTGGTGGTGGTCTCCCGTCTTGTCGCCGAGCAGTTTGATGACCGGCTCCATATCGCCGCGCCAACCCCCTTCAAGGATGAACTGGCTGTGGCGGTACGTGAGCCATACGCCCCCTTGTTGCCTTTGGTGAACCGGGTGCTGGCCAGCATGAGCGACAAGGAGCAGCGCCAGATCCGCAACAGCTGGTTGGCGCTCAATTACAGCGAAGGGATCCCCAGGGCGAAACTGGTGCGCACCCTGCTGCCGGTCGGGCTGGCCGTCAGCTTGTTTATCCTGACGCTGCTGGTCGCTTACTGGCGCTTGCGGCAGGAGATCATCCGCCGGCATCAGGTCGAGCTGGCACTGGCCAGCGCCAAGGTGCGAGCCGAGTCTGCTGCCACCATAAAGGGGGAATTTCTGGCCACCATGAGCCACGAGATCCGTACCCCGATGAACGGCATCGTCGGTATGGCGGAGCAGCTCTCGCTGACCGGGTTGAGTGAAGATCAGCGCCAGATGGTGGAGATCATCAACCGGGGATCACAGGGGCTGCATGCGCTGATCGACAACGTGCTCGACTACGCCAAGCTGGAGGCGGGCAAGATGGTGCTCGACGAAGTGCCGTTCTTGATGCGGGAGCTTATCGACAGCGTGCTGACCATGACCGTCAGCGAGGTACAGCGCAAGGGGCTGCGAGTCTATCTCTTGGCGGATCAGGAGGTGGCGGCTCGCTTGCATGGCGATGTGCTAAGACTGCGCCAGATCCTCTTCAACTTTGTCAGCAATGCCATCAAGTTTACCGAGCGCGGTTTTATCGAGCTTTCCCTCGCGGTACTGCAGGAGGCAGAGGGCAGGCAGCGGCTGCAGTTCGGGGTACGAGATAGCGGGATTGGCATGAGTGACGAGGCACAAAGCCGGATCTTCAACGCTTTTGAACAGGCGGAGAGCTCGACTACCCGCAGTTACGGCGGCAGCGGGCTGGGGCTCAGCATCTGTCACACCCTTGCCGGATTGATGCAGGGAGAGATTGGACTGCAGAGCTCGCCGGGCCTTGGCACCTTTATCACGCTGACTGTGACTCTGCCGGTTGTGGCCCACTCCGAGCCAGACCCGCACCTTGCCGGGATGCGCGCTGTCATCGAGCTGCGCGATGAGAAATTGCGTCACACCCTGTTGCTGCACCTCGGTGCGCTGGGGGTGAGCTGCACCGGGCAAGCGGGTGGGGCGGATCTGCACTTTAGCGACAGTGAACAGGCTCACGGTGATGCCATCGGATTGGTAGAGCTGGATTCACCCATGGGTTATCGGCGCGAAGCGGGGCGTTATCTGCTCAACAGCAATCCCCTGACCTGGCATGCGGTACGCGAGGTGTGCTATCGCCAGCTGGGATTGGCCGATGCTTTGTTGCCGGCTCCGCTGCGCGAACAGGCTGAAGCCGGCGAGCTGCTGCCCTACCGGATCCTGCTGGTGGAGGATAACCCGCTAAACCAGTCGTTGGTGATGCGCCAGCTTGGCCAGCTTGGCTTGCATTGTGATCTGGCCGGGCAGGGGGAGCAGGCGCTGGAGATGGTGGCGCGCACTCCTTACGATCTGGTGCTGTGCGATTGCCAGATGCCGGTGATGGACGGCTACGAGTTTACCCGCAAGATGCGCGAGCAGGAGGATCAGGATGAGCGGTTGCTGATCATCGCCATGACCGCCAACGTGTTGCCGGAACAGCGCGAACGCTGCTTTGCCGCCGGGATGGACGATCTGCTCGGCAAGCCGGTACTGCTGGCTGGATTGCGCCAGATGTTGCAGAAGTGGCATATCCTCCCCTCCGAGCGGCTACTCGACCTCGCTGTGGTGAGCTCGCTATTTGGCGCAGGTGAGCCGTTGCGACAGGCGTTGCAGCAGTGTCGTGACGAACTGGAGCGTGGACTTGGCATGCGTCCGCAAGAAGATATCGCCTTGGCCGAGTGGGTGCACCGTCAGGCGGGTACGCTCGCCATGATGATCCCGGAGGTTGCTGAGCAGGGCTGGCGGCTGGAGGAGCGGATCCGTCAACAAGGTGCCGCAGCGTGTGGCGATGAACTGGCGCGGTTTTGTGCGCTGTTGCAGCAGCTGGTCGATGAGCTGGCGGTGTGAGTCAGTAATCTAGTGGATGGCTGCAAGCGCCATCTCGAAGCGTTGTTCACGAATGGTGCGGGGCATGGCGCCATTGGTGGCGCCAGCCAGCCACTCCCAGTCAAGTCTGGGGCTGCCCGCTTTGAAGCGCTGGTAGGGAATACCCTGCCTCACTGTCACGAAGAGCGTCGTGGGCAGGCCAAGCTTGTTGCTGTAGCGAACCATCAGGTCGCCCTGATAGCCTTCCATGCGCTTTTTCAGGGCTTGCAGCGTGAGCCCGGTGGCATGGCCATGTTCGTCCCAGATCTCAAACATGATGTGAATACTCTGACGATGATGGTGACAAAGTGAACAAAACAGGTTGCAAACGCAACTGTCAGATCTGACAAGATGGTTAGGTAGCATGGGCTGGAAAAGCGAAAACCCGGCGCTAGGCCGGGTTTTCTTGAATGATGGTGGAGGGAGAAGGATTCGAACCTTCGAAGGCAGAGCCGTCAGATTTACAGTCTGATCCCTTTGGCCG
>NZ_JANFNW010000007.1:0-211281 GCF_024436135.1 Aeromonas sp. SG16
CGACTTGCATGTGTTAGGCCTGCCGCCAGCGTTCAATCTGAGCCATGATCAAACTCTTCAATTTAAGTTTGGTTGCCTGTTAAGGCGGCTCAATGAATTGCTGAATTAACTGCTGCAACTAAAAGTTGCTTTGGTCACTTCATCAGACATTGAAAATCAAAAATTGTTTTTGATGCTCGATGCTGTGAGTGCCCACACAGATTGCTTGATTCAAATTGTTAAAGAGCGACGCAGCTTTTGCTGCTGCGGGAGTGGCATTCTACTCAACCGCTTTCTCGAGTCAAGCCTTATTTGCAAAGGCTTTTCGAGGTTATCGACTTGGCTTTCTGCGTTGCCGCTTGCCGTGTCGATGGAGGCGCATTATAGGGAGTGAATTCGTTCTGGCAAGGGGGGATTACGTATTTTTTTGAGAAATGCAAACAAGCGTTCAGATAACAAACATAGTGCGCATCTTTTGAACCAAATCACATCTTCGAGAGACCTTTAACTGGCACATATTCAATCTATTAGCTGATGCATGCGATGTCGGATGGTTGCCGAGCCAGCCAAAGTTCTTCCATTTCCAGCAGGGTTTGATAAATTTTTTCTGCCTGTTCCGGTCGGCTGAAGAGATATCCCTGGCCATAGAGGTGGATATCGGTCAGGGAGCGCAAGACATCCAGCTGAGCTTGTGTCTCTATCCCTTCGCACACCAAAATCTTGCCAAGCATGGAACCCATCCGGCAGATGTTGGCGACCAGCTCCGATGCTTCAAGCGAAGTTTCTATCCCCTGGATGAAAGAGCGGTCGATCTTCACTTTGCTTACCGGCAACTTCTGCAAATAGCTGAGCGATGAGTAGCCAGTGCCAAAATCATCCAACGCCAATAACACTCCCTGCTGATTCAAATCCTGCATCAATTGCAGCGAATTCTTCACCTCCCTCATTGTGGTGTCTTCCGTGACTTCCAGAACCAGACTTCGTGCTGGCAGATGATGTTCCATCAATGCCTTGGCAACCAGTTTCAACAAATTGCGCTGGTACATACCCGGAGAAATGTTCACGCACATTTGCAAGTCGACGAGACCAAGCTGGTGCCACTGATAGAGCTGCTCACAAGCGGTATTCAGTACCCAGCTGCCCACCCGCTCGGCAAGCTGAAACTCTTCAGCCACCATGATGACTTCATTGGGAGGGATAAACCCAAGCTCGGGATGGCGCCAACGCAGCAATGCCTCCACCGCTTCACAGCGACCTGTCTCAAGATTGACGATGGGTTGGTAATAGAGCTCCAGCGCATTATGTTCCAACGCCATGACCATATCTGAAGCAAGATGTTTACGACGAGCAGTCTCATTGAGCAGCGAATTATCATAAATGACATAGGGAACATGCGTTTTGCGGCTATGGAACAGGGCCTGCTCTACCCGACTCAACAGCTCTTGGGTTTTATCACTATCAACGGGATAAAAGGCTATGCCGATACCGACTTCAAGACGGAAAGGGTAATTATCAAAGACCATATCCTGTTTGAGTGAATGCAATAGGCGCGCGACCAGCTCCCTGATTTGCCGCAGATCACTGCTACCACGCTGGATAATTGCAAACTGATCCCCACCAAGGCGTCCACAAGACTCGCCTTCTTCGCACAGAGCCTTGACCCTCTTCGCCAATTCATTGAGCAGATAATCCCCGGTGTCGTAACCAAACTTGCTGTTGATATCCCTGAAGTCATTGATATCGATCAGCACCAGGCCAAATGGCATCTCTTGCGCTGCATAGGACTCCATCATCTCCAGCAAGGCCACCCGGTTGGGCAATCCGGTCAGAGGATCTCGCCGCACAGCTCTGAAATGACGCCGCCCTTCATATATAAGCAGCGCACTGAGCAAGAGTACCGAGATAACCAGACCAGATACCATCATCAGCAGAGCATTACGCAGTTGGGCAAAATGGCGATCGTTCTCTGAATAGATGTTGATATTTTTCTGCATGACAGACGCAAGAGAATAGGAGAGCGGTTCCTGCAGAGGTGCAAGGCGCATCATTATTTGCTGGTAATCCGGAGATCCAACTTTCAAGCTGGTGATATCAGGTTCCATATTGCGGATATTGCTTTCGATCAGCTGCACCAGACGCAGGGTCTTCTGCTTGTCCTCCATGCTCTTGCGCAATTGGCCGCTAAGCAGGATTGGGGTTCGACTCCAGAGAATGTCATAACGCAGCATCAGGGCGTCGTGGTCGATGCCACCGTAGTGGTAAACCTCGACACTATTCAGAAACCGCCCCAACTCTAGCTGCAATTGCATCAATGCCCAGGAGACATCATAGGTGTACTTCTCCATGACTCGGGTCGCATTCTGGATCTGAACCAGAGAATAGAGAGTACTTCCCGTAAACAACAGGATGAAAAAATAAAGAGTGGCGACAAGTGGCCAGGCTTTGGTCTTTTCCTTCACCCCATACTCCTGAGCAATAAACGATTAATGCTGGATATCAACCGAGCTGAGCTGCCAGATCATCATGTCGGTATATTCGGAGCGTTTCAATTCCGGATGTTGATCAAGTGGCAACATAAACCAGAGCGGCCCCTTGTCGCGCACCTTCATGACGACACCATCGTCCTCCCAGGCAAGGATGGGCTCATAGCGTTTGACCTTGTCCCAGTTGATACGGATCTGGTAGCTATTGAGCGCAGTCAGGGTAATGGAATTGCCATCATCAGCACCTACAGCTGCCAGGACATCAGCCAGTTTGGGCCCACGATACTTGTGGGGCTTATCAACCCAGGGATTACCGGTCACGATCTCGTGTTGTGGCAGTGCCTGCAACATGGCAAGGTCAAACTGCGCAACGCCATCAACGGTCTCTGCCGCTTTAACATTGCCTGTCACCTTGAGAATCACGGGCCCTGCAGGCGTCCCCAATGCCAGTACGGAAAAGCTTGCCAGGGAAAAAAGCAAAGAAATCAAACCCAGTTTTTTCATACCCATCTCCAAATAACATCCTTATCAACAACTCTCAGTTTAGCCGGATAAAAAAAAACGGCCCGCCAAAGCGAGCCGTTTCTCAAACAGAGCCGGGATGATGATTACATCATGCCCATGCCGCCCATGCCACCCATATCAGGCATGGCCGGAGCATCTTTCTTCGGCAGCTCGGTGACCATGCACTCGGTGGTGATCATCAGACCGGCGATGGAAGAAGCGAACTGCAGTGCAGAACGGGTTACCTTGGTCGGGTCCAGGATACCCATGGTCAGCATGTCGCCATACTGCTCGGTGTAAGCGTTGTAACCGAAGTTGCCTTCACCATTCTTCACCGCATTGGCAATGACGGAAGCTTCTTCACCGGCGTTGATGACGATTTGACGCAGCGGGGCTTCCATGGCGCGCAGGGCAACCTTGATACCGACGTTCTGGTCTTCGTTGTCACCGCGCAGGCCAGCCAGTTTGGCTGCAACGCGAACCAGCGCAACACCACCACCGGCAACCACGCCTTCTTCAACAGCAGCACGGGTAGCATGCAGAGCATCTTCTACGCGAGCTTTCTTCTCTTTCATCTCGACTTCGGTAGCAGCACCGACCTTGATCACGGCAACACCGCCAGCCAGCTTGGCTACGCGCTCTTGCAGCTTCTCACGGTCGTAGTCGGAGGAGGTCTCTTCGATCTGCTGACGGATCTGGGCAACACGGCCTTCGATCACGCCTGCATCACCCACGCCATCGATGATGGTGGTGTTCTCTTTGGTGATGACGATGCGCTTGGCACGACCCAGATCTTCCAGAGTCGCTTTTTCCAGCTCCATGCCAACTTCTTCGGAGATGACGGTACCGCCAGTCAGTACGGCGATATCCTGCAGCATGGCCTTGCGACGGTCACCGAAGCCCGGCGCCTTGACGGCAGCCACTTTCACGATGCCACGCATGGTGTTGACCACCAGAGTCGCCAGGGCTTCGCCCTCTACGTCTTCGGCAACGATCAGCAGCGGTTTGCCAGCTTTGGCGACACCTTCCAGCACCGGCAGCATCTCGCGGATGTTGGAGACTTTCTTGTCAACCAGCAGGATGAACGGGTCGTCCAGCTCGACAGAACCGGTTTCCTGTTTGTTGATGAAGTACGGAGAGAGGTAGCCGCGGTCGAACTGCATACCTTCAACAACAGCCAGCTCATCTTCCAGACCCTGACCATCTTCAACAGTGATGACGCCATCGCGACCCACTTTGTCCATGGCTTCGGCAATCAGCTTGCCCACTTTCTCGTCGGAGTTGGCGGAAATGGTGCCAACCTGAGCGATGGCATTGCTGTCAGCACACGGCTGGGACAGCGCCTGCAGCTCGGCAACGGCAGCCACAACGGCCTTGTCGATACCGCGCTTCAGATCCATCGGGTTCATACCGGCGGCAACGGCCTTCAGACCTTCGTTGACGATAGCCTGAGCCAGAACGGTTGCAGTGGTAGTACCGTCACCCGCAGCGTCGTTCGCTTTGGAAGCCACTTCCTTGACCATCTGGGCGCCCATGTTCTGGAACTTGTCTTCCAGCTCGATCTCGCGCGCAACGGAAACACCATCTTTGGTGATGGTCGGGGCACCGAAGGACTTGTCCAGTACCACGTTGCGGCCTTTCGGGCCCAGAGTAACCTTGACGGCATCAGCCAGGATGTTCACACCTTCCAGCATCTTGATGCGGGCTTCGTTACCAAACTTAACGTCTTTAGCAGCCATTTTTGTTCAATCCTTTCAATCAATTCGGAGAAAAGTGGGGATGGATTACTCTTCGACAATCGCCAGAATGTCGGTCTCGGACAGGATCAGCACATCCTGACCATCCAGCTTCTCGGTTTTCACGCCGTAGCCTTCGTTGAAGATAACCTTGTCGCCAACCTTGACGGCCAGCGCTTTGACATCGCCATTATCCAGGATTCGACCAGTCCCCACGGCAAGCACTTCACCACGGGTGGACTTTTGAGCCGCAGTACCAGTCAGTACGATACCACCAGCGGATTTGGCTTCAGCTTCGATGCGCTTGATGATGACGCGGTCGTGCAGTGGACGAATTTTCATCGATAACTCTCCCAAAATGAGTCTCATTGTTGCTTTGAGGAATGGCCGTTCCAGGCCAAATCGGATATGTCCCTGATGTGGGGTGAGGTTGCTAACCCTTCAAGGGCAAATACAAAAAAAATTTTTTCACGTACTATAAACAACTTCGATTGTTCGCCCCTGTTCTCTTCGCGAACTTCGCTGGCAGCGCCAGCCCAGTTATCAGCCCAGCTCTTCGAGCAAGATGTAGAGACGATCCCTTGACCCGCATCAATCCCATGCTGACAGCCCCTATCCCTGTCGTACTGCGCCAGATGACGGGCCCCATGATCCTCGGCATCGTCGCCATTCTGGCCTTCAACCTGGTCGATACCTTCTTTATTGGCATGCTGGGCACCGAAGCGCTGGCGGCCATCAGCTTTACCTTTCCGGTCACCTTCGTGGTCACCTCGCTCGCCATGGGGTTGGGAGCCGGCCTCTCGGCGGTGATCGGTCATGCATTGGGACAGGGCAAGCATGAAGAGGCGGCCCACCTCGCCACCGATAGCCTGTTTCTGGCGGTGATTCTGGTCACCCTGCTCTCGGCAGGGGGCGCCCTCACCATCAAACCGCTATTTACCCTGCTGGGCGCCAGTGCCGAACTTATCTCTCTTATCCACGACTACATGCTGATCTGGTATCTCACCGTGCCCATGCTGGTGCTGCCCATGGTGGGCAACTCCGCCATCCGCGCCACCGGCGATACCAAGACGCCCAGCCTCGTCATGACAGTTGCCGGTCTGGTCAACGGCATGCTGGATCCGCTGCTTATCTTCGGCATCGGCCCCTTCCCCGAGTGGGGGATCCGGGGTGCCGCCATCGCCACCTCCATCTCATGGCTGATGGCCATGCTGGTGAGCCTCTACATCCTGCGTCATCGGGAAGGGTTGCTGCTGTGGCGCCTCTCGCCGCGCGCCCGGCTGCTCTACCACTGGCGGGCACTGCTCCATGTCGCCATCCCCGCCTCTTTTACCAACATGCTCAATCCGTTGGCCAATGCGGTGTTGATGACGATTTTTGCCGGTCTGGGAACAGAAGTGGTGGCCGCTTACGGCGCCGCATCGCGGGTTGAGGCACTGCTGCTGATCGTGATGATGGCGCTCGCCTCCGTGCTGGCCCCCTTCATCTCGCAAAACTGTGGTGCCGGCAATCCGGCCCGGGCCAAAGCCGCGCTTCAGAGCAGCATGCGCTTTGCCCTGCTGTTCCAGCTGGCCATCTATGGCCTGACCTGGCTACTGGCGCCACTCATCGCCAACCTGTTCAGCGATCATCCACAGGTCATTCGCCTGATTGTTCTCTATCTGCATCTGGTACCGATCGGATATGGCTTTCAGGGGATGGTGATGCTGCTGGCCTCGGCGCTCAATGGCGTGCGGGCATCGAGCATCTCGTTCTTGTTCAACGGCTTGCGGCTGTTTGGCTTTTTACTGCCGGGAGCCTGGCTAGGCGCCAGATGGGGGGGAGAACAGGGGATATATCTGGGTATCTTGCTGGCCAATCTGGCGGCGGGCACCCTCGCATGGTGGTATGCCCGACACCGCTTCGAGGCGTTGTGCCATCAGGGCAAGCCCTGAGCGGTCACTCGCCTCTGGTTATTCGTCTCGTCGATTACTCTTTGCGCTCAAACTCGCCTTCGATGGTGGTGCCACCCTGCTTCGGATGATCGTCGAGAGATTGCTCAAACGGCGATTGAGTACGCTGGAAACCGCCCATCTGCATCCGGAACTGGTTGCTGCCGATCAGCTTGTCGGCCAGCTTGTTGCGCAGCCAGGGCTGCAGCAGCAGGATCCCGAAAAAGTCGGTGACAAAACCCGGGATGATCAGCAGCAGACCGGCCAGTGCCAGCATCATGCCACCCATCACTTCGCGGCCCGGCATCTCGCCCTGCTGCATCTTTTGCTGGGCACTGAACAGGGTCTTGAGCCCTTCACTGCGCACCAGAGAAGAGCCCAGAATGGCGGTCAGGATGAGCAAGCCGACGGTCGGCAGCGCTCCAATCACAGAACCGACCTCGATCATCACGGTGAGCTCCAGTACCACCAGACCCACCAACAGCAGAAACAGCTTGCCCATATAAGCTCCACAACCAGTCAAATGTGAGAAAAAGTGGTCCCGCGAACCGGGAGCTGCACACGATGTTCAGACGCGCGAGTCACCACTTCCTACCCCCAATAAATGGGGGCCAACCCGCCCATTTCAAGCCACCCAAATGACTCCCTCATCAACCAGACGCTAAAAAATCAGCAAAAAATTACAAATTTTTATAAAAATCATGCTGATAAATCATGTACAACATATGTGTACATTCATCAAAGGAATTTGAAGATGTCACCAGATTAGTGATCCAGCTCTAATAACCGATACCTCAATTGGAGTAGTATGTTGATTAGTTATTAGGGAGGTCACACTCCCAATCGCCCCACTCGGTGTGTGGTGCTTCAGGATGAGCTGTGCGCAAGGAACTCGCGACCACTCGGTGAGGATTTTTCCATTTATCTGATTTCTGAGGCATTACAATGAGCGACATCAAGAACGTCCGCATTGAAGAAGACTTGCTGGGCACTAAAGAAGTTTCCAATGATCTCTACTACGGTGTGCACACCCTGCGCGCTGTCGAGAACTTCAAGATCAGCTCTCAGAAGATTTCTGACGTTCCGGAATTCGTACGTGGCATGGTGCTGACCAAGAAGGCCGCTGCGCTGGCCAACGGCGAGCTCGGTACCATCCGTCCTGAAATTGCAGACAAGATCGTGGAAGCCTGCGACCTGATGCTGAACACCGGCAAGTGCTTCGACCAGTTCCCGGTCGACGTTTACCAGGGCGGTGCTGGTACCTCCGTCAACATGAACACCAACGAAGTGCTGGCCAACATCGCACTGGAGATCATGGGTCTGGAGAAAGGTCGTTACGACGTCATCAACCCGAACGATCACGTCAACAAGTGCCAGTCCACCAACGATGCCTACCCCACCGGTTTCCGCGTTGCTGTTGTGAACAGCACCGACGTGACCCTGCATGCCCTGGAAGCGCTGATCGCCGCTTTCGACGTCAAGGCTAACGAGTTCAAGAAGATCCTGAAGATGGGCCGTACCCAGCTGCAGGACGCCGTGCCGATGACCCTGGGTCAGGAGTTCCACGCCTTCGCCGTCACCCTGCGCGAAGAGATCAAATCCATCAAGCGTTGCCAGGAGCTGCTGCTGGAAGTGAACCTGGGCGCTACCGCCATCGGTACCGGTCTGAACACCCCGCCCGAGTACTCTGCACTGGCCATCAAGCGTCTGGCCGAGATCACCGGCCGTGCCTATGTACCGGCTGAAGATCTGATCGAAGCGACCTCCGACTGCGGCGCCTACGTCATGCTGCACGGCGCCATCAAGCGTCTGGCCATGAAGCTCTCCAAGATCTGTAACGACCTGCGTCTGCTCTCCTCCGGCCCGCGCACTGCCCTGAAAGAGATCAACCTGCCGGAAATGCAGGCGGGTTCCTCCATCATGCCGGCCAAGGTCAACCCGGTTATCCCGGAAGTGGTCAACCAGTCCTGCTTCAAGGTATTCGGTAACGACATCACCATCACCTTCGCCGCCGAAGCCGGTCAGCTGCAGCTGAACGTCATGGAGCCAGTGATTGGTCAGGCAATGTTCGAATCCCTGAGCCTGATGGAAAAAGCCTGTATCTCCCTACGCGAGAAGTGCGTGGAAGGTATCACCGCCAACCCGGAAATCTGCATGAACCACGTGCTGAACTCCATCGGTATCGTGACCTACCTGAACCCCTTCATCGGTCACCACGAAGGGGACATCGTTGGCAAGATCTGCGCCCAGACCGGCAAGAACGTACGCGAAGTCGTACTGGAGCGCGGCCTGCTGAGCGCCGAGCAGCTGGACGAGATCCTCTCCATCGAGAACCTGATGAACCCGCAATACAAGGCCAAGCGTTTCACTCGCGAAACCACCGTATAAGCGACGCATGGGCCGGGATCTTCCCGGCCCATTTAAAGTCAGTTCCCGATTGGTCTTTATCCCCAGCCCGATCGGGAATTGGCTTTTTGCCAAATAAAAACCAAAAAACTAAAAAATGGAGTTATCGCTATGATTGGAATCGAGTTACTTGTCGTGCTCGCCGCTATCTATCTGGGCGCCCGGATAGGCAGCATCGGCATCGGCTTTGCCGGTGGTCTGGGGGTTCTGGTCCTGACCTGGGGCCTCGGGGTGCAGATCCCGAGCGATCAGCTGGTCACCTACATCCCCTGGGATGTAATCATGATCATTGCGTCCGTCATTTGCGCCATCGCCTGTATGCAACTGGCTGGCGGGATGGACTATCTGGTCTCCCTGGCTGAAAAAGCGCTGCGCAAGAACCCCAAATACATCACCTTCGCCGCCCCGGTCGTCACCTATCTGATGACCATGCTGGCCGGTACCGGTCACACCGCCTTCTCCACCCTGCCGGTTATCGCAGAAGTGGCCAAAGAGCAGGGGATCCGTCCGTCCCGTCCGCTCTCCATCGCGGTTGTCGCCTCCCAGATCGCCATCACAGCCTCCCCGATCTCTGCCGCTGTGGTTGCCTTCTCCGGCATGCTCGAGCCGTTCGGTGTTGACTACCTGACCCTGCTGGCCATCTGCATCCCCTCCACCTTCCTGGCCTGTATCCTGGGTGCCTTCATCGCCAACATGATGGGCAAGCCGCTGGAGCAGGACGAAGTCTATCTGGAGCGTAAAGCCAAGGGCCAGATCAAGCTGCGCGGCACCAGCCAGCTGGAAATCAAACCCTACGCCAAGCTGTCCGTCTGGATCTTCATCGCCGCCATCGTGGCCGTGATGGCCTATGCCACCGCGATCTCCGGTAAAGTTGGCCTCATCACCAACCCGCCGATCCCCCGCGATGGCGCCATCATGGGCATCATGCTGGCCGCTGCCACCATCATGACTCTGGTGTGCAAACTGGACGCTACTCAAGTGACCAACATGCCGACCTTCAAGTCCGGTATGTCCGCCTGTATCTGCGTACTGGGTGTGGCCTGGCTGGGTAACGTCTTCGTAAAAGGCAACATGGACACCATCCAGCTGATCGCTGGCGACCTGCTGAACCAGTACTCCTGGCTGCTGGCCGTGGTACTGTTCTTCGCCGCCATGCTGCTCTACTCACAGGGTGCAACCACCAAGGCCCTGATGCCTGCCGCTCTGGCTCTGGGTGTCAGCCCGCTGACCGCCATCGCCTCTTTCGCGGCCGTGAGCGCCCTGTTCGTACTGCCGACCTACCCGACCCTGCTGGCCGCGGTAGAGATGGACGACACCGGCTCAACCCGCATCGGCAAAGCCGTGTTCAACCACCCCTTCTTTATCCCCGGCACCGCCACCATCGCGATTGCCGTGGCGCTGGGCTTCTTCTTCGGCGGCATCATGCTGTAATCGCATCGCCTGTCGATCGCCAATCAAAAATCCCCGCCAGCTGGCGGGGATTTTTTTGCGCCTCTCTCAGACACTGGCTGCTGATAGAGAACCCGTGGCGCAGGATTCCGCATCAACCCCTATCAAACGCAGCAGATGGCCATGCATGGCTTCGCCTAGCACAGTAACATCCTTTTCCTCAGCTCTTTATCAGGCGCGTTCTGGCGGCACTCTGTGGGCGCAGGCATCTATCAGGATCGGACGATGGCGAGCTGGCGGTAATAAAGGACGAAAACAGAGCCACAGGCAGGAGCTGGCAAAGGCATAAGGAAAAATGAGGTCATTTAGCCAAATATAGCGCGGCATGGATGCCAACAGTGGGCTTGAGGGGGTGACCGCAGACGCAGCGGAGGGATCTTCCGATCCACAAGGAGCAATCAGGCAGGCCGTGGCGCAGCAATAAAAATGCCCCGGACAGGCTCCCGTCTTCACAGAGAGCATGCCCGGGGCATGTTACATCACTGGCCCGGCAGAAGCCGGATCCTCAGGATCAGACCGGATCCAGGGTATCCAGCGGCCAGCGCGGCACGGCCTTGACCGCAAGCGGCTCGAACACGCCCGCCTTCAAGCGCTGCATGCCGGCATAGGCGATCATGGCGCCGTTATCGGTGCAATATTCGGTGCGCGGATAGAACACTTCGCCCTTGAGGCTCTCCATCAGCTCGGCCAGCTGGGCGCGCAGGTGGCGGTTGGCACTGACTCCACCCGCCACCACCAGACGCTTGAGACCGGTCTCTTTCAAGGCACGACGGCACTTGATGGCCAGGGTATCGACCACCGCGTCTTCAAACGCACGGGCAATATCGGCACGGGTCTGCTCATCATCACCGTTGGCAGCAATGGTATTGGCGGCAAAGGTCTTGAGGCCGGAGAAGCTCATGTCGAGCCCGGGGCGATCAGTCATGGGACGGGGGAAGTGGAAGCGTCCGGTGGTGCCCTTCTCGGCCAAACGGGAGAGCAGCGGGCCACCCGGATAGTCCAGCCCCATCAGCTTGGCGGTCTTGTCGAACGCCTCGCCGGCGGCATCGTCGATGGATTCGCCCAGCAGCTGGTAGCTGCCGATGCCATCAACCCGCACCAGCATGGAGTGGCCGCCGGAGACCAGCAGCGCCACGAAGGGAAACTCGGGGGCCTTCTCTTCCAGCATGGGCGCCAGCAGGTGACCTTCCATATGGTGGACGGCGATGGCCGGCTTGTTCCACGCCATCGCCAGCGAACGGCCAATGGTGGCCCCCACCAGAATGGCGCCAACCAGACCCGGACCCGCGGTATAGGCGATGCCATCGATGTCATCCTTGCCCAGCCCCGCCTCCCGCAATGCGGCCTGGATCAACGGGATCGTCTTGCGAACGTGATCCCGGCTGGCGAGCTCGGGGACAACGCCACCGTAGTCCGCATGCAGCTTGACCTGGCTATATAACTGGTGGGAAAGGATCCCTTTTTGATCGTCGAAGATCGCGATCCCGGTTTCGTCACAGGATGTCTCTATGCCCAATACACGCATTGCTAAAAATTTTCACTGCTAAAATGAGACGGCTATGGTAACCTTCGCGGGTTTTTTAAACCAGAGCGATCTCTGCGGGTTTACTTTCATTCCCTGTCCAGAGTATAATTTCGCACCATTTTAAGTCATGCTGATCGATTGAAGGTCAGCTAACAATTTTATCACTGAGGTGAAAGGCACATGCCAGTAATCAAAGTCCGTGAAAATGAGCCGTTTGACGTTGCTCTGCGTCGCTTCAAGCGTTCTTGCGAAAAAGCCGGTATCCTGTCCGAAGTTCGTAGCCGTGAGTTCTACGAGAAGCCGACTACCATTCGTAAGCGCGCCAAAGCGTCTGCCGTTAAGCGTCACGCCAAGAAGCTGTCTCGCGAAAACGCACGTCGTATCCGCCTGTACTAATCAAGGGATCATGCCGTGTCTCTGAAGGATCAACTCAAGGATCAGCAAAAGCTCGCCATGCTTGCCAAAGACAAGCCGCGGTTGGGCGCTATCCGGTTGTTGATGGCAGAAATCAAGCAGCGTGAAGTCGATACCCGTGTCGAGCTCAATGATGAGGATATCCTCGCTGTCGTGACCAAGATGGTCAAACAGCGCCGCGATTCCATCAGCCAATTTGAAGCTGCCGGTCGCCAGGATCTCGCCGACAAAGAGTCCGCCGAGATCGTTGTGCTGCAGGAGTTCCTGCCTCAACAACTGACCGCAGACGAAATTGCCGCCCTGATCGAGCAAGCCATCGCCGAGAGCGGTGCTGCCGTCATGGCTGACATGGGTAAAGTCATGGCTGTCTTGAAGCCAAAAATTCAGGGTCGTGCCGATGTCGGCGCCGTCAGTGCTCAGGTGAAAACCCGCTTGGCGTAACAGGCAAACTCTTGTTTGGTCGAAGAAGCCGTGCTTCCTTGTGAATGCGCGGCTTTTTTATTTTCTATCGCAGTGAAACAGGACGGTTATGGCAGGCAGGATCCCCCAATCCTTTATCGACGATCTGCTCGCACGCACAGACATAGTCGAGCTGATCGACTCGCGAGTGCGGCTGAAAAAAGCCGGTAAGAACTACCAGGCTTGCTGCCCTTTTCATAACGAAAAAAGCCCCTCTTTTACCGTCAGCCAAGAGAAGCAGTTCTATCACTGTTTCGGCTGTGGCGCCCACGGCAACGCCATCGGCTTTGTCATGGAGTATGACGGCCTCGAATTCCCCGACGCCATCGAAGAACTCGCCAGCCAGCAGGGCATGCAGGTGCCCCGCGAGCAGAGCAGCGGCGGATCTGGCCATAGCCAGCCAGCCGTCAGCAAGGATCTGTTCGAGCTGATGAACCAGATCGCCCGCTTCTACGAGAGCAATCTCAAGAGTGCTCCCCATGCGGTGGAGTACCTCAAGGGACGCGGGCTGACCGGTGAAGTGGTCAAACGCTTCAACATCGGTTATGCCCCAAGCGATTGGGATCAGGTGCGTCGCCGCTTTGGCGCCAGCCGGGATCACGAACAGCTGCTTATCTCGGGTGGCATGCTGATCACTCGTGAGAGTGGTGGGGGCAGCTACGATCGTTTCCGCGATCGCATCATGTTCCCGATCCGTGACAAGCGCGGCCGGGTCATCGGCTTCGGCGGGCGGGTACTGGGTGACGGCACCCCCAAATACCTCAACTCGCCGGAAACCCCGATTTTCCATAAAGGGCGGGAGCTGTTCGGCCTCTATGAGGTCAAGCAGGCACACAAGGATCCGCGCCGGATCCTGGTGGTTGAGGGCTACATGGATGTGGTGGCGCTCGGACAGTACGACATCGACTATGCGGTGGCGGCACTGGGTACCGCGACCACCAGTGATCACATCCATACCCTGTTTCGTACCACCGCCGAGGTGGTCTGCTGCTACGACGGCGACAACGCCGGTCGTGAAGCCGCGTGGCGGGCGCTGGATAACGCCCTCCCCCATCTGCAGGATGGCCGCGAACTCAAATTCGTGTTCCTGCCTGATGGTGAGGATCCCGACTCGCTGGTACGCCAGATCGGCAAGGAGGGCTTTGAAGCCCTGCTCGATGAAGCCCAGCCGTTCGCCGACTTCATGTTCGAGCGTCTCGGTCGCGACGCGGCGCTCTCCGGTGAAGCGGGCAAGTTTGAAGTGGCCAACAAGGCCGCAGAACTTATCCGCCGTGTACCGGAAGGGTTCACCCGTGAGGGGCTGATCACCCGCCTCTCCAGCATGATGCGCTGGGGCGAAAACAAGCAGCGAATTGCCGAGCTCTTTGCCCGCAACAGCCAACCCAAGGCCGAGGTCAACAAGCCCAAGGCAGCCAAACTGACCCCGCTGCGCCGGGCACTGGCCCTGATGGTTCAATACCCGGCCGTGACGGCAGAGCTACCGGCAATGCCGGAGCTGGCGGGTTTGCGCTTGCAAGGGATTACCTTCCTGCTGCAGCTGCATCAGCAGATCCTGGCACAGCCCGGTATCACTACCGGCATCCTGCTGGAGCACTGGCGCGGCACCAAAGAGGGGGAAATCCTCGCCCAGCTGGCGATGCACGACCTGTTCGAGGAGATCAAACTCGATCAGGAGCCGGATATTCTTGGAGAGTTGCAGGATACCTTCGTCGGTTTCATCAACCTGTTTCTGAAACAACGGATCGAAGAATTGCAGGCCAAAGTGGCTCAGGAAGGACTAAGCTCCGAAGAAACCCAAGAGTTGATGATGCTGATCAGAGAGGTGCAAATTGAGAAAAGAAATGAGAGTGGGGCTTGATATTTGAGTGATTAGTCCCAATATGGATAGCGTTGCCCGAATCGACGGGATGAAAAGCAAAAATTTTATAACCGCCTGGCCCCGACAATACTGCGGGCAGGGGTTTCTCATGACCGACGCCGCAACCAGACATAGCATGTCTGGCGGTTTTCTATTAGAATTGGCTATTTGCGCAGCAGCGCACTGTACGCGCAACCTAGCAGCACCAACCGGATGAGTTCTATGGAGCAAACCCCGCAGTCTCAGCTTAAACTCCTCGTTGCCAAAGGTAAAGAACAGGGCTACCTGACCTATGCCGAGGTGAACGATCACCTCCCGCAAGATATTGTCGATTCAGACCAGATCGAAGACATCATTCAGATGATCAACGATATGGGCATTCAAGTGGTTGAAAACGCTCCGGATGCCGATGACTTGATCATGGCTGAAGGGGGTACCGCCGATGAGGACGCTGCCGAAGCAGCGGCCCAGGCTCTGGCATCTGTTGAATCCGAGATTGGTCGCACGACCGATCCCGTCCGCATGTACATGCGGGAAATGGGTACTGTCGAACTGCTGACCCGCGAAGGCGAAATCGACATCGCCAAGCGGATCGAAGACGGTATCAACCAGGTACAAAGCTCCGTAGCCGAGTACCCGGAAGCCATCACTTACCTGCTCGAACAGTACGACAAGTACGAAGCCGAGCAGCTGCGTCTCTCCGACATCATCTCCGGTTTTATCGATCCGAACGATACCGAAGATATGGCGCCGACCGCCACGCACATCGGTTCCGAACTCAGCGAGGATGACCTGGCTGACGAAGACGAAGATGAAGACGAAGATGAAGACGAAGACGGCGACAACTCTGACGATGACGGTGACGGTGGTCCGGATCCGGAAGTCGCTCGCGAGAAGTTCGCCGAACTGCGCGCCCAGTATGAAGTGACCCGCCTCTCCATTCAGAAGAATGGTCGCGCGCACGATGATACCCAGGCCGCCATCGCCCAGCTGGCCGATGTGTTCCGTCAATTCCGCCTGATGCCCAAGCAGTTCGATCGCCTGGTCAACAACATGCGCGAAATGATGGAGCGCGTCCGCGTGCAGGAACGCATCATCATGAAACTCTGCGTTGAGCAGGCCAAGATGCCGAAGAAAACCTTCGTCGCGGCCTTCACCAACAACGAGTGCGAAACTGCCTGGTTTGAATACCAGAAACAGGCTGGCAAAGCCTGGTCTCCCCGTCTGATGGAGATGGATGAAGAGGTGCAGCGCGCCATCGGCAAACTGCAGCAGATCGAAGAAGAGACCGGTCTGTCGATTGCCCAGATCAAGGATATCAACCGTCGCATGAGCATCGGTGAGGCCAAGGCCCGCCGTGCGAAGAAAGAGATGGTTGAAGCCAACTTGCGTCTGGTTATCTCCATCGCCAAGAAGTACACCAACCGCGGTCTGCAGTTCCTGGATCTGATCCAGGAAGGCAACATCGGTCTGATGAAGGCGGTAGACAAGTTTGAATACCGTCGTGGCTACAAGTTCTCGACCTATGCAACCTGGTGGATCCGTCAGGCCATTACCCGCTCCATCGCGGATCAGGCCCGTACCATCCGTATCCCGGTACACATGATCGAGACCATCAACAAGCTCAACCGTATCTCCCGTCAAATGCTGCAGGAGATGGGTCGTGAACCGAACCCGGAAGAGCTGGCCATGCGCATGGGTATGCCGGAAGACAAGATCCGCAAGGTACTGAAAATCGCCAAAGAGCCTATCTCCATGGAGACGCCCATCGGTGATGATGAAGATTCCCACTTGGGCGACTTCATCGAAGATACCACCCTGGCTCTGCCGGCCGATGCCGCAACCAGCGAAAGCCTGCGCAACGCTACCCGCGAAGTACTGGCCGGTCTGACTGCTCGCGAAGCCAAGGTGCTGCGGATGCGTTTCGGTATCGACATGAATACTGACCACACCCTCGAGGAAGTGGGCAAGCAGTTCGACGTTACCCGTGAGCGTATTCGTCAGATTGAAGCCAAGGCACTGCGCAAATTGCGCCACCCGAGCCGCTCGGAAGTGCTGCGCAGCTTCCTGGACGAATAATCCGGGTAGTGCCAACCAGCTTGCCAAAGCCCCGCCATGCGGGGCTTTGTTTTGTCTGGAATTTACCCTTGCTACCCGCTTTGCGTCCTCTATCAAGCTGGACAATTAGTCGCCAAGTGGTTGATATGCCTATAGACTGCCCTTTCCTCTTCCCCTATAATCCACGCCGCTAAACGCACAATTTGGCCCCTTAGCTCAGTTGGTCAGAGCAGTCGACTCATAATCGATTGGTCGTGGGTTCAAGTCCCCCAGGGGCCACCAAATTGAAAAAAGGCCGCTCATCATGAGCGGCCTTTTTGCATCTGCGGATAGGGCAATGTCCAGTGATGAGATCGATAAGGTCATAAGAAAAGACCCGCCATTGGCGGGTCTGGGCAGGGTCCGGATCAGGCACCTCGAGCGAGGGCAAGGAGCCTAATGCTGAGCCTCAGGTCTGCTCGTCGCGACACTGGTTCGAGGCGTGACGGGGAAGCGAGGGCAGCATTCGGATCACCAGACTGCTGCGCTGACGCCACGAGGTGAACCCTATGGCCAGCAGATGCAGTGCGATCATGCCCTGCAGTGCCCAGGTGCACCAGACGTGCCAGTCATCAGCCCCCAGATCAAAACCCATCTCGGTATTCTGGAACCAGCCGGTACCGGCAGTTGCCAGCACCAGCAACCAGAGCGCCCATACCGCCAACTTGCCGCTGCCATGATGGCCTGGCGCCGGTGGCAACCGTTCACGCATCTCGTGCATCTGCTGGCGAAAATCCTCACCTTTGGGGATGAGGGCGCCCAAGCGGGCGTAGCCACGGGCAAAGGTGAGCCCCCAGAGCAAACGCACGGAGACCAGCGCGATAGCCGTATAACCGAGCCACTCGTGCCAATCCTCTCCCGCCTCATTGAGCCAGAGATTGCCGATACAGATGGCCGCCACACCCCAATGGGTCAGGCGAACCACTGCATCCCAGCGAAAGGGATCACCCTTTTTGCTTGGCATACTTGTGATACTCCTTCTTCAGGTCGTTGACCTTGGCCAGGTGCTCGCGCGCCTTGGCTTCGTCACCGGCCTTGAGTGCAGCCAGGCTGGCATCCAGCTCGGTCTGTACCTCATTCATGCCCTCGAGGAACTTCTCCTTCTTGGCGGCAGGCATGTTCTTCTGCTTGGCGATGTCGAGCTGAGCCTTCATCTCGTTGATGTGCTTCTCCATGGTAGCCGCATCATCAGCCTTGACCGCCTGCTTGTAGTTGAAGCCAATCTTCTTCATCGGCTGTTCCAGATCGCCAGCCATGGCAGGTAACGCGATCAGACCGAACATCAGGGGCAGCAGCAGGGGGCGAACAGTTTTCAACATGGGATTTCCTTATATAACAACATGCTCAAATTATTAGGGTCACCTATGAATCCAAACAGGAATTCATCACCAGCATAATGCCATGACTCATGGTGAAGCGTTTGTGAAAAATGATGTTTTTTGTGGCAAATGGTGACAAGAGTGCCTCGCTTGTTAACCACGGCAACATGAATGCATCGACAATAAGGCACTTTCCGGCATAAAAAACCCCGCCATTGGCGGGGCTTGTTACTGCGGGTATCGGCCATCAACCAGCCTGCTGTTCACGTTCGATGGCGCGCCAGCCGATGTCATTGCGATAGAAGACACCGTCCCACTGGATCCGGGCAGCCAGCTGATAGGCACGCTGCTGCGCTTCGGCCACTGTGTGGCCCAGCGCGGTGGCGCACAGCACCCGGCCACCGGCGGTCACTACGGTATCGCCATCAAGGCGGGTTCCCGCGTGGAATACCTTCTCGCCGCTCGCCTCTTCCACCGGCAGACCGCTGATGGCCTTGCCCTGCTGGTAGTCGCCGGGATAACCGCCAGCTGCCAGCACCACACCAATGGCCACGCGGGGGTCATAATTCGCTTCTACCTGATCCAGCTTGCCGGCACAGGCGGCCAGACAGAGTTCCACCAGATCGGAGCGCATCCGCAGCATGATGGGCTGGGTCTCGGGATCGCCGAAACGGCAGTTGAATTCGATCACCTTGGGATTGCCCTGACCGTCGATCATCAGGCCGGCGTAGAGGAAACCGGTGTAGACGTTGCCCTCGGCCGCCATGCCGCGCACGGTCGGCATAATCACCTGCTCCATCACCTTGCGGTGCACTTCATCAGTCACCACAGGCGCCGGCGAATAGGCGCCCATACCGCCGGTATTGAGGCCGGTATCGCCATCCCCTACCCGCTTGTGATCCTGACTGGTCGCCATCGGCAGCACATGCTCGCCATCGACCATGACGATGAAGCTCGCCTCTTCCCCTTCCAGGAACTCCTCGATCACTACCCGGGCACCGGCGTCGCCAAAGGCATTGCCGGAGAGCATGTCGCGCACGGCCTCTTCGGCCTCGGTCAGGGTCATCGCCACGATAACCCCCTTGCCAGCGGCCAGACCATCGGCCTTGATGACGATGGGCGCGCCCTTCTCGCGCAGATAGGCCAGCGCTGGCTCCACCTCGGTGAAGTTCTGGTACTCGGCAGTCGGGATGGCATGACGGGCCAGAAAATCCTTGGCGAAGGCCTTGGAGCCCTCCAGCTGGGCAGAAGCCGCGGTCGGACCGAAGATGGCCAGTCCCTCGGCACGGAAGGCATCGACCACCCCTTTCACCAGCGGCGCTTCCGGGCCAACGATGGTCAGACCGATGCGCTGCTCCTTGGCAAACGCCAGCAGAGCCGGGATATCGGTCGCAGCGATGGCCACGTTCTCGATGCTCCCTTCGTGCGCGGTGCCGGCATTGCCGGGGGCGACGAAGACCCGGGTCACCAGAGGGGATTGCTTGGCCTTCCAGGCCAGGGCGTGTTCGCGGCCACCATTGCCAATGATCAGTACTTTCATCGTATCGCTCGCTTCTATGTGGGTCACAGGCTTCCGCCAGAGGGAAGCCGGTCGCAATAGTCAGTGGAAAAGAGACAACAAAAGGGCCGCCCGTGGCGGCCCTGATCCATCAGTGACGGAAGTGGCGCATGTTGGTGAATACCATGCACATGCCGTGCTCGTCGGCGGCGTCGATCACCTCTTGATCGCGCATCGAGCCACCCGGCTGGATCACGCAGGAGATACCGGCAGCGGCGGCCGCATCGATGCCGTCGCGGAACGGGAAGAAGGCATCGGATGCCATGACGGAGCCCGCCACGGTCAGCCCTTCATCTGCCGCCTTGATACCGGCAATCTTGGCCGAATAGACGCGGCTCATCTGGCCGGCGCCAACACCGATGGTCTGGCCATCTTTGGCGTAGACGATGGCATTGGATTTGACGAACTTGGCCACTTTCCAGCAGAACAGCAGATCCTGCAGCTCGGCCTCGGTTGGCTGACGCTTGCTGACTACGGTCAGGTCGCCCAGCGTCACCATGCCGAGATCCCGCTCCTGCACCAGCAGGCCGCCGTTGACGCGCTTGAGGTCAAACCCTTGCGCCGGGGCCGTCCACTGACCGCATTCAAGCAGACGCACGTTCTGCTTGGCAGCGACCGCTTCGCGGGCCTCCTGACTGACAGTCGGGGCGATGATCACCTCGACGAACTGACGCTCGACGATGGCTTTGGCAGTGGCGCCATCCAGTTCGCGGTTGAAGGCGATGATACCGCCAAAGGCAGAAGTGGGGTCGGTCTGGTAGGCGCGATCGTAGGCACTCAGCAGGTCGTCACCAATGGCAACGCCGCAGGGGTTGGCATGTTTGACGATGACGCAGGCCGGCTCGTCGAACTCCTTCACGCACTCCAGCGCAGCATCGGTGTCGGCGATGTTGTTGTAGGAGAGCGCCTTGCCCTGCAGCTGGACAGCGCTGGAGACGGAACCCGGCGCGGCATGCTCCTCGGCATAGAAAGCAGCAGCCTGATGGCTGTTCTCGCCGTAGCGCATGTCCTGCTTCTTGATGAACTGGCTATTGAAGGTGCGCGGGAAGCGGGACTCCTCGTCACCCTCCTTGTTGTCACCATAAGAGGGCACCATGGTACCGAAGTAGTTGGCGATCATGCCGTCGTAGGCAGCGGTGTGCTCGAAGGCGGCGATGGCCAGATCGAAACGGGTGGCCAGTTTCAGGCTGTTGCCGTTGGCATCCATCTCGCGAATAACGCGATCGTAGTCGGCAGCTTTGACCACGATCGCGACATCTTTGTGGTTTTTAGCCGCAGAGCGAACCATGGTCGGGCCGCCGATGTCGATGTTTTCGACCGCATCGGCCAAAGTGCAGCCCGCTTTGGCAACGGTAGCAGCAAAGGGATAGAGGTTGACGACAACCATGTCGATGGGGGAGATAGCGTGCTGAGCCATGATGGCGTCATCCTGATCCCGACGGCCGAGAATGCCACCATGAACCTTGGGATGCAGGGTTTTGACCCGGCCATCCATCATTTCAGGGAAACCCGTGTAGTCGGAGACCTCGGTCACCGGCAGACCCGCCTCGCCGAGCAACTTGGCAGTACCGCCAGTAGAGAGCAGGGCGACGCCGCGTTCGTTGAGTGCCTTGGCAAATTCCAGAATGCCGGTTTTGTCAGACACACTCAGCAGTGCACGGCGAATGGGTCGAGCTTGTTCCATCACACTATCGTCCTCAACATAACGGGGACCGTTCCATGGGAGGCGAGGCTCAACACAGAGAGTCCCCAAATAAATGGAAGTGGGGGGATTTCGCAAACCACTCTCGCCACAGGCCTGACAACGGCAAAAGTGCTTTAAGAAATGCCCGCTTGGTGCGGCGCTCTCTTATGGGCGCGTATTCTACACAAAAAATGTGACGGGTGGTGGATTTTTTAAATAGCAAAACCCTTGTGTGGCGCGGCGTTAAACGTTTGCCACTTGATTTTTGCCAAACGTTTGCCATTTAAGGGTTTTATGGCAAAAGAGCGGCCAAACCAACTTTTGTCTGCCCCTTTTATGCCCTTGGCTGGCAATCGTCCGGCAAAGGGGTGATAGTGGGTTCCGGTTTTGTTGAGTCGCATATCCAACGGGAGAAAAGGGCATGTACCGGATCGGTGAACTGGCCAAGGCGTGCGGGGTCAAGGCAGATACCCTGCGTTTTTACGAGAAGAACGGGCTCATCTCGCCGGGGATCCGTAACGAATCTGGCTACCGCCTCTACAGCGAACAGGACAAGCGGCGGCTGGAGTTCATCATTCGCGCCAAGTCGGTGGGATTCTCGCTGGCCGATATCGGCGAGCTGCTCGACCTCGATACCAACAAGGCCAAGGTCACCTGTCAGGAGGTAAAAGCGGTAGCTGACACCAAGCTGGCCCAGGTGGAGCAGAAGATCATCGAACTGACCCGCTTTCGCGACAACCTGCGCGAGCTCTCCAACATCTGCTGTGGCGGGCCGCGCTCGGCGGAGCACTGCGCCATTCTGGAAACACTGGAGTCGGGAGCACCCGCTCATCACGAGCATCATAACCACGATGAGCATGACCACGTTGGCTGACGGCACCAGCCCGCTCATTGCTCCAGCGGCGATTTGGTGACAAAATCGCCGCGTTTTTAACCGGTGCCAGTGCATCCGGTTGACGGGCGCTAGCCTGAACAGGCGCCCGTCGCGAAAACCGCCATCCAGACACAAGAGTCAACACAGCAAGAGCAAGAAGAGGAGCCATCATGGCCAAGATTCGGGTCGACCAACCCGCCCTCCCCCGTGAGGAGCATGCGCAAGGGGGCAACTATGCCCATCAGCGCGGCGAGATAAAGGATAACCATCTGCACGCCCTGCTCTCCGATCCCCTGTTTCGCAGCCGGGTCGAGCGCAACAAGAAGGGCAAGGGGAGTTACCAGCGCAAGGCCAAATTTGGCAAGCGGTGGGAGCCCGGCCAACATCAGATGATCCGCGTCTGCTGCTGAGCGGGTTTCTACCGACCATAAACAATCAGGGCGCCAATGGCGCCCTGATTGTTTTGACAGAAGAAGCGATTTGGCAACGCCAACTCACCGCCTCAAAAGCGTGCCTCAACAGGACGCTTACTCATCCATAAACAGTTCGAGCAGCACGTTGAGATAGCGATGACCGAGGGAGGTAAGCTGCCAGCTATCCCCCA
Organism: Aeromonas sp. SG16; assembly: GCF_024436135.1. Taxonomy (NCBI): domain Bacteria; kingdom Pseudomonadati; phylum Pseudomonadota; class Gammaproteobacteria; order Aeromonadales; family Aeromonadaceae; genus Aeromonas; species Aeromonas sp. SG16. The sequence goes on from NZ_JANFNW010000007.1 coordinate 22,881, forward strand.
GATCGTCGATCAGCTCCTTGCTCTGGGCAATGGTCAGCACCGTCTCCACCCGCTCCAGTGGCAAGCCGGTATAGGCCTCGAACTCCGCCTTGGGGGCCGGTTCAAACAGGCGGAAGCGGTTCATAAAGTATTCGAGCGGCAGATCGTCTGCCGTCACCTGCCACTGCTCGTCCAGATAGGAGCGGCTCTTGTCCAGATACCCTTTCGGATGCTTCACCTTGGCAGTGCGCAGGATCTGCTGATCCGCGAGATCAGTCACTTTGCCGTGGGCACCGCAACCAATCCCCAGGTAGTCGCCAAAGCGCCAGTAGTTGAGGTTGTGACTGCACTGATAGCCCTCTTTGGCGTAAGCCGAGATCTCGTACTGGCGATAACCACTGGCGGTGAGCATGGCGTGGCCCTGTTCGTAGATGTCCCACAGGGTGTCATCTTCCGGCAGTTTGGGAGGTTTGGAGGCAAACGCCGTGTTCGGCTCTATGGTGAGCTGATACCAGGAGAGGTGCGGCGGGGCGCAGTCGATAGCCTGCTGCAGATCATAAATAGCGTCATCCAGACTCTGATCCGGCAGACCGTGCATCAGATCCAGATTAAAGGTGGGCAACTTGATGGAGTGGGCCAGTGCAGCGGCTTTGCGCGCCTCTTCCGGGCCGTGGATACGCCCAAGCCGGGTCAGCTTCTCCTGCTGGAAGCTCTGCACCCCGATGGAGATGCGGTTGATGCCAGCGAGCTGGAAACCGGAAAACTTGTCCGCTTCCACCGTGCCCGGGTTGGCCTCCATGGTGATCTCGCAATCTGCAGTGAGCGGAATGCGGGCCCGTACCCCGTCCAGCAGGGTTTGCATCGCCTCGACCGTCAGCAGGCTGGGGGTACCGCCACCGATAAAAATCGAGGAGAGCGGCCGCCCTTGTGCCCACTTCAGATCCTGATCCAGATCCTCCAGCAGGGCGGCGACATATTCGAGGTGAGGCAACTCCCCTTTCTGGGCATGGGAGTTGAAGTCACAGTAAGGGCACTTCTGGACGCACCAGGGCACATGAATATAGAGAGAGAGCGGCGGCAGTTGCAGCATGGACGTTCCAATAAAACGGGGGCTCAAGGCCCCCATTGTAGATGACAATATGCGATGGGCGGTGGAGGCTTAACTCAGTGAGCCGCCAGCGCCGCTTTCAGTTTGGCCAGCGCCTGGGCACGGTGGCTCAGCTGGTTCTTCAGCTCGGCCGGCATCTGGGCCGCAGTGCAGTCGTGGTCCGGCACGAAGAAGACGGGGTCATAGCCAAAACCATGCTGACCGCGCTGCTCATCGATGATCATCCCTTCCCAGCTTGCCTGACAGATGATGGGGGTAGGATCGTCGGCGTGGCGCATATAGACCAGCACACACCAGAAACGGGCGCTCTTGAGATAATCGGGCGCACCTTTGAGCTCAGCCAGCAACTTCTCGATATTGGCCTTGTCACCGGCCCCCTGACCGGCAAAGCGGGCGGAGTAGACCCCGGGACGGCCCTGCAGCAGATCCACTTCCAGACCGGAGTCATCGGCCACGGCGGGCAGGCCGGTAATGCGGGCGGCGTGGCGCGCCTTGATGATGGCGTTTTCAACGAAGGTGGTGCCGGTCTCGTCGGCATCGGAGACAGCAAACTCGCTCTGCGGGATCACCTGGATCTTCATGTCGGCCAGCATGGCGGCCAACTCCTTCACCTTTTTCTGGTTACCTGTTGCCAGGACAAGCTTGTTCATCGAGCACCTCCGCAAAAATAATCAGCGCATTCTATGCGGCGCAAGCGTTTAGTAAAAGCGCCAATTACAGCAGCAGCCATGGCTTGAGCGGGAGTTAACCCCCTTTCAATAGAGCGCTTTTTGATACATGTTTCCACAGAGGAATAACCAAAGTGATTAAATACCATTTCTATTCATTACTTTGAGCCAGTAGACTCGCGCACCAATTCAATTCCGGCTAATAGAGAGGTGACAGATGCCATTGATTCTTTTACTTGTACTGCTGGTGCTGTTCAGCCCGTTGGCCATCGACATCTACCTGCCCGCCATTCCGCAGATGGCCGAACAGCTCGGGGCGAAAGTGACCCTGATGCAGGGCACCATCACCTGGTTCCTGTTCAGCATGGGGCTGGGACAACTGCTGGTCGGGCCGCTGGCCGACCGCTATGGCCGCAAACCGGTAGCTCTGGGCGGCGTACTGCTCTACGGTCTGAGTGCGCTGGGCGCAGGGTTCGCCGCCAGCCTCGGTGAACTGATGCTGGCTCGGGTGCTACAGGGCTTTGGCGCCTGCGCCACCTCGGTCGCCGCCTTCTCGGTGGTGCGTGACAGCTATGGCCCGAAAAAGAGCGGCCAGATGATCTCCTATCTCAATGGCGCCATCTGCTTTATCCCGGCCCTCGCCCCCCTGCTCGGTGGCTGGCTCACCGCCAAGGCGGGCTGGTCGGCCAACTTCTGGTTTATGGCCGGTTATGCGCTCATCGTCGGCAGCTGGCTGCTGTGGCGGATGCCGGAGACCCGCCCTGAGGAGACCCGCAGCGAAGGGGCCCTCATCAGCTGGTCGCGCTACAGCCCGGTACTACGCTCCCCCAGCTTCCTGTTCAACGCGGCGCTGTGCATGCTGGCGATGGCGGTGATCCTCGCCTATGTCACCGCTGCGCCGGTACAGCTGATGGTGAAGCTGGGACTGGATATGAGCGGCTTTAGCTACTGGTTTACCGCCAACGCCGCGCTCAACATTCTGGCCTGTTTCATGGCCCCGCGCTTTATCGCCAAGGTGGGGCCAAGACGCACCCTGCGTATCGGCCTGCTGGTGTTGATGCTCTCGGCCATCGCCCTGACGCTGGCGATGCACATAGAACATCCGCTGGCGATGATGGGGCCGGTATTCCTCTCCAGCATCGGCTTTGCCATGATCCTGGGTTCGGCCGCCGGGATGGCGCTGGCACCGTTCGGCCACTGCGCCGGTACCGCTGCCGCCCTGCTCGGCCTGTTCCAGATGAGCGGCTCCGGTGCACTGGTTGGCCTGACCGGCGCCCTGATGCACGACCCGCTCAGCCAGCTGGCATTGCATATGTGGCTACTGCTGCCACCGCTGGTGATGCTGATGACCCGACGCGGCCGCCGCTTGTGTTTGCAATAAATCCTGTGCTCTGATGGGCACACTCAGGGGGCCATCGGCCCCCTTCTCGTTTGTATCGCCTTTACAGCATATGGCCATCCGGCAGAGAGCCGGCGATGGCAACCCCACTCACTCGATGTCAGCGGAGAACTCCCGATGAGCCACACTCTCAACGCAGCCCTGGTGGGCTATGGCTTTGCAGGCAAGACCTTCCACGCCCCCTTCCTCTCCACCACGCCCGGCTTGTCCCTGAGCTGGGTGGTGAGCAGCGATGCTGCCAAGGTGCAGGCCGATCTGCCCGGCTGCCGGGTTGGTTCACTGGAAGAAGTGCTGAGCGATGAGACCATCGATCTGGTGGTGATCGCTACCCCCAACGATACCCACGCTCCTCTGGCCCGTCAGGCGCTGCTGGCTGGCAAACACGTCGTCATCGACAAGCCCTTTGCGCTGGATCTGGCCGAAGCGGCAGAGCTGGTCGAGCTGGCCCGCAAGCAGCAGCGACTGCTCAGCATCTTCCACAACCGCCGTTGGGACGGGGATTTCCTTACCGTGCGCCGTTTGATTGCCGAGGGGACGCTGGGGCAGATCGCCCAGTTCGAATCCCATTTCGATCGCTATCGCCCCGAGGTGCGTCAACGCTGGCGCGAAGCGGGTGGCCCGGGTTCCGGACTCTGGTTCGATCTCGGCCCCCATGTGCTGGATCAGGCGCTACAACTGTTCGGCCAACCGGACTGGCTACAGGCAGACCTTGCCGGGCAGCGCCCCGGTGCCCTGGCTGATGACTACTTCCATGTAGTGCTGGGCTATGGTGAGCGGTCTGGCGAAATGCGAGTGATCCTGCATGGTAGCTGTCTGGTATCGGCCACCATGCCCCGCTTTGTCATTCACGGCAGTCAGGGCTCGTTCGTCAAATTCGGTATGGATGTGCAGGAAGATCAGCTCAAGCTGGGCAAGCGGCCACCAGCTGCGGATTGGGGGCTGGATAGCGAACCCGGTCAGCTCAGTCGTATCGTGGATGGCCAATTGCAGCAACAGAGCCTGACCGGCGAAGCGGGCGATTACGGCGCCTACTACCGCGGCGTCTGTGCCGCCATCAGAGGTGAGGGAGATAACCCGGTACCCGCCACAGAAGCGTTGGCGGTGATGGCACTGCTGGACCTTGCCCGCGAGAGCAACCGCTTGAGGCAACGGCTGAGCTGTCAGAAGCTGTCTGACTAACGCGGTGCAGCTTGCCGCTCTGGCAGTTATGGATACCGTTTAAACTGCCAATCAACATCAATAACTTGGTGGTTTATTGTGCATCAACCACAAATAAGCGGCATCTTGTATTGATATCAGTCGTTGCAGTGGAGCTTTTTATCCACTGCACGAAAAAATGTCATTGTGATATCCGTTTTCATCGGTAACCAATGGGGCTATATTGCGCCCGCCTCCCTGAGTCCCGGCCTCTTGTCTTATTCCGGGTCACGGTGGGCGCAGTGATGGTTGTTTCGACCATCTCTCCATCTTTTTTTGAGGGAATGCACATGAACAAAGTACTGGTAGCCGGTATCCTGGGTCTGATGTTGACTGCTTGCGGTCAGAAAGAAGAAAAAGCTGCCGCGCCTGCTGCTGCTCCGGCCGCCGAAGTTGCTGCAACTGTAGAAAAAGCCGCTAGCGAAGCCACCTCTACCGTAGAGAAAGCCACCTCCGAAGCGACTGCAACCGTTGAAAAAGCTGCTGACGAAGCTGCTACCAAGGTTGAAGCTGCAGTGAGCGATGCCAAGGCCAACTAAGCCTGCACCTCATTGAAAGACGGGCCCCATGGGCCCGTTTTTTTATCTGCCGCTCAAGGCGCCGGATTAATCAGCGAGGTGAGGATGTGATCCTCCCAGCGGCCATTGATCATCAGATACTCCCGCGCATACCCCTCCCGCTCGAATCCGAGTCGCTCCAGCAAGGCGCCGCTACGCAGGTTGGCGGGCATATAGCAGGCCATGATGCGATGCAGTCCCTGCTCGCGAAACAGATAGTCGATGGCGGCAGTCAGGATCTCCTGCATCAGCCCCTGCCCCTCATGCTGCCGGTCGATGGCATAGCCGAGGTGACACGCCTTGAAGATCCCCATCATGATGTTGCTGAAGTTGCAGGTGGCGATCACCCGCTCACCCGCCGGATCGAGCGCCACCAGATTGACCCCGGTGCCGCTGAAAAACTGGCTGTAGCTATTCTGCAGCCGGTTATGCCAGTAAGAAAGGGTGTAGAAATGGTCGTCGCGCAGCGGCTCCCACGGGGTAAGGTGGTCGCGATTGCGCCGGTAAAAGTCGAGGATCATAGGGGCCTGATCGGGGGTCAGCAGCGTCAGGTGGGCTCGCGGGGTTTTGATATGGGGGAGCGCCATCAGGAGTCTCTCTGCCCAAGCCATTCGTCGCGCAGCAGGCTGTAGTGAACATGATCCACCACCCGGGAACCCAGTCGCTCCGCACGCCGGGTAATCCCCTCCTGCTGCATCCCGAGCCGCTCACAGACGGCTCTGCTGGGCTCATTGTCGGTCGCGGCAGTGATCTCCACCTTCTCCATCCCCATCTCTTCAAAGGCGTGATGGATCAGCGCATGACAGGCCCGGGTAATGATGCCGTTGCCCTGCCAGCGCTCTGCCAGCCAGTAGCCGATGACCACCTTGCCCAGATCGTGATCGATGCTGTTGTAGCCAATGACCCCAACCACCTCCCCCTGATACTCGATGGCGGTGGTCAGCCCCTCGCCACGGGCAAACTTCTCGATGGCATGACGGATAAAAGTTGCGCTGTCGGCTGGACGCAAAATGAAAGGGGGCCAGGGCAGCCATTGGGAGAGGTACTCCCGGTTGTCATTGCAGAGGGCAAACAGCTCGCTCGCCATGTCTGGCTGCAAGAAGAGCAGCGCCAGCTCGTCATCCAACTGCCATGAAAACATGGGATTCTCCTTTTAAATCAGTCGCCAAAACATGGGGCTGCCCCAATGTAGCCAATCGCAACTTGGCACGCCAGCCACTTTTGTCACCCCCTCATTACCTCTCTTGGTACGAAGAGGCGACAGCCCCGAACTATTTCTCTCCCTCCAAAGAGGAGGGTGGCTCTCTGAAACCGGATAACTCTCTTTGAACGGCTCCTTTTGATGCCCAAAACGGGCCATTCAGCAGATCCTGCTACCCCTCTGTGCTGCGCTGTCACATCTGACAGGAGGCACTTTTTTCCCCCCGAACTAGCTTGAAAACGCCCGACCTGGGGTCGGTTCAACAACATCATCGATTTAAGGAAAGAAGAGATGAATAAAGTATTTCTGGCCGTGGCACTGGCCTGTTGGGGAGGAGCCGCCATGGCGGCACAAGAAGTCGAGATCAACGTTAACGCAAGCAGCGCCAGAGCAATGTCTGGGCTCAATGCCGGCTCCGGCACACTGCAGCTGGAAGATGGCGAGTTTCGTCAGGTGCGGGTAGTCAAACTGCCCAACGGACAACAGCGGATCCGCTACGAGCAGACCTGGAACGGCATTCCGGTAATGGGCCAGGTCGTGGTGGCAGACAAGAGCCTGAGCGGCCAGCTGCAGCAGGCCACCGGGCGCATGTTGCGCCAGATTGATCAGGATGTGGCGAGCCCGGTCGCAACCCTCTCGCCACAGGATGCCGCCAGCAAGGCCAAGGCGGGCAGCAAGGGGAGCAACGAGCAGATCAAGCTTTACGTGATGCAGGACGAGAACGGTCTGGCCAGACTGGTCTATCAGGTCTCCTTCGTTGCGGAAGGTGCCAAGCCGAGCCGCCCCTTCGTCATCCTCGATGCCCAGAGCGGCGAGGAGCTCAAACGCTGGGAGGGGATCAACCACAAGGACGCCACCGGCCCCGGGGGCAACATCAAGACCGGCAAATACTTCTATGGCACCGACTTTGGCCCGCTCATCGTCGATGACAGCTGCCGGATGACCAGCCCCAACGTCGATACCATCAACCTCAACCACGCCACCTCTGGCGGCACCATCCACCAGTTCACCTGCCCGGAGAACCGGGTCAAGGAGATCAACGGCGCCTACTCGCCGCTCAACGACGCTCACTACTTCGGCAACGTGGTATTCGACATGTACCGCAACTGGTACAACACGGCGCCATTGACCTTCAAGCTGAAGATGCGGGTTCACTACAGCAAGAATTACGAGAACGCCTTCTGGGATGGCAGCCAGATGACCTTCGGGGACGGGGCCACCACCTTCTACCCGCTGGTAAGCCTCGACGTGGCAGCCCACGAGGTGAGTCACGGCTTTACCGAACAGAACTCGGGGCTGGTCTACTCAGGACAATCCGGAGGGATCAACGAGGCCTTCTCCGACATGGCGGGGGAAGCGGCCGAGTTCTACATGAAGGGGAGCAACGACTGGCTGGTCGGGGCGCAGATCTTCAAGGGCAACGGTTCCCTGCGCTACTTCGAGGATCCGACCCGGGATGGCAAATCCATCGGCCATGCCAGCGACTACTACGACGGCATCGACGTGCACCACAGTTCAGGGGTCTATAACCGCGCCTTCTACCTGCTGGCCAACAGCAGCGGCTGGAACACCCGCAAGGCGTTCGAGGTGTTCGTGCTGGCCAACCGCCTCTACTGGGGCGCCAACACCGACTATCAGCAAGGGGCTTGCGGCGTTAGCCGGGCCACTGCCGATCTGGGCTACAACAAGGCCGATGTGGCGCGGGCCTTCCAGACCGTCGGGGTCGATGCCAGCTGCGGTACGACACCGCCAAGCGACAACGAGCTGAAAAATGGCGTGCCGCTGAGCAATCTCTCCGCCAGCAAGGGGGGCAAACTCAACTACACCCTGACCGTACCGGCGGGCACCAAGTCACTGCAGATCAACAGCAGCGGCGGCACCGGTGATGCCGACCTCTACGTCCGCTTTGGCTCTGCCCCCACCAGCAGCAGCTACGACTGCCGTCCATACAAGGGCGGTAACAACGAAAGCTGCTCCTTCACCAATCCCAAGGCAGGTACCTGGTACGTCCAGCTTTCCGGCTTTGCTGCATTCAGTGGCGTGACCCTCAAGGCCAGCTACTGATCCTCCGGCGCGGGGGCAACCCCGCGCCCTTTACTCCTTGCGCCACCGTTTGGCCAGTGACCGGGCCATGGCCAGTACCGTCTCTCTGGCGGGATTGGGCCGCTTGCCACCGCGCCAGGCCATCATGACGTCCCAGTGATCCTGCGGCAAATTGACCACATCGAGTCTGATCAGTCGCCCCATCTCCAGATCCCGCGCAATCGCCAGCTCCGGCATCAAAGTGATGAAGCCGTGCTCCAGCGCCAGTTCCCGCGCCGCACTGGCCGGTTGTATGCCGTGAATGGGGCTGGCAACACGGCGGATCCGCCGCAACTGTTGGATGAAGGCATCACACCCCGGCCCCCACACCTGGGGAGCCAACCGCTGATCGGCGATATCCTCCAGCGTGAGGCCGTGGCAGCCGGCCAGGGGATGGAGCGGTGAGGCGATGGCGATGATGGGAGAGCAGCAGAGCAGCTCCATCTGCAGGCCGGAGACCGGCGGACGCTTGAGCACAAAGCCGATATCCGCCTCCCCAGTCAGCAGCGCCTGCATGATGTCGCCCGAGTGATCCGTGGTACAGCGGATCTCGAACGGCTCGTCCACCAGCTCCATCAACAGCGAGCCAAACACCACCGAGGTGAGCGAAGGGAGGCTGGAGAGACGGATACAGGGCAGTGCCGGTGCTCCCTGTAGTGCCAACCGTCCTTCACTCAGGGTGGCCAGCGCCGAGCGGGCGGCAGGGAGAAACTCCTCGCAGGCACGGGTCGGCGTCACACCGCGCCGATGACGCTGAAACAGTGGGGCACCGAGGCTCACCTCCAGCTGGGCAATCCGCTGGCTCACCAGTGGTTGTGACCAGCCGCGGATGGCTGCGGCCTGACTAAAACTGCCCAGCTCGGCCACATCCAGCAGCAGTTGCAGATCGTCCAGATCCATAGACATAAATAATCCTGATATGAAATATAGGTAGTTGTCGTCTACCACTATATCTAAACCCTCTCCAGAATGAAGTTATCTGTGAATGAGAGGGCGTTATGGTCGATAGGGCGAGGTTTTGGGGACGCTGGTTTCTGGCGCTGGATACCACACTGGTGATCCTGGGTTTCTTTGTAGTGATGCCGATGATCAGCCTGCGCTTCGTCGACCAGCTCGGCTGGGCCGCCGGTCTGGTAGGGCTAGCTCTCGGGCTGCGCCAGCTGACCCAGCAGGGGTTGGGAATTTTCGGCGGTTCGCTGGCCGACCGTTTCGGCGCCCGCCCGCTCATCGTCACCGGCATGCTGCTGCGGGCCATCGGCTTCGCTACGCTGGCCTGGGCCGACAGCGGCGCCATGCTGATCTTCTCCTGCTTCCTCTCCGGACTGGGCGGTTGCCTGTTTGACCCGCCCCGGGCTGCGCTGGTGATCAAATTCACCCGTCCCCATGAACGGGGGCGCTTCATCTCCCTGCTGATGATGCTGGAGAGCGCAGGTGCCGTCACCGGCGCCCTGCTCGGCAGCTGGCTCCTGCGCTTTGACTTCACCTACGTCTGCCTGCTGGGAGCCGGACTCTTCACGCTGGCAGCACTCTGCAACTGGACCCTGCTGCCCGCCTATCGCCTCTCCATCAAGCCGACGCCGATGCGTCAGGGATTGGGCAAGGTGCTGGCGGATCGCGCCTTCTGCCGGCTGGTGCTGATCTTAAGCGGCTACTACATGCTCTGGGTGCAGGTAATGCTGATCTTCCCCATTCTGGTCAAACAGCTATCCGGCAGCACCACCGCCGTGGGGTGGATGTACAGCCTGGAAACGGCGCTGTCACTGGCGCTGCTCTACCCCATCGCCCGTTTCAGCGAACGGCGCTATCGCCTCGAGAATCGCCTGCTGGCAGGCATCCTGATGATGACGGTGGGGATAGGTCTGGTCGCTTTCGTCAGCACCCTCTCCGGCCTCTTCGTGCTGCTGGCCTGCTTCTATCTCGGGATCATCATCTGCGAACCGGCCCGGGAGACCCTGATGACACGGCTGGCCAATCCGGCAGCCCGGGGCAGCTACATGGGTTTTAGCCGGCTCGGCCTCGCCGTCGGCGGCATGACCGGTTACGTGGGGGGCGGCTCGCTCTACGATTACGCCATGCAGCAGGGACAACCCGCTCTCCCATGGCTGGTGTTGGGTACGGTGGGCGTGGCCACCATGCTGCTGCTTGCCCACTGCTTCTCCCGCCGTCCGGAACTGGCCGCCAGAGCCGCAGCCTGACAATCGCTACCCTGCGGCAGCCCCGGGGGCTGCCACTATTGCTAGTCCGCCGGGACGATAAAAAAGTTGCGCATTACAACTTTTTGACTATTTTAGTTGTCAGGTACAACTAAACAGGAAATCCCGACATGGATCCCCGTCCCCTGCGCGCCCTGTCGCGCGATCTGGTTCGTGAACTTGGCATGCTCTCCCAGCACTGTGGCCAGCTTGCACTCACTCCCATCGAAGCACACCTGCTGATCGAGCTGGAGAGCGCACCGGCCACCAACCAGCAACTGGCCGAGAAACTGCGCATCGACAAATCCAATGCCAGCCGACCGCTGGCCCGCCTGGCCGAGCGCGACCTTATCAGCTGGCATCCCCACCCCTCCGATGGCCGCAGCAAGGAGGCCCGCCTCACAGCCGAAGGTCAGGCGACGCTGCTGACGCTGCATCGGGAGATGGATCACGCCATGGAGGAGATGCTGGCGCAGCTGAGCCAATCCGAGCGCGAACAGCTGTGGAGCGGCATGCTGCTCTACCGCAGCGCCCTCTCCCGCGCTCGCCGCCAGCAGGGCTACCATATTCGCCCTATCACAGAAGCAGACAATCCCCACATCGCGACCGTTATCCGCACCGTCTCGGCGGAGTACGGGCTCACCGCCGACAAGGGATATGGCGTCTCGGATCCCAATCTGGACAGGCTCTATCAAACCTATCAGGAGGAGGCGAGCCGCTACTGGGTCATCGAGGGGCCGGATGGTTCCATTCTCGGTGGCGGTGGCATAGCGCCGCTGGCTGGCGAGGAGAATGTGTGCGAATTGCAGAAGATGTACTTCCTGCCTGCCCTGCGTGGTCTTGGTCTGGGCAAGCGGCTGGTATTGCAGGCGCTGGACGAGGCGTGCGCCCTTGGCTATCGGCGCTGCTATCTGGAGACCACCGAAGTACTGCGCGAGGCGACCAGCCTCTACGAATCCCTCGGGTTTGAGCATCTGCCCGGCCCCCTTGGCTGCACCGGCCACGGGGATTGCGAAATCTGCATGCTGCTCGATCTGGAACAGAGAGGCGCATTATGAATGAGCCGACACGGCACACCGTTGGCATTTGCGATGTCAGTTTCGGCGAGCGGGTGAAACTGGTTGAGCCCGTCAATCTCTACGGCTGTACTCTGGCCGACGATGTCTTTATCGGCCCCTTCGTGGAAGTGCAGGCCAACGTCACCATTGGCCGAGCAACCAGAGTCCAGTCGCACACCTTTATCTGCGAGCACGTCACCATAGGTGAAGGGTGCTTTATCGGTCATGGGGTGATGTTTGCCAACGATCTCTTCAAGCAGGGCTCTCCCGATCCGGACTCGGCCCACTGGGGCCGAACCGTCATTGAGGATGAGGTCTGCATCGGTTCCAATGCCACCATTTTGCCGGTCCGCATCTGCCGGGGCGTCGTCATTGGTGCCGGAGCCGTCGTCACCCGGGATATAGAGATCCCCGGCACCTATGCCGGCAATCCGGCCCGTTTGCTGCGCACCTTTTGAGAGCCCACGCCAGACGACGCCTTGGAACATCAATAAAAAGACCCCGCCGAAGCGGGGTCTTTTTTATCGTGTCTGCCGATAAGGCAAGCCCTTATCAGTGCTCGCGAGTCTGACGGAACTCCACGTCCGGATGGCGCTCCTGAGCCAGGCGCAGGTTGACCATGGTCGGCGCGATGTAGGTGAGGTTGTCACCGCCATCGAGAGCCAGGTTGACCTCGTTCTTGCGCTTGAACTCTTCGAACTTCTTGACGTCAGTCCCTTCCACCCAGCGGGCGGTGGAGACGTTGACCGCCTCGTAGATAGCCTCGACGTTGTACTCGCTCTTCAGACGAGAAACCACCACGTCAAACTGCAGCACACCGACTGCGCCGACGATGAGATCGTTACTGATAAGCGGACGGAACACCTGTACCGCGCCCTCTTCGGAGAGCTGGACCAGCCCCTTGAGCAGCTGCTTCTGCTTGAGCGGATCGCGCAGGCGGATGCGGCGGAACAGTTCCGGTGCAAAGTTCGGGATACCGGTGAACTTGAGATCTTCACCCTGAGTGAAGGTGTCGCCGATCTGGATGGTGCCGTGGTTGTGCAGACCGATGATGTCGCCGGCGAAGGCGTCTTCCGCCTGCTCACGGTCACCAGCCATAAAGGTCACGGCGTCGGAGATGTTCACATCCTTGCCGATGCGCACGTGGCGCATCTTCATGCCCTTGCTGTAGGTGCCTGATACGATACGCATAAAGGCGATACGGTCGCGGTGTTTCGGATCCATGTTTGCCTGGATCTTGAACACGAAGCCGGAGAACTTCTCCTCGGTCGCTACCACTTCACGGCTCTCGGCCTTGCGCGGCATGGGTGCCGGCGCCCAGTCGGTCAGGCCATCCAGCATGTGATCAACACCGAAGTTACCCAGTGCGGTACCGAAGAAGACCGGGGTCATCTCGCCAGCGATAAAGGCGTCGTGATCGAACTCGGGAGAGGCGCCCTGCACCAGCTCCAGCTCGTCACGCAGCTGCTGGGCCAGATCTTCGCCGACGGCGGCATCCAGATCCGGGTTGTTCAGCCCCTTGACCACCCGCTTCTCCTGGATGGTGTGGCCCTGACCGGTCTGATACAGATAGGTCTCATCCTTGTAGAGGTGGTAAACACCCTTGAAGGATTTGCCACAGCCGATGGGCCAGGTGATGGGGGCGCACATGATCTTCAGCTCGCGCTCCACCTCGTCCATCACTTCCATCGGATCGCGCACTTCGCGGTCCAGCTTGTTCATGAAGGTGAGGATGGGGGTATCACGCAGACGGGTCACTTCCATCAGCTTGCGAGTTCGGTCTTCAACACCCTTGGCGGCGTCGATGACCATCAGGCAGCAGTCGACCGCCGTCAGGGTACGGTAAGTATCTTCGGAGAAGTCCTCGTGACCCGGGGTGTCGAGCAGGTTGACCAGACAGTCGGCATAGGGGAACTGCATCACCGAGGTGGTGATGGAGATACCACGCTGCTTCTCCATCTCCATCCAGTCGGATTTGGCATGCTGGCCCGAGCCACGGCCCTTGACAGTACCGGCGCGCTGAATGGCCTGTCCGAACAGCAGGACTTTTTCAGTGATGGTGGTTTTACCCGCATCCGGGTGCGAAATGATCGCAAAAGTGCGTCTCTTGGAGACTTCACTCAGAAATTCAGCTGACATAATTCAACGTTCTTCTATTGGGCGGCGGCCTTGGCCACCGTGGGAGTAATTCCGGGATGTCGCATTGACTCACGGTCCGGCATGGATACGCAACGGGCCACTCGGGCAGACATAGGGTCTGTCGGTGGTGAGAGGAAGAGGGTTGCGTTACATGGGTCTTCTCGCCTGAGTCAAAGCAAAATTGCGCGACATTATACCCGCACGGGTGAAAAATACCCAGTCCGGCTTGGGGAATTCAGCAGCCGGATAATCCGCTCAGAGGATGGATGAGAATGCGGGCGAACTACTCTGCCCGCATCACCAGATTGCGTCCTGCCTGCTTGGCCCGATACATGGCGCCATCAGCACGCTTGATCAGGTCACTCAATGTCTCGTCGAGGGAGCTCAACTCGGCACAACCGATACTGACATGGATGGCATGCCCTTCCGGTACGCCATCAACCTTCAGCAAAGAGACGTGATAACGGATCCGCTCCGCCACCTCGACAGCCTCATCAAGACCCGTGTCAGGCAGCAGCACCAGAAACTCCTCGCCACCGTTGCGTCCTATCCGATCGAGCGAGCGCAGCTGCCCTTCGGCACTGCTGGCGACCGCCACCAGCACGCTGTCGCCAACATGATGGCCCAGCTGGTCATTGACCTGTTTGAAGTGATCGATATCGAGCAGCAGCACGCTAAATGGCTTGCCACTGCTTCGCGACTGCTGAAAGGACTCCTCCCCCAGCTTCTGGATCTGGCGGCGGTTATGGATGCCGGTCAGTTCGTCGGTCATCGCCAGATGGTGCATCTTGCGGGAGCGGCGATGCAGATAGAAGACAGCGATCCCCATCAGCACCAGCAGCAGCGAGACCACCAGATACTGCCAGTAGCGACGCTCGCGCAGTTGCTGGAGTTCGGCCTCCTGCAACAGCTGTTTGGTCTTGAGGGTCTGGTGGGCCAACTCCTTGCGTGCCATGTCGAACTCGAAGCGCATCTGCAGAGTCCGCTGTTCCATCAGCACCTTCTCGACCGCCGTGCGGGTTTTGACATAGAGCTTCAGATTGGCCAGCGCCTCTTTAATCTGCCCCTTCGACTCGAAGATCCGCGAACGCACCTCGTAGAGCCGGGTCAAAAAGCGCTGATTGTTCTCTTTGACGAAGATGGGCTCGGCTCTGGCAAGGCTGGCAAGCGCCTCGGATAGCTTGCCCTGCGTCTCCAGCACCATCCCCATCACCAGTTGCCAGTGCCCCTGGGTGACGCTGTCTATATCGCTACTACGGAGCAGAATCGCCTCGGCCTGCTGCAGCTTGGCCATGGCCTGATCGCCCTTGCCCTGATAGTGGAGGATGGTGGCCAGCTCAATCTGGCTCCAGGCTAGAAAGCCATCCTGCTGCTGTTTCCGGTAGAACTGCTCCGCCTGTTCCAGCAGCGGACGCGCCCGCGCATACTCCCCCGTCTCGCTGTAAAGCACCCCCTGCTGGGAGATGATACTGATCTGGCGCTCCTCCTCCCCCTCTTTTTCGTACTCCTTCTCCAGCTCCTTGAAGTAGCTCTCGGCCCGCTCATAGAGCCCCATCCTGCGATAGGCATTGGCAATGTGACCCAGCGTCTCCCTCGCCTTGCCATCCAGCCCCAGAGCTTCATAACCGCGGTGAGCCTCCATCAGCTCTTGCAGCCCTTCCGCCAGCTTGCCCTGATAGGCATACATGTCACCGCGCTGACTGAGGATGTCCGCCTCCTGCAACCTGTCACCCAGATTGCGCGCCAGTTGCAGTGCCTGTTCGTAATCGGCCTTGGCCTGCTTCATATTGCCCAGCAACTGCTGATGAAAGCCGCGGCAGGTGAGCAGCCCAGCTTCAGTGAGGCCATCCTTGCGCTCACGGGCTCGCTGCAGAGCCTTGTCGGCAAACTCCACCACCCGGCGATATTCGCCATCCCGCTCGGCTGGCATGGCCCAGCACTGCAGGCGCACGATGCGCCCCTGCACATCCGGTGGATAGGCATCATAGTTTGCTGCAAGCACGGCAACACGCAGCCGAAAAACACGCTCGCTGTGACTCCCCTCCTCCAGCTGTTGCAGCTCTCGGGAGAGTTTTGGCTCGGCAAGCGGCTCTCTGGCAGCCCATACAGAGCTACTGCAAAGCGCGGTCAGCAAGAGCAGGGCGAGGAAACGTATCATGCGGGGTCACTTCTCCAGTCAGAGAACACAGCCATTGTGCAGCACATCATAACTGCTCATCCCACAACGTACAGCAACCACTGACAGGAACCAAACAACGCGCCATATCAATCAGCTAAAGGCAGCCTCAAGTGGATTATGACTTGGCAAGACGTCGGCTCAGTGCTGTTGCCAGCGTCGTAGCAAGCGGCCGCGCAGGCCACAATCGAGCAACCAGCTGTTGTCGAACACCCGCAGCAGCGCCTGCTTGGCGTGACGGGACAAGGCCACCGCATGAAAACGGGTCTGGCGCTGACGATAGCGGTTCATCTGATCGAGCAGGGCGTGGGGCAGGCTCTGGGCGATAAAGTCGGAGATGACCAGCACGTCCGCCTTGGCAAAGGCGGGATCATCGAGCTTGGCCAGTGCCTTCTCGAGGCAGGGCACCAGATCGGTACCGCCGTGAAAACTCATGGAGAGGAAGCGCTCCGCCTTCTCCAGTCCGGTATCGGCGGTGATCTCGAGGGTCGCCACCTCGGTGGAGAAGAGCATCAGATAGCAACCGCGCTTCTCGTCCATCGCCACCCGCAGCAGGGCCAGAAACAGCGCCTTGGCGCACTCTTCCGGATATCCGCCCATGGAACCGGAGGTATCGACGCAGACGATAAAGGGGCCGCGCGGCTGAAGCTGCTTACCCCCCTGCTCCGGGGTGCGCAGCATGATGCGCTGGCGCGGCAGGGTACCCCGCGACTGATAGCTGAGCAGGCGCCGCTCCAGATAGCGACGGTAGAACTCCAGCTCCAGTTCGGGTAAGCCCAGCATCACCGCCTCGCTTGGCAGCAGCCGCATCAGGTCGCTCGCCTGATGAATGCCCACCAGATCGTCCGGCACATCGTCGCTGGGTGCCGGTTCCAGCTCCAGCACCTCGACCGGCGGCACCGGCTGCTCTTGCGCCCGCCGATCCCGCTCGCTGCGCCCGAGCAGACCGGCAATCTCCGCCAGCAGCGGCTCACGCTGCAACATGCGGGCATACTGCTTGACCAGCACCAGGCTGCGCTTGTGCCAGCTCCCCTGCGCCAGATCCCACAGACCACCGGCGGAGATCTTGTTGGGGTCGAGGGCATCGGCCAGGGTACGGCTCGCCAGCAGCTGATCCTCAATCTCCTGACGCTGCTTCTCCCGCTCCGCCTCGGCGATCTGCTGCTGTAGCTGCAGCAGGCTACCCACCAGACTGGCGCGCCACTTGTCGATAAAGAGCTGGCACAACCCCTCGGTGGGGTGAGCCATCAGCTGGCGCACCAAGGATCGCGCCTCACCGGCAAAGGGGCTGTACTGCTCCAGCGACTCCAGCAGGCTTGGCAGACGACCAACCAGCTCGGTCATCGGCAGTTGCCGATGGGCCTGATAGAGCAGGTACTCCTGCTCCAGCGCCACCGGCACCGGTTTATGACGGATCTCCTCCCCCAGCTGCTCGCCCCAACTTTGCAGGCGCTTTTTCAACAACTTGCCCTGTAGCGGGGAGCGCTTGATGAACTCGGAAATCTTGGGCGAGGCTGCCAGCAGCGCCACCACCTCTCCCGCTAGCTCCCCCTCACCCATCAGCAGTCCCAGATCCAGCATGCCGATCTCAAGCATAATCTGCCCCTTAGCCGTCCAGTCGCGGCAACCGCTCGCGCCACTGCGCCAATTCGCTACGCAGCAGCTCGAGATCCCGTCCCAGCACGAAGAAGCTGTCTTCCACCTGCTGCAGCCAGCGCGAGGCGATAAAGAGGTGCTGCTGATGACGTTCAAACAGGCTGCGCTGCTGCTTGAGATCCTGCTGCACCTTGCCGGTCTGGCTCTGCAACTCGTCGAGCGCCTGCAACCAGGGCTCCAGCACCACCTCGGGGATGGCGCTGCGTTCCACCAGTACCAGCGGGATCTGCTGACGCTGGATATCGAGCACCTGCAGCCGCAGCTCGTCGTCGAGCACCAGTTCGTAGTGCCCCTCTTTCGGGTTGCCGAGCGGATGGCCGACCAGCGCCTCGCCGGTGGGGCGCCAGTGAGAAAGGAGGGTACGATCAAACATCAGGGTATCGGTCAGCCGCTCGGGATCACTACCATCCAGAGGTGCTGGCGTAAGCAGATGGAAGTGCACCTGCTTGCCAAAGGGCCTGGCATTGGCGAGCGGGATCTCGATCCCTCGGGCGCGGCGGCCAAACCACTGCTTGCGCTGCCGAGCCTTGCAGCAGAGGCGCTGGGCCACGCTCTGTTTGAGCTGCTTGAACTGGTCGCGCAGGGCCAGCAGCTGGCGGGTCATCGCCAGCTGCTGATAGCCATAGAGGCGGGAGAACTCGGTCATCATCTCCAGCAGGGCAGTGCGGGACTCTTCGTCATGCCAGAGGCAATCCTTGAACAGCAACAAATCGAGAGGGGCCACCTCGTCGCGCCCATTGAAGAAGGCACTCGCCTTGATCAGCCGTACCGCCTTCTTCCAGCGCCGATCCGACACATAGCAGCGGTACGCCAGCTGGCTGTCGAGCTGCTGACGCAGTTGATAGATAAGCTCGAAGCAGGCATCCGGCAACCGCACCTGTTCAATCTCGCCCTGCCACTGCTCGTACTCGTCGCCGCGGATCTGCAACGAAGCGGGCAGGTTGTGGTGCGAGTGACCATCGCTGGCTAGCATCGCCTGAAAGTTGGACTTCTCCTGCACCCGATCCATCCAGATCCGCACCAGCATCCGGTCATAGAGCGCTTCCAGCCCACTGTCGGGGGCTGGCAGCTCGTTGGAGGCGGTTACCAGCAGCCGCATCGGAATGGGGTGCTGGCTGTCGCCGTTGCGAAACTGCCGCTCGTTGATGGCGGTGAGCAGGGTGTTGAGGATGGCGGGGCCCGCCTTCCAGATCTCGTCGAGGAATACCACCTCGGCCTCGGGCAGGTAGCCGGCGGTGAGGCGCAGATATTTGCCATCCTCCTTCAGCGCCTGAATGGAGAGGGGGCCGAACACCTCCTCCGGCGTACTGAAGCGGGTCATCAGGTATTCGAAGTGGCGCGCCTCAAAAAACGCCAGCTTGAGGCGGCGGGCAATCAGACTCTTGGCGATGCCGGGGGGGCCCAGCAGAAACACGCTCTCGCCACTTAGTGCAGCAAGCAAACCGAGACGCAGGGCATCCTGCCGTTCATAGAGCCCCTCCCCCAAGGCGGCCAGCAGGCGAGGCAGGCGCTCCTGAATGGGAATGGCACGCGCAGAGTTCGTGGCTTGAGCTAAAGGCGACATAGAGACAATTCCAGGCTGGGATGATGATAAGCCCAAGGGGTGAGGGTCACCTGTTCGTCCTTGGGGTTTCTCTTGTTATGATATTTATCCGGTCTTATTTCGCCAGAATACCCGACTCTGACAGGAAAAAAACCGGATAACCCCCGCAGAGGGCCGCAAAGGGTGCAGAGCAACCCGTTCGCGTGTACCCTGCCGGCACGATTTTCCCCAATGCAGCCAAGAGAGTGACTCACCCATGATAGACCCCGTACGTCAAAGCATGCTGGCCCGCATGGGCATTCAGAGCTGGCAGCTGCGTCGTCCGGCCATGCTGGGTGTCGCCCCTGCCGAAGAGGCAGAAGTAGCCAGTACGGAATCGCCGCAAGAGGCTATCCCACAGGCTCCTCGCCCTGCCGGCAAGCTCTGGCTGCTGGCTCAGGCGCTGCCCGTTGCGACACTGCTGGAGGATATCTGTCAGCTGCTCGCCATCAGAACCGATGAGGTCATGCTGCTGAGCACGCCCCCGGAGGCGCACTGGCTGCAACAAGAGCCGTCACCGCTGCTCTGGCTGACCGAGGCCGATTCCCGCTGGCCCGATGCCCTCGTCTGCCCGCTCGCCCCCGGCAGTGCCGAAAAGCGGGCACTGTGGCAACAGTTGCAGCCACATCTCGCAGCCCGGACAGCCTGACCCAATCCCATGCCCGTCGCTGCGGGCTTTGACGTTATCCCACGGAGCTACCATGCCTGAGTTTCGCCCCCTGCTCGAAGCCGACTTCGACCTCGTCTATCCCATCGAACAGGCCGCCCACAAGGAGCCCTGGAGTCAGGCCAACCTGCTCTCCTGCTTTGGCCCCCGCTACCTCAACACCCTGATGCTGGTCGATGGCAAGCCCGCGGGCTTCTATATCTCGGATCTGGTGGCGGGCGACAGCTCGCTGATGAACATCTGCGTCCACCCCGCTTTTCAGGGCAAGGGGCTGGGCCGGGCGCTGTTGCAGCACTACCTCGCGCACAGCAAGCAGAGCGGGGCGCAGGCCTGGTTCCTCGAGGTGCGCGCCGGTAACCAGACCGCCATCAATCTTTACGAGAGCGCCGGTTTTGCCGAGTATTGCCGCCGCGCCGACTACTATGGTACCGGCCAGGATCGGGAAGACGCCGTGTTGATGTCGCGCCTGTTCGACTTCGGCTGATCCCGGCAATAAAGCCCCACCAACATAGTGACTGAACGAGGAGGGAACCAAGCCCTCCTCTCACCTCCCCCATTTCCCGCTCCCCTTCGCTTGCCCACTCCCCTTGCCTTCCGAGCTTCTGCCTCTGGCGTCGGTTCCGGTCTCAACCAGGCCGCTCGCACTGTGCAGAAGATGGGCTATTTGCCCTCTTTGTGATCCAGAACAAACGGCGAACACTTGTAAGCTGTAATATTGGAGTTTAAACTCTAGCCCGCTTTTTAGTGCCCTCGTGGGCGTACAACTGTAACGAAAGGATGTTTGATTGATGCCGAAGCTTCATCTGGTTCAATTGATGCGCGAGCGTATTGCCCGGCTTGGCAACAAGGCAGCCCTGCGCGTTCAGCAGGATGGTCAATGGCGTGCCATCGGCTGGCGCACTCTGGGTCAGGCCATGGACTACTGTGCCCAGGCCCTGATCCGCGCCGGACACCAGCCCACCGAAATGGTCGGCATCTATTCGCGCAACATGCCGGAGTGGACCCAGGCAGATCTCGGCATCCTCGCCGCACGCGGCGTCAGCGTCCCCATCTACCCCACCAGTACCCTCGATCAGCTGCGCTATATCGTGCGCGATGCCAACATCGGCCTGCTGTTTGTCGGCGAGCAGCCCCAGTTTGATCAGGCACTGCAACTGATTGAAAGCGGCGAGATCCGCCAGATCGTCGCCCTCGACGGCAGCGTCAACCTGCGCGGCTGCGCGCAAGCGAGCCACTTTCAGGAGTTTCTGGTCTCCGGCAACCATCAGCCCAGCGAGCAGGAGCTGCGGGTACGGGAGAGCCAGTACAGGATGGACGATCTGCTGACCCTGATCTACACCTCCGGCACCACCGGCGAGCCCAAAGGGGTGATGCTCGATTTCGCCAACATCGCCGCCTGCTTCGAGATGCACAACAGCCGCCTCGATCTGAACGAGCAGGATGTGTCGCTCTGCATGCTGCCGCTCAGCCACGTGTTCGAGCGCGCCTGGAGCTACTACGTGCTCTATTGCGGTGCCGAGAACGTCTACATCCGCGATCCGCAGAAGGTGATGGATGTGATTGGCGACGTGCAGCCGACCGTGATGTGCGCCGTGCCGCGCCTCTACGAGAAGGCCTACGCCATGATCCAGGCCCGGGTAGCCCAGGCTCCGCGCCTGCGTCAGGCCCTGTTTGGCTGGGCCACCCGGGTCGGCAAGCAGATGGTCGCCACCCGTCAGGCTGGCAAGTCTGCCTCCCCCCTGCTCTACGGCCAGCTCTGGCTTGCCGAGCGGCTGGTGTTTCGCAAACTGCGCGCCCGCTTTGGCGGTCGCACCCGCTTCCTGCCGGTAGCCGGTGCCCGTCTGGCTGACGATGTGAACCTCTTCTTCCAGGCGATGGGGCTCAACCTCAAGTACGGCTACGGCATGACCGAAACCACCGCCACCGTCTGCTGCTACGAAGATCAGCAGTTCAAGCTGGGTTCCATCGGCACTGTGTTGAACGGTATCGAAGTGAAGCTGGGTGAGAACAACGAACTGCTGGTGCGCTCCCCCACCGTGATGCGCGGCTACTACAACAAGCCGGAAGCGACCGCCGAGGTGATGACCGAAGATGGCTTCCTGCGCACCGGTGATGCCGCCGAGCTCGACAGCGAAGGCAACATCTACTTCACCGAGCGTCTCAAAGAGTTGATGAAGACCTCCAACGGCAAGTACGTGGCGCCGCAACTGGTTGAGGGGACCATCGGCAAGGATCGCTTCATCGAGCAGATCGCCATCGTCGCCGATGCTCGCCATTTCGTCTCTGCGCTGATCGTGCCCTGCTTCGAGTCGCTGGAGGAGTACGCCCGCTCCATCAACCTGCAGTACCAGTGCAAAACCGAGCTGCTGCGCCACTCCCGGGTAGTGGAGTTCTTCGAATCACGCATCGCCGATCTGCAAAAAGAGCTGGCCAAGTTCGAGCAGGTGAAGAAGTTCACCCTGCTGCCGAGTGCCTTCTCCATGGAGCTGGGTGAACTCACCCCCACCATGAAGCTGCGCCGCAAGATCATCGAAGCTAAATACCAGAGCGAAATCGAGGCGATGTATAACCACGTCTGATACCGCTCGGGTTTCCGGAAACAAAAAAGCCGCTCATCGAGCGGCTTTTTTGTTGGTCTGCCGTCAGGCAGTGCTCTTGCTGGTACCGAAGTAGTCGGCCAGGAAGTCATCGAACGACACGCTGTCGCTGCGCTCTCGCTCCCGCTGCTTGGCCAGCGAATCCTTCGCCTCACCGGCAAAGTAGGCCTCATCCCAATATTGCAGCTCGCCTGCCAGCAGCTCCTCGCGATAGCGGGTCGCCAGCTTGTCGCCGTAGCAGCCATTGTCCTTGCCGCTCTCCAGCAGCTCCTTGAGCATGCGGGCGGAGTAGGTGAGCTCGGGGTCGAGCAGCTTCTCGCGATGCATCGCCAGCGTCTCGCGGTAGCGGTTGCGACCGCAGCAGCGATCCAGCAGGTCGGCTACCTGAGCCAGCTCCTCGAACAGCTTGAGGCCGTACTCTTTGAGGCCAATAGCATTGCCCTGCTCATCTTCAAGCGTCAGGCCGGGGCGACGCCCCTCCAGCACCACCTTGCTCTGGTTGCGGCGATTGCGGGCAATCTCCTCCTCGCTCAGCACCGGAGAGGGGCGCAGCAGACACCAGACCAGGAACAGGTCGAAGAAGCGGATTTGATCGGCGTCGATCCCCAGCGGCGTGAAGGGGTTGACGTCAACGGTACGCAGCTCGATGTACTCGATGCCGCGCTGCTCCAGCGCATCCGACGGCTTCTCGCCGCTGCGCGGGGTGCGCTTGGGCCGGATCGGGGCATACAGCTCGTTCTCCAGCTGCAGCACGTTGTCGTTGAGCTGGCGGTACTCGCCATTCACCTTGACCCCGATCTTGGCGAATTCGGGATCATGGGTATTGATGGCGCGGCGCAGACTGCTGACATAGGCCGGCAGGTTGTCGTGGCTGATCTTGAGCCCTGCCTGGGAGCTGTTGGTATAACCCAGATCGGAGAGACGCAGCGCGGTGGCGTAAGGCAGATAGAGGGTGCCCTTGCCGGTCTTCTCGAACGGCAGGTTGCTCTTGCGCCCTTTGAGGAAGGATTCGCAGATGGCCGGCGAGGCACCAAACAGGTAGGGCACCAGCCAGCCGAAGCGGTAGACGTTGCGAATAAGCCCCATGTACTTGTCGGAGATAAAGCGCTGGCTACAGCACCCTTCGCACACCAGATCCTGCCACTCACTCCAGAAGCTGTCGGGCATGGAGAAGTTGAAGTGTACCCCGGCGATCACCTGCATCAGACTGCCGTAGCGATTCTTCAACCCCTGCCGGTAGAGAGTCTTCATTTTGCCGATGTTGGAGCTGCCGTACTGGGCCAGCCGGATGCTCTCCTCACCGCCAACGAAGCAGGGCATGGAGAGCGGCCAGATCCGCTCGTCACCCAGATGACGCATCACATGGTGATGGATGTCACCCAGTTGCTCCATCAGGCTGTCGAGGGAGTCGGTGGCCGGGGTGATGAACTCCAGCAGGCTCTCCGAGTAGTCGGTGGTGATGTTGGGATGGGTCAGGGCCGAGCCCAGCGACCGGGGATGGTCACTCTGGGCGAGTCGGCCATCCGGCGTGATGCGCAGACATTCACGCTCGATCCCGCGCCGAATCCCCTTGAGAGCAGTCAATCGCTCGGGAGATCCCAGCGCAGTCAGCAACTCGGTGAGTGACAAGCTTGTTGTAGTCATATTCACGGCTCATGTGAGGCCGCCCCATCCGGGGCGGCTCTTGATTTTTATAAAGCGTCAGTTACGGCAACTGCAGCGGATAGATGGGAAGATGAAGCTCCTTCAGGGGTTTTTCAAGCTTTTGCTTGTCTCCCACCACCACGATCACCATGTCGGCCGGATTGAGCCAGCGGGCAGCACTCGCCTTGAGCGTCTCGGCCGACACCGTCTTGATCAGGTTGTTCTGGGCCTGCACATAGTCCGGTTTCAGATCATACATCACCATCTGCAGCAGGAAGCCCGCCTTCTGGCCCAAGGTCTCGTAAGAGAGGGCATCCTGCTGGGAAACTGCGCTACGCATATAGGCCAGCTCGACCGGGGTAGGGCCGCTCTTGCGGTAGTTGTCCATCTCCTTGAGGAACTGGCGAATGGCATCCACGGTCGCATCGGTACGCACATTGGCACCGGTGGCGAAGGTGCCCACCTCGCGGTTGGCGGAGAAGCCGGAGCTGGCACCGTAGGTGTAGCCCTTGTCTTCACGCAGGTTGAGGTTGATGCGGCTGTTGAAGTTGCCACCCAGGTTGAAGTTCATCAGCCCGGCGGTGAAGTAGTCACCCGTGGTATCGAACGGCATGGCACGGCGGCCGATGCGGATCACCGACTGGGGCGCCCCCGGTTTGTCCACCAGATAGATGCCCGGCTTGGCCTGCTTGCCCTTGAGTTTGAGATCCCCCAGAGCCGGCGTCGCCCCTTTCCAGTCGCTCAGGAAGCCGAGCTGCTCTTCGATCAGCTTCTGGCTCACATCGCCCGCCACCACAACCTTGCCATTGGAGGGGTTGTAGTAGGCCTGATAGTAGTGCTTCACATCCGCCAGCGTCAGCTTGGCCACATCGGCAGGTACCCCGTCGGAGGGTTGGCCAAGGCGGTTGTTCTTGCCATAGACCAGCTCGCGGAATGCCTGTCCCGCCAGCCATTCAGGCTGCTGCTGGGCCTGTTGCATCCCCTGCAGCATTTGCGCCTTGACCCGCTCAAAGTCCGCCTCCCGCATACCGGGGCGCTCGAACACTTCGCGCACCAGCGCCAGCGTCTGTGGCAACTTGTCGGCCAGCGAGCTGATGGTGATCAGCGTGTTGTACTGGGCACTGGAGACATCGATGCTTGAGCCCAGCTTTTGCAGCTCGTCGCTGAGCTGCCCCTCGGTCAGGCGTACCGACCCCTGCCCCATCATGGCGGCGGTCAGATTGGCCAGCCCCAGCTGCCCCTTCTCCTCGGCCCGGATACCGCCCGGCAGGGCGATCATGATGGAAACCGCCGGGAGCTCGTCACTTCGGGTGCCGATGATCTCGATGTTCTTGTCGAGTTTGCCGTGCCAGATGGCGGGCACCTTGACGCTCACCGCATCGGCCGCCTTGGGCTGTACGCTGCGATCGAAACTGTCTTTTACCGGTCGCTCGGCCAGCGCCTGATCATGCTTGCTGTAGTCCGGCAGCTCGCGTTTGGCCGGAGTGAAATTCGGGGTGGCGACCTGCCACTCGGCTTTGCCTTTGGGCACCACGCTCAGCACCACCGCCGGCTTGTTGGCAATGAACTGGTCGTAGGCGGTTTTGACCTGCTCCGGCGTCACCTTGCCGATGGCGTCGAGGGTCTTGAAGACGTAGTTGGGATCCTGGGCAAAGACCTGACCCATGGCGAGCTGGCTCACCTTGCCGGAGACGCTGTCGAGCCCCCAGATAGCCGAGGCGCGATAGCTGTTGATCGCCTTCTCCAGATCCTCCGGCTTGAGGCCGCGCTGGGCGAACTCGCCAATCACCTTGTCCACCTCCGCCTTGAGGGTCTTGAGGCTGCCATCCACTGCCGGGTTGGGGTAGGCGTAGACGGTCAGGGTGCAGGCCAGCTCTTCACAGTAGTGCGAGGCGCCCGCATCGATCGCCTTGCCGGTCTTGACCAGCGACTGGTAGAGCATGGAGCTGGCGCTGCCGCCGAGCACGTCGGCAAACATATCGAGTGCCGGCTCCTGCGGGTCACCAAGGGACACGGTCGGATAGCTGATATAGAGCAGCGGCAGGTGCACCTTGTCCTGCAGCGTCACGTAGCGGGTCTCGGGCAGGGTAACCGGTTTTGGCGTCGGCTCGGCCACTTCCGGGCCACGCGGGATGGAGCCAAAGTACTTCTCGATCCAGTCGAGGGCCTGCTTGGTATCAAAATCGCCGCCCAGAGTCAGAGTCGCGTTGTTGGGGCCATACCAGCGCAGGAAGAACTGCTTGAGGTCGTTGACGTCAACCCGGTCGAGATCCTCCACATAGCCGATGGGCTGCCAGGAGTAGGGGTGAGTGCGCGGATAGAGCGCCTCACCCACCTTCTCGCTCACCAGACCGTAGGGCTGGTTGTCGATACGCTGGGCCCGCTCGTTCTTGACGGTGGCGCGCTGGATCTCGAACTTCTTCTGGCTCACCGCATCGAGCAGGAAGCCCATCCGGTCGGCCTCCAGCCACAGTACCTTCTCCAGCTGGTTGGCCGGCACGGTTTCGTAGTAGTTGGTGCGGTCCTTGTTGGTGGTGCCGTTCATGTCACCACCGGCTTCGTTGATGATCCGCATATGCTCCTGATCACCGACGTGCCTGGAGCCCTGGAACATCATGTGCTCGAAGAAGTGGGCAAAACCGGACTTGCCGACCGTCTCGCGTGACGACCCGACGTGATAGGTGACGTCGAGATGCACCAGCGGATCGGATTTGTCGGGCGCCAGAATGACGGTCAGGCCGTTGTCCAGCTTGTACATCTGATAAGGGATGGCGAGCTTGCCCTCCTCCTTGACCTGCTCGGAGACCAGAGTCGGAGCCGCCAGCACGGGCAGGGTGAAGCCCAGCAGAATGGTTAAAGGTATGACTTTGTTCACGGTAACCTCGTGAGTGACAAAAAGGGCTAGAAGATCTGACTGGCCAGTAGAAATACCAGAGCGTAACGCAACAATTTGCCGAGCCCTATCAGGACAAGAGAGCGCCAGAAGGAGAGGCGCAGCCAGCCGGCCAGCAGACAGAGTCCATCACCGACCACCGGCGTCCAGGCAAGCAGCAGACACCAGTGGCCATGTTGTTTGAGCCAGCCGAGGGCTTTTTGTTCCCCACGGCCTTGAAAATCTTCCGGTTTTTTCTTGAAGGTGGCGAGCCAGCCAAGCCACCAGGTGGTCATGGAGCCGAGGGTGTTGCCGAGCGTCGCCCACAGCAGCAGGCTCGCCATGCTCCACTCCCCTTTTGCCGCCATGGCTCCCAGCAGCACTTCCGAGCTGCCGGGCAACAGAGTGGCTGAGGTAAAGGCGCTCAAAAAGAGCCACCCCAGCCCCATCTCCATCATCCCGCTCATGCAGGATAACCGTCGGCGGCGGGCATGCGCAGCAGCAGCTTGCCGCGTACATGGCCCCCTTCGATGCGCTGATGGGCCAGCGCCCCCTCGCTCAGGGCAAATTCACCAGCGATGGCAATCTTTACTTCGCCCTGGCGCAGCAGCATCAGCATCTGGCTCAGCTGCTTCTGATCGGGGTGCACCAGCATGCCGACCACCTCGATACCGGCAGCCGCGCCGGCATCCTTGATGAGCTGGGCAGTGATGGTAGGCACTGTCACCAGCCGGCCACCCGGCTTGACGCATGCCAGCGCAGCCTTGCCGCTCTCGCCACCCACCAGATCCAGCACCAGATCGAACTGGCCATCGGCGATCGCCTCGGCGAACCATTCGGCCTGATGGTAATCCACCATCCGGCTCGCCCCGAGACTATGGAGGAAGCTGTGGTTGTCGCCGCTCGCCGTGGCTACCACCTGGGCACCATAGGCAGCGGCAAACTGCACCGCCAGATGACCGACACCGCCAGCTCCGGCCAGAACCAGCACTCGCTGCCCCGCCTTAAGGGCACCATGTTCGAACAATCCCTGCCAGGCGGTGAGTCCCGCCAGCGGCAGCGCCGCCCCCTGCTGCAGGCTCACCCCGTCAAGCTTGACCAGCTCGTGCTCGCTCACCACCACGGATTCAGCGTAACCACCGGCAGCAAGGGGAAAACCGACCATACCGCACACCAGCTCGCCCTCGGCCAGCGAGGCTACACCGGGACCCACTCGCTCCACCACGCCCGCCACGTCGTAACCGGGCGTCCAGGGCAGCTTGTCCTTGTTCTGAGCTGCAGCCCAGCCAAGACCGGCCCGGGTCTTGGCATCGATGGGGTTGACCCCCGCAAAGCAGATGCGCACCCGCACTTCGCCATCGGCAGGCACCTTGTCGAGAGAGGGGTTGAGCTTGAGTACCGAGGGGTCGCCGAATGCGGTAATCTGTAGTTGCGTCATTGCACAAGCCATCCTGTTGATGCATCGAGGGTCAACAGAATAACAGCGAGGAGACCATGGCTCGAATGTTTCTTATTCCTCTGTTGCTGGCGCTGGGGTGGTGGGCATTCCTGCTCTACTTCCGCATCCCGCTCAAACAGGGGGCCAAGGGGTTTTACTGGATCATCGGCATCGGTGGCGGGCTGGCCGCCTTCCTCAGCCTGATGATGGTGCTGACCAACTGAATCAGATACGAAAAAGGCCACCTCATCGGTGGCCTTTTTGTCGCTGTCGTTACTGCACCGGCTGCGAGTTGAGGTAGTAGTGGCGATTGCTCCCCTGCCCCAGTACCCCCTGCGACAGCAGATGGTGGAACACCCGATCCACCTCCTCCAGCGAGAGTGACAACGCCTGCGCCACCGAGCGCTTGCTGCACTTGAGCTCACCGCTCTCCAGCGCGCCGCGCACCTGTGCCAGCACCTCGGGTGCAGGCTCGGGCGGCAGCATGGGCTCGGGCTGGGCTGCCTGAGCGAGCGCCTCCTGCTCCTCGGCACGGGCGCGTGCCTGCTGCCAGCGCCACATCCGGCGAAAACGACTCTCCTCACCGATCAGGTTGACGAAGAAGGCACCGAATACATCGAGCAGCACCGAGAGGAAACAGACCAGCAGAAACTGCACCTGGCTGATGCTCATCCCGACCCCGTCCGCCAGACTGCTCATCAGCCCCAGCATGGAGGATTGCTCGTTGACCGGCTTGGCATCGCGCTGCTGACGCAGCTCATCCTGCTGCAAGCGCAGCTTGGTGTTGGCGTGCTGCAACGAGGAGACGCCGCTGGAGATGCGCTCCAGCTCGATATATTTGCGGGCCGCCTCTTCGTTTAGCTGGATCTGCCGCTCGATGCTGGCGATCTGTTCGTCAAAACGGGCGATCTCCCGCTCATGGCGAGCCTGCTGACTCAGCACTGTATTGGTGGCACTGTTGATGCCGCCGATACTGCCACCGATGGAGATGGCCGCCAGCACGCTGTAGAACAGCAACGACCAGAAGGCACCACTCAGATCCCGGCGCGCCTTGCGCTCGCCGTACTCGTACCAGACGTAGAACTTGCCCAGCTCGAAAATGATCGCCAGACCGCCAAACAGCCACTTCATCAGCGGGTTGTCATCGATGGAGAGAAACAGCAGCAGGGAGAAGATGATGGAGGCCAGAATGGCCAGCCCGGTAAAACTGTATACCGTGGTGAGCGCAAACCATCCCTTGGGATAGCGCAGTGCGGAAGCGTCCTGTGTGGTCATGGTGAAACTGTGGTGCAGTGCAGGAAAAGTTGGCTGCCGATTATAGTCGGCAGAGCCGTTCAGAGAAGGGCAAACACCTGAATTCCTTCATATTGCAAACCAGCTGCCCAGAGTGCGACCAAAACGGACAAATTGGCAGCAGAAAAGCGCTACAATCCCCCTCCTGACTTCATCGTGTGGCGAGATGGGATGCGATTCCGCCCGGGTTCAGCCCGCAGACGTATACTCATCCGCCGTTGCAATTATCCGAGGCCATCATGAACAGAACGACCCCTTTGCTTCTCTCACTCTTGCTGCTCGCCGGCGCAGCCCATGCAGACCAAACATCCCAGGAGAGCAGCGGCTCAACCTTCTCTGTCGATGCGATGACCTTCAATCTGGACTGGGATGACAAGCAGTTTGGCTGGAGCCAGAAAGAGTGCCTCGATCTGGGGGTAAACGACTATATTCCCTCTGACTGCAAGGGGATGAGAGTCAATGTCGAGAGCGAAGAGAATCGCAATCAGCCCCCCAGCACCAACCAGATGCCCACTCCACAGGGCAATAACCAGTAATCATGAACAGGGGCCGAACCGGCCCCGCCGTTATGCTGCGTTACCAGTAGTTCTCCGCACTGATATTGCCGGGCGCCCGCCGCAGGTTCTTGGCCAACCCCAGTGCCAGCAAGGTTTGCTGGGTCTCTTTCACCATCTCCGGATTGCCACAGATAAGCACCTGACTCAGCTCGGGTGAAAACTCCAACCCTACCCGCTGCTGCAACTGGCCATTGGCAATCGCTGCCGGGATCCTGCCAGCCATTGCATCGGGCCACGGCTCGCGGCTGACAAAGGGCACATAGCGAAAACGCTCGCCATGTTGCTCGGCAAAGCTGGCGATCAAATCCTGATAGCTCAGCTCTTCGCCTTTGCGCACTCCGTGTACCAGCACCAGATTGTCGAAGCGGTTGAAAGCCTCGCCCTCGGCCAGCATGGAGAGGAAGGGGCCGATGGCGGTGCCGGTCGAGAGCAGCCAGAGATCGCGTCCGGCCGGTACCTCATCCAATGTCAGAAAGCCGGTGGCCAGAGACTGCACCAGCAGGGTATCGCCCGCTTGCAGCGAGCCGAGGGAAGGGGTCAGCTCACCGCTCGGGATCTCGACCAGATAGAACTCGTGGTATGGCGCAGAGGGAGGATTGACGAAGGAGTAGGCGCGCTGAATGCGCCGCTCGCCCTGCTCAAGGGCCAGTTTGGTGAATTGACCTGCCTTGTAGGGGGCCAGATCGGCCACTACCCGCAGGGAGAACAGAGTGGGTGTCCATTCGATGCGTTCGATGACGCGACCTTCGACCCAGGCCATAGAGATCTCCTCCAGAGGAACAGAGCTTCACTCTACCCCCGGGCCTGAAAATAAAAAACCCGCGCAAGTGCGCGGGTTTTTTCTGCAAAAGCGAATCGCTATTACAGGGCAACAACCTGGATCTGTACGGTTGCTTTAACGTCAGCGTGCAGCTGAACAGCAACTTCGTAGTCACCGGTGTTACGCAGAACGTTGCCCATGCGGACTTCGCTCTTGGCAACGGCTACGCCGGCAGCAGTGATGGCTTCAGCCACGTCACGGGTACCGATGGAACCGAACAGCTTGCCTTCGTCGCCAGACTTGGAAGCGATAACCACGGTAGCCAGTTCGGCCAGCTTGGCAGCACGCTCTTCAGCAGCAGCTTTGTTGGCAGCCAGTTTGGCTTCCAGCTCAGCGCGACGAGCACCGAAAGCTTCGATGTTGGCCTTGGTGGCCATAACAGCTTTGCCTTGCGGGATCAGGTAGTTACGGGCATAACCAGATTTCACGGAAACTTGGTCACCCAGACCGCCCAGTTTGGCGATTTTGTCGAGCAGGATAACTTGCATTACCTTTCCTCTATAAATTTCGTTGAGTTAGGCTTAAGTGCCGGACCGATTCTTACTTGTTGTGCAGATCGGTGTACGGCAGCAGAGCCAGGTAACGAGCACGCTTGATGGCGCGTGCCAGCTGACGCTGATACTTGGCGCGGGTACCGGTGATACGGCTCGGTACGATCTTGCCAGATTCAGTGATGTAGTTTTTCAGAGTAACGATATCTTTGTAGTCGATCTCGGTAACGTTCTCGGCGGTGAAGCGGCAGAACTTACGACGACGGAAATAACGTGCCATGGCCTTTATCCTCTAGTCAGTGATCCAGAATTACTCTTCGGAAGCAGCTTCAGTAGCTTCTTCGCGGCGCTCGTCGTCACGACGGGTGAAGCGCTCTTCTTTGGCCTTGGCCATCGGAGAAACTTCAGTCACGGCGTGCTTGGTGCGCATGATCATGTTGCGGATAACGGCATCGTTGAAGCGGAAGTTGGTTTCCAGCTCATCGATAACGGCTTGCTCTGCTTCTACGTTCATCAGAACGTAGTGGGCTTTGTGCAGTTTGTCGATCGGGTAAGCCAGCTGACGACGGCCCCAATCTTCCAGGCGATGAATGGTACCACCGGAAGTGGTGATGGCGCCGGTGTAACGCTCGATCATGCCGGGAACTTGCTCGCTCTGGTCCGGATGAACCATGAAGACGATTTCGTAATGACGCATTTTAGCTCCTTACGGATTAATTCAGCCTCCGCCCAGGTGCAGCCAGACCTCGGAGGCAAGGAACATAATGGTGTTTAGTCGCTGCTTTTCTAGGGCGGCGTATTGTACGAAATCGCATCCCTCACTGCAACTGACGACCTCAAAAGTTTTTCCCGATGGATATGATACAAAAGACCAATTGATAATAATTATCATTTAGATCTATTCTCTCTCCATATCCTGATGGAGGGTAATGCCATGCAACCCGCACTGACTACAACGATTCCAAGCCGCAAATTCAAACTGACCCTGCTCGGGCCCGCCTTTATCGCTGCCATTGGCTACATAGATCCGGGCAACTTCGCCACCAATATTCAAGCCGGCTCTACCTTTGGTTACCAGCTGCTCTGGGTGGTGGTGTGGGCCAACCTGATGGCCATGGTGGTGCAGACCCTCTCGGCCAAGCTTGGCATCGTCACCGGCAAGAATCTGGCTGAGCATATCCGCGACCGACTGCCGAAACCGGCGGTCTGGGCATATTGGGTACAGGCCGAGATCATCGCCATGGCCACCGATCTCGCCGAATTTATCGGCGCCGCCGTCGGCTTCAAGCTGCTGCTTGGCGTGACCCTTCTGGAGGGAGCCTGTATCACCGCCGTGGTCACCTGGGGGATCCTGATGCTGCAATCCCGCGGCCAGAAACCGCTGGAGTTCGTGGTGGGCGGTCTGCTGCTGTTTGTTGCGGCGGCCTACATCGTCGAGCTGATCTTCTCCCGCCCCCATCTGCCGAGTCTGCTGGAGGGTGCCCTCTTCCCCGGTCTACCCAACAGTGATGCCGTCTATCTGGCCGCCGGTGTGCTCGGTGCCACCGTGATGCCACACGTCATCTATCTGCACTCGGCGCTGACCCAGCACACGCAGGATCAGGGCTCGGTCAGCCAGCGGCTGCATACCACCCGGGTCGATGTGGCCATCGCCATGACCATCGCCGGCTTCGTCAATCTGGCAATGATGGCAATGGCGGCGGCCGCCTTTCATAGCTCGGGCCACCAGCAGGTAGCGGAGCTGGAGTCAGCCTACCAGACCCTCACCCCGCTGCTGGGTCAGGCGGCGGCCACCCTGTTTGGCCTCTCGCTGGTCGCCTCCGGCATCAGCTCTACCGTGGTGGGGACGCTGGCCGGGCAAGTAGTGATGCAGGGTTTTGTCCGCTTTACCATCCCGCTCTGGCTGCGCCGCGCCATCACCATGACCCCCGCCTTCGTGGTGATCGCCATGGGCTTCAACACGACAGAGATATTGGTGTTGAGTCAGGTAATCCTGAGTTTTGGCATCGCGCTGGCACTGATCCCGCTGCTGATGCTGACCGGTGATCGGGCACTGATGGGAAAACATCGCAACCATCCGGTCACCCAGGCAATAGGCCGTCTTATCGTTGCACTGGTGATCGGGCTCAATGCCTACCTGCTGGTTGCCATGATCTAGCAACCAGTCACCAAACAGGAGGCTCATTAACACTGGTTAATGAGCCTCCTCGCACTTTGGCGTATGCTGCCGCTTTCTCTTCTCATCTATCGTTGCGGGAGCCTTGCCATGGAACATACCCGAGTCAGCTTCGTGCTGGGCCATCATCAGGAGCAGGCCAGCGTGGTCTGCTGCCAGCCCAGTGACACCACGCTGCTGGTCACCGACCTCACCCCTTTTCATCCCCAAAGCCATCTCTGGCCCGATCAGCCGGGGGATGTGGGCCATGCACGCTGGGAAGGTGGCGAAGCTGCTATTGACCCTTGCAGGATGGGGGCTATCAGCCCGGATGGCGAGCTGTTCGTCGACGCCGATATTCCGGTCAAACGGGGTGCAGAGGGATGGCGGTTCGTCGTGGTACACCCCTTGGCGGGCGAGTACAGCTTGCCTGTCGGTAGTCGGGTCGAGTTACAGGTCGATAGCGCGGCACGCCACGCCCTGAGTCTGGGCCACAGCGGCTGCCATCTGGCTGCGCTCGCTCTCAACCGGACTCTCACTCCTTACTGGCGTAAAGAGGTGAGTGAGCGCGATGCACTGGGTCAACCCGATTTTGACCGTCTCGCCATCCAGAGTTCAAGAGTCGAGCCTTGCGGTTCGCGGGAGCAGTACCGCATCGGCAAGAGCCTGCGCAAGAAGGGGGTCAACAGCGAGGCGCTGCTGGCAGATTTGGCGGTGATTGAAGAGAAGGTCAACCGGCAGCTGGCCGACTGGATCGCAGCCGGGGGCGAGATCCGCCGTAGCCGCGCTGGCGAGGCGATCATCGATTCGCGCTACTGGCACTGCATGCTGGAAGGTCAGGAGGTGACCATCCCCTGTGGCGGTACCCATGTTACCTCGCTCGCAGAGTTGGGAGAGGTCAGGGTGCAGCTCACTCTGGTGGAGGAGGGCTTTGCCATGCTGACCCGGGTCACCCCGACCCACCACTAACCCCGCCGCCTTCACAACAAGCGCCCCCATGTGGCGGCGCTTGTTGAGCGCACTCTCTCGCAAGGGCCCCTGGCTAGCGAGGGATCCCGGCACCCAGCTGGTCAGCGATCGCATCCATCAAGGCCCTCACCCGGCGCGGTTGACTGCGACTCGAGGGATAGACCAGCTGCAAGCGGGAAGGGGTGGTCGAAAAGGGGGCCAGCACCTCCAGCAGCGCACCTCTGGCCAGATCCTCCTGCACATCCCACCAGGATTTGAAACAGAGCCCCAGTCCCTGCAAACACCACTGACGTACCAGCAGACCGTTGTTGGTCACCCGTCGTCCGGCCACCTGCACCCGATAGGGGTCACCACCGACCTCGAATCCCCAGCTGCGATCAGGGGTATCGCCAAAGCGCATCACCAAACAGTCGTGTCGCTGCAACTCGTCCGGATGACGGGGGATACCCCGCCGCCGCAAGTAATCCGGGGAGGCGCACACCATCCTGCGGGACTCGCCCAGCGAAATGGCACGCAGCGAACTGTCGGCAAGGGTACCGTAACGCAGGGCGAAGTCGCTCCCCTGCCCCACCAGATCTACATACCCGTCGGTCAGGTTGAGATCAATGGTAACGCCGGGGTGCATCTCCATGAACTGATCCAGCAAAGGGACCAGCCGGGTACTCCCCAGATCCACCGGTGCACTGAGGCGAATCGGGCCCGCCATCTCCTGACTGCCCAACTGGATGCGACGCTGCAGATCGTCTGCGTCGGCCAGCAAGCGGCGCCCCTCCTCCACCAGCAGACGCCCCTCCTCGGTAAGGCTGATGGAACGAGTCGTACGCGTCAGCAGGGCAACCCCATAGTGACGCTCCAGGGCGGCGAGGCGCTCGGAGACGGTAGCCGGGGAGAGTCCCAGCTCGCGCCCCGCAGCGGAGAGCCCCCCTTTCTCCACGATGGTCAGGAAAAGTGCCAGATTATCCAACATTATTGTTCGTCATTTCCGAAATATGAATTCAGCTTAAGCGAGATTATCAGAAATATCTGTCGAATATATCCTCTCTCCATCTCGTGCCAACCCGTGATGACCCTCATCCGGATCGGCTATCTGCACCTTTTTAGAGAGGAATCGATGATGTCATTTACTGCACAAACGCTCTCCGTGGTGATCGGTGGTCACAGTGGCATTGGTGAGGCGGTCGTCGCTGCCCTGAGCAACCGACCCGGCCGGGTGATCGCAGCCAGTCGCCGCGACGGGGTCGATGTGACCGACCCCGCCACGCTGGAGGCATTCTTCCAACACCATGGTCCGCTGGATCATCTGGTGATCACCGCAGGCTCCCAGGCGCCGGGGGGCCATTTTCTGGCCCTCGACAACACCGCCGCCAAATCGGCCTTCGACACCAAATTCTGGGGCACCCTTGCCATCATTAAGGCTGCCGCCCCGCACTTGAAGCCCAATGGCAGCATTACGCTGACCTCCGGCTTTCTGGCCCGCAAAACGGTGCCCGGC
Organism: Aeromonas sp. SG16; assembly: GCF_024436135.1. Taxonomy (NCBI): domain Bacteria; kingdom Pseudomonadati; phylum Pseudomonadota; class Gammaproteobacteria; order Aeromonadales; family Aeromonadaceae; genus Aeromonas; species Aeromonas sp. SG16. The sequence continues at coordinate 58,870 of NZ_JANFNW010000007.1, forward strand.
ACGCTGGTCAAAACCGCCATGAATGCGGCGCTGGAGGCCAGTGCAAAAATCCTGGCGCGCGAGCTGGCCCCCCTGCGGATCAACGTGGTCAGCCCGGGCCTGACCGACACCAGCGCCTATCAGGCGATGTCCCCCGAGTCACGCCAGGCCATGCTGGAGCGGGCCGCCACAACCTTGCCTGCCGGTCGCTACGGTCGCGCGCAGGACATCGCCGCAGGCTACCTGCTGGCCATCGACAACCCCTTTATGACCGGCGCCACCATCGATCTCGATGGCGGAGCCCTCATCAACTGAACCGCAGGGGAACCATGATGAACCACACCAACCGATTACCGAGCCAGATCTGGATCCTGACGCTCTCGGCCTTTGCGATTGGCACCGCCGAATTCGTGATAGCAGGCATCCTGCCACAAGTGGCCGAAAGCCTCGGGGTCAGCGCAGGTGGCGCAGGCAACCTGATTACCGTCTATGCACTGGCCATTGTCATTGGCGGCCCCATCCTGACCCTCTGGCTGGCCCGCTTCGATAAAAAACGGGTGTTGATGGGCCTGATGGGGCTGTTTATCGTCGCCAATCTGCTCTCGGCCTTTAGCGACGACTACCTGATCCTGGCCATCAGCCGGGTGCTGGCCGGTCTCACACAGGGGCCTTTCTACGGCATCGGCGCCGTGGTTGCCACGCGCATGGTGCAAGACAAGATGGCCGGGCGAGCGGTAGGTCAGATGTTTGCCGGCCTCACCCTTGCCAACGTACTCGGCGTTCCCGCTGGCGCCTGGATCGGCAACAGCTTTGACTGGCATACCACCTTTATGGCCGTAGCCGCTCTGGGGGCGGTCGCCCTGCTGGCCATCGCCGTCGCCATCGAACGCCAGCCAAAGGAGCTCCCCACCTCCATCGCCAGTCAACTGGCTGCGTTTCGCAACTGGAACTTGCTCGCCAGCCTGCTCTTCACCGTGCTTGGCTGGACAGGCTTCATGACGCTCTACGGCTACATTGCCCCCTTGGCAGAAGAGGTTGCCGGATTCGATCGCTCCGCAATCACCGGCGTGCTTGTGGTAGTCGGTCTGGGTCTGGTGCTGGGCAACAATATTGGTGGTCACAGCGCCGACCGCAATCTGAAACGTTCTCTGCTGCTATGGCCACTGCTGACCATTCTGGCGCTGCTGTTGCTCGGTGCAGTAGAGCACTACTCCTTGCTGTTCCTGATCGCGGCCTTTCTGTTTGGGGTTGCCACCTTTGCCAACCTGCCCGCCATGCAGATGCGGGTCATGAAATATGGCAAGCAAGCTCCCGAGCTGGCAGCCACGGCCAATATCTCGGCATTCAACATCGCCAATGCGCTGGGGGGGATCATCGGCGGCACAGTGGTCGACAGCCACTTCGGCCCGGCCGCCTTGCCCTTTTTTGCCGCACTGGTTCCGCTGACAGGACTGCTGTTTATCCTGAGCCAGGAGCGTAGCCGCCGCGCAGCCCTGGCTTGCTGACCCTTTTTCGCCATGACCATCGCCCCCAAGAGGGGGCTAACAGGAGTCAGGATGACCATACGCGCCATCGACCACTTCACGCTGCGCACCCGCGCGCTGGAGCAAACAGTCGCATTCTATCGCGAGGTAGTGGGCTTGCAGGAGGGGGTTCGCCCTCCCTTCCCCTTCGCTGGCCGCTGGCTCTATGCCGATGGCCGCCCACTGCTGCATCTGGTGGCCAGCGGCACCGACGAGGGATTGGCAAGCTATCTCGGCGTGCGGGGCGAGGATCACGGCAGCGGCTGCATCGACCATATCTCCCTGCGCGCCGAAGGTGCTAACGAGGTACAGGCCCGCCTGTTGCGCCTTGATATCCCTTTTGTCAGCCGCCTGATCCCGGAGCGGGGCGAACTGCAGCTGTTTTTGCAGGACAACAACGGCGTCATGGTTGAGCTGCTGTTTCTGGATGACACATCCCAAGAGGACAAGAGATGACCAGCAGACGCAATTTCATCAAAGGAGGCGCCGCCATCGTCACGCTGGCGACAACGAGCATATCACTCACCGCGCGGGCAGTGACGCACTCGAACACCACTCAGCAATCGCACAAAGGAGACGGCCCCATGATCCGGCTTGGTATTACCGATCTATCGTTTCACCGCATGACCGGGGCGTTGGTCGCCACCACACTCGAACTGCGCGGTTATCGGGTCACTCGCAGCTACGCACCCCATGAGGCAAACTTTGCCCGGCTGGCCAGCGGAGAGATCGACATGCTGGCATCGGCATGGTTGCCCTCCAGCCACGGCATCTACAAGGAGCAGGTCGAGCAACAGGTCGATACCCGCGAGTTCGGGCTCCACTATCAACCCTATGCCCTCTGGGGAGTGCCGGACTATGTGCCCGCAGATCAGGTCGCCGCGGTGGCGGATCTGCTGCACCCCGAAGTGCGAAAGCGCATGACACCGGTGATCCAGGGGATTGGCCCGGGGGCGGGCATCAGCCGCTTCTCCCGCCAGATCATGGCGGAATATGGCCTGGAAACCGCCGGTTACCGTTTTTTGAACGGGTCGCAAGAGGAGTGCCTCGCGGCATATGAGCGGGCCGTCGCAGAAGAGCGTTGGGCGGTCGTCCCCCTGTGGCGCCCCCAGTTCCTGCACGCGACCTACCGGATCCGTGAACTGAAAGAGCCAAAAGGGCTGCTCGGCGGGGTAGATCGGGCGATGCTGCTGGCGCGCAGCGATCGGCTTCATCTGCTGGCCAGCGAAGATATCAGCCATCTCGATGGGCTGAGATTTGACAATGCCACCATTGAGCAGCTCGACCACCGTGTCAGTCGGCTGGGGGAACCACTCGATCAGGTCGCCAGAAGCTGGCTGGAAGGGCAAACTGCCTGAAGTACCGCAGTCATGGCAAGGGGAAGCGATCTCATCGCTTCTCTTTTAACCAACCCCTGATTAGAATGCGCCTCCCACAGGAGGCACATCACCCATGAGTAGTACCCATCTGCGCACCACTTCGGATCGGCTCCGCTATCTGGTTCTCTATGAAGGCATTGGTCTGGCCATGGTTGCCCCGCTTATCAGCCAGCTGTTTGGCCAGGGTGTCGCCGAGGTCGGTTCACTGGCGATCTTCTTCTCCATCGTCGCCACTGCATGGACCTATGGCTGGAACCTGCTGTTTGACAAGGCGCTACTGACTCTGTGCGGGCGTACCAACAAGTGCCCTCTTGATCGCTTCCTGCATGCGTTTGGCTACGAAGCGAGCTTTATGATGCTCTCCCTCCCCTGCGTCATGTTCTGGCTCGATCTGGGGTTGTGGGAAGCGCTACTGCTGGATCTCGGCTTCGTCGCCTTCTACCTCGTCTACATCATTCTCTTTACCTGGGCCTATGAGCGGATCTGGCCATTGCCAGCGACCGCGCAGCAGACGGCCTGACGCGCAGAGTGCTCCTTGCGCAAACCAAGGTAGGTGAGATGGAAGGGTAAAACTGAAAGCCCCAATAAAAACAATGCCAGTCAGCAAGCTGACTGGCATTGGACAAAACAGACTTTAAGACTTACTTGACGGCGTCTTTCAGAGCCTTGCCAGCCACGAATGAAGGCACGTTGGCTGCAGCAATCTGGATCTCTTTACCAGTTTGCGGGTTACGGCCGGTGCGGCCTGCGCGGTGGGTGACCTTGAAGGTGCCAAAACCGACCAGCTGCACAGCATCACCTTCTTTCAAGCTCTGGGTAATACCATTGATGATCTCTTCCAGAGCCACTTTGGCCTGAGCTTTGCTCAGATCTGCTTTGGCGGCAATCGCATCGACAAGTTGAGCTTTGTTCATAACATTTCCTTTATGATCGGGCATTTAGCGCTGGGTCACTCTATGCAAAAAAAAACGCTCAAGCAAAGGCTTTATCGAGCAGGGGGCGTCAAACGCTGGGGTTTTCATCAAGATCTGCGGAAAAAGTCACATTCCAGCCCTGAAAAACCCTGAACCAACCGGCCTCTCCCCCTTCAATAAGCTCAATTTGACACCCACCTCAATACCACTTAACAATATCCCGGCAAGCCTATTGACGCTTGGTCAGATTTTCCCTAGTTATAGGGTGTGTCACTGTTCAAACGGCTAGGAAGCCCCATCAATCGCCCGGCCTTGCCCCATGGAGGGATTATGTTGACGAAACTGGAACAGACCAAACAGGCGCTGGCAGGAAAACACAAGGCTATCGACGACTGGCTGGATGCACGGCAAGCCCTGCTGGTCGAATACATGCGGCTGGCTGGCCTTACCCCGGCCCGAACCAAACAGCGATGCCTGCCCAAACCCGAAGAGCTGCAGCACTTCTGTGACAGACTGGTCGACTACGTCAGCGCAGGCCACTTCGAAATCTACAATCACGTGGTCACCGCCTTCGAGCAGGCCAGCGGCGAAACGCTGGAGCTCGCCAAGCGCATCTATCCCCATATCCGCACCAGTACCGAACTGGCTCTCGAGTTCAACGACAAGTACAGCGAGGCCGATGAAGCCCAACTGCTGCAGCTCGATGATGACCTCAATGAACTGGGACCGGTGCTGGAGGAGCGCTTCAAACAGGAAGATCGTCTGGTCAAAGCACTCCATGTGGTGGAATCCCTTAGTGCACAACAGGCTTGAACGCCATTTTCGGAGCAAGTTCAAGATATGGGCAGTCAAGGTGGATTACACTCAAAGCAATGACCATCGGGTCCACACTGATTGCATACAAGGAGATGAGCATGTCTGAGCGCCGCCGTTTTGCACGGATCCTCTACTTGACCATGGCTGAACTCACGCAGGGGGAACGCAAGTGGCGCACTCAGCTTGTCGATATTTCCCTGCAGGGTGCGCTGCTAATCCGGCCTGACGACTGGGTGAGCAATGACAACAAAGAGTACCAGCTGAGCTTTGTCCTGAGCGGCAGTGACATCGAGATCAAGATGCAGGTAGAGCTGAACCATGAGGCCAGCAAGAAGCTGGGCTTCTACTGCCATCACATCGACATCGACAGCGCCACTCACCTGAGGCGGATGATCGAACTCAATGTGGGCGATGAGGAGCTGCTGCACCGGGAGCTGGAACAGCTGCTGAGCGAGCATCTGGAACACAGCCAGCCCTGACGTTCCATATTTCCCCGTAATCCCGTAAATAAGAAGAGCGCCTCGGCGCTCTTCTTATTTACATTCATCCCAACACATAGTCTTTTAGCTGCATAGGCTTACAGCGCCTCAAGCGCATCAGACAACTTCTTGACCGGCACCACTTCCATCCCTTCGATAGGGTGCTTGGGGGCGTTGGCGTGCGGCACGATGGCACGGCGAAAACCATGCTTGGCAGCCTCTTGCAGCCGCTCCTGACCGGACGGCACCGGGCGAATTTCGCCGGAGAGCCCGACCTCGCCAAACACCACCAGATCCTTGGGCAGCGACTGATCGCGGAAGCTGGAGACCATGGCCAGCAGCAGGGCCAGGTCAGCACTGGTCTCTTCCACCTTGACCCCGCCAACCACGTTGATGAAGACATCCTGATCCGCCATCTGCAAGCCGCCGTGGCGGTGCAGCACCGCCAGCAGCATGGCGAGCCGATTGTGATCCATCCCCACCGCCACCCGGCGCGGATTGGAGAGCTGGGAGTAATCCACCAGCGCCTGCAGCTCAACCAACAGCGGTCGGGTCCCTTCCCAGATCACCATCACGATGGAGCCGGGAGCCTGCTCCTCTCCCCTGCTAAGGAAAATGGCAGAGGGATTGCTTACCTCCCGCATTCCCTGCCCGGTCATGGCAAAGACGCCGAGCTCGTTGACCGCCCCGAAACGGTTCTTGTGGGAGCGCAAGGTACGAAAACGGGAGTCATGGCCACCGTCGAGCAGCACGGAGCAGTCGATACAGTGTTCCAGCACCTTGGGGCCGGCCAGCGTGCCATCCTTGGTCACATGGCCCACCATGAAGATGGCCACGTGGTTCTGCTTGGCGTAGCGAGTGAGCAGCGCTGCGGCCTCCCGCACCTGCGAGACGGAACCGGGCGCCGACTGCACATCCGCCACATGCATCACCTGGATGGAGTCGATCACCATGATCTGCGGCTGCTCCTGCTGGGCAATCAGGCAGATCTGCTCGACGCTGGTCTCCGACAACATCCGCAACTTGTCGGTAGGCAATCCGAGCCGATTGGCGCGCATCGCCACTTGCTGGAGCGACTCCTCACCGGTGACATAGAGAGTTTTCATCCGCTCGGCCAGACCACACATGGTCTGGAGCAGCAGGGTCGACTTGCCCGCCCCCGGGTTACCGCCGATAAGGATGGCTGAGCCCGGCACCACGCCGCCACCAAGTACCCGATCCAGCTCCTTGAAACCGGAGGAGAAACGGGGGATCTCGGTAGTGGCTATCTCTGCCAGTGTCTGCACCTGACTGCCAATTGCACCGGCATAACCGGTGTAGCGGGCACTCTTGCCGGCAGGAGTCACCGACCCGAGGCGCACCTCGGTAATGGTGTTCCACTCCTTGCACTCACTGCACTGGCCCTGCCAGCGTGTGAAGTCGGCACCACATTCGGAACAAACATAAGCAGTTTTATTTTTGGCCATTGATAACTCGGGGACAGGATGAATTCCTGCTTGATATACTTGTTTGCGACCGACAGATCAAACCCAGAATCGGAAAAGTGACTTTCCGTGGCAGGAACACATGGATTCAGAACACCAACAATATCTGATTGAACAACTTGTCCCCTTGTTGCGGGAGAAAGATTTCGAGGAGATCTTCAACCGCATGACCCAGGAAGAGAACAGCAACAGCCGTTTTCTGCTCAAAATGGAGCTAAAACGCAAATGCTCTCCGTGCCGCAGGGTCATCGACATGCGCGATGAGCTGGCAGATGAGTGTCTGATCCATGAGTTCGACGGCATTACCCACTTCATGCCGGCCGAGGCAATCAACCTGTTCCAGTCCCAGTGCTATCTCTACCGTGACGCCTATACCATAGGGGTCAACGAGGCACTGCAACAGTGGCAAAAACAGCAGCACCACGCTCGCGTCGATGGCCACCTCATCCCGCCGGCCAGCCCTTTCAGGCAATACGATGTCAATACCATCGCCTTCGCCAGCTACTACGGCCGCCGTCAGGAGCGGATGCACTTCAGCTCGCCGGTACTGCTCAAGCTGCCGGATGGTGAAAAGCTGTTTGCCAAGAGTTCCGATCTCTCCCTCGGCGGGATGCGCATCTCGGTGCCCTATCTGCCCAGTTACCATACCGGCGCTCAGGTCGAGGTCTTCTTCACCGGGCTGGAGCGCGATAACCCCAACCCGATACTGCATCAGCCGGTCAATTACCAGATCCTCGGGGAAGAGAGCAAAGAGGGGAAATTCTGGCTGCGGCTGGTGCGCACGGGCGAGCAACCCGCCTTTGACGCTTTTTTGAAAGAGTTCATCGAAGTCAACAAGGTGCGCTACCGGGTCAGCGTCGACTACCTGCTCTCGGCCGCCATCATCAAGGGATACGAGCAGTTCTACCTGCCACGCATGACCGGCATGCCGCTCTTCTTCGGTACCGGCGACAGTCCCTGCCTCGAGATAGCGCTGCGTACCGAGAACAACCAGCATCTGCTGGAGTACTGGCGTGACGAGAAGAACCGCGATGCGCTGGCGGGGCTATTCAGTGCCGAGCGGATGAAGCGACTCTGCCCCGCCCCCGGAGCCACCAGCGAAACCCTTATTTACAGCTTCACCCACACGGTACGCAGCCACATATACTTCTTCTCGGCAACTGCCGAGGAGCTGCGCCAGAGCGGCCTGACAGCCCTCTTCTTCCAAGTGGGCTCACGTCGCCCCAGCTGGCGCGTCTACAAGTTCACGCTGGAGGCATGCGAACTGCTCGAAGCGGATGTCGGCCAGCTGCAGGGGCTCGAAAACCCGCAGTTGCAGGACATACTGCTGCTCGAGCGCCTCAAGCAGATCGGCTATTGCGGCCTGCTGCAGGAGATCAGTCAGGAGTCCCAGCGCGAAGAGTTCTATCAGGAGGGGGAGGCTGGCAGCAACGCCAACGAGCTGCAGCGCTTTGGCCACGAGCAGGGGGTAGCACCCTTCGAGATCGAGACCCTGCACTATGTCCAGCTGCGCAAGGAGCTGCGCTACATCCACAAGACGGCGGTCGCCATCCACCACAACGGCAAGTCTTGGCTGGGCTGGACCCGCGATATCTCGGCCCATGGCCTGCAGATCGAGCTGGAAGAGGCGTTTGTCGGCGAAAAGAACGATGTGGTGACCATTGCCCTGCCCCGCCTGCAGGAGCTCTCCAAGAGCATGGATTTGCAGCATCTCTCCTATCGGCTGGTCAGTCTCAACATGACCCGTACCGTGCTGCATCTCTGCATCGAGGGGGATTCCGATCGCCACACCGGTCGCCAGTTCTTCAGCCTGCTGATCGAGAGCAACCAGAACAAGCTCAAGGCGGCGCAGGAGCAGCGCCGTTACCGCGGGCTGGCTCGCGCCCTGCGCAACATCTACACCCACCACCTGTTCAACTCGCCGGTCTACATCAACAAGCTGAAGGGGGCGCCCAAACCCGCCTCCATCGGCAAGTCGCTCAAGCCGCGCAGCCTGCAACGGCTGCTCACCGCCTGCGCCGAGCTGCCGGAGCAGGAGAACCTCTATCCGCTGTTTCAGGGAGAGCTGCTCAAGGAGCTGTTGATGACGCCGCTGCGCAGCATAGAGCGGGAGGACAAACCCAAGGAGGAGGAGGTCTACATCGCCAGCATCCAGACCAGAGCTGGCCTGCCCATCTTCCGCAGCCGTCTCGCCAGCGAGTTCACCGGCGTGAAGGAGAAACGCCAGTTTATCGAGCTGGCACTACAGGAAGGGGAGTTCTACTCGGTGCTGGTCGGCGTCTCCCGCACCGGGCGCCCCGACACCAACTTCATTGCCAACGAGCTGGACTACATCGCCAAATTTGCCATTCACAAGGCGAAAAAGCTGGAGGAAGAGCTCTGGAGCGTCGTCGGGGTCGGTGAGCTGACCGACACCACCCAGGCGACCCTGTTCCGCCTCGGCATCACGCCGCCACTCAACTGATCCCGGCCACAACAAACAGGGCGCATCATGCGCCCTGTTTGTTTATCACGCGGCCTGCGGATCCAGCAGCCAGTCGAGGATCCGGGGGAAGTGATCCTCCTGCGCCTGCGGGGCGGTCAGCATATTGATATGGTCGTAATCGAGCCGGTTGCCGTTGTCCCGACCAAGCCGGGTATGGCGGGTCCTTGAGCCCATCTCGTCGCTGAAACGGCGCACGTCGGTGGGGTGACCCAGCACCTTGTCCGCCTTGGCCGAGATCATCCAGAGCGGCGGCCAGTTGACCCGGGCAGCCGCCTCGTCATAGGCAAAGCCGTCGTGGGGATCCTGCCAGGGACCGCACTTGACCCAGGGGATGGTCTCCTGCAGGTAGCGCAGCGGCTCGTCATCGGCGCCGATCTTGAGATCCCGCGCTGCCAGAAAACCGCGGCGACGAGCCAGCCAGGGGGCCAGCCGGTTCCAGATCAGATCCACCTTCAACCAGCGCTCGGGATTTTGCACCGACACCCCGCGTTTGGTGCCGAAGAAGAGCAGGCTCGCCACCTGCTCCGCCAGTTCGGGAAAGCGCACCAGCGTGGAGGCCATGATGACGCCCCCCCAGGAGTGAGCCACCCAGTGCACCTTGAAGCCGTGGTGGCGCGCGGCAATCCAGCGGTGCAGGGCTGGCAGATCCTCGGTGATGAGTTCATGCTGACCGTGCTCCGCCTGCTCGGCGATGGCGGGGGTACTGAGCCCGCGCCCGCGCAGATCGGCGACATAGACCTGAAAACCGTGGCGAGCCAGAAAGCAGGCCAACCCCTTGCCCGACTCGGTATAGAAGATGCGACCGTTCTCAATGGCGCCGTGCACCATCAGGATGGGTTCACCATGAACGGCCGCCCCCGGTTTGATATGACGGACGTGCAGTTGATGCTCGCCACAGGGGACAAAGAGTGATTGCTGCAACAATTCCATTTCGATTGGTTTCCTCCATGAAACAATATCAGGGGCGATCCCAGCGCCTTTCGCTACAGGCGCGTGCCGAGAGCAGGCAGAGCACCCCCTCCAGATCGTGGTGATTGAGGGTGGCCGCCGCCTGCGCCCGCACCAGCGGCTTGGCATGGATGGCAATGCCAAGACCCGCCACCGCCATCATTTTGAGATCGTTGGCACCATCGCCGATGGCCACGGTCTGGGCGGGCGCAATGGCATACTCGGCCGCCAGCTGCTGCAGTACTTCGGCTTTAACGCTGGCATCGACGATGCGCCCGCTCACCTTGCCGGTCAGCTGGCCCCCCTCCACCGCCAGCTCGTTGGCGAAGATGGCATCCAGCCCCAGCTCCCGCTGCAACTGACCGGCAAAGCGGGTAAAACCGCCGGAAGCGATTGCCACACGCCACCCCGCCTGTTTGAGGGTATCGACCATCAGCTGCAAGCCCGGCATCCAGGGCATCCATGCCGCCACCTCATCGAGGATGGCGACAGGCGCCCCCTCAAGCAGCGCTACCCGATTGCGCAGACTGTCGGCAAACTCCAGCTTGCCCTGCATGGCGGCCGCGGTCACCGCCGCAACCTGATCGCCCACCCCCGCCAGCCGCGCTATCTCGTCGATGCACTCGATGCGGATCGCGGTGGAGTCCATATCCATCACCAGCAGGCCGGGCTCACTCAGGGTCGGCAGCGCGGGCAAATGACAGAGATCGATCTCCCACACCCTCTCCCTGAGCACGGCCACCAGCTCGGGCGAGAAGCGGTCGGTACCGAGCAGCAGCAACGGGCAACCCGCTACCTCGGTCGCCGGATAGAGGGTCGCCGTCACCCCGTGCTCAGCCAACAGGGGGGCCAGCTCTTCCAGAGAGGCCGGCCCCAGCGCCTTGCCAAACAGCACCAGCCAGCCAGCCGCAAGAGGAGTTCCGGTCGGTTGCAGGGCATCCGGGGTCAGCTGCCACCAGGGGGAAGATGACAGGTGGGCAGGCCATTCGGATAAGGAGGTGGGGAGCCGGGACAACAACATACGCGATACGCCTTCCATGGTGATCAAGGGGTTAACAATAGTGGCCCAGAGTAGCGTATTGCTTTTTGCGCAGGCAAGCGCCAAGATCCCGCAACTTCCGGTCAGTATGAGGTCTCGCGCTTGCAGCGTCATCTTCCCATCAAACGTGTGCTCAGTCTGGTAGCCGGCCTGCTGCTCGGCTGCTGGGTACTGGTTGTGCTCCTCCATATGCAGGGAGAGAGTCAGGCTGCCCTGCACAGCGAAGCGCGCAACCGCGCCCAGGCACTGGTCGCCTATGCCGCCCGCGACATGAAGCGCTGGATCAAGGAGGACAATAGCAGCGAGCTGGAGCGACTGGCCCGGGATCTGGCGACCGAGCCGGAGATCCTCGATGTCACCCTCTATGATGGACGCGGCATCCCGCTCGCCCAGTCGGAGCAGGCCGTACCGCTGGAGAGCCTGCTCCCCATCGGCAGCGACAACAAGTCGATGCCGGAGCAGGGCAAGGGACGCATCCAGTTCGTGCAGGAGATCCAGGACGGAGCCCAGACCCTCGGCTATCTGCGCATCACGCTGGAAGAGCAGCAGATGCTGGCGGACAAGGATACCCGGCTCAAAGTGACACAGGAGAAACAGCGCCTGATGCTGCTGGTCGCCCTGCTGGCCGGAGTGCTTATCTCCTACGGCATTCGCCGCAACTACATGCGGGTGCGCAAGCACAAGAAAAAGAGTGCGCCCACCTCCCCGCCACCGGAAAACTGATGGCCCGGACAGAGAGCAGATAAAAAAACGGCGGCCCGCAGGCCGCCGTTTTTTATTCGCAAGGGGATTACTTGTCGCCCAGCAGGACGGAATCCAGTGCGATTTCGATCATGTCGTTGAAGGTCAGCTGACGCTCTTCAGAGGTGGTCTGCTCGCCGGTACGGATATGGTCGGAGACGGTGCAGATGGTCAGTGCCTTGGCACCGTACTCTGCGGCCACGCCGTAGATACCGGCGGCTTCCATCTCGACACCCAGGATGCCGTATTTTTCCATGACGTCGAACATGGAGGGATCCGGGGTGTAGAACAGGTCGGCGGAGAAGATGTTGCCCACGCGCACGGCAACGCCCTTGTTCTTGGCGGCCTGAACAGCATTGGCAACCAGGTCGAAGTCAGCGATGGCAGCGAAGTCGTGATCCTTGAAACGCAGACGGTTTACTTTGGAGTCGGTGCAGGCACCCATACCGATTACCACGTCACGCAGTTTCACATCTTCACGCACGGCACCGCAGGAGCCGACGCGGATCAGGGTCTTCACACCGTAATCGGTGATCAGCTCTTTTGCATAGATGGAGCAGGAGGGAATACCCATGCCGTGGCCCATTACGGAGATACGACGGCCCTTGTAGGTACCGGTAAAGCCGAACATGTTGCGCACGTCGCAGATCTGCTCGACGTTCTCCAGGAAAGTCTCGGCGATGTACTTGGCGCGCAGGGGGTCGCCCGGCATCAGCACGGTATCAGCAAAGGCGCCATCTTTCGCATTGATATGAGGAGTTGCCATTCTCTTGATTCCTTCACACTTGGGTTGAGTTTTATTGTCTTTATTAAAATTGCCCGCCACCGGAGTGGCGGGCGGGTAAATTACAGGAAGCTGGTACCGTATGCCAGTTTGGGCAGACCGTGGTACGCCGCAATGCTCTGGCCGATGTCGGCGAAGGTCTCGCGACGGCCGACGGAACCGGCCTTGACCGGCTTGCCGTAGAACAGTACCGGGATGTACTCGCGGGTATGGTCGGTGCCGCTCCAGGTCGGGTCACAACCGTGGTCTGCGGTCAGCACCACCACGTCGCCATCCTGCAGCAGGTCGAACAGCTCCGGCAGGCGGGAGTCGAAATACTCCAGCGCATCGGCGTAGCCCTTCACGTCGCGACGGTGACCGTAAGAGGAGTCGAAGTCGACAAAGTTGGTGAAGACGATGGTGTTGTCACCGGCCGCTTTCACCTCTTCCAGGGTGCGATCCCACAGCTCGGTCAGACCGGTACCCTTCACCTTCTTGGTGATGCCCTGCTCGGCATAGATGTCGGCGATCTTGCCGATGGAGACCACCTGGCCACCCGCTTCTTTCATGTAATCCAGCACGGTCGGTGCCGGCGGCAGCACGGAGTAGTCGTGACGGTTACCGGTACGCTTGAAGTTGCCTTTGCCACTGCCCACGAACGGACGCGCGATGACGCGACCGATGTTGTAGGGCTCCAGCAGCTCGCGCACGATGTGGCACAGCTCATAGAGCTTCTCGAGGCCGTAGGTCTCTTCATGGCAGGCGATCTGGAACACCGAGTCGGCAGAGGTGTAGAGGATCGGCTTGCCGGTGCGCATATGCTCTTCGCCCAGATCGTCCAGCACCTGGGTACCGGAGGCGTGGCAGTTGCCGAGGTAACCCGGCAGACCGGCCTTCTCGACGATGGCGTCCAGCAGCTCCTGCGGGAAGCTGTTGGTGTGATCCTTGAAGTAGCCCCACTCGAACAGCACGGGCACACCGGCGATCTCCCAGTGACCGGACGGAGTGTCCTTGCCGGAGGAGAGCTCCTGAGCGTAGCCGTAGGCACCGACCACCTCGATATCTTTCTTAAGACCTGCCGGGAAGGTGCCGGAAGCCTGTTCGCAAGCGTGGCCGAGGCCCAGCTTGCTCAGGTTCGGCAGATTGAGGGCACCGCGGCCCTGCGCTTCACCAGCCGCACACGCCTTGGCGATATGGCCAAGGGTATTGGCGCCCGTGTCTCCGAACTTGTCAGCATCGGCGGCAGCGCCGATACCGAAAGAGTCCATCATCAGGATAAAGGTACGTTTCATGGGACTTCCCCTTGTTACAAATCAGCCAGGGTGATACGGCGGTACACTTCAGGCAGTGCCTCGGGCCGCTCGCCACCAATCCGGACAGCCGCCTGCACCATGCTGGCAGCCTGAGCATATTGCTCTTCAGTCTGAGCGTGGATCATGGCGATCGGCTTGTCAGCATCGACGCTCTGACCCAGGCGGATAAAGTCGGTCAGACCAACCGCATAATCAAGTTTGTCACCGGCAGCGCGGCGACCGCCGCCCATGGCGACCACGGCCAGACCCAGTTCGCGGGTATCCATGGCGGTCACGAAGCCGCTGTTGGCCGCGAAGACCGGGCGCACGATGGCGGCTTTAGGCAGGTAAGCGTCGTAACGCTCCATAAAATCAGCCGGGCCACCCAGGCCAGTCACCATGCGGCCGAAGATCTCGGCAGCCTTGCCGTTATCCAGCACCGCCTGCAGCTTGGCGCGGGCATCGCGCTCGTCGCAGGCAAGACTGGCGGAGATTAGCATCTCGGCGCACAGCGCCATGGTCACTTCGTGGATCCGCGGGTTGCGATATTCACCGGTCAGGTAGCGCACCGCTTCACGCACTTCCACCGCGTTGCCGGCGCTGGAGGCCAGCACCTGGTTCATGTCAGTCAAGAGCGCTGAAGTACGGCAACCGGCACCGTTGGCCACGGCCACAATGCTCTTGGCCAGCTCTTCGGAGGCTTCAAAGGTCGGCATAAAGGCGCCGGAGCCCACTTTCACATCCATCACCAGCGCTTCGAGCCCGGAGGCGAGCTTCTTGGAGAGGATGGAGCCGGTGATCATGGCGACAGATTCGACGGTGGCAGTGATGTCACGTACGGCATAGATACGCTTGTCGGCTGGGGCGAGATCGCCAGTCTGGCCGATGATGGCGACACCCGCCTCTTTCACCACTTTCAGGAAACGATCGTTGTCGACCGAGGTCTGGTAGCCGGGAATGGCATCCAGTTTGTCGAGGGTACCGCCGGTATGGCCCAGACCACGGCCGGAGATCATCGGCACGAAACCGCCGCAGGCGGCGACCATCGGGCCAAGCATCAGGGAGACAACGTCACCCACACCGCCGGTGGAGTGCTTGTCGACAATCGGGCCACCCAGATTGAGGTGATCCCAGGTCAATACCATGCCTGAGTCGCGCATGGCGCAGGTCAGGGCAACCCGCTCATCCATGGTCATATCTTTGAAGTAGACCGCCATCGCCAGCGCCGCAATCTGGCCCTCGCCGATGGTGTTATTGGTAATGCCCTGAACGAAGAATTGAATCTCTTGGGTACTGAGCGCTTCACCGTTGCGCTTCTTGCGAATAATTTCTTGAGGCAAAAACATCTTTCATTCCCTCCGCCATTGCTGGCGTTACACAAGCCTGAATCCTTGCCCGCGCACCACAGGTGGGGGCTTAACAGGGCGGACAACCGTCCGCCCTCTCATCAACCTATTAGTAACCGCTGGTGTTGGCCGGCTTGTCGCCATGCCCCAGAGTGGCCAGCAGGCTGGCCAGCAGGCTGGATGCACCAAAGCGGAAGGTACGGGCGGATACCCAGTCCTTGCCGAGGATCTCTTCGGCCATGGCCAGGTACTGACCCGCCACGGCGGCATCTTTCACGCCACCGGCCGGCTTGAAACCGACTTTCGGATTCTTGGCCTTGATCACTTCCATCATGATGCGCGCCGCTTCCGGGGTCGCATTGACCGGCACCTTGCCGGTGGAGGTCTTGATGAAGTCGGCACCGGCATCGATACAGATTTCGGAAGCGCGACGGATCAACGCCTCTTCTTTCAGTTCGCCGGTTTCGATGATCACTTTCAGCAGCACGTTGGCACCACAGGCCTCTTTACAGGCTTTGACCAGATCAAAACCGATCTGTTCGTTGCCAGCCATGAAAGCGCGGTACGGGAAGACCACGTCCACTTCGTCGGCACCGTAGGCGACAGCAGCACGGGTCTCGGCCACGGCGATCTCGATGTCGTCGTTGCCGTGCGGGAAGTTGGTCACGGTCGCAATGCGCACGTCGGCAGCGCCGATCTCACGCAGGGTCTTGCGAGCGATGGGAATGAAACGGGGGTAGATGCAGACGGCAGCGGTCAGACCGGCCGGTGACTTGGCCTTATGGCACAGGTCAATCACCTTCTGATCGGTATCGTCGTCGTTCAGGGTGGTCAGGTCCATCAGGTTCAGGGCGCGCTGGGCGGCCAGTTTCAGATCACTCATTCTGTTCTCCAAAGTCTCGATTTGATCCAGATAACCGGGCACCACCACAAGCTCCAAAAAGGAGATAGCAGTAGCAATTCCCAGCTATACGGGAATGGAATTACAGTGCGAAGGCTGAGGCACAACGACTGTAAATAAGGCAAGAGCCCTGTCACTTTCTTACAAAAGTGCGGACTTGGTTCCATGAAGACTTGAGAAAGGCAGAGCAACTCCGACCCGACTTCCCAATCAATTCCATTTGACCGCCAACACCCGATTTCATCGAGCATTAGTCATTGCCAGCACCCTGCTGGCAACGCCTATTTCAGCCGAGATACCCCCTGTTTGCAAGCCGGATTTGCCAATTTCAGAGGTACCTCACATCTGGCAAATCCGCATTCAAAAATGCCTTACGAAAAGAAGCGCGTCAGGATCCAGGAGTAAGCCAGCCCCCCCAGATAGACCCCGACAATCCCCATCACCCCGGACAAAACGGGAGGTGCCGGGATCGGCAATTTGAGGAAAGAAAACAACAAACCGACTATAAAGCCGGCCACCATCGCCAGTAGCACTTCATTCATATAACCTCCGATTTGACTCATTTTATTATTAGTTTAGATAGGAAAACGGTTGTCACCGCTCCATACGCGAACGCCACGGCAGATGCCGTGGCGTTCGTGTTTATACCCTGTCAGTCAGGCTGATATTACATGCCGGACAGTGCCAGGAAGAAGCCTGCGATAGTCGCAGACATCAGGTTGGACAGAGAGCCAGCCAGTACGGCTTTCAGACCAAATTTCGCAATGGTGCCGCGGCGGTTCGGTGCCATCGACCCCAGACCACCCAGCAGAATGGCAACGGAAGAGAGGTTGGCAAAACCACACAGGGCAAAGGAGATGATCGCCTTGGTGTGATCGGACATGGCCACACCGTTGATCAGCACCTCGTTTTTCAGGTACGGAGCGAAGTTCAGATAAGCCACGAACTCGTTCACTACCAGTTTCTGACCGATGAAGGAACCGGCAACAATCGCTTCACTCCAGGGCACACCGATCAGGAAGGCCAGCGGGGAGAAGATCCAGCCCAGCAGCAGTTCCAGAGAGAGCTGCGGATAACCGAACCAGCCACCCACACCGGAGAAGATACCGTTGATCATGGCGATCAGGCCGATGAAGGCCAGCAGCATGGCGCCGACGTTCAGAGCCAGTTGCATACCGGCAGAAGCGCCAGCGGCAGCGGCGTCAATCACGTTGGCCGGCTTGTCGTCCAGCTCGGCATCTGCGGAACTTTCGTCATAGTTCGGGGTCTCGGTTTCCGGTACCAGCAGCTTGGCGAACAGCAGACCACCCGGTGCAGCCATGAAGGAGGCAGCGATCAGGTACTCCATCTTGACGCCCATGGAGGCGTAGCCAGCCAGAACGGAACCGGCAACAGATGCCAGACCACCACACATGACCGCGAACAGCTCGGAGTCAGTCATCTTGGAGATGTAGGGACGAACCACCAGCGGAGCTTCAGTCTGACCTACGAAGATGTTGGCAGTCGCAGAGAGGGATTCGGTACGGGAAGTGCCCAGCACTTTCTGCAGACCACCACCCAGCAACTTGATGACCATCTGCATGATGCCCAGGTAGTAGAGCACAGCGATCAGGGAAGAGAAGAAGATGATGACCGGCAGAACACGGAAGGCAAAGATAAAGCCGCCGCCACCGAACACTTCAAACATCTTGTTGCTGACCAGACCACCGAACAGGAATTCGATACCATTCTGGCCATAGCTGATGACGCTGGAGACTGCATCGGATACACCGACCAGAATATCGCGCCCTACCGGTACATAGAGTACAAACGCACCCAGACCAGCTTGAATTGCAAACGCACCGGCTACGGTACGGACGTTGATTGCCTTGCGGTTGCTGGAGAACAGCACCGCGATAAGGACGAGCGTCGCCATCCCTACCAGACCCATGAACAAATTCATTATTATCTTCCTCTAGTAGCACCTAGCTTGTTAGTGAGTTGTAAACAAACCCAACTAATCAAGGGGAGCGCATTATACTAATTAAAGTCCGATAAAATAGAATGCTGGTCACATTTTATCGGTATCAAATTATTCAAGTGTCACAAAATTAGACAGCAAACGATTTTTACGCTTATTTTTTTCCCTGATAGCTCAACCACTTGTTACACCAATGTTTCATTGCCTTTTGCGATGCCGGAAAAGTCGCTCGGCATTATCAATTAACATGGTTGAAACATGTTCTGCGGATTCTTTTCGTATCCCCATCAATATCGCCGCAATTTCCGGCAGCGCTTCCGGTGTATTTCGCTCTCCTTGCCGCCCCTGTAGCGGCATATCCGGTGCATCGGTTTCCAGCACCAGCGATTCAAGCGGCATGGCCCGAAATACCTCACGGGTTTTGTTCGCCCGCTCATAGCTGATGACCCCGCCGACACCAAGATAAAAACCCAACTGCCAGAACGCCTCTGCTTGTTGCAGCGAACCGCTGAAGGCGTGGATCACGCCACCTCGAACCGGTTTGAAACGACGCAGCAGCTTGGCCACAGTGTCATTGGCCCGTACCGAATGAACTATCAATGGCAGCTCGACATCGACTGCCAGCTTGATCTGTGCCTCGAACAGTTCGAACTGCCTACCCTGAGGTACATGGGAGCGCAGATCCAGTCCGCACTCACCGATGGCTACCAGCCCCTCGGGACGGCTCGATACCAGCTCCCGCAGCCGATCTATTACTCCTTCCTCTTGTTCACCGGCATACCAGGGATGAACACCCAGGCCATAGCACACGCCTGTGTGCTGGTTGGCCAGCGTCATCACACGGTGCCAGTTGGTCTCGGCAATAGCAGGAATGATATACTCCGTCACCCCGGATGCCTGGCAACGAGCCAGCAATGCCTCCCTGTCCTCGTCAAAGTCAGGAAAATCGAGGTGGCAATGGGTATCTGTCAGCTGCATATCACTCACACCTGTTTGTGGGATTTAATGGGTCATTGAAGATGATGAACAACAAACACCGTGGTTTTACCCTGATTGAGCTGGTGCTGGTCATCATCGTACTGGGGATCCTGGCAGTGGTGGCCCTGCCCCGTTTTATCAATATCAAGGATGATGCGCTCAAAAGCATGGTATCGGCGACTGCGGGTAATTTTGCCAGTGCGGCCCGTCTGGCCAATGCCGGCTGGGCGGTGGTAGTGAAGGGGCAATCCGTCGCGCTCTACAACCTGAGCAGTTTTGGCAACAGCACGATAGATATCAATCGCTATGGCTGGCCGGTGGGCTCCGAAGAGGATTACAACAAGCCGGTAGACACCCCCTATCAACCGGGATCTGGCAACCATATCTCGGTCAGCAACCAGTCAGACTGCCGACTGCTTTTTACCGATCTGCTGGATGGCAGTCAGAGCGTTGCGTCAACGGATCAGCCTGACGCAGTGCAGAAGCGGGCTGATTACCTTTCCACCATGATTGGCCCAGGTCATCCGGATGAAGATGAAGGCAACGAGGTGCACTATAACTGCCGCTATATTCTGCGCGATTCTGTCGGTCGCTTCCCGGATTACCCGAATGGCCTGGGTTTTGAATACAACAGCGTTACCGGTGCCGTGACCCGCAATTTTCAGTAAGTGAATCATCACTGCCGGGATTGCACTCTTTCGATGGATCCTCATCATAACGAACCGGCGTACAACAGCGCCGGTTATCCTGAGTAAGTCCCCACTCTTCACACCACTCGTCGTAACGGGCCAACCAGCGTAGCAACACCCCTTTCATCGGCACTCCCTCCCGCAGTTGAAACACAAGCAGGAGAACATCCTAGCAGAGCGGAGAAAGTGAACAAGTCATCGCGATGCGACGCAAACAGCGATAAAAAAAACCGGCCAGCATTGCTGACCGGTTTTTCTCATCTTGACTCGATAGCCTTAGAGGCTTTTGAGCTTCTCTTCCGGCAGGGCCAGCTCGTCGTTGTGGTTGACGCCGATGCCACGCTCCAAAACATGGCGAGCGATGGCATGGGCCTCTTCCAGCGAATGCATGCTGTAGGTACCGCACTGATACTCGTTCAGCTCGGGGATCTTGCCCTGCTCCTGCACGGTCAGCACATCACTCATGGCTGCTTGCCAGGCAGCACCGACACGGGCCTCGTCCGGCGCACCGATCAGGCTCATGTAGAAGCCGGTACGGCAACCCATGGGGGAGATATCGATGATCTCCACACCGTTGCCGTTCAGATGATCACGCATAAAACCGGCGAACAGGTGCTCAAGGGTATGGATACCGCGCTCGGAGAGGATCTCCTTGTTCGGTACGCAGAAACGCAGGTCGAACACGGTAATGGTGTCTTTGTTCGGGGTCTGCATGGTTTTGGCCACACGCACCGCTGGCGCTTCCATACGGGTGTGGTCAACGGTAAAACTGTCCAATAACGGCATTTCTGACTCCTGATTGGGTTACCAGAACCAGCCCCCGCGGGAGAGCTGATCCTTGCATTGTCGATACTGGGCGCCGTAGCGCTGGGCGCGAGCTTCCACCTTGCGCGAGGTTTTCATCAACCACCCCTTGCTGCGATAGCTGCCACGCCGATAGCCACCCCACCCTTCGTGATAATTGAGATACTGGCCATAGGCATCCCACTTGGAGGTGCCATTGAGCCGCTGGGCCTTGTTAGTGTACCAGCCCATAAAATCGATGGCGTCGGCAAAGTCATCGCGATCGCTCCAGCTATTGCCGGTCTCTCGCTGGTAATCAGCCCAGGTCTCGTCTTTCACCTGAGCGTAGCCATAAGCCGAGCTCGCCCGCCCGGTCGGAATAAAGAGGAAATACTCCATCGGCGGCTGGGCGTCGTGTACGAAGGAGGACTCCTGATACATCATGGCCATCACCACATGGATCGGCGTCCCCCACTTCTCGTTCATCTTGAGCGCGGCCTTGTGCCACTCCGGCTTCTCGCGAAAGATCTGGCACAGGTTTTCCGGCTGAGCCGGCGGGCGGGTACTGCACGCAGTGAGTACTACCAGCAAGCCTGCCACCGCCACGATGCGCTTTCGGGACAGCAGAGCAGAACTTGATTTGCTCTCCTGAACATAACGAGGCAAAAACGGCATCAGATAGCGTCTTCGTTCTCTTCGCCGGTACGGATACGAATGACGCGCTCCACCTCGCAAACGAAGATCTTGCCGTCACCAATCTTGCCGGTACGAGCAGTGTTCTGGATCGCTTCCAGACAGGCATCGAGATCCTCGTCCTGCACTACCAGCTCCACCTTCACTTTCGGCAGGAAGTCGACCATGTACTCGGCACCGCGATAGAGCTCGGTGTGGCCCTTCTGGCGGCCGAAGCCTTTGACTTCGGAGACGGTCATGCCGTTAATGCCGATCTCGGCCAGGGCCTCGCGCACATCGTCCAGCTTGAACGGTTTGATGATGGCTTCAATCTTCTTCATGGTGTCTCCTTACCAGTTCTGTTTGCCAAAACCCGAAGTAATGGGGTAACGGCGATCCTTACCAAAGTTGCGGGCCGTGATGCGGGGCCCAACCGCCGCCTGACGGCGCTTGTATTCGTTGAGATCCACCAGACGGATCACCTTGCGTACCACCGCCTCTTCGAAGCCCTCCGCTACCATGTCGGCCACGGAAGCATCCTCTTCCACGTAGCGCTTGAGGATGGCATCCAGGATGTCGTACGGCGGCAGACTGTCCTGATCCACCTGATCCGGTGCCAATTCTGCTGAAGGCGGACGGTCGATAACTCGCTGCGGGATCACGTAGTCGACCGAGTTGCGATATTCACACAATTTGAAGACCAGCGTCTTGGGCACATCTTTCAGCACATCGAAGCCACCGGCCATGTCGCCATAAAGAGTCGCATAGCCGACAGCCATCTCGCTCTTGTTGCCAGTGGTCAGCACGATACGACGACGCTTGTTGGAGAGCGCCATCAAGAGCACCCCACGGCAGCGAGCCTGCAGGTTCTCTTCGGTAGTATCGCGGGCGGTACCTTCAAACAGCGGCGCCAGCTGGGTCATAAACCCTTCGAACATCGGCTCGATAGAGATGATGTTGAACTCCACCCCCATCCGTTCGGCCTGCTCCTTGGCATCCTCCACGCTCATCTGGGCGGTATAGCGGAACGGCATCATCACCGCTTGCACCTTGTCGGCACCGATGGCATCGGCCGCAATGGCCAGCGTCAGCGCCGAGTCGATGCCGCCGGAGAGACCCAGTACCGCCCCGTGGAAACCGTTCTTGGTAACGTAGTCGCGCACTGCCAGCATCAGCGCCTGATAGGTCTCGGCCAACGGCTCCAGCGGCGCCGCGGGTTCCCGCTCTTTCACCGGCTGACCATCGGCAAAGCGCACCAGCGCCAGCTCTTCGGCAAACGGCGCCAGTTTATGGGTCAACTCGCCCTGGCTGTTGAACACCTTGGAGCAGCCATCAAAAATCAGCTCATCCTGACCGCATACCTGATTGAGGTAAACCAGTGGCAGACCGGTCTGATCGCAGCGCTCGGCCATCAGTTCGCGGCGGATCCAGGGTTTCTCCTGATCGTATGGCGACGCATTGATGGTGAGTAGCAGATCGGCCCCTGCCGCCTTGGCGGCCAGCGCCGGACCCGGCTGCCAGAGGTCTTCGCAGATGAGCAGCCCCAGATTATGACCACGGAACGGCACCACGCAGGTCTCGGTCGCCGCGGTGAAGTAGCGCTTCTCGTCGAATACCCCGTAGTTGGGCAAGTCCTGCTTGAAGTAACGGGCAATCAGCTTGCCGTGCTCATAGAGGGAGGCCGCGTTATAGAGCGCCTCCCCTTCACGCCAGGGATGCCCGACCAAAATGGCGCAGTTACCCTGCCATTCGGCAATGCGAGCCAGCGCAGCATCAACCCGGATCATCAGATCGGCGCGCAGCAGCAGATCTTCCGGTGGATAGCCGGTCAGGGCCAGCTCGGAACAAACCAGCAGATCGGCACCTTGCTGTTCGGCTTGAGCGGCCGCAGCGAGCACTTTGTCAGTGTTATCTTCGATGGCGCCTACCGTCAGATTCAACTGGGCAAGCATCAGAGAGAGGGCTTTTGCCATGGCGATGCATCTTGAATTCGAAAATGATGGGGAATGATAAAGAAAAGGGGGGCGATCTGCCAGTTCAAGACTGGTGTAACCATGTGACAGCCATCGGCAGTAAGGATAAGCTGTAGATAGTCACGGAACGACACACCTCAGGCCACCATGAAACAACGCGGATTTACCTTGCTGGAGCTGATGATCGCCATTGCATTGGGGGTCATACTACTTGCCATTGGTATTCCTGCCCTAAGCGACCTGCTCAAAGAGAACACCGCCAACTATGAAAGTGAACGGTTGATGAAACACCTGCGCTTCGCGCGTAACGAAGCAATCAGCGAGCAGCAAACCGTAAGCGCCTGCCTCATCAACAACGCAAGCCAGTGTGTTTCCAGCAATTCAACACAGTTACTGGTATTTGCCGATACCAATAACAACTCCCAACTTGATAATGGTGAAACAGAGTTGGCACGTACCCCAACCTTTTCATCCAGCGCAACTATCACCTCGACCAGAACCCGGGTTCTGTTTGCTCCAGACGGTACTAGCCTGGGTACCAATATGACCATTAAAGTCTGTGTGAGCCAAGAACCGGAGATTGACCTCGTTATTGCCGTTTCTGGCCGCAGTAGCAGGACAGACACCACCACAATCTGCCCTTGAGCCAATCATCTTGCACTACTGCTATCTTGGCTGCTCTTTCTCTTGTTTTCGGGCGGACTCGAGAGTGAAAGGCCGATCAACAGGCTGACATTCCAGCACTGTCCTCACCATCAGCAGCTGCCCGTTTATCTCAAATCCCTTCTCCTTGAAGGCAATCTCAGGCTTTTTGTTATCCGCAATAGCGCCCTGCAATACAACATTCGCCCCATTTTCCAGTTCGACATAGCACTTACGATCTACAGCTGCATGGGCGCAGCTAACGCCCAGCAGAGTCAACAACAGCATATTCACTCTCATTGGGGTTCATCCTCGTAGAGGTATATCTTCTTGGGTGTCATATCCATTTCGGCCTCATCGGCTCCCTCTGAACATTGCCCGGCCCCGGTACAACGGGTAGGTTGATTATTCCCGTCATCTTTCAGAATAACCTCCTCGCCCGGAGCACCACCGATAATACGGATCTTGGCATCATCACCAGCATGCACCACGAGGTCATCAGCCACTTTATTATTGACCTCGACATAACGTTCCGGAGACTGATTACCATCCTGATCGACCGTGTAGCGGAATGATGTGCCATAGTGCATATCCACCATGTATTGCCGCATGGCACCTATCGACTGAATGGTACACTCTTCGAAAGATTGAACCTGCGGCAGGAAGGAGGTGAAGTAAAGTTTGCCCTGAAGGACAACCCCAGCTCCCATCGACTTCTCTCCCGTTTCATCCAGCCAATATTTCCACCCCATCTTGCTGGTCAGACTTTTCTTTATCGTCAATATCTGTGCATCGGTTTTGCCAAGGAAGGGATCTGTCGTTACATCGTAGAGTTGATCAATAGTGATCGCCGATGGAGGAGTGACGGTGCGGTAGGATTTGGGTACAACCTGATAGTCCCGCAGCATGAAATAGGCATTGCTGACGGTCGATTCTGATGATGGGCGATTACGGTCGCCAGAACCAATCAAGACCGCATCGAAGGGGCGTTCGCTATAAACATACTGGCTATTTTTTACTTCCCACCCCTTATTGATTGTTCTTACCAATACAGGTTGAGTGAAGAAGCGCCGATCTTCACTTTGCTGTGTGTCGGAACCCAGACTGGCAAATTTGAATACACTCCAATCTGTTTTATTGGTTCCTGGCAAATCCATTCGCCAGATATTTCCGCCAGTATCGCTGGCATAAATACGGTCGACTTTGCCATCGCCATCACTATCAAGAGTCGCCACACTACCAGGCATACTGTCCAGCATGGTGCTGACTTGCAGGTTTGTCGTACTGTTGGCAGCTGGCGTTGCACTGTATATCAGCCCACCAGTATTGGCATTCACTATATAAATACCCGCACCACTACTATCAGAACTACCCAGCCCGAGAGTACTTTTATTCAGATCATAACCACCGGCAAAGATTACTACCGGATCGGTAACGCCGGGAACAAATGCCACTTCAGGGACAGACCAGGTCTGCCCCAACTGCGAAAAACCACCCGAGTCGGGTGTAATAGACCACTTCAGTGTTGGTGCATCGGGATTTGTGACATCAAAGGCATAATAGTTTTTACCGCCACTACGCAATCCGACAAACATCCAGACATAATCACCCTCTGATGCTTTTATCACCCCATTTTGGTTAGCATCTTTGATGAGTGCTACGGGAGAGGAGTCGACACCAAATACGTGAGCAGATGATTCACTATTTTGCCGTAATGCTTTTTGAGTGGCTAACAGCGGATAGGGCATCATGGCCCAGGTTTCATCAACAGATGAACCAAGATCCTTGAACATATGCAGAAAACCGGCATTGGTTCCCATGATAATACGCAAGTCAGGGGTACAACTAGTTTGTCCTTGTGCAATAGTACAACCGTAGTTTATGACTAAAGGTCTGGAGTGCAGGGGATCACCCAATATATATTTCCTGACTGTCGTACTGCTGTCGTTATCTTCATTGTCGACATCACTACCAGTGATCCAGCTGAACATATTATCCAGTTCAGAGACGTCAGATAACTGCATCAGTAAACGTAGCGCCTCAGCACTGCCAGCCATTGTCTGGGCGTTGCTGCGTGTAAAGCTGTCAAGGCGCTTGGGCGATGCCTTGTCATTGATGAGATAAAGATTGCGGTTACTTTTATCGGCAAGCATCTCCTGCACACCACCTTTTGCAACCAGATTACCGTCATCCTCTGATGACCAAAAAGTTCTGGCCCCCTCCAGAATTGTGCCATCACTCTTTATCGCCGGTAATGTAGTGGTATCAACTACATATCCCTTGTCAGACAAGACCAGCTTTTTCAGATTACCTTTCCATCGCGGACCAGTATCAGGTTCAAACATGGCATAGTAAATATTATTAAGACTTCTGGTTCGGTCAAAGTTATTTGTTGCAATAGCCGGAGATACCAGAGAGGTATTGATGCGCAGTATGGCCAGTAAAGATGACTTCAGTGCCTGACTGAGTGCTTCGGCACTGGTCGCAGGATAATATAGTCCGCCACCACGACGAGCTGTTTCCGCTAACAGGTTACCCGCACCACTAACAGCATCATCTCCGAACCCGACAGTAAAGGTGGTCACAGTCTGAATACCAGATGAACCAGGATTCACATCCTTGTTCTTCATATACCCAGCAAGTGCAGCCAGATAACTGGTGCTGCCCCTAGTACCATAACCAACGGTTGTACCATACGCAGCCTTTTCAGTCGGATTCAAGGTGCTGATCAACCCCTGAACAAGCGAGTTTGCATTTGTATCTTGTGTCGGCTCACCATCCGTAATGTAAATTACATAACCGTTATTTGAGCATTTATCATAAGGCGCTTTATATGTATCGACAGGATATTCAGCCAATTTATCTCGGGTTGGTGTACGTGAATCATCATCATCTCCAAAATAAACTTCTTGGCCACCAAAAAAACGATATGCCTCATAGAGCGTTTCACATAATGGTGTATTGGTTTCTGCCCCCAAGCTGTCTATGGTCGACAATAGATTGTTTTCCGCCGTAACACCATTACCCATATCGGTATCGTTACTCAGAATTCGACGTACGATACGCCCACCACTTTTCGAACCATCACTGTCATTATAGTTATATACCGCCAAGCCAAAGTCTACACCGGGTGTTGACGATATCAGCCCCTTCACTGCATCTTTTGCCACTTGTAGTCGAGATTTAAGTCTTAGACTAGTCGGCCCATAATACCATCTAATATAGTTAGCACTATACAGAGTCACGGATGTATTACTGCCAGAGGCCACGCTATTTATATTTGTTGTATAATACCATAACCCACCACTGTTGGATGATTTATTTACTGGGTAACCACTGGTAATTCCTCCAACTAGCAAGCCAGTGCCAGAATATGGATTACTTTGATTTCGGGAAGAAATATCCTGCTTACAATCAATCAGAGTAAAGTCTGATTCTGTTCGACCAGATACGGTTTCCCATATTCCTTGTCGAGGCAAGCCACCTGAATAACTTGAGTAACGATATCTCCATACCTGTGACTGGAAGAAGCCGACTGTAGATAATGGTATCTTGGATGATGCGCATGCATTTATTTTATCTGAGAATCGCTGGCTACTTGTTATCGAAGGTATCGAACCATCAGTAGAAAAATAAATATAATTTTTGTCATCCCCTATATCTGGGTCATCATCAAGAGGCGGATATTTTTTATTTTTGTCATAATCTTCCCCGACATACATGGTCTCGCGCATACTTCCTGAGTTATCAAAGATAACCAGAATTTTTGGTCTGAAATCACCAGCTTTTGAAAAATCATAAATAAACAGCTCGGTGTCATCAGAATAACTGCTGCTTGCCAAGACCGGCATGGCGGCCATTACGGTGCAAAGCAGCAAGGCTCGTCCATGTTCGCGCATATCCTATGCTCCTATTCCGCCTTTAACAGGGGTTGCTCTACCCCAGCAGTCCAATTCATTGCACGACTGTTCTTGCCATATGTTGCTGCAGCCTGCAGCTCAACATAACGACAAGAAGGGATAACATTCTGGCTACTGGCATCCACTTTTCGCTTGCAGACACTTTCACCACGCCGTTCCATATTGACCGTATTTCCATTAACCGAGATTGCAGAGCTGGCCCCCATAGTCGCAATCTTGCTCGACAGACCAGCTTGCAATAACGCACTCTCTATCATCCCTTCAATCCGATGCTCGGCCTGCTGCAAACTGGCAGCAGCCCCCGCCATTTTGAGATCCACACCACTGGACTGCATCATCACAACAGCAATCAGGGTCAGCGGTACCAGGATGACCAAAGCCACGATCAACGCAACTCCTCTGGCTCGTCTCATTTGCCACCTCCAGCAATGGCAGCAGGGTTACGCAACGCAATGGATGTCTCCAGAAGCAATCGTCGAAAACCATCACCGCTACCGGCGACCTGAATATTACCAACCTGATATGTGTTGTTATTTACATATTTTGATGAAGCTTGCAGAGAGCGAACAAGAATAAACAGACGGGCTGCAATGACACGTCCTTCATTCCATTCATTACTGGCAACAGAACTGATTGGCACATATTTGTCTATTCGCCCATCCTGAACTGGACTGGTATCTACACCGTATAGCAAGGTTATTTTTTCTATACCTTGTGCAAGTGCGCCAGATATATCCCATGATCCATCGTTGGCAGTCAGCATGCGCTTGTGTAATTCAGGGACTCCACTGTTATCCACAATATGGTAGATGTAATGCTGGTACTCCCATAACTGTCTATTTGGCATAGCAGTATTATCAGGAGGGGCTTCATTGCCGCGAAATATAACAGCAGACTGAGGCGTCGTTGCCATATAGAACCTATTTGCAGAGAGTGCACTGTCTGCCAAGGGGAAACCTATCAACCGCTTGATGCTGATGATGTCTGAATTCGCAATCCTGTTGGCCGATGCAATACAGCTGAATGCATTGCCTGTGATCAGCTTGTTGGAATCAATATGTGTCACCCATATACCACGTACTGGTGCGGATGCTGATGGGAAACTTCCTTCACCACGCTCATCCAAGCAATCTTTGGTAGAAGTAATAACAGCACCAGAAGTTATTGTTATCCCAGAATTCAACTGCATCGGCATACCGGTATAATCGCCCCAAAAACCGGCCCACTTGAGATCCTGGGCTATCAGACGCATCGCCAATCGCCCGTTTTCCTGCAACTCACTCTGGTCAAACGCATCTTCAGAAGTCGTTCGAGAAGCAACGAACACACTCAGCACACCACCTAGCAGAAAAACACCGATCACCATAGCAATCAGCCATTCCACCAAGGTAAAGCCACGGTTGTTCATAAGGTGGTCGTCAATACGTATTGACGCCTCGTCAAGTCGACCCCGGATATGCCGCAAGCATTGGTTGTGGCTGATGCGATAGCACTTGAACCATCATGGGAAGCCTTGCGACCAACCCAGAAAATGGCCACGGTCAGCGAGTCACTCGCCCCCTTGATGATGCAACCGACAGGATTGTTGAGCGTGGAGCCGGCACCCGATGCGGCACTACCTATCAGGGACTGACGCCAGTAGTAGAGATCGAGCGCCAGCATATTGGCATCACTGCAGTTGCTCATGGTGCCATCAGCATTGGCACAGGATGGTAGCGATGATGTACTCGAACTGACGATCCAGGTATTACTGGTTTGCACCTCCCAGATAGCTCGATTGACCTTGATCCGCTCCACCATGTCGTTTGCCAGCCAGCTGGCTATGGTGCGTTGTCTCGCCTCATATCCTGCAAATTTGGATTGCGCCTGCATGGCGACCAGCCCCAGCAGACCAAAAGAGAGCACAACAGCAGCAATCATCACTTCAAGCAGGCTGAAACCGGAGGGCACACTATCAAAACCTGTGCGTTTCATGACCTAGTTCCAGCAATTATTATTGGTTGCATTGCTGATATTTTTTGCGCTCTTGGTGCCATTTTGGTCGATAGAGAAAATAATGCAGTCTCGGTCAGAGCCCTGTGCACCTGAGGCTGTCGCAGTCAGGGTATAGGTATTAGCGGCAGCAGAAATAACCAGATGGTAAAAACCGGAATCTGAATTGTCAGAGATATTGAGTGCCGACGCAGAGGAGGCGTACTGATTGAAGTCCATAAAATAGCTCTCTTGCCGGTTGGCGGCATCAAGCAGCATCTTTTTTGCATCGACACGATGACTGGTCAGCAAATATTGCTGATAAGCGGGATAAGCGATGGTGCCAAGGATCGCCACAATGGCGACAACAACCATCAGCTCAATGAGAGAAAAGCCACGAAAGTATCCAATCATATCCCATCCTTGGTGACAGACTGCTTCATAAGTTTAACGCCGAGCCTGTCACTAGAACAAACCCGGCGTCAATATCATTGCACTTTATTCTTAAGCCTTGCTGGCGTCACTCAAATGATTCTAAGTTCCGGCGGCACTTCAAACACCACGTTCTCTTCGCGACCGGGGTGCTCGGCGACCACCTTGCCACCCAGCTCGCGCAGGCGAGTAATGACGGATTGCACCAGCACCTCGGGGGCGGA
Organism: Aeromonas sp. SG16; assembly: GCF_024436135.1. Taxonomy (NCBI): domain Bacteria; kingdom Pseudomonadati; phylum Pseudomonadota; class Gammaproteobacteria; order Aeromonadales; family Aeromonadaceae; genus Aeromonas; species Aeromonas sp. SG16. Next base: position 89,203 of record NZ_JANFNW010000007.1, read on the forward strand.
GGCTCCGGCAGTGACGCCAATCGCCTTGACCCCTGCCAGCCAGTCGGCCTCGATCATGGAGGCGTCGTCGATGAGGTAAGCCTTGGCGCCCACCTTCTCGGCCAGCTCCCGCAGACGGTTGGAGTTGGAGGAGTTACGTGACCCCACCACCAGCATGGCTTCCACCAGCCCCGCCATCTCCCGCACCGCATCCTGACGGTTCTGGGTGGCGTAGCAGATGTCATCCTTGCGCGGCCCCTGAATGTTGGGGAAGTGCTTGCGTAGCGCATCGATCACGTCCGAGGTCTCGTCCACGCTCAGGGTGGTCTGGGTGACGAAACAGAGGTCATCCGGGTTCTTCACCTTGAGTTTGGCCACATCTTCCGGCGTCTCCACCAGATACATGCCACCCTCACGGTTCTCGTACTGACCCATGGTGCCGATCACCTCGGGGTGGCCGGCATGACCGATAAGCACGGCTTCCGAGCCCTTGCGGCTGGCGCGATGGACTTCCATGTGAACCTTGGTCACCAGCGGACAGGTTGCATCGAATACCTTGAGGGCGCGGGACTTGGCCATCTCGCGCACCGCCTTGGAGACGCCGTGGGCGGAGAAGATAACGATGCTGTCGTCCGGTACCTCGTCCAGCTCTTCGACGAAGACGGCACCCGCCTCCTTGAGCTTGTTCACCACGTAGCGGTTGTGTACCACTTCGTGACGGACATAGATGGGAGCACCGAACTTCTCCAGCGCACTCTCGACGATGCTGATGGCACGGTCGACACCGGCGCAGAAGCCACGGGGGTTAGCCAGCAGAATATCCATCAGTGAACCTTCTCCTCGTCATCAACCCCCAGGATCTCCACCTCGAAGGTAACGGTGTGACCGGCCAGGGGGTGGTTGAAATCGACCGTGACCGACATCCCTTCCACCGCCCGGATGATCCCCGGCAGCTCGCTGCCGTTGGGCTGGTCGAACAGGATGATGGTACCGACCTTGGGTTCCACATCGGCGCCAAACTTGGCGCGATCCAGATGGTAGATGTTGTCGGGGTTGGAGAGGCCAAAGGCCTCCTCCGGCGCCAGCGTAAAGCTCTTGCTCTCCCCTTCGCGCAGCCCCAGCAGGCACTGCTCGAAGCTTGGCGTCAGACTGCCATCGCCCATCCGCAGACGGGCCGGTTTACCATGCAGCGCCGTGCTGTCGGCCACCGAGTCATCTTCCAGCTTGATGGTGAAATGAAACAGCACGCTGCTGTCAGCGGTGATCTGCTGGCTCATGCCTGCTCCTTTTTCTCGCCACGAAAGCCATCCAGCACGATCATGGCGGCCCCGATAAAGATGAAGCTGTCGGCAAGATTGAATGCCGGCCAATGCGCACGCTGCCAGTAAAAGTCGAGGAAATCGACCACATGGCCCAGCACCAGTCGATCAAAGACGTTACCGAGGGCGCCGCCAATGATCAGCGAATAGGCGATGCCGCTCCAGCGCTGAGCAACCGACTGCTTGCGCAACCAGTGGATCAGCAATCCACAGATGGCAAAAGCGAGCAGGGCAAAGAACCAGCGCTGCCAGCCCCCCTGATCAGCCAGGAAGCTGAAAGCCGCGCCCTTGTTGTAGACGTGAACCAGGTTGAAGAAGGGGGTGATCTCCACCCCCGGGTAACCAAATGGCAGCAACTTGACCACGGCGAGCTTGCTCGCCTGGTCCAGAACAAAGGCCAGCACCGCCAGCCACAGCCAACGCAGGCCGCTTTTATGTTGAGTCATGTTCATCAGGCAAATTGACGCGTTTCGCCGTCACCCTCGACGTTGGTGACGCAGCGGCCACAGATCTCTTCGTGACCCGCAATGGTGCCCACGTCTTCTACATGGTGCCAGCAGCGGTCGCACTTGGCGGCGGCAGACTGGGCCACGCTCAGCCACAGGTCATCGCGCTCGGTCGCCACGGCATCTGCCGGTGCGGCATCGACGCTGACTACCTTGGCCTTGGAGGTGAGCAGCACGAAGCGCAGCTCATCGGCCAGCGCGTTCAGACGCGCAGCCAGCTCCGGCTTGGCGAACAGGGTCAGTTCGGCCTGCAGGGAGCCGCCGATGCGCTTCTCGCCACGAGCCACTTCCAGCGCCTTGTTCACTTCACCGCGCACGGTGAGGATCTCGGCCCAGAACTCGTCGTTCAGCACTTCGTCCGCTTCCAAGCCGAACAGGCCATCGTACCACTCCTCGGTGAACACAAACTCGCCGCGCTCGCCCGGCAGCAAAGCCCAGATCTCGTCGGCGGTGAAGCTCATGATCGGCGCCATCCAGCGCACCATGGCCTCGGCGATGTGATAGAGGGCGGTCTGGCAGGAGCGACGGGCCAGGCTGTCGGCCTTGGCAGTGTACTGACGGTCCTTGATGACATCCAGATAGAAGGAGCCCATCTCGATGGAGCAGAACTGCATCAGCTTCTGGGTTACGCCGTGGAAGTTGTACTCGTCGAACGCAGCCACGATCTCGGCCTGTACCGCTTTGGCGCGGCCCACGGCCCAGCGATCCACCACTACCATGTCGGCAGGCGCCACCATGTCGGTCGCCGGATTGAAGCCGTTCAGGTTGGCCAGCAGGAAGCGGGCAGTGTTGCGAATACGACGATAAGCATCGGCAGAGCGCTTGAGGATCTCGTCGGAGACAGTCATCTCGCCGGTGTAGTCAGTGCTCGCTACCCACAGACGCAGGATGTCGGCACCCAGCTTGTTCATTACGTCTTGCGGGCTCACCACGTTGCCGATGGACTTGGACATCTTGCGACCCTGACCATCCACGGTGAAGCCGTGAGTCAGCACCTGGTTGTAGGGAGCCTTGTCTTTCATGGCCACGCCGATCATCAGGGAGGACATGAACCAGCCACGGTGCTGGTCAGAACCTTCCAGATACATGTCGGCCGGCTTGCCGTTGAACTCGGGACGGGCATCGACCACGGAGGCGTGGGTAGAACCGGAGTCAAACCAGACGTCGAGAGTGTCAGGCACTTTCTCGTAGTTGTCGGCATCGGCGCCCAGCAGCTCGGCCTTGTCCAGATCCCACCAGGCCTGGATGCCGGACTGCTCGACCCGCTTGGCCACCTCTTCCATCAGGCGTACAGATTCCGGATGCAGTGCCTGAGTCTCCTTGTGAACGAACAGGGAGATGGGCACACCCCAGGTACGCTGACGGGAGATACACCAGTCCGGACGGTTCTCGACCATCGCCTGGATGCGGTTTTTACCCCAGGCCGGCACCCAGCCGCTCTGACCGAGCTGGGCAATGCCCTCTTTCTCGATACGCTCGATCTCTTCCAGCGCGCGCTTGCGCAGACCCTTCTGCTCCATGCTGATGAACCACTGCGGGGTGGCACGGAAGATGATCGGGGTCTTGTGACGCCAGCAGTGTGGATAGGAGTGGTTGAACACCTTGTGGTGCAGCAGGGCGCCACGCTCGGTCAACACCTCGACAACCGCTGCGTTGGCCTTGAATACGTGCTGGCCGGCAAACAGTTCGGTATCCGGCAGATAGACGCCGTTGCTGCCAACCGGGTTGGCCACTTCCAGACCGTACTTCTGACCGACCACGAAGTCTTCCTGACCGTGGCCAGGTGCGGTGTGAACGGCACCGGTACCGGCATCCAGAGTGACGTGATCGCCCAGTACCACCGGCACATCAAAGCTGTAGAAGGGGTGGTTGAAGCGCAGCAGCTCAAGAGCCGCACCCTTGGCGTAGCCCAGGTTGTGGTAGTGCTCGATACCGGCGCGATCCATCACGTCCTTGACCAGCTCGGCGGCCAGGATCAGACGCTCGGGGTTATCCCCTTCAACCTGAACCAGTGCGTAGTCCAGATCGGCGTGCATGGCGATGGCGCGGTTGGCCGGCAGGGTCCACGGGGTAGTGGTCCAGATCACGGCAGAGAGAGTGCCTTTGCCGGTGTGGCCTTCGGCGCAGTCAAACTTGGCGGCAACGGCGGCCTCGTCAACGGCCTTGAAGCGCACGTCGATGGAGGGGGAGTTCTTGTCGTAGTACTCAACCTCGGCTTCAGCCAGCGCGGAGCCGCAATCGGTACACCAGTGCACCGGCTTGGAGCCTTTGTGCAGGTGGCCGTTTTCAACGATCTTGGCCATGGAGCGGATGATGTTGGCTTCAGTGCCAAAATCCATGGTCAGGTAGGGGTGTTCCCAGTCACCCAGCACGCCCAGACGGATGAAGTCGGTCTTCTGCGCTTCGATCTGGGTTTTGGCGTATTTGCGGCACTCGGCGCGGAATTCGGCAGCGGAAACCTTCTCGCCCGGCTTGCCGACCATGCCTTCTACTTTCAGTTCGATAGGCAGACCGTGGCAATCCCAACCCGGCACATAGGGGGAATCGAAGCCAGAGAGGCCCTTGGACTTGATGATGATGTCTTTGAGGATCTTGTTGACCGAGTGACCGATGTGAATGTTGCCGTTCGCATAGGGGGGGCCATCGTGCAGAATGAAAGAAGGCTTGCCCGCTTTGGCGCGGCGAATAGCGCCGTAGAGATCCTGATCGTACCAACGTTTCAGCATGTTGGGTTCGCGCTTGGCCAGATCGCCACGCATCGGAAACTCGGTTTCCGGAAGATTCAGGGTGTGTTTATAGTCGCTCATCAGTCCTGGGTTCCCTTCTTTTCTAAAAGAGTGCTGGGTAAATGAAATTGCGGCAGCCCGAACCAGGCTCGGGCCGCCAGGGCATCTCGTTCGATCTGCTCTTTCAAGGCAGAGAAAGAGTCAAATTTCTGCTCTTCACGCAGCTTGTGGCGAAGCAGCACCTTGACCTGTTGACCGTAAAGGTCACCAGAAAAATCAAACAGATGTACTTCCAATCTGGCTTGTGTACCGCTCAAGGTCGGCCGTACACCCACATTGGCTACACCGGGGAAGGTCTTGCCGGAACATATCACTTCCACCGCAAACACGCCACCGACCGGGATTACCTGACGCTTGAGGGCCAGATTGGCGGTGGGAAAACCTATGGTGCGCCCCAGCTTGTCGCCGTGGGCCACCCGGCCGCTGATGGCATAAGGACGGCCGAGCATCAGCTCAACCTCCGCCATGCGGCCCGCCTTGAGCGCCTCGCGCACCAGCGTACTGCTGACCCGCTGACGGGATAGCTGAAAGCTCTGGGTGCTGATCACCTCGAAACCGAAGCGCTGGCCCGCCGCCTCCAGCAGGTGGAAGTCCCCTTCCCGCCCCTTGCCGAAGCGAAAATCGTCGCCGACCACCAGATAGCGCACGCCAAGCTTCTCGACCAGCAGCTGCTCGATGAAGGTAGCAGCCGCCTGACTGGCAAAGCGGTGGCTGAAGCGTACGCAGAGCATGCGGTCGATCTGCAGCCCCTTGAGCGCTTCATACTTCTCGCGCAAGCGGCTCAGGCGTGCCGGCGCCTCGCTACCGGCAAACAGCTCCAGCGGCTGCGGCTCGAACAGCATGACGCAGGCGGGCAATCCCAGCTGGGCCGCTTTCTCCCTGAGACGTGCCAGTACCGCATGGTGACCCTGATGAACCCCATCAAAGTTGCCAATGGTCAATACACATCCCCGGTGACGGGGCTTGAGATTGTGAATACCGCGAATAAGCTCCATCGCTGCCTTGTGCGTTGCTGCTGTCGAAATCGCCGGATTATATATCAGGCGGCCATCAGGGTCAGCCCTGTTGCGGCCCCGATTTCAGCTCTCGGGGCCGAAATACCAACTCACTTGGCGCCTTCAAGCCTCGGACATGGATCAATCTTCACGACCCGCTCTCAGATCTTTTGGCCGGATCCCCAGTGCCAGCAGGACTCCGGCATAGATGGCACCACCCAGCACCAGCAACATGGTCAGCTGCAGGCTCGCCTTGCCCATGCTCCATGCTCCCCATTGGGTCAGATCTGGCGACAGGTAGAGGAGAACTCCCCCCATCAGCAGGCTCGCCGTCAGCAACTTGAGGCAAAAGACCCCGGTGTGGCGGGAAGGCCGGTAGACGCTCTGCTGATGGAGTCCCTTGAACAGCAGGGCTGCGTTGAGCGTGCCCGAACAGGCGGTCGAGAGCGCCAGCCCCACGTAACCGAGCGGATAAATGAAGAGGAGGTTGCAGACCATGTTGGCGGCCATAGAGATCATCCCGATCCGTACCGGCGTTTTGGTGTCCTGACGGGCGTAGTAACCCGGCGCCAGCACCTTGATCAGCATCAGCGACAGCAACCCGGAGGTGGATGCCAGCAAGCTGGCGCTCGACATGGTCACCTCATGCAAGCCGAACTCGCCGCGCATGAACAGCACCCGCAGGATGGGCTCACGCAGTACGGCAATCCCCACCATGGCGGGCAAACCGAGCAGCATCACCATCCGAACCCCCCAGTCCATGGTGCGGGAGAAGTCGGCCGGATCGGCATCCACGTGCTTCTTGGCCAATGCCGGCAGAATGACGGTACTGATGGCGACGCCGAACATGCCGAGCGGGAACTCCAGCAAGCGATCCGAGTAGTAGAGGTAGCTGATGGCGCCGGTCGCCAGAAACGAGGCAAGCATGGTGTTGACCAACAGGTTGATCTGGCTGACCGATACCCCGAACAGCGCCGGGATCATCAGGGTGCGGATCTTCACGACCCCCGGATGGTGCCAACCCCACTTGGGCCACACCAGCATGTTGATCTGGCGCAGGAACGGGAACTGGAACAGGAACTGCACCAGACCACCGAGGAAGACACCGATGGCCAGCGCCAGTTCGGGGTCGTCCAGCCAGGGCGAGATCCACCAGGCGGCGGCGATCATGGTGATATTGAGAAAGATCGGCGTGAAGGAGGAGACCCCGAAGCGACCGAAAGTATTGAGAATTGCCCCCGCCATGGCGGTAAAGGTGATGAACCAGAGATAGGGGAAGGTGATTTTGAGCATCAGGCTCGCCATCTCGAACTTCTCGGCAGCCGGCCCGCCATGGAGCCAGTCCCAGAACCAGCCCCAGCCAAACAGGGCGGTCAGCACGCCGGAGCCCAGCACCCCGAGCAGGGTGACCACAGTCACTATCCCGCCGAGAGTCCCCGCCACCGCAGCAAGCAGTTCACGCACTTCACTCTCATCGCCCTTTTTCCGGTACTCGGTCATCACGGGGACAAAGGCCTGGTTGAAGGCACCTTCTGCGAACAAACGACGCAGGAAGTTGGGAATGCGATTGGCAAAGAAGAAGACGTCTGCGGCAACCCCGGCACCGAGCAGATTGGCGATGACCACATCGCGCACCAAGCCCATCACACGGGATGCCAACGTCATTCCGGACACAATAATTCCGGATTTGATCAATTTCTTACTCAAGACGAGGCCTCTGGAACTGTCAGAATGAAAAGAATGCTGCTAGAATCGGCCGACAGTTTAACCGTCTCCCATCTGACACACCACCGGGGGGCGGTGTTTATTTGCACAAATCATTTGACAATATGTGGTTGGGAAGGCATATTTCCGGGCCTTTTCAATACACTCGCTAAGACAGTTTTAGGAGTTTTACCTTGGCTAACATCAAATCTGCTAAGAAGCGCGCTCTTCAGTCAGAGAAACGCCGTCAGCACAACGCCAGCCGTCGTTCCATGACCCGTACCTACCTGAAGAAAGTCATCGCTGCTATCGCCTCTGGCGACAAAGCTGCCGCGACTGCCGCTTTCGCTGTTGCTCAGCCGATCATGGATCGTATGGCGACCAAAGGCCTGATCCACAAGAACAAAGCTGCTCGTCACAAGAGCCGCCTGTCTGCCCAGATCAAAGCTATGGCTTAATCAGCTTCTGCTGATAAAAGCTGAAAAAACCGGCCTAGTGCCGGTTTTTTATTTATCTGCGCTGCAGTAAAGCCGATGCAGCAAGGAGATCATCTCGCGCACCTCGTGGCTGCGCAGCGAATAGTAGACCGTCTGGGCCTCTTTTCGCGTGTTGACCAGCTCATCGCGCCGCAGCAATGCCAGATGCTGTGACAACGCAGACTGGCTCAATCCCAACCGCTCGTTGAGCTCCCCCACCGACAGCTCCCGCTCCAGCAGATGGCACAGGATAAAGAGCCGCCGCTCGTTGGCCAGCGCCTTGAGCAGGGCGACCGCCTGACCCGCACTGGCTTCCATCTCTTCAAGTTGCATCACATCTCTCCTCTGCCACTCATCGCCGATGATACGTGGTGGCGCGCCGTTTTAAAACGACAGGGACGCAGGCTGGATGGCGGAGAAGTTCTCCTCCCCGGCAAAGAGGAAGGTGAAATCACTCTCGCACACCCGTTTTACCGCCGGATGCTGGATCATCCGCTCAGCGAAGATGACGTAGTACTCCTCCATCAGATCCTGGGTCTCGCCCAGCAACATCACCCCCTCCCCCTCAAGGATCTCCTCCCGATAGATGGTGGGGGCCATAAAGATACCCTGATTGAAGAAGCCAAACGCCTTCATCAGCGCCGCATCGTCAAACTCGCCAAGGATGCTGGGGGAGACCCCCTGCTGTTCAAACCACTGGGTCAGCTGGCGCCCCATGGCGGTGCGGCGCCCCGGGATGAGCAACTTGCGCTCTTCAAGACAGGCCGGAAAAGGGAGCGATGGCAGCGGCGCCTTGCAGAAGAAGCTGACACCGCAGCCACCCAGCCGCTTGGAGAGCAGGCCCGCATGCTGGCTGGAGTCCACCGGACAGTCGGAGAGGATCATGTCTAGCTTGTGCTCGCTCAGCTGCTCCAGCAGCAGTTCGTGGGTTGATTCGAAGCAACGCAGGTGGATGGAGCCATCGTTGGGGATGACTGAGAGCAGCACGCGACTGGCAAGGCGCTTGGAGAGGGCATCGGCGATGCCGACATCGAACAGGATCTGGCTCTCCTTGCGGTAGTTGACGATATCGAGCATCTCGTAGGAGAGGCTGAACATCTTGTCGGCGTAGCGAAACACCAGCTGGCCCAGCTCGGTGGCCTCAAGGGTGCGCCCCTTGCGCTTGAGCAACTTGCCGCCCAAACGCTGCTCCAGCAGCTTGATCTGGCCGGTCACCGTCTGCGGGGTCAAAAAAAGGGCTTCTGCCGCCTGAGTGACAGAGCCCTTCTTCTGCGTCATCCAGAAATAGTAGAGATGGTTGTAGTTAAGGTGTGACATCCGATGGGATTCCCGCCTGACGCGGGCTCCGGTAGCAGCTGAGTTCAACCGCCAGAATGTCATACATGTCGCTGACCGAGTCAACCTTGTTCGCGCCGAACTGCGCCATCAGGTCAGCCTTGAGCCGCGCCTTGTCGGGCTGGCGCTCACCGCAGTAGCGCTTGTTGGAACGCTTGACCATCTCCCCTGCCCGGCTGCTCAGCGCCCGCTCGGAGAAGGTCTCGCCAAAGCGGGCCTTGGCCTGCTTGTCCCCCAGCAGCACGGCGCTATCCACCACACCGTTGAGATAGGCAGAGCAGCTTGCCGAAGCGGCATCCTGCCTGCAATCTTCAAACCCGCCCGCCCATGCCAGCGGGCTTAGCAACATTACTGCCAGCCATGCCTGTTTTTTCATAGTCCCTCCGCACTCTGATCCCCGTCACACTTGGGAAGAGCCAATCGCAAGGCCAGATAACCGACTACCGCCGCCAAGGTGGAGCCCACCAGAATACCGAGGCGAGAGTAGCTGCCGTAATCCAGCCCACCATGCTCGAATGCCAGCGATGCGATAAACATCGACATGGTGAAACCAATGCCACAGAGGATGCTGACCGCAAAGATCTGCTTGAAGTTGACTCCCGGTGGCAACTGCGCCACACCCAGCTTGACCGACAGCCAGCTGATGGTGAATACCCCGAGCGGCTTGCCGATAAACAGCCCCAACATAATGCCCATGGGCACCGGGCTCAGCAGGGATGAGAGACCGATCCCCTCCAGCGATACCCCCGCATTGGCAAAGGCAAACAGCGGCAGGATCAGGTAGGCACTCCAGGGGTGCAGGGCATGCTCCAGATGCTTGAGCGGCGAGGCATAGCGCTTGCCGTTAAGCGGGATCATGAAACCAACCACCACGCCAGCCAGGGTCGCATGGACACCGGATTTCAGCACAGCCACCCAGAGCACCAGACCGACCAGCATGTAGAGGCTGATCCGATCCTCGCCGCGGCGGTTCATCCAGAAAAGCGTCAGGGTCGCCAGAATACCGACCGTCAATGCCGCCAGCGACAGTTGCTGGGTGTAGAACAGCGCGATGATGATGATGACACCCAGATCATCCATGATGGCCAGCGCCAGCAGGAATACCTTGAGGCTCACCGGCACCCGCTTGCCGAGCAGCGCCATCACCCCGAGAGCAAAGGCAATATCGGTCGCGGCAGGAATCGCCCAACCAGCGCGCGCCACTTCATCCGAGTAGTTGAAGAAGGCGTAGATCAGGGCTGGAGCCAGCATACCGCCCACCGCAGCGATGGCCGGAAAGGTCGCCTGCACCCGGGAAGAGAGCGCCCCTTCCAGCATCTCGCGCTTCACTTCGAGCCCGACCAGCAGGAAGAAGATCGCCATGAAGCCATCGTTGATCCAGAGCAGCAATGGCTTGTTGATATCCAGCGCCGCAATGCGTACCTGCACCGGTGTATCGAGGAAAGCCTGGTAGCTGCCAGAGAGACCGGAATTGGCCAATATCATTGCCAGCATGGCCGCCATGATCAGAATAATTCCGGAGGCGGCCTCCAGCTTCAGGAACTTTTTGATTACGTCGCTCATGGTTAAAATATCCACAAAATTACTTTACGTTGAGTCTATAACCGATAACAACTCTTGGAAAATCGTTTCTTACTGCTCAATACAACGAAAAAACCGAAGTAAAACCAAAACAGCTCCGCCAAAGGCATCTTTCATAGCGGTGTGGCCAGTTCTCGATTTTCAATCACAAAAATGAATATCTAACTGTTTTTAAGCATAAAAAAGGCGCCCTAAGGCGCCTTGCAATCAGATGGCGACGGGCGCCTTGATGCCGGGATGGGGGTCGTAACCCTCTATCTCGAAATCCTCGAACTTGTAATCGAAGATGGAGTCCGGCTTGCGCTTGATCACCAGGGTCGGCAGCGGACGCGGCTCACGGGAGAGCTGCAGTGCAGTCTGCTCCATGTGGTTGGAGTAGAGGTGCACATCGCCGCCGGTCCAGACAAAATCGCCCACTTCCAGAGCACACTGCTGGGCCATCATATGGGTCAGCAAAGCATAGCTGGCAATGTTGAACGGCAAGCCGAGGAATACATCGCAGCTGCGCTGGTAGAGCTGGCAGGAGAGCTTGCCGTCCGCCACATAGAACTGAAAGAAGGCATGGCAGGGCGCCAGCGCCATCTTGTCCAGTTCACCCACGTTCCAGGCGGAGACGATGATGCGGCGCGAATCCGGGTTGTGCTTGATGTCATCCACCGCTTTCTGGATCTGGTCGATGACAGACCCGTCGGCCGCAGGCCAGGAGCGCCACTGGGCGCCATAAACCGGTCCCAGATCGCCGTTCTCGTCGGCCCACTCATCCCAGATGCTGACGCCGTTCTCTTTCAGATAGGCGGTGTTGGTGTCGCCATTGAGGAACCAGAGCAGCTCATGAATGATGGAGCGCAGGTGGCACTTCTTGGTAGTCACCAGCGGAAAACCCTCCGCCAGATTGAAGCGCATCTGATGACCAAACAGAGAGACGGTGCCGGTGCCGGTGCGATCAGACTTGACGGTTCCCTCGTCAAGAATCTTCTGCATCAAGTCGAGATAGGCTCTCATTGCTTTGCCTCCTTCACGGCGTTACCGAACAGCTGTGGGCGCTTGTAGGCAACCCAAATCATCAGGGCACCGATGAAAATCATCGGGGTGGAGAGGATCTGGCCCATGCTGATCTCGTTGAAATAGAGGCCCAGCTGGCTGTCTGGCTGGCGGACAAACTCCACCAGGAAGCGGAACAGGCCGTAGAACAGCAGGAACATGCCGGAGATGGCACCGCGCGGCGGGTTCTTGCGCCAGAACAGGTTGAGGATGATGAACAGCACCACTCCTTCCAGCGCGAACTGGTAGAGCTGGGAGGGATGACGCGGCTCGGGACCGGCCTCCGGGAAGATGATGGCCCAGGGCACATCGGTGATCCGGCCCCACAGCTCGCCGTTAAGGAAGTTGCCGATACGGCCTACGCCGAGGCCAAACGGAATAAGCGGTGCCACAAAGTCGGCCACGGTGAAGAAGTGGCGCTTGGTCTTGTGGGCAAACCAGATCATGGCAGTGATGACCCCGATCAGACCGCCGTGGAACGACATGCCGCCGGTCCAGATCTTGAACAGGTAGGTCGGATCCGCGAGGAAGAGATCGAAGTTGTAGAAAAGTACGTAACCGACACGGCCACCGAGGATCACCCCGAGGAAGCCGTAGAAGAGCAGGTCAGAGACCTCGTTGCGTGTCCAGCCACTGTTCGGCGCATCGGCGCGACGGCCAGCCAGCCACATGGCAAATGCAAAACCGAACAGGTACATGAGACCATACCAGCGTACCGATAGTGGTCCCAAACTGAATGCTACGGGATCAATCTGCGAGAAAACCCAATATCCATCGTGCTGCATAAGCGGCCCCAGTCATAAGAAAAGCCGCATTTTCCGATCATTCGCCAGCAGGGACAAGGCATGTTTATCAATCAACCGATTTTCGGTTTGTGGCCGGCGCGCAACAAACCGCCCAAACCGTGCTCTTCCAGATAGCGGGCAAACAGGCCGCGCAGCACGTGGGGATTGTCGTGCTTGAGGCCATCGGCCAGCAGCTCGGTCAGCTCACTCAGGGTCGATTGGCGCAGCACGTACTTGATCCGGGCGATGTTGTGGGTGTTCATACTGAAGCGGCGATAGCCCATGGCCAGCAACAGCAGCACGCCGACCGGATCGCCAGCCAGCTCGCCACAGACCGAGACCGGCTTCTGATAACGGTTGGAGGCATCGACCAGCAGTTGCAGGGCGCGGATCACCGCCGGATGGAACGCATCGTAGATGTTGGCAACACGGGAGTTGTTGCGATCCACCGCCAGCAGGTACTGGGTCAGGTCGTTGCTACCCACCGACCAGAAGTCGATGAGCGGCGCCATCTCCGGCAGGATGTAGAGGGCGGAAGGCACCTCGATCATCACCCCGAGGCTGGGGTAACGGATCTCGGCATTGCGACTGGCAGCCTCTTCCGATACTTCTCGCCACGCCTGATCCAGCAGACGGCGGGACGCCTTGATTTCACTGACACTGCTGATCATCGGCAGCATGATGGCCAGATTGTCGAGTCCTTCGCTGGCCCGCAACATCGCCTTGAGCTGCACCAAGAACAGTTCGGGGTGATCCAGGGTGAGCCGGATCCCCCGCCAGCCAAGGAAGGGATTTTCCTCAACGATAGGGAAATAGGGCAACTGCTTGTCACCGCCCACATCCAGCGTCCGCATGCAGACCGGCCGGTTGCGATAGGTCTCGAGAATGCCGCGATAGCGGGCAGTCTGCTCCCACTCGGAGGGGAAGCTGTCCTGCAGCATGAAGGGGATTTCGGTGCGATAGAGGCCCACCCCGTCCGCCAGATGATTGAGAGAGATCTCGGTATCGGCGCTGAGCCCGGCGTTGAGCAGCAGGGAGACCTTGGTACCGTCCGCCGTCTCCGAAGGCTGGTTGTCGACGCTGCGCACCAGACTGTCGAGTGCCCGCTCTTCGCTCAGCAGCTGGCGATACTCGGTCAGGATCACCTGATTGGGTTCGATGAAGAGATCGCCGCTATAGCCATCGACGACCAGCATGCGGCCACCGATATCACCGAGCGGCAGATCCACCCCCATGATGGCGGCCACCCCCATGGCGCGGGCCAGGATGGCGGCGTGGGAGTTGGTCCCCCCCTTGAGCGAGACCACCCCGGTCAGGTATTCGCGGGGGACTTCCGCCAGAATGGTGGCCGTCACCTCGTCGGCGACCAGCACCACGGGCTCACCGATGGAAATATGCTCCGGCTCGTTCTGCACCAGGCGGCTGATGATGCGCTGGGCGATATCCTTCACATCGGTGGATCGCTCCTGCAGGTAGGGATCCTTCATCCCCTTGAACTGCTCGATGAGGCGATCGCTGACCAGCTTGACGGCGGAGACCGCGGTCCAGTGCTCCTTGCTTACCTTGTTGCGGATCGGCTTGATATAGCCGGGATCGGCTAGCAAATGAAGATAGATGTCGAAGATGGCGACCGAATCTTCGCTGTAGCTCTCGCGAAAACGCAGCGCCAGACTCTCCAGATCGTGGCGAACCTCTTCTACCGCCAACTCCAGCCGTTCCAGCTGGCCGGCATGATCGTCATCCTTGCGCGGAGTGATGGAAGAGAGCGCCTTGCGCGGCCGCCACACCCAGGCCTTGGCCATAGCAATGCCGCTGGCACCGGCAATACCGCGCAGAGGCTTGCTCCAGTCAGTCTTCTGCAGCCACCCCTTGGCTTGCGCCTGAGCGATATGCGCTGCCAGCTGGGCCGCCAGCGTGACCATGAAGGACTCTTCCCCCTCATCGAAACGGCGGCTCTCTTTTTGCTGTACCACCAGAATGCCGACCACCTGACGCTGGTGCATGATGGGGGCGCCCAGAAATGAACGAAACGCCTCTTCGGCGACATCGGGCAGGAATTTAAAGCTGGGGTGCGCAGGGGCATCGGCCAGGTTGATCAGCTCTTCCCGCTGACCGACCAGACCAACGATGCCCTGCTCGAAGGGCAGAGTGACCTTGCCGACCGCCGAAGGGGCAAGACCATCGGTCGCCGCCAGCCGGTAGCGGCGCATCTCGGGTTCCGAAACGTAGACAGAGCAGCAGTCCACCACCATGGCGTGCCGGGTCTGGCTCACCAGTGCCTGCAAGGCCTGTTCCAGGGTATTGGCCCCGGCCATGCTCTCGACGATACGTCTCAGTTCCGTTAACAACTAATCTGTGCTCCTTAGCGAGCGCGGTTGCGCCGCCCATCCTTTTTGTTGACCTGCTGCACTGCCGGCGCCGGCATCGCCAGCGGAGCAAACTCCTTCATGACCCGGCGGTAAACCTCCCGCTTGAACGAGACAACCTGGCGTACCGGGTACCAGAAGCTGACCCAGCGCCAGTCGTCAAATTCGGGATGACCATGACAACCGAACTGGATCCGCGACTCTCGGCCCGAATTGAGCTGCAACAGGAACCATTTTTGTTTTTGGCCAATACAGACCGGTGAACTGTCCCAGCGGACAAGACGTTTGGGTAAACGGTATTTAAGCCAGTTACGACTGGTGGCCATGATGGTCACATCTTCGGGCTTGAGGCCTATCTCCTCATACAGCTCGCGATACATGGCCTGTTCCGGCGTTTCACCATCATCAACTCCCCCCTGCGGAAACTGCCAGGAGTGCTGCCCATAGCGTTTAGCCCACAACACCTGTCCTTCACGGTTACAGATCACGATACCGACATTGGGACGAAATCCGTCGCCATCAATCACGTGATCACCTTATAAAGGCTGAATCTATAAAGAGATTGTTCCACATTCACTTCGTGGCAGCAAACAAGGAGTGACTCCCGGCGTTCATGAATAACTTTCAATTTCACACATACTTATAAACAAACGGGAAGATCTGCTCTACCAAGTTGCCCACCCAGACTGTGCATAAGCCTGTGAGCAAGCTGGTATATACAGTACTTTTTAACTGTAAGTGAAAAACAGACTATCACCTCACAGATCAGAGTTAAAACTAATTTTTATTTATTATACATATAGTTAAACTCAAACAACTGGATCTGGATCCATGGTTTTGCTCACGCAGGATCCGCGACGACGATTGTGAACAAGTTCTACTGCTCAAAGATCCGCCAAGGCCAAATTATCCACAGGAGTGGCACAATATCTGCCCTGTTTCCTCGATGAAAATGGGGTCGGATTCACAATTTTTTGTAACATATAAGATACTCCTCCCACTTTATGCCACTTATCCAAGATTTCTGTGGATAACTGTGTGTAACATCATCCGCAAACCCTTGGACAACTATTTCGGACCCGGATCGGCTGAATATCCTTGCTCGATAAAAAAGACAAATTCCTTTAAAATCATAATCATAAGACCTACATAGTCGAATTATCCCCATTTACCCTTATCTACTCAGGATCGGTTATAAAAACAGCGATCCTCCCGGGATCCTGCCCTGTTAGAATAGGTCGAGCAATATGGAGCCAAACATGCCAAACAATCCCCAATCCGAACAGGAGTTGCTGAGCCGTGCCTATGCCATGGCCGGCTTCACCCTGGCGCAGCTGGCCGCCGAAGCAGGTGTGGCGGTACCCAAAGATCTGCGCCGTGACAAGGGGTGGGTTGGCCAGTTGATCGAGCTGCAGCTGGGGGCCAGTGCCGGCAGCAAGCCGGAGCAGGACTTTCCGGATCTCGGTATCGAGCTCAAGACGATCCCGGTCGATCCTCAGGGGCGACCGCTGGAAACCACATTCGTCTGCGTCGCGCCGCTGATCGGTGTCAGCGGTCAGCGCTGGGAGGAGTCCAACGTGCGCAACAAGCTGTCACGAGTGCTCTGGATCCCGGTGGAAGGCAGCCGCGAGATCCCGGTTGGCGAGCGGCGGGTGGGGATGCCGCTGATGTGGAGCCCCAGCAAGGAGGAAGACCAGCTGCTGCGCCAGGACTGGGAAGAGCTGATGGACATGATAGTGCTGGGAGAGGTGGAGCAGATCAGCGCACGCCACGGCCAGGTAATGCAGCTGCGTCCCAAGGCTGCCAACAACAAGGCGCTGACTCGCGCCATCGGTCGCGATGGTCAACCGATTATGACCCTGCCCCGCGGCTTCTATCTCAAGATCGATTTCACCCATAGCCTGCTGCAACGCTATTTTGCCCTGCCAGTTTGATCTGCTTTATCAACATCTTTGTCATAAGGTGGTATAAAAATAGGCAGGAGCCATTTTTAACTCACAGACAAGGAGGCGTCATGCCACTTACCAAGCAGTTTCTAAAGTCCAAACCTGAGGTCAAGGTGACCTTCGCCGTCGAGAAAGAGGCCGCAGCAGGCGCGCAGCAGGTGATGCTGATCGGCGAGTTCACCCAGTGGCAACCGGTCGAACTGAAGCGCATGAAGAGCGGTGAGTTCAAGGCCACCCTCAACCTGCCGACCGACGGGCCGGAGAGTTTCGAGTATTGCTACCAGTTCATCACTTCGGAGGGAGAGACCCTGTACGAGAATGACTGGCAAGCCGACGCTTACGTACCCAGCCCCTACGGCCGCGATAACTCGGTGGTGCGAGTGATCCAGTAACGGTAACCAGATAGTCCATAGACGGATACAAAAAAGGCTCGCCATTGGCGAGCCTTTTCACTACCTGTCGAGCTTTTCGCCGACATATCGACACCAATTCGAATCGAATTAGTTGAGCTTCTCTTTGATACGAGCAGCTTTACCGGACAGGTTGCGCAGGTAGTACAGTTTGGCGCGGCGAACATCACCACGACGCTTCAGTTCTACACTGTGGATCAGCGGAGAGTGAGTCTGGAATACACGCTCAACACCTTCGCCGTTGGAGATCTTGCGAACGGTGAAAGCAGAGTGCAGACCGCGGTTACGCTTGGCAATTACGATGCCTTCGAAAGCCTGCAGACGCTCTTTACCACCTTCTTTAACACGAACTTGAACACGTACGGTGTCGCCCTGGGCAAAAGCCGGGATGTCGGTACGCATTTGCTCTTGTTCAAGCTGCTGAATAATCTTGCTCATTGTCTTTCCTTACCTAGGATAAACTGAAAACTCTACTTAACGCTGTCACGCACTTCGCGGACATACTCGGCAAGAAGTGATTCTTGCTCGTCAGTCAGAGCTAGGTTGTTAATAAGTTCCGGCCTTCTTTGCCAGGTTCGTCCGAGCGATTGCTTGAGACGCCAGCGTCGAATCACTTCGTGATTGCCGCTTGTCAGCGCCTCGGGCACCGCCAGCCCATCCAACACCTCCGGCCGAGTATAGTGGGGATGATCCAGCAAGCCATCCGTAAAGGAGTCCTGCTCGGCACTGGCCTGATCACCCAAGACTCCTGGAACCAGACGCGAAACCGCATCGATCAGGGTCATGGCAGGCAACTCGCCACCACTTAACACGTAATCCCCGATAGACCACTCTTCGTCGACTTCGGTTTGTATCACGCGTTCATCGATACCTTCGTATCGACCGGCTACCAGAATCAGTTTCTGATTCGTCGCCAACTCGGTTACGCCCGCTTGAGTCAGCTTGCGTCCCTGAGGGGAGAGATAGATGACTTTCGCCCCGTCTCCCGCCGCTTGCTTGGCTGCATGAATCGCGTCACGCAGCGGCTGAACCATCATTAACATGCCGGGCCCACCACCATAAGGACGATCATCGACCGTACGGTGTTTGTCGTGGGTAAAGTCCCGGGGGTTCCAGCACTCAATCTGCAGCAGGCCACTCTTGACGGCCCGACCCGTTACCCCGTGCTCGGTAATGGCTCGGAACATTTCAGGGAAGAGGCTAATCACCCCAATCCACATAAGAAACCTCCGGCACTCGTGTTACCGCGGGAAACTAGAAACCAGGATCCCAATCAACTTCGATTGTTCGAGCAGTCAGATCAATATTCTTGATCACCTGCTCTTCCAGGAACGGAATCAACCGCTCCTTTGCACCAAAGGCATCTTTTACATTGGCCTCAACCACCAACACATCGTTGGAGCCGGTTTCCATCAATTCGGTCACCTTGCCCAAGTCGTATCCCTTGGTGGTCACTACCGAGCAACCAATCAGGTCACGCCAGTAGAACTCGCCCTCGGGCAACGCAGGCAACAGATCGGCGGCTACGCCAATCTCGACATTGGTCAATGCCAGGGCATCCTCGCGCACATCGATACCATCGAGTTTGCAGATCAGACCCTTGTTGTGACGTTTCCAGGATGAAACCCGAATTTCACGCCACGCCCCGTTCTGATTAATCAGCCAGGGGTTGTAATCGAAAATCGCTTCGGCAACATCGGTGAAGGAGTTCACTTTAAGCCACCCCTTGATGCCGTATACGGTACCCAGGGTGCCCAGAACTACAGGTTTTTCCACCTTAACTCCTTACCGTTTGACTGATTAAGCAGCTTTGGCAGCGTCTTTGATCAGCTTGGCAACGCGCTCAGAAACAGCGGCACCAGTAGCAACCCAATGCTCGATACGAGCCAGGTCCAGGTTCAGCTTTTCAGCTTGACCAGCAGCAACCGGGTTGAAGAAACCAACGCGCTCGATGAAACGACCGTCGCGGGCGTTACGGCTGTCAGCAACTACTACCTGGTAGAACGGACGCTTTTTCGCGCCACCACGTTGTAAACGAATGGTTACCATATCGTCCTCATTAACATCTAATGAACAAGGCCCGCAAACACGCGGACCCTAGCTTAAAATAAGCCGCATAATTCTACTTGGATTCGTAATAAATGCAACCAAGCCAGCCATTTTTTGCGCAGAGCAGCAATGAAAAGGGTCTGCCGGTGGCAGACCCTTATGCAATACGTCAGCCCGGATAATCAGAACGGGCCGCGACCGCCACCAAATCCCGGTGGCAGCATGTTCTTCATCTGACTCATCATTTTGCGCATGCCACCCTTGCCGGACATTTTCTTCATCATGCGCTGCATCTCAGTGAACTGCTTGAGCAGCTTGTTCACGTCCTGCACCTGCATGCCGGAGCCTGCGGCGATACGGCGCTTGCGAGAGCCTTTGATCAGGTCGGGATGGGCTCGCTCCTTCGGCGTCATGGAGCTGATGATGGCCTCCATCCGCACGGTGAGCTTGTCATCCATCTGATCCTTGATGTTGTCCGGCAGACCGGACATGCCGGGCAGCTTATCCAGCATCCCCATCATGCCACCCATGTTGCGCATCTGGGCCAGCTGCTCGCGGAAATCCTCAAGGTCAAAGCCCTTGCCGCTCTTGACCTTGCTGGCCAGCTTGGCAGCCTTCTCTTTATCGACGTTGCGCTCGACCTCTTCGATCAGAGAGAGCACATCGCCCATGCCGAGGATACGGGAGGCAAGACGATCCGGATGGAACGGCTCCAGCGCGTCGGTCTTTTCACCCATACCGATGAACTTGACCGGCTTGCCGGTGATGTGGCGTACCGACAGGGCGGCACCGCCGCGGGCGTCGCCGTCCGCCTTGGTGAGGATCACGCCGGTGAGCGGCAACGCTTCGTTGAACGCCTTGGCGGTGTTGGCAGCATCCTGACCGGTCATGGCATCCACCACGAACAGGGTCTCGACCGGCTTGATGGTGGCGTGCAGATCCTGGATCTCGGCCATCATCTCGCTATCGACGTGCAGACGACCGGCGGTATCGACGATCACCACGTCATAGAATTTCTTGCGCGCCTGATCGATGGCGGCAGTCGCGATGGCGACCGGCTTCTGGCTGGCATCGCTCGGGAAGAAGTCGACGCCGATATCGCCCGCCAGGGTTTCCAGCTGCTTGATCGCCGCAGGGCGGTAAACGTCGGCACTAACGACCAGCACCTTCTTCTTGCTGCGCTCTTTGAGCAGCTTGGCCAGTTTGCCGACCGTGGTGGTTTTACCGGCACCTTGCAGACCGGCCATCAGGATGATGGCGGGCGGCTGGGCAGCCAGATTGAGCTGCTCGTTGGCCTCACCCATTACGGTGACCAGTTCGCCGTGCACAATCTTGATGAACGCCTGACCTGGGCTCAGGGATTTGGCCACTTCCTGGCCGACGGCACGCTCTTTGACGCGTGCCACGAAATCACGCACGACCGGCAGGGCGACGTCCGCCTCGAGCAGCGCCATGCGGACTTCGCGCAGGGTTTCCTTGATGTTCTCTTCGGTCAGGCGGCCACGGCCACTGACATTGCGCAAGGTGCGCGAGAGTCGTTCAGTCAAATTCTCAAACATGACGCATTCCGGTTCTTGGCGTTGTAAATGGGGGGCATTATAACCCAGAGCAGCCGCGAGGACGATTATTCGCCGCACTGCCGATCATCGATGCTTCATACCTATATATGGGCGGATCGGCCATTGCACAACTGGCGAGCATTTCGCGTGCAAGGTATACTGCCCCTCTTACCCTCAAAAGCTTGTGCATCAACGACCTGGTTATGATCGTAATCTCTGTTCTGGCCCTGGCGTTTTATCTGCTGGCCATCATCGCCTCCCTGCATCTGTTACTGAGCGCCAAGCCGGTAGGACAGCGCTCCCTCTTTCCCTGCATCGGACTGGCCCTGATCGCCCACGCTACCGCCCTCGGAACCGAGGTGTTGCAGGGCTCCGGCCAGAACCTGAGTATGCTCAACGTGGCATCGCTGGTGAGCCTGATCATCAGTACCTTCATGACCTGTATCACCCGCCGCTTCAACGGCTGGATCCTGTTGCCGGTGGTCTACAGCTTCTCGGCGCTGCTGCTGGCGGCCAGTGCCCTCATACCTGGGCGCTATATCACCCATCTTGAGGCCCATCCCCAGCTGTTGCTGCATATCGGTCTGGCGCTGATGGCCTACTCGGTCTTAATGATCGCCTGCCTCTTTGCCCTTCAGCTCGCCTGTCTGGACAAGCAGCTCAAGTCGAGAAAGATCAGCCAGTTGCCAGCCATGCCCCCCTTGATGACCGTCGAGAAGCGGCTGTTCCAGCTCATCTCCGCCGGCGTGCTGCTGCTGACCCTCTCCATCGCCTCGGGGCTCTTCTTCCTCGAAGACATGTTCGCCCAGGGCAAATCCCACAAGGCCGTGCTCTCCATCATCGCATGGTGCATCTACGTACTGCTCTTGTGGGGCCATCACACCTATGGCTGGCGTGGCCGCAAGGTGGTCACCCTGAGCCTGATCGGCAGCGTCATCCTGACCCTGGCCTATTTCGGCAGCCGCTTCGTCAAAGAAGTGCTGCTGAGCTGATAACCTTTAGTCACACCATCTACAGGAGCCCTTTTTGGACAGCATCTCAACGAGCACACTACTGATTGTTCTCGTTATCTTGATCCTTCTATCCGCCTTCTTCTCCAGTTCCGAAACCGGTCTGATGTCCATCAACCGCTACAAGCTGCGGCATCTGGCACAGACCAAACACAAGGCGGCCCGTCGGGTAGAGAAGCTGCTGTCACGCCCGGATCGGCTGCTCGGCCTGATCCTTATCGGCAACAACCTGGTCAATATCCTCGCCTCCGCCATTGCCACCATCGTCTGTATCAGGCTGTTCGGCGATCTCGGTGTCGCGGTGGCCACTTTTGGCCTGACCCTGGTAGTGCTGGTATTTGGTGAAGTGACACCCAAGACGCTGGCGGCCATGTTCCCCGAGAAGATTGCCTACCCCGCCTCCTGGATCCTCAAGGGGCTGATGGTGCCGCTCTCCCCGCTGGTCTGGCTGATCAACGGCATCACCAGCGGTCTGCTCAAGATGCTGAAGATCACGCCAAACAAGGATGACTCCCTCAACACCGAGGAGCTGCGCACCATAGTCAACGAGGCGGGCAGCCTGATCCCCCAGCGCCATCAGGAGATGCTGCTCAGCATTCTGGATCTCGACAAGATGCTGGTCGAGGACATCATGGTGCCCCGCAGCGATATCTACGCCATCGATATCAATGACGACTGGAAAAGCATCCAGCGCCAGCTGGCTCACTGTGCCCACACCAAGATCCTGCTCTATCGCGACAGCATCGACGACGTGGTGGGCTTTCTCCACGCCCGCGACGCTCTGCGGTTGATGGCCCGGGATCAGTTCAACAAGTCGAGCCTGCTGCGGGAAGTGGACGAGATCTACTTCATTCCGGAAGGTACGCCGCTCAACGTACAGCTGGCCAAATTCCAGCGCAACAAGGAGCGAATTGGCCTGATCGTCGACGAATATGGCGACATTCAGGGGCTGATCACCCTGGACGACATTCTGGAAGAGATAGTGGGTGACTTCACCACCTCCATGACGCCGACCCCGAGCGATGAGATCCATCCCCAGCCGGACGGTTCGTTTCTGGTGGAAGGCTCGGCCAGCGTGCGCGAACTGAACAAGGAGATGAACTGGCATCTGCCCATCGACGGGCCGCGCACCCTCAACGGCCTGATCCTCGAATATCTGGAGGAGATCCCCCAGCCCAATATCGGGATCCGGCTGGCGGGCTACCCCATCGAGATCCTCGAAGTCGAGAACAACATGGTCAAAATGGCGCGGATCATGCCGGCCTCCTACCGGGCTGCTACGGCAGCGCAGAATTGAAAAAGGGCTGCCACTGGCAGCCCTTTTTCATTGCAGCTCTTCACTGTTCATCTTCGTCATCCGGCTCCAGCACCAGCGTCGGGATCAACTCGCCAAACACCCTCTGCAACTCGTCGCGATTGGCCAGCAAATCCTGCAGGGTATAGCTGTCCATTACCGCCAGAAACGCATCCATCGCCTCTTTCAGCGCATTCTTGAGCAGACAGACCGAGACGATGTGACAAGCGGGCGAGCCGCAATCAATACCGTCCAGATTCCCTTCCAGCGCCCGGATCACCTCCCCGATGTTGATGGTGGCGGGATCGCATGCCATGCGGATCCCTCCATTCTTGCCACGCTGGGATTGCAGATAGCCCAGCTTCACCAGCTGATTGACCACCTTCACCATGTGGTTGCGAGAAACGTCGTACAAGGCAGAGACCTTGGCTACGCTCGAGAGCTCCCCTTCCGGCAGGGTGGCAAGGTAGAGCAGGGCTCTCAATCCGAAATCTGTATAACTGGTTAGTCTCATAAAGCCTGATTAGCGCGATGCGAAAAGTGGAGTATTGATTCAAATCAAATAAACATCTAGGATGCCACTTATTAAATGGCATTTTAGATATTCAATTAACGACGAGGCTCCCTATGCTAGACCAAACCACCATTGCCGTCATCAAAAGCACCATTCCTCTGCTCGAATCAGCCGGTCCGGCGCTGACGCAGCACTTCTACCAGCGGATGTTCAGCCATAACCCGGAGCTGAAAGATATCTTCAATCTGGCCCATCAGCGCAGCGGTGGTCAGCCACTGGCGCTGTTCAACGCCGTCGCCGCCTACGCCAAAAATATCGACAATCTGGGGGTGCTGGCCGGCGCGGTCGAGCGGATTGCCCACAAGCATACCGGATTCCTGATCCAGCCAGAACAATATCA
Source organism: Aeromonas sp. SG16 (assembly GCF_024436135.1). Lineage (NCBI taxonomy): Bacteria > Pseudomonadati > Pseudomonadota > Gammaproteobacteria > Aeromonadales > Aeromonadaceae > Aeromonas > Aeromonas sp. SG16. The sequence goes on from NZ_JANFNW010000007.1 coordinate 113,258, forward strand.
CATTGTAGGTAGTCATCTCTTGGCCACGCTCAAAGAATTGGGCGGAAGTGCGGTCACCGACGAGGTGCTGGAGGCATGGGGCAAGGCATATGGCGTGCTGGCCGACATCTTCATCGGCCGCGAGCGGGAGATCTATCAGGAGAAGGCGAACCAGAGCGGTGGCTGGCAAGGGACCCGCACCTTCATCATCAAGGAGAAGCGAGCCGAGAGCGAGCTAATCACCTCCTTCCTGCTGACACCGGAAGATGGCAAGCCGGTGCTGGCCTTCCTGCCGGGCCAATACCTCAGCATCAAGCTGGTTCACCCCGAGCTCGAGCATCACGAAATCCGCCAGTATTCGCTCTCGGATGCACCGAACGGCCGTGACTATCGCATAAGCGTCAAGCGCGAGCCGCAGGGTCAGGTCTCCAACCTGCTGCACGACCGCCTGCAAGCGGGTGACAAGATTGAAGTGATGCCCCCCACCGGCGATTTCTATCTGAAAGCGGATAGCCAGACGCCGGTTATGCTGCTCTCAGCCGGGGTCGGCCTTACCCCCATGATGAGCATGCTCAACCAGCTGCTGGCGAGTGACCATCAGGCCGGCATCACCTGGCTGCACGCCTGCGAGCATGGTCGTGTCCACGCCTTCCGGGAAGATATCCGCAGCAAGATCAGCCAGCACACCAATCTGGTCAGTCGGGTCTGGTATCGGGAGCCCGCAGAGAGCGACAAGCAGGGAGAGGATTACGACTTCAGCGGCACCATGGATCTGAACGCGGTAAAGGAGCGCATCACACCAGAGGCCCACTACTACTTCTGCGGCCCGCTCGGTTTCATGCAGGAGGTGAAACGACAGCTGACTGAGGCCGGGATCCCCGCAAGCCAGCTCCATTACGAAGTTTTTGGCCCCCACCAAGATCTATAACCGCCGGGTAGCCATATAACGAAAGGAGGTTCCAGCCTGTCATGGCACGGCGGCAGGAACCGGACCCACAGGTGCAGACCTGTGGGTCATTTTTTGGATCAGTGCATCGCCTTGGCGCGAGCCACCACGTTGGCCGGCATCCGGTTGCCAAGCCGACTCAGCAGACTGGCCGCCTTCTGGTGCAGGGCTTTGTCACCGATAACGGAGCCGTGCAGCCAACGGTAGGCATCCTCGTAATCGAGCGGGCTCCCCATCCCCTGCAGCAACATCTCGACCCACTCCATGCGAGCCCGCAGAAAACCAAGGCTGGCCGCTTCACGCATCAGCGTCTCGGCGCGAACCAGATCCTTCTGCACCAGCGTCCCTTTCCAGTAGTAGCGGCCCAACTGCTCCAGCGCGGGAGCCAGCCCCTGATTGGCCGCCTCCCACATATACTGCACCCCCAGCTCGGCGTTGGACTTGGTACAGACGCCCCAGGCCAGCATATCCCCCCAGAGGAACTGGTAGGCAGGGATCTTCATCACCGACGCCCGCGCCTCTATATCCTGAGTCAACTGGCAGCGATCCTGTTTCACCTGTGTGAGGTGGCGTCCCTGCTCGATCCAGTTGAGCAGCTCGTCCTGACGATAGATGGCCACCGCCTGCAGGTCGCCGGCATTCAGTGGTGCCACCGAAGGCGCAGGTTCGGCAGGTGGCGCGGCTGGCACGGGGGCTGAAGCGGGCTCTGCGGCCGGAGCAGGCGCTACCGGATCAGCCGGCAACAGCACAGGCGCAGGGGCCGCAGTCACCGCTGCCGACGGAGCCGCCTCACCGGTAGCCGCAGGAGCAGGTGCCGCCGCTTCAGCTGGCAACAACACGGGAGCCGGAGTAGCAGTCGCCGCTGATACTGGTGCGGTTTCGCCAACGGTGGCGGAAGCAGCCGAGGCAGCCGGTACCGGCTCGGCGGCATAAAGGGGCGCGCCAGCCAGACAGATAAGGGAGAGAAGGGTAAGGGGTTTCATCATAAGGGATCTCCTGCTGCTCTCTGTTATCGGCCACAACCCCCATCTTCTTAAGCTGGCGGGAGCCCAACAACGCAAAAGGGAGCCGAAGCTCCCTTTTAATGCGGTCATGCCGCTTATTTGACGAAGTCGACACCCAGCTGGATATCGGCTTTCAGGGTGGCCAGCATCCCTTCCATCGCTTCCTGCTCGAAGGCACTCAGCTTGCCGTAGTCCAGCACGGTTTCGACACCGTTCTTGCCCAGCAGGATCGGCTGTGCAAAGAAGGTAGCGTGTTCGCCGTTGCCTTCAACGTAGGCACACTCGATGACGTTAGCTTCGCCCTGCAGGCCCTTGATGAGCGACAGACCGAAACGGCAGGCAGCCTGACCCATGGAGAGAGTGGCGGAACCGCCACCGGCCTTGGCTTCCACCACTTCGGTACCGGCGTTCTGGATCCGCTTGGTCATGGCAGCCACTTCTTCGGCAGTGAAGGAGGCACCTTCAATCTGGGAGAGCAGCGGCAGAATGGTCACGCCACTGTGGCCACCGATCACGTTGACGCGAACCTTGTCCACGTTCAGCCCTTTGGCTGCGGCAACGAAGGTCTCGGCGCGGATCACGTCCAGAGTGGTGACACCGAACAGGCGACGCTTGTCATAGACACCGGCTTTCTTCAGCACTTCGGCGGCGATGGCGACGGTGGTGTTAACCGGGTTGGTGATGATGCCGATCAGCGCTTTCGGGCAGGCTGCCGCGCACTTCTCAACCAGATTCTTGACGATACCGGCGTTGATGTTGAACAGGTCGGAGCGATCCATACCCGGCTTGCGCGCCACACCGGCGGAGATCAGCACCACATCGGCACCAACCAGTGCAGGAGTCGGATCTTCACCGCAGAAACCCTTGATGGCGACGTCGGTAGGAATATGGCTGAGGTCTACGGCTACGCCCGGAGTGACCGGGGCAATGTCATACAGACTCAGCTCGGAGCCGGCCGGCAGACGGTTTTTCAACAGCAGAGCAAGGGCTTGACCGATGCCACCAGCGGCACCCAGAACGGCAACTTTCATGATCAACTCCATGTTTAAGCGTAGGTTTAAGGTTATTTGTTCTTGTGCGCCCAACCTTAATGGATCCCCCCATAAAAAACAATCTGATAACAGTTGCAGTCACGGGTTCTGTGAGCCAAGAAACAGGCAGCGAATAAAAATGGGGAAAAATCCAAAAAATTGGAGGGGAAGCACAGTTTTTCTGCACTTCACCCTCCCATAAAGAGGTAGTTATGCCGACTCACGCCTGGAATGCCAACGCCCGCTTTTCACACCAGCGAAAACCAATTGTTAACAATCCGTTCATGGTGAGGTAAAGGGCTCCCGCGACGCCGAAGACGGCAAGGGTGTCATAGGTCTGGGCATTGAGCCCCTGCGCCAGCCCCATGATGTCCATGATGGTGATGGTACTGGCGAGGGAGCTTCCCTTTAGCACCAGGATCACCTCGTTGGAATAGGCAGGCACCAGATGACGGGCGGCGTGGCGCACCTTCATCCAGAGGGTCTGGCGACCGTTAAAACCGAGCGCACGGCACGCCTCCACCTCACCGGCAGGAATAGCGTCGAGCGCCCCCTTGAACAGCCGGGTGGAGTAAGCCGCGGTGTTGAGGCCCAGCGCCAGCACGGCACAGAACCAGGGCTGCTTGAGCAGCGGCCAAAGCGGGCTGGCTTTCAGCCACTCGAACTGACCCGGCCCGTAGTAGATGAGGAAGATCTGGATCAGCAGCGGCGTGCCGGTAAAGAGCAATACCCACAGCTGTACCAGCTGGGTCGCCACCGGCAGCCGCAACTCCAGCACCCAGGTCATCAGGGCCGCCAGCACGAAGCCGAGCAGCAGGCTGAACAGGGTCAACTCCAGCGTGGTGAGCAGCCCACCCAGCAGGGTCACAAGATACTCTTGCATCGATTAGCCTCCGTAGCGACGGGTGTAGCGGGCCGCGAGGCCGAGGCCATACTCGCTCACCAGGCTGATGGCCAGATAGATGAGGGCGGCGGCGGCATACCAAGTGAAGGGCTGATAGGTACTGGCCGAGGCCATCTGGGCCTGACGCATCATCTCGTTCACCCCGATAAGCGACACCAGCGCGGTATCTTTCAGCAGCACCAGCCACTGGTTGCCGAGGCCCGGCAGGGCGTGCCGCCACGCCTGCGGCAACACGATGCGAAAGAAGATGTGGCTCTTGCTCAACCCCAATGCCAGCGCCGCCAGCCGCTGCCCTGCGGGCACCGCATTGAGCGCTGCCCGCAGGGTCTGGGTCGCATAGCTGGCGAATAGCAGAGAGAGCGCCAGCACGCCGCAAGCGAACGGGCTGAACTCTACATACTCGCCGGTGATGAGAAACAGCACCTGGGTCGAGCCAAAGTAGATGAACAGCACCACCAGCAGCTCGGGCAACCCGCGGATCAGGGTGGTGAGGGTGGCCACCGGCCACACCAGAGCGCGCTGCTTGCTCAGCTCAGCCGCACTGAACGCCAGTGCCAGCACCATGCCCCCGACCAGGGATGCCAGGGCCAGCCCGAGGGTCATCCAGGCTGCATCCAACAACAGGCTCAACATGGCTTAGTGCGCGAAGTATTTGTCGAAGATCTTCTGATAGGTGCCGTTGGCCTTGATATCGGCCAGCCCCTTGTTCAGCTGGGTCAGCAACTCCTGATTGCCCTTGGCTACCGCGATGCCAAAGCCGGTACCGAAGTACTTGGCATCGGTCACCGGCGCCCCCACCACGGCGTACTCCTTGTGCTGCTTCAGCCAGTCGGCAGCGACGGCGGTATCGGCAAACACGCCGTCGGTGCGGCCGTTCATCATGTCGAGGAAGGCGCTCTGGTAGCTGGCGTAGGGCACGGTCAGCAGCCCCTTGCTCACCCAGTTATCCACCAGATAGGACTGGTGGGAGGTGCCGTTCTGCACGCCAACCGTCTTGTCTACCAGCCCTTCCGGCCCCTTGAAGGCGCCCTTTTTGGCCACGAACACGGCAGAGTTCTGGTAGTAAATGTCGGAGAAATCGACCTGCGCAGCCCGCTCCGGGGTCACGTCCATGGCGGCGATGGCAGCGTCATAGCGACGGAATTTCAGGCTGGGGATCAGGCTGTCAAAGGCCTGGTTGTGGAAGCTGCACTCCAGCTTGGCCTGCTCGCAGATGGCGCGCGCCAGATCGATGTCAAAACCCTGAAACTCGTTCTTGTCGTCCAGATATTCGAACGGTGCGTAGGTGGCCTCGGTGGCGAACTTGATCTCTTTGGCCAGTACGGAGGTGCTCAGCAGCCCCATGGCTGCGACCAGCAACAGACTCTTTTTCATGACAGCTTCCTTATCGATTCAGTATCAATGCATCAAGAATTCGGCAAACCGGCTGGTTTGCGGGGATTGGAAAATGGCGGCGGAGCCGGACTCGATGATCCGCCCTTTCTCCAGATAGATCACCTGACTGGCCACCTTGCGGGCGAAGTCGACCTCGTGGGTCACCACCACCTGGGTGATGCCGGTCTGGCTCAGGGTGCGGATGATCTCGGCCACCTCCTTGGTGATCTCGGGATCGAGGGCGGCGGTCGGCTCGTCAAACAGCAGCACTTCCGGATCCATCATCAGGGTGCGGGCAATGGCCACCCGCTGCTGCTGACCGCCGGAGAGGCGTGCCGGCCAGGCATCGCGCTTGTCGGCCAGTTGCAGCTGGGCCAGCAGATAGGCGCCCTTCTCGATGGCCGCCTCCTTGCTCATGCCCAGCACCTTGACCGGCGCTTCAATCAGATTCTCCATCACGGTGAGGTGTGGCCAGAGATTGTACTGCTGGAACACCATGCCCACCTTGCGGCGCAGCAGTTGGGACTGGCGATTGAATTCGGCAGTGGAGAGGGGGCTCGGGAAAGAAAATTCATTTTCCCCTATGCGCAGAACACCGGCATCCGGGGTGTCCAGCAGGTTCATCATGCGTAGCAGCGAGCTCTTGCCTGCACCGCTCGGGCCCAGCAGTACCAAGGTCTCACCGGGGGATGTCCGAAAGCTCACCTGTTGCAGTACCGGCACCTTGTGCCAGGACTTCTCGATACCTATTAATTCAATACCCATACAGCCCAATTGAATAAGTTTTCAAAATTTCGTCCCGATTCTATCCCTTATAAAGGTTGATGCAAGCCATTTTTGAATCAATATGCAGAACAAGCGCCGCTTCCTTGCAAAAAACGGCATATGAATGCAAAATAGCCACGCTGTTCGTATCTGCCGCCTGGCTCTGAAACAGGCCGCCACACCTCCTCATTCGTGAGACCAAGATGAAACATAACGACAAGCAAGAAAAACTGGCCAAGGCCTTTAAAGCCTTGCTGAAAGAAGAGCGCTTTGGCTCCCAGGCAGAGATCGTCACTGCCCTGCAAGAACTGGGCTTCGAGAACATCAACCAGTCCAAGGTATCGCGCATGCTGAGCCGCTTCGGCGCCGTTCGCACCCGCAATGCCAAGATGGAGATGGTCTACTGCCTGCCGGTGGAACTGGGCGTGCCCACCACCTCCAGCCCGCTCAAGAATCTGGTGCTGGATGTCGACCACAACGGCGCACTGGTGGTGATTCACACCAGCCCGGGCGCAGCCCAGCTGATCGCCCGCCTGCTCGACTCCCTCGGCAAGGCAGAGGGGATCCTCGGTACCATCGCCGGTGACGACACCATCTTCATCACCCCGACCAGCGACACCGATATCGAAGAGCTCTATCTCTCCGCCCTCGAGCTGTTCGAACAGACTCCGTAATGGTGGCTACCGCATCATAGCGGTCACGCCAGAACGAAAAATCCCGGCCAAGGCCGGGATTTTTGTTTGGTGAGCCACAAGATCGGGAGCCTGTTCTACCCCCTCTCGCTGCGCCCATCCTCGCGATGCTGATCTAGATTGTTGCACTTATCACTGGCAAAAATTTATTTTCGTTGCACCAGCGAAACAATCTAGCCAGCAGCGTCAGAAGCACTTGGAGCATGACAAGCCACCCCCACAGCCCGATCTCTTGGCAACCGGGCGCTCTCTGCGCACTTGGCGGCACGAGGGGGAAGGTGCGCTGTCACATCCGCTATTACTTGCCCTGCGCCATCAGAAAACCTTCCGATGGGGCGAAGAAAGCCGCGCCGGTCACTGCCCTGGTAAAGCGCAGCAGGTGATCGAAGTGGCTGCCCTCCCCCTTGTACATGCTGGCCAGCATGGCGTTGAAGTGCTGCTGAGTGCGGCAGCAGGAGATAAAGTAGAGCCCCTGCTCGGTCATGGTGCCCCAGGGCATGCTCTGGCGCAGGATCTCCATGGACTCCCCTTTCGGGGTCTTGAGATTGACCCGCTTGATGTGGGCAGTCAGCGGCTTGGCGGCAGAGTCATACTCGATGTTGTCAGGCTTGGTGCGACCGATAATGTCTTCCTGCTCTTTTTGCGCCAGCTTCTCCCAGTCGCTCATGGCGTGGACCCAGCGCTGGACGTGGATGTAGGAGCCGCCGGCAAACTCGCCCTCGGCCAGCAGCGCCACTTCGGCGCGGTGCTCATCCTGCGGGTTCTCGGTGCCGTCAACGAAACCGGTCAGATCGCGGCAATCCAGATTGCGGAAACCGCGCACCTCTTCGGCCAGCTCTACCACTCCGGCCAGCAGCGCCATCACGCGATGACCGGCGTGGTGCAGCACGTCCACCCGATCGGCACGCAGCTGAATGAAGAGATCAAACGGGGTGTTGGGGGCTTCCTGACCGTTGGCGGATTGCGCCATAAAGCTGCGGAACTGGGGCGGACGGGCGGCAGGGTAGAGACCATCCCAGGCATCGGCGCCGACGGCGACCAGACCGCTGAAACCGGCCTCGGGGAAATCGGCGGCGACCGCCTGCCACAGGGCGGGCAACTTGGCCAGACGGCCGACCAGTTCGGCGGCATCGCCGGTGCGATTGAACATCAGATAGAGGGCGTGCAGATTGGGCTCTGCGCAGATCCCGGCTTGGGCTTTCATATATCTCTCCCCTGAGTAGGCGTTAGCATTGCGCGATTATAAACCAGAGCAGCTCCAGTTCTTTGATTTCACGACGATATCACGCGTTCAGGGTAAAGGGTCAAACAACACCAGCGTGTGAGGCACCACCCTGATGCGGGCCCGCATCCCCTCAAGGGGTTCGCCAATGCTCGCCTCCAGCTGCAGATCGCCACTCTCGAACAGCACCCGGCAGTGATGGCCGAGGAACTGCTGCTCCACCACCTTGAGCTCGCCCTCAGCGGCGCTCTCCAGCAGCAGTTGCTGGGGTCTGAGCATCAGCTGCAACTGCTCGCCCACCGCCCGGCCATGGGGCTCGCTGCCACAGATAACCCCGAGCGCCGTCTGTACGCAGTGGCTGTCCACCACCTCGGCGGCCAGATAGTTGACCCCGCCGAGAAACTCCGCCACGAAGCGGTTTTGCGGGCGGCGATAGAGCTGCTCCGGCTGGCCCACCTGCTCGATGTGACCTGCGCGAAACAGCGCCAGTCGGTCGGCGAAGGCGAAGGCCTCCTCCTTGCTGTGGCTGACGAAGATGGCGCCGATCCCCTGCTGCTTGAGCAGGGCGCGGATCTCGAGGATCAACTTCATCCGCACCTGGGTATCGATGTTGGAGAAGGGCTCATCCAGCAGCATCAGCCGCGGCTTGCACACCAGCGCCCGGGCGATGGCCACCCGCTGCTGCTGGCCACCGGAGAGCTGGTGCGGATAGCGATCCCCCAGCCCCTGCAGATTGACCAGCGCCAGCGCCTCGTCCACCTGCTGCTGGCGGGCGCGGCGATCGAGTTTGGTCAGACCAAAGCCGACGTTGTCAGCCACCGTCAGGTGGGGAAAGAGGGCGTAATCCTGAAAGATCATGCCGATGTTGCGCACCTCGGGCGGCACGCTGGCACCCGGCCCGTCGAGCAGGGTATCGCCGAGGCGGATCGTCCCCTCCGCCAGCGGCAGCAGGCCGGCGATGGCCTTGAGCAGCGTGGTTTTGCCGCAGCCGCTTGCTCCCAGCAGGCAGACGATTTCGTTGTCTGCCACCGTCAGGGAGAGCTGCTCCAGCACATTGCGGCCGTTGTAACGGCAGCTGACATTTTCAACCTGCAAACAGGACAAGGCTGACTTCCTCTCGTTTCTGGCGGTGCGCGGCCTTTTTCAGCACACCGCATGCAATTTCATTGGTCGACGTGGCGACTCAGTGGCCCGGAGTGTCCAGAGTGCGGTTGACCCAGATCAGCGGCAACAGCCCCACCAGCACGATGACGATGGCGCCGAGCGCGCCGCGCTCCAGCATCTCGTCCGAGACGAACTGGTAGACGTGGGTCGCCAGGGTATCGAAGTTGAACGGCCGCAGCAGCAGAGCGGCGGGCAGCTCCTTCATGGATTCGATAAACACCAGCATGGCACCGGCAAACAGACCGCGGCGCACCAGCGGCAGATGGACCCGGCGCAGCATGGCGCCATCCCCCTGCCCCAAGGAGCGGGCCGCCATATCGAGGCTTGGGGAGATCTTGCCCATGCTGCTCTCCACCGAGCCGATGGCGATGGCCACGAAGCGCACCAGATAGCCGAACACGATGGCGGTGATGGTACCGGTCAGCAGTAGGCCCGGCCCCTGACGCCCCAACCACTCGGCCAGATCATTGATGGCAAAGTCGAGGGCGGTGAGCGGCACCAGCACCCCGATGGCGAGCACGGTACCCGGCATGGCGTAGCCCATGGCGGCGATACGCAACGGCAGCAGACTCTTGACCCCGCCATCGAGGCGGCGGCAGAAGCCGAGCAGCAGGGCAATCCCCATCGCCAGCAGGGCAGTCAGCGCCGAGATAAGCAGGCTGTTGCCAGCGAAGCGGACGAACTCCGGCGTCCATGACAGCTCGAAGTAGCGCACGCCGTAATCGAGCAGGATGACGAACGGCAGGCCGAAACCAGCCAGCACCAGCCCCCAGCACCAGAGCCCGGCCAGAGCGCGGCGAATCCCCCTGAGCGGATAGCGCAGCGGCTGCTCATGGCCCATCGACTTCTGGAACACCTGCTGCCGACTGCGCGAGCGGCGCTCCAGCGCGATCAGCAGTACCACCGCCAGCAGCATCAAGCAGGAGAGTTTGGCCGCGGTGGCCAGACTGCCGTAGCCGAGCCAGGTGTCGTAGACCGCAGTGGTCAGGGTGTTGATGGCAAAGAAGTGGACAGTGGCAAAATCGGCCAACGTCTCCATCGCCACCAGCGACACCGCCACCATGATGGCGGGGCGCGCCAGCGGCAGACTGAGGCGGCGAAAGCTCTGCCACGGGGTACAGCCGAGCAGACGGCTGGAGTGAATGAGGCTGACCGACTGTTCCAGAAAGGAGGCGCGGGTCAGCAGATAGACGTAAGGGAACAGCACCAGTGCCAGCACCCAGGCGGCGCCGCCAAGGGAGCGAATGGCCGGAAACCAGTAATCGGCCGGACTGTTCCAGCCAAAGAGGGCGCGCAACCCGGCCTGCAACGGGCCCGAGTAGTCGAGCAAGTCGGTATAGACGTAGGCGACGATATAGGAGGGCATCGCCATCGGCAGCATCAAGGCCCACTGCAGGGCACGCCGCCCCGGCACCTGACACATGGCCACCAGCCAGGCGGTTGGCACGCCAAACAGCAGACTGAGCAGCACCACGCCGACCACCAGCCCCAGGGTATTGGCCAGATAATCGAGCAGCACGGTATCGGCAAGGTGGCGAAACAGCTCCCCCTCAGCCGAGAAGGCAGAGAAGACGAGGGCGAGCACCGGCAAAGCCAGCAGCAGGGCGGTAACCCAGCTGCCGGTAATCCATCCAGAATTTTTCATGAGACCACAGAGGTTGATGGGGCCATTGGCCCCATCTGAATTACAAGTCGAACTTCACTTCATCCAGCAACTGCAAGGCGTCCTTGCGGTGCTTGGCGTAATCGCTGACCGGTAGCGCGTCAGACTTGAAACTGCCCCAGGACTTGACCATGGCGGAAGGCTCGACCCCGGCCTTGACCGGATACTCGGCATTCACGTCCGCATACATGTGCTGGGCGGTGTCGCCAGCCAGAAACTCCATCAGCTTCTGAGCGGCCTCTTTGTTCTTGGCATACTTGGTCATGGCCACGCCGCTCACGTTGACGTGGGCACCGCGGTCGGCCTGATTCGGGAAGTTGATGTAGACGGCATCAGCCCAGGCTTTCTGCGCCGGATCCTTCAACATGGCGCCCAGATAGTAGCTGTTGCCGAGCGACAGGTCACAGATACCATCCTTGATCGCCTTGACCTGATCCCGGTCGTTGCCCTGCGGTTTGCGCGCCAGGTTGGCCTTGACCCCTTCCAGCCAGGTTTTGGTCTCGGCCATGCCGTGATGGACGATCATCGAGGAGACCAGCGCCACATTGTACTCATGCTTGCCGCTGCGGGTGCAGATTTTCCCTTTGAATTCCGGCCTGGCCAGATCTTCGTAGCTGATGGTATCGAGCTTGCCGAGGCGATCCTTGCTGGAGTAGATGGCACGCACCCGGGTGGTCAGGGCGAACCAGCGGTTCTCCGGATCGCGATAGCTGGCGGGGATGTTCTCCTGCAGGATCTTGCTCTCCACCGGCTGCACCAGCCCCTTGTCTACCAGATCGGTCAGACGGCTGATATCGGTTGTCAGCATCAGGTCGGCCGGAGAGAGCTTGCCTTCCCGCTCCAGACGCTCGTTCAGCCCCTCTTTGGCGAACACCACGTTCACCTTGATGCCCGATTCCTTCTCGAACTGCTGGATGATGGGCTTGATCAGCTCATCCTGCCGGTTGGAGTAGACATTCACCTCTCCTGCCGCCAACGCAGACTGGGCTGCCAATGCAGAGAAAGCCAGTGCCAGCATCTTCATTTTCATCATCCATTCCTTGAGTTGCTAAATCGAGTGAGAACAATTGCCGTTTGCATTCTGCATATTCCAATTGCGAGATCAAGGAGGAGTAGCGGGGGAAGTTCACATATTTAAACGCGGCATAAATAAAAGGGCCGGATAGAATCCCATCCAGCCCCAATCGGGTTTTGCCATGGCAAGTGAGGTGACAAACCGGCGATCAGAGTGCCTCTTCGTCGTTCTCGCCGGTACGAATCCGCACCGCCTGCAACAGGTCATAAACGAAGATCTTGCCGTCACCGATCTTGCCGGTATAGGCCGCCTTGCAGATCGCCTCGATCACCCCTTCCACGTTGTCATCCGTGGTGGCGATCTCCAGCTTCACCTTGGGTAAAAAGTCGACCTGATACTCGGCCCCCCGGTATAATTCGGTGTGTCCCTTCTGGCGGCCAAATCCCTTGACCTCGGACACGGTCAACCCCTCCACCCCCAGGTTGGCAATGGCCTCGCGGACATCGTCCAGCTTGAACGGTTTGATAATCGCACTAATCAGCTTCATCTGGTTGCTCCCAATCCATGGTGTGTCATAAACCGGGAATCAATTCTTGTGCCAAGTATTTTTATTATTAAATTTCATGAAGATAGCGTCTAATTGCGGAGCAACACCCAAAGCGAGCCAGGATCGGCCAGCCACGCGCCCCATAATGAGGCACCACGCTGTGGCGGTCAGCGCCTCTGCACCAAACAAGAGCACAGCAGTATGTTAGTCATCTCCAACAGCGTTGCCCTCCCCTGGCATGAGCTGCAGTTCCAGACCATGCGGGCCCAGGGCAACGGTGGCCAGCACGTCAACAAGACCGACTCCGCCGTCTGGTTGCGCTTCGATTACCGCAACTCTCCAAGCCTGACCCCGCTCTACAAGGAGGGGCTCGACAAGCTGAGCGACAGCCGGGTGCATGACGGCTTTATCCTGATCCGGGTCGAGAGCCACCGCAGTCAGGACATGAACCGCAAGGAGGCGATGAGCCGTCTGGTGGAACTACTGAAAAAGGCGGCGTGGCGTCCCAAGGCCCGCCATGCCACCAAGCCGACCCGCAGCTCCCAGCGCAAACGGGTTGATGCCAAGAAGCGCAAGGGGGAGATCAAATCGACCCGCGGCAAGCTGGTACTGGACTAACCCGGGCCAGAGGATGACAGCATGAAATACAGTTTTTGCGACAGCGCCCGTGGCCCTCTGCTCATCGCCATCGATCAGGATGGCCTGCGTTATGTGGAGTTCGTGCGGGGGGAGCAGCCGGTAACTCCGACCGCTGAGTGGCAACGGGATGATCTGGCTCTTGCTCCCTTCGTCGAGCAGTTCGCTGCCTACTTCGCCGGTCGTCTGCTGCAATTCGACCTGCCGCTGGCCGCCCGTGGCACGCCATTCCAGCAAGCGGTATGGCGCGCCCTCTGTGACATTCCCTATGGTGAAACCGTCAGCTATCTCGAGATTGCCCACGCCATCGGCAATCCCAAATCGGTCAGAGCCGTGGGAGCCGCCAATGGCCGCAATCCGCTCAGCATCATAGTGCCCTGCCACCGGGTGATCGGCCGCAGCGGCGAGCTGACCGGTTATGCCGGCGGCATTCCCATCAAACGCTGGCTACTGGAGCTGGAGCAGCGTCACGCGCCGTTTGTCCTGACCCCATAAACGTGGTGCTCTGAAGAATCATCGCAGCAGAAGCGAGCCTCGGTCACCTTGCTGAAAACGTGTCGAGAAGATGAACAGAGGATGAAGAATTGTCTCAGAACTACTTCAGATAGCAGCTGGCATGATGGCTCCATACTTGAGTGGCACGGCTCATTCACCACTCCAAGTAGCACCCATGTGACGCTTCCAATCTGTCTTTTTTCCCCAGCGCCTCCCTTGAGGCGCTTTTTTTGTGTCCGGAAGTATTCGTCTGCAAAGAGAAGGGGGAAGGCTGAAACGGCCTTCCCCCTTGTTGCTACCAGACGATGACCGGATCAGGATTCTCGCGGGGCGATAAACTGCAGCTCCGGTGCAGAGGAGGTGAGCACGTCGGCGCAGTAATCCCAGGTCGAGATGCGATAGTGCTGCAAATCTTCGTCCAGATGCAGACCGTCCGACTCCTGATGAAACCAGCTGGCGAAACGGGATGGGGTGATGAGCTGGATCTGCTCTTCGATGGCGTGGCTATCCTTCCCCTCCGCCAGATCGCAATCTTCGATCACCCGCAGGGCGTAAATATGGCGGAAATAGACCCGGCAGAGGATTTGCGGAGGCAGATCGATACTGCGCGCCCGACCCAGCATGATGGTCAGGGAGTCGCTCCAGAGATCCTGATGCAGCTCGGCAACGACCAGTCCGGGTGGAAGCTGGCGGGACGGAGCCCAAGGTACGGCAACCTGCCGAATGGCATTTTTCTGTTCCATATAAACCTCGCGACGACTCACTCCCTGTCTTGAGTCTATCTGAACCATATAGTCCCCGCGAAGGCAATCGATGGACAATAAAAACGGCAATAAAAAAGCCGACGTATCAAACGTCGGCGAATAAAAAGTGCTTACAACAGAGGATTCACATATTCAGACCCGCAGGTCGAAAGATTGGTTCCCTCTTTTTGTAATTAATTTTCGGCGCGTTTAAACATCAGGGTATTGGCGTCCGACTCTTCCGGCACGAAGTAGTAGCCATCGGCGTTGAAACCGGTCAGCTGCTCCACCTCGGTCAGACGGTGCTTGATGATGTGGCGAGCCATCATGCCGCGCGCCTTCTTGGCGTAGAAGCTGATGATCTTGAACTGGCCGTTCTTCTCATCCTTGAACACCGGGGTAACGATCCGCCCTTTCAGGCTCTTGGGTCGTACCGACTTGAAATACTCGTCGGAGGCCAGATTGATCAGCACCTCATCCCCCTGGGCGGCCAGCGCGTCGTTGAGGTGGTGAGTGATTACCTCGCCCCAGAACTGGTAGAGATCCTTGCCGCGACCGTTGTCGAGCCTGGTTCCCATCTCAAGTCGGTAGGGCATCATCAGATCGAGGGGGCGCAGCACACCGTAGAGACCGGAGAGCATCCGCAGATGCGCCTGAGCGAAGTCAAAATCGGCCTCGCTGAAATCCTCCACCGCCAATCCGGTGTAGACATCCCCCTTGAAGGCCAGCAGCGCCTGACGGGCGTTGGCCGGAGTGAAATCAGGTTGCCACTCGGCAAAACGGGCGGCGTTGAGACCCGCCAGCTTGTCGCTAATCTTCATCAGGGTGGCAATTTGATCCGGGCTCAGTTGGCGAGCCCGCTTGATGAGTTCTGCAGAGTGATCGAGCAGCTCGGGTTGGGTGAATCGGGTTGTCACCAGCGGTGACTCGTAATCCAGCGTCTTGGCCGGGGAGACCACAATCAGCATAAGGTTCCTTTATTGCGTGGGGCCGAGCCGCGGCCCGGCCCCATTGTTCATTCATCCAGCGTCACATTGTCCAGCGTACCGGTTCCAAGCTGATCACGGCCGGAAAGCTTGATCAGCAGCCGCAGGTCGTTGGCCGAGTCGGCATGGGCAAGGGCCTCACTGTAGCCAATCTGGCCGGAGCAGAACAGGTTGAAGAGCGATTGATCGAAGGTTTGCATGCCAAGCTCGGTCGATTTGGTCATCACCTCCTTGAGCCGGTGCATCTCCCCTTTGCGAATGATGTCGGTGATAAGCGGGGTGTTGAGCAGGATCTCGAATGCGGCGCAGCGCCGCTTGCCATCCACGCTCGGCACCAGTTGCTGGGCGACAATGGCCTTGAGGTTGAAGGAGAGATCGAACAGGAACTGACGATGCTTCTCCTGCGGTACCAGATGCAGAATGCGATCCAGCGCCTGGTTGGCGTTGTTGGCGTGCAGGGTCGCGAGGCAGAGGTGGCCGGTCTCGGCGAATTGCAGGGCAAACTCCATGGTCTCCGAGCTTCTGATCTCGCCGATCAGGATCACGTCCGGCGCCTGACGAAGTGAGCTTTTCAACGCCACATCGAACGACTCGGTATCGATCCCCACCTCCCGCTGGGTGATCAGGCTGCGGCCATGCTGATGGACAAACTCCACCGGATCTTCCACCGTCAGAATATGGCCGTCGGCATGCTGGTTGCGATAACCAATCATGGTCGCCTGGGTAGTCGATTTACCCGCACCGGTGGCGCCGACAAACAGCACCAGTCCGCGCTTGGCCAATGCGACCTCCTGCAGGATCACGGGCAATTGCAGGTCTTCAAAGGTGGGAATACGGGTCTCGATACGCCGCACCACCATGCCGGGCAGCTCCTGCTGCCAGAAAGCGCTGACCCGAAACCGGCCCAAAGTTTCGCGGTGAATAGCGTAGTTGGCCTCCCTGGTGCGGATATAGCGCTCGAAATGCTCGGGGCTCAGGGTCTCCCTCACCAGCGTAAGAGCAGCTTTTTTATCGAGCGCTTCGCCCCCCAAAGAGAGCAGATGGCCGTTCACCTTGAGGGTGGGGGGCGTCCCCACCGTCACAAAGAGATCCGACCCTTTTTTCTCTACCAGCTGGCCCAGCAGTTCATCCAGATTCATCATCGATCCCTCCCTGGATCCGGCATCATCAGATGCTGTTGGGGTCAACCGCCTTGGCCTTGGCGTCGAGAGACGCCACCATGCCACGGCTGACCAGCTGCTTGAGGCTCTGATCCATGGTCTGCATGCCGTGGGTCATCCCGGTCTGGATCACCGAGTAGAGCTGGGCGATCTTGTCCTCCCGGATGAGATTACGCACCGCCGGAATCCCCATCATGATCTCGTGAGCTGCCACCCGACCGCCGCCAATGCGCTTGAGCAGGGTCTGGGAGATAACCGCCCGCAGGGATTCGGAGAGCATGGAGCGCACCATGTCTTTCTCTGCGCCGGGGAAGACGTCGATGATACGGTCGATAGTCTTGGCCGCCGACGAGGTGTGCAGGGTGCCAAACACCAGATGGCCGGTTTCGGCTGCGGTCATGGCAAGGCGAATGGTTTCAAGATCGCGCATCTCACCTACCAGAATGATGTCAGGGTCTTCCCGCAGTGCCGAGCGCAGGGCATTGCTGAAGCTCTTGGTATCGCGGTGCACTTCCCGCTGGTTCACCAGACAGCGCTTGTTCTCGTGCACAAATTCGATGGGGTCTTCGATGGTGAGAATATGGTGATGGAAGTTCTCGTTGATGTAGTTGACCATGGCCGCCAGCGTGGTCGACTTACCGGAACCGGTCGGCCCGGTCACCAGCACCAGACCACGCGGGAACTCGGCAATCTTGCGGAAGATCTCCGGCGCATCGAGATCTTCGAGGCTAAGCACAGTGCTGGGGATGGTACGAAATACCGCGCCCGAACCGCGCGCTTGCTGGAAGGCGTTGACCCGGAAGCGGGCCAGATTGGGCACCTCGAACGAGAAGTCGACCTCGAAATTCTCCTCCAGCTCCTTGCGCTGGTGATCGTTCATGATGTCGTAAATGAGGGCGTGCACTTCCCGATGTTCCAGGGCGGGCAAATTGATCTTGCGAACCTCGCCATCAACCCTGATCATCGGGGGAACCCCGGCGGACAGGTGTAGATCCGACGCTTTATGCTTTACACTGAAAGCCAATAACTCTGTGATATCCATAGATTTGTCATTCTCCCATCACAAGATCACTAACGAAACATGAACCAGATTGCCCAGCACCTGCTTCAGGTAAAAGAACGTATTGCCCAGGCAGCCAGAGGGGCGAGCCGCAATCCGGAGCAGATCCGGTTGCTTGCGGTCAGCAAAACCAAACCCCTTGAGGCCCTGATGGCCGCTCACGCTGCCGGCCAGCGCTGCTTTGGCGAATCCTACGCTCAGGAAGCGGCCACCAAGATCGACACCCTGCGCCAGCAACCCGAATATAACGACATAGAGTGGCACTTTATCGGCCCTTTGCAATCGAACAAATCCAGGCTGGTTGCCGAACGGTTCGACTGGGTGCAAAGCGTGGACAGAGAGAAGCTGATCGAACGTCTGAACAATCAGCGCCCTGCCAGCATGGCGCCGCTAAATGTTTGTCTGCAAATCAATATTAGCGGAGAGAGCAGCAAATCCGGAACGTCGGAACAAGAGATTTTCCGCCTTGCCGAACTGGTTTCTCACAGTGAACGGCTGGTGCTACGCGGGCTGATGGCCATTCCCGAGCACACCAGTGACGAGACCATATTGGCCGCCCAAATGGCCCGTATGCAGACTCTGTTCACCGAGCTTGCGCGACAATACCCGAGCGTCGATACCCTCTCGATGGGGATGACCGAGGATCTTGAACTGGCGATCGCCCACGGCAGCACCATGGTGCGGGTCGGTACCGCTATCTTCGGCGCCCGCGACTACTCATAAGCCGGTGCGCGAGCGCATGCAACGCACGCCACGTGCCAGCGCCCCACCAAGCAACAGGAGCCTTTAATGCAACAGCACAGGACGCTCGCCTTTATCGGCGCAGGCAACATGAGCCGCAGCATCATCGCCGGTCTGGTCAAGGCGGGTTATCCGGCAACGCTTATCACTGCCGCCAACCCGAGCCAGCCCAAACTGGATGCGCTGGCCAGCGACTACGGCATTCGCACCACCCGCTCCAATGCCGAGGCGGCCCGCCATGCCGAGGTGATCGTGCTGGCGGTCAAACCACAGCTGATGGCCGGCATGCTGGCAGCACTGGTTGCCGAGCTGGGCTCCCTTGCGGGCAAGCTGCTCGTCTCCATCGCGGCCGGCATCAAGGTTGCTCGCCTTGCCGAGATGGCCGGTGGTCACGACCGTATCATCCGCACCATGCCCAATACCCCAGCCCTGCTGGGTCTGGGCATGACAGGCCTCTATGCGCCCGAGCATATTGCCGCCGCGGATCGCGACTTTGCCGAGCAGATGATGCAGGCGGTCGGCAAGACCCTCTGGGTGGAGCAGGAGTCCGGCATCAACAGCGTCATCGCCGCTGCCGGCAGCGCCCCGGCCTACTTCTTCCTCTTTATGCAGGCGATCGCCGAAGAGGCAGAGGCCATGGGCTTCTCACCCGAGCAGGCACGCCAGCTGGTGCAGCAGACCGCCCTCGGCGCAGCTGCCATGGTGGAGCAAAATCCCGAACTGTCGCTGCAAACCCTGCGTGAGCAGGTCACCAGCAAGGGCGGCACAACCGCCGAAGCCATCAAGACATTCCAGCAGCAGGGGCTGATGCCGCTGACTGCCAACGCCATGCAGGCAGCCGTAGCTCGCGCCGCCGAAATGGAAACTCTTTTCTGACAGGAGCCCAGATGAACACCGCTTACTTTCTGATCAACACCGTTTTCGATCTCTACCTGATGGTGGTGCTGCTGCGCGTCTGGCTGCAGTGGGCGCGTGCCGACTTCTACAACCCCATGAGCCAGATGGTGGTCAAGCTGACCAACCCGCTGGTGGTACCGCTGCGCCGGGTCATCCCGGGTCTGGGGGGGCTGGATCTCGCCTCCGTGGTGCTGGCACTGGCTGTCGCCTTCCTCAAGCTTGCCCTGCTCAAGAGCATGAACGTGCTGCTGGCCGACTGGCTCAGCCTCAGCCTCTTCGCCGCGCTGACCGTGCTGAAGAAGGCCGGTTCGATGATCTTCTGGGTGCTGCTGATCCGCGCCATCCTGAGCTGGGTCAGCCAGGGCCGCAACCCCATCGAATATGTGATGTACCAGCTGACCGAGCCCTTCCTCTCTCCGATCCGCCGCGTGCTGCCGGCGCTGGGCGGGCTGGATCTCTCGGTGCTGGTTGCCTTTATCGGGCTGCAGGCCATCAACTATCTGCTGGGCGACCTGTTCGGCCAGCTGTGGTGGATGATTTGATGCCTGCCGTCCTGCTACAGGGGGATGAACTGGTACTGCATCTGATGATCCAGCCCAAGGCGAGCCGGGATCAGATCGTCGGATTGCACGGAGAAGAGTTGAAAGTGGCCATCACGGCACCACCCGTCGATGGCCAGGCCAACAGCCATTTGATCAAGTTTCTGGCCAAGCAGTTCAAGGTGGCCAAGGGGCAGGTCACCATAGTGCGGGGCGAGCTGGGGCGACACAAGACGGTCGCCATCGACAGTCCCAAACAGCTGCCACCGGAAGTGAGCGCTCTGCTGGACAATCCGGCCTGAGCCAACATTGATACGAGAGGGATGACACCATGAAAACAGCCTGGATGAGCTGCCTGTTGGCACTGCTGATGACCCTGCCCCTGCGGGCTGAACAGATGAAGGAGCTGGGCCCCTGGCAGGTGCACTACAACGCTTTCAACTCCAGCTTCCTCACCCCCGAGGTGGCCAAAACCTACGGTCTGGAGCGCAGCCGCTACAACGGCATCATCAACATCGCGGTGCAGGACAAGCAGGGCAAGGCCCAGGCGGTCTCCGTCACCGGCGAGGCCAAGAACCTCACCGGCACCATCCGCAACCTCAGCTTCCAGGAGGTCAAGGAGGGGGATGCCATCTACTATCTGGCAACCCTCCCCTACCGCAATGAAGATACCTACCAGTTCACCTTGAAGATCATGGGGGGCGGTCAGCAGCAGATCCTCACCTTCCAGCAAACCTTCTACGTTGACTGAATAGCGCAACAAAAAGCCCCGACTAAGGTCGGGGCTTTTTGATCGGGAAAAACAGCAAGGGCGCCATGATGGCGCCCCTGTTTTATAAATTATCCAGGCCTGTTACAGGGCGAGGAAGATGCTTGCGAGGGAGGCGCTCATCAGGTTGGCCAGCACGCCGGAGAGGATGGCACGCATGCCGTAACGAGCGATAAAGCCTTTGCGCTCCGGCACCATGGCGCCCAGACCGCCGATCAGGATGGCCATGGAGGATATATTGGCGAAACCGCACAGGGCGAAGGTCACGATGGCCTTGCTCGACTCGCTCAGGGTCTGATCCTGCACCAATGCGATGAAGGCGACGAACTCGTTGACCACGATCTTGGTACCAATCAGAGCACCGGCAGCCTGTGCCTGCTCCCAGGGCACACCGATCAACCAGGATACCGGGGCAAACAACCAACCCAGAATGATCTGGAAGCTCAGATCCAGACCCACCAGATCACCAGCCCAGCCGAGCAGACCGTTGAGCATGGCGATCACACCGACGAAGGCCAGCAGGGTCGCACCGACCGCCACTGCGATATTGAGGCCGGCCATGGCACCATCGGCAGCCGCTTCAATCACGTTGGTGGCGCGGGGGATCTCGACATCCTGATGGTGATCCACCTCTTCAACACTCGGCGGAACCAGGATCTTGGCCATCGCCAGACCGGCCGGCGCGGACATGAAGGCGGCCGCAATCAGGTATTTCAGCTCGACCCCGATGCTGGCGTAACCAACCAGAGTACCGCCCGCGACGGAGGCGAGACCACAGCTCATCACCGCGAAGAACTGGGAGTCGGACATCTTGGAGAGGTAGGGTTTGACTACCAGCGGCGCTTCCACCATGCCGACGAAGATGTTGGCTGTGGCGGAGAGGCTCTCGGCACGGCCAGTGCCCAGCAGCTTCTGCAGACCGCCGCCCAGCAGGGAGATCACCCGCGGCATCAGGCCGATGTGGTAAAGAATGGCTATCACCGCAGAGAAGAAGATGATGACCGGTAGCACGTTGAAGGCAAAGATGAAGCCCAGCTTGAACTTGGCCAGATCGCCAAACAGGAAGGCGATCCCCTCCTGACCGTAGCCAATCACGCTGCTGACACTCTCGCTCACCCCGTTCAGCACGTGCTGACCAGCAGGCAGCCAGAGCACCAGCGCGGCAAACATGACCTGCAGGCAGAGGGCAAGGCCAACTGTTCGCAACGGGATACGACGACGATTATCAGAGCAGATCACGGCAAGCGCCAGGATACTCAGGATGCCGAGCAAGGCAATCATAGGGACTCCATCAGGTGGGGAAAAAGATGGGCGCGGATTCTGCGCCTCTCCCCCCGTCACTGCAAGTCCACTTGGTTACGGCTCTGTTAGAAAAAACGTTTGCACGATACCGGTTGCGCCAACTGGCTGATTTGGCTCGCTTTTAGTATCAGAAGAAATCGAGTGTTTCCATTTAAAAACAATCATTCCTCACTGCCGGACAATCGACCACCGAGCCAGGGGGACAGCCGCTGCTCCCAGTAGGGTTCCGGGCCAAAGCGGGCCTTGAGGAAATCGATAAAGAGACGGATCTTGGGATCCAGATGTTCGCGCCGGGCATAGACGGCGTGTACCGCCATCTGCTGGTTCGGCCGCCACTCCGGCAGCAGCGGGATCAGCTTGCCGCTCTGCAACTCCTTGTCCAGCAAGTAGTTGGCGATGTAGGCGATGCCAAGTCCGGCCAACGCCGCATCGCGCACCGCTTCCGCCATGTCGACCCGATAGTTGCCAGCAACCTGCACCGTCTGACGCTCCTTGCCCTGCCGGAACGACCACTGGTGATAGCGCCGCTCCCGGCTCTGATAGGTGATGCAGTTGTGCTGGGCCAGCTCTTTCGGGTGGAGCGGCGTACCGTGGCTCAACAGGTAATCCGGCGAAGCCGCCAGCACGAAGCCGATATCGGCCAGCCGCTGCCCGACCAGCCCTTCCGGTTTGTCCTCATAGGTGGTGAGCCAGAGATCCAGCCCTTCGTCCACCAGATTGGTTTTGTGATCGAACAGGGAGACCTCCAGCTCAAGCTCGGGATAACGATCCTGAAACGCCTTGAGATGGGGAATGACATGCAGACGGCCGAAAGATTGGCCCACCCCGAGATGGAGCACGCCACTCACCTTGCCACGCCGCTCGGCGATCATCGAGTTCGCCTCCTGCGCCACCGCCACCAGCGCATGGCAGTGGCGGGCATACTCCTGACCCAGCTCGGTCAGGGCGAAGCGACGGGTGGTGCGCTGTACCAGCTGGGCGCCAAGGGCGGTCTCCAGCAGCGCCAGCTGCTTGCTGATGTGAGATTTGGATACGCCGAGACGGCGAGCGGCAGCAGAGATCCCCTGCTCGCGCACCAGCGCATCGAAGATCACCATTTGCGGAAGACGTTGCAGCACAGGATAACCGGGTTGAAAGGGCGGGAGCCCATTATTCCAGAGCTCCTCGCCAAGGGGTAGGGTCAGCGCGCCAGCGCCCGGGTGATCTGCAGCTTGAGGGGATCATCGGACGGATTCTGGTTGGCGCCGTAGCTTGCAATCAGCTTGCCATCGCGCCCCACCAGATACTTGTGGAAGTTCCAGTTCGGTTCATCGCCATCTGCGGCCGCCGCCAGCCCCTTGAACAGCGGTACGGCATCAGAACCACGCACAGCCACCCGGTTGAACATGGGGAAGGTCACGCCATAGTCGCGACGGCACACCTCGGCGGTCTTGTTCTCGTTGCCCGCCTCCTGCCAAAAGTCGTTGGAGGGGAAACCGAGAATAATCAGCCCCTTGTCCTTGTAGCTCTGATAAAGCTTCTCCAGATCGCGAAACTGGCCGCTATAACCGCAGTAGGAGGCGGTATTGACCACCAGCACCACCTTGCCCTCGGTCAGCTGACAGAGATTGTGGCGCTGGGTGCTGTTGAGCTCGCGCATCTCCACATTGAAATAGTCGGGACAGGCGGCAGATGCCATGCCGCTGCCAAGCAGCAACAACAGCGCTAACCATTTCATCGGCAACACTCCTTGTGGTTTTCTCTCTGATACGTCCCTTGCTCCGGGGCGGTTCACTCTCAATGGAGAGGAATGCCGGTCAGCCAACCGTGGCCCCAGAAGATGAGCAGCGCCGTGGCCGCCAGTCCGGCCCCGACACTGATGCCGGTACCGGTCCAGTTGGCCTCGGGGCGAGGATATTTCTGCCAGTCCCGCACCGAAATCCAGACGATGCTCACCAGCGCCCACAACCCGATACCGCCAAACAGCACCAGTGAACGCGCCTCGCTGTTGACCAGCAGGTGGGCAATGGCCCAGAGCAGGGTGCCGAGCAGCTGCGGATGAACCAGCCAGCGGCGCAAATGGTTGGGGCCCTGCCCCGAAAAAAAGAGAATGAGGGATATGGGCATCATCCCCATCATGGCCAGCGGCCCCCAATCCGGCAGGAAATAGAGCGGAAATGGCCGGACAGTGCGCCAGCCGGCAATGATGCAAGCGATGGCAACGAAAACCAGCAGGGAGAAGAGCCCCTTGTAGCGATTTTCCCCGAGCCGCTCGCGCAGCCGTGCCCGATGCGCCGCTGCAAAACAGGGGTAGAGGTGGATCAGGGTAAACAGCGCGACGCCCAGAGTCAGCAGGATCATGGGTCTCTCCTTGTTCGTGTGGCTACCACTATGCCGGAAAGGGCGGAATGCGCCTATAGAAACCGCGCGGCCCCATGGCATCGAACATGGAGCTGGAGGATGTAACAAGAAAAAAGCCGATCACGGAGGATCGGCAAAGAAGTGCTAGGGCAGCCAGACATCTCGCGGGATGAGAGATGCCCCATACGGGAATATTGGGTGACCGATGACGCCCATCGGCCGAACCGGATCAACCCTTGAGCTGATAGAGTGCCGCTACGTTGCGCGCAGTCAGCTGAATGTTGGTGCTGGCGGTCTCCAGTGCTTCCGGCAGAGACATGGCACGGTTGACCACGGCGAACACCGCATCCAGCCCGTGCTCGTGCACCACACCGCAATCATCGGTCAGACAGCCGGAGATACCGATCACCGGCTTGCCGAACAGCTTGGCACAGCGTGCGACACCGATTGGCGTCTTGCCGTGGATGGTCTGGCTATCGATACGACCTTCACCGGTGATGACCAGATCCGCATCGGCCACTTCATCAGCCAGTTTCAGGGCTTCGATGACGATCTGGATACCGGGCTTGAGCTCGGCACCGAGCAGACCAACCAGCGCGGCCCCCATGCCACCGGCAGCGCCCGCCCCCGGAATATCCTTCACCTGCTTGCCAAGGGCCTGCTCGATGCAGTCGGCATAACGGGAAAGGTTGGCATCGAGCTGCTGCACCATCTCCGGGGTCGCCCCCTTCTGCGGGCCAAACACCGCGGAGGCGCCTTTCGGGCCGCACAGCGGGTTGTTCACATCGCACGCCACCTCGATAACCAGCTCGCCCAGACGCGGGTCCAGACCGCTCAGATCGATGGTCGCAAGCTCGGCGAGACCGGCGCCACCCAGCTCGATGGCTGAGCCATCGGCTTTGAGCAACTTGCCGCCGAGCGCCTGGATCATGCCGGCACCGCCATCATTGGTGGCGCTGCCGCCGATACCGAGGATCAGATGCTGCACTCCCATCTCCAGCGCGGCCAGGATCAGCTCGCCAGTGCCGAAGCTGGAGGTGAGCAGCGGATTGCGCTGCTCGGGAGCGACCAGATGGATACCGGAGGCGGCGGCCATCTCGATGACGGCGCGCTGACCATCACCCAGCAGGCCGACAAAACCCTGCACCTTGTTGCCAAGGGGCGCTGTAACTTCGACCGGGAGGATGCGGCCGCCGGTGGCATCGACCAGCGACTGCACCGTGCCCTCGCCGCCATCGGCCATCGGCAATTTGACGTAGGTGGCGTTTGGCAACACCTGTTTGAAACCGGCCTCGATGGCATCAGCCACCGCCATGGCGCTCAGGCTCTCCTTGAATGAATCGGGGGCAATAACAATTTTCATATCAATTCCTTAGGCGAGGCCAAACACGCCAAACATCAGGGTAGAGACAGCTGCAATGGTCAGACCGACTGCGGTTTCGTAGGGGATCAGCTTGAGTCGCTCGCCCACGCCCATGTGGACGCTGCCGCCAGTAGCATGGAAGAAGGAGCCGTGGGGCATATGGTCAAACACGGTGGCACCGGCATGGATCATGGCGGCACCCGCCAGCGCGCTGACGCCCAGTTCAAGCAGGGTGGAGCTGAATACGTTGGAAGCCACTACAGTGCCGGCGGTAGTCGAGGCGGTTGCCAGCGACATCAGGGCACCGGAGATGGGGGCCAGCAGGTAGGAGGGCAGACCGGAGGCGGTCAGGCCGCTGATCAGCACATCCTTCAGGCCGGAGTTGGCAATAATGCCCGCCAGGGTACCGGTACCCAGCAGCATGATGGCCACCGGCGCCATGCGGGAGAGACCGGAGACCGCAAACTGGTTCACCTTGCTGAACTTGCCCATCATCAGGGCACCGACCAGACCACCGAGCGGCAGCGCAATCAGCGGATCCACCACGATACCGGCGACCGGGCGCAGAGCCAGCAGCAGGATGGCAACCAGCGGCGCACTGATGGCGGCGGCAAAGCCCGGCAGTTTGGTGCCCTCGAAGCTCACCACCTCGTCAGCGGCAACCTTGCTGCCCTTGTTGTTCAGACGCTTGGCCAGCCAGTAGGCCATCACCAGACCAAACAGGCCCGGGATGATGCCGGCCGCCATGACCGAGGTCAGGGGCAGGTGGAAGGCATCCGCCGCCGCGATGGCGTTGGGGTTGGGTGACATGACGTTACCCGCCTTGCCGCCACCGATCATTGCCAGCAGGATGGCCGCCTTGGAGAGGTCGGCACGGCGGGCGATGGCCAGCGCGATGGGCGCCACCGTGATGACTGCCACGTCCACGAATACACCGACCGCAGTCAGGATCATGGTCGCCAGCGCCAGCGCCAGCAGGGCGCGGGTCTCACCCAGCTTCTTGACGATGGTCTCGGCGATGGTGGTAGCCGCACCCGATTCGATCAGCACGCCGGCCAGTACGCCGGCCGCCAGGATCCGCATCACCGCAGTGGTGATCCCCTGGGCGCCGCCGATCATCAGGGCAACGGTCTGGCTGAGATCGGCGCCGCCGATCAGGCCGCCAGCGAGCGCGCCGACGATCATGCCGTAAGCAGGCGGAACCTTCTTCAGAATGAGGAAGATGGCGATGGAGAGCGCCGCGATGGCGCCAAGGGCAGTAACCGGGATCATGACGGACACCTTCAATGGGAGTGAATGGCCGCCATTATGGAGATCTGCAATCAGAATGCTTTGGCCAAATGGCCAAATATTGCGTCATCGAACAGGGTTTATTTGTCTATTTGAACAATCACAAATCGAGATTAAGGCCGAGATAGAGCAAAAATTTGTCGTCTAACTTGTTGAAATTCAATCCGGTTATCTGCTCGATCCGGCTTAGCCGGTAACGCAGGGTATTGGGGTGAATGAACAAGGCTTCGGCACAGCGATGCAGATCACAATCCTGCAAGAAATATTGGCGCAGGGTCTTCTGCAGCGCCCCCTTGCCATCTTCCCGGGCCAGTTTCTGCAGCGGTGCGCGCAGCTGATCCGCCTGCCAGGAGTCCGCCAGACTGCCGAGCAGCACAGGCAAGCGGTAATCTTCGAAGAAGTAGACCTGCTTGCGCGGCGCTTGGCGCATGCCACGGCGCAATGTATCGCGCGCCGTCTGGTAGGAGCGTGCCAGCCCGTCGATCCCGGCGAAGTAATCCCCCACCCCGATCCGCACCTTGAAGTGGGGGATGCGTGCCAGCAGCTGCCTGATGCGGCTGCGCTCCTGCGCCGATTGCCAGAGGCCGTCGCTAAGCTGGGCCGGTTTTAGCACCACTATCTCGTCAAGACCGTTGATGGCCACCAGATTGTCCCGCTCAGGGTTCTCCAGCAGATGTACCAGCTCTCGCAGCCGGGCCGGGTCGCTCTCCTCCAGTGCCAGCACAGCAACCACCCGCGGCTGGCCGAGATCGAGCCCGAGGAAACGGGCCGCCTGCTGCAGCTGATCGACCCTCCCCTCGCCGCGGATCAGCTGCAGCACCAACTCCTCCTTGTGGCGCTTGTCCCACTGCAGCTGTTCGGTGAGCGCCGCCTGCTCCAGGATCAGCTCGGCAGTCATTCGTACCAGCTCGGCGTAAGCTCGAACGATGTCCGGATCGCCGGAGATACCGATGACCCCCAGCAACTCCCCCTGATAGGCGATGGGCAGGTTGATGCCGGGACGCACCCCCTTGAGCTCGCGGGCGGTCGCTTCGCTGATCTCCACCACCCGGTTCTCGGTCAGCGCCAGCACGGCCCCCTCGTGACGCTGATGGAGCCGCTCCGGATTGCCGGACGCAATGATGAGACCGTGTTCATCCATCACGTTGACCGAGAACGACAGGATCTTCATCGCCCGGCTCACAATCTGGCGCGCCAGGGTATCGTTTAGCTGCATAACATCTCCAAAGAAGGGACTCGGCAACCCGCAGGAAAGCGCCTGCTACGGGGCAAAGATGCCACATCATCAAGACAAGCGAGAGGGGGATCGCTAGAATAGGCCACTTTACCCGATGTGAGCCCGCCATGGAGCAGGATTTGGTGCTGCCACCACGGCTTCGTGCAGGCCCATCCCCCCGATTTGGAGTGCGCTATGGATTATGAATTTCGCCGCGACCCGTTCGGTGGTTATCGCGCCCGCTTCTCCATGGGCCATGAAGCCATCGGCCAGTGGCTGATCGACGAAGTGGGCAAAGATGAGGAGAAGATCGACGAGCTCTTCACCATCATCGACCAGCTATCCAGTCGGAGTCGCACCGAATACCGGCTCACCGGTGGGGATTACTCCCTGCTACTGACCCACGAAGAGGCGGAGGTGAAGGCCAACGTCCTCAATATCGAACTGGGCGAGGATCTCGACGATCTCGCCTACTACGATGATGAACAGCTGGCCATGTGCGGGCTGGAAGACTTTGCCCAGGTGCTCACCTCCTGGCGCGCCTTTATCCGCAACGAGGATATGGGCTGATTGACCCCGTTTCGCTTATTCTGGTCGGCCACTGCGGTCGACCATCCAAACCAACAGGATTGACTATGTCTATTTACGATTTTGATGACGAGCTGCCGGAAGACGAGCAGGATCAACCGAAGAAACCCGCCCAACCCAAGAAGAAGGGCAAGCAGGTGCTGAACACTCAGGTCAACCTGAGCCCGCGCGATGCCAGCCGTCTGAACGGCATGCACGTTGAAGCGATCACCACCCTGGATGATGTCAGCCTGCCGAAAAACGTCATCTTCAAGGCTGGCCTGATCGCGTTGGGTGAGCTGGATGCCAACCAGCGCGCCGACATCATCGCCCGCGTCATCGCCGAATCAGGCCGCTAAGCGCGCCCCTGAATGAACAAAGCCGGAGCCACTGCTCCGGCTTTGTTGTTTCTGCCCCCCTTACTTGCAGCGAGGCGAGCGGGGCATGCTTCTTGGTACCAGCTTGTCGTAATGACCGCTGGCCCGACTCGCTGCCAGCGCCTCGTTGAACCGCTCGATCAGCTCCCGACCACCGGGTGCCTTGCGCGAGACCATCAGATAAAAACTGTCGGTCTGGCGAAAATAGGGGAGCGGCTGCAGATAGTTGGGATCGCCAAAAATCTGCATGCTGGCATCGGCAGTAACCGCATCGTTCATTGGCATCAGCTCCACCCGCTTGAGTGCCACCATCTGCAGGCACTGCGCCAGAGAGGCAGGACGGATCAGCTGCAACGAAAAGCGGGCGATCACCTCGTCGGCATGACTGGTGCTCCAGCCCGCTGGAATGCAAACCCGCAGCCCCTGCCACTTGCCGTCCAGCACCGCATCGCTGCCCTGATAGGTGAACCAGGAGAGGTGATCGATATGGAGCGGGGCGCTGTAGTAGAAGAGCTTGGCCCGCTCGCTCGTCCAGGCGTAGGGGTAGGTGGCCGTCATCAGGCCATTGCGGGTCAGTTCATAACCCCGGTTCCAGGGCAGATAATCTACCTTCACCTCGTCATAACCGGCCTGGCGCAGCAGCGTTGTCACCAGCCGGGTGCTCTCCCCGCCATCCGCCAGCTCCTTGCCGCTATAGGGAGCAAACTCCCCGGTCGCCAGCAGCACGGGGGCTGCCTGCAACAAGGTGCACCAACAACAGAACAACCACAGATAGTGCTTCATCACCAACTCCCCCTTCACCCTGTGATGAGTATAGAGAAGGGGCCCGACCACCTGCTGCGCGGTTGTTCTCGCGGCGGCCCCTTGTTAAGGTGGCCGTTTGCCTCGACCAAGGAGATCCAATGTTACCCCTACCCGATTCGCTTATCTGGGGCGCGCTGGCGCTGGCCGTGCTGTTTGCCCTGCTGCGCCAGCGCCTTCCCGCGTTTGGCCTGCTGGGCCTCTCTCTACTGCTGGCCCTCTGGCTTGGCCGCATCACGCCGTCTGCGCTGGTCATCACGCTGGCGGGATTGCTGCTGGCGTGGCACACGCCCACCCTGCCCCCCCGCTGGGCGACCATGGCCAGAGTTGCACTGATTGTCTGGTCGCTTGCGCTGACCCTGCACTTCATCCCCGGCTTCAGCAATCTCAAGGTGCTGGACAAGGTGCTCGCTGGCCCCGGCAGCGTGCCGTTCAACATGTACCTCAATCTGGACAAGCCGCTGCTGATCTTCGCCCTGCTGCTTGCCTTCCCGACCCTGCTCGGCAAAGGAGGGATCATTCGCTGGCGTCCGCTGGCTCTGCTGATCCTGCCGCTGGCGGCGCTGTTCGGCATTGCCTGGCAACTGGGAGCACTGCGCCCCGAGGTGGGACTGCCCCACTGGTGGTGGCTGTTTGCCCTCAACAATCTGCTGTTCACCTGTGTGGCGGAAGAGGCGCTGTTTCGTGGAGCTATCCAGCAGGAGCTGGCAAGCCGCAGCAAACCCTGGTTTGCCATTGTGACCAGCGCCCTGCTGTTTGGCGCCATCCACCTGCCGGGCGGCCCCCTGCTGGCGCTCTTCGCTGCCCTTGCGGGCTGCTGTTATGGTTTGGCCTTCCAGCTAAGCGGCCGCCTCAGCATCGCCATCGCAGTGCACTTCGCCTTCAACTTCGCACATCTGGCGCTCTTCACCTATCCGCTGGCCCATCACTAACTCCTGCAGGCGCCCGACACGGGCGCCTTCTCTCGAAACGCCCTCTCTTCAAGCGTGCTGCCTTGCTCGCTTTACACCTTCACAAAGCTCCAAACAAAACCAATTCATTTACTTGTAACCAAAATGTAAACAAACTGACCTCTGCATTCGCCATAACAGTCACTTTCCATTGCCCTGCAACCAAAAGGATCCTGTGATGCAGAAAACCCTCAGTTATGCCGCCCTGCTGCTGGTCAGCCAGTTCCCGCAACTGGCACTGGCCGATACCGATGTCTATCTCACCAACAACAGCCCTGAACCGCTCCAGATCGACATCCGCCAAAGCGGCAGCGGCCAGCTGCAACCCGGCAGTCAGTGGCTTCAGCACCGCACCGAGCTGGGACCATGGGAGAGTGCCATGGTGCTCAGCTTCAATCGCTATGAGGGGGTCAAGGCGGGCAAGAGCTATCTGTTCGAAACCCGCGTGACCACAGCGGCTGGCGATGTCTATCGCCTCAACCAGCTCATGGAGGGAACCTGGTGGAACACCACCTTGCAGCACGGTGGCGAGACGCCAACCAGCGCATCCGGCTGGCAAAACGACAGGGAGATCCATCGCGTGGCGGAGCCACAAGAGCTGGCCTTTGCCGCCAAGTTCACCGGCCGCTACGACGATCTGCACTATATGATCACGCCACCCCAAAAACGGGAGCAGCCGGAACCGGCAGAAAACAGGCTCAAGGTGGCCAGCTACAACGTCTGGGCGCTGCCGGTGATCGCCTCCAGCATCGGTGAGCGGCTGGCTCTGATGCCAGAGCATCTCAAGGGCTATGACGCCCTGCTGCTGCAAGAGGTATTCGATGGCCGCCGCGAGGGCTTTTTGCAGGTGCTGGCGAAAGAGTATCCCTACCAGACCAAAGTGCTCGACAAGCCCGGGGTCAACGTCCACGACGGCGGCGTGGTGATCGTCAGCCGCTATCCGATAGTGCGGGAGGCACAGCTGGTCTATCCCCAATGCACCGGTACCGACTGCTTCGCCGACAAGGGGGTGATGTACGCCGAGGTGATCAAGGGGGGCAAGGCGTGGCACCTGTTCGCTACCCACACAGCCAGCTTCGACACTGACGAGGCGCGCAAGCTGCGCCAGATCCAGTTCGGCCAGATCCGCGCTCTGGCTGCCAGCCTGAAGATCCCCGCCAGCGACACCGTCATCTATGGCGGCGACTTCAACGTCAACAAACGCAAGTTTGCCGATGACTACGCCGGCATGCTGGCCAACCTCAATGCCGATGAGCCGACCTACGGCGGCTATACCGAAGCGACCTTCGATCCCAGGATCAACCCCTATGCCGGTGGGCCGCTCTCGGGCGGAGCCAACGTCGAGTATCTGGACTATCTGGTGGTGAGCCGTGAGTACGGCGCCGTACGCCACAACCTCAACACGGTCTGGATCCCGCGCAGCAGCGCCGCCAGCCTCTGGCCCGCCAGCAACCTCTCCGATCACTTCCCGGTCAAGGGAGAGATAAGCCGATGAAACGTTACCACGGCTTGCTGGCGTTGACTGTGCCGGCACTGTTGCTGTTCAACCTGTTCGGCGAACAAACAACACCAGAGCAGCGGGCTCCGGCCAGCCAGCCGACCCGACCAACCAACGTGGCTGCTCAGGTGCCGCTTTCTACGGTCGCCAGCTCGCAGGCCACCACAGCATCGTCTGCTCGCAGCGAACCACTGCCCGCCAGCTGGCGGGCTATGCCGGATGAGCTGAGCCAGCAGCTCGCGAGCGAGGTAAGCGACAGCGATCTGCCGCTGGCCGAGCGGCTTGCCAATCTGGAAGGGGCAGAGGCCCGCTGGCTTGGCGAGGAGGAGAGCCTGTATCGGCTGCAGGGACGCTACGCCCTGGCGCTGGAGGAGCTGGCTCAGGAGAGCGAGCAGTTACCGCTGGCCGAGCGACTGGACGCTCTCAGCCGCTTGCAGGATCAATGGGCGGCAGATCACCCGGATCTGGCGATCGAGCTGTTCAACCCTGATGCCCGCTTGCAGCAGGCTCGCCAACTGTGGGGGGATGAGGAGCTGGCGACGCTGGCTCGCCACTTCCTGCCAGCAGATCGAGCAGAGGCGACCGTGCAGTTTGCCGCCAACCGCCAGCAACAGCTGGATCAGCGCAGCCGCTATCAGCAGCAGCTCGCAGCTTTGGAACAGCAGCTGGCCGCCGCACAGGGGGCAATGGCGCCTGCCGCGTGGCAGCAGTACCGCGAAGAGCAGCTAAGCCGGTTCAGGCGCGATTTTTTCGCCAACGAACAGGGAGTTAGCGCCGTCCCTTGAACTGCTTGACGCTGCGTTTGGCCTGAGTGCGACGATTGGCCTGCTTGTCGCGGGGTGGACGCTTGCCCTCCCCGCTGGCTGGCTGGTCGGTGACCGGGAAGCCGGCCAGCCCACTCACCGGCAACTCACGTCCGGTAAGGGTGCGGATCGCAGTCAGCATATCGGCTTCACCATGACAGGTGAGCGAGATGGCGAGCCCGCTGCGCCCGGCCCGGGCGGTACGACCGATGCGGTGCACATAGACGGGGGCGCTGGCGGGCAGATCCAGATTGATCACCACCGGCAGAGCCTCCACATGGATGCCGCGCGCCATCAGATCGGTGGCCACCAGCACCCGAACATTGCCCGCCTTGAAATCGGCAAGAGCCTGCTCGCGCACCGCCTGCTCCTTCTCGCCATGGAGTGCAGCCACCGCAATGCCTGCCTTGGCCAGCTTTCTGGCGACGCCATCGGCATCATCCCGCGCACTGATAAAGACCAGTACCTGCGACCACGCCTGCTCCTTGAGCAGGCTGATGAGCGCCGGCACCTTGCTGCTCTTGTTGACCAGATAGAGCCGCTCTTCGATATCGTCGGCCACGCTGTTGCGGGGATCCGCCTCCACCCGCTCCGGCTCCTTCAGCAGGCCGGTCGCCAACTCGTCGAGCTCGCCCGGCAGAGTGGCAGAGAAGAGCAGGGTCTGGCGCCCGACCGGCATGCCGTTCATCAGCCACTGGATATCGGGCCAGAAGCCCATCTCCAGCAGGCGATCAGCCTCATCCAGTACCAGGGTGCGCAACCCGGCCAGATTCAGCAGTTGCTGACAAAGCAGATCCCGCAACCGTCCTGGCGTCGCCACCAGCAGTTGCGGCCCCTGCGCCAGCTCGGCCTGTTGCAGCTCCTGCGCCACCCCGCCACACAGGGTCACCAGCCGCACGCCCAGCTCATCGGCAAAACCTTGCAGCGCACCGCTCACCTGTGCGGCCAGCTCGCGAGTCGGCACCAGCACCACCCCCTGCACCTCTGATATGGCGAGATCCAGCCGCTGCAGCAGTGGCAGACCGAATGCCAGCGTCTTGCCACTGCCAGTGCGGGCCAGCGCCAGCAGATCCCGCCCCGCCAGCACGGCAGGGATGGCCAGTTGCTGCACCCGGGTCGGGTGCTTGAGGTCGGTTGGCAGGGCTGCCAGCAGAGCGGGGGCGAGGGCGAGTTCGTTAAAGGTCATGGCGTTACGCAGATATCGGCTGAATGAAGAGGTGGAGGCGAAGTCTAGTGAGCAGGGAGAGATAAGTAAAACCCAATCCGTTATGGCACGGCAGGGAGAGGGGGATGGCTACACTTGTCCTGACCCTATGCAAAGAGTGAGAAGCCATGATCAGACACATCCCCCTCCTGCTGTTGGCTGCAGCCCTGACCGGCAGCGTCACCCTCGGCCTCTCCCGCAGTACGGCGAGCGACACTGCCACCACTCAGGCCAAACCGGTTCGCATCATCAATGCCCACCTTGGCGAGCTACCGGGGCTGATCAATGCCGACAAGACGGGCCCTTTCGTCGATCTGGTGCACGCCATCGACGATCTCTACCCCGATGTGACCATCAAGATCACTATCTATCCCCTCGCGCGGGCCATGGTCGGGGTAATCGCCGGCAAAGCCGATCTCGGCCTGCCCGCCATCCGCAATCTCAAGGATGTCGACATGCTGCCCTACCGCTTCAGCACCCGCAGCTTTGGCAAGGTGACCCATGTGATTTACAGCAATACCGCCAATCCGATCACCACTGACATGGCTTATGGCATAGTTCCCACCAAACGGGATCTGCTGATCGAAGCCGTGCCCGACTATATGCCCTTCCCGGTACAGCGTTCGATGAGTATCGAGCAGTCACTGCGCAAGCTCTCTCGGGGTCGTATCGACGCCTTTATCTGGGCTCAGGAAGAGGCGGATCTCATGCTGAAAAATCTGAAATTGACCAATATTCACCGTGAATTCTTTGGTGATTTCGAGGATGTTTTCATCATCCAGAAAGGGGGGGACGGGGATGAAATGGACGAATTTTTAAGTCGCGCCATCGAGCAACTCGCCGCCTCCGGCAAGCTGGCCGAGATTTACGAGAAAATCCACCGACCCTATGTGGATTGGCAACCATCCCCGCTCGCCAGGGCCGAATCGGTAACCACCAAGTCCACCAAGCCCTGAACAGGTTATCTCCCCATAAAAAAATCCCGCCTTGGCGGGATTTTTTACGCTCTGCCGATTACAGCACTGCCAGCGCGGCGGCGTAGTTTGGCTCGTCGGCTACTTCGGCCACCAGCTCGCTGTGCAGCACCTTGTTCTCTTCATCCAGCACCACGATGGCACGGGCAGCCAGACCTACCAGCGGGCCGGAGGAGAAGGCTACGCCGTAATCCTGCAGGAAGGCGGCGCCACGCAGAGTTGAGAGGGTCACCACCTTGTCCAGCCCTTCGGCACCGCAGAAGCGGGACTGGGCGAACGGCAGATCGGCGGAGATGCAGAGCACGACTGTGTTGTTCAGAGCGCTGGCCTGCTCGTTGAACTTGCGCACCGAGGTGGCGCAGGTCGGGGTATCGACGCTCGGGAAGATGTTCAGGATCTTGCGCTGACCGGCGAAGCTCGCCAGGGTCAGGTCGGAAAGATCCTTGGCCACCAGAGCGAAAGGCTTGGCCTGCTCACCGGAAAGCGGGAAGTGGCCAGAGACAGAAACCGGGTTGCCTTGCAAAGTGACTGAGTTGCTCATGTGTCATGTCCTTTATTGGTGTTGTAAAAATCAGGCCTCCCAGTATAGGCGTGCCCGGGGTACACAAACACCCGCCAACCACAGGGATATAACGGGAAAATGGCGCCTCCCCTGCTGAATCATCAGCGTGATAAAAAGGGGGTTGACCTTGGATATAACACCAAGGTTTACACTTGCCTCAGTTATTCAGGATCCCGCAGGGGCGGGATCCAGCCAAGAGGAACACACCATGAGCAAATCCTGCTGCTCCACCCAGCATGCTGCGGCCCCCATCAAAGCTGTCAGCAAGGCCAGCTCCACCGAGCACCAGCATGACAGTCACTGCTGTGACAATGCCGCGCCGGTCAGCTGCTGTGGCGGCGCCACCTCTCATGATCATCAGGATCTCGAGAAGTGCGACTCACCGGGAGATGAAGAGCCCCCCCTAGGCGGCGCTCACTCCCGGAGCTGCTGCACAGCGAATTCATCCCATGACCATGACCACGATACGCAGGCGTCTGTCGAGCCGCTGACTGCACCGGCGCAAGGCAACAGTCGCCACAGCTGGCAGGTGTTGGGGATGGATTGCCCCAGCTGCGCTCGCAAGATCGAGACAGCCGTCAGCCGCGTCAACGGTGTCCAGCAGGCTCGCGTGTTGTTTGCCACCGAGAAGCTGGTGGTGGATCTGGCCCCCGGCCTCTCCCCTGATCCCGTCACTGCCGCCGTGCTGGCCGCCGGTTTTCAGCTCAAGGGCGAGAGCAGCGGCAAGCAGGAGCCCGGCCGTGAGCGCGGCCCGCTGCAGACCCTGCTCGCCAAATATTGGCAGCCGCTGTCGCTGGCCGGCCTGATGCTGGTGGCGGCCCTGCTGCCGAGCCAGATCGGCCAACCGCTCTTTACCCTGGCCACCCTCTGGGGGCTGTGGCCCATCTCCCGCAAGGCGTGGGCACTGACCAAGAGCGGCTCCCCCTTCGCCATCGAGACCCTGATGACGGTCGCCGCCGTGGGGGCCCTGTTCCTCGGCGAAACCGCCGAAGCAGCCATGGTGCTGCTGCTGTTCATGCTGGGTGAGCATCTGGAGGCCTACGCCGCCGGTCGCGCCCGTGCCGGGGTCACCGCATTGATGGCGCTGGTGCCTGACAAGGCGTTGCGGATCCGTACCACTGCCGAGGGCGAGGTGCGCGAAGAGGTCGGCGCCGATGAGCTGCGTCCCGGCGACATCATCGAAATAGCCCCGGGCGCCCGCTTGGCAGCAGATGCCCGCCTGCTCGACGCCCTCGGTGCGTTTGACGAGAGCGCCCTGACCGGTGAATCCATTCCGGTTGAACGCCGCCAGGGTGACAAGGTGCCGGCCGGCAGTCTGGCTGCCGATCGGGTACTGCGTCTTGAGGTGGTATCTGAACCGGGCAACAACGCCATCGACCGCATCCTGCACCTCATCGAGGAGGCCGAGAGCCAGCGCGCCCCTATCGAGCGCTTTATCGACCGCTTCAGCCGCTGGTATACCCCGGCCATGATGCTGGTTGCCCTGCTGGTGGTGCTGGTGCCGCCTCTTGCCTTTGGCCAGAGCTGGGATGAGTGGGTTTATCGTGGGCTGGCATTGCTGCTGATCGGTTGCCCATGTGCGCTGGTCATCTCCACCCCGGCAGCGGTTACCTCCGCACTGGCAGCGGCAACCCGGCAGGGGGCCCTGATTAAAGGTGGTGCCGCACTGGAGCGATTGGCCCATATCGATACCGTGGCGTTTGACAAGACCGGCACTCTGACCCTGGGCAAGCCGCAGCTGACCGAGCTGGTGAGCCTCAATGGTCAGAGCAATGGCGAACTGCTGGCACTGGCTGCCGCCATCGAGCAGGGCTCCCACCACCCGCTGGCCCGTGCCGTGGTGGCCGCCGCCAACGAGCAGGGGCTGGCACAGGTAGAAGCCCGCGATCTGCGAGCCCTGCCGGGCATGGGTGTTGAAGGGCGCATCAATGGCGAGCTGTGGCAACTGCTGGCACCGAGCCGGATAGCTACGCTGAGCAAAGATCAACAGGCCCAGATTGCCATGCTGGAGAAGCAGGGCAAGACGGTGGTCGTGCTCTGCCAGAGCAGCAGCGAACAGGCTCTGCCGGTGGCCCTGCTGGCCCTGCGAGATCAGATCCGGCCGGAAGCGGCAGAGGCGCTGCAAGAGCTCAACCGGCTCGGCCTGCAGAGCATCATGCTGACCGGGGACAACCCCCGCGCCGCCGAGGCCATCGCCGGTGAACTGGGGATGGGCTGGCGCGCCGGCCTGTTGCCGGAGGGTAAGGTCGATGAA
This sequence comes from Aeromonas sp. SG16, assembly GCF_024436135.1. Classification (NCBI taxonomy): domain Bacteria; kingdom Pseudomonadati; phylum Pseudomonadota; class Gammaproteobacteria; order Aeromonadales; family Aeromonadaceae; genus Aeromonas; species Aeromonas sp. SG16. The sequence continues at coordinate 151,091 of NZ_JANFNW010000007.1, forward strand.
ATTGCCAAGCTCGCCAGCTCGCAGAAAGTCGCGATGATCGGTGATGGCATCAACGATGCCCCGGCCATGAAGCGGGCCAGCATCGGCATCGCCATGGGTGGCGGCACCGATGTGGCACTGGAGACCGCCGATGCGGCGCTGACTCACAACCAGCTCGGCGGTATCGCCGCGATGATCCGCCTCTCCCGCTCGGCGCTAGCCAATATTCACCAGAATATCGCGCTGGCACTGGGACTGAAGGCCATCTTCCTGGTCACCAGTCTGCTCGGCATCACCGGCCTGTGGATTGCGGTGCTGGCCGATACAGGTGCCACCGCACTGGTCACCGCCAACGCCCTGCGCCTGCTGCGCAAGCGTTAAGCCAGCCGATAGCATCCCAGCCAAAAGCCGTCCCCCCACCGGGACGGCTTTTCTTTTTTCCTCCCATTTCTCTCACAGCTCCCCGTAAAAGAAAAAGCGCGCCTGCCGGTCGGCAGTCGCGCTTTGCTTACTCTCTCGGATTATCCCACCCTTGGCGAGGTGGAATTCAACCCGGGGACGCCGAGCCATCCCCCGGGCTCAATGGGTTTGCCTAGGGTGTTGCATCCGCCACGCTGATGCTCAGAGTCGGCTTATCCTTGTCCATGGCGGTAAAGACAAACTTGTAGTTACCCGCCTTGCTCAGGGTCATACCGACGTCACTCCCTCCTTTGCACAGGGTAAGAGGGGCTGAAACGGTCAGCACATCGCTCGGCGCACACTTGCCGTAGTTGGCGATGTTCCAGCTGGCATCGGCGATCTTCAGGGTGGTCTGACCCAATTGGCCATCGGTGACCGGCATGGTCAACCCGTATATGTAGTTGCCATCAAAGCTCATCTGGTTGACCGCATCCCACTGACCCAGGAAACCACGCACAAAAATGCCCGTGTTGCCAAACGGTGGCAGGGTGCTCAGGTCGGTTTTCTTGCCAAGCGGCAGACCCGCCCCCTGCGCACCGGACTGCGGCTTGACGAACACAGCGGCCGACCAGGCCCCCAGCGTCAGGGTGCCGCCACTGACAGCGGCATCGCGGGCGATACTGTTGCCAGCGTGGTGAGCGGAGCTCAGTTGCAGACCGCTCAGGTCGATCGGCTGATCGTTGCCATCACGGAAATCGCCGATGCTCTGGCTCTGGTTGGTGGCGTTGATCATCACCACCAGACCGTCGATGGCCGGATCCAGATCCGCTCCCGCATTGACGCCGTCATCCACCGTCATCACGATGAGGCTGGGCACCTGAGCCGGACCGGTATTGCGGAAATCGACCCGCTTGATCACCTCGGCCCCGCTCCCCAGACGCAGCAAACGCGATGATTTGCGCAGCTCCGCCAGCTCCTGATAGAAGCCAACCATGGTCTCCATGTCAGTGCCGTTTGGCTTGCCGTTGAGCGTCAGCACCTTCTCGATCAGCGGATAGTTGTCGCCATCCTTATCCTTGCGCGGCAACCCCTTGTCGAAGTTGTTGTCGGCCAGGGTGTAGTCGACCTTGTTGTACCAGTCGCCCGAGTCGTAGCTGTCCCGCTCCATGGATTTGGATCGCAGCAGCTCGACACCGGCGTGGGTGAAGGGAATCCCCTGACCCAGCATGGCAGTCGCCAGCGAGACCCCTTGCATCCGCACCAGATCGGCGCTGGCAGGCGCCTTGTAGCTCAGGTTGTCGAACAGCGTCTGGTTGTCGTGCTTGTCGACATAGTTCTGCACCTCCCCCGGATCCTTGGCATAACCGGCGCTCTGGCCGTTGTAGTCGATCTCGGAGCCCTTCTTCGGCACCCCGTCCTTGTCGGTCAGGACGAAATCCCTGAGGTTGCCCGCCATGCCAAGACGCACCAGATCTGCCAGATGGAGTGCCTGATCCCTGGTCACCTTGCTCGCTTCATTGGGGTAGACAAAGGCTCCGTTGCCAAAGCCCTGAGTCTCGCGAATGGTATCGCCACCGTCGAACGGACTGCCGCCGCGCACCGCATCCCGCAAGCGGTCGGAGAAGGAGCCGATGCCGGTGCCGGCCAGATGCTTCTGGGTCGCCTGCACGAAGCGCTTGTCATCCTGTACCTCGCCGAAGTTCCACCCCTCGCCGTAGAAATACATATCGGGGTTGACCTTCTTCACCGCGGCCAGCGCCTGCACCATCTGATCTTTCGGGTGGTGGCCCATCAGGTCGAAGCGGAAGGCATCGATCTTGTAGTCGCGCGCCCAGATCACCAGCGAGTCATCCATCAGCTTGGCGAACATGGCGTGCTCCGGCGCCGTGTTGGAGCAGCAGGTTGAGTTCTCCACCGAGCCGGTCTCCGGATTGAGGCGCTGATAGTACCAAGGCACTATCTTGTCGAGCACCGACTTGGGACCCAGCCCGGATTCGTTGGTGTGGTTGTAGACCACGTCCATCACCACGTTCATGCCGATATTCTGCTTGATGGCCTTGACCATCTCGCGGAACTCAAGGATACGCTGGGTGCCCTCGGCATTGGTGGCGTAGGAGCCTTCCGGCGTAGTGTAGTGGTAAGGATCATAACCCCAGTTGAAGGAGTCGACACCGCGCAGATAGCCGGAGAGCTCCTGCACCTGCGGGTTATCCTTGCTGTCGCCCGACTTGAGCGTATCCAGCACCTGGCCGACTGTCTGGCCGCCACCGCAGTAAGTGCCAAACTTGGATGTTTTCACATCCGGATTGACCTGACAGAGCTTGCTGAAGTCATCGCCGATATTGGCCACCTTGGCCGGATCCTCGTTGACGGTAGCGATATCGAACACCGGCAGCAGGTGCAGGTGACTGACGCCGCTCTTGGCCAGCGCCTGCAGATGTTTGATCGGTGCGGTATCGGTATCGGCCAGGCCGAGGAACTTGCCGCGATGCTCCACCGGGGTGGAATCATCGTTGCCGGTCAGATCGCGGACATGGGCTTCATAGATGGTGATGTCAGCTGGATTCTGCTGACTGTGGGGCGCCTTCAGGCTATCCCACCCTTCCGGTTTCAACGCCGGATCGTCGAGATCCACCACCTGGCTGAACTCGGAGTTCATCGCGAGGCTCAGGGAGTAGGGGTCGGTCACCTCATAGTGCTCGACCTTGCGGCTCAGCGGGTGGTAAACCTCCATGTCGTAGCGGTAGAACTGGCCGATCAGCTCGCTGCCCCCTTCGTAACTCCAGCTGCCGCTGGCGCTGTCAAAGGTCATCGCCACCTTGCGACGTTTCTTGTGATTGGCATTGTAGAGAGCCAGCTTGACCGACTTGGCGGTCGGCGCCCAGAGGCGGAAGGTCACCCGGTTGCCATCTACCGCGGCACCATAGCTGAGCTTGGTTGCTTCGGTCGCATAGAGGGCATCAAGGGCGCCGGCGCTCTGCACCAGGGTTGCTCCCTGCAAAATGCCGTCAGCATCGGTACCGATAGCCACCAGCTCCCCCTTGAGCAGGGGCTTGAGATCCTTGCCAGCCGGCAGGGCAAAGGCAGCTGCCTCCTTTAGGTGCGGATATTTGGCCTGCTGCTCGGCGCTCAGAGTGGTAGGAGTCAGTTTGATATAGGGGAAATCAAATACCCCCTTGTTATTCGCTGTGATCTGCCCTGATGCTGCGTAGTAGAGGCGAACATGGGGCTTGTCCTTGCCCCCTTGCCAAATAAGGGTGTTGCCATCGATCAGATGAGCGCTGGCCCCTGCCACGCCAAACGCGGCGGTGAAGGCGTCGGCGCGGCTGCCAAACACCTCTTTCTTTCCCGCCACAATGGCTACGGTGCGATCCGGATGATCCTTGAAGATCACCTTCATATCGCTGCCGGTCAGGTTGGCCAGATCGCCGTTTCGAGCGATAAAGTTGATGCAACCTTCCAGCTTGCTGAGCGGCACCACCCAGGCCGGGCCAAAGCTGTCAGCCGCAGCGGGACTTTTGCTCTTGTCATCCCAACCGCTGTTCAGGCCGCTCGCCTCGGTGGCAGAGCAGGCCTCATTGTTCCAGAGATGGAGGCTGTAGCTGGCAAAGGGCCCTTCGGCACTTCTGGCTGCCACGGTCTGGGTATCGACCAGAGCGATCACAGCCTGATTGTTACCGGCCATCAGGAGCTCTTTGGGGGGATCTATCTTGGGCAGGCGAGCGACAGGCTCGGCCGGGGGCTTGGGGTTGGAGGGTGATGTATTGTCATGACAGCCAGACAAAAGCGCGAGCAGTGAGGCTGTTACCAGCGCCACTTTGGTCTTTTTCATATCCATGATTTTTATAATTCCCGCTGTGTAGTTAGTCTCGATAATCGAGCACCCGGTCATTGCCAGGCGGTGCCATCTTAATCAGCGAAAATCGTTGCAAATGTGAGCAGACAGGCAGAAAAGCCAAACTTTTTCAACAAGATAACGTTTTCAGATGGAAACTTGGATCCGGCTCACAGACCCCGCGGCAATTTGGCCTCATATCTGACTAACGGTGGTCACCGGGTCGGGAAAAGCAATTTTCGATCAAGTGGATAGAGAAGGAGCAGGTGATGAAAAGGATTGAGGAACAGGCGCAACGGCTGGATCTGGAGTACCAGGCGATCGGTCAGCTGTTCGACCAGTTTTGCCAGCAGGCTGGCACCCTGGCCGAGCAGTATCACTTTTTCAACTGGCCCGACTATGAGGACTCACCTCCCCTGAGCCGTGCCTTCACTCTGCTGGGAGAGCCCCGCGAATTGCGGCTGCGCTGCCAGCCCGGTGAGCGCGGTGCCCTCAACGGTCTGCTCCAGGTGGTCGCCGAAGATGGCACCGTCGATGCGAGCCTTGGCTTTGGTGCCGACGGACAGCTGCTGCTGGAGTCCGGCAAACTGCTCGACAACCCGCCGCAGCTGTTGCTCAAGCTGCTGCTTGGCGCGGTCTGGCAACACAAGCCGCAGGAGGAGATCACCGGGCAACCGCACTGACATCAGAGACCCAACGGTGCTGAAATCAGGGGGCCAAGGCCCCCCCTGTTTGCTTTTATTCGGTAGCGATCTCGATGGTGACATGTACCAGCTCTTCATGGATGGCGAGCCGCTCGCGGATCTGGTTGGCCGACAGGGGCGCCATCATCAGCAGGGAGAGCACGCAGGCATACTGCTGCTGACCTACCCGCCAAACGTGGAAATCACGGATCTCGGTCTGTGGCAGTTCGGCAATCACCTCGCGGATCTTCGCCACCAGCGGGGCATCCATCTCGGCATCCAGCAGCACCCGGCCGGAGTCGCGCAGCAACCCCCAGGCCCACACAGCAACCAGTCCGGCACCCACTATGCCCATCAGTGGATCGAGCCAGTCGGCCCCCCACAGCATGCCCCCCACCAGCGCCAGAATCGCCAGCACCGAGGTGGCCGCATCTGCCAGCACGTGGATGTAGGCGGCACGCAGGTTGAGATCCTGATGGCCGTGGTGATGATCGTGCGAGTGATCGTGGTCGTGATGATCATCATGGTGACCATGCCCATGGCCGTGATGATGGTGGTGACCGTGATCATCCTTGAGCAGCCAGGCACATGCCAGATTCACCAGCAGGCCGACGATGGCGATGGCGATAGCCTGCTGGTAGTGGATCGGGCTGGGATCCAGCAGCCGGAATACCGACTCGAACAGCATCATGCCGGCTACCCCCACCAGCAAGAGAGCGCTGGTGAAGCCACCCAGCACCTCGATCTTCCAGGTGCCGAAGCTGAATCTGTGGTCACGGGCAAAGTGGCGGGCAGCGCGGTAGGCCAATACCGAGAGACCGAGCGCCAGTGCGTGGGAGCTCATGTGCCAGCCATCGGCCAACAGCGCCATGGAGTTATAGAACCAGCCGCCGCCGATCTCCGCCACCATCATGATGACTGTGAGCAGCACAGCCCAGCGGGTCTTCTGTTCGGCCAGCGGATTGCCTTCGTGCACCACGGGTTGGTGGCAGTGGGATGAGGCGAGGGATGACATGAATTTCTCCTGAGAACGACAATGCAATATACTATACCCCAGTATAGTTTTATCGATCGAGAGGATCCTGCATGTCACACACCATCCACGACAAGAAGAAGCTGCTGGCACGGGTGCGCCGCATCAAGGGACAGGCCGGTGCACTGGAGAGTGCGCTGGAGCAGGAGAGCGAGTGCGCCGCCATTTTGCAGCAGATCGCAGCCATCCGCGGCGCGGTCAACGGCCTGATGCTGGAGGTGCTGGAGGGGCACATGCGCGAACACCTGGGCGCCGAAGAGGCGACCCACGCCGAGCGGCTGGAGGATCTGGATCAGGTAGTGCGGGTCTTGCGATCCTATCTGAAGTAAGGCCTCAGAATGGGGCTGCGGGCAGCTCCGCATCATCCCGTTTACAGCAGACCAGTGTCGGCCCGCCAGCCCTACCCCTTTCTGACTTGAGCCCTCGCCGGCTTTACGCCATGATGAGCGCCGATCATTGATCGCCATACTCTGGATTCCATTTCGCAAGGACCCCCCATGTTTGAACACGTCGATGCCTATGCTGGCGACCCCATCCTGACTTTGGTCGAGACCTTCCACAAAGACACCCGCGAGCAGAAGGTGAATCTGGGGATCGGCCTCTATTACGACGAGCAGGGCCGCATTCCGCTGTTACCGTCGGTGCAGCAGGCCGAAGCCCAGCGCGCCGCCGCCCCGGCCCCGCGCCCCTACCAGCCGATGGAAGGCGCCGCAAACTACCGCACCGCGGTGCAGCACCTGCTGTTTGGTGCCGACCATGAAGCGGTCAAGGCGGGACGTATCGCCACCATCCAGACCATCGGCGGCTCGGGCGCGCTGAAGATCGGCGCCGATCTGCTCAAGCGCTACTTCCCGACCTCCGAGGTATGGGTCAGCAATCCGACCTGGGACAACCACAAGGCGATGTTCGAGGGAGCCGGCATCAAGGTGCACGACTACCCCTACTACGATGCGGCCACTGGCGGCGTGCAGTTCGATGCGATGATCGACTGCCTGAGCACCCTGCCGGCCAAGAGCATCGTGCTGCTGCACCCATGCTGCCACAACCCGACCGGGGTGGATCTCTCCCGCGCCCAGTGGGATCGGGTGATCACGCTGGTGGTCGAGAAGAACCTGATCCCCTTTATGGATATCGCCTATCAGGGCTTCGGTGACGGACTGGAAGAGGATGCCTACGCCATCCGCGCCATGGTGGCCGCCGGTGTCAGCTTCTTCGTCAGCAACTCGTTTTCCAAGAACCTCTCCTTCTACGGTGAGCGCTGCGGCGGCCTGTCGGTCATCTGCAAAGATGCCGAAGAGGCGAGCCGGGTGCTGGGCCAGATGAAGGCCACCGTGCGTCGCAACTACTCCAGCCCTCCCACCCACGGTGGCCAGATCACCGCGGCGGTGATGAGCCAGCCCGAGCTGCACGCCATGTGGGTCGATGAGGTGAGCGAGATGCGCACCCGCATCAAGGCGATGCGCCAGAAGCTGTTCGAGGTGTTGAGCGCCAAGGTGCCGGGCCGCGATTTCAGCTACTTCATCAACCAGCGCGGCATGTTCAGCTACACCGGCTTCACCCCGGAGCAGGTAGATCGCCTGCGCGAAGAGTTCGCCGTCTATCTGGTACGCTCCGGCCGCATGTGCGTGGCGGGCCTCAACAGCCGCAACGTCGACTATGTAGCCGACGCCATGGCCGCGGTGCTCAAGGGCTAATCCGCGCAAGCCCCGCTTTGGCGGGGCTTTTTGTCTGTTTCATTCGCTTGTGGAGTCTTTATGGATCTGATCGCACTCTCGAGATTGGGCGGTCGCCATCTGGTCACCCTGCACCTGCTGCTCGACAACCAGAGCGTCACCCGCACCGCCGAGCGGCTCTGCACCACCCCCTCTACCGTCAGCAAGACCCTCAACCAGCTGCGTGAACAGCTCGGCGATCAACTGCTCTACCGCCAGGGCAACCAGCTGCTGCTGACCCCCTTTGCCGAACGGCTGGCCCCGACCCTGCACCGACTGCTGAGCGAGCTGAGCGGACTGACCCGCCAGAACGCCTTCGACCCCCTGCAGTGGCAAGGCACCTTGCGGCTGGGATTGCGCGAGAGCGTGATGAGCTGGCCGGTGGGGCCGATCTTGGGACAGCTGATGAGAGAGGTGCCCGGTATGGTGCCGGAGATCCGCAACAAGGATGAGCAGGGGCTGGAGGCGCTGGCGGCGGGCAAGCTCGACTTCGTCATTCTGCCTCACGATCAGAGCCAGCCGCTGCCGCGTCAGCAAGGGCTGGTGTGGGAGACACTCCGGGAGGAGCAGCTGGTCTGCCTGCTGCGTAAGGATCATCCGGCGCTGGCGCAGCCATGGGATCTCGATGCTTACCTGAGCTGGCGCCACATCGCCATCCGCGACAGCGAGCTGGCCAACCCCTTCTTCGAGCAGAGTCTGGCCCAGCAGCAGGTACGTCGCCAGATTGGCGCCACCCTGCCCGATTTTGCCAGCGCCGCGGCCCTGCTACCTCACTGCGATCTCATTCTCACCGCCATCGGTGGCTGGGCGACACGCATGGCCAGCCAGCAGGATCTGGCGATCAGGCCGGTCCCGTTCGATTACGGCAAGGTAAGCCACAGTCTGGTCTGGTATGGCCCGGCCGGCGATGGTTCGGCCCGCCACTGGTTCCGCCAGCGGATCCTGCAACTGGGCCGGGAGTTGACGCCGCCCTGAACCGGGCGGCAGAGCCATCAGGGGCGTTTGGTGTAGATGGGACTGGGGAAGTGGGAGACATTGTTGCCCAGCTCGGTAATGCGAGCCGCCCCCTGTTTTTGCACCTGATCGATGCGCAGCACCTGATGCATGGGGATCATGGTGTGGCGGACATCGGCAAATTCGTTTTTGAGCTTCTCGTGGCTGGGGTCGACGATAAGCGCCGTGTGGTTATCCCACACGAAGTCGGCGATCTCGATAAAGCCGAACAGCTGACCCTGATTCACCTCGCGCACATACACTTCGTAGCGCTCGCTGTGGCAAATAAACTGAACCCGATATAACGCCTTGCTTTCACTCATGATTCTTTGTCATCGCGGGGAAGAGGATGGCCGATATTCTAGCCGCCCCAATCGCCCCCTCCAATAGACAGAAATCACAGTTGTCCGCTTTGGCGGCGCAGCCTGTCGTATTGTGGCATGACTCCGAAATCAGATTAGCGGCGGCAGCGTCACTGGCCCCAGCCCGGCCTCGCGCAAACGACTCGCCAGCTGTTCCAGCTCGTCACGGGTTGCCTCGAGCCAGCGGATCGCTTCTCCCCTCACCCCGTGGTGGCGAAAACCGTTGAGCCGGATCGGCACGGCGCCGAGCTGGTGCAGAAAATCGGCGAGACCGCGATCGAGCTGCCCCTCTGCGTCCAGAAAATCGCTCCTGCCCGGCACATGGAGCAGCCGCAACTCTGCCAGCTTGCCGTGACTTGCCAGCAACCTGAGCGAAGCCAGCACCCGTTCGCGGCCATAGCCGGTCAGGGAGAGGTGTACCGAGTCACGCCACCCCTTGAGGTCGATCATGGCGCCGTCGAGCTGCGGCAGCAGCCGCTGCCAGCCAGTCTCGGCGAGCGAGCCATTGCTGTCGAGCAGACAGCTGAGATGGGCCAGATCCGGCGCCTCCTTGATGGCGCGAAACAGGGCCGCCACGAAAGGAAGCCGGGTGGTCGCCTCACCGCCCGAGACGGTAATGCCGCTCAGCAGCGGGCCGTAGCGGCGCAGCAGGGCCAGCACGTCGGCCACCGTCATGGTAGTGGTTTTGGGATTGGCGCTGCGCGGGCAGGCCTCCAGACAGGCGTCGCAATCGGTACAGTGCGCCTCCTGCCAATGAACCTTGCCCTCCCTCATGGTGAGGGCGCCACTCGGGCAGACCGCAAGGCAGTCGCCGCAATCGTCGCACAGCCCGATAGTGTGGGGATTGTGACAACCGGGGCAGCTGAAGTTGCACCCTTGCAGGAAGAGCACCAGCCGATTGCCCGGCCCATCAACACAGGAAAAAGGCAGCACCCTGCTGACCAGGGCGCTGCGCGTCAGCAGAGCTTCATCCATCGGACTCGGCTCAGTACTGGCAGATGGTCGACTCATTGGCCACCACTCGCGGTGCCCGCTGGCGAATGGCGGTCACTTCACTCGCCTCGGCACCAAGACAGGTGGTCTGCAACCGCGACCCCTCCTCTGCGAAGCGGGCCACGTCGCTCTTGCGGATCATGTAGCCGGTCACCCGTACCAGATCGCTGTCGGCCACGTTGGCGGTGAACTCGCGCATGCCGATGGCGAGCGCCCCCTTGCAGAGCTGAAGCAGCGCCTGCGGATTCTGGCGGATGGTGGGATCCAGCGTCAGGATCTCGCTGATCCCCGAGTGGTAGTAGCCGTGGTGCGGCGCCAGCGCCAGCACATGGCTGGCCGGATCCGGCTCCTGCCCGTAGGGAATCCGTACCCCCGGGGTCACCGCCACATCGATGCTGAGGCCGCCCTGTGAGTGCAGCAGAGCGTGCCCACCCCAGGCATGGGCCTGCGGCGTCGTAGTGACATATTCCGAAAGCTGGGCCGAGATGCGATAGCCAAGCTGATTTGCCTCTTCGTCGTGGCCGTAGCGGCCAGGCAGATTCTCCTTATCCATCAGGATGTTGACCGCTTCCGCCATACCGTAGATGCCGAACATGGGGACAAAGCGATCCTCATCCAGCAGCCCCTCTTTCACCAGGAAACTGTCGAAGAAACCGGACTCCTCGTGCAGGAAGGCGGCGCGCACCGCGATCAGCTGGGACGTGAGGCGGCAGTAGTGGGGCAGCAGACAACCGAGGAAGTCATCGATCCCCTGTGCCTGCTCGGCGACTCGCTTGAGGGAGATGCGCACCAGGGTGTTGGCACCACCGGCCTGCGGCAGGGAGTTGTAGCAGCTGACAATGCCAAAACCACGCTGGTCGAAGGTATCGCGATGGATCGGGTAGTTGGCGATGTGCGGCTTGCTGCACTCGGCGATATTCTTCACCGCCAGCAGCAGCAGATCGTCGGGAGTCTGCTCCGGATCGTGGAAGAAGGTGAGGTTGGGGGCCACCTGCTTGAGCTCGTTGTCGATGCGCAGGATCAGGCGGCAGATCCGGTTGTCATCGGGGCCGATGTTGACGTGCATGAAGGCGTCCGGCAGCACCCGATCCAGATAGATCCAGAACCCTTTCAGCTTGCGGTAGAGAGTCTCGTCATCCAGCTCGCCGACAAAGGGGAGCAGCAGCTGATCGAGCCGTCCCAGCCAGACCGGCATGCCGGTGACGGAAGGAACGTGGTGATAGAGGATGCGCAGGGCATCAAGCGCTTCATCGAAATTTCGCGGCGCTGCCAGCTCCAGCCAGGCTGAGCCCTGGGTCAGGAACTTCTCGTAGTCCGGCAGCACATAGCGCGGCTTGTAGGGGGCGTGGCCCTCGAACATGTCACAGACAAATCCCTGCGCCATCGCCTCGGCCACTGCGGCAGGCAGGTCGGGGTATGGCAGCGCATTCTCGGCGGCTAGCGCCAGCGCGTGGCTCTTCTGGGCGGGAGAGAGATGGGGATCGCGCACGATGCGCTGGCAGGTTTCGGTCAAAGACATGGCAAGCTCCTTCACTGGCTGAGCCCATATCCTCACCTTTTGCAGGTTTTTTTGGAATTGACATTCATAACATGGTGGATGTCCATAAACGACATCCGAAAGGCGGGATCACATCCGCTATAAACCAACGGGGCCCGCTCGATGGAGCGGGCCCCGTTCATCAATCAGGGTTCGATGATGATGGGCGTGCCGGGCTTGACGGCCTCCCACACCTCATCCAGATCGTGGTTGAGCATGGCGATACAGCCGTTGGTCCAGTTGGAGGGCTGTACCCTGCGGTTGCCAATGCTGTTGATCTGACCGTGGATCATGATCATGCCACCCGGGTTTACCCCCTTCTCGTTGGCCGCCTTGATGTCGTCCAGATTGGGGTAGTTGATGTGGATCGCCTTGTAATAGCCGGAGTTGGTCTTTTTGTAGTCGAGGATGTAGCGACCTTCCGGGGTGCGCTGATCCCCTTCCCGCTGCTTGTGACCCTTGGGCGCCGGGCCCAGCGCGATCCAGTAGCGTTTGACCTCTTTGCCATCCTTCATCAGGGTCAGGCTATAGGTGGACTTTTTGACCACCACCATGTCGGCAGACAGGGTGGCAAAACTCAATGCGGGCCACAGCCCCAGTAAACACAGTAATACGGCTCTCATTCCATCCCTCGACAAGCCTCTGATACGGGCTTTGGTGTTGCCAAATCATCTGAATAATCTTCGCCTGCTGGCGAGCGAGCGCCATGATATTGGATCGCCATCAATACTCAATATGCGCGATAAAACATATCTTGGCACCGGTTTCGCCTGATCCCCGCTCACGTCGGTCAAATTTCAATAATTAATATTCAAAACAATAAGATAGAGTCAAACATCAGTTCTGGCGTATGACCTGATGATCGGCGATGATTACTTTTCAATCCATCGACAGGATCATGCCATGCGCTCTTCATGCCGCTTCGTCCACCTGCTGTTGTCACCCCTGCTGCTCTGGCTGCCCGCATCCTACGCAGCGGATGCGCTCTGGTTGCGCGACCCCGCCCTCTCCCCCGATGGCAAGCAGCTTGCCTTCACCTGGCAGGGACGGATCTTCATCACCAGCGCACAAGGGGGGCCGGCCAGCGCCCTTACCGGCAGTGACTATCTGAGCCAGCGCCCCATCTGGTCGCCGGATGGCAAGCAGATCGCCTTTGCCGCCAACCTCTACGGCAACGAGGATGTGTTCGTGGTGCCCGCCAGCGGCGGCAAGATGGTGCGGCTCACCCGCGACTCGCGCAACGACCTGCCGCAGGCATTCAGCCCCGATGGCAAACAACTGCTGCTGAGCAGCCAGCGGCTGACCGACCCCAATGCCGATCACTTCGTGGCCGAAGGGGTGCAGGTCAGCGCCCTCTACTGGGCGCCGGTAACAGGAGGCAAGCTGCAGGCCGATCTGCCACTGCCGGCGATCCTCGCCCGCCCGCACGGGCAGCAGCTCGCCTACCAGATGCCGTCGATGGAGCAACCCTTTCGCAAGCACCAGCACTCGTTTGCCGTCTCCCGCCTCTGGCTGTTCGATGGCAAGCAACACCGCCAGCTGACCGAGGATCGCATCGCCGCCACCGATCCGGTCTGGAGCGACAAGGGGGATACCCTCTTTTACCTGAGCGAGCGCAGCGGTGACTTCAACGTCTGGCGCCGCGATCTGGCCAGCGGCAAGGAGCAGCAGCTCACCCACTACAAGGGCAATCCGGTGCGGGGGCTGAGCGCCTCACGCAGCGGCGATCTGGTCTGGTCGTGGCTCGGGGAGCTCTACCGCCTCGATGCCGGCAGCACCGAGCCGCGCAAACTGGCCATCACACCGCAGGTGGTGAGCGAACCGGACGAGCAGAGCCAGTCCAACAATCAGGCTGACGAGATCTTGGTCAGCGAGGAGGGCAAGGAACTGATCCTGGTGAGCGAGGGGAGCCTGTTCGCCGTCGATCCCGAGCGGGAGCGGGTACGCCAGCTCACCGACTCCCCCAGCGAGCAGTCCAGCCCCCTCTTTGCCGAGAAGGAGCGCTCGCTTATCTATCTCTCCGAACAGGATGGGCCGGCCGCCCTCTATCGCCTGCGCAAAGCGGATCCGGAGCGTCTCTTCAGCGATCCGGGCCCCTTGCAGGAGAGCCTGCTGCTGGCCATTCCCGGCAAGGGGATCAGCCGTCCGGTGCTCTCTCCCGATGGCAAGCAGCTCGCCTTCGTGGTCGATGGTCAGGCCATTCATCTGCTCGATCTGGCGAGCAACAAAGAGCGCGAGCTGGTTCCGGCCAGCTTCAACCCCTCGCGCCACGAGGTGATGCTCGCCTTTGCTCCCGACTCCCGCCATCTGGCGCTCACCTTCCGCCCCGACTCGGCCCAGCAGGAGATCGCTGTGCTCGATACGGCCGATGCCAAAGCCAAACCGGTTAACGTCAGCCTCAACGGCTATCAGGACGGAGCACCAGCCTGGAGTCAGGATGGCGGCATCCTCTACTGGCAATCGACCCGCTATGGTGTGCTGGATGCCGATGGTGAACCCCTTGGCAGCAACCTGCTCGGCATCTACAGCAGCCGGGCGGCCAAGGCGGACTTTCTGGCCGAAGTGGCGCCGCCCAAGGAGGGGTATGGCTTCGAGACCGATCGCCTCTCCCATCGGGAGGCGCTGCAACTCTTCCCCAGCGGCACGCTGCTCGCCAGCCGGGTCGTCCACGACCAGCTCGTCTATCTGGTGGAAGAGGGGGGCCCCAACAACGAGAGCGAGATCAAGGGTTACTCGCTCGACCTGCGCAAGGGGGAGACCCGCCAGCTGTTTGGCGATCAGCCGGGGCCGGCCATGGCCACCCTCAATCGGGAGGCGACCCTGGCCACTCTGGTGCGGGACGGAGAGATCACCCGCATTAACCTCGACTCCGGCGAGGCGCTCAGCTCCACTTTCGAGCTGGTGCAGAGCAGGGGCCAGCACGCCCGGATGGTGGCCGCCTTTGACCAGATCGCCCGCCTCACCCGGGACGAGTTCTATCGCGACGACATGAACGGAGTGGACTGGAACGGTTATGTCACCACCTATCGCCGGCTGCTTGCCGGTATCAACAACGGCCGCGACTTCGGTGACCTGCTGGCAGAGCTGGCGGGCGAGCTGAACGTCTCCCACACCTGGGGCTATGGCCCCACCCGCTATCCCGACATGGCGGATGAGACCGCCAGTCTCGGGGGCTACTGGCAGGATGGCAAAGAGGGGGTAGTGCTGACCCATCTGCTGCCCGGTGGGCCGCTGGATCAGGAGAGCGACATCGCCGCCGGTGCCCGTCTGCTCGCCATCAACGGCAATCCGGTCGCTACTCAGGCAGAGCTCGATCGCGCCCTCAACCACAAGGCCGGGGCTCGGCTCGCCCTCACCTTCCAGCAGGCGGGGAACAAGGAGCCGGACGAGGTGGAGGTAACCGCCATCGATCAGCAGCAGGAGTACCGGCTGCAGCTCGACAGCTGGATCGCCAAGCGGCGGGATCTGGTGGCCAAGCTGAGCAAGGGCCGGGTCGGCTACGTCTATCTGCCGGAGATGAACAGCGCTGTCTATGAGGAGCTGGTGTCGGAGGCGCTCGGCCGCTTGCGCAGCAGCGAGGCGCTCATCGTCGACGTGCGCTTCAACAAGGGGGGCTATCTGGCCAATACCCTGGTTGGCTTCCTCACCGGCAGCAGCAGCGCCCACGGCATGGCCATCTCGGATCCCAAGGCGGGACAAGGCGCCAGCGATGCCGCGACCCGGCAATGGACCAAACCCTCGGTGGTGCTGGTCAACGCTGGCAGCTACTCGGAGGGCTCCGCCTTCCCCGAGTACTACCGCGCACTCAAGATTGGCCCCATCGTCGGCGAGCCGGTGCCCGGCACCGGCACCATGGTCTATGGCCATACTTCCCGCCTCATGCCCGGCCTCTCCTACGGCATTCCGACTCTGGGGCTGCGCAAACCGGACGGCACCTTCTACGAGAATCAGGAGCTGATCCCGGATCTGCAGGTGCCGCTCACCCCGGCCGATATGCTGGCCGGGCGGGATCCGCAACTGGAGGCCGCGGTACAGGCCGCCCTCAAGCAGCTGCCCGCCAACGCCAAATAACGGCGCCCATCGAGCTCAACGAAAGCGAAACAGCTCGCGATGCAGATGCCCGTCCGGCAACAGCCAGGTCAGGGCATCTGCCATCCCCTCCGGCCCGCAAAACCATACCTGCTCGGGTGCATCCTGCGCGATGCGGGCCAGATCCAGCCGCCCGGTCGCCTTGTCCAGATGCAGCTGATAGCGCACACCCGTGCGATGACAGAGCTCGGCCAACCGCTGCTGGTAAACCGCCCCCGCCAGATCCGGCGCGCACTGGATCAGGGTGATCCCCTCACCGCGCTCGCCACGGGCAGCCAGCCCCTCCAGCCAGGCCACAAACGGCGTGATACCGATCCCGGCCCCCAGCCAGAGGGCTCGCCCTCCCCCTTGCGGGGCGACAAAAGCACCATAGGGGCCGGTCACCACCACCTCATCCCCGACGCGCGCCTCTGCCACCAGCTGACGGGTATGATCCCCGAGCGCCCGTACCGCGATCACCAGCTGGCGCCGATCCGCCGACACCCGCACCAGAGTAAAGGGGTGCGGCCCCTCTTTGGCGTCAAATTCGAAAAAGGCAAACTGACCCGGGCGGTAATGGGCGAGCGGCCGCTCCAGCTGCATGGTCAGCTCGCAGGTCTGCTCCGCCAATGTGCGCACCGCAACGACCCGGCTGGGATGGCGCTTCCGCGCCCCCACTTGCCCCAGCAGGGAGTAGAGGGCCCCGATAGCGCCGATCCCGCCGATCAACCAGATCGCTACCCCAACCGGCGTCATGGCTCCGACCTGAGGCAGCAGGCAGAGCCCGTGCCCCCAACCCGCCAGATAGATGAGCGGCGCCAGTCGGTGGATCAGCCGAAAGCGGCCATAACTCACCAGCGCCAGCAAGCTCACCACCACCAGTGCGATCAGCAGATAGAAACTCCACTCCCCCAGAGTATTGCCAAGGGCATGGAGCGAGATGCCATTGCCTGCTCCTGCACCAGCTGCGGCCGCGCTGGCCCCACGCCGGGCGGGACGGCTCAGCCAACCCGCCGAGACCGCCCACTTGGGCGCCTCCACCAGCAGCCAGTGAGCGGTCAGTGCCAATGCGCCGCCGATGGCCGTCTGGCGGTGCAATCGCAACATCCGGTCCAGACCGCCACACCACACCTCCAGCCGCGGCAGGCGCAACGCCAGCAACAGCGAAATGGCCATATAGGCCATCCCCAGCAGGCCCGTCAGCAGCAACATCTCATGGCGCCAGGGCCACACCCCGTTGGCGTCCCCCGCATAACCCAGCCACCAGACTCCGACCGCCAGCAGCGGCAACAGCCACCACACCCGTTTACCCGTCATAACATGCTCCCTGGTTCCATCGCGGCAGGGCCTCATCCCTGCTCATGGTTCCAGTACAACCCCGTCCGGTCACAAGACTTTGCCAGAGGGGGAAGCTTGTGTGGCAATGTGTGACAAACGGCAACAGCAGAGGGGCCCGCCGGCCCCTCTGGTCACCCTTGCTGACTGGCCCTATCTTCATGGGGAATAGCGCAAAATCCATCTCTGCCGTGATTGACGACCTGCCAGCAGAAGGAATCAAATGGGGATGTTACATATCTGCGGCGGAAAACCTGCCGCCTACTCTTCTGGACAAGGAGTCCCCCCTTGCTTTCATCCACCGAACAACGCGTCTGCCCGAGTTGTCAGCGCGAGACCAACCATGTCGTGGTGCTGGTCGACAAATCCTTTGGCCAGCAGCTGACACCGGAGCAAAAGCGCAAGGCGTTTATCAAGGACTTCATTACCGGCTGGGCCGCCGGCCCCTTTCTGGCCAACATGGATCGCTTTGAACGCCACGTCATCTGTGAAAATTGTGGAAATAAAGTCATTGATGAATGAAGAATAAGGAGCAAAACGACTGGTTTTTTGAGGTGTCGGCGACATCAGGATGGCAAACCAGCCCGTAAAAACGCTCCGGATACCCCGCCCGCTTCGCAGCCCGTGACCGGTGATAAAAAGTGAGGGGCCGACTGGCCCCTCATGCTCACGGCGCTTTCGGGGCCGCTCGCTTGCCCATCAGCCGATGCAGCAGCTTGTTGTATTTCGCCCAGGAGTGGATCAACAGGAAGATGCCGAACAGCAGGGCCAGAAACAGTTGCCCCACCTCGATGGCATCCAGCGAACCGATAAAGCTCTCATCCTCCTCCGTCTCCAGATAGTTGAACCAGGGTTGCAGCGCCAGAAACAACCAGCCCCCCCAGGTCACCAGCAGGATCAGCAGATCCCGCAGCCGGTACTTCCAGCTGCGCCGGGCGCCGTTGCTGATGATCATCTCGTTCGCCAGCTTATGTTTTGTCACGGAACGACTCTCCCCTGTCAGGACTCTCCCACACCGCCAGCTGGCCACGGCGACGCAGGATCGCCTTGGGCACCGCCACCACCACGGTCACCAGATTGAGCAGCCAGTAGATAAGCGGATACCAGACGCACCAGATAAAGCTGCGGGCCATGCTCTTGTCGTAATGGTTGTCGATAAGGATGCTGACCCCGAACTGCACCAGACAAATCGCGGTCATCATCACCCCGCTCCACTGGAACAGGTGGCCCACCGCCAGTCCGCTCACGTCAGGCTCAATCAGCCAGATTAGCGCCAGCAGCAGCATGCTGTAGCACCAGGCAACGCTGGAGAGATACTCCAGCAGCAGCAGCCAGAAGCGGCGGTTGCGCCAGCGCATCGCCTGCAACCCGTAGCGCAGAAACACCTCGGCGCCACCCTGCGCCCAGCGCAGCCGCTGCTTGTAGAGACCGCGCACCGTCTCCGGCATCAGCACCCAGCAGAGCGCCTGCGGCTGATAGTGGATGAGCCAGCCGGCCAGCTGCAACTTCCAGCTGATGTCGATGTCCTCGGTCACCATGTCATTGCTCCAGCCGCCGACCGCCTCGACCGCCTGCTTGCGAAAGGCCACCACCACTCCGGAGACGGTGAAGACGGTGCCGTAGATACGCTGGGCCCGCTTGATGAGGCCGATGATGGAGCTGAACTCGCCGGTCTGGATCTTGCCGATGATGGTGGAGCGGGTGCGTACCCGCGGATTGCCGGTGACCGCCCCAACCCTCGGGCTCTCGATGAAGTGCTTCACCATCCAGCGCAGCGCGTCATAGTCCAGCACCGCATCCCCGTCGATGCCGACCAGGATCTCCCCGCTGGCCACGGTCAACCCGTTGTTGAGCGCCATCGCCTTGCCCTGATTGTGTTGATGGAGCACGGTCAGGCGCGGATCCTGCTGCGCCAGCCGATCCAGCCGCGCACCTGTGTCATCCTTGCTGCCGTCGTTGATGGCCAGCACCTCAAAATCGGGATAGCGCTGGCGCAGCAGGTGGCCGATGGTCTCCTCGACATTGGCCCCCTCGTTGTAGCAAGGCACCATCAAGGTCACTTTGGGGTAATAGGGGAGCTCCAGCCCCCGCTTGGCCAGCGCGATATCCCGCCGCTCCCACTGGAAGTAGTAATAGAGACCGCCACAGACCCACACCATGGCCATCAGACTGGGATAGGCCAGGGTAAAGATGGCGATCCCTTCCAGAAGCGCCTTCACCGCATCGCCTCCCCGTGGGTGGCCGCAGCGCCGCTGACAGCTACCGGCGTCGCCGGCAGCTGGGCCGGCTGAGGCTGGGTCTGCACCGAGAAGACCGGCTTGAGCACCGCCGGATCCGGCTGGTTGTTGTGAAAATCGTCCGGGTAGTAGCCAAAGTTGGTCACCCCCTTGCGCTGGATGATCTCCATCCAGCGCGCCAGCTCGGCATCGGGGATGGGCTGGTCGGTACGCCAGTTGCGGCTCTGCAGCTCGAACACCAGCCGATTGGCCGGTACCTGTGCCAGCGAATCTTCCGCCAGCCTGGCCAGCCACTCATCGGGGTTTTCTGCCTGCTCCATATAGGGCATCGCCATCACGGCGGTGTAGTCATAGGCCTTGGCAAACGCCGCCATGCTCTGGGCAAACCACTGCTGGGATTGCGGCTCGGTCACCAGCGCCGCATAGATGTTGCGGGCAGTCTTGAGGCCGTCGGATCCCCCCTGCCGGTAACGGGCAGCAGCATCGCGCAGCGCCATGGTGAAATCGATCAGCAGATCGGTCTTCAGCACCCCTTGCACCTGCAGCGCATCCGGGGTGCGAGCCAGCGGCATCGGCCCCTCGTAGTCGCTGAGGAAGGCATCGTCATGGAACAGCAGACCATCGAACTTGGTGTAAAAACCGAGATCCTCGTAGATATCCAGCAGCAGCTGACGGCTGGCAGGATCCCAGGGCGAGAGGCGCAGATACTGCCCCTTGGCCGGAGCGCCGGTACGGCTGTCGGTGACATAGGCATGGTTCGGCCCCATGTCGTAGGCCATCACCGGCATCCAGGCGAACACCTTGACCCCGGCCCGGGTCTTGAGCTGCCACGCGACCCGATTGAAGAGATCCGCCTTGACCGGCATATGACGGTTGGGGAAATAGAGCGCCTCCGCCACCCCGTCGCCATTGTCATCGGCATAGGCCTGCAGATAGACGGTGGTGATGCCGTAGCCCTTGATCCGGTCCAGCAGCATGTCGATGTTCTTGTTCATCTGCTGCGGATCCTTGTCGTAGACATAGTCCAGATCCACGTGCACCAAGCGCTCCACCTGCCGCTCCCAGGTATTGCCCCCCATGATCTCGTCCAGAGTTTCGAGGCTGGTGTCCTCCTCCAGCAGATAGCGGCGCACCGTGCTGCCCGAGTCACTCAGCTTGTTGAGCCCTTCCGCCAGGGTGAAGGTGTAGGGCATCCCCGCCGCACGGGCCAGATTCAGCGCAGTCTGGTTGAAGGCGCCGTAGGGCCAGACCAGGATCCGTGGTGCCCGACCGGTCTGCTCCCTGAGCTGACTGGCCGATGCGTCGAAGTCGGCTTTTATCCGGGCCCGATAGTCGGCCATGCTCTCGTAGCCATTCTGGCTCCAGCCTGCGGTGGTAACCGCCGGTTGCACGTTGCCCTGCGGGTTGGCGAGCAGCCCGTAGTGGGAGGTAAAAGTGTGGGAGGCCAGCTCTACCAGTCCGGAGTCCTGCATCTCGCGGATCTGCGGCCAGCCGACGAAGTAGCTGCGCGGCAGCTTGTCATTGCCGTACGGGACCATCTTGTCATCGGCCACATCCAGCCAGCTGCCCACCAGCGCAAAGACCGCCGGATAGTTGTAGAGCTTGAGCAGCGGATAGACCAGCCGGTAGAAGCTCTCGTAGCCGTCATCGAAGCTGAGCAGGATCGCCTTCTCCGGCAGCGGTGCCTTGCCCGCTTTGGCATCCAGGAGCTGCTGGAAGCTGACCGGGTGATAGCCCTGCTGTTTAATCCAGTTGAAGTGGCGGATCAGGGTGTCGCGCCGGATGGTCTGGGGATAGAGCTTGAGGTTGGGGGTCAATTTCAGATCGACGATATCGTGGTAGCAGAGCACCACGTAGTCATCGGGTTGCCGGGCGGCCTGCGTCAGCGAAGGCAGCAGTGCAAGCAGCAAAACGAAAGGAGCAAGCCAGCGTTTCATCACATGAAACTCCATTGCAGATTGGCGAAGATGAAATTTCCGAACTCGGGGTTGCCGTCATAGATGGCCTGACGGCGGCCCAGGCCATAGCCCAGGCTGAGGGCGGGAGAGAGGATCCAGTCATGGCGATAGCTGAGCTGCCACCCCTGATCGCTGCCATAGCCCTGCTGCCAGTAGTGGTTGCCACTCATGGTCAGGCTCTGCAGCAAAGAGCGACGCCCGTCCAGCGGCAGTCGATAGCGCCCCGCCAGCTCCAGCTCCAGATTGCGATCCTGCAAGGGGTTGAAGTAGTCGACCTCCACCGCCTCGTTGCGGGAGGTGGCGCCGCGCAAGGTGGTATCAAACCACCAGCGATCCCGACGCCAGAGATCCTGACGCAGCCAGCCAGAGGCCGTCAGCCGCCGGTTGCCATCGCTGATATCCATCCGCTCCAGCCGCAGTGCCCCCTCGCGGGTCTCATCCTGACGCCAGCCCAGATCGAGCTGGTATTGATCGGCGTAGTTGCTGCGCGCCAATGCCCGCAGCGGGGTATCGGCACTGTTGAGGTTGATGGCCGAGCCCAGCGTCCAGTGATCATCCAGCCGCCAGTCGAAGCGACTCCACAGATAGCCTTTGTGGTTGAGCTCGCTCCCCGTGCCCCCCTCAAGCGTCAGCTGCAGCGGGTAGAAAAAGATCTCGGCCCCCAGCCCGGTATAGGCAGCGCGTTCGGGCTGCTGGTCGAACTCGCCAAAGCTGCCCTGACGACGGACAAACAGCCGATCACCGCCATCGCTGCGAGCGCTGTAGAGGCGGCTGTCGTAGCTCCAGTCACGGCTGGCCTGCACCGAGCCCCCTTCGTTGCGGCCATGGGTCAGGTCGGTGACAAATTTCGGGGCCTGCTCCAGAGCCAGCCGCTGCTGCAACTCCTGACGATCCCGGGTCAGGTTGCCAAGGGTGCGCACGGCCTGCGGCGTGCCCTGCCAGTCGCCCTTGTCGAGCCGGGCGTTGAGGCGACCGGGCTCGGCCAGCACAGTGCGACCGGCAGGCAGCCAACGCACGGCCTGCCGATACGCCTGCTCGGCCCCGTCGGGATGACCCCGCCAGCGGCGGATATCCCCCAGTTGCAGCCAGAGCCAGGGGTTGGCAGGCGCGGTTTGCAGCCACGCTTCCAGCTGCTGCTCTGCGGCGCCCGCCTGACCACGCCAGGCCTGCAGCAAAGTTTTCAGCTGCAATACCTTCTCGTAGTCGTCGTTGGCCATCCGCATGTTGCCGGTGAAATCCCAGCGAGTCGGTGGCTCCTGCCAACCGGCCAGCAGACCCTGTGCCGCGCCATAGCGCTCGCCATCCGAATAGGCGTAGAAGCGCTTCTCCAGCAGGCGCTTGTCTTTGGCCCGTGCCGGGGTCGCCAGTTGCTGGTAAATCACGGAAGCCTCATCCACCCGTCCCAGCCCGGCCAGTGCATCGGCGCGCGCCTCCAGCACATAGTCAGGCAATGGCCCTTCGGCCTGCAGCGTAGCGGACTCCCGTTCGGCCCGGGCAAAATCGCCAAGGGCCACCAGGGTCACCACTACATCGCGACGGGCACTGATGTAGAGCACATGATCGTGAGGAGCGCGGGCCAGGATCCGCTCTTGCAGCGCCAGCGTGCGGGTCAGGGAGCGGCGGGCCAGCGCCGGATCTTCGGTCTGGGCCGAGATCCGCAGCAGATTGACCGCCTGGTAATAGTCGAGCCAGAGCCGGTCGACCGGTTTGAACAGCTTGGGGTAACGGCCCATCAGATCTGCAGCGGCAGGCCCCGCCCCCAGGCTCACGGCTACCCGATAGATTGCCAGCACCTGTTCGTGATTATCAGGTTCCAGCTCCAGCCACTGCTGACGAGCGAGCAGCTCACCCATGGGATCTTCACCTTGGCGGGCGGCATAGATGCGGGCTTCGAGGATCGCCTGATCGCGGCCAAAGTTGGCCTCATATTCACCCGCAGCGTGGCGGGCCAGCTCGCGGTTGCCCTGATCACTGGCGGTGAGAAACAGCCCGAGCCAGCCATTGCGGTTGGCAGGATCGCGTCCCTGCAGGATGCGGTAATAGCTGATCGCCTCGGAATAGCGCTTCTCGTCGCGGGCGGCACGGGCCACCCCTTCCAGCGTACTGTTGCTGATGGGGCTGAGCTCGCACGGCTCACAGGCGGCCTGCGCCCCCTTGCGATCACCCCGCCACAGCTGCACGGCAATCAGGTCATCGAGCACCTTGCCATCACCACTTTGTCGATAGAGCGCATCCAGCCCGTGCGCTGCCGCATCCAGCTCTCCCGCCCGGGCCTTGATCACCCAGGCTTCACGCACTCTGTCCACCTCACTGGCGCACACCAGCAGGGGCAGCAGCGCCAACATCAAAAAGATGCGATTCATTCGCAACATACCACCCATAACAAACGCTGGTCGTATCGTCCCTGCACGGCCATGCGGATATACACACCCGTCCGCTCCTGCCTGACGAGCAAGAGGGCTTCCTGACTTGTGTGCTGATTTCGAGGGTGAAAGGCGGGCAGTGGGCCAGCACCTTTCCTATGTGCGGCCCAGCCATCTCCGGGCGGAGATCTGAGGCTTTCCGAACCCGATTCACATCGGGGGTGGCAAGGAGGGCGATTCTGCAACTGTGGACAATTTAGTCAACACAGGCAGATGGGAATGGTTCTCAAGCGGGTGAATAGAACAATCTTTATGCACAAAGATAACTACAGAAAACACTATTAACAAAATAAACAAAAACCCGAGGCGATAAGGTTCCATGAGCTTATGACCTGCTCTGCATGAGCATATTCATATGAATACATATTTAATCTGAAATCCGCATACCAAAAGCATTATGCGACAGTCTGTGTCGTCAACATTTCTACAGCTGCATCAGCCATAGCCGCGAACATACATCAAAACCACGCCAAGAGTGCCCCCGGCTCAAAAACCGGGAGCATTCCAGCTTACGCAACAGAGGCTCGTGCGCTGTGGCTCAGGATCCACGCCTCGAAATCGGCCAGCATGCGGGTTTCCGACTCGCTGTTGTCGGCGATAAGTTCGGCGCCGTGTACCACCCGGATATGGGCGTCGAGAGGGCTTCCCTCACCCGCCGCGGGGCGCTGCTGCGCGGCGACCATGCAGGCTTGCGCCAGTTGCCACGCCTCGGCGGCGCTCAGGTTGCACGCCTCGGCCAGCGGCACGGCACTGAAGCCTTCACCGGTCAGGCTGCGCAACGTCTCATCGTGAGTCATGCCGTTGCCCGGCCCCCAGTAGTGGGCAGCCAGATCCGGCCCGATGCGCGGGTTGTCGGTAAGGTAGCCATCACGCTTGAGGAAAAAGGCGCGGGTCTGCTCCACCGCCATCAGCGCCAGCAGGTAGCCGTGATAGGCGCAGGCCGACTCCTGATTAAGGAGGTGCGGAATGGCCAGCAACGGGCGCGGGCTCTCGACCCCGAGGATCTTGCGCTCCCACTTGCGGGCCAGTACCAGCACCGCCTCGGGAGTGCGTTCAGCCTCATCCATGGCGTAGAGATCCCGCTCGAAGTAGGCCACCAGCGCGATCTGGCGTTCGTTAAAAGCGCGAAACGGCTGACGCGCTTCGATCATCTCCTTGATAAGCGCATCGGGGATCGCCTCTCCTGCCGCATTTCTGGCGTAGCGTTTGAGCCAGTCGGCATCGTCCAGCAGGCTGTCACAGAACATCGACTGGGTCTCGGCATAAGCCATGGAGGTGGGCGGGAACTCTTGGGAGAAGCAGGGGGCGTTGCCGGTGACATTGGCAAAGTGCGCAGCGTGGCCCCCCTCGTGGAACAGGGTGTTGAGGCCACTCCAGCCGCTGCCCACCTGCGCCGGATCGGCCAGGCTGGTGAAGTTGACCACAGCAGGTATCCACTCACCCTGCTGGAAGAAGCTCGGTACCGGGCCATGACAGAAGCCGTTCTCGTATTTCCCCTCCCGGGTCAGCAAGTCCAGGGTGAGGGTCGCCCCGCGATACTGGATGCCGAGCCGGCGGAAGCTCTCGACCCAGTCCCGCAGCGCCCGCGAGAAGGGCACGTAAGGATCGAGCTGGCGGGTCACGTCGCCACTGACGAAGTAACGCAGGTTGTGGGACAACAGGGCCACCTCCCCCTTCGCCGCTTTCAGCTCGACGAGGCTTTGCTGCAGCCGAGCATCGGTACGGGCAATGAAGTCGTCGAGGATGGCGAACAGCTGATCCGGGCTCATCTGTTCGTTCTTGCGCACCTTGTAGGCGAAGTAGTCGCGATAGCCCATGGCGCGCGCAAAGCGGTTGCGCAGCGCCACCACCTCGAGAAAACCATTGCCGACCACCCACTGCTCCAGGGTGTGGAACATGGCGATGGCGCTTTGGCGCACTGCCTCGTTCGGGCTGGCGGCCAGCGAGGTGCTGGCGGCGGGCAGGCTGCCAGCCACCAGCTGGCCCTGCTCATCCAGCAGGGTCAGTTTCAGACCTTTGCGGCGGGCAAACAGATCCGCCTCGGCAGCCACAAGCTGATCCATCAGGGCGGCGGCAACGGGATCCTCGATGACGTTGCACTCGAAGAAGGCGATCCAGCCCGCCAGACCCCGTTGTAACTCCTCATCTTCGGCAAGGGCGTGCATCTTGCGCAGTTCCGGCAACCGCTCCGGATTGGCGCAAAAGGCCTTGTAGGCCTGCTCGGCTGTGGTAAATCCTGCCTGATCGTCGCTGGTGCCCATGTAGGTGGCCCAGAACAGATCCTCCTTGCGTCTGTGAACCTGCAGATAGTCGCGATTGAGCTGGTCAAAATACTCTCTGGCAATCGAACTCATAAATTCCCTCTTGTCGCAGGAGCGCTCCGGATGGCCCCTGTTCTGGTTGGTGAAATGCCAAGCTATTCACATTTTTCGGCAAATCGTGCGAAGAAAGCCTTTTCAACATACTACCCGAAAGCGGGCTGTAACCTCTGCTGACTATACTGATGTTAAAACGCTCATTTAAACAGGCTCGCCAAGCCACTGAAAGTAAATGAATTGTTAAATGAGACGTTCAGCAAGAGAGATAGAGGCTACCGCTGTATCGAGCCACCATAACATCAACGGGATAACGAGGGGTTAGTCATGTTCAAGCTCGGTGATATCACCGTGAGCCGCAAATTGATTTTGCTGCTCACGGTTGCGTTTGTCGGTTTCGTGTCACTGCTGCTCATCTCCGCCAACGCACTCCAGCGCAATCTGATGAGTGAACGGGAAGCGCGACTCAATGCCGTGCTGGGACAGGCCATGAGCCAGATCCAGTTTCTGGCCAGCACCCTGCCGGCAGAGCAGGCGCAGCAGGAGGCACGCAAGCTGCTGACCAATATGCGCTTTGATGGCAACAACTATTTGTTCGTCATCGACGAGAGCCGCAAGATGCTGGTGCATCCCATCCGGCCCGAACTGGTCGGCCAGACCATGGGAGAGGGTTCGGGCGCCACCGCAGGGCAGTTCTGGTTCCAGATGGTCGACATCGCCCGTGGCGGCAAGCAGGGAACCCTGCAATATATCTGGACCGGCCCGTCTGGGGAAACCGCTGACAAGCTCTCCATGGTCTCTGGCTATCAACCCTGGGGCTGGATCCTCGGCACCGGTATGCTGCTGCAGGACATCCACCAGACCATCTGGGCCCAATACATGAAGATGGGCAGTGCCACCGCCATCGTCATTGTGCTGATGGGGCTGCTGGGCTGGCGCATCACCCACTCCATCGTCTCCCCGCTCAACCAGATCAACCACGCCATGCAGCGGGTCGCCAGGGGCGATCTGGTGGTCACTATACCGGTGCAGGGCAAGGATGAGCTGGGCATGGTGGCAAGCTGTACCAACCAGAGTCTCGATGCCATCCGCCACGCGCTGCTGGAGGCAAGTCAGGGGGCCCGCAACGTGGCCGATGCCGCCCTGCGCATCGCCGCCTCCGCCGAGCAGACCAATCAGGCGGTCACCAACCAGCGGGATCAGCTGGCCCAGCTCGCTACCGCCATGAACGAGATGAGTACCACCATCTCTGACGTCGCGGGTCATGCCGAGAACACTGCGCGCGACACCCAGGAGGCGACCGGTGAGGCTGGCCTCGGCAACCGGGATGTGCACGCCAGCGTGAACGGCATCAAGGCGCTCGCCAGCGAAGTGGAGCAGGCGACCCAACAGGTCAATCAGCTCAAAGAGGGGGTCATGCAGATCGGCGAGGTGACGGCGGTCATCAGTGCCATCTCGGATCAAACCAACCTGCTGGCCCTCAACGCTGCCATCGAGGCAGCCCGCGCCGGCGAGCAGGGCCGCGGTTTTGCCGTGGTGGCCGACGAGGTGCGCCAACTGGCCAGCCGCACTCGCCAGTCCACCGAAGAGATCCAGAGCACCATTGCCCAGCTGCAACAACGGGCCGTCAGTGCAGCCAATGCCATGGATGCCAGCCGCAAGCTGGCGGAGAGCAGCGTCGATCAATCCCAACAGGCGGGCCAGGATCTCACCCTGATCGTCAACCACATCCAGCATGTGAGCGACATGGCGACCCAGATCGCCACCGCCGCCGAGCAGCAGAGCATGGTGGCCGAGGATATGAACCGCAACGTCAGCGGCATCAACGACTCGGCGCTGGAGATGTCCCAGTCCGCCTCGCAACTGGCGCAGGAGAGCGAACTGCTGGCCGGTCTCTCCCGCAGCCTTGATGAACGGCTTGCGGTGTTCAAACTGGGCAAGGAGTCAGCTACAGCGCCAATGATGGCTCCTGTGTCTCCCCCCTCCGGAGAGCAGCGCGCCCGTCATTGATGGCGTCAACCCGTGTCGCCTTGTCACCCGACCTGCCAGCCCAGCTGGCAGGTTTTTTTACGCCGACAACACGCAATCAGCATGCACCTTATCGGCATATTCAACGGTATTCGACGCCATTCACAAATTAGAGAACAGTTTAAAAACAGTCAGTTAGAATGATCCATGTGCCGTTGAACGGTGCATTTAAACATTTAACTTCAAATAATTAATCAATGCAGTGCACAATGGTGATGGCCGAACATTTGGCCCATCACTAACCATCTAGTCATTTGGCAAACTGACCGAAAGGTCGGGACGCAAAGCCTCCGGTCTACAGACGTTTTGTCCAGGATAGCGGGGTTGCCACACGCAAGTGTGCATCGGGGAACTCCCCGGCCAACTGACTGCCCACATCTATCGAACAGAGGAATGTATGGCAGCAAAAATCCAACTCAATCACATCGCAACGGTGCTGGCCCTGCTAGCCAGCGGCAGCGCCCTGGCTCATGGCTACATCAACCAGCCAGAGAGTCGCAACTACCTGTGCAAAACCGGTGGCAACAGCCAGTGTGGCGGCGTGCAGTGGGAGCCCCAGAGCGTGGAGGGCCCATCAGGCTTCCCGCAAACCGGCCCGCAGGATGGCCAAATCGCCTCGGCGGGCAGCCCGCGCTGGAGCGAGCTGAACATCCAGACCAGCGACCACTGGACCAAGCGTGAAGTACAGCCCGGCCCCTTTGCCATCAGCTGGACCTTCACCGCCAACCACGTCACCCGTAACTGGCGCTACTACCTCACCAAGCAGGACTGGAACCCCAACCAGCCGCTCACCCGCGCCTCGTTCGACCTGACCCCCTTCTGCGTCATCGACGGCAACATGGTGCAGCCGCCCAAGCAGGTGACCCATAACTGTGTCCTGCCGGAGCGCACCGGTTATCAGGTGATCCTCGGCGTGTGGGAAGTGGGCGACACCAGCAACAGCTTCTACAACATCATCGATGCCAAGTTCAAAGATGGCAGCCAGCCGCCGCTGGAGTGGAGCCAGGCAGGCACCATCTACCCCTCTATCGACCTCGCAGTGGGTGACAAGGCGATGACCCGGGTATTCGATGCCAACGGCGAGCGCCCCGATCTGCAGACCGTGCTGACCATCACCACCGCCGAGCAGGGCCAGAAGAACAGCTGGGCTCATGCCCTCGCCAGCAAGATCAACGCCGAACAGAGCCTGATCCGCGCCGGTCAGCAAGGAGCCGATGGCCAGTTCAATCCGGTCTACGGTATGAACCCCGTCTATCTGCATCGAGACAGCAAACTGGATCGAGTCGAGATTGACCTGCAACAGCTGCAACCGCCAGTGGTGGACAGCATCAGCATCAGCGGTCTGGCCAGCGACTATGTGCTGGACAACGGCAAGGCAACCCTCGATTTCACCGTCACCGCACAGGGCGATCTGGCCGTCACCAATACCCTCTATGACCACGGCGGCGTCGCCAAGGGTGAAAGCAGTGCCGACATCAAGGACAGCAGCCACACCTTCACCATGGCGCTGGAAGGTCTCAAGGCTGGTCACCACCAGCTGGTGATCAAGGCCACTCCGAAAGCGGGCGGCGAGACCATCCAGCAGACTATGGACCTGATGTTCAAGGAGCAGAGCAGCGGCGAATACGACTTCGTCTTCCCGAACTCGCTCAAATCCTATGCCGCCGGCACCAAGGTGCAGCAGCCGAAAAATGGCAAGGTCTATCAGTGCAAGCCCTTCCCCTACAGCGGCTACTGCCAGCAGTGGACCACCACAGCCACCCAGTACGAGCCGGGCATCGGCTCCCACTGGCAGATGGCGTGGGATGAAGTGCACTAACCCACGCTTGGGCACATAAAAAAGGGCGTCCTCTCTAGCAGGGGACGCCCGGAAAAATCAAACCTTGCGGTTTGCATACCAACGGAACCAAGACCTCACTCTTCACTTACTTCACACACTCAACACACTCTTCAAAACAGGGTTTGTCCATTAACCCTGCCATTTTCCTCCTTCGACAATCACATCATTCGGATCGGTATCAGGGCTCAGCTTGTCACGCACATACTGGTCATAGAGTTTCAGCAGGTACTTCTCCTCACCCAGCTTGGCGAGACGGTCGTTGACCCAGTCACGCAGCTCGATATTGCCCTTCTTCACCGCCGGGGCGATGGGATCTTCCGAGCCCAATTTCTCGGGCAATACCCGATAGCCCGGGTTCTCCTTGGCCCAGCTGAACAGCACCAGGTTGTCCTGGGCATAGGCGTCGCCACGGCCCTGCGCCAGCGCCTGCAAGGACTCGGTGTTCTTCTCGAACTTGAGCACCTTCCACTCCGGATGGTTGCGGGTCAGCCAGATGTCGGCCGTGGTGCCGGTGGTCACGATCAGGGTCTTGCTGGCCAGATCATCGAGCTTCTTGGCTGAGCTCCCTTCCGGCACCAGCACCTGTACCGCCACTCGCAGGTTCGGGTTGGTGAAATCCACCACCTCGCGCCGCTCCGGGGTCACCGTCATATTGGCGAGGATCAGATCCACCTTGTCGCTCTGCAGGAAGGGGATGCGGCTGGCTGGCTCCACCGCCACGAATTCGATCTTGTTCTCGTCCCCCAGCAGATCCTTGGCGAAGCGGCGGCCGAGATCGGTGTCAAAACCGACGTAGTTCCCCTTCTCGTCCACGTAGCCAAACGGCGGCTTATCGGTGAAGACGCCGACGATGAGCTTGTCCCGCGCCTTGATCTTGTCGAGAGAACCGTCCGCCGCATGGGCGGCGCCACTGGCGATACCCAGTCCCAATAAGGCACTAAGCAGAACCGAGGTGATTTTTTTCATGCTGACTCCTTTCGTTTGATGACATTTGTATAAGAAAACTTGGCGAGGAACTGGCGCGCACGCTGAGGCTGATCCGATCCAGCACCAGATTCGGGCCGAACTGTTTACTGACAGAACCGAGTTCAAGCAGAGGTGTCATACCGCATTACCCCATTGTTGCTCCAGCCGGCGCGAGGCGAGCGAGAGCGGATAGCAGACCAGAAAAAAGAACAGAAACAGCAGACCGTATATAAGCAGCGAGCCATAGGTGCGCTCGATTATCTGCTGGCCCACCTTGATCACCTCCACCACCCCGATCAGCACCGCCAGCGAACTGGTCTTGATGATGCGGGTGTAGATGTTGATGGTCGGCGGCGTCAGCCGCTGCAACGCCTGCGGCAGCAACACATGGCGATAGAGCTGCCAGGTCGAGAGCCCGAGCGCCAAGCCGACCTCCTGCTGACCACGGGCGAGGGAGTTGAGGCCACCACGCACCACCTCCCCCACCTCGCTGGCGCCCCAGAGGGCGAGTACCAGCACGGCGCACCAGAAGGCCGGAATATCGAGGCCGAAAAAGATCGGCAACCCGAAGAAAAAGAGATAGAGCCACACCAGCACCGGCACCACCCGAAACAGCTCGAGATAAAGCCGCAGCAGCCCCCGTACCGACCGACCACCCTGTTGTGCCAACACGCCGTAAGCGACACCGCCGAGAGTGGCAAACAGGATGGCCAGCAGCGAGATGGCGAGGGTCTGACCCGCGCCCACCGCCAGCAGTGGCAGCGCCTGCGTCAGCTGTTCAGAAATTTCACTGACCATATTGATCCCTCCCTTCCTGCGTCTTGGTGACGAGATACGGTGGCCGCTGGAAGATAAGTGCCCACATCGGGATCCTCGCCTGCATCAACGATTCAGTGACCGAACTGACCATGTTGCAGCCTCCTTTCAACGACTCGCAGAGCGAGAGAGAGCGGCAGAAAGATCAGCACGCACATCAAGGTCAGCACCGCCAGCATCTCGTAGGTCTTGTAGTAGAGGGCGATGTAATTCTTGGTGGTGTAGAGCAGCTCTGGCACCGCCACCGCCGAGGCCACCGTCGTCTCCTTGAGCAGGAAGATGAAGTTGGCAAACAGCGCCGGCAAGCTGGCGAGCCAGGCCTGGGGCAGCTGCACGTGGCGCAGCAGCTGCCAGCGGGAGAGACCGATGGCCCGGCCAGCCTCCAGCTGACTGGCGGGCACCGCCTGAATGCCCGCCCGCAGCGCCTCGGTCAGATAACCACCACCGAGGAAGGTCATGGCAATCACCGCAGTGGTAAAGCCCGACAGCGACAAACCGAGCGCAGGCAGCCCGAAATAGAGGAAGAAGAGCTGGATAAGCAGCGGCGTGTTGCGAGCCAGCTCGACATATCCACGGATCAGTGCGGTTAGCGGCCGCTTGTGCAGGCTCAACAGGGCGACGTTGAGCAGGGCGACCGCCAGCGAAGTGAGGATCACTATGGCTCCCAGTTGCAAGGTGACCCAGACCGCCTTGCCGAAGGCGGGCAGCGTCGTAAGGATAAAGGGCAGATCCAGATTCATGCCGGGATCCTCCCGTCACGCTGCAAACGCTGGGGCAGCACAGTGATAGCATCCGGGTACTTGATGCCTGCACCGGTATTGAGCACGACAACCTGCTCCTGCTCCCGGATCCAGCCCGCCTCGCGCAGTTGACGAGCGGCAGCAAACGCGGCGGCCCCTTCCGGGCAGACAAAGCTCCCTTCGCGAGAAGCAAGCAGGCGGATCTCGCTCTGGATCGCCTTATCATCCACCGCGATGGCGCAACCCTCGGTGCGATAGAGGGCGTCCAGCACCAGAAAATCCCCCAGCGCCTTGGGCACATTGATGCCGAATGCCAGTGTCCGGGAGTCGGGCCAGAAGCTCGACTCGGCGGCTCTCTGTTGCCACGCCTGCACGATGGGCGCGCAACCGTTCGCCTGCACGGCCACCAGCCGGGGCAGCTCACCCTTGACCCAGCCCAGCTCCTGCAGCTCGCGCAGCCCCTTGTAGATACCGATAAGGCCGACCCCGCCACCGGTGGGATAGATGATCACATCCGGCAGGGTCCAGCCCAGCTGTTCGGCAATCTCCAGCCCCATGGTCTTCTTGCCCTCAATCCGGTAGGGCTCCTTCAGGGTTGAGGCATCAAACAGGGCGTGCTCCGCCACCGCCTGCGCCACCTGGCGACCGGCATCGCTGATCAGGCCATCCACCAGATAGAGACGGGAACCGGCGAGGGAGGTCTCCAGTCGGGTGATGGCGGGAGCGGCCTGCGGCATGACGATGGTGCTGCGCAGTCCGGCGCGGGCACCGTAGAGCGCCCATGCAGCCCCTGCGTTGCCGTTGGTCGGCATGGCGAAGTGGGTGACGCCGAGTTCACGCGCGCGGGAGATGCCCACTGCAGCGCCACGAGCCTTGAAGGAGCCGGTCGGAATGACGCTCTCGTCCTTCATCCAGAGATCCGGAATACCGATCTGTTTGCCCAGCGTGGGCAGCCGTAGCAGCGGGGTAAGCCCCTCCCCCAACGTCACAACATGGGCGGGATCCCGCACCGGCAGCAACTCGTGATAACGCCACAGGCTGGCCGGGCGACCCGACAATGCCGCCGGGTGCCAGGCTCGCTTCAGCGCATCGAGATCGTAGTTGGCCAGCAGTGGTGCACCTGCCCGACTCAGTTGCCAGGGTTGGTCGGCATCATGGATCTCGCCACTCTTGCTGCAACGCAGATGTGATAGGTAGCTATACGGCATGCTTTATCCTGAATGGATCGACTTTGGTCAGTCACTTATTCCATCCTGCAATCCAAGTACCGGATAACAAACAAAATTAACTGGCAAACCTAAGTGAAAAAATTCATATGAAGCCGTCTGTTTTCGCTGGCGATCTCATCTGCCAGCAATAAAGAAGGGGAGCCATTGGCTCCCCTTCTGCTCTTCTCTTCCGATTCAAATCTGGAAGTCGATGGCAGGCTCGCTGCCCATGGCGCGGGCCTGAATATCCGCCAGCGCCAGCTCGGGGTTGCAGAGCTGGATAAACTGCCAGGCAAAGTTGTGCTGGAACTGCCCCTGCTTGAGGCCAATCCAGGCGGTGTGGGGGGCAAACAGATGGCTGCCGTCGAGCTGCACCAGCCCCTGATCCCGCTGCGAGTCGAACGCCATGTCGGCCAGTATGCCGACCCCCATCTCCAGCTCGACATAGGTCTTGATGACATCGGAGTCCTGCGCCGTCAGCAGGATCTGCGGTTCAATGCCAGCTGCAGCAAAGGCTTCATCCACCCGCACCCGCCCGGTCAACCCGTCTTGATAGGTGACGATGGGCCAGTTGGCCAGCGCCGCCAACGTCAGATCCCGCTCGCCTGCCAGCGGATGTTGCTCGGGCACCACGATATTGTGGTGCCAACGGTAGTAGGGGAATGCCACCACCCCTTCGCTCTTGTCGAGCTGCTCGCTGCTGATGCCGATATCTACCTCGCCGGTCTGCACCAGCCGCACTATCTCCTCCGGGCTGCCCTGACGCAGCTCCAGCTGTACCAGCGGGAACTGCTCGCGAAACGCCTTCACCACCCGCGGCAAGGCATAGCGCGCCTGGGTATGGGTGGTCGCCACCAGCAAACGGCCCGAGTCGCGGTTGGCAAAGGTGCTGGCCAGTTTGCGGATGTTGTTGGCGTCATTGAGAATGCGCTCGGCAATCACCAGCAGCTCCTTGCCCGGCTCGGTCATGCCGAGCAGCCGCTTGCCGTAGCGGATGAACAACTCGATCCCCAGCTCCTCTTCCAGCTCGCGGATATGGCGACTCACCCCGGATTGCGAGGTAAAAAGGGCGTTGGCCACCTCGGTCAGGTTGTAATCCCGCCGCGCTGCCTCCCGGATAATTCGTAACTGCTGAAAATTCACCTTGTCGCCTCCTGCGAAGAGTGGGCGACACAATCTGGTCACCCCCTCATTTTTGTTATTTGGCCGGATCATGCCCCGGCAGAGCGCCTGAACCCGGGTAGCCATGCCACCCGCAACACAACATCAAATCTGGTAATCGGGATAGAACTGCGCCTGTCTGGCCACCAGCCGTACCCCCTGTCCCGGGGCAAACTGCTTGGCCGCCTCCTTGCTCAGCTCCGCCTCATAGTGGGCCCCTTTGGTTTCGCCATCGCCACGCAGCTCCACCCGAATGCGTGGCCCCATGGGCAGCAGACGGGTGATGGTGGCGCGGATCCCGCCCGGCGCATCGGCTGGCAGAATCTCCAGTTCATGGGGACGAACATAGGCGATGGCGGCACTGCCGTGGGCCAGATGAGAAGCCGACGGCCCGCCGAGCAGCTGCTCGCCGACACCGAATCCCTGCTCCGCCACCCGACCGCGGAACTGGTTCACACTGCCGAGGAAGCTGTGGACGAAGGAGCTGGCAGGCTGGTCGTAGACCTCGGCCGGGGTGCCGATCTGCTCGACCCGTCCGGCGTTCATCAGCACCACCCGATCCGCTACCTCCAGCGCCTCCTCCTGATCGTGGGTGACGAACAGGCTGGTGACGTGCAGCTCGTCGTGCAGCTCGCGCAGCCAGCGGCGCAGCTCCTTGCGCACCTGCGCATCGAGGGCGCCGAAGGGCTCGTCCAAGAGCAACACCTTAGGCTGCACCGCCAGCGCGCGGGCCAACGCAACCCGCTGACGCTGACCGCCGGAAAGCTGGGTCGGATAGCGCTCGGACACATGGCTGAGCTGCACCAGATCCAGCAGCTCCTTGACCCGGGCACGAATGGCCGCCTCGGCCGGGCGTTCACTGCGCGGTTTGACCCTAAGGCCAAACGCTACGTTTTCGAACACCGTCATGTGGCGAAACAGGGCGTAGTGCTGGAACACGAAGCCGACGTTGCGCTCACGCACATGGAGATCCGATGCGTCCTCGCCACGGATGATGACGTGGCCAGAGTCGGCCTGCTCCAGCCCGGCGATGATCCGCAGCAGGGTGGTCTTGCCACAGCCGGAGGGGCCGAGCAGCGCCACCAGCTCACCGTCGTGAAAGTCGAGGTTGATGTCTGCCAGCGCCGCGTACTGATTGAAATGCTTGTTGAGTTGTTGAACCTGAATGCTCATGGCTGCCTCTTTAAAACGGTGATCAGTGAGATTTGGTGGGCTGGGCACGCAGCCGGGCCAACAGGGTTTCACCCAGCAGGGTGAAGATCCCGAACAGAGCCAAGAGGCTTGCCACTGCAAAGGCGGCGCCGGTCTGGTACTCGTTGTAGAGGATCTCGATATGCAGCGGCAGGGTATTGGTCTGGCCGCGAATATGACCGGAAACCACTGACACGGCGCCAAACTCCCCCACCGCGCGGGCGGTACAGAGCAGCAGGCCGTACATCAGGCTCCAGCGAATGCCGGGCAGGGTGACGCGCCAGAACATCTGCAGACCGCTCGCCCCCAGCATGATGGCCGCCTCCTCCTCTTCCGGGCCACGCGCCTCCATCTGGGGCAGCAGCTCGCGCACCACGAAGGGCACGGTAATGAAGGTGGTTGCCAGGATGATCCCCGGGGTGGCGAAGATGATCTTGATGTCGTGTTCGCTCAGCCAGTCACCGAACCAGCCGCGGCTGCCGAACATCAACACCAGCATCAGACCGGCGATCACCGGCGACACCGAGAAGGGCAGATCGATGATGGTGATGAGCAGCTGCCGACCGGGGAAGCGGAAACGGGCGATGGCCCAGGCCGCA
The DNA here is from genome assembly GCF_024436135.1 of Aeromonas sp. SG16. NCBI lineage: Bacteria > Pseudomonadati > Pseudomonadota > Gammaproteobacteria > Aeromonadales > Aeromonadaceae > Aeromonas > Aeromonas sp. SG16. The sequence goes on from NZ_JANFNW010000007.1 coordinate 187,502, forward strand.
GCGATCCCGAACAGCAGATTGAGTGGAACGGCGCAGAGGGTCACCAGTGCGGTCAGACCGAGGGCGCTCAGGGCATCCGGCTCGCTGATGGCGTGCCAGAAGAAGGCCAGCCCAGGGCTCAGCGCCTGAATAAAGACGGTGGCCAACGGCAGCAGCAACAGGGCGGCAAACCAGCCGAGACCCACCGTGATGAGCAGCCATTTGACCCACTGGGGTTCGCGGATCACTGGAGGTGCCTTGCGCACGGGAGCAACCTCCACAGGGGCGACTTCAAGGGCGAGTGTCGATGCGTTCATATCCGGCTCCCTCCGATACGAGACCAGCTCCAGGCCTGCAACTTGTTGATTAGCAGTAACAAAATGAATGAGATCAGCAGCATCACCACGGCAATGGCAGAGGCGCCGGCATAGTCGTACTCCTCCAGATGGCTCATGATCATCAGCGGTGCGATTTCCGAGACCATCGGCAGGTTGCCGGCGATAAAAATGACGGAGCCGTACTCCCCCACTGCACGGGCAAACGCCAACGCAAAGCCGGTGAGCAGGGCAGGGATCAGGGTCGGCCAGAGCACGTGGATAAAGGTCTGCCAGCGATCGGCACCGAGGCTGGCGGCGGCTTCCTCCTGCTCGCTCTCAGCCTCTCGCAGCACCGGCTGCAGGGTGCGCACCACAAAAGGCAGCCCGATAAAGGTGAGTGCGATCACGACGCCGATGGGATTGTAGGCGAGCTGGATGCCGAGCGGCGCCAGCAGCTGGCCGATCCAGCCGTTGGGGGCGAAGATGGCGCAGAGGGCGATGCCGGATACAGCGGTCGGCATGGCAAATGGCAGGTCGATCAACGCATCCACCAGTCGACGACCGGGGAAGGTGTAGCGCACCAGGATCCAGGCCAGGATCAGGCCAAACAGGCTGTTGAGCAGCGCCGCGACAAAGGCAGCACCGAAACTCAGGCGAAAAGAGGCGAGCACCCGGGGTGAACCAATCACCTGCCAGAACTCGGCAGCGGTTAGGTTGTTCGCGGCAAACAGCACCAGCGCCGAGAGCGGCAACAACACCAGCAGGCCCAGATAGAGCAGAGTAAAGCCGAGGGTCGGGCCAAATCCCGGCAGGACTGAGTAAGAACCAAATCGCATAACGATTCCATTTGTTATGAAAAACATCAGATGTAGCGATTCTGCTTACTCTCCTTTTAAGCAACAAACACCATTTGCGACTTTGCTAATTACTTTTTTGTCTAACAACGGTGGAACAAGGCTTTTAGAGCGATCCAAATAAAAAAAGGTCTTTTATATAAATAAAAGACCTAAGAAATGGAGCAATACGGAGCGCAACATTCAAAGAGCAGGGCTCGCAACAGCTCACCCGATAACATATCCCGCCATTGGTTAAGGGCCGATGGCAGAGACAACAACAGTTCTGATAGCCGAAGCCGCTTGCGGAGCAACCACCAGCTCGGCCCGGCGATAGAGAGAGCCAAGCAGCTCCAACCCCTGATGCCAGTCGCCATGACCGGACTGGGCATTGATATGGCCCGCGTTGCCAGCGTCGAACAAAGGCACCTGCCACTGACGACTCCAGTATTCGGCCCGCTCGAAGCTCATCCAGGGATCGTTGCGACTGGCCACCAGCTGGGCGGAGACTTGCAACGGCCCTTCCAACCGTTCATCGACAATCCCGAAGCGGGCCGGGTCAGCCGGTGCCACCAGAAAGAGCGAGGCGACCTTCTCCGGCTGCAATCTGGCTGCCGCGATGGCGGTCAGGGCACCGAAAGAGTGGGCCACCAGATGGACCCGACTGCGGCGACTTCTCAACTTGCTCGCCAGCTTGGCACTCCAGACCGTGAGATCCGGTTTCTCCCATGGCAGACCCGTCATCCGTTGCCAGTAGGGAAAGTGCTCGTGCCAGCGACTTTGCCAGTGATCCGGCCCACTGTTGTGCAGACCGGGAACCAGGAGGATCTTGTTCATCTTGGTGCTCCTATCGGCTGGCACAGGGGCCAGTTCAAAGGGGTTATACGGAGTTACCTGCCTCAGCCACCGGGTTGGTAGATCTGGTCAAACAGACCGCCCTGTGCGAAGTGTTTCTTCTGGGCTTTATCCCAGTTCCCCTCGATATCCTTGACCGTAAAGAGTGCGAGCTTGGGGAACTGATCTGCGGTCTCTTTCAGGATCGCCGGATTGCTGGGGCGGTAGTGATACTTGGCGACTATGTGCTGCCCCTCGTCGGAGTAGAGGTAGTCGAGGTAGGCCTTGGCCACCGTTTCGGTGCCATGCTTCTTGGCGACCTTGTCCACCACCGCGACCGGCGGCTCAGCCAGTATGGAGACCGATGGCACCACCAGCTCGAACTTGTCGCTGGCACCGGGTTGACCAAGTACCAGCAGGGCTTCGTTCTCCCATGCCAGCAGCACATCGCCAAGGCCACGCTCGATAAAGCTGGTGGTGGCGCCGCGGGCGCCGGAGTCCAGCACCTTCACGTTCTTGTAGAGATCGCCGACAAACTGCTTGGCCCCCTCTTCATTGCCACTCTTCTTCAGGGCATAACCCCAGGCGGCGAGATAGTTCCAGCGGGCACCGCCGGAGGTCTTGGGATTGGGGGTCACGATGGCCACATCCTTGCGCACCAGGTCGCCCCAATCCTTGATCTGCTTGGGATTACCCTTGCGTACCAGGAAAACGATGGTCGAGGTGTAGGGCGCTGCATTATTGGCCAGACGGTTCTGCCAATCCGCTGCGATAAGACCTTGCTTGGCAACGGCGTTGACGTCGTAGGCAAGCGCCAGCGAGACCACGTCAGCTTCCAGTCCGTCCACTACGGCGCGAGCCTGCTTGCCAGAGCCACCGTGAGACTGGCTCACCACCACATCGTCACCGGTTTTGGCCTTCCACTCCTTGGCAAAGGCTGAGTTGTACTCCTGAAACAGCTCGCGGGTCGGATCGTAGGAGACGTTGAGCAGGTGCACTTCCGCGGCGTAGGCCTGGCCAAAGGCCAGCACGGAGAAGAGGGAGAGAGCGGTCATTCGCAGTTTCATGGTGATACTCCATATCGTTGGGTTGAGAGCAGCATGCCGTGGAGTTGTTATACCGAGAAGAAAGAAATAACTATTTGCTTATCTCTTTTGCTCATATCAAGCGGCCACACGCCACAAGGAGCCAGACGCAGACTCTGTGAGCCATACCCCTCTGTGACCTCAAGCGCTGTGCCATCATGGGAACAAGGCAGGCAGATGACGAAAAGGAAGTCGTTATGTGGATCAATGCAGAACCCGTCAACGGTGCCCTGGTCTCGCTGGCCATCGGCCTCATCATCGGACTGGAACGGGGCTGGCAGGTTCGCCAGCTGGGTGATAACCAGCGCATCGCCGGGATGCGTACCTACGGCCTCATCGGCCTGCTCGGCGGGGTCTGCGGCTTGCTGCTGCCGACCCTGGGCCCCTGGCTGCCGCTGCTCGGCCTGCTGGCGGTGGTGATCGGCTGCGGCCTCTCGGTCTGGCTGGCCCAGCGCTGGCAGGGGGAGTTCGGTCTCACCAGCTCGGTGGCCATGCTGCTCACCTATCTGCTGGGGCTGATGTCGGTACTGCTGAGCCCGAGCGAGGCGGTGGCCTGCGCCGTGCTGGCCGCCCTGCTGATGGGGCTCAAGGGCAAGATCCAGCAGGGGATGCTGTTTCTCAGCGAAACCGAATTCCACGCCACCCTGCGCTTTCTGCTCATCTCGCTGGTGCTGCTGCCGGTACTGCCCAACGAGGAGATGGGGCCCCTCGATGCCTTCAACCCCTTCAAGATCTGGCTGATGGTGGTGGTGATCGCCGGCATCTCGTTCTGCGGCCACTTCGCGGTGCGGCTGCTCGGCACCCGCGCCGGACTGGTGCTCACCAGCATACTGGCGGGATTGGCCTCCTCCACCGCCCTTACCCTGCAGTTCGCCCGTCTCAACAAGGAGCAGGGGGGGCTGGAGCGACTGCTGGCCACCGGCATCCTGCTGGCGGGGGCCACCATGTGGCTGCGGCTGCTGGTACTGGTGCTGCTGATTCACGGCGAACTGGCGATGCGCCTCGCCGCCCCGCTCGTGTTGCTGGCGACCACGGTGTACGGCTTTGCCTTCTGGTTCTGGCGCCAGCGCGAGGAGGTGACTGACGGCCCGGTACAGCCGGAAACCAGCAACCCGCTCGATCTGACCACCGCCATCAAGTTCGGCCTGCTGTTGGCGCTGATCGGCTTTATGGCAACTCTGCTGCAAGACAAGGTAGGCAACTCGGGGGTCTATCTGCTGTCGCTGGTTTCAGGGATCACCGACGTGGATGCCATCACCTTGTCGCTCTCCCAGCTCTCCCACAAGGAGCTGGCGCTGGAGGTGGCGGCCCGCGGCATCCTGCTCGCCGGTTTGATCAACTCGCTGGTGAAGGGGTTGCTGGCCCTCGGCATCGGCGGTCGCAGTCTGGGGCTGCGGGTGCTGCTCCCCTACTTCGTCTCGGCCCTGCTGATCCTCCCCCTCGTCTGGCCAGCAGGATGACGGGGATCACCTGCCAGAAGTGACAGACTGACGCCTCTCGCGCTTGTCACGTATACTGCCCCCTCTTGCAGCATGAGGAGGTAGCAATGGCGAGCGACTGGGACAAGGTACTGGCTGGCGGGGCACTGGACAGCCAGAGCGAGGAGATTGCGAACGACCGGATCCGCGGTCAGGCGCTGCTGGCCCGGCTCAATGGTTCACCTGCAGGCGATGGCCCTCTGCGCCAGCAAATTTGCCGCGAGCTGTTCGGCCACTGCCCCGACTCCTGCTGGATCAGCACGCCCTTCACCTGCGAATTCGGCCGCAACATTCATATCGGCGAGAAGACCTTCTTCAACTTCAACGTCACTATTCTCGACGTGGGCGAGGTACACATCGGCAGCCATGTGCTGCTGGCCCCCAACGTGCAGATCTACACCGCCACCCACACCATGAACTATCTGGAACGACGCAACTGGACTGCCTACAACAAGCCGGTACGGATCGGCGATGACTGCTGGATCGGCGGCGGCGCCATCATCTGCCCCGGCGTCACCATAGGGCCGCGATCCATCATTGGCGCTGGCGCCGTGGTCACCCGCGACATCCCCGCCGACTCGGTGGCAGTGGGCAATCCGGCCAGGGTGATCCGCACTCTCAAGCAGGATGAGGAGCGCTGCTGGGAGCTGGCCCAATGATGGCGCTGGCACTGCTGCCACTGGGCTGGACCCTCTGGCTCGGCCTCGACAGCCAGCAGTGGTGGCCACTGGCCGCACTGCTGACCATGAGTCTGCTGACGCTGGCGGCCTACGCCTGGGACAAGCGGCAGGCGGTGCGGGGCGAGTGGCGCATTCCCGAATCGAGGCTCCATCTGCTGGAGCTGTGCGGCGGCTGGCCGGGGGCACTGGTGGCCCGCCAGTGGCTACGTCACAAGACCCAGAAGCGCAGCTACCGGCTGGTCTTCTGGTTTATCGTGCTGCTGCACCTCACCCTGTGGGCGCTCTGGGTCGGGCGGCCACTCTGGCAGCAATAGCTGTCTGCGTCACAAAGGGACAATGGGCCCCATTGCGGCCGCCCGGCGGCTATGAGAAAACAGAGCAGATCTCATCAGCGTTTTCGCCGTCTATAGACGACAAGGAGTCGTGACATGACCATGTGGACAGGCATAGTCCTGATCGTATTTATCAGCGTATTGTTCGGATATCTCGGCAAGCGGGCCCGCTATCAGATGGGGGATGCCCGCATCACCGACCGCCTCGGCAGGCAGGATATGATCATCAGAGAGTTGCAGGAGCGGATCGCCAATCTGGAGGCGATCGTCATCGAAGAGGAGAAACGGCGCCCGTTCCGGGAGCTGTGATCTTTCACCGCCAGGTTTCAGATACAGAGAGGGCTGCATGATGCAGCCCTCTCTTGTTTGAACTGATTCAGATTGCCAGCGGCAGCAACTCGGCATAGTCGCGGATCGCCGGAAAAGCGGTAATGCTCTGCTCCGGCTTGCAGCTATCCGGATTCTGGATCGCCAGCTGATAGCCGATGCCATAGTCGGCGGCAGCCCGCAGGATCCGCTCACTGTCATCCACAAACAGGGTGCGGGCCGGATCGAACGCCAGCCGCTCGGCCAGTGCCTGCCAGCAGTGCTGGCTCTCCTTCGACCAGCCCAGCTCATGGGTACTCACCATCAGATCCAGATGGTCGCTTAGTCCCAACTGCGCATCCTTCACCGACAGACTGGCGGGGTGGGCATTGGTGAAAAGCACCAGCTGCTTGCCCGCGGCGCGCAGCGCGGCCAGAAAGGGGATGGCGTGGGGGCGCCACTGGATCTTCGCCAGCAGCTCCTGCTTGAGGGCTCGAATATCGAGCCCCAGGGTCTCGCTCCAGTAATCCACGCAGTACCAGTTGAGGGTGCCGTTGACGGCGTGATAGTGGACATCGATCTGCGCTTTGGCTTCATCCAGCGGCAGACCAAGCCGCTCGGCGTAACGCTCCGGCACCAGCTGCTGCCAGAGGTGGTTGTCAAAATGCAGATCGATCAGGGTGCCATCCATATCGAGCAAGACGGTATCTATCTGGTGCCATGGCAAGGTGTTTGAGCGGGAGTGTGGCATCGGGCCTCTTGATCGCGGATCTCGGAAAACGGGACGGCAGTATAACGGATTTTTCCTCCCCCTTTCCCCTCCCTGCCCCGTGGTGTTCGGTGTGGGAGTCGTTTACTCTTGAAGCACGATTTTTTAACGAGCCGTCACCCCTGATGAGTGAGCACCACAAAAGCCCCCCCGAACAGATTTCGATCGACCAGCTGGAGCAGGAGAAGAGCAAACCGGAGATCCTCAAGGCCGAGATCGTGGCCGAGAGCCGGCTGTTCAGAGTGGAATCCCTCCACCTCAAATTCTCCAACGGCGAGGAGCGGGTCTACGAGCGGATGCGCGGCGGCAATCGTGGCGCCGTCATGGTGGTGCCGCTGTTCGATGAGCAGACCCTGCTATTGGTACGCGAATATGCCGCCGGCACCCACTCCTACGAGCTGGGCTTTCCCAAGGGGCTGATCGACCCGGGCGAAGATGCCTTCGAGGCGGGCAACCGGGAGCTGATGGAAGAGGCGGGCTTTGGCGCCAACAGCCTGACCCTGCTCAAACAGGTGTCGCTGGCGCCCGGTTACTTCTCCAGCCGGATGGACATTTTGCTGGCGCGGGATCTCTTCCCCGAACACCGGATCGGCGACGAACCCGAACCGCTGGAGGTGATCCCCTGGCCACTCAACCGGATCGATGATTTGCTGGCGCGGCCCGACTTCACCGAGTCGCGCAGCATCAGTGCCCTGCTCTTGGCCCAAAAGTGGCTGGCGGAGCAGGCAGAGTAGCCCGCAGACGGGCAGTTAACAGACAGAGGATAACGAGATGCAGGAGTTGTTGGCCTGGGTGCCGGGGGTCAAGGAGATTGCCCGCGAAGCCGGAAGGATCCTTCACGACATCTATCACGGCGGTCAGTTCGAGCGTCAGCTGAAGGAGGATGCGACCCCGGTCACCAGTGCCGATCTTGCTGCCGATGCCTACCTCAAACAGGCGCTCTCGGCGCTCACTCCCCACGTGCCGGTGCTGACCGAAGAGGCGGCCGACATCCCCTTCAGCCAACGATCCAACTGGCGGCAGTACTGGTTGGTGGATCCCCTCGACGGCACTGGCGAATTTATTGCGGGCAGCGGCGACTTCGCCACCCTGATCGCCCTGGTGCGGGACAATGTGCCGGTGCTCGGGGTCATCTATGCTCCCGAGTCCAATGTGCTCTACTGGGCGGTGCGTGGCTACGGCGCCTTCAAGGAGGTGAATGGCGAGGTGTTGCCCATCAGCGCCATGCACCACGAGCATGACCAGCCCGACTCGCTGGTGGTGGCCATCAGCCGCCGCCAGAAGCTGGAGAAGCTCACCCGCCGCCTCAACCCGGCCATCAACTACGAGCTGATCCCGCTCGGCTCCAGCTCCCTCAAATCCTGTCTGGTGGCGGAAGGGGCGGCCGATTGCTACGTGCGGCTAGGCCCCACCGGCGAGTGGGACACCGCCGCCGCCCAGTGCATCGTCGAGGCGGCCGGTGGCCGTATCCTCAGCCTGGCGTTGCAGCCACTCAGTTACAACGAAACCGAGTCGCTGGAAAACCCTGACTTTATCGTGATGGGGGATCCGGATCTCGCCTGGGGCAACATTCTGGCCCACTAGACGGATAGCGATATCATCACACCAGACAAGCAGGCGGCCCGATAGCCGCCTGCTTTTTCAGGGAAGTTGCCCCGGGTGATGACCGGAGTGATCCGCTGGTCAAGGCGCTCTTGAACAGCGTGATACGCTGGCAAAGCGGCAAAATGATAGTGAAACATCACAGTCGGTCGGCGAGAAATGGTGCGATTTTTTCACGTAATTCTGAAAACACCTGATTAGCCAAAATAAAAAAACGAGTGAGGATCAAATTTTGGTTTTATATTTCACAAAAATAACCATTTTCAGTTTTGTTGCATTCTGTGATCCAGATTCCATTCCCAATCTCGCTGGCTAAACCCCGCAATGGCAGTGATATGTTTCAGTCTCGCCTTTTGAGAATTAAATCCCGATAAACCACAATGAACTCAGATTAAAACACTAACAAAAAGTGAATTAGTAATGAGTTTATCTGTAGAGGCTACCAAGGAGCTATCCGGTTCCTGCTCCACCACTGCCAGCACCACCCGCTGGCGCCGTCACGACACCCACTGGGTTATCAGCCTGTTTGGCACCGCCGTTGGCGCCGGTATCCTGTTCCTGCCCATCAATCTGGGTCTGGGCGGCATCTGGCCCCTCGTCATCGTCGCAGTACTGGCAGGCCCCATGACCTTCCTCGCCCACCGCGGGCTGGCGCGCTTCGTGCTCTCCTCGTCACGCCCCCACGCCGACTTCACCGAAGTGGCGGAGGAGCACTTCGGCAAGATGGCCGGTCGCCTTATCTCGGCGCTCTACTTCCTCTCCATCTTCCCGATCCTGCTCATCTACGGGGTCGGGCTGACCAACACGGTGGAGAGCTTTATGGTCAACCAGCTCGGCATGGCAACCCCGGATCGGGTGATGCTCTCAGGCGTGCTGGTGTTTGCCATGATCGCCGTGATGCTGGCGGGTGAGAAGGCGATGCTGCGCGCCTTCGCCTTTATGGTCTATCCGCTCGCGGCCATTCTGGCGGCCCTCTCCTGCTACCTGATCCCTCAGTGGCAATGGCCGGAAGTGACCGCGTTTGAAGGGGTCAGCTTCCTCAACACCGTCTGGCTGGCGCTGCCGGTCACCGTGTTCGCCTTCAGCCACGCCGCAGCCATCTCCGGCTTTGCCAACGTGCAGCGTCGTGAATATGGCGAGCAGGCAGAAGCCAAGAGCGGCCTGATCCTGCGCAACACCACAGTGATGCTGGTGGGCTTCGTGCTGTTCTTCGTCTTCTCCTGCGTGCTGAGCCTCTCGCCAGCCCAGCTGGCTGAAGCCAAGGCCCAGAACGTCTCTGTGCTCTCCTATCTCGCCAACATCACCGATAACCCGGTGATCGTGACTCTGGGGCCGCTCATCGCCTTTATCGCCATCAGCTCCTCCTTCCTCGGCCACTTCCTCGGTGCCCGTGAAAGCCTGAAAAGCCTGATCGCCAAGCCCACCGGCCTGCCGCTGGCCAAGGCGGACAAAGTCGGCATCGCCCTGATGTTCTTCGCCATCTGGGGTGCCGCCGTCATCAATCCGGGCATTCTGGGGCTGATGGAGACCCTCTCCGGCCCGGTTATCGCCATGATCCTGTTCATCATGCCGGTGATTGCCATCTACAAGGTGGAGGCGCTGGCCCGCTTCCGTCACGGCTGGACCAACGGCTTTATCCTGCTGACCGGTTCGCTGGCGGTATCGGCGCTGATCTTCAGCCTGTTGAAGTAACGGCGAGCAACAAGCAAAAAGAGAGGCGACCCCAGGGTCGCCTCTCTTGTCTCTGTTCAGATGTGAACTCAGCCCAGCCTGGCGCCGTTCTCCACCGCCTGCTCGGGAATGGCCATCACCACGGCGCCATCCGGCCGGTAGAAACCGGTCAGCAGAAACTCCGACTGAAACGGGCCGATCTGCTTGGTCGGGAAGTTGACTACGGCGATGATCTGGCGGCCCACCAGCTGCTCTGGCTGGTAGAGGGCGGTGATCTGGGCGCTGCTCTTGCGGATCCCCAGTTCGGGGCCAAAATCCGCCCACACCTTGTAGGCCGGTTTGCGCGCCTCGGGGAACGGCTCGACCCGCACCAGAGTGCCCACCCGGAGCTCCACCACCTCGAAATCCTGCCAGCTAATCGTCTCCATTACGGCTCCTGTTTATCGTGCACCTTGCATGACCCGCAGCATGGCCCAAAGAGAGCATCCCGTCTTCGGCGATCAGCCGTTTCGTTACGGCAGGCGGCCGTTTTGCTGGCGCCAGAGGGACGGAGTGAGCCCGGTCTCACTCAGGAAGCGCTCGCTGAAGGCCCCCTGATTCTGGTAACCGCAGCGGCTGGCAATCTCGCCAACGGGCAGTTGCGTACCGGCAAGCAGGGTTCGCGCCAGCGCCATGCGCCGACTGCGAATGTAGTGGGAGACGCTCACCCCCAGCTGCTGGCGAAAGGCGAGCTTGAACTGGCTCTGGCCAAGGCAGGCGATGGCGGCGAGTTGTTGATTGGTCAGCGGGGCGGCGAGGTTGGCCTCGATATGGCGCTGCACCTTGAGGATGCGGGCGGCAAGGCGTGGAATGGCTGAGCTCTGCATCCCCAGCCCTTCCGCCAGCAGGGAGATCCACACCTGCTCCATGCCCGCCACCTGCCGCCCCTCGGCCACCATGCGGTGCAGAAAAGCGAGGTAGTGGCGCTGGGGTTCATCCAGCTCGATAAAGGGGTGAGCTGCCAGATCGCCGGGCAGCCAGTCGCTCTCCTGCACCAGAAACGAAAGCGCGGGATCGGCGGCGTAGTCGTGTCGCTCGCCGGGGGCGATGACGCAGGCAGAACCGGGGGCAAGCCGACGCCCATGGCCCTGCACCTCGATCTCGAGGGGGCCGTCGAGGGGGATCACCAGCTGGGCAAAGTCGTGACTATGGCTGCAAACGTGGTGGTGATAGTGGCGCAGGCTGAAGCGAGACATGACAGATAGCAATGACGCGGCCAGGGCCGCGTCATTGGGGGTTATTCCTTGTCGAAATCTTCGATCTCTTTGCCCAGCGCTTCCATAATGGCGCGCGCTTCGGCAGGGACACTGTCCGGATGATCCTTGCGCAAGTCTTCGTCGCAAGGGAGCGGCTGGCCGGTGAAAGCGTGCAGGAAGGCTTCACAGAGCAGCTCGCTGTTGGTCGCATGACGCAGGTTGTTCACCTGACGGCGGGTGCGCTCATCGGTCAACACTTTCAACACCTTGAGCGGGATCGAGACGGTAATCTTCTTGACCTGTTCGCTCTTCTTACCGTGTTCCGCGTAGGGGCTGACGTAGTCGCCGTTCCACTCTGTTCCCATGACTCACCTGTTCTCATTTAGCCGTGAGCGCGGATTTTAACCCTTAAGGAAATTAATGGCAATCCAACAGCAAAGCCATTTAGACGTCTGGAAGTGTTGACGGCCTTTTTAAGCTGGCGTAGTGTGGTTCATCATGATGCCAGCATTGGCACGATTGCGTGTGGCAAAAGCAGCGTGGCAGGAAGAGCGGCCACCGTCCAGAGAGATCAAGGAGAGAAACATGACCCACAAGGCCACCCTGGCGGTTCGCACCGGGATTGAGACAGACCAGCAACACGGTGCCGTGGTGCCGCCTATCTACCTCTCCAGCAACTACACCTTTGCCGACTTTGGCGAACCCCGTCAATACGATTATGCCCGTTCCGGCAACCCGACCCGTACCAATCTGGCGGGCGCGCTGGCGGCACTGGAAGGGGGCGCAGGCGCCGTGGTCACCGGCACCGGCATGGGGGCTATCCATCTGGTCAGCACCGCCCTGCTCAAGGCGGGGGATCTGCTGATCGCTCCCCACGACTGCTACGGTGGCACCTGGCGCCTGTTCGAGTATCTGGCGGCCAAGGGCCACTACCGGGTGCAGTTTGTCGATCAGGGGGATGAGGCCGCGCTGGCCGCCGCACTGGCCCAGAAGCCTGCGCTGGTATGGGTCGAGACCCCCTCCAACCCGCTGCTGCGGGTGGTGGATATCAGCGCCATCGCCAGCGCCGCCCACGAGGTGGGTGCACAGGTAGTGGTGGACAACACCTTCCTCTCCCCCCTGTTGCAACAGCCGCTGGCCCTCGGTGCCGATGTGGTGGTGCACTCCACCACCAAGTACATCAACGGTCACTCAGACGTGGTAGGCGGAGTGGCGATTGCCAAGGAGGCCGCACTGGCCGAGTCGCTGGTGTGGTGGGCCAACTGTCTGGGGCTCACCTCCGGGGCGTTCGACTCCTACCTCACCCTGCGCGGTCTGCGCACTCTGGCCCCCAGATTACGCACCCATCAGGAGAACACCGATCGCATCCTCGCCTTCCTGCAACAGCAGCCGCTGGTGAAACGCATCTATCACCCCAGCCTGCCGAGCCATCCGGGCCACGATATTGCGCGCCGTCAACAGTCCGGCTTCGGCGCCATGCTAAGTTTTGAACTCGATTGCAGCGAGGCGGGCATTCGCACCTTCCTTGCGGCCCTCACCCTCTTCTCGGTAGCCGAGTCCCTCGGCGGGGTGGAGAGTCTGGTGGCCCATCCGGCCAGCATGACCCACAGGGCCATGACCCCGGTCGCGCAGCAGGCAGCAGGCATCAGCGCCCAGCTGCTGCGGTTGTCGGTCGGTATTGAACACGGTGAAGATCTGGTGGCCGATCTGGCACAGGCTTTTGCACAGGCGCAGCAGGCAGAACAGGTAGCGAAGTAATGGAACAGCAGCAACAAGGAGAGATCGCGGTGGCAACAGAAGCAGGCTTGAAGCGACGTCACGTCCACAAATTCGGTGGCAGCAGTCTGGCGGATCCGGTCTGTTATCGCCGGGTCGCCAGCATCGTGGAACAACAGGTGGGTGGGGATGAATTGATCGTGGTCTCCGCCGCCGGCAAGACCACCAACCGCCTGATCCAGCTGGTGGAGCTGGCCGAAGCGGGTGATGAAGCCGCTGGCGAAGCCATCTCCGCCCTCCACGCCTATCAGCAGGGGCTGATCGACGGCCTGCTGGAAGGTGAACTGCAGCTTGATCTGAGCAAACAGCTGGCCGACGACATGCAGCTCATCGCCAAGACGCTTGAGGGGCAGTTTGACCGCTTCGCCCGCAACGGCCTGCTCGCCTTTGGCGAGGTGTGGTCGGCGCGCCTGCTGGCAGCCCTGCTCACCAGCCGCGGCGACAAGGCCATCTGGCTCGATGCCCGCAGCTTCCTGCGCGCCGAGGATGGCGCTCTGGTCAAGGTGGATACTGCGCTCTCCAGCGAACTGCTCAAGGCGCGACTGGCGGAGCATGCCGGTCGTATCGTGGTAACCGGCTTTATCGCTGCCGACATGGAAGGCCGCTCCCTGCTGCTCGGTCGCAACGGTTCCGACTACAGCGCCAGCCTGTTGGCGCTGCTGGCGGACGGCGAATCCACCACCATCTGGAGCGACGTGGCCGGGGTCTACAGCGCCGACCCGCGCCGGGTGAAGGAGGCGCGCCTGCTGGAGCGCCTGAGCCTCGCCGAAGCGAACGAGCTGGCCCGCCTCGGCTCCTCGGTCTTGCACTCCCGTACCCTGCAACCGGTGGCCGACAGTCGTCAGCGCCTCACCCTGCGCTGCAGCTACAACCCGGACGAGGGCTGCACCCACATCCTGCGCCGCGCCCCCCGCTCCGGCGGTGCCCGCATCGTCTCCTCGGTGGATCAGATCGCCCTCATCGAGCTGAAGGTGCTGCCACAGACCAACTATGAGCAGACGGTAGCCACCATCGAGGCCCATCTGGCCCGTCACCGCCTCAATCCGCTCACCCTGCAGCGCCAGCCGGATCGCAGGGTGCTGCGCCTCGCCTATACCCTCGAAGTGGCACAAGGGGCCTTCGAGCTGCTGCGCGACTTCCAGCTGCAAGGGAGCTTCACCGGCCTCATCCAGAAGGAGGGGTACAGTCTGGTAGCGCTGGTAGGGGCAGGCGTCACCGACAATGCCGAGCAGTGTCACCGCTTCTACCAGCTGCTGGCGGATCAGCCGCTGGAGTTCGTCCAGGTGGCCAAAGATGGCCTGAGTCTGGTGGCCGTGCTGCGTCAGGTAGTGCTGGAACCCTTGCTCATCGCCATGCACAGCGCCCTGTTCAGCCGCCCGAATCGGGTCGGACTGGTGGTGTTCGGCAAGGGCAATATCGGCGGCCACTGGCTGAGCCTCTATGCCCGCGAAAAGGCGCGCCTCGAACATGAACTCAATCTGGCGCTCACCCTCTACGGGGTGTTCAGCTCGGAAGGGGGCCTGCTCGATGAAGAGGGGCTGGATCCGCTCAAGGTGCAGGACAACTTTGCCCCCAAAGCACTGATCTGGCCCGAACTGCTGGCCCAGCTGGAACAACACAGCTTCGACACCCTGATCGCTATCGATTTGACCGCCAGCGAAACGGTCAGCCTCTACTACCCCGACTTCGCCCAGCTCGGCATTCACATCATCGCAGCCAACAAGTTTGCCGGGGCCGCCGACAGCGAATTCTACCAGCGCATCAAGCAGACCTGCCGCGACCATCAGGTGCAGTGGCGCTACAACGCCACCGTGGGTGCCGGGTTGCCAATCCAGTCCAGCATCCAGATGCTGCGCCAGAGCGGCGACCGTATTCAGGGGGTATCCGGCATCTTCTCCGGCACCCTCTCCTGGCTGTTCCAGCAGTATGACGGCACCCGCCCCTTCTCCGAGCTGGTTGATGAGGCGTGGCAGCACGGCCTGACCGAACCGGATCCCCGCGAGGATCTCTCCGGTCAGGATGTGCGTCGCAAGCTGCTTATTCTGGCACGAGAGGCGGGCTTCGAGCTCGACTCCGCCGATATCGAGCTGGAGAATCTGGTGCCCGTCCCGCTGCGCAAGGTGAGCACAGATCAGTTCATGGACAGACTGAAAGAGCTGGATGGCCCGATCCAGACCGCCTTCGAGGGGGCCAAGCGCCTCGGCAAGGTGCTGCGCTACGTGGCTCGCTTCGAGCATGACGGCAAGGCGCGGGTCGGGCTGGAGGCGCTGGAGCCGCACCACCCGTTTGCCAACCTGTTGCCATGCGACAACATCTTCGCCATCGAGAGCGACAGCTACCGCACCAACCCGCTGGTGATTCAGGGGCCAGGGGCTGGTCGCGAAGTGACGGCCGCCGCCATCCAGTACGACCTCTGGCAAATCTGCGCGTCGCTCTAAGCGCAAGAAATAGCGGCAATAAAAAAGCCCGAGTCGATGACTCGGGCTTTTTTATTGCTGAACGCAGCTTCTTAGGAGAAGCAGGCCTGCAACACGTAGAAGATACCGATGGCCAGAATGGCACCTGCCGGCAGGGTGATGACCCAGGAGACCACGATGTTGCGCAGCACACCCAGGTTCAGCGCCGCGATACCGCGCGCCAGACCCACGCCCATGACCGCACCAACCAGAGTCTGGGTGGTGGAGATGGGCAGACCGGTGCCGGAGGCGATTACCACGGTAGCGGCAGTGGCCAGCTGGGCGGCAAAACCACGGCTCGGGGTCAGGTGAGTGATGCCGGTGCCGACAGTCGCCATCACCTTCTCGCCCATGGTGGCCAGACCGATCACGATACCGATACCGCCGAGGGGCAGGATCCACCAGGCAATGGCGGCCTGACCGGAAATCTCGCCACCGGAAGCCACGATAGAGGCCACCGCAGAGAGCGGGCCGATGGCATTGGCCACGTCGTTAGAACCGTGGGCAAACGCCATGGCACAGGCTGTGATCACCATCAGGATGCCGAATACCTTCTCCACGTTGGCGAAGTGCATCTTGCTGTCATCCTGCGGGTTGTACTTCTGACCGCGGATATAGATCCAGCCGGCAAACGCCACGGCGATAGAGATGGCCACGGAGAGCATGACGCCCTCGCCATCGGTCAGGTGCAGACCAACGTGAGTCAGACCCTTCTTGATGGTTACCAGGCAGATGACCAGCGAGGTCAGGAACATGTAGAAGGGAACGTAGCGCTTGGCGTTGTTCAGGGGATCATCGGTGTTGAAGATGAGC
Organism: Aeromonas sp. SG16; assembly: GCF_024436135.1. Lineage (NCBI taxonomy): Bacteria > Pseudomonadati > Pseudomonadota > Gammaproteobacteria > Aeromonadales > Aeromonadaceae > Aeromonas > Aeromonas sp. SG16. Next base: position 203,668 of record NZ_JANFNW010000007.1, read on the forward strand.
TTCTGCACGCTGATGAACATGAAGTAGGCGATGACACCGGAGATGGCGGGGGTGATGACCCAGGAGCCGACGATGCCGCCAAACTTGTTCCACTGCACCGCTTCCGGGCCAATGCTCACCACGGCGAAACCGACGATGGCGCCGATGATGGAGTGCGTGGTGGAGACAGGCCAGCCAAAGTAGGAGGCGAGGATCAACCAGGCACCGGCAGCCAGCAGGGAGGCGATCATGCCGAGCACCAGCAGATCCGGGCTATCGACAAAGGCATTGCTGTCGATGATACCGCTACGGATGGTGGCGGTTACTTCACCACCGGCCAGATAGGCACCGGCAAATTCGAAGATCATGGCGATGATAATCGCCTGACGAATGGTCAGGGATTTGGTACCGACCGATGTGCCCATGGCGTTGGCTACGTCATTCGCGCCAATGCCCCAGGCCATCAAAAAGCCGAACAAGGCCGCCACGAGCACCAGAGTGGTGCCGTAATTCGCAATAATGTCCATTGATAGTGTTTACCCAGTCAGTCGATTACGAACGAGCCAGCATCAGCTCAAGACGGGCGCCTACGCGCTCAGCCTGATCAGCCAGGTCACCTACCCATTCGAGGATCTTGTAGAGGAACATCACGTCGATCGGGTTGTAGTTCTGCTCAACCGCTTGAAGCTGTTGGCGCAGACCGATCTGCATGGTGTCTGTATCGTCCTCGATCAGATCCAGCTGGTGGATCATCTCGGCAACCATTTCCACTTCCCGTCCTTTGAAGCCGGTCTCGAGCAGCTCGTCGAGCTCCCCGATCGCTTTCTCGGCCTGAGCGGTCGCATCAATACAACGTTTGAGGTAAGCCATGAAGCCTTCCCGCATTTCGGAAGGGAACTCCATGCGACGACCAAGCATGCGGCCGGAGATATCCTTGGCACGGTTGGCAATCTTGTCTTGCTGGGTCAACAACTCCAGCAGGTCGGTGCGTGCAACCGGCAGGAACAGACCGCGGGGCAGTTTCAGACGAATTTCACGCTTGAGGATATCCGCCTCTTTTTCCAGCTGGGAGATCTGTTGCCGGATCTTCTCGGCATCTTCCCAACGGTCTTCAGCAACGGCATCAAAGAAGGGAACCAGCTGCTGGGAGCACTGGTGAACCTTGACGATATGCTTCTGCAGCGGCTTGATGGGGGACTTGGCAAAAAGCCCCAAAATAGTATTTACTGGCATGGCCAAACCTGTGTCGGTGAAAAAACACTCGATACGATTTTATGAGGCGCGCATGTTAACCGAACTGCGCCCTCAATTAAACCGCGAATTAATCTAGTCGTTTCGCGGGCATTATATCCCCGCGACCCGATTCCTGCCCCCCAAAGTTGCCTGCCAGCCCGGAATGAGTATGCAAACTGAGATCGAGATAAAGTTTTTTGTCGCCCGCGACATTGCGGCAGATTTATCCAACCTGTTGAATTCTTTTGAGATTAAAGAATCATCACAACAGCAGCTCGGCAACGTCTATTTCGACACGCCGACCCTCGACCTGCGTCGTCTGGACATGGGGTTGCGCATTCGCCGCTGCGACGCCTACGCCGAACAGACCATCAAATGCCGCGGCCAGGCGGTGGGTGGCCTGCATGCCAGACCCGAATACAATGCGCCAATTGGTGGCGATCTGCCGACATTGAGCGCCTTTCCCGCAGAAATCTGGCCCGATGTGACAGAACGTGACCGCATCCAGCAGCAACTGGTCGCGCAATTCAGTACCGACTTCCTGCGCCGCCACTGGCTGATCGCGTTCGAGGGTGCCGAGATTGAACTGGCCTGGGATCAGGGGGAGATAGTCGGCAGTCAGGGGCGCACGGCGATCAACGAGCTGGAACTGGAGCTCAAGTCGGGCGATACCACAGCGCTGTTTGCACTGGCGCAGCGCCTCGCCCGGCTTGGTGGCGTGCGTCTGGGGGCGCAATCCAAGGCGCAGCGCGGGTATCGGCTGGCCGGGCTCGGCAAGCCGCTGGCCCTGCAATCTCTGGCCACCAGCGAAGCCATGGATGTGGTAACCGCCATCGCCGCCGGCCTGAGCCACTGGCAGCATCACGAGCAGCTCGGGCTGGAAAATCCGCAGAATGAGAATATTCGGCAGCAAGCATTCGCCGCCCTGTGTGAAGGGATTGCGCTGATTGAACGTCGAGTGGCCGAGCTGACGCAGCCGACCCTTTGGGGTTCAGAGCTGGCAAGCCTGCTGGCGCATCTGCAAACCGCGCCGGTCTCTGATCGCCAGTGGCCCGCCGAGCTGGCTGACCTCTTCCTCTCAGCGGATTATGTCGCACTGCAGCTGGCTATCGCCGACTGGCTGCACAACGCACGCTGAGCGGCCAATCCGCTGCCACCGCAAACAGAACGGGTGAGCCTTGGCTCACCCGTTTTGCATTACAGCAGGTTGAGCTGCTGCATGGCGCTGCGAATGCGCTCGCGAGTCGCTTCCGACAGTGGCATCACCGGCAGGCGGCACTCTTCGCTACAGAAACCGAGCAGGGAAGCGGCATATTTGGCACCAGCCGGGCTCGGCTCGGCAAACATCGCCTGATGAAGCGGAATCAGCTGGTCTTGCAGTTCACGCGCTTCTTGCCACTTGCCAGCCAGCGCCAGATTTTGCACCTCGGCCACCAGCTTGGGGGCCACGTTGGCGGTCACCGAGATACAGCCCTGACCACCGCCGATGTTGTAGGCCACGGCAGTGGCATCCTCACCGGAGAGCCAGGCAAAGGGCTTTTTGATCAGCTGGCGCTCGGTCCAGGGACGGGCCAGATCGCCAGTCGCGTCTTTCACCCCGGCAATGCGTGGCAGCTCGGCCAGACGGGCCAGAGTGGCGGGCTGCACGTCAACGATGGCGCGCGGCGGAATGTTGTAGACGATGATGGGTTTGCTGGTTGCGTCGTGCACTGCCTTGAAGTGGTGGTAGAGTCCCTCCTGATTGGGGCGGTTGTAGTAACCGGCAACATGCAGGGTGGCATCTGCACCGACCCGCTCGGCATACTGGGTATATTCGATCGCCTCGACCGGATTGTTGGAGCCCGCTCCGGCAATCACCGGAATGCGACCAGCGACCTGTTTGACCACCAGCTCCACCACCCGGCAGTGCTCGTCGTGGGTCAGGGTCGGGCTCTCACCCGTGGTACCGACCGGCACAATGCCGTGAGTACCCTGCTCGATATGCCACTCCACCAGACGCAGCAGCGCCTCTTCATCCAGCTTTCCCTGTCGGAACGGGGTAATCAACGCAACGATTGAACCTTGAAACATGGGATCTCCTTCTCCGGTTTGACGCTCATATGGCAATAAAAAACCCCGGTTCGATGTGCGCAACCGGGGTTTGAATCTTCTCAGGGATGAGAGGTTACGCGCGAACGTCAGCAGGCCCGAATTTCAGGCTTTTTTTATGCTTTCGTTTCAACCCGTTGAACCGCATTGACTCATCTCTGCTCAAAAAATGGTGTCTGGGCATATTTCGGGAACACGGCATAAATGTCAAGGCGAAAGGGGCTATGTATAATGGCCGCCCAAAATTGCGTGGAGAGACCCGATGAGCAGCCCAATCAGTGCCGTCAGCCAGATGCTGGAACGAAACCAAGCCCTCTTTGTCGGCAAGCGGCTACTTGTCTGTGGCGCACTGGAGGATGACTACCCTCGCCAGCTGGCCACTCTGACCCAAACCCTGACCGTCTTTACCACCGATTACTGCTACTACCGCAGCCAGCAGGCGGCCCTCGGCGAGGCTATCCTGTTCGACCACCAACTCGGTGGCGCCCCCCGCTTCGATGCCCTGTTGCTGCTGATGCCCAAGGCGAAAGCCGAGGCACAATATCTGCTGGCCATGATGACCCCCCTGCTGGAGGCTGGCGCCGACCTGTTCCTGGCCGGCGAAAACCGTGGCGGCATCAATGGCGCAGACAAGCTGCTGGCCCCCTATGGCGACAAACCGCTCAAGCGCGATTCGGCGCGCCGCTGCTCTCTCTATCATGGCGAACTGAGCAAACCGGTCGCCCCGTTCGATCTGGATAGCTGGTTTGGCCGCTATCAGTGCAAGGCGGGTGATACCGAGCTGACCGTGCTGGCGCTGCCCGGCGTTTTCAGCGCCGCCGAGCTGGACCTCGGCACCCAGATGTTGCTGGCCACCGTGCCGGCCATGAAGGGTTCACTGCTCGATTTTGGTTGCGGTGCCGGGGTAATTGGCTCCGTGCTGGCCAAGCGCAATCCCGAGCTCAAGGTCACCATGGTGGACATCAATGCGCTGGCGCTGGAGTCAAGCCGCCGCACCTTGGCTATCAACGATCTGCAAGGGGAGGTTCATGCCTCTGACGTCTACTCCGACATTACGGGAAGCTTTGATCAGATTGTCTCCAATCCCCCTTTCCATGCCGGGCTCAAGACCTTCTATGCGGCGACCGAAACCTTCCTCGCCAGGGCGCCTGAATTTTTGCGTCCCCATGGCAGCCTGACCATTGTTGCCAACGCATTCCTGCGCTATCAGCCTATACTGGAAGCACACTTCAAACGGACGGAAGTGAGCAACAGTGACGCCAAATTCAAGGTCTATCTGAGCAAAGTGTAAATAAGTGTAAGCAGTACAATAAAACCGCTAGAGAGCGCCATCCGGAATCTGATAAGGTACTAGAAGCACAGCAAAAACACCCCTTTAGGGGTGTTTTTATGCCGAAGGTTGAAAACCTTTTCATACATGTTTATTCAGGGAGAGAAATACGATGGCTGGCATTTTGACCATGATCCTGGCCGGAGGTGAAGGTACTCGCCTGCAGCCTTTGACAACCACCCGCAGCAAGCCGTCAGTACCCTTTGGTGGCAGCTACCGGCTAATCGACTTTGTCCTCAACAATTTCGTCAACGCAGACTTTCTGCGCATCTACGTCCTCACCCAGTTCAAATCCCAGTCCCTCTATCTGCACATGAAGAAAGGCTGGAATATCGTCGGCATCACGGACCGCTTTATCGACCCCATTCCGGCCCAGATGCGGATGGGCAAGCGCTGGTATGACGGCACCGCCGACGCCATCTACCAGAACCTCGGCTTTATCGAGCGGGCCGAACCGGATCATGTCTGCATCTTCGGCTCCGACCACATCTACAAGATGGATGTGAGCCAGATGGTGAGCTTCCATAAGCAGAAAAATGCCGCCATGACAGTGGCAGCCCTGCGCATGCCGATTGCAGAAGCCAGCTCGTTCGGGGTGATCGAGGTGGATGCCGAAGGGCGGATGATCGGCTTTCAGGAGAAACCGAAACAGCCGAAACACATTCCCGGTGATCCCACCCAGGCACTGGTCTCCATGGGCAACTACATCTTCGAGACCGAGGCGCTCTGCCGCGAGTTGAAGCGGGATGCCGCAGAGGAGAACTCCAGCCATGACTTTGGCAAGGATGTGATCCCCAGCCTCTACCCAAGGGCGCCGGTCTATGTCTACGACTACAGCACCAACGTGATCCCGGGCGAAAAACCCAACGTCTACTGGCGCGACGTGGGCACCCTGGACTCCTACTGGCAGGCGCACATGGATTTGGTGGCCGACAACCCTCTCTTCTCTCTCTACAACCGCAAGTGGCCGCTGCACACCCACTATCCGGCCCTGCCGCCAGCCACCTTCATCGACAGTGACGAGTGCAAGGTGAAGATCGCCAACTCGCTCATCTCCGCCGGTTGCTTCATTCAGGGCAGCCAGATCCAGCGCTCCATCCTCGGTTTTCGCTGCAACATCGGCGCCTGCAGCCACATCAGCGAGTCCGTCCTGCTGGGGGATGTAAAGATTGGCGAAGGGTGCTCCATCCGGCGCGCCATCATTGATAAAAACGTTGAAATTGCGCCAGGCACCGTTATCGGTGAAAATCTCGACCACGATAGAGAACGATTTACCGTATCCGAAGGCGGTATCGTGGTGGTACCTAAGGGAGCAAGAGTTGGCTATTAACCCACTGAAAATCCTGTTTGTTGCCTCGGAGGTCGAGGGGCTGGTCAAGACTGGTGGCCTGGCGGATGTAGCCAGAGCGCTGCCAATGTATCTGGCCCAGAAGGGGCATGATGTCAGGATCATGCTCCCCTTCTACAAGACGATAAAACACCGGGATGAGGCAAAACTGGTGGCATCGCGCTGGCTGCCCACCCACCCGGGTCTGCCGGATATCGGTTATCGCATTTACCAGATGGAGCTGGATGGTGTTTGCATCTATCTCATCGACTGCCCGCAATATTTCGACCGCCCCCAGCTTTATGCTGAAAATAATCAGGCTTATCCGGACAACGGCGAGCGCTTTGCCTTCTTCTCGGCAGCAGCTCTCCATGCCTGTGAGCAACTTGGTTTCGCCCCGGACATCGCCCACTGCAACGACTGGCATACCGGCCTGTTGCCGCTGTTGTTGAAAACCCGTCATGCCCACAACCCCTTCTTCCAGCAGACTCGCAGCGTGATCAGCATTCACAACGCGGCGTTTCAGGGGGTATTCGGGCGGGAGCAGTTCTGGGCCATGCCCGAGATCGCCGACTACGAGCGCCGCATCAACTATGACTACGGCCACGTCAACCTGCTCAAGTGCGGGGTTCTGTATGCTGACAAGATCAATGCGGTCAGCCCCAACTATGCCCAGGAGCTGCTGACTCACCTTGGTGCCCATGGCATGGCACACATCTTCCAGCAACGGGCTGCCGACCTTTGCGGCATCCTCAATGGCTGCGACTACAAGGATTGGGATCCCGAATTCGACGAACTCCTGCCCGCAACCTATAGCGTCGACAATCTGACCGGCAAACAGGTGTGCAAAGAGAGCCTGCAACAAGAGGTGGGTCTACCAGTCGCAAACCTGCCTATCTATGGCATGGTATGCCGCCTGACCGAACAGAAGGGTGTCCCCCTGCTGATCCCGGCGCTGGAGAAATTTCTCCACCATCAGGTACAAGTGGTGATCGTCGGCTCTGGCGATCCTGCGCTCGCCACGCAACTACAAACCATGGCCCGGGATTACCCGGACAAGCTCGCCTTCATCAATGCCTATGATGACCGACTGGCCCATCTGGTTGAAGCCGGAGCGGACTTCTTCCTGATGCCCTCTCTGTTCGAACCTTGCGGTCTCAACCAGATGTACAGCCTGGCCTATGGCACCCTGCCACTGGTGCGCGCCGTTGGTGGACTGAAAGATACCGTGGTCGACTGGGATACAGACCCAGAGCATGCCACCGGCTTCTGCTTCAATGACCCGACCGCCGCAATTCTGCTCGATACCATGCGCCGCAGCCTGCTCTACTTCCTGCAAGACAGGGAAAAATTCGCCAAGGTGCAGCGCAACGCCATGAACACCCGCTTCAACTGGCCCGACTCGGTCACCCAGTACGAACAGATGTATCTGAGCGCATTGGGCCGTTACTGAGCTAGCTACTCGGGCAGATTGCTGAAGTTTTGTCCCTTTGGCATGTCTTTAAGCGTCAACAGCGAAAAAAGTCCCCTTTGGCTGTTGACGCCCCCCCAAAACTCTATAGAATCCCCCTCCGCAGTGATGCGAAGGTGGCGGAATTGGTAGACGCGCTAGCTTCAGGTGTTAGTGTCCCACGGATGTGAGGGTTCGAGTCCCTCT
>NZ_JANFNW010000008.1:0-191574 GCF_024436135.1 Aeromonas sp. SG16
TCCCATGCCGAACTCAGAAGTGAAACGCGGTAGCGCCGATGGTAGTGTGGCATTCGCCATGCGAGAGTAGGACACTGTCAGGCACCTATTTAGAAGAGGCCTCCCATTCGGGAGGCCTTTTTGCATTTCTGCCTTCCAAAAATCTGCACCGCCGCCGGCATTTTAGTAAAAGTGCTGGGCTATCAAGGGATTGCCCGTTACTCTTTAGCCGTTACCGATTAACACGTGATGCTGCCAGCGAGGTATTGATGGCTACGTTGAAGGAAATTGCACAGGAAGCGGGGGTTTCTCTCGCCACGGTATCCCGGGTACTGAACGAGGATCCCAGCCTGAGCGTCAAGGAAGAGACCAAGCAGCGGATCTTCGAGATTGCCGAACGGCTGGAGTATAAGACCAGCAGCGCCCGCAAGGGGGTACACAAGAGCAAGCTGCACTTTCTGGTGGTCTATGCCTATCCCCAGAGTGCCGAGGTCAACGATCCCTACTATCTCGCTATCCGTTATGGCATCGAAACCCAGAGTGCCCGCCTCAATATCGAACTGACCCATCTCTACAACTGCGGTGAAGGGCGCGAACTGAGCACTGTGGATGGCATTCTGGTGGTCGGTACCCTCACAGCCGAGCGTCTCGTCCAGCTAAGGGCTTGTTCCAGCCAGCTGGTGTTTGTCGACTGCCGTTCACAGGGAGAGTTCGACTCGGTCGATGTGGATCTCGCCCTGATCAGCCAGCAGGTCGTCGACTACTTTATTGCGCAGGGGCACCAGCGCATCGGCTATATCGGTGGCCAGGATGAGAATCCGGACCTGCGCGAACTGGCCTTCCGCGATTATGGCCAGCGGCTGGGGGTGGTGCAGGAGAGCGATCTCTATCGTGGGGACTTCTCCAGCGCTTCCGGCTACCAGCTGGCGAAGGAGATGCTGACCGGCGACTGGCCCAAGGCGCTGTTCGTCGCCTCCGACTCCATCGCCATTGGTGTGCTGCGTGCCATTCACGAGAAGGGACTGGCGATTCCCCAGCAGATCGAGCTTATCAGCGTCAACGATATTCCGACCGCCAAGTTCACCTTCCCGCCACTCTCCACGGTGCGGATCCACTCCGAGTTGATGGGCTCCCAGGGGGTCAATCTGCTGGTCGAACGGCTGCGAGACGAGCGGGATATTCCACTCCGGGTGCTGGTACCGAGCAAGTTGACCCTGCGCGGCACCACCCGCTGATTTTAGTAAAATATTCTGCTTTTTAGTCGCGCCATCATGCGGTGGTGCGACACCTCTCCCAAGCAAACCTCTTTCCCATATCATCCAACAACTTCATATCATATTGTTTTATAGTTGATTTTATTGCAAATCAGCTAGCTACTATCAACATCCATGCCACTCATCCATATCTTGCCCTCCTTTATCTCCCGCTTCTGATCTCGCTCACAAAACCATCTGTTCATTGTGATCAGGTTAAAACTTTACCAATCCAAAGCTGATATTTAGTAAATGTTTATCTAGAGTTTACCCAGTCAAAGTTGCCTTGTTCCGGGAGGACATGTGAATAACTGGGAAAACGTCCAATTCGTTGGTGAAAACAGGCTGGCCCCGCGCGCCTACTTCTTCTCTTATGCCGACCACGCGCTGGCGGCCACCATGCAGCGCGAGCTGAGCCGCCGTTTTCTGAGCCTTGGCGGCCAGTGGCAGTTCCACTACTTCGACCACCCCCTGCAGGTGCCGGAGGCCTTCTATCACAGCCCCATGAGCGAGTGGGGCCAGATCACCGTGCCCAACATGTGGCAGATGGAAGGACATGGTCAGCTGCAGTACACCGACGAAGGTTTTCCCTTCCCCATCGATGTGCCCTTCGTGCCGACCAACAACCCCACCGGCGCCTATCAGCGCAGCTTCACGCTGAGCCCGGCCTGGGACGGCGAGCAGGTGATCATCAAGTTTGACGGGGTGGAGACCTACTTCGAGGTTTATGTGAACGGCCACTACGTCGGCTTCAGCAAGGGGAGCCGTCTCACCGCCGAGTTCGATATCAGTGCCTACGCCAACATCGGCGAGAACCTGCTGTCGGTGCGGGTGATGCAGTGGGCCGACTCCACCTATATCGAAGATCAGGACATGTGGTGGATGGCGGGGATCTTCCGCGACGTCTATCTGGTGGGCAAACCGGCTGCCCATGTGCAGGACTTCTTTATCCGCACTGCGCTGGCTGATGACAACCAGAGCGCTACCCTGAGCTGCGATATCCAGCTGGAAAATCTGGGGTCGGCTGCCCGTGATCACCGTCTGGTCTGGTCGCTGCTGGATCAGGGCCGCGAGATCGCCAGCGGCTCGCTCGACCATCTCGCCATCAATGGCAAGTGTGACTGCCGCTTCACGCTGGATCTGGCCAACCCCCATCTGTGGAGCGCCGAAGATCCTTACCTCTATCAGCTGCAACTCTCCCTCTACAACGGTCAGGGCGAGCTGCTGGAAGTGATCCCGCAGCGGGTCGGGGTGCGTGAAATCAAGGTCAAAGATGGCCTCTTCTACGTCAACGGCCACTACCTCAAGCTGCACGGGGTGAACCGCCACGACAACGACCACCTCAAGAGCCGCGCGGTCGGCATGGATCGTGTTGAACGCGATATCGTGCTGATGAAGCAGCACAACCTCAACTCGGTGCGCACCGCCCACTACCCGAACGACCCGCGCTTCTATGAGCTGTGCGACCAGTACGGTTTGTTCGTGATGGCGGAGACCGACGTGGAGACCCACGGTTTTGCCAACGTTGGCGATCTCAGCCGCATCACCGACGACCCCTTCTGGGAGCCGGTGTTCGTGGATCGCATCGAGCGCCACGTGCACGCCCAGAAGAACCACCCCTCCATCATCATCTGGTCGCTGGGCAACGAGTCCGGCTACGGCTGCAACATCAGAGCCATGTACCAGCGCTGCAAGGCGATCGACCCGACCCGGCTGGTGCACTACGAAGAGGATCGCGATGCCGAGGTGGTGGACGTGGTCAGTACCATGTATTCCCGCGTCTCCCAGATGAACTGCTTTGGCGAGTTCCCGATGGCGAAGCCGCGCATCCTCTGTGAATACGCCCACGCCATGGGCAACGGCCCGGGTGGCCTGAGCGAATACCAGCAGGTGTTCGACCGCCATCCCCACATTCAGGGTCACTACATCTGGGAGTGGTGCGATCACGGTATTTTGGATCAGGACGAGCAGGGACGCCCCGTTTACAAGTACGGCGGCGACTACGGCGACTACCCCAACAACTACAACTTCTGCATGGATGGCCTTATCTATCCGGATCAGACCCCGGGGCCGGGCCTGCGCGAATACAAACAGGTGATCTGCCCGGTCAAGGTGCGCGCTCTGGATCTGGCCAGCGGCAAGCTGGAAGTGGAAAACCGTTACTGGTTCTCCAATCTCGACGACATCCGTCTGCTGGTCGAAGTGAAGGCCGAGGGCGAACTGCTGGCCAGCCAGCAGATCCGGCTGGAAGGGGTGGCTCCCGGTGCCACCACTGAGCTGCAACTCGAACTGCCATCCCTCGATGGGCGAGAAACCTTCGTCCAGCTGCGGGTCATCAAGGCCACCGCCACCCGCTACAGCGCGGCGGAGCACGAGCTGGGCCAGTACCAGTTCCAGCTGAAGGCATCGACTCGCCAGCTGCGACCCTTTGCCAATCCCAACGCTACTGCGCTGCAGATTGCCGACGAGCGCCTCGCGTTGACCTTGAGCGGTAGCGGCTTTGCCCTGCGTTTCTCACGCCTCGACGGCAAGCTGGTGAGCTGGCAGCAGGATGGTATCGAGCTCATCGAGCGAGCCCCACGCCTCACCTTCTTCAAGCCGATGATCGACAACCACAAGCAGGAGTACGAGAGCCTGTGGCACCCGAACCACCTGCAGATCATGCAGGAGCACTTCCGCACCCTGAGCTGGCGCCAGCTGGGTGAGGCGGTCGAGGTGACGGTGGAGAGCCTGATCGCGCCGCCGGTGTTCGACTTCGGTATGCGCTGCCGCTACGTCTACACCCTGAGCCCGAACGGTCAGCTGCACGTGGCACTGTCCGGTCAGCCCTACGGCGGTTATGACGACATCATCCCCAAGATCGGCTTCGAGCTGGGCATTCGTCAGGATCTCGACCGGGTGCACTACTACGGCATGGGCCCGGGCGAAAACTATCAGGACAGCTGCCAGAGCAACTGGATCGACAGCTTCCAGAGCACGGTGAGCGAGATGTGGGAGCACTACCCCTTCCCGCAGGACAACGGCAACCGCCAGCAGGTGCGCTGGGCGACCCTGACCAACCGCCACGGCGCCGGTCTCTACGTGCGGCCAGATGCCCCCATCAACCTGAGCGTCTGGCCCTACAGCTGGGAGCATATCCACGCGGCGCAGCACATCAACGAGCTGGAACCGAGCGGTTATCTCACCCTCAATCTGGATCACAAGGTGCTGGGGCTCGGCTCCAACTCCTGGGGCTCCGAGGTGCTGGACTCCTGGCGGGTGCGCTTCGAGCCATTCAGCTTCGGCCTGACCCTGCTGCCCATCGCCCGTGGCAACCTCAATCCGGCTGCGCTGGCCGGGCTCGATCTCACCATCAACGGCGGGAGGAACCTCGCATGATCACCCTGGACAACCTGACCCTGTTCAAAAACATCTACCGGGAGGGCAAGAAGTGGGGCCGCTGCGTGGAGGCCATCAACAACCTGCCGAACCTCAAGCCCGGCATCTGCCACTCCATCGGAGACTCCCTCACCTACCGCTTGCAGGAGGGGGCCAGCCCTGCCACCTCACTGTTCGAGGGGCAGCGCCGCTACTTCGACGTTCATTACTACCTGGAAGGGGAAGAGACGGTGGAGTGGGCTGCCAAGAGCGAGCTGGCGGTCGAGCAGGCCTATGACGATACCACCGACCGCGAGTGGCTGGCCGGTGAGGTGCGTGAGCGCCAGCAGGTCGGCAATGGGCAGGTGGTGATCTTCGAGAACGACGAGGCCTACCGCTTCGTCGGCGATGCGCCGGTGCGCAAGGTGATCATCAAGGTCACCGTCGAAGGCGGCTACTTCAAAAACAAATAACAAGCCGCCGGTTCTGCACTGATAAAAGCCGGAAGGGCGGGGCTCACCCTACAAATCATGCCCCGTTCTTTCGCTAGATAACTACAGGTCTGGAGATGCACCATGTCTGATTCCAAACGCAATACGATAGGCAAGTTTGGTCTGCTGTCGCTCACCTTCGCGGCGGTATTCAGCTTCAACAACGTCATCAACAACAACATCGAGATCGGTCTGGCCTCGGCCCCGATGTTCTTTCTGGCCACCATTTTCTACTTCATTCCGTTCTGCCTGATCATTGCGGAATTTGTGTCACTGAATAAGAACTCCGAAGCGGGGGTGTATGCCTGGGTGAAGAGCTCCCTCGGCGGTCGCTGGGCCTTTATCTCCGCCTACACCTACTGGTTCGTGAACCTCTTCTTCTTCACCTCCTTGCTGCCGCGGGTCATCGCCTACGCCTCCTATGCCTTCCTCGGCTATGAGTACATTCTCACCCCGGTGGCGACCACGGCATTGAGCATGGTGCTGTTTGCCTTTGCCACCTACGTCTCCACCAACGGCGCCAAGATGCTCGGCCCCATCACCTCGGTGACCTCGTCCCTGATGCTGCTGCTGACCCTCTCCTACATCCTGCTGGCGGGTGCGGCACTGGTGGGCGGCGTACAACCGGCTGACCCCATCACGGTAGAGGCCATGGTCCCCGATTTCAGCTGGGCCTTCCTGGGCATCACTACCTGGATCTTTATGGCAGCCGGTGGCGCCGAGTCAGTGGCGGTCTACGTCAATGACGTGAAAGGGGGCTCCAAATCCTTCGTGAAGGTGATCATCGTCGCCGGGATCTTTATCGGGGTGCTCTACTCCATCGCATCGCTTTTGATCAACGTCTTCGTCCACAGCGACACCCTGAAATATACCGGCGGCTCGGTGCAGGTGTTTGAAGGGCTGGCGGCCTACTTCGGCCTGCCGGAGATCCTGATGAACCGCTTCGTCGGGCTGGTCTCCTTCACCGCCATGTTCGGCTCTCTGCTGATGTGGACCGCGACCCCGGTGAAGATCTTCTTCTCCGAGATCCCGGCCGGCATCTTTGGCAAGAAAACCGTCGAGCTGAACGAGAACGGCGTGCCCGCCCGTGCAGCCTGGCTCCAGTACCTCATCGTGCTGCCGCTGATGGTGATCCCGACTCTGGGCTCCAACACCGCGCAGGATCTGATGAACACCGTCATCAACATGACCGCTGCCGCCTCCATGTTGCCGCCGCTGTTCATCATGCTGGCCTACCTCAATCTGCGTCTGAAGCTCGACCACCTGCCGCGGGATTTCAGAATGGGGTCGCGCACCACCGGCATCGCCGTGGTCTCGGTGCTGATCGCCATCTTCTCGGTGGGCTTCCTCGCCTCCACCTTCCCGACCGGCGCCGACATCATGACCATCATCTTCTACAACGTTGGCGGGATCGTGATTTTCCTCGGCTTCGCCTGGTGGAAGTACAACCGCTACGAAGCTTCCCTCAGCGCCGAAGCGCGTGCCAAAGAGGCCCAGCCGACAGCGCAGGTTGCCATGCAGACGCCATAGGCACGGCATTGAATCCCAATCAAACCGGGTGGCCGTTGGCCACCCGCAAACCGTTGAACCAGAAAAGGAAAAGAGCATGAGCGAGACGATCGAGTTTGCCGAATTCAAACGGGTCGAGATGAAGGTGGGCAAGGTGCTGGAGGTGGTGCGCCACCCCGGTGCCGACAAACTCTACATCGTCCAGATCGACGTGGGTGGCGAGCGGCCGCTGCAGACTGTCACCAGTCTGGTGCCCTACTACAGCGAAGAGGAGCTGATGGGCAGCGAGGTGGTGGTACTGACCAACCTCAAGCCCACCAAGATGCGCGGCGAGCGATCCGAGTGCATGTTGCTCTGCGCCGAGACCCCGGACGAGAGCCAGAGCGTGCTGTTGCAACCGCGGGTGCCGATGGCGCCGGGCACTCCGATCGTCTGAATGGTATTGCGAGCCGGTGCGGGAGACGGCACCGGTTCAGCAACGAGGCCGTCCACGCGGCCCGATCATAACAAGAGAGTAAAGTGCGGGGCCGACAGACCCTTGCCGAACACATCACAGAGTCACAGCGTTACCCGCCGGGAGCGCAAGTCCACTGGAGGACACCATGTCTGAATCCGTACGCGGCACCATAGGCAAGTTTGCCCTGTTGTCGATGACCTTTGCCGCCGTGTTCAACGTGCGCAATATCGTCAACAACAACATAGAGCTGGGGCTCAGCTCCGCCCCCATCTTCCTGCTGGCGACCATCGTCTACTTCATCCCGTTTGTTTTCATCATCGCCGAGTTCGTCTCGGCCAATAAAAACTCCGAGTCGGGGATGTACGACTGGCTTAAAAAACCGCTCGGCACCCGGATGGCCTATCTGGGCTCGTTTCTCTACTGGTTCGTGAACCTGTTCTGGTTCGTCTCCCTGCTGCCCAACGTCATCGCCTATGCCTCTTACGCCATGCTGGGCTATGAGTACAGCTTCTCCCCCATGGTCACCTCGATCATCTCCATCGTGCTGTTTGCGGCGGCGACCCATATCTCCACCAAGGGGGCGAGCTGGCTTGGCAAGATTGCCGAAATAGTGGCCTACGGGGTGTTTGCCTTGTTCGCCATCTATGTGCTGGGCGCCCTCATGGCCTTGAGTGGCGATCATGTGCCGGCCCAGCCCATCACGCTGGAGGCGATGACCCCTACCGTCAACTGGGCGACCCTCGGCATCATGTGCTGGATCTTCCAGGCGGCGGGCGGTGCCGAGACGGCAGCGGCCTACCTCAATGACGTGAAGGGGGGCCAGAAGTCCTTCATCAAGGTGATCATCAGCGCCGGTATCGTCATCGGTGCCATGTATGCGGTCGGCTCCCTGCTGGTGAACGTGTTCGTGCCGCGCGAGAGCCTCACCTATGCCGGCGGCATGGTGGAGATCTTCACCGGCATGGCGCAGTATTTCGGGCTCTCCGAGGCGCTGGTGGGCCGCTTCGTCGGCGTGGTGCTGTTTATCGCCATGTTCGGCTCCATGATGATGTGGACCTCGGCGCCGGTGAAGATCCACTTCTCCGAGATCCCGCAGGGGGTTTACGGCGAGAAGACCACCCAGCTCAACGAGCACGGGGTGCCGGTGCGCGCCGCCTGGTGGCAGTTTGCCTTTGTGTTCGTGATGCTGGTGGTCAACGGCTTCGGTTCCGAGTCGGTGCAGCAGATGATGAACACCGCCATCAACCTCACCGCCGGTACCGCCATGCTGCCGCCGATCTTCATCATGGTGGCCTACTTCGTGTTCCGCTGGAAACATGACGACACCCCCCGCGACTTCCGCATGGGGTCGCGCAAGTTCGGGATGGGCGTGGTATCGGTGCTGATCGCCATCTTCGTGGTGAGCATGAGCGCCTCCGCCTTCCCGGCCGGGGTGGATCTGGTGCGCGCCTTCTTCATCAACGTCTTTATGACCGCGGTCTTCTCGGCGCTGGCCTACTGGTGGATCTCCCGCTTCGAGAAGCGGCAGGCCCGCAAGCTCGCCGGCAATGAGAAGAAAAGCGGCAACGGCAAGCTGGCCAGCCAGCGCTGATCGGCTGGGTGAAAAAGCGGAACGGGCGGCCTTGGTCGCCCGTTTTTTTATCCATTTTTAGCCGTTTGGGAGCTGTCAGGGCCGGTTTATCGTCAACTTTTGCTACTCGATATAGCGAAGGCGTTAAGCATTGATGAACAATTATTCGCCGCTCAACTTTGCGCCTCTCCGTTATCGGGGTAAGCTGGAGGTTCGTTTTAGCGGGAGGTGCCAGACATCTCCCGCTCTGTTTCTTGTCCTCCCCAATCCTGACTGTCGCCATGGCTGCAGGATGCCCTTCTGATGGAGACCTTTCGTGCGTCTGGATCCCTTTACTGTTGTGCTGATTGCGGTGGTCACCCTGGCCTCCCTCTTTCCCTGCGAGGGGCAGGTGGCTGTCTGGTTCGGTCTGCTGACCAAGCTGGCGGTGGCGCTCCTGTTCTTCATGCATGGCGCCAAGCTGTCGCGCCAGAACCTGCTGGCGGGCCTCGGCCACTGGCGGCTCCATCTGGTGGTGATGCTCAGCACCTTCGTGCTATTTCCGCTGCTCGGGCTGCTGCTCACCCCGCTGGTACCGGGCTGGCTGAGCCCGGCCATCTACCTCGGCTTCCTCTATCTCTGCGCTCTGCCTGCCACCGTGCAGTCGGCCATCGCCTTCACCTCGATGGCGGGGGGCAATGTGTCGGCGGCGGTGTGCAGCGCCTCGGCCTCCAGCATCCTCGGCATCTTCCTCTCGCCGGTGCTGGTGGGGATGATGATCCACGTACAGGGGGAGGGGATCGACACCTGGCACTCCATCCAGTCCATCATGATGCAGCTGATGCTGCCGTTCGTGGTCGGCCACCTGTCGCGTCCGCTCATCGGCCGCTGGGTCGATAGCCACCGTCCGCTCATCGGCAAGCTGGATCAGAGCTCCATCCTGCTGGTGGTCTACGTCGCCTTCAGCGAGGCGGTGGTGCAGGGGATTTGGCACCAGGTCGGCTGGTACGATCTGGCCAGTATCGTGCTGCTGAGCTGCGTCTTGCTGGCGCTGGTGCTCTGCTGGAACGTCTGGATCAGCCGTCGCCTCGGCTTCGACAAGGCGGACGAGATCACCATCGTCTTCTGCGGCTCCAAGAAGAGCCTCGCCAACGGGGTGCCGATGGCCAACGTCATGTTCCCGGCCGCCAGCGTCGGTGTCATGGTCTTGCCGCTGATGATCTTCCACCAGATCCAGCTGATGGTCTGCGCCGTGCTGGCGCGCCGCTATCACGAGCAGGGGCATTGATACTCGCGCCATTTTTGCTGCCATAACAAGAGGGAGGTCCGTTGGCCTCCCTCTTCTCATCTGTATGCCGACCGGCGGATTAGCGTTTGCGCCAGACGGTGAGCTGCGCAACCGTGTGCTGGTATTTGCGGGCGGTCTCGCGGATGACGAAGGGCACATCCCGCGGCGGGCAGTGCTCCTCGAACTCAGCCGCCAGCAGCCGTTGCAGCGCCTGATAGGTGGTGAGCGCCTCGCCGTTTTCGCGAATGCCGCCGAGCCAGTTGGCGGGCGGGGTATATTCCGCCAGCCAGGTATAGGGGCTGGTGAGCACCAGCAGGCCACCGCTGCGCAGCCGCGGGGCGATATCCCGCAGGAAGCGGGCGGGCTCCCGCAGCCGGTCGATCAGGTTGGAGGCGAGCACCAGATCGTAGTGGTCATATTTGGGCTTGAGGTTGCAGGCATCCCCCTGACTGAAGTGGATGCGCTCAGCCTGACTTGCCCCCAGCCCGTGGCTCGACAGGCGTGCCTCGCAATACTCCACCAGTTCACCCTCCAGCGGAATGGCGTAGCGGAAACTGTCCTGACTGGCGAGGGCCAGCGCCACATCGATGAAGCGGGCCGAGTAGTCCACCCCGTCCACATGCTGGAAGTGGCGGGCCAGTTCGAAGCTGGCGCGGCCGGTGGCACAGCCGATATCCAGCGCCCGCTGGTGGTTGCTGCACAGCTCGCCAGCAAGATCAGCAAGCGTCTTGGCGTAGTTGGCTACCCCGAAGTGGCTCGGGCCGTACTGGAAGTCGAGGTACTGAGCGACCAGCGTGTCGGTTTCATAGGGATTCACGATAACGGGTTCCTGATAACGGGAGACCAGATAGCGGAAACCCGCATGCTGGAAGAAGTGACGCCGGAAGGCGTAACGGGATGATTTGAGCGCTTCGTTACCCGTGCTGATCCAGCTGCCGCCCTTGATCAGGGTGTGCTTGCCATCAAAGGTGGGGGTGGAGAAGTCGTCGTAGAGCGGGTGGATTTTAAAGCCGTCGAAGCCGTCGATGGCGGTGCTGGTCCACTGCCAGACATTGCCCACCAGATCGAAGAACTCCCCTTGCGGGCAGGCATCCACCGGGCAGGAGGAGGCGAAATGGGCCAGATTGATATTGCCGGGGGCCTCCGTCCAGTCCGGCTGATCGCCGGGTACCTGCTCACGTAGCAGCATCCATTCCGCCTCGCTCGGCAGCTGGATGGGGAGTCCGGTCAGGGCCGCCTTCCAGCGGCAGAAGGCAGCCGCCTCCAGCTGATTCACCTCGACCGGCCAGTCCCAGGGCATGGCGATCTGCCCGGTCATCAGCCGCAGTTGCACTTGTTCGGGCTCGGCGGGGTCACCCACCCAGAAGGTGGGCATCTGCGCCTTGGCGTACTGACACCAACCCCATCCCTCCTCATCCCACCACTGTTGCTGGCCATAGCCGCCCGCCTGAACGAAGGCGAGGTACTCGGCATTGCTCACCAGCATGCGGCTGGCCTGAAACGGGGCCAGCTCGATCTGGCGCTCGCCATATTCGTTGTCCCAGCCGTAGGTGGCGTCCTGCTTACCAAGGCGCACCTTGCCGCCGGCCACCGGCAGCAGGCTGTTGGCGGGCACCTGATCAATTCGGTGGCGGGCTTCGGTACAGGCGGGCCAATAAGGCTGTGGCCGCACCCAGGCGAGTGGCAACTGGCGGATCAGCACGCTGGAGGTCTCGAGGTGGATGCGCTCGTGCTCTATCCCCATCAGGATCACCCAGGCCGGGCTCTGCCAGTCGATGGGCAGAGTGAGCGGCATCTGGCGAATAAAATCGCACACCAGCGAACGGACTTTGGCCCGATAGCTGCGCAGCTCGCTAACTTTGGGCCAGTCGTAGTGGGTCTCGTCCAGATCGTCCCAGCTCATCTCGTCCACCCCGATGGCGACCATAGCCTCGATGCGAGCATCCAGCCGCTGGTCGATCAGGCGCGCCGCCAGCAGCTTGTTGATAAAGAAGGCGGCCGTGTGGCCGTAGTAGAAGATGAGCGGGTGGCGCAGCGGGATCGCCTTGTTGAACCAGGCGCGCTCATCGGCCAGACAGTCGAACAGCGAGTCGTAGAGATCGAAGGTCTGGCAGAAGTAGGCGAGCAGCTCGCGCCGCTTCTGCTCGGGATCGCTGCCGGTCAGCAGCGGGGTGCGAGTCGGCTCCGGCAGGCCGGTGGTGGTGGAATAGAGAAGAGTGGCTTGGGTCACGCTCTGACTCCTTGTTGGCAGTGAAGACTGACAAGACAGTGGTAATGACATTACCGCAATGGAGAGCTTGGTACGCACGAAGTACCACTATTGGCTCAACAGACCGGCAGGGCAATCCAAAACTTCCACGGTTTGTCAGCGTAGCGACCTCGCGAACGGCTCGCCAGCCAGCTCTCCACCTGCCTGTTAGGGGATGGTCAGATTCGCCAAATGGTGGTCTAAATGGCTCTTTTAAATGCGTACCACTTCTTACTGTTGATTTTATTTTTATTGAAAATCATATGGTTAGCTTCTGGCATGGCCATTGCTATCTGTGGTTTCATACGGCCTCTATTTTTGTGGTTTCGAACCGGGCCTGTCAGGTGGCTTATCAATAAATAAAAAGGAGAACAGTTATGCGGTGGATGATTGGCGTCTTGGTGGCGTTGGTGATGGGAGGTTGCAACGTCTTTGCCGACACCGAGATCAAGGGGGAAGGTGTCCCGGTCGAGCGCCAGCAGGCACTGGGCGAGCGGGTGACCCGGGTGCTGGCGGGAACTCCAGCTACCCTCCATTTGGTGGCGGGCGAGCAGCGCGGCATCCTGATCAAGGGGCAGGCAAATCTCTTGCCGTATCTGGAGCTGACCGAGCGCGGCAGCAAGCTGGAGATCGAGGTGAAGGATGGTTACCGACTGCGGCCTACCGAACCGCTGGAGATCACCATCACTCTGCCAGAGCTCAGTGAAATGGCGTTGGCAGGTACCGGCAACGGCGATCTGAGCGGCTTCAAGGGGGAGGCGCTGGAGCTGTCAGTGGCGGGAACAGGTGGTATCGTCGCCAGCCAGCTGGAGGTACAGCGATTGAAAGGCAATATCGCTGGTGCAGGTAGCCTGGATCTGGGGAGTGGCTCTGCCGCCAGCATCGAGCTGAACATTGCCGGTGCTGGTGATGTGCTGGGCAGCGAGATGTGTGGCAACGAGGTCGAGGTCAATATCGCCGGCAGCGGTGATGTGGAGGTGCGGGCCCAGAAAACGCTCAAGATCGGCATCGCAGGCACTGGCAACATCACCTACTGGGGTGACCCCGAGGTGGAGCAGCAGATCGTGGGCTCCGGCGGGGTGACCCGCGCCGGCAGCTGATATCAACCGATCACCACAACTGAAACAGGCCCGCAACGGGCCTGTTTTGCTTTTTCCAACATGGCGCGACTCCCCGTGCCATTTGTGCAGATCCTGCATAAGTGATGTTCCGGCCCGCCGGTTTTTCAATATATCCCGCTCCCTATAATGCGCCTCATCCGCTACGGCGAACTTATCAACTACTGAGGCGTCACTGATGACTACATCATTACCTTTTGCAAATGCCGTGTTCGATGATCAGGCTCTGGTCAGCGGGCTCAAATCCATCCACCCGACCTGGGGCGACATGACGGTCCGCGTGGCCGGCGAAGCCTGGGGTATGCCGCTGCTCGACCAGAAGAGCAAGGCGTTCATCACCATCGCCATCGACCAGATGGCCCTCAACGTCAGCGGTGAAGGCAACCCCTTCGCAGCCCATGTCGATATGGCACTCAAGCAGGGGGCTACCTGGCAGGAGCTTGAAGAGCTGATCGTCTTCGCATCCGTCTATACCGGCTTCAACAAGGGGGCGACCACCATGGGGGCGCTCAACAAATTGCGCCACGAGCGGGGGGATATCTGATGGCCATTCCAGGACTGAAAAAGCCCGATCATATCGGCTTTACCGTGCCCAATCTGGCAGAGGCGCTCGCCTTCTTTCGCGACCACTTCGATTTCGAGCTCGCCTATGAGTTCGGGCCCTTTGTGGCGAGCGACAACTGGATGGCTGAGCACCTCAACGTGCATGCCCGCGCCGAGATCACCCGCATTGCAGTGATGAATGCCAAAGGGATCAATCTGGAGATCTTCGAGTACGCCAGCAATATCGAGCGCAACCTCAAGGCTCCCAACAACGCCGATATCGGTGGCCACCATCTCGCCTTCTATGTGGATGACATGGCGGCGGCAGTGGCTTATCTGAAGGAGCAGGGGATCGCCGTGCTGGGCGAGCCGACCTGCATGACGGAGGGGCCGACAGCAGGGGAGTCCTGGGTCTATTTTCTTGCGCCATGGGGCATGCAGCTGGAGCTGGTTTCCTATCCGCAGGGCAAGGCCTATAGCCGTCAATCACCCGTCGCCCTGTTTGATCCACGATGAACGCGCTCCCGGTTTTGCTAATCGTGATGGCCGGCATGGGCCTCTCCTTCGAAGCGGGCCTGCTGGGCCCGCTGGGTGAACAGGTGGGCCATCTGTGGGCGACCCTGAGCATCTTCGGCGTGGGGGCTGCACTGCTCTGGCTGATCCGCTTCTTCACGGTGCGGGGGCCATCCACAGGGTGGCATGGGGTGCCGAAATGGCAGCTGATCGGTGGCTTGCTCGGCCCCGTCTATGTGGTGGCGCTCACTCTCTCGACCCCCATGCTGGGGGTAGCGATGACGATGATCTGCGTCCTGCTGGGGCAGGTGACCAAGAGCTTTGCCATCGACTACTTCGGCTGGTTTGGCATGCCGAAACGGGCAACCCGTCCTCTGCGGCTGGTGGCGCTCGGCTGCATCGCGCTGGCGTTGCTGTTTACCTATCTGGGAGCAAACTGATGGTGCTGATTATCGTGTTGGCCATCGTCTCCGGCATGGCGCTCAGCGCCCAGGCGGCGATCAATGGTCAGTTGGGATCGCGGGTCGGCGTGGTGCAGAGTTCGCTGCTCACCTTCACTATGGGCACTGTGGTGACCGCCTTGCTGATCTTCTTCTTTGAGCCGCCCTATCAGGCGACCCTGCTCAGCGTGCCGAAGTGGCAGCTGGCCGGTGCCCTGTTCGGCATTGTCTACATGGTGGTGATGGTCGCGGCCATTCCACGGGTAGGGGTCGCCATCGCTACTGTGGCCACCATTCTGGGCCAGATGGTGATGAGTCTGGTGATCGATACCATGGGTTGGCTGGGCAATGCCCCCATCCCCCTCAACTACTGGCGCCTTGCCGCCATGATGGCAGTCGCTGCGGCGCTGCTCTGCATCTATCTGGCGAACCGACAACAGGAACAAGTGAATGAGTGAACAGGCAACAACCCTGATGGTCTTTTTCAACCTCAAACCGGGGACGAACGAGGCGGATTATCTGGCGTGGGCACGGGAGGTCGATCTGCCCACAGTGAACCGGCTCAACAGCGTCACCTCGTTCGAGGTGTTCAAGGGGCTGAAGATGCTGGGGCAGCAGAGTGCGTCACCGTGGGACTACTTCGAAGTGATCCGCATCGAGTCGGAGACGCAATTTCTGCAGGAGATCCAGAGTGCGCAGATGCAGCAGGTGATCCGTCAATTCGAAACCTTTGTCACGGATGCCCACTTTATCTGCACCCGGGACATCACAACGCTGTAGCTGGGCTCGCCAGTGGTGAAGGGGATACCGCTCTTGCCACTGGCTTGGCTGCAACAACATCAGAGGCTTTATGAAAAAACAGCTTGGCGAATACCTGCACGTGCTGGCCATCATCTTTCCGCTGACGCTGCTGATCCCGCGCTGGATGGCGCCGCTGCTGGCGAGATGGCAGCTCGACCCCGCCGCACCAGTCGCAGTGTTGCTCATCGACAGCGTGATCGTGGCCTGCGCCGTCTTTGTCTTGCTGCCGGCGCTGCACAAGCTGACCGGCAGGCTGTCTGGCTAAACCAGTCTGGTATCCCAGTAGCAGGGAGTGCCATATTTTCCCGCCAGAAAATCGATCACCACCCTCACCTTGGCGGCGAGTTGGTCGGTCTCCAGATAGAGCGCGCTGATCACCTGCTGCTCCATGCTGGTGGAGACGGTGAACCGGGTCATGATCGGCTTGAGCCGCCCGGTTTTCAGCTCCTCGCCGATGAGCCAGGTGGGGAACACTACAATCCCGGCACCCGCCACCGCGCCGGCAACCAGGGTATCGGCATTGTTGCTGTAGAGGGTGCCGCTCACCTCATAGGGTTGCAGCTGCTCCTGGCCGATGAACCAGCGTTGCAGGCCATAGCTCCCCTTGAAGACCAGACAGTTGTGCTGCACCAGCTCATCCGGACTGGCCGGTTCGCCATGGCGATTGAGGTAGTCGGGGCTGGCCGCCATCACGTAGTGCTGCTGGCCAAACTGTTTCATCCGCAGGGAGGAGTCTTGCGAGATCCCGATGCGGATCAGCAGGTCGATCGACTCGGCCGCCGGATCGACATAGTGATCCGTCTGCTGCAACTCGACCTTGAGCAGGGGGTAGCGCTCCAGCAGCTCGGCCAGATAGGGGGCAATGTGCAGCCGGCCAAAGACGACCGGCGCGCTGATCCGGATGGTGCCTCTCGGGGTATCCGCCCGTTGCTCGATCTGGCCAACCACCCGCTCATACTGCTGGAGGATCTCGGCGCACTGTTTGGCAAAAGCGACCCCCTCCTCGGTGAGGGAGATGGAGCGAGTATGGCGGTGCAGCAGCTTGGAACCCACCTTCTCCTCCAGCTGCGCCATCTTGCGCGAGACGGACGAAGGGGTCATATCCTGCCGACGCGCCACATCTGAAAAGCTGCCAAACCGGGTGGTCATCAGAAACAGCTTTATCTCCAACAACGAAACGTCGTAGTTCACGGGATACCTCCTCCATCGCAATCCTCAAGGGTAATCGGCTGACCTTGGCCAGGGCAAGCCGGTATCATGCGGAGGCTGCTGCCACTGATACTCTGCTCTGGCATGCCGTTACCACGAGCAGCAAGGCTGATCTTGTCCGATCACCACAACACCAACTGAAACAGGCCCGTTACGGGCCTGTGTTGATCAGAGGTGGCGGGCGTGAAAGCGCAGGTGCGCCTCGATAAAGCTCGCCACGAAGTAGTAGCTGTGGTCATAGCCCTCGTGGCGGTTGAGCTCCAGCGGCCACCCCTTGCTGGCCGCCACCTCGGCCAGCGCGTCGATATGCAGCTGCTCGGCGAGGAAGGGATCATCCAGCCCCACATCCACCAAGGTTGGCAGCGGTGTGACCGGCTGGTGGCGCAGCAGCTGGCAGGCATCCCACTCCTGCCACAGCAGAGGATTGCTGCCGAGATACGCCCCGAGCGCCTTCTGGCCCCAGGGGCAGCGGCTCGGGTGACAGATCGGGCTGAACGCCGAGACCGAGCGGTAGCGACCGGGCTCCCGCAACGCGGCGATCAGCGCACCGTGACCGCCCATGGAGTGGCCACTGATGGCGCGGTGGGTCGAGACCGGGAAGTGGGTCTCTATCAAGTCAGGTAGCTCGCGGGTGACGTAGTCATACATCTGGTAGTGCGCCTGCCAGGGGCTCTGGCTGGCATTGACGTAAAAGCCTGCTCCCATGCCGAGGTCATAACCGGGATCGTCGGCCACGCCGTCGCCGCGGGGGCTGGTGTCCGGCGCCACCAGTGCTATGCCCAGCTCGGCGGCGATACGCTGGGCACCCGCCTTCTGCATGAAGTTCTCATCGGTGCAGGTGAGGCCGCTGAGCCAGTAGAGCACGGGCACCTTCTGGCCGGTGAGGGCCTGGGGCGGCAGATAGATGGCAAAATTCATCTCGCAGCCGAGCACGCTGGCGTGGTGGCGATAGCGCTTGTGCCAGCCGCCGAAGCTCTTGTTGCTGCTGATAATCTCCAGATTCATCGAAGGACTCCTGCACCCCGCCCACAATGGCGGGCGGGGTGATCATGCTCAGTAGTGGATGACGGTGCGGATGCTCTTGCCTTGGTGCATCAGATCGAACGCCTCGTTGATCTGTTCCAG
The DNA here is from genome assembly GCF_024436135.1 of Aeromonas sp. SG16. Lineage (NCBI taxonomy): Bacteria > Pseudomonadati > Pseudomonadota > Gammaproteobacteria > Aeromonadales > Aeromonadaceae > Aeromonas > Aeromonas sp. SG16. The sequence continues at coordinate 17,881 of NZ_JANFNW010000008.1, forward strand.
CGGCATGGTGTGGGTGATGAAGTCATCGAGGCGGAACTCACCCTGCATGTAGCGCTGCACATAGCTCGGCAGTTCGCTGCGACCGCGAACCCCGCCGAAGGCGCTGCCGCGCCAGACCCGACCTGTCACCAGTTGGAACGGACGGGTGCTGATCTCCTGACCCGCTCCGGCCACGCCGATGATGACCGACTCGCCCCAGCCCTTATGACAGCACTCCAGCGCCGCACGCATCACCTTGACGTTGCCGATGCACTCGAAGGAGAAGTCGACGCCGCCGTCGGTCAGCTCGACGATCACCTCCTGAATCGGTTTGTCGTAATCGTTCGGGTTGATGCAGTCGGTGGCGCCCAGCTTGTGGGCCAGTTCGAATTTGCTCTCGTTGATGTCGATGGCGATGATGCGACCGGCCTTGGCCAGACGAGCACCGATCACTGCGGAGAGGCCGATGCCCCCCAGCCCGAAGATGGCGACACTCTCACCCTCTTTCACCTTGGCGGTGTTCATCACGGCGCCGATGCCGGTGGTGACGCCGCAACCGAGCAGGCAGACCTCTTCCAGCGGGGCGGCCGGGTCCACCTTGGCGATGGAGATCTCCGGCAGTACCGTGTATTCGCTGAAGGTGGAGGTGCCCATGTAGTGATAGATGGGCTGGCCATCTTTCGAGAAGCGGGTGGTGCCGTCCGGCATCAGCCCCTTGCCCTGGGTGGCGCGGATCTTCTGGCAGAGGTTGGTCTTGCCGGATTTGCAGAATTTGCACTCGCCGCACTCGGGGGTGTAGAGCGGGATCACGTGATCGCCCACCTTGACGCTGGTGACGCCTTCGCCGACCGATTCGACGATGCCGCCGCCCTCGTGGCCGAGAATACAGGGGAAGACCCCTTCCGGATCCTCACCGGAGAGGGTGAAGGCATCGGTGTGGCAGACGCCGGTCGCGACGATGCGCACCCGCACTTCGCCCGCTTGCGGCGGCATGACTTCCACCTCTTCGATGGAGAGGGGCTGACCCGGGCCCCAGGCGATGGCGGCTTTACACTTGATGCTTTGAACCTGTGCCATGAATGACATCCTTCTTGTTGAGCGGGGTGAACAGAGATGAGTTCGGGCATTCAGTGTAGTTTCCCGCCGATTTGGTGATAATGAGGGCGAATCTCAAATCACTTTTACACACAGGTAATAATGTTCGGCTGGGAAGGGATCTGTGAATTTGTCAGCGTGGCGGAGCAGGGGGGCTTTACCCCGGCGGCGCGCAAGCTGGGAGTGTCGGTGGCGCAAGTCAGCCGTCAGGTGGCACAGCTGGAGGATCGGCTGCAGGCCAAGCTGCTGCTGCGCACCACCCGTCAGGTGCGGCTCACCGAGCTTGGCGAGATCTACTATCGCCACTGCCGTCAGCTGCTCGACAACCTCTACGAGGCGGAGCTGGCGGTGGGGCGTCATCAGGCGGTGCCGCAAGGCACCCTGCGCATCACGGCCCCCGTCTCCTACGGCGAGAGCCGCATCGCCCCGCTGGTGAACGACTTCATGGTGCGCTTCCCCCAGCTGGAGGTGACCCTCAACCTCACCAACCAGCTGCTGGATCTGGTGCACGAAGGCTACGATCTGGCGCTGCGGCTCGGCCATCTCAAGGATTCGACGCTGGTGGCGCGTAAGCTGGCGCAGCGGGTGCCCTATGTCTGCGCCTCCCCGGCCTACACCGCCCGCCACGGTATACCCAACAGCCTCTCCGAGCTGACTCGCCACACCTGTCTGGTGGGCAACAGCGACGAGTGGCACTTCACTCTGGATGGTCGTCCCCACAGCGTGCGGGTGCGCGGCCTGTTGCAGTGCAACAGCGGCCACGCCCTGCTGGATGCGGCGCTCAAGGGGATCGGCATCATCCAGCTGCCGGACTACTACGTGAGTGACCATCTGGCCCGTGGCGAATTGATCGAGCTGCTGCCGGAGCTGCGGGCACCGGCGGAGGGGATCTGGGCCCTCTATCCCCATAACCGCCACCTCTCCCCCAAGGTTCGATTGCTGGTGGACTACCTCGCCGAGCGGCTGAGCGACCCGCACCAACCGGCGCTGGTGATGCCGATAGGTTAGGGCGCTTCCCAGCCGCTGACTTACCGGCGGTGGGCGACAGGTGCAATGGCCTGAAAATAAAAGAGCCCTTGAGGAATCAAGGGCTCTTTTGCAGGTAACAACCGGATGGTCAATGATCCATCACTCGATGTTCTGGATCTGCTCGCGCATCTGCTCGATAAGGACTTTCAGCTCGACGGCGGACTGGGTCACTTCGGCGTTGATGGACTTGGAGCCAAGCGTGTTCGACTCGCGGTTGAACTCCTGCATCATAAAGTCGAGACGACGGCCACAGGCGCCACCCTTCTTCATGATCTTGTTGGTCTCGCTGATGTGCATCTCCAGACGATCCAGCTCTTCGGCCACGTCGATCTTCTGGGCCAGCATGACGATCTCCTGCTCGATGCGGGCCGGATCCAGCTCCACCTTGGCTTCGGCCAGACGGTCGGTGAGCTTCTGGCGCTGCCATTCGATGATCTGCGGCAGGTGGACGCGCACCTTCTTCACTTCCACCTGAATGCCAGCCAGACGCTGTTCGATCAGCGCCTTGAGGTTGGCCCCTTCACTGGCGCGGGAGGCGAGGAAATCTTCCATGGTCTGGTCAAAACCGCCGAGCAGTTCGGTGGCAACCGCGTCCATGTCCTGTTCGGCGGCAGCCATGACACCCGGCCAGCGCAGTACATCGACCGGATTGAGCTGACCCTGACCCGCCTCTTTCATTACCCAGCTGGCGCTGTCGATGATGAGCTTGGCCAGCTCTTCATTGATATGGAGCTGGCTGGCTGCGGCCTGAGCGGCCTCGAAGCGCAGGTTGCACTCCACCTTGCCGCGCTGCAGTTTGGCGCGGAAACGCTCACGCAGAACCGGCTCCAGGCTGCGCAGTTGCTCCGGCAGGCGAATGTAGGTCTCCAGATAACGCTGGTTGACCGAACGAATTTCCCAAACGGCTGTGCCCCAGTCGCCCTTGAGTTCCTTGCGGGCGTAGGCGGTCATGCTGTGAATCATTGATTGTTCCGGGCTTGATGAAGTGTGGCGGGATTATACCCAGCGGGGGCCGGTGCGTCAGCCGAAGTGTTGGTTTTAGCGGCTGATATTTGGGCCGCGATGGCTTATACTCCTGCGCCAATTCAGCCAGCCCAGAGGTCCGTCCCATGTCACGTCCAAGCGATCGCACTGCCGCGCAGCTTCGTCCGGTCACCATTACCCGCCACTTCACCAAGCATGCTGAAGGGTCCGTGCTGGTGGAATTCGGCAACACCCGCGTGCTCTGCACCGCCAGCGTCGACACCAGCGTGCCGCGCTTCCTGAAAGGGAAGAATCAGGGCTGGGTCACCGCCGAGTACGGCATGCTGCCGCGCTCCACCCACTCCCGGATGAACCGCGAAGCGGCCTCCGGCAAGCAGAGTGGCCGCACTCTGGAGATCTCTCGTCTGATCGCCCGCTCCCTGCGCGCGGCGGTAGACCTGACTGCGTTGGGCGAGCACTCCATCACAGTTGATTGCGATGTGCTGCAAGCCGATGGTGGCACCCGCACCGCCTCCATTACCGGTGCCTGCGTGGCGCTGGTGGATGCGCTGAACTGGATGGTCGAGAAGGGCATGATCAAGCAGAGCCCGCTCAAGCAGATGATCGCCGCCGTCTCCGTCGGCATGTATCAGGGCGAAGCCATCTGCGATCTGGAGTACATCGAAGACTCCGCCGCCGAGACCGACATGAACGTGGTGATGACCGAAGATGGTCGCATCATCGAAGTGCAGGGCACTGCGGAGGCCGAGCCCTTCACCCATGAAGAACTGCTGGAGATGCTGGCGCTCGCCAAGGGCGGCATCGCCGACATCATTGCGCTGCAGAAGCAGTCGCTCTCCTGATTTTAAAAACGCGGCATTGACCGCGTTTTTTTATACCCCCACACAAGACAACGACAAGCCAAGCAAGGAGCCAGAATGAAAGCCTACCAGCGTCAATTTATCGAGTTCGCCCTGGAGAAACAGGTCCTCAAATTCGGTGAATTTACCCTGAAATCCGGTCGTAAAAGCCCCTACTTCTTCAACGCCGGTCTGTTCAACAGCGGCCGCGATCTGGCCCGTCTCGGCCGCTTCTATGCCGCCGCCCTGATGGATGCCGGCATCGAGTTCGATGTGCTGTTTGGCCCGGCCTACAAGGGGATCCCCATCGCCTCCGCCACCGCCGTGCAGCTGGTGGAGCAGCACGATGTGGACGTACCCTGGTGCTTCAACCGCAAGGAGGCCAAGGATCACGGCGAGGGTGGCAATCTGGTGGGCAGCCCGCTCAAGGGGCGGATCATGCTGGTGGACGACGTTATCACCGCCGGTACCGCCATCCGTGAATCCATGGATCTGATCCAGGCCAACGGCGCCTCGCTGGCGGGCGTGCTGATCGCGCTGGACCGTCAGGAGAAGGGCAAGGGCGAGCTCTCCGCCATTCAGGAGGTGGAGCGTGACTACGGCGCCCACATTATCGCCATCATCCAGATGAGCGACCTGATTGCCTATCTGGAAGAGAAGCAGGTCGAGCAGCCGGAGCTGGCAGCGCAATTGGCGGCCATGAAGGCTTATCGCGCCCAGTACGGTATCTGAGTCGCCGCTCACACCGCGCAATAGCTGAATGCGGCGCCCGTTTGTTCTCTGGCAGCAAACGGGCGCCGTTTTTTCATCTGCAAAAAGTGGATCATGTGGCTTGAGCTTGCCCTTACAGTAAAGGTTAGGGTTTGCCAGTCGGCGTTTTGTGGTGCCGACGGGTTCCGGGGAGGAACAACATGAGCACTCATCTTCAATCACCCATTCATCTGCAGTTGCCGCTCAGCGGCATGAGCTGCGCCAACTGCGCAGGCCGCATCGCGACCAGCCTCAACAAACTCGACGGGGTATCGGCCACCGTCAACTTCGCGCTGGAACAGGCGGCCATCGAGTTGGCCAGCCCCGATCGTTTGCCTGCGGTGCTCGACAGCATCAAGAGTCAGGGTTACGACTACGGCAGCGAGACCTTTTTGTTTCAAATTACCGGTATGACTTGTGCCGGTTGTTCGGCTCGACTGAACAAGATGCTGGCCGCGCTGCCTGGCGTTATCTCGGCCGAGGTCAACTTTTCCATAGAACAGGCCCGCATCGTGCTGGTACCCGGGATGCAGACCCCGGCCGCTTTGCGCGAGCAGATCGAAGCGCTCGGCTTCGGCGCCCAGCTGGCACAAGGCTCGGCCAGTGGCCGCCGCCAGCAGTTGCTGGAGCGAGAAGAGCAAGAGGCCGCCACTGCCCGTCAGGCGCAAACCCGGGTCATCGTCTCGGCTTTGCTGACGCTGCCGCTGCTGGTGGGGATGCTGGCCATGGCCGGGTTGTTCCCCTGGCATCTACCCGCCTGGCTGGAGCTGCTGCTCGCCACCCCAGTGCAGTTCTGGATCGGGGCCCGTTTCTATCGCGGCGCCTGGCTCGCCATCAAGAACCGCGCAGCCAATATGGATGTGCTGGTGGCGACCGGTACCAGTGCGGCCTACTTCTACAGTATCTATCTGTTGCTGACGCTGGGGATGGCGGCCAGCGGCAAGCTCTATTTCGAGGCGAGCGCCATCATCATTACCCTGATTTCGTTGGGGAAACTGCTGGAAGCTCGGGCCAGACGCAGCACCCAGTCTGCCATTCGCGAACTGATGGCGCTGCGGCCGGAAACCGCCACCGTCTGGCGTGGCGAGAGCTGGCAGAGCGTCGCCATTGACGAGGTGCTGTGCGGCGATCGGCTGCGGGTGCTGGTGGGAGAGCGGGTGCCGGTGGACGGCAAAATCGTGAGCGGCGCCAGCGAGCTGGATGAGTCGATCCTCACCGGCGAGAGCCTGCCGGTGCCGCGCAGTGCGGGCGATAAGGTGCTGGGCGGTGCCATCAACCGCTCCGGCGTGCTGGAAATTGAAGCCACTACGGTGGGGGAGGACTCCAGCCTCAGCAAGATCATCGCACTGGTGGAGAGCGCCCAGATGGGCAAGGCCCCGCTGCAACAGCTGGTGGACAAGGTCTCCGCCGTGTTCGTGCCGGTGGTGATGGCCATCGCCCTGTTCACCCTGCTGGTGTGGTACGCCATCAGCAACGACTTTGCTCAGGCGCTGCTGGCAGCGGTGGCGGTGCTGGTGATCGCCTGCCCCTGTGCGCTGGGGCTGGCGACCCCTGCGGCCATCGTCACCGGTACCGGCGTCGCGGCGCGTCACGGCATTCTGATCAAGGATGTGGATACCCTGCAGAAGGCCCACGCCATCAAGGCGCTCATCTTCGACAAAACCGGCACACTCACCCAAGGCAAGCCGGTGCTGGCCAGCTGGAGCGGCAATGACGAGCAGCTGCGCCTCGCCGCCGCTCTGCAGCAGGCGAGCGAACACCCGCTGGCGCTGGCCATGCGCGAGGCGGTCGGCAAAGAGGCGGTGCTGCCCCAGCCGGAAGCTGTCGAGGTGCGGGTCGGTGCCGGTATTGTCGGACAGGTGGCGGGCCACAGGGTCGCCATCGGCAATGGCTCCCTGCTGGCCCAGCTCGGTATTGAGCCGCCGCAACAGGATGAGCAACCCGCCGATGGGGCGACCCGGGTCTGGGTGGCCATCGATGGTGTGGTGGCTGGCATAGCTGCCTTGGCGGATACCCTGCGCCCCGAGAGTCCTGAAGCCATCGCCACCCTGCGCCAGCGCGGCATCGCCAGCTGGCTGGTGAGCGGCGATGCACCGGCGCCGGTGGCCCATATCGCCGCCAAGCTGGGGCTGGACGGGGCCTTCGACTCAGTCCTGCCGGCCGGCAAGGTGGAGAAGGTCGCGGCGCTGCGGGCACAAACCCGCGGGCTGGTGGCCATGGTGGGGGACGGGGTGAACGACGCCCCGGCGCTGGCGGCGGCGGATGTCGGCATCGCCATGGGCTCCGGCTCCGATGTGGCGATGGAGACCGCTTCCATTACCCTGATGCGGTCTGACCCGCGGTTGGTGGCCGATGCCATCGATATCTCGGCGGCGACCTGGCGCACTATCCAGCAGAATCTGTTCTGGGCCTTCGTGTTCAATATCATCGGCATTCCGCTGGCGGCACTGGGCTACCTGAGCCCCGAGCTGGCGGGGGCGGCCATGGCCCTGAGCAGCATCACAGTTTTGAGCAATTCCCTGTTACTGAAACGCTGGCAGCCGCGGGCAATTGCCTAGGTCAGCCACAATGTCAGCACTGAATCGAACCGTTAAGGAGTCATCCATGAACATCAGCAAGGTAGCCAAGGCCACGGGACTGACCGCCAAAACCATCCGTTACTACGAGAGCATCGGCCTCATCTCGGCGCCGGTGCGCAGCGACAACGGCTACCGCAGCTACACCGAATCGGCCCTGCGCGAGCTGCGTTTCGTCAAGCGGGCGCGGGAGACCGGCTTCAATCTGGAGGAGTGTCAGGAGCTGCTGGCGCTCTACCGTGACGAGCACAGAACCAGCGCCCAGGTGAAGAAGCTGGCTCAGGAGAAGATCGTCGATCTGCGCGCTCGCATCGCCGGGCTGCAGGCGATGCTCAGCTCGCTGGAGGGGCTGGTCTGCTGCTGTCACGGGGATGAAAACCCCGAGTGCCCGATCCTCGACGAGCTGGAGCGCGGTTGAGTAACTGCTTAATAAAAAACGCTTTATTGTTGCTCAATGAGGGGTAGTGGTAGACTGCTTGGCTCTTGTACAGGAGTACTCAGTTGACCCAGAGTGTGACACGCCAGGTCAGGCAGGCCATCATGGTCCAGCTCTACACCCATGCTTCGTTCAGTCTGCCCTGTCTGGGCTTGCTGGCGTTTGGCTGGAGTCTGCTTTTTCACGACTACCTGCCCGCCAGTGAAGCGCTCGGGTGGCTGGTCGGGGTGTTGCTGTTGCTGCTGTGCCGCGGCTGGCATCTGCGCTGGCGCCAGCCCAGATTGCACCAGACGCCGCTGCCCCTGCTGGAGCGGGAGCTCTTTATCGGGGTGACCATCACCTCCATCAGCTGGGCGCTGGGTGTGCTGCTCTATATGGACAAGCTGCCCGATACTTATCGCGCGGCCATGATGATGCTCACCAGCCTGATCCTCACCGGCAGCGCCATAATGCTGTTTGGCAGTCGCCGCTCGCTCTACGGTGCCGTGTTGCCGCTCGGGTGCGCCATGCTGTTCGAGCTGGGGGCGGGCAACGAGCAGGAGCGGATCGTCTCCTGCATGCTGGCGGGCTACCTCTTCGTCTTTTTGCCGACCCTGCTGCGTCGTCTGCGGCGGGATCAGATCGCCTCGCTCCACCACCGCTTCTCCAACGCTGAACTGGTGGCTGAGCTGAAAGCGGTTTCCGAACATCTGCGCCTCACCTCCCGTCTCGACGGCCTGACCGGCATCGCCAACCGTGCCCATCTCGACGACTGTCTGGAGCGTGCCTGGCGCCGCTGCCACCGGGCCCGGGCACCGCTGTCGCTGGTGCTGGTGGATGTGGATTACTTCAAGCAGTTCAACGATCTCTATGGTCACCAGCTGGGGGATGACTGTCTGCAACAGGTGGCTGGTTTGCTGGCCGAGGTGGAGCGGCGCGAGGACGATCTGGCGGCCCGTTACGGTGGCGAGGAGTTTGCGTTGCTGCTGCCCTGCACCGGCATGCAGGGGGCGTTGCAGGTGGCGGACAATGTGCGGCAATCCCTCAAGGAGCTGGCTATCCCGCACCAGAAATCACTGGTCTCCGGTCGGGTCACATGTAGCTTTGGTGTTGCCACTCTGATACCGGACAACAGCATGAAAATCGCCGATTTGATCCAAAAAGCGGATGCGGCCCTCTATCAGGCCAAGCATAATGGGCGGGATCGAATCGAAGTAGCCTTGATGGGTAAGGTTGCCTGAGTTAATACAGACAGATTAAAGAGGTTGTCTATGCAATGTCATCGTATCGAAGAGCTGCTGGAGTTGCTGCAGCCTGCCTGGATCAAGGAACAGGATCTCAGCCTGGTGCAGTTTGTTGCCAAACTGGCCCAAGAAGCGGGTTTTGAAGGTCCCCTGTCCGAGCTGACCGACGACATGCTGATCTATCACCTCAAGATGCGGGAATCCGACAAGCAGGCGATGATCCCGGGTCTGGCCAAGGATCACGTGCCCGATTTCAAAGAGGCACTGCTCAAGGCACGCGGAATCAAGTGAATCTTGAACAGAAGCACATCACCGCAAGGTGATGTGCTTTTTTGTTGCCGAAATTTGCGATCCAACCCCAATATTAGATACATCTAATCCACACAATTAGCAGGTTGTTTAAGATATAATCCGCTCCATAACAAATAAGGGAGCGATGTCTTGCAATGGCCGATCACGAGAAAATCGATATCAAGGATGTCACCGACAAGAGCGTAACCGGGACTTTCAACCCCAATACGTTCAAAGCCAGCGATGACAGATTCAACCCCGGCAACCGTATCTACGTCCGGGCCCAGACCGGTTACTGGCAGCGGGTGCGCAAAGGGATGGGCTGGTTCTTCGTTGCCCTCTTCGTGCTGCTGCCCTGGCTGCGCTACGAAGGGCGACAGGCGGTGCTGTTCGACCTCGGCCATCAGCAGTTCCATGTCTTTGGTGCCACCATCTGGCCGCAGGATCTGACCCTGCTCGCCTGGCTCTTCATGATCGCCGCCTTCGGGCTCTTCTTTATTACCACCTTCCTCGGTCGGGTCTGGTGTGGCTATCTCTGCCCGCAGACGGTCTGGACCTTCATGTTCATCTGGTTCGAAGAGAAGCTGGAAGGGCCGGCCAACAAGCGGCGCAAGCTGGACGAAGCACCCTGGAGCGGCGAGAAGCTGGCTCGCAAGGGGGCCAAGCATCTGGCCTGGCTGCTCATCTCGCTGGTCACCGGCCTGACCTTTGTCGCCTACTTCCAGGATGTGACCCGGCTGGTGCCGGATGTGCTGACCCTCAAGGCGAGCGGTTGGGTGCTGTTCTGGGTGAGTTTTTTCACCATCATCACCTACGGCAACGCCGGCTGGATGCGCGCCATCATGTGTATCCACATGTGCCCCTATGCCCGCTTCCAGTCCGCCATGTTCGATAAGGATACCTTCATCGTCGGCTATGACCCCAAGCGGGGCGAGACCCGCGGAGCCCGCTCGCGCAAAGCCGATTACAAGGCGCTGGGACTGGGTGATTGCATCGACTGTGACCTCTGCGTGCAGGTCTGCCCGACCGGTATCGATATCCGCGACGGCCTGCAGTACGAGTGCATCAACTGCGGCGCCTGCGTCGACGCCTGTGACCAGACCATGGAGCGGATGGGTTATCCGAAGGGGCTCATCAGCTACACCACCGAGCACAAGCTGGCCAACGACTCTACCCATGTGGCGCGGCCCAAGCTGATTGGTTATGGCCTGGTGATGGCCACCATGCTGGGGGTGTTTGCCTACAACGCCATGTCCATCATGCCGATGGGGCTCGATATCCTGCGGGATCGCAACCAGCTGTTCCGCGAGAACAACGACGGGCTTATCGAGAACACCTATACCCTCAAGATCCTCAACAAGACCCTGCAACCCCAGACCTACCAGCTGGATGTGGAGGGGCTGCCCGAGTATCAGTGGTTCGGCCCCCGTGAAGTGACCCTGAAGGCAGGCGAGATCTACACCCTGCCGGTCAGTCTGGCGGTGGATCCCTACAACCTGAAGCGGCCGACGCTGGATATCCAGTTCGTGCTGAAACGGGAGGGGGCGGCGCCTGATGACAGCAAGGGTAACCTGCGTCAGGGCAGCAAGTTTATCGGCCGGTTGTAACGGTCTGGCCTACCGCCATGCACGGCAATGGCGGGCAGTAGTGATAGAATGGGGCGCAACGGCGCCCCTTTCTTATGGTGGATGACATGCGTTTCAACTATTCCGATCTCACTCCCGACCTCATCATGGATGCGCTGGATCTCAGCGGTCTGCGGCTCGACTCCGGTCTTATCGAGCTCAACAGCTACGAAAACCGGGTCTACCAGTTTCAGGATGAGGATCGTCGCCGCTATGTGGTGAAGTTCTACCGACCCGGCCGCTGGAGCCGGGCCCAGATCCTCGAAGAGCACGAGTTTGCCGCCCGCCTCTGTGAGGCGGAGATCCCGGTCGCCGCGCCGCTCGCCTTTGCCGGCGAGACCCTGTTGGAGCATGAGGGCTACCCGTTTGCCATCTGGCAGAGCGTCGGGGGACGCCAGTTCGAGGTGGACAACCTCGACCAGTTGGAGTGGGTGGGGCGCTATCTTGGCCGCATCCATCAACTCGGAGCCAGCAAGCCGTTCCACCATCGGGTTCGTCTCGACGTGGATAGCATGCTGCACGAGCCGCGTCAGCTGTTGGCGTCTGGCGAGTGGCTGCCAAGCGGGCTGGCCAAGCAGTTCTTCGGGGTGCTGGATGAGCTGATCAAGCATGTCAGCGACGCCATGACCCTCGATGTGGCGCAGATCTCCCTGCATGGTGACTGCCACCCGGGCAACATCCTCTGGCGCGATGGCCCCATGTTTGTCGACCTCGATGATTGCCGCACCGGCCCTGCCGTACAGGATCTCTGGATGATGCTGAATGGCGAGCGCAACGAGCAGCTGATCCAGCTCGACACCCTGCTGGCTGGCTACGAGGAGTTCATGGAGTTCGACACGCGCGAGCTGGCGCTCATCGAGCCGCTGCGGGCGATGCGCATCGTCCACTACATGGCCTGGTTGGCACGGCGCTGGGAAGACCCGGCCTTCCCCCGTCACTTCCCCTGGTTCAACACCGATCACTACTGGCGCCAGCAGATAGCGACCCTGCACGACCAGCTGGAGGCGCTCAAGGCTCCGCCGCTCACCCTGACACCCGGCTGGTGAGCCAGCTGGCCGGAGTGGCAGGGGATGAGTCAGCAGAGGTTATGCGCGGGCTGTCGCCGCTCCTGATCACCGGTCGGCAGCGAAGGGAGGAGATGAGCGGCAAGAGGGACTCAATCTCCTGTTCTGGCCATTGACTGGGCAGAGGTGACGCAATAGGCTTGGCACTGCTTCGGTTCGCCGGGCGTGCCTCACAGTGATCCCTTAACAGGAAACATCATGAAAAAAATCCTATTTTTCCTTGCTGCCATGCTGATGATCCCCATGGTTCACGCCGCCCCCGAGTTCAAGGAAGGCGTCAACTACGATGTGGTGAAACAGACTGGTACTGCCCAGCCGGAAGTGATGGAGTTCTTCTCCTACTACTGCCCGCACTGCGCCACCTTTGAACCGATCGTCGAGCAGATGAAAGCCGAGCTGCCCAAGGGTGTCACCCTGAAGAAGAACCCGGTCGGTTTCCTCGGCCGTGAAATGGGCCCGGAGATGCAGCGTGCCTACGCCGTTGCCAGCCTGCTCAACGCCGAAGCCAAACTGACCCCGGCCATCTTCAACAAGATCCATGTTCAGCGTCAGCCGCCGATGAGCCGCGATGACGTGAAGCAGCTCTTCGTCGCTAACGGTGTACCGGCCGAAGAGTTTGACGGCGCCGTTGACAGCTTCGCCGTGTCCGGCATGGTCTCCCAGTTCGATCGCAACATGGAGAGCTACAACATCCGTGGCGTACCGGCCTTCCTGGTGAACGGCAAGTACATGATCAAGATTGAATCCATCTCCTCTCAGGAGCAGTTCAACCAGCTGGTGAAATTCCTGCTGGCCAAGAAAGACTGATCACTCTTGAATTGATAAAAAAGCCCGCCGGTGCAAACCGGCGGGCTTTTTGTTTTCTGGCAATCTGGCAGGTCAGACCCCGACGTGGAACGCCTGCTTGAGGTTGCGGATAAACTCCGCATCCCGGCAGAGGGTCTTGCCCGGGCTGTCGGAGATCTTGGCAACCGGGCCGCCATTGCACTCGATCAGCTTGAACACGATGTTCATCGGGCTGACGCTGGGCAGGTCGCAGGTGAGCTTGGTGCCGATGCCGAAGCTGGTGTTGATGCGGCCGCGGAAGTGGCGGAACAGTTCGACCGCCTTGTCGAGATTGAGGCCGTCGGAGAAGACCAGGGTCTTCTCGGCAGGGTCGATACCGAGGCGCTGATAGTGGCTGATCGCCTTCTCGCCCCATACCACGGGATCGCCGGAGTCGTGGCGCAAGCCCTGATAGCGGCTGGCCAGCTCGAAGTCGAAGTCGCGCAGGAAGGCATCCATGGTGATGCAGTCGGTCAGGGCGATGCCGAGATGGTCGGTGAACTCGTCCAGCCAGCTGGTGAGGGCGGCGCGCTGGCTGTGTTCGAGCGGGAAGCCGAGCTGCTGGTGAGCCTGGAACCACTCGTGGGCCTGGGTGCCGACGGCTGGCAGCTGGTACTTCTGGGCCAACATGTAGTTGCTGGTGCCGCGAAACGCCGGCAGCCGCTCCTTGAGGCGACCCACCACGGCATCCTGTACCGCGTGTGAGAAGCGGCGGCGGGTGCCGAAGTCGATGAGGTTGAACTCGCTCATCTCGTCGCGACTCAGCTCCCGCTCCAGCTTGTCGAGCTTCTGATCGAGCCGCTCCAGCGCGTGGCTGACGCCAAACTGGGGGTAGCGGAAGCGGTTGCGCATCTCGCTGATGATGGCGAGCACCGGGATCTCCCACAGGATCACATCCTGCCACGGCCCCTCGACCCGCACATTGATGCGGCCATCCTGTTCGAACACCTTCAGCAGGGAGGCGTCGAGCGGCTTGCGGCGCAGATGGTCGAGGTAGTCGGGAGTGAAGAAGGGGCGCTCGGCCAGAAAGTGGTGCTCGGATTTGGTCAGCCGCAGGGAGCCGGCGAGGCGCAGTTGCTCCTCGATCTGCCCCATCATGGGCAGCAGGTCCTCTTCGTTGCGGCTGTGGAATTCAGCCACCACCTCGGCATCCGGATAGCGATGAAACACCGCTTGTTGCATATGCAGCTTGTAGGCGTCGGTGTCGAGCAGGCTGGTTAGGATAGGGGGCATATCAGGCGTCCAGCAGGCGTTGAACATCGGTCAGGGTCTGGGCCAGTTCGGCGCCAGCCTCGATCATCTGGGTGTGGGCGCTGGCAATCGTCTCGGGCGCGATACCACGGCAGGCATCGAGGTGGACGATCACCCGGAAACCGGCGCGGCGCAGTTGCAGCACGCTGGTCTTGACGCAGTAGTCGGTGGCGAGGCCGCCGACCAGCACAGTGGTGACACCACGGGCTTGCAGGAATTCGATGAGGCCGGTACTGCGGCGCTCGGCCAGATCGTGGAAACAGGTGCCATAGGGGTGCAGGTCAGGCTCGACTCCCTTCCAGATGAAGAAGTCGTAATCGATGGGAGCGGGCAGGCCGTCGAGCAGCTCGAACCCCTTGCTGCCGGGGACGCAGTGTACCGGCCAGGTGAGATCGGCGTTAGGAAGATCAAGCGGTTGCAGCATGGTCGCAGGCTCGCTGGCCACCCAGACTGCATTGGCGGGGTGGGCATCCTTGCTGCCGATACGCAGGCTGGCGAGGGTGGCCTGAGCGTTGAGGGCCGCCACAATATCATCCCCGCCCGCGACGGGCAGTTCGTTCGGGCAGAGAGGGGTAAAGCCCTTCTGCGCATCAATATCCAGACTGGCGACGGTTCCCATGATTGGCTCCTGCACATACTATTCGTGTGATATTATCTACCAAACATTAATGGAAGGCGAGCAGGGCGATCGGGATGCTGAGAATGAGTCTGGATATGGTGGTGCTGCGGTTGCATGAGGAGCGGCTCGAATTGCTGCTCGAGACCCGCGATCGCCCCCCTTTTGCCAACTGCTGGCAACTGCCTGCCCTGCGCATCGACGAGACGCTGGACCGGGATCTGGACGCCGCCCAGCGCCGCCTGCTGGCGGAGTGGGGGCTGGGTGACTGCTACAGCGAGCAGGTCTGCACCCTCGGCAATCTGGAGCGGGATCCTCGTGGCTGGTCCACCACCCTGGTTTACCTCTGTCTGGTGGCGCCTGAAGTGGAGATCCGCCATGGTTGCTGGCATCCAGTCTCTACCCTGCCGGGCATGAGCCTCGCCTTCGACCATCTCCAGCTCATCGCCAAGGGGCTGGAGCGACTGCGCATCAAGAGCCGCTACAGCACCCTGCCGTTGCAACTGCTTGGCACCGAGTTCACCCTCTCCGAGGTGCAGCGCGCCTTCGAGATCATCCTGCAGACGCCGATGAATACGGCCGCCTTTCGCAAGCGGATCCATCGCGCCGACATTCTGGTGGATACCGGCCGCAAGCGTACCGGCAAACAGCGCCCCGCCATTCTCTACCGGATGGAAAGCCCCTGCTGTGTGATGTTCGATCAGGTGATGCACGGAGCGGAAGCATGAGCGCATCCCCTGTTCGTGTGCTGGTCAGCGCGTGTCTGCTCGGTCAGCCTGTGCGCTACGATGGTCAGAGCAAGGGGATCGTCAGCGACTTGCTAAGTGAGCTGGGTGCCGAGGGGCGGGTCTTGGCCTTTTGCCCCGAAGTGGCGGGCGGTCTGCCGACCCCGCGCCCTCCTGCCGAGCGGCAGGGCGAGCGGGTAGTGACGGCGAGTGGACTGGATGTGACTGCCGAGTTTGACCGCGGTGCCGAACTGGCGCTGGAAATCTGTCAGGCGCAGGGTATTCGCTTCGCCCTGCTGAAAGAGGGGAGCCCCTCATGTGGCAGCGGCCGTATCTATAACGGCCGCTTCGAAGGTGTTTCTGTGGCGGGCGAGGGCAAGACCGCCGCCCTGCTGCGCCGCCACGGTATTGCAGTGTTCTCGGAGGATCAATTGGCCGAGTTGGCCTCGGCGCTCTCTTTGGATGCATCCCCGGATTTGGCGGCCACCGGCAGCGGCGCCTGACCGCTCTGCCACCCCTCCAGCACCTCGTCTTTCTCCTGCCAGCGCTGGTTTAGCCACTCCTGAAAACCGCGTTTGAACTGCTTGTCGTTGAAGTAATCCCCTATGAGGGCCTCATCCACCGGCAGCTCCTCGATCCGCACCTGAATGCGTTTTACCCGTCCCATCAGGAAGTCCTTGAACGGGGTCTCGGCGTTGTCCGGATAGCGGATGGTGACGTTGATCAGGCTGTCGAACTGCTCGCCCATGGCGGCCAGCGTAAAGGCCAGTCCTGCCGCTTTGGGCGGCATCAGGTGGCGATAGCGGGAGCGGGCAGCATCCCGTTTCTGCTCGGTGAAGCGGGTCCCTTCCACGAAATTGATGACGGTAGTGGGGATATGGCGAAACTTCTCGCAGGCATTGCGGGTGGTCTCGATATCCTTGCCGCGCAGGTGCGGGTTGCGCAGCAGGAATTCCCGTGAATAGCGGCGCATAAATGGCATATCAAGCCCCCAGCAGGCGAGCCCCAGCAGCGGGATGTAGATCAGCTCGTGCTTCATGAAGAACTTGGGCACCGGCAGCCGGTCGCGAAACAAGTGGCCGAGCACCACGATGTCGGTCCAGCTCATGTGGTTGCTGATGATGAGATACCAGCCATCCTTGCGCAGCCGGGTGCTGTCTTCCACCTGCCAGTCGATGCGGGTGGTGAGGCGGATCACCAGCGCGTTGCAACCGAGCCACAGGCGCATGAAGCGGTTGTTGAGGCGGCTGCAGGCGCGACCAAAGGCTGGCACCGGCAGCAGCAGTTTGGCCAGCGAAACCAGCAGGATCAGGCTGGCGCACAAGGCGGTAAAGAGAATGGTCAGGCCGGCGCTGATGAGGAGCACCAGTGGGCCGGGAAGCATGGATAACATGAGTGTTTACTGCGCCTTGGTTGCCAGCAGCTGGTTCAGGGTCTGGTCTTTTTCGTGCCAGATCCCGTTCAGCCACTGCTGAAACTCTTGTTGGAACTCGGGGTCATTGAAGTAATCCCCCACCAGTTTGCGGTCGATCGGCAAATAGCGGATCTGAACCTTGATTTGCCCGACCCGGCCGCACATGAAATCCCAGTAGCTGGGAATGCCGTCCGGGTAGGCGATGGTGACATCCACCAGTTGATGCAACTGGTCACCCATGGCGGCCAGAGTAAAGGCGATGCCGCCTGCGCGCGGATGGAGCAGGTGACGATAGGGCGAACCCTGCTTCTGATGTTTGCCCTTGGTGAAGCGGGTGCCTTCGACGAAGTTCATCACACTCACTGGAATGTGGCGGAACCGGGCACAGGCTTTACGGGTTGTCTCTATGTCTTTTCCCTTCAGATGGGGATGCTTTTCCAGAAATTTCCTGGAATATCGCCGCATGAAGGGGAAGTCGAGCGCCCACCATGCCAGACCGAGAAAAGGTACCCAAATCAGCTCTTTCTTGAGGAAAAACTTCAGGAAGGGAATTTTTTGGTTAAAAACCCGCTGCAGTACCAGTATGTCGACCCAGGATTGATGGTTGGCAATCACCATATACCACTCATTCCGGCGCCCTTTGTCCACTCCGACCACATCGAAAGGGGTTCTGATGATGGTTTTCTGGATCAGATTGTTGAAACCGATCCAGCAGCTGGCACAGCCATCCAGCAGCCAGTTGCAGAGGGTACGCCACCCCTTGATGGGGAGCAGAAGTTTGAGCAGACCCAGCGAGAAGATGGGAACAAACCAGAAGAGGGTGTTGAAAAAATAGAGCAGGGTGGAGAGGCTGCCGCGCAGTCGCTCTATCAGCTTGTTGGGCATGAGTCGGGTCCGTCTTGCTGTCGATAAAGGGCCATCAAGTGGTCAGATCTGTGGCAATAATATCAGCCGATGGCCCGTGAGACCATTCAGAGCCGTTACGGGGTTGGACTCACCCTTTCCCTTCTGTCAGCTGCTGCGCAGTCGCGACAGCAGCCGATCCATGGCCCGGTAGCCGAGCGCCTCGATAAGATGCTCCTTGCCGATAGCCGGTTGCCCGGCCAGATCGGCGATGGTTCGTGACACCCGCAGGATGCGGTGCCAGGCCCTGATGCTGAGCCCCAGCTTCTGGATGGCTCCTTCCAAAAATTCGGCATCTTGCGGTGATAGTCGGCAAATATCCTCTATCTCGCGGCTATCAAGCAGGTTGTTGAGCTTGCCGTTGCGGCTCAGCATCCGCTCCCGTGCCGCCAGCACCCGATCACGGATCTGCTGGCTCGACTCCCCCCGCTCCGCCTTGCCGGTCAGACTCCCCTTGGGCAGCAGCGGCACCTCCACCGTCAGGTCGAAGCGGTCGAGAAAGGGGCCGGAGAGCTTGCCGAGGTAGCGCAGGATCTGATCCGGGCTGGAGCGGGTTTGGCCATCGCCATAGTGGCCACAGGGGCTGGGATTCATGGCGCCCACCAGCTGGAAGCGGGCGGGGAAATCCACCTGACGGGCGGCCCGGCTGATGGTGATGTGGCCGGTCTCCAGCGGCTCGCGCAGGGAGTCGAGCACCTTGCGCTCGAACTCGGGCAGCTCGTCGAGAAACAGCACCCCGTTGTGGGCCAGCGATATTTCGCCGGGCCGCGGGTGGCTGCCACTGTCATTTTTCGAAATTAGTGAGACAGGTCAAACCATAGATCAATGATTTAGGGCTATTTTTACTCAAATAAATGAGACGATTTTTTGTCAATAGATGAGACGAGGTCTACTTTGAGTGGAAATAGCTGCGACAAGGTGAAGGTGCATCAAGTTCGTAAGATAGGCCCTACCCGCCGAAGTGTCTCTGGTAGCTATTCGTTTCGTGGAAAAGAGGCGATCCAGTATGAATCCACGCTGGAGCGCGACTTCCTCATTCGCCACGAATTTTTCCCCAATATTGTCTCGATCACTCCTCAGCCCGTTGAAATCCCATTCATCGGTGACAACGGTAGGGCCTACACCTATACCCCTGATTTTCTGATGTCCTTACGGCGCCTCGATGGTGAAGCCACGCAACATGTCCTGGTGGAAGTAAAACCCCGGGATCTATGGATGGAAAACTGGCGGGCATGGTCATCCAAGTGGAAGGCCGCAAGACGTTTTGCACGCAATCAAGGATGGTCATTCAAGATCTATGACGAGTCGCGGATCCGCGACCGTGCGCTTGAAAACATCAAGTTCCTTGAACGCTACCAACGTTTTGCCCAAGAACCAAGACACACAGATACGTTACTGCATGCCCTGTATCAAATAGGGCCGTTGAGCCGTGATGCTCTGTTCGCTCACTGTGGGGTAATAGCAGGAGATGAACGCCCCTGGGCTGTTGCCATTTGGTATCTCCTGGCAACCCGTAGAATCGACTGTGACATCACATTACAGCTTGATGGCTCGACCATACTTTGGACACATCAAAATGGATAATGACAAGCCAACAAGGGCGCAAGGTGGCATCGTCCCCATCCGCCAGCGGCTGGCTCTGGACGTTGGTCAGTTTGTTCAGCATGAAGGGCTGACATACCGAATCGTGCAGCAAATCGACTTCAACAGTCTGCTTGGTAGTGACGTAATCACAGGCCGCAAAAAACTACTCCCTATTAATGAGCTCTCATCCCCACCAAATCCGCAGGTCGCCAAACTGGATCCCCGCATTGACCTCGATGGTATCGAGGATAAAGATTGGCGCGCTGCGAATGAACGATTCGAAGCCATAAAACCCCTGCTCGACCAAGCTCCCAGTATTGGACGAGAAGAGGTTAATAAGCGTGCTCTCGAGGTCGGTGTCAGTTCTGCGACCTTGTATCGCTGGCTATCCAGATATCAGGCAGTAGAGACATTGTCGGCTCTCATACCGATGAGCCGTGGTTGGCGAGGTGGCCGAACCCGATTGACCCCACAGCAAGAACAGCTCATCAACGAGACCATTGAATCCATTTACTTGACCGTTCAGCGTTCTTCTATTCAAAAGGTTGTTAATGAAGTTTTTCTCCAATGCGAGAAGCAAAACATTCCACCTCCTGGGGCTTCGGCTATCAGGGCAAGAGTAGAGCAGATATCAGAGCGAGAGCAGCTGAGGAGGCGAGGCTTTAGGGAGAAGGCGAAGAACAAATTTACTGCTGCTCCCGGTAGTTTCCCTGGCGCAGACTACCCTCTCTCTGTCATCCAGATTGACCACACGCCAGCCGACATCATCCTGGTCGACGACATCCATCGTAAACCCATCGGCCGCCCGTGGATTACATTGGCAATGGATGTCTATAGCCGGATGGTGACCGGGTATTACCTCTCTTTCGATCCACCTTCCGAAACATCTGTCGCCATGTGTGTTGCTCATTCCATCCTTCCCAAGGAGGAGTGGATGACATTGCACCATGTGGAAAGTAGTTGGCCTGTATGGGGCATCCCTAAAACGATCCATGTTGATAATGGCGCTGACTTCCGATCTATCAACTTCAGCAAATCCTGTCAGATGTACGGCATCAATCTCAGTTTCAGACCGGTCAAACAGCCCCGGTATGGCGGACACATAGAGCGGATCCTCGGTACTCTGGTCAAAGAGCTGCATGACTTGCCTGGAACCACATTTTCGAATATCCGGGACCGTAAAGACTACGACTCCGACAAGCGGGCCGTTATGACCAAGGACGAGCTCGAGAAGTGGCTGGTGACGTTTATCTGCAATATCTATCACCAACGCTACCACAATGGCATTGGCATGAGCCCTCTGGCCAAGTGGGATATTGGCATCA
This sequence comes from Aeromonas sp. SG16, assembly GCF_024436135.1. Taxonomy (NCBI): domain Bacteria; kingdom Pseudomonadati; phylum Pseudomonadota; class Gammaproteobacteria; order Aeromonadales; family Aeromonadaceae; genus Aeromonas; species Aeromonas sp. SG16. The sequence continues at coordinate 38,415 of NZ_JANFNW010000008.1, forward strand.
ATGGAAATAGTGAAGTTGACGGGATTGGCTACCCACCAAGACCTGCAGATAGGATGACGATCCTACTCGACTTCCTGCCGTCATTCAGACGAACCGTGCAGGTATTCGGTGTCACCATTGAGGGGCTCACCTACTTTGCGGACACGCTGCGCTTCTGGCTCAACGCCACAGATCCGGATACCGGGACAAAAAGACAGTTCATTTTTCGTCGGGACCCAAGAGATATCTCCTACATCTGGTTCTTTGACCCAGAGCTAGAGCAATACTTCAAGGTCCCGTTGGCAGATCAGTCACTACCATCAATGAGCATGTGGGAGTATCAGCAGGCTAGGAAGCGATTGAAAGAGCAGGGATACGTGTCCCCGACTGAACCCCAGATCCTCAATACCATCACTCAACTGCGTGAGATCGTCGAAGAGTCCAAAAGCTCGACCAAAAAAGCACGTCGACAGTCACAACGCAGACGTGAACATGAGAAAGGTATTAGTCCTGCAACCCCCTTGCCGGTCCCAGGCACACCCATATCTCCGATACCTGAGCCATCAGCGTTAGATTTCAGCGAGATAGAGCCTTACGACGATGGAGATATAGCATGAATGATCTCGCGCACCTTCATCCCGACTTCCGACATGTGATGAAGCTGTCGGACCAAGAGCGAATGGCCTTCATAAACCAGCCGAGGTGGATTGGTTACACTGCGGCCAACCAGATACTGGCAGCTCTCAATGAGCTCGTTGAACAGCCCAAGAAACCCAGGATGTTGAATTTGCTACTGGTTGGTGAACCCAACAACGGCAAGACTACAATTGTGCGTCATTTCCATGAGCAGTATTACAAGGCTACTGAGGATGAACACCCAGAAGGATTCAAGCCCATCATCCTCGCGGAATCACCGCCAACGGCTGATGAGAAAGGGTTATATGTATCGATACTGGAGCGATTTTTCACGCCCTACCGAATATCTGATCCAACTGTAAAACTGCGCTACCAGGTCATTCACCTCTGCCGGGTATGTAAGGTGAAGATGCTGATTATCGATGAGTTTCACTCGCTGCTGGCTGGATCTGCAATCAAACAGCGGGAGCTCATGAATGCCATTAAACTGCTATGTAATGAACTAATGATCCCTATTGTGGCGGTGGGGACGACAGAGGCTGTTCGTGTTCTGCACACAGATCCCCAACATGCCAGTCGCTTTGATGTCAAAACCCTGCCAGCTTGGAAGCTGGACAACGAGTTCGCAAAGTTGGTGCTAAGTTTCGAGCGTATCTTGCCGCTAAAGCGGCCATCGTCATTGCGCACAGCAGAGTGCATCCAGCTTCTCCATGCGATCTCAGGAGGTAATCTGGGCAATCTGCAGCGATTACTTTCCACATGTGCCATCGCAGCAATCAAGGATGGTTCGGAGCAAGTCAGCCGTGACCTGATTGCACAGCACATGTGGCTTCGTCCCACAAACGGCCTGAGAGAAACCATGAGGTGAGCCTTATCTGGCCTGTACAGATATCCCCTCTCAAGGACGAGCTGTTGTCCTCTTGGCTCGTCAGAGCATCCTTGGCTCATGGGTGTGATCCAATGTCTCTCACATCCGCTGTATGGCCAACATGGAGAGCCTGGACAGTCGATATTGATCGTACCCTTGATGACACAAGATTACAGAGCCTGTGCGGCTCATCAGGCTTGAGTATTGATGAGCTGCGTAGCATGACCCTGTTTCATCATCTGGATGGGAAAATCCTTTTAATCGGGAAAAGGCCTTCCAATTTGCCTTGGGTGATCGCAATGGGGAGTCGTAATCGTCAGCACAAGATGGGCGTGCCCTATTGCCCAGGTTGCTTGCGAATGGATGAGCCCTATTTTCGGTGGCAATGGCGCTTGGCATGGCATACCTACTGTCCTCTACATCATCATGAGCTGATTGAGTGCTGCCCTTCTTGCAATATGCCGGTTCAGTATCACCGAGTTTCAGCACAGACACCTCACATAGGGATTTGCTTCCACTGTGGCTATGACCTCAGCTCGGCGGTCTCTGCTCGTGTTGAGGCGATGCAGACGGATTTCCAGAAACTTGCGTCCAATGTCTTTGGCACAGGGGCAGCAGACTGGGGAGACAGGCAGATATCATCCCTAGACTGGTTTTTATTGGCCAAACTTTTACTCAATCTCATCCGACGCGCGGCATTCAGAGAACAAAAGGCACCCTCGCATTTAGGGGATTGTATCCAGGCCACTGGAATTGATTTGCACTCACTCCCGTTGCCGCCAACACAGTTACCAATAGAGCTTTTACCGATCGAGCAAAGAAAACCCCTCCTGGCAGCGGTGGCTCAGATGCTATCCCTTGAGCGCGATCTACTGCTCCATTTACTCAAGGAATACGGGATCTCACGCAATACGTTGATGAATGAACTTAGTTGGCCATCAGAGGTTGTGATGGATTGGCTCGATGATCTACCGGCAAACAGCATTCAACGCATCAGAACTAATCCCATTCAGATCCGGAGGCCTAAAGCCAAAGAGGTTGTTCGCCGTGAATGGGCCAGATTGTTACGCCGCCATGGCCTGCTGCGATGAACGATATCCCTACCCGAGAGTGTTTCGGCTGCGGTCGACTGATGGAGCGAGCACACCGGATCTTCAAGAAAGAGTCCTATTGTGGAACATGCTATGCGCGTGAATTTAAGCGCAAACCATGTCCTCAATGCGGTGAGATGGCTCGGTTGCCAGAGAGGCATCCTAACGCAATCTGTTCGAGCTGCGAAAAGCGTAAACCCTGTGTTCGCTGCGGCAGGGAGGGGTATCGACTCGGGCTAATGAGTGAATATGGGCCTGTATGCATGGCATGCGCCAGGTACTTTTCTGAAGAGAAGGCGTGTAGCCGGTGTGGCTCAGTTTCACGCCACCTTTCTCGGGTACAACGCCTTGGTTTTGATGAACCCGTCTGTCCTCGATGCGCTAGAGCTGACCATGCTTGCTGCCAGGCTTGTGGCCGGTCTCGGCGATTGCAGGATGCACCTAATGGACAAAAGCTGTGCTCGAGGTGTTTGGCGTTAGGATCTTTACCCTGTTCAAAATGCGGTGGCCCCATGCCAGCAGGGCTGGGGGATACATGCACAAATTGCCACTGGCAGCAGGTTTTTGAGCAGCGGCTTCATTTCAATCAGGGAGTGCTGCATCCTCCAGTGCGGGAGTTGTATCAAGCTTTTTCGCGCTGGCTTCTTGGGCATTGTGGTGCCCACCGAGCATCGAGTTTGCTTGCTCGATATTTGGCATTCTTCGAATCCATACAGCACCTGTATATAAGTGAATCAATGAGTTATCAGCAGTTGGTGAAGCAATTTGGTGCTGACATGCTGAGACGTCATCGTTTAGCTGTTCGCTGGTTGATTGAGCGCCATGGATGGGCTGAGGATGGCAATTCTAGGCTTGAAGACTCAGAGGTCAGGGGTATTGAGCGACTTCTTCTCGGCGTTTCAGATCCACTGGCCAACCGATTGTTGGTGGGCTACTACCAATATCTGCGTACCAAGCATCAGCAAGGGGGACTATCGCTGAGATCTGTGCGGCTAGCGTTGACTCCGGCCAAGAAATTACTGGGGCAAAGTCTCAAAGCGGGGCGCTCTATCCCTGACCAAAAGGACTTGTGTGCGTATATCTCCCAATACCCAGGGCAAAAGGCTGCTGTGTATGGCTTCATTACGTACCTGAACCGGGAGCAGCATGCCGCGCTGGATGTGAGGCAGAACCATCAAAAGAAGCATAAAAATCAGGCTAAAGCTGTGCTGGAGAAGAGGCTTGCAGAAATGGTTCAGATGGCTAGGTCTGATAAGGCATTTCAAAATATGTGGGCTATCACTGCTCTGGCATACTTTCATGGGTTGTCGAATGTCAGTATCAGGCAGCAGATTGCGAAAGAGGGGCTCGAAGAGGATGGTGACGGGCTGACTTTCCATTATGAAGGGCTGACCTATTGGATCCCCAAATGTTCAATCAAGTTGTAAGTTCAGTCTGCTTTTCCCAATAAACACAGAGCTGCTTTTTCACCAAATTAAGATCAAAAAATTCCTCAGAGAGCTCAAACGAAACAATCTCTGGCATATCGCCGTTGATAGGCTCAAGAATGAGAGTGCCTTCAACATGGTCTGCATAATCAACTTGTACGCATCCCATTAAGCGGCGCTTTGGTCGCCCATCGCCATCATGAGTAAAGCAATTGCTATACAGGCTGTTGCTGGCGTCACGGATGAGCGGTACCAGTAGAGTATATGTAGCATGGGTGTAAGGGGTCATTAGTGTAAAGCTCAGAGCATGCTGCAATGTTGCTAGCCCAGCCTGGAAAAACTCAGGTAACTCTGTAATATCAAAGTGTTGAGGGAGGATGCCGCTTTCAATTTCTACGGGGGTAATACCCTTACCCTGACCTGTAGCCCCAACACTGAATGCTCCAGGAGGTGCTGCGGAGTAAGGCTGATCTTTTGGAATCGAAAAACTTGGGTTTCTAAAAATGGTTTTAGTTTCGAGATCCGGGAATCTGGAACTAGCAGAGATGAACTGTACATGCCTGGCCTGTCTCTTCTCGTCAGGATCGGAATCTTTTAATAAAATAGTATTATCTTCATAATATTTATTTTTTTGCGAACTAGCTCTATTTCTCGAACCTGATGCTTTGAACTTGCTACTGTTCCCAGTAGTCACATATCGAATAGATTTAAATGGGAACTCATGAGTGCAAGAAATAATTTCATAGACAACAAATATTTTTCTTGTTGAGCCATCATGCGTTATCCACTGTCCTGTAACATTTAAGTCAGTTATTCCTTCAAATGGGAAAGCACATTTGGGGTATATGCGTTCACCTAAACTGGAGCATTGAAGTGCACTTTTACCTATCAATGATGCAGCTTGCCAAGCCGCTGGAGAATAGATGAGCCGTGCAATGTCTGCGGCAGAAGCGCCAGATATACCTTCCGCAAGACGAAGGAAAACAGAGTCGTCGGTCCGTTTTATGTACTGCCTTGCCAGGTTAGTTCGGCTCAACATCGGTCTGAAAAGTGTGGAAAGAAGTGAGCTGGATGAGCCAAAGTAAAAACGGATAAGCTCCATGCAAGGGATCAAAATCTGTAGCACTCGACTGACTGTGATGACCACGCAATTAGCATGAGTATGCTCTCTATGCCATGGATGTTGATCAAGAGGAAGCCAGTAGTGAATTGAGCCTAATAAGCCATGTGTCTTGGGATCCGGCTTTCCCCCTGCTTTATAGAACTGAGTCGAGTCACGGTTAATAGCAAGTTGGCTGAAAGTCTCTTTTGAGGGGGCGGTATTTTCACCAGTGGGTTGGCCATGTAGCCATAAGCCGCCAACTTTCAGGAATGGCAGTAATCCGATAGGTAGCCATTCTTCTCGTTTGCTAATTTCACCAGAGGAACTGAGATTCTGAGAAAACTGAACAGCGACGGAAGGTTGGGATTGCCGTTTACTGAGATCTGGGTAAGCAATATCCCCAAGCCAATCGATTCTCCAGGCTCCTTCTAGTGCTGATAGTTTTTCAATCGAGAATGGAGCCTTCATTCTATCTAAAATGACCTCAAAGCCAGAGTTGTAGAGTGTTGAATACCGTTACTCAGCATGATATCTATTACCTAGGCTTGTACTGGAAGCTGAGCACATTATGGAATTCCTACAGATGTAATAAGGAGTGTTAATCAGGTCGGTGTTTATCTAAGACATATTCTTACTGCAGTCAGTAAGATGGTGTTTACCTGTTGTAATAGTGGTGAGTACTAGATAAGAGAACTCTGCGAAGAGAGTAGCTCTGAATAAACTAACTATGATATTTCATTTACATAGCTTCATCGGATCGTGGCGTAACAAGTTCAAGGTTGCGGCTAACCCGCTTGAGGTCTCGATACGCCAGAGATGCCTTTGCAATAAGGCATCCTCGCATGGGATCCCATGTAGTAGTGTTTAAAATTGTCCTATCAGATTGATCTGTGTGGATCCATTCTATTAATCCATAGGCTGTCTGTTGAAGGTATGAACGTCCCGTGGTCATCACGGTTAACACCGCCATTGGGAGCTGGGATATCCAACCATGCATACTGAGAGCAGATTCCAGACTTATGTACGATAGCTCACGAGGACGTAGTCGATTGATCAGGTGTTCTAAACGGTACATGGGAGTCGATCGGGCATCAGGCCATGCGTACAGTCCTCCACCAACTTTCAATAGATTGCCTGCCTTACATTGTCTCACGAGAGAGTTTTTCAGTTGTTGCGGCTCTTCATCTGGGAAGATCAGGGCTAATTCGTGCAGAGAGTAGAGCCAGTAATCGTGTTGGCAGTCAAAGTATCGTAACTGTTTGATCAGTTGAGAGGTCTTCATGTACATATCATAACCAAAAATGATTATTTTATGTATTGTTTTCTTTATTACGAAAAGCCCAAACTAGCAGGCATTCTCACGTATCTGGTGATGCATCCCCGTTGTTCATGTCGATGCTTATTGCCCAAATAAACCAGTAAGTTATGACTTTCCCTGCCCCTGGTGACAGCTACATCCAAGGGGTTCTGACTAGGCAGATCAAGGGGGGCAGTTTGTTTATTGCGCCAGTATACGCCATCACTTCTTCTATCTGAACGTTACATGTTCGCAGACTGATTTTGATCATCATCAATGTGTTGGCGAAACAACTCTACCCAATATGACCACTAGCTGCTGCATAGCGTTGCCCGGACGACGCACGTTCCGATTCGTTGTTAGTCAGCACCATCTCGTACTTTTCCATAATCGCTACAGCACCACATCATCCTAATCTATTGCTGGCAGCGGTAATGATCGCGTCTGGCATCGTGCGCCGTGTCAGCTTTGTTCGTTTGTGTTGTCGGTATCCTTCCCGGTTCAAAACACCGTGTCTCTGTATCATCCGAGCGAGGTTCAAAATCCTACGCCCTACGCCCTACGCCCTACGCCCTACGCCCTACGCCCTACGTCCACGCGACAGTCAGTTGCGCTGGATGTGGTTGGCCAGAGGACGAAGGCTATAGAGGCCAGTACAAAGGCTCTGATTAGGATCAAAACTCTTGTTTTTTTTGCTTACTTCTGATTCACATTCGTCTATGATAGCCATACGGTAACTGAACATCAGACAAAAGGCAGCCTCTGGGTTCATTCATCGACAACATCATTGGTTAAAAGCAGCAAACTAGGGGCTGGAACTTAGGGGCGGTAGCCAATGAATTTCAAAGTTTGCTTGTGAGAGTTTCATCTATATTTCCTCCTTTTTTACTTCAGTATTAAATAATCATCAATTATTTCTGATTCATATACAAGTGCAAAAAATATCGACATTCGTCATGTTTGATATTTTTTTGTTGTGTAATGTATTTGTTTCAAATAAAAATTAAATCAAAAGATCTGGTCATAGATATATATGATGAAAGGAACGCACGGGACTTGTGTATCCAGAGCAAACGCAATAAAAATAAGCGGGTTCAAAAAAAGTGAAAATGGGTTGCGTGGCTCTGGTACATATTTTTGGGGCTACACTAGGGATGCGCTTCAAGATTATGTTAGAAATTTGGCTATATCGTGGTGGCGTTTTGCGCACACGAAAAAACATTCTTACAAAGACGATCAAAATCCCCGATGCTGTGTCGTATATGCTACGTTAGAGGCGGGTGAGGATGATATTCTTGATTTTGAAAATCAAGCGATAAGAGATCGCTTTTTTGAATTCGCATTAAAAACTAAGCCTCGTTTAACTGGTGAAGAGTCTGATATCACATCTAGACTCTATGATATGTTTATTAATGAGGCGGAAGATAAGTTAGAAAAAGAATTCAGAATAATTCACGTTAAAGTGCAACAACCACCAAATACACCAAAGCATCTTTCTTTAGATATTACCGGTCAACCATCTTGTTATGTTGTTAAAGATTTGTCGTGTATCACCACCATAGACAAGTTTGAGGAGGTAAATGATGAGTAAATTATTACAAATACTTGATAGCATCATCGTTGAGCTCGACTCACTTAGTGATGAACAATTACAGAAAAAATTTGAATCTGCTAAGGGTGGACTAATTAGTTCGATGGTAATGGATGGACAGCAAATTTGTCATCATCAATTAGATATACCATTGTGGAGTGAGTTTTTTTCATCAAATTACGATGTATCATTTGATGATGTATCATTATTCTATAAAACAGCATCAGTCGATCAAGAAATGCTCATTAAACATGGGAAAATTATTTCTAGGATTAGTGACGTTTTTATTGAGGCAGCCGAGGCTGCTAATGATGAACATTATTTAATGGCTGCTTAAAAATGAGTAACATTGATAAATTTAAAAAACATGCAATTCAGCTTATTGATTTGAAGGTATTAGTTCTTTCTATAGTTGTAAACCCAGAAAATGATCAGCGCCAGTTGCCAGATTCTGGCGCATTTCGTCTTTATCATGGGCATTCTGATTTCAATCATGATGCTAGTCAGATTGGTGTGAAAGTTGGTGTTTCTATTGAAAGTAAAGAGGATCATTCGCCGTTTGACTTAAAGGTTGAGCTAATGGGGGTATTTGATGTAGATCAATCAGAGTTTAACATCGAATATATTGAAGATTGGTCATCAAAGAATGCTCCATTAGTACTGTACCCCTATTTACGTGAACACGTTCACGCATTAACGTCAAAAGCTGGTTTTGAGGGGTTATTACTTCCCTTATTTGTAGTGCCGACATTTAAAATTCAGAAGTAAGCTATACATTATAGTAATAGACGATTCTTATTAAGATGTACCATGGGAGCCGAGAGCTCCCATTTTTTTACATTTTTTATAGTGCGCATGTATTATGAAATATAATGATGCATTAAGTTTCACTTGTCAGAGTTTATCCATTTTTATTGATTCTGGATGAATGGCCAGTACCTTGATAAAAATCCGTCGAGCAGCCATTCTCCCAGGTTCCGGCTTGCAATGCCGTGTTTCGGCCTGCTTTTCCACATAGCGTAACGATCTAAGGTAGAGCATAATTTTACCCGCCTCGTGAATCGGTATCCCAAACTGATAGGCGACATCGTAAAGATCGAAGAAGTCACCATGTTGCAGCCCCCATCTGGCGACCTTCAATGCTGGCCATCTCCATTTGCTATGCATGCAACCTTACCCACTTACTTGGTTCATATGAGAATCAAGATAATTGACACAACCGGCATAGCGAATCAATTCAATCCGATACTTGTTCGATTTGAGCGGTACAATTCGGCCTGCCTTGGAATTTGGCGGCTAGCTCAACTGCTTGCTGATGACTAAACCCTCTGGCATCACAAATTTCTGTAGATGCACGACTTTTTCCATCGCGACTAAGGCTTGAGACATATAGGGGGCTTATTGGCAGTCCCGCATCCTCGATTCGCACAATCCAACTGCCTGAAACAGCTTTCATTGGAGGGGATAACTCCTCATGATGCAAAGAACCATCTTCGCCACGGCTGATGACAACAGCAATTGCGTACCCTGGTCCCCGACGTTTTGCTGATGCCCAAGCCTTAGCCGTAGTCTCATACATCAGTGCTGCAGCAGGATCCCAGTGATAATTGCTCGGTGATGCAGTGACCAGATACCCACCTTCTATCTTGCTGTAAACAGCATACCCAATACCTTCAGACATAATTGTTCCTATCCTTCAAGTAGCAAGCCGCACTTGTGCCATAATCAGTTCATGCCCTGTTATCCGGTCGACCCCTCGAACATCACGCTTAGGGGGCTGGATCTCCTTGCCGTTAACTGTCCCAGTCACCATCCACTGCCGGAGCTGCGTCAAAGACAAGCCAAGCTGCCTAGCAGCATCATCCATTTTCCATGATTGTTTGAATACGAGGTCATCTGTTACTGGATCAAAAGTCCCGGTCTGCATCCTTTCTAGTGCCCTACTGGCCAGTTCCTTAGCCATATCTCCATAACGGGCCGTGCTGTATGTGACTCTATGGCCCTTGTTCTGTGCCATCCACAGACCTTTTGATGCCTGAAAAGTGAGTCCTTTAGGGAGTGATTTGCTCACGGTCTGTTTACCATTAAATTCGTTATGACGTTGGCGCTTGATTTGGTAAGCCAACTTGTTATGGTCGAGCCCAACGGAGCAGCACTGCGAACGCACCTGCCCAGCTGGCTGCCCCTAGCCACATGGGGGCCGCATAACTGTATACATCGTTCAGCCCAAACAGCGTGAAGAGTAGCCCGTTAGACCAGCAAAGAACGGCCCTGATGACTAGAATTACCGCCAGAAAAGCCACGATATGCCAAGCTCTGATCCCTTTCATTTCAGTCCTTCATAGATACCCAATTGTAGTGGTCAAATATATCCTTCAAGCTCGGCATTAGTGGCCACTACTTCTGAGGCTGCCTATTACGTCCAGTTACAACGATGCATGTTCGCTCTCACGGGCTGTCAGCGAGCTTTGGGCGTCTTTTTGTGAGTCCTCACTGTGGGCTGATGACAACTAGATCTGCAGCAAGGGGATCTTTTGAAATAATGGCGAGGATAGGGTCATGGTCACAAGTATTTTTCCAGACAGTATCTTGTAATTGCTCGAGTGATTTTTTGTCAGGGATGTACCGCTGTGCTCTATCCATCAATTGATAGCAGTAGACATGTAGTTGGTGGCTCAAAGCAATCAGGATGTGCTGCTCCCAGAACTGTGGTCCTTGGCCGGTTTGCAAGTTATCCGACATGGCGACCAGATAGTTCTCAAGCAGGTAATCCGTGAAAACACGATCCGTAACACCACTGATTACCGACTTGTACGCAGGGTCGGGAGTACGCCAAACCAACAACTGAGTGACAGGTTTTGACCCGAGTACAGGTTCGTTCAAAAGAACGATCAATTGACAGTAGTAGAGAACTCGTTTTGCGTAATGATCTACTAAAGCAAGCTCGAAAGTCTGCCCACCAACATCCGCAGTAGTTTTTAGCTGCTCGAATCTGACGAGTTGTATGTTGGGAGGCAACTGGCATCCAATCTGATTCCCCAACTCAACCGGAGCGCTTTTCATTACATCCAGGTACAGTTGAGCGTTCTCACCATCGCAGGCAAGTTTGTTCGTGCTCTTGGGACGTAGATGAACGAGTCTATTCAGCATAACTTGGGTTGGCCATTTTTAGGTGTCTTCCTCGAGATTATCCTGCTTCACCTTGAGGCGCAAATCTCCAAACATGACCGTTTGTTGCACCTCGAGCAAACTCACCGGGAGGAGATGATTGAGCTAAATGACGAGCAAATTCGCCTGCTCGAGCGCTTCCGCCACGAGTTTCGCGAACGTCAGATAGAAGTCCACTACACCGGAGAACTGGTGATGGTCGACACCTTATTCGTCGGCGCACTCAAGGGAGTGGGCAAGGTGTACCTGCAAACCGTACTGGGCTGCGACAGCCGCCACGTTTGGAGGTGGATCTACACCAGCAAGCTGTCGGTGACCTCGTTTCATGTGCTCAATGAAACGGTCCTGACGTTCTTTGAAGCCCACGAGGCACGGATTCTGTCGGACACGAGCGCGAGTTCTGCGGATACCCAGACAATCATCCCTACGAGCGGCTCCTGTAACTAAAAGGGATTGAACACCGGACAATCAAGGAGCGCAGGCCGCAGAGCAATGGCTTTATTGAACGCTTGCACCTTGCTAGATGAACACTTCCGCATCATGGGGAGAACGACTTGGTATGAGTCAGTGGAGCAGATGAAGACGGACAAAGAGAGCCACTTAGAGCACTGCAATGATCAACGACTACATCAAGGCAGGATGATGGAGGGACAGACCCCCTGCAGCATGTTCAAGAAGGGGCCTGAAATTGATGCCGAAGGAAGTGCGTACTAAATTTGTGTAAACAAGACACCGGTTTAAGACCGGTGTCTTGTGATAACTAGATATGTAAATATCAACTTACAAAAAAATGAAGAATTGCTATAGTATCATTTCTAATAATTGAAAGCTGAGGTTCATTGGTGATTTGTATTCCATGAACAACACCATTCAGACTTTTCACATGTTCCTTCAATTTTTTTGCTGACACCTTTAGTTCATTTCGTGCGTCGATAGGATATATATCAGTTTGAACAACTAACCAATCAGCAATCATGCTGAGGTCAAGGCCTTGGTGTTGTTTGTATTCTTCTGAGTGGCCTTTATTTTTACCTTCACCTCTTGAATAGTAATATTCCTTTATTACAGGGTGAAGTTTCATTTTCTTCACATATCTTTTAGCCGCTGTTTCTATCAGGGAGCGGTATAGCATGGAGCTTGCATGGGGTGCAACTTTTATTTTAAGTTCTATAGACTCAAGGATTAGATTATCTAAAACTTTATTATCGTCAGATATTGGGAACTCGGGAGGGAGTAGTGTTAACCAATTTTGTGTGTGTTTGTTTTTGTTCAGCTCTGCTCGTTTTTCATGAACCTTAGCATCATAAGCAGTCTTTCTTGTATTCTCATCATTTTTCCCTTGTTCATTCTTTTGGTCTGTAGTGTCTTTAGTCTTTACATTATTACTATGAATTGATGCATCAATTTCTGCCCCCTTAGAAGGGCTAATGCCAGTGAGCTCTGCAAATTTTAATTTTTTATTCTCAGCAGATATGGATGAATCTTGCTTGATTTCTTTCCATGTTTTAATAATGAATTTCGCATTGGAGCGGTACTTTTTAGCCAAAACCTCAACTTTATCTTTGATACCTAAGAAAATAGTCGAGCCTAATTTCAATTCAGTTTTGGCTGTATTCCATGGTAACTTCCCTGGGTTATTACCAACCATCCTTACTAGGCAAATGAAACCACTGTATTCATTATGCCAAGATGTTGTAAATCCGTGTTTTTTATCAATACTTGCATCAACAATAACTCGATCATTACTGATGAAATATAGACCATAAGTTTCACTGATTAATCCATTTTGTTTGGTGTCATGGTCTGCCTCACCTGAAAACCTGTAGCCATGATGAACTCCGACATCAAAGAAAACATCTAGCCCATCATAGGCACTAAGTCTGTCAGAAAATGGAGGAAGAGGCGTCCCCAGTCTCAGGCTAGGTATCGCACTTTGTATTTTTCTAGTTGAGCAGCTTCCAGATATGCTCTTTATGACAGTGATTGACAGTCCTTTCTGTATAAAAATACCATATCTTACAGATAATTTTTCGATAGCATAATTAAACCAAGCGTTATCTTTAATCTGATGCTTTATATCTTTGAATAGACCTGAGACTGTGAAAACAGTATAAGAGTTATTCTTAGATGGATATTTTTTTGCCGGAATTTTATTCTTTTCATTTGCGGAAAAGAATGTTGAGTCAAACAGGGCTCTATATCTAGAGACCCCGTTATCTGTAACTAATCCAAAATTTTGGCCAGCTTTAAGGAGAGCTCTTTTTAGTCCTAATCCATAATGGCCTATACCAAATTCATGACTTGATCTTTTACCGGTTATAAAGGCCGCATTGGTTAAGGTATGCTCATCGAAACCGGAGCAATTATCTTTTACGGTGATACTATCATCTGTAAACCTCAAGATTATCTGGTAGCCAGAGTAATCAGCAGGGAGGCCATAGTCATCATATTTTACATGCTTATCTGACAGTATCATATCTCTAGCTGCATCAATAGAGTTATCGATGAGGTCAAATAATGCATCTGTAAGTTCAATATCTGTTGTAAGCGTCTCAACTAAAAATGAAGGCTCAATACCTGTATTGATAGTTACATCGCTTACTGTTTCCATTAGTGACATAAAACCTCGCTGCTATTGCTGTCTACATTATTTTTCTCGATGTTTTTATCCCGTTTGCATCGAGTTTCTGCTTGATTCTACCCAAAATAGCTTCTGAAAGTAACGGTGATACACTGTTACCAATCATTCTGAAACTATGCCATTTTGTTGGATGAAATACGAACCAGTCGGGAAAGCCTTGAAGTCTTGCTGCTTCTCTAACCGTAATCACCCTTGGCTGATCAGGATGTAGAGGACGGACAGCTTGATGGCTACCTTTATCAGCCCCTGTACCTGCTCGTAGTGTTGGGCACAAACCGTCCCATGCCAATCTTTTGGCTCTACTTGTTTTATCGACGGTGCCTGGCTCGGTCATTGCGTATCGCATAGTTACTGCAACTGTATGTTTTGTATCGAAAAAACCACTTATTTGGCCATCAATTTGTCTTTTCAAGGCTTCATTCCACCCTAATCCATCCATTGGTTTTTCACGCATCCTTTTTGCGTAAGCTGATAGCTCGTGCTCCTTGATGTAACCACCCCATCCAAAATCATCATTATCTTTTGTTTGCGGTATTGGGGCGGCTAAATCTGATATAGCATCATGAACAGTTACACCCATAGTATCAATGGGTTTAAAGTCATCAGTGGTCAGCTGAGCTATGTGTTCAGGGTTATAACCTACTAAAATGACACGTCTTCGTTTTGTCGGAATACCATATAAAGAGGCATCAATAATCATTGGTTCAAGTACGGTATATCTTTTATCAAGAATCTGTATTGCATTTTCTAATTCATACAAATTCCTTTCATCCATTAGGCCTTCAACATTTTCCATAATGAAGAACTTTGGTTGGATGATATTAATATTTCTAAAAAAATGTCCCAGTAGAGAACGCCGTGGGTCATCTTTATCTGATTTTCCCATACGGCTATACCCTTGGCACGGGGGACCTCCAATCACACCATCAACTTTGATGCCGTTAAGAATCATTTGCCATGTTTCTTTGGTCATTTGGGACAGATCGCCGTTAATGACATGGGCATGGGGAAAATTTCGTCTATATGAAGACTGAAGTGTGGGATCGATATCAACAGCTGCAACCGTTTTAAAACCAGCTAACTCTGCACCTAACCCAAAACCGCCACATCCGCTAAATAGATCAACTATCGATGGTTTTTCAGTCATCATTATGTTTCCAACATTCTTTCATACGCACATTATCGCAAACTTTGCATGTTTAAGCGACCGTTAACTAAAGTGATTGCAACCACTTGATTTATATGCACATTTGGTGGTGGGCGTCAGGTGGTTCTTGCTTGTTGGGCACTCTTTAAAGTGCCTCCCAGTATTGGTACTTGCAGAGACTTTTCGAGGGGTATGTTTATCTTGGTCATATTGAGTTCTTGGCCATGTCGTTGTTTACGGAGCGAACTGCAATGACAATTGCACAACGTGTGAGTTAGTCTCATTTTTTTCCAAAAAGTCTCATCTATTTCAATAAATGACAGCCACCGCCAACCAGCGCCACCGCCGAGGCGCTGTGGTGGGGCGTGCGATAGGGTCTGTGGTGCCAGTGACCGGCGCGCGGTATGAGGCCACCGATGGAGTGGATGGCGGCGGTCTGCTGCGCCTCCTGCTCGCTCAGCGGTGGCAGAATGCCGGGCAGACGGCTGGCCAGCATGCTCTTGCCGGTGCCGGGCGGGCCGATGAACAGCAGGTTGTGGCTGCCGGCGGCGGCGATCTCCAGCGCCCGCTTGGCCTGTGACTGGCCGATCACATCCTGCAGATCCGGTACATCGGGCAGGCTCTCCGCGCTTTGTTGATCCGGCAGTGGTAGCTCGTACTGGCCGGCCAGCCAGGCGGTGACGGCCAGCAGTTGGTGAGCGGTGCGCACCTCGGCATCCTGAATGAGGGACGCTTCGGGGCCGTTCTCCCGCGGTACCAGCAGGGTGCGTCCCGCATCGCGGCAGGCGAGCACTGCGGGCAGCACCCCGAGCACGGGGCGAATTTCGCCGGTCAGAGCCAATTCCCCCAAAAATTCATGATCGAGCAGGTATTTTGCCGGTATCTGCTTGGACGCGGCGAGAATACCGATAGCGATGGCCAGATCGAAACGGCCCCCCTCCTTGGGCAGATCGGCGGGGGCCAGATTGACCGTGATGTGTTTGCTCGGGAACTCGAAGTTGCCGTTGAGCAGGGCGCTGCGCACCCGATCCCGCGACTCTTTCACCGAGGTTTCCGGCAGGCCGACCATGTTGAAGGCGGGCAGGCCGTTGGAGAGGTGAACTTCCACTGTAACTTGCGGGGCCGCGATCCCGAGGCTGGCACGGCTATAAACCACAGCTAATGACATAAATCCCGTCCTTGAGTTGATATATGTTCTGACTAACTGCTTGTTGTTGGTTTTTTATTCCAGAGTTCCGGCTGAGGAATGGCCAAAATCAGTGGGTTGTCACAGAAAAAAGGCTTGCCCAATAAAAATCACCGTGCTAGTTCTAATAGCCATTCGCGGTAAAAACCGCCCCAATTTCACAGGATTTCCGGTTGTAACTATGAACATGGCCTCCCGTTTCGTCAGCATTATTGTGGTCCTAGTGGTGATTATTATCTCACCGCTCGGGGCTCGTTTAGCTGCACGGAACAAGGGATAGACCCACCACCGGACAGAACGAAACAAGCGACCCCCGAGCCTCACAGCTCGGGGGTTTTTTTTCGACCAAAGGACAGGATTTTCCACATGAACGGCGCGCAGTTTTTGGTACAGGCTCTCAAAAAACAGGGTGTGACCCAGGTGTTTGGTTACCCGGGCGGGGCCATCATGCCGGTCTACGATGCTCTGTATGACGGTGGTCTGGCCCATCAGCTCTGTCGCCACGAGCAGGGCGCCGCCATGGCGGCGGTCGGTTATGCCCGCGCCTCCGGTCAGGTGGGAGTCTGCATTGCCACCTCCGGCCCCGGCGCCACCAATCTGGTGACCGGTCTGGCGGAGGCGCTGCTCGATTCGGTGCCTCTGGTGGCCATCAGTGGACAGGTGCCTTGTTCCGCCATCGGCACCGATGCGTTTCAGGAGGTCGACGTGCTCGGCATGTCCCTCTCCTGCACCAAGCACTCCTTTATGGTGACCGATGCCGCCGATCTGGGGCGGGTGCTGGCAGAAGCTTTCGCCATCGCCACCGAAGGGCGCCCCGGCCCTGTGCTGATTGATCTCCCCAAGGATGTGCAGCTGGCCGCCGTGCCGCCCCAGAGCCCGTTGTTTGCGGTGGAGGAGCCGGAAGGGGTCAACCCCTCGGAGCTGACCGCAGCCCGCACCCTGCTGGCTGCCGCCGAGCGTCCGGTGCTTTACGTCGGTGGCGGAGTGGGCATGGCCAATGCCGAGCAGCAGTTGCGTGACTTTGCTGCCGCAACCGGCATGCCTGCGGTCACCACTCTCAAGGGGATCGGTGCGCTCGATCCCGACAGTCCCGTTTATCTCGGCATGCTCGGCATGCATGGCACCAAGGCCGCCAACTACGCGGTGCAGCAGTGCGATCTGCTGCTGGTGGTGGGTGCCCGTTTCGATGATCGGGTGACAGGCAAGCTGGAGGAGTTTGCCCCCGAAGCCAAGGTGATCCATCTCGATGTGGACGCCGCAGAGTTTGGCAAGCGCCGCGCCGCCGAGGTGGGGATCACCACGGATCTCAAACAGGTGCTGCCGCGCCTCGCCATGACTCTCGACATCGCCCCCTGGCGTGAACACTGCGCCGCCATGGCTCGCGCATATGTGTTTCGCTACGACCACCCGGGTCAGGCCATCTACGCTCCAGCCCTGCTCAAGCAGCTCTCCGCCAGGTTGCCGGAGAGCTGCGTGGTCGCCTGCGACGTGGGTCAGCACCAGATGTGGGTGGCCCAGCACATGCGCTTCACCAGCCCGCGCAACCACCTCTCCAGCGCCGGTCTCGGTACCATGGGGTTTGGTCTGCCCGCCGCCATCGGGGCCAAGATGTCGCGCCCGGAGGATGAAGTGGTACTGGTGAGCGGCGACGGCTCTTTCATGATGAACGTGCAGGAGCTCGGCACCATCCGCCGCGCCCAGCTCAAGGTGAAGATGGTGCTGCTGGATAACCAGCGCCTCGGCATGGTGCGCCAGTGGCAGGAGCTGTTCTTCGACGGCCGCTACAGCGAGACCATCCTCTCCGACAACCCCGATTTCGTCGCCCTGGCTGCCGCTTTCGGCATTCCGGGTGAGACCATCACATGCAAGGAGCAGATAGCCGGAGCCCTCGATCGCCTGCTGGCAAGCGAGAGTGCCTACCTGCTGCATGTGGCTATTTCAGAGGAAGAAAACGTCTGGCCCCTGGTTCCACCGGGAGTCGCCAACCACCAGATGATGGAGCAACGCCCATGAACCCGCACACCCTTGCCCAGCCAGCATTTGCACAACACACCCTGCATATCCACGCCCAGCCCAGACCCGAAGTGATGGAGCGGGTACTGCGGGTGGTGCGCCACCGCGGCTTCAATCTCTGCGCCTTGAATATGGAGCAGGATTGCCAACAGCTGCGGATCACGGTTACTGTCGAGTCGGTGCGTCCCATCCAGCAGTTGTGGAGCCAGCTGGTGAAGTTGGTGGACGTTTCCCGGGTCGATGCACTGGAACAGCAACCCCGGATCAGAGCTTAAGGAGCCAAGCCAATGTCACAGCCTTCCCAATCCATCACTCACCCCCAATACATCTGGTTCAACGGCAAACTGGTGCCTTGGCAGGATGCCAAGGTGCACGTGATGAGCCACGCCCTGCACTACGGCTCCTCGGTGTTTGAGGGTGTGCGCGCCTACGACACCCCCAAGGGCACCTGCATCTTCCGTCTGCAGGAGCACACCCGCCGCCTGTTCGACTCCGCCAAGATCTACTGGATGGACGTCCCCTACAGCGAGGCCGACGTAAATGAAGCCTGCCGCACCGTGGTGCGCGAGAACGGCCTGAAGAGCGGCTACCTGCGCCCGCTGGCCTTTGTCGGCAACGTGGGGCTGGGGCTGCATCCGCCGCTGGATGCCAAGGCTGACCTGATGGTGGCTGCTCTGCCATGGGGCGCCTATCTGGGGGAAGAGGGACTGAAAAACGGGGTGGATGTCTGCGTCACCTCATGGAACCGGCTCGCTCCCAACACCATTCCCACTGGCGCCAAGGCGGGCGGCAACTATTTGTCATCCCAGCTGATCAGCCGCGAGGCCAAGCGCAACGGCTTTGCCGAGGGGCTGGCGCTGGATGTGAACGGCTACCTGAGCGAAGGGGCGGGGGAGAACCTGTTTCTGGTGAAGAACGGCGTGCTGTTTACCCCGCCCGCTACCGCAGCCATCCTGCCCGGGATCACTCGCGACACCATCATGACGCTGGCCCGCGATCTGGGTTATGAGGTGCGCGAGCAGGCGTTGCCCCGTGAGGCGCTCTATGTGGCGGACGAGATCTTCATGACCGGCACCGCCGCCGAGGTGACCCCGGTGCGTTCCGTCGATCGGATGAAGGTGGGTGCTGGCTGCCGCGGCCCGGTAACCGAGCAGCTGCAAAACGCCTTCTTCGGCCTGTTCAATGGCCAGACCGAAGACAAGTGGGGCTGGCTGACGCCCGTCAACGACTGATGAGAGAGGGGAGGCGTCATGCCTCCCCGAGTCGCTTCCGGTCAGGGCACTGCGCGGAGCCCTCACCAGGATCGATTCCCGATCCGAGAGTCACTTTTTCATTTCCAAAGATAATGAGCCCGCTGGGCATTCAGGGAGTAGAGACAATGCCGAAGTTGAGATCCGCCACCACCACCCACGGACGTAACATGGCCGGGGCCCGCGCCCTGTGGCGTGCCACCGGAATGACCGATCAGGATTTCGGCAAGCCCATCATCGCCGTGGTCAACTCCTTCACCCAGTTCGTGCCGGGCCACGTCCACCTCAAGGATCTGGGCCAGCTGGTGGCGCGCGAGATCGAAGCTGCGGGCGGCGTCGCCAAAGAGTTCAACACCATCGCCGTGGATGACGGCATCGCCATGGGCCACGGCGGCATGCTCTACTCCCTGCCGTCGCGCGAGCTGATTGCTGATTCGGTGGAGTATATGGTCAACGCCCACTGCGCCGACGCCATGGTCTGTATCTCCAACTGCGACAAGATCACCCCGGGGATGCTGATGGCCGCCCTGCGCATCAATATCCCGGTGATCTTCGTCTCCGGCGGCCCGATGGAAGCGGGCAAGACCAAGCTCTCCGACCAGATCATCAAGCTGGATCTGGTGGATGCCATGATCCAGGGGGCCGATCCCAAGGTCTCGGACGCCCAGAGCGAACAGGTGGAGCGCAGCGCCTGCCCCACCTGCGGCTCCTGTTCCGGCATGTTCACTGCCAACTCCATGAACTGCCTGACCGAGGCGCTCGGCCTCTCCCAGCCGGGCAACGGCTCCATGCTGGCTACCCACAGCGACCGCGAGCAGCTGTTCAAGCTGGCGGGTCAGCGCATCGTGACTCTGGCCAAGCGCTGGTATGAGCAGGACGATGCTTCGGCACTGCCGCGCAACATCGCCACCAAGGCGGCATTCGAGAACGCCATGGCGCTCGATATCGCCATGGGCGGCTCCACCAATACCGTGCTGCACCTGCTGGCGGCGGCGCAGGAGGCGGGCGTCGACTTCACCATGGCTGATATCGACCGCATGTCCCGCAAGGTGCCGCAGCTCTGCAAGGTGGCGCCCTCCACCCAGAAATACCACATGGAAGATGTGCACCGCGCCGGTGGCGTGGTCGCCATTCTGGGTCAGCTGGAGAAAGCGGGTCTGGTGCATGGGGATACCCGTACCGTGCTGGGTTGCTCCCTCGTCGAACAGCTCAATGAATATGACGTTAGCCGACAGCCGAGTCAGGAGGTGGTGGACTTCTATCGCGCTGGCCCGGCCGGCATCCGCACCACCAAGGCGTTCAGCCAGGATTGCCGCTGGCCGGAGCTGGATCTGGACAGAGCCGAAGGGTGCATCCGCTCGCTGGATAACGCCTACAGCCAGGAGGGCGGCCTCGCCGTGCTTTCCGGCAACCTCGCGGTCAATGGCGCCATCGTCAAGACTGCCGGGGTGGATGAGGAGAACCTCACCTTCCGTGGCCCTGCCCGGGTGTTCGAGAGTCAGGAGAGCGCGGTGAACGGCATCCTCGACGGTACCGTGAAAGCGGGCGAGGTGGTGGTGATCCGCTACGAAGGGCCGAAAGGGGGCCCGGGCATGCAGGAGATGCTCTACCCCACTACCTATTTGAAATCCATGGGATTGGGCAAGGCGTGTGCCCTGATTACCGACGGCCGCTTCTCCGGCGGCACCTCGGGTCTCTCCATTGGCCACGTCTCGCCGGAGGCCGCTTCCGGCGGCACCATAGGTCTGGTGGAGGATGGCGACATCATCAGTATCAACATCCCGGCCCGCAGCATGGTGCTGGAGGTGGCCGACAGCGTGCTGGCCGCCCGCCGTATCGCCGTAGAGGCTCGGGGCTGGAAGCCGCTCGATCGTCAGCGTCAGGTCTCCTTTGCCCTGCGCGCCTACGCCATGTTCGCCACCAGCGCCGACAAGGGTGCGGTGCGCGATCGCACCCTGTTGGGGGAATAAATCATGGTCTCTGCGGCTGATTATCTACGCAAGGTGTTGCTCTCTCCTGTCTACGAGGCGGCGCGGGTCACCCCCTTGCAAACCCTGAAGAAACTCTCCGAGCGACTCGGCAACCATGTCAGCCTGAAGCGGGAGGATCTGCAACCGGTCCACTCCTTCAAGCTGCGCGGCGCCTACCACAAGATCGCCACCCTCACCGAGGAGCAGAAGGCGCGCGGCGTCATAGCCGCCTCTGCCGGCAACCACGCTCAGGGGGTCGCCCTGTCGGCCGCCAAGCTCGGCATCAAGGCGATCATCGTGATGCCCAAGACCACGCCGGACATCAAGATCGACGCGGTACGTCGTCAGGGCGGAAACGTCATGCTGTTTGGCAACAGTTTCGACGAGGCCTATGGCGAGAGTCGCCGCCTTGCGGAACTGGAGGGGTACACCCTGATCCCGCCGTTTGACGACGTCGAGGTGATCGCCGGGCAGGGCACCATCGGCAAGGAGCTGCTGGAGCAGGATACCCACCTCACTCACGTCTTCGTGCCGGTGGGCGGTGGCGGGCTGGCCGCCGGGGTGGCGGTCTACATCAAACAGCTGCTGCCGGATGTGAAGGTGATCGGGGTGGAGGCGGAGGGCTCCGCCTGCCTCAAGGCCGCGCTGGCGGCCGGCGAGCCGGTCAATCTGGAGCGGGTCTCGCTGTTTGCGGATGGGGTGGCGGTCAAGCGCATCGGCGAGGAGACCTTCCGCCTGTGCAACCAGTATCTGGACGAGGTGGTGACCGTCTCCAACGACCAGATCTGCGCCGCGCTGAAAGACATCTTCGACGACTGCCGCGCCATTGCCGAGCCGTCGGGCGCCCTGTCGCTGGCGGGCCTCAAGGCCTACAGCGAGCGGGAGCAGGTCAAAGGGGGGCGGATGGCGGCCATTCTCTCCGGCGCCAACGTCAACTTCCACAGCCTGCGCTACGTGTCGGAGCGCTGCGAGATTGGCGAGAAGCGCGAGGGCATGCTGGCGGTGACCATCCCCGAGCGCAAAGGGGCCTTCCTCGACTTCTGCCGTCAGCTCGGGCCGCGCATGGTGACCGAGTTCAACTATCGCTACGCCGATGCCGAGCAGGCGTCGCTGTTCGTCTCGGTGCGCCTCACCGGCGGTGACGAGGAGCTCGGGCAGATCATCGATCAGCTCGGTGGCAACGGCTACCCGGTAGTCAATATGACCGAGAGCGAGCTGGCCAAGAACCACGTGCGCTACATGATTGGCGGCCGCCCGGCCCGGCCCCTCGGTGAACGGCTCTATAGCTTCAAGTTTCCGGAGCAGCCTGGCGCTTTGATGCGCTTTCTCGAGACCCTCGGCTGTCGCTGGAACATCAGCCTGTTCCACTACCGCAACCACGGTGCCGACTACGGTCGGGTGCTCTGCGCCTTCGAGCTGCCGGACGAGGACGTAGCCGCCTTCCACGACTACCTGCACGAGATTGGCTACGGCTGGAAAGAGGTGAGCGATGACCCCGCCTACCGACTGTTTCTGGCCAGTTGAGCGAGATTGTTCAACAACAAATCTAAAGGGAGGCGCTATACCTCCCTTGTTTTTAAAATAACCAACAAGTAATGTTTTTATCAAAACAACCAAGCGTCATGGAATGACGCTTGGTTATATATAATTCCCCTATAATACCTTTCCACCTATTTCCTAAGATGTCGTTATTTTGACTCTCTTGCTCAGACTAGACGACCACTCTGGGTCTAACAATCGGAAAGGTTGTGTGAATCATCGCGTGGTAAATGTAACTGCATCATAAATAGGACAAGAATGTTTGATAAATTGAAGTCGATAGGGTGTTTTTTAAACAATGACCATGGTGTTGAAGTATCCACCGAGCTTTACAATAAAACAAATGGTTTAAATGATGATTTCTTAAGTTGTCTCAATGAGAGCATAATTCCTAACCTTTCCAAACTATCACAAACTCATGATGTGAGTGTGAAAACAGAAAATGGAGATAGTGCAAAGGTTAAATTTTATGTGGATGGCGATTGGTTGTTTTTGCTTGAGTTTTTGCAATCAGGCAAATTCAACGCCATTTTTTCTATAAGAAATAAAATAATAACTAAATTTCCTGGATTGGATAAGTTTCCCATGAAAGTCCCCTTTGGACAATCAAAGAAAGGTGGGTACTATGAATTCAAAACGACTAGTGCAGAAGATATCAAGCATGCATTTGAAATACATAGTGAAATTATAAACCACCACCCCAGCATGCTATTGTCTGACGGGGAGGGCAATAAATCATCAGGCCGTGATGCTGATCATAAGTTGACAACCAAGAATCAAATACTATTTGGTCCTCCTGGGACAGGCAAAACCTATAACACAGTAGCAGAAGCGCTCGATATTATTGAGCCAGGGATTGTTGAGCATAACATTGATGACCGCGATGAATTGCAGGACCGATTTGGTGAATTGGTAGCTGAGCAGCGCATCCAATTTGTCACCTTCCACCAAAGTTTCAGTTACGAAGATTTTATCGAAGGCATCAAGGCGGAGAGTCAGGATGGTGTACTGCACTATCGGGTGGTTGATGGTCTGTTCAAACAGATCTGCCAGCGGGCTGAAGCGGATCCCGAAAATCCCTATGTGCTGATTATCGACGAGATCAACCGGGGCAATATTTCCCGTATATTTGGTGAGTTGATCACTCTGCTGGAGCCGTCCAAGCGCCTGGGTGCCGAAGAGGAGCTTAAAGTAGTTCTCCCCTACTCGAAGAAGCCTTTTGGTGTGCCCAACAACCTCTATCTGATCGGTACCATGAATACGGCAGATCGCTCGCTGGCTGGCCTGGATTTGGCGTTGCGTCGCCGCTTCTTCTTTAAAGAGATGCCGCCCCGTCCCGACTTGCTCGACACTCTGTTTGTGGAGGGGATCCAGATCGGTGAATTGCTGCGGACCATCAACCGTCGCATTACTGCCTTGCTGGGCCGTGACTATTGTCTGGGGCATGCCCTCTTTATGCCCCTGCAAAAGGATCCCAACCTGCCACACCTAGGGCGGATTTTCCAAAAACAGGTGCTGCCCTTGCTGCAGGAGTACTTCTTCGAGGATTGGCAGAAGATAGCCTTGGTACTGAACGACCATCGCAAGTCCAGGGGTGACCGTTTTGTGACTCAGGATGAGGATCTCGATCTGCAGAAGCTATTCGGTGAGGAGGCCGAATTAGGCAACTTGCCCACCGGCTGGAAGATTAAACCGGAAGGGGATGCCGTCTGGTCACTCGCTCCAGCATACGCCGGAATAATATAATCATAGTAAGAACCTGTTGCTATTTTATACACAGAGAATTCATATGAAAGTTGAAGATATTTTAACCAATAACAGATTGGAAAAGCTATATCTGCAATGGCCAGAGGTTACCAAAAAACTATTTTCAAAGTTTATTGATATCTTTAACGATATTTTTCCGATCTATGATGCTTTTGTTGTGAATAGTCCCTCGACCCCTCTCCGATTTGGGGTGAAAGAGCCGAGTCTAAACCACAAAGGAAAAGTCTTGGTTCGGGTTTTATTTAAAAGCCGCACCTTTGGTATAAAAGTAAATAAAAACGTATGTTCATCTTTTACTCCCAGCTTCGAACAGATGAGAGAAGTGAATGGAAAGTTAATGGTTGATGCTATCAGTGACGAAAGCACGTTGGAAAATGTTTCAGCATTTCTTCGCCAGCTGTGTCAAACGACAGATTTTATTTTCCCGTCAGGTCGCAAAGGATATGTGCCATCCGACTATCAGAAAAGTGAAGATCCTGATGATGATGTGAACATTGCACCTCAAGGAATAAGTGGTGTAACACAAGCTATAAATCAGATCCTGTTTGGTCCTCCAGGGACAGGTAAAACCTATAACACAGTGGCAGAAGCGCTCGATATTATTGAGCCAGGGATTGTTGAGCATAACATTGATGACCGCGATGAATTGCAGGACCGATTTGGTGAATTGGTAGCTGAGCAGCGCATCCAATTTGTCACCTTCCACCAAAGTTTCAGTTACGAAGATTTTATCGAAGGTATCAAGGCGGAGAGTCAGGATGGTGTACTGCACTATCGGGTGGTTGATGGTCTGTTCAAACAGATCTGCCAGCGGGCTGAAGCGGATCCCGAAAATCCCTATGTGCTGATTATCGACGAGATCAACCGGGGCAATATTTCCCGTATATTTGGTGAGTTGATCACTCTGCTGGAGCCGTCCAAGCGCCTGGGTGCCGAAGAGGAGCTTAAAGTAGTTCTCCCCTACTCGAAGAAGCCTTTTGGTGTGCCCAACAACCTCTATCTGATCGGTACCATGAATACGGCAGATCGCTCGCTGGCTGGCCTGGATTTGGCGTTGCGTCGCCGCTTCTTCTTTAAAGAGATGCCGCCCCGTCCCGACTTGCTCGACACTCTGTATGTGGAGGGGATCCAGATCGGTGAATTGCTGCGGACCATCAACCGTCGCATTACTGCCTTGCTGGGCCGTGACTATTGTCTGGGGCATGCCCTCTTTATGCCCCTGCAAAAGGATCCCAACCTGCCACACCTAGGGCGGATTTTCCAAAAACAGGTGCTGCCCTTGCTGCAGGAGTACTTCTTCGAGGATTGGCAGAAGATAGCCTTGGTACTGAACGACCATCGCAAGTCCAGGGGTGACCGTTTTGTGACTCAGGATGAGGATCTCGATCTGCAGAAGCTATTCGGTGAGGAGGCCGAATTAGGCAACTTGCCCACCGGCTGGAAGATTAAGCCGGAAGGGGATGCCGCGTGGACTCAAGCAAGTGCCTATATGGGCATCATTGGCCACAAGGGGCGCAAGGTCGAACAACGGGTAGAGGCGGGGACTGTGCAGTGAAAGGGCATGTCATCGTTCGCGAGTACGCTCGCCTAACCTTCGAGCCCCTTGATTGCCCTTCGCTGGATCGAGCCCGTATCAGCCGCTCGGCGTTTATGTGGCTGTGCGAGCTGGCGGGACAATTTAGCAAGCAGGGGGCGTCCATGCTGCATCTGGATGGGCGCCAGTGGCTTCGTCTCGACAGCTATGTGGGCGTGTTGGAGTCGCCCTGTGGCCAGATCATCGAGATCCTGCCCAAGACTCATGATGCGGCGCCGGATGAAAATATGGCGAGCGAGGTAAGTCGCAGTCGGCGCATGCTCAAGAAGATGCTGGCCAGCGCGATGGATCTTCCTCTGCGCGAGGCAGAAGAGGCGGGCCTTGAGCTGGGTGAAGGTTCCTTGAGCGAGTGGGTGATGGGGCGATTCCTCTCTGAGCTGGAGCATCTGGTCAGGCACGGGTTGCGCTTTGACTATATGCAAGTCGAAGAGGAGGCGCCATTTCTGCGTGGACAGCTGGATATGGCGAGGCAAATGCGCCAACCCGCCGGGCGGCAGCATAAATTCCGGATCCGCCACGACCTGTTCCAACCCGAGAGCGCAGAGCATAGATTGATCCGCCGTGCGCTCGATCTGGTCTGCACGTCGACTCGCACTGCGCATAACTGGCGTCTCTCTCACGAGTTACAGGGCATGCTCCATGAGCTGACTCCGTCCCGCGAGATTGAGCGAGACCTGCGAGCCTGGCGCACCGACCGTTTGATGGCTCGTTATCAAGCCATCAAACCCTGGTGCGAATTGATTCTGCAGCGGCATATGCCGATGGCCCTCCATGGCCAGTGGCGAGGGCTCAGCCTGCTTTATCCCATGGAACGGCTATTTGAGGCTTATGTGGCTCACCAACTGAGGCGCCGGCTCCCATCTGGTCTTGGCCTGGCCACCCAATCGAGAGCTGAGTATCTCTGCCACTATGGTCAAGCGGGTCTTGCTGAGGGGGCTATGTTCCAGCTCAAGCCGGACTTGCTGCTGGAAGGTCATGCCAGCCTGCGGGTCATGGATACCAAGTGGAAACGACTCGAGCAGGAAAACCGCCAAGACAAGTTTGGGCTCAGCCAGCAAGATTTTTATCAGATGTTGGCGTACGGGCAGACTTATCAGGGCGGTGCAGGGGACATGTGTCTGATCTACCCAAAATGGCGAGGGCTGGATCGGGTCATTGGGCCATTCTTGTTGGCCAATGCGGCCAGGCAGCCTTTGCGTCTTTGGGCCGTGCCGTTTGACCTGGAGTCCGGGCAGATGCACCTTCCCGATGAGATAAGTTGGTCGTCACGGCAGCCCGTGGCCAGCTAGCGGACAGCATAATTGGCCAGTCCTTTACGCAGGCTGGCCATGATGATGTCGCGTAAATCAGGAGGGGATAACACCTCGCTGATATCGGCAATAGACATCAGCCACCAACGCAGCTCTTCCGTATCATTGACAGTGGCATGAAGGATGAAATGGTATGAACCGTCTGGTTCGATGCGCTGGTTTTCACTTAGCCAGCTCTCTTGCAGGTGATACCCCTTGATATAATCCACTCGCAATGCCAGCTCAATGCTGCGATGGCGGGCGAAGGCCAGGTTCCCCTTGGCCAGATAGTCGGTAAGACTAAATCCTGGGGGCGTGGTGACTGGCTTATCAATGATCTCGATCCGGGTTGCTCTATGGAGGGCAAAGTTTCGATATTCCCCGTTATCTACCAGTGTTGCGATGAGATAAAGGGTTGACCCCTTGGTTACCAGGGCAAGAGGATTAACCAGATAATGCTTGGCCGCGTTTGGCGGGCGGGGGGTATATTCGATATCGATAACCCGTTTTTCCAGCAGCGCCTGTTCGACACCTTCCAGCACCAGTGTATTCACTTTGGGTGGACATAACTGAAAACCTGCCGGATGGGAGGCAATGCAGTTGGGCCACATCGCCAGCTTTTCGTGGGAATTGGCGAGCCGCTGCTCCGCTTGGGCAAAGAAGTCGGCCAGATTACCTTGTAACTGGCGTGGCAACAGCCCCTGAAGGTGTTGCTTGGCCATACAAAGTGCCAAGGCTGTACTGGGCGTCATATCCAGCCAACCTTTAGTGCCTTGTTTGCGTGACCAGCGATACGGACGCACTGTCTCATCGCTGAGGATGCTATGACGGCAGCTCAGGCTCTCCAGATCGCGCTGCACTTTGCGCAGTGTGACATCAAAGCCATCGCGCTCCAGTTTGAGTACGATTTCTGTCGTAGAAATTGATTGGGGTTCGTAAGGCAGATAGCTAAGGATGGCGAAATGGCGTTGGGTTTGGGTATCGGACATGGCAATGGAGTCAGAGCCTATTGAAGAGGGGGCATACTAGCCCCCAGTTTTAGTCTGACTCAAGTGACACGTTGATATTTTCTGAACCAGAGCCAAGTTTGTTGTCAGAACAAGCTGTTGTTAGGTCTGATGTCATTTAACTCTTACGATTCCACCACGATGATCGACCTGAATACGCACCAATTTTCGGCAATTGCGACACTGGCCGACACCGGTACCATTACGTGCTACGGAGGTGGAAACTGTGGTTGTCGTACCACAATGTGGACAGAGGATGGTGAAGTAATGACCCATGGAACACTCCTGTTAACTTGGTTGCTGTGATGCGAGCAACGTTATAACCGGGGGTTGCGTCACTCTGAGTGGTTGTGGCACGCGTCACCAGATGACGTCAGGGTGTTATTCAATAATGGCCAGCCGAATAACCCGGAATGCTCCCATGCTGATGTTGATTACCGAGTCGCCGCCAATAGGTGTTGAGCCTGATGGCATCCTTTATCGCACCCCTGATGAGTTGGCACATACAGATGCCAATACCCCTGTCGCTGTAGTGATTGACCTGGCTTCTCCCTCTCTCGCCTTTTTGGAATGGGTGGCGAATCGCACCAGGATTACTATCTGGTTATCCCCCCTGTTTCCGACCCCGGAACACCAGTCACAACTCCATGCTCCTCGGGTTGATGGAGCGACTTTTATCAATTGGTTGTATGGCTGGATGGCACCGGATGACTGTTTGCTACCAGACCAATGTCATGAGGTTCAGACATTATTGCAGTCTCATCGTTATGGTTGGTTGTTGGCGAAAAATGATTTGCCGCGCCATGCCGCGTCTCTGCAAGGAATTGATTACTCTCTGAAGATTGCTTCAGAGGAGGAATGCATGGGGATGACGTTAGAGGATTTTGAGAGCCAGTATCAGCAACTTAAAGCATTGTTGGCACCCAAGGTGTTACACAATGCCCTGTTTAACTACTTACCGCAGGAAAGTTGCTTATTGCTGTCGAGGCATCCACGCCATGTCTTGCTCTGATAAAGCTAAAAAGCGGCGATTGGCGCGACTATGCAATCTCGGGATTGAATTCTATTACGGGGTCGGGTCGTCAAGTGAACGTAAACAGATCGATAAAAATCACGCTCGCCAATTGTGGCTACAGGGGGCGAGCGAAGGCTGTGCCGATGCCATGAATATGTTGGCGGGCACCAGCGAACACCCGATGGAGGGCCGCCACTGGTATGAGGCCGCCGCGCGACAGGGAAGCGCAATCGCTATGTGTGCCCTGGGCGATATCCACTCTCTGGCGGGAGAGTGGGAGCAGGCAAACGCCTGTTTTCTGCAGGCAGCACAATCCGGGTCAGATAGTGCGATGTATTCTCTGGCTTTCAACATCCAGCATGGGCGGGGGTACCGTCAGGATGAGAGGTTGGCGATGTATTGGTATCGCCGGGCGGCAATCAGAGGGCATATATGGGCTATCTACTGCCTCGCCAGACTGCTTGAGTCCGGATCGCCGGCAGAGCAGACGGTATCTCGTGAATGGCTCAAGAAAGGTGTCAGTTTGCGGCACAAGGCGAGTGTCATGCGTTTTGCCTTACTGGAAGCCCAGAAGAAGGGTAAGCGAGGGATTCAATGGTTAGAGATGGCATGCACGATGCGCCATGTAACCGCACTCGCCTGGTTGGTTAGAGAGGCAACAGAGGGACGTTTAGAGTTGCAAGGAGAAGTGACGACAGCCCATTTACAGTCTCTGATCAACGATTTGTCATCGATCTCCGATGAATTATTGCCTGAAGAGCGTTGCTATCTACCTGAAGATTATTGGGCTGAAATTCGACCAGTGATGGATGCGTCGCTACCTGTCTGGCAGTGGGAAAATCATAGTCCTCTGATAGTCACATTGTCATACGATGCATTGTTCTTCTGACTAACATTTTGCGTTCCGGAATGTCGGCAAGCTCACACTCCTGATGGCTTGGTCATTTGAGGCCGGCAGTGGATGGGATAACCTGAATGCGGCGAGGCCGCCTGACGGCTTCACACAGGGAGAGTGCGCATTCAGGCGCCTAAACGACTTATTGCAGAGGCTGAACATGAATAAATCGATGCTTGCCGTGTTGGTCGGCGGATTGCTGGCTGCGGGCGCCGTGCAGGCGGCTGCTCAGGACAACACCTGGTATGCCGGTGGCAAGGCCGGTTGGTCCAACTACTACGGTGTAGATAAAAACCAGGATATCGCCAGTGCCTTCAATGCTGTAGGCAACAACAGCGAGGACAAGAACGATCTGGGGCTGGGTGCATTCGCCGGTTACCAGCTCAATCCCAACCTCGGGTTTGAACTGGGCTACGACTGGCTCGGCAAGTACAAGATGAGTGGCGGCAGCGGGGTGACGACACTCGATGGCGAGGCGAAGAGCCAGCTGGTGCAGGCCACCATGAAGATCAGCTTCCCAGCGACCAGCACCCTTGATCTCTACGGTCGTCTGGGTGGTGGCTATGCCTGGACGGATAGCAAGATCAACTTTGGCGGCGTGAGCTATACCGGCAAGAAACATGGTGCTGCCTTTGTCGGGGCGCTGGGGGCTGAGTACACCATCGACCAGAACTGGGCGGCGCGGCTGGAGTACCAATACACCACCCCGCTGGGCGACACCTCCATCGATCGTTCAGGCATCGAGCTGGACAACGGCTTGCTGGCGTTTGGCATGCTCTATCGCTTCGGCCAGCAAGGGGAGGCCGCTCCGGCTCCAGCTCCGGTAGTTGCCGCCCCGGCTCCGGCCGTGGTGGTAGCACCCAAGGAGTTCAGCCTGAGCTCCGACGTGCTGTTCGAGTTCAACAAGGCGACTCTCAAGCCGGCCGCCAGCGAGGCGCTCAATGCCCTGTTCAGCCAGATCGTGGCCGCCAATCCGAAGGACGGGGTGGCCACCGTGATCGGCTACACCGACCGTATCGGCTCAGACAATTACAACCTCGCCCTCTCCGAGAAGCGGGCCCAGAGTGTGGCCAGCTATCTGGTGGCCAAGGGACTCTATGCCGACAAGGTTCGGGTCGAGGGGCGTGGCAAGGCCAATCCGGTAACCGGCAGCAACTGCACCAGCCACTCCAAACAGGCGCTGATCGCCTGTCTGGCGCCGGATCGCCGGGTCGAAGTCCATCTGGAAGGGGTTTCCCATCCGGCTCAATAAGATGGCAAGAAATGCGGGAGGCCTGGCCTCCCGTTTTTTTATGGACAACAGGTCGTGCAAGACAATGAATCAGCGAATATTTTCGATATGGAAAATATCGGTGATATGGGAGGTAAATAAATAGATGAAAAAATATCGATTTAAACTTTGCTCCCGCAGAGCCTTTTGGTTAGAATCCCTGCGTGTTATCAACAGATGGATGAATATTATGGACTGCGACAGTTGTAGCCGATTGCAAATCGCGATGCGGGTTTACCAGAGCTGAGGCCGAATATTCTCTCTTTTCCTCCTCACTCTGATTGCTCGAACGTAGCATTAGAGTGCAGCACTTCAATGAGTCACCACTGACTCCCGCAACAGCCAAGGCCCCGTTTTAACAGGGATTGTCGTTGCAAACCGGATTGTTCCACTCATCTGCGAGCCGCACCGCCTCGCGAATCATGTAATCGCACGCTTCATCGTCGCCCCTGTTGCGCAGCAAGTCCGTGTTGCCGTCGAGCAGCATCTGACTGGCCGTTGTGCAGCCGGAGCGCGAGTGGGCGTCGAAGAACAAGATGAATTCCACCATATTGAAAACGGCTCTGTTTTCGATAGGCGTGGTTGCGAATAAATATATCTTTGGTTTGTGTGAAATATATATCTGGTGGTTTTGATTTTTCGCTGAAATATATTCCATAGCCTGTCACTTTTCTGTGAATGGCTCAATGAAACACGCCTGACATTATTTGACTCGCGCCATTATCTTGTAGTTCGCAATTGTTATCCTGATTTTCGTTATCACTTACTGGCACTGCTGGCGGATACCCGTATCCAGCATGCGCCCTGGCAAACTCGGAGGAAAACCGATGACCGAAGAGCCCAAACCTCGACCCTCGGGGTCCACGCCTCCCCACTCCTGATCCCCCTGCGGGGACGGGATGCGGTGTCCTGACCCCTGATCTGACCCAACCATGCTGGTTAGCGCGACGGCAGACATTTGTCTGACGGGCCGCCCCGTGTGCGGCGATTGAGCGCATCGGCAGCGTGTTGGGTTCACTGCCTTTGATATCAGTACTGACGCCAGGCCAAGCCCGCGACGGGGCCCGCCTGTGCGTAAAAATCAGGATAAAGAGTCATGAAACAACAACATACCGCCAGCCGGCACAAGCAGAAGGGCTTTGTTGCGCCGGGTACGCAGAGAGAGAAGATCTCCTCCCGGGTGCTCGACGAGGCCGACAAATCCCTCGAGTACACCCTCACCGCCGTGCGCAGCAACATCGACGGTCTGACTGCGACCGAGGCAGCCAACCGGCTGGCCGAGTTCGGTCTCAACGAGGTGAATCACGACAAGCCGCCCCATGCGCTGATCCAGCTGCTGCAGGCGTTCAAGAACCCCTTTGTAATGGTGCTGATCGCGCTGGGTCTGGTCAGCTACGTCATGGATGTACTGATGGCCGAACCGGGTGACGAGGATTGGGTCAAGGTGATCATCCTCGGCGTGATGGTCAGCCTGAGCGGCCTGCTCCGTTTCTGGCAGGAGTATCGCTCCGCCAAGGCGGCCGAGGCGCTCAAGTCACTGGTACGCAATACCGCCACCGTGCAGCGCCGTCCCTCGCCGGGGGCGACCCCCCAGCGCAAGGAGGTGGCGATGACCGAGTTGGTGGTCGGCGACATTGTGCACCTACAGGCGGGGGACATGATCCCGGCCGACATCAAGCTGATCGAATCCCGTGATCTCTTCATCAGCCAGGCTGTGCTGACCGGCGAAGCACTGCCGGTCGAGAAGTACGACACTCTGGGCGCTGTGGCCGGCAAGTCGGCGGAAGGCTCCGGTGCTGGCGATGGCGGGATGCTCGATCTGCCCAACATCTGCTTTATGGGGACCAACGTGGTGAGCGGTACCGCCCGCGCCGTGGTGGTGGCCACCGGCAGTGATACCTACTTTGGTTCGCTGGCCCGCAATGTGGTGAGTCACAAGCGCATCGAGACCAGCTTCGATCGCGGCGTAAACAGCGTCACCAGGCTGCTGATCCGCTTCATGCTGGTGATGGTGCCCATCGTCTTCATGCTCAACGGCATCAGCAGTGGCGACTGGATGTCGGCACTCACCTTCGCGCTGGCAGTGGCGGTGGGCCTCACCCCCGAGATGCTGCCGATGATTGTCTCCGCCAACCTGGCGCGTGGCGCGGTGGCGATGGCCAAACGCAAGGTGGTGGTGAAGCGGCTCAACTCGGTGCAGAACTTCGGTGCCATGGATGTGCTCTGCACCGACAAGACCGGCACCCTGACCCAGGACAAGATCATCCTCGAGCACCACTACGACGTGCGTGGCAACCGGGACGACCGGATCCTGCAGCTGGCCTGGCTCAACAGCTTTCATCAGAGCGGCATGAAGAACCTGATGGATATCGCGGTGATCGAACACGCCGATGCCCTGGGTGAGAGCTGCAAGCCGGCCAACTATGGCAAGGTGGACGAGCTGCCGTTCGACTTCGTGCGCCGTCGCCTGTCAGTCATTGTGCAGGACGATCTGGGCCAGCAGCTGATGGTTTCCAAGGGGGCGGTGGAAGAGATGCTGGCCGTCTCCGGCCATATCGCCGATGGCAAGGAGATCCGTGCACTGACCGACGCCGATCGCCGTGCCTTGCTGCGCCAGAGCGAGGAGTTCAACGCCGAGGGGTATCGGGTGCTGATCGTGGCAACCCGCGAGATCCCGGCGGGCGAGCGCAAGCAGAGCTATCGCACCAGTGACGAGGTCAATCTGGTGGTGCGCGGCTTCCTCACCTTCTTCGATCCGCCCAAGGATTCGGCTGCACCAGCTATCCGCGCGCTGAACGACTATGGCGTGGCGGTCAAGGTGCTGACCGGTGACAACCCCATCATCACCAGCAAGGTGTGTCGCGATGTGGGGTTGGAACCCGGCGTGCCGCTGCTCGGTAAGGATATCGAAGGGATGGACGACGTGGCGCTGTGCGAAGCGGTCAAACAGACCACCATCTTCGCCAAGCTCACCCCGCTGCAGAAGTCGCGGGTGGTGAAGGCGCTACAGGCCAACGGCAATACCGTCGGTTTCCTTGGTGACGGCATCAACGATGCCCCGGCGCTGCGGGATGCGGACGTGGGGATCTCGGTGGATAGCGGTGCCGACATCGCCAAGGAGACTGCCGACATCATCCTGCTGGAGAAAAGCCTGATGGTGCTGGAGGAGGGGGTGATCAAGGGACGCGAGACCTTTGGCAACATCTTGAAGTACCTCAACATGACCGCCAGCTCCAACTTCGGCAACGTCTTCTCGGTGCTGGTGGCCTCCGCCTGGTTGCCCTGGGCACCCATGCTGGCGATGCAGATGCTGATCCAGAATCTGGTGTATGACGTCTCCCAGATGCTGCTGCCGTGGGACAAGATGGATCCCGAGTTTCTCAAGCGGCCGCGCAAGTGGGAGGCGAGCAACATCAAGCGCTTCATGCTGTGGCTTGGCCCGACCTCGTCGGTGTTCGATATCAGCACCTATTGCCTGATGTGGTTCGTGTTCGGTGCCGGTGCCCTCTATGCCACCGCCAACGGCAGCATGGATCCGCTGGTCAACGGTCAGGCCATCATGAACTCCGGCTGGTTTATCGAGGGGCTGGTGTCGCAGACGCTGGTGGTACATATGCTGCGTACCCGCAAGATCCCGTTCCTGCAGAGTACCGCTACCCTGCCGGTGCTGCTCTCCACCTCGATCGCCATTGCTATCGGCTGCTACCTGCCCTTCTCGCCTGTGGCTGAGCACTTCGGCTTCATCACCCTGGATGGGCCCAAGTACTTCATGTGGCTGGTGATCACCATGCTGGCCTACATGGGGCTGACCCAGACCGTCAAGAGCATATACATCAAGCGCCACGGTCAGTGGTTCTGATGAAGAGCTAGCAAAAAGGCCGGAGTGATCCCCGCGCGACAGAAAAAAGAGAGCCAGCCCGCGCAAGCGGACTGGCTCTCTTAATTTGGTGTGGCCCGACACCCTTGTTGGCGAGTACCGGTCTGTGGCTCAGAGCTTGAACAGCGGGCGCAGGCGGATGCCGATCAGGCTGCCAGCGAGGGCCATCAGCATCCAGACCCAGCCGTGCAGGCTGCCGGAGGCGGTGCCATCGAAGAAGCCGCCGAGGTTGCAGGCGCTGTACATGGCGCCCATCCCCATCAGCAGGCCGCCGAGGATGGATGCCAGACTGTTGCCGATCCGCATCGGGGCGAAGTTGCCGCCACCGCTGATGCAGCGCGCCAGCATGGCCCCCAGAATGCCGAGCCAGAACATGCCGACCATGGGGTTGATGAAGAGCGGCTGGGCCAGCTTGGGGTTGCCCTCGAACAGGCCGAACAGAGAGGCACCGCGCAGCGCCATGTCATAGACGGCGCCGGTGATGGTCCAGGCCGAGCCGTGCAGGGCGACGACAGTGGAGTTGAGTATGGCGATGATGATGCCGCCGGTCAGCACGGTGAAGCGGCCATCGCGCCAGAACAGGTTGCCGCCGCTGAAGAGGGGCTTGAGTTCGCCGGTACGCTTGAGTTCGCTGTTGCGAAACAGCAGGAACAGCGCGGCGACCAGCGCCAGGTTGAGCAGCATGCCGCTCCAGATATTGCCGGTCAAATCCTTGGCCAGCACCACATGGCTGGAGAAGGTGGCCTCCAGTTCGGGGCGGAACTGGTTGCTGATGAGGGTGCCGATGCCGTAGCAGATCAGCACCAGCCAGAAGCGGGGTTGCCCCTCGCCGCAGCAATAAAGAGTACCGGTGGCACAGACGCCAGCCAGCTGCATGCCGATGCCGAACAGGAAGGCACCGACGATGAAAGGAATGCCGATAGCCATCACGTTACCCACCATGGCATCGCCAAACAGGGCGTGACTAAAGGAGAGGAAGGTGGTGAACAGCAGAATTTCGATGGCGATGGTGAGCAGGTGAACCCGCACATAGTAGCTGTTGCGCTTGGTCAGCATCTCGCGCCAACCGAACACGATGCCGAAGCGGCTGAAGGAGAGGGTGAAGCCGAAGCCGAATCCGATCAGGGCCATCAGAGCCCATTTCATACCAAAGGTGTTGCCGAGCCAGAGTAACGCTCCCCCCGCGATTGCCACGATGGGGAGCGACCATTTTCGATTCATAACCGTTAATCCTTATAGCTGGATGGAGAATAGGGAGTGCGGATCCTATTCCCTCATTGAATCCAAGGCTACCGGTTTAGCAAAGAATGAAGCGAGCAAATGGCATCTCGCTTCTGATGGTTTTGTTATCTACTGGTTTGATTTTGAAGGATTTATGCTGCTTGCCGCTACAGGTGTCTTGCCGCTGCGCAGCCCATCCAGCGTAAAGATCACCAGTGCGCTCCAGATGCAGGCGAAGGTGATGAGCTTGTCCATTGCCAGCGCCTCACCGTAGAGGGTGACGGCTAGGATGAACATCATGCTGGGGCCTATGTACTGGAAGAAACCCAGGGTGGAGAGCTTGAGCCGGGTGGCCGCCGCGGTGAAGCAGAGCAGTGGAGCGGTGGTAACGGCGCCGGCGGCGATCAGCAGCAGGTTGAGCTGCCAGCCGTTCTCCGTCATGTGGCTGGTTGGACTGTCGGCGATACCCCACAGGTAGAAAGCGGCCGCAGGCAGCATGATGAGCGTCTCCAGCAGCAGGCCGGTAAGGGCATCGAGGGCCAGCTTTTTGCGCACCAGACCATATAGAGCGAAGCTCGACGCCAGCACCAGTGCGATCCAGGGCAGGGAGCCGAAGGCGATGAGCTGGATTCCCACCCCGATAAAGGCGAGGGCGACCGCCCACCACTGCAGGCGGCGCAGCTTCTCGCTCAGAAACAGCATGCCCAGCAGCACGTTGAACAGCGGATTGATGTAGTAGCCGAGGCTGGCATCCAGCATATGGCCATTGTTGATGGCCCAGATGAAGAGCAGCCAGTTGCCCCCCACCGTGAAGGAGGTAAAGGCGAGGGTAAGCAGCACTTTCGGCCGACGCAGCACCGCCTGCACCTTGTGCCACTGGCGGCCCAGCAGTACCAGCACCATCAGCAGGGCGCAGGACCAAATCACCCTGTGGGTGAGGATCTCGATGGCCGGCACGGCGGCAATGGTTTTGAAATAGATCGGGGCTATGCCCCATAAGGTATAGGCGCTGAGGGCGTAGATGATCCCCTCGCGCTGGGTCTGTTGCGACATGCAGATAGCCTTCACTGGAGTGCAGATGTTGGAAAAACATCGCAAAAAATCAGTGTAGCGATCCTTGTGCGGGGAAAGAAGCGAATAAAGCGAAGTCTGGCGGAGGAGGGGGATCAGCCTTTACCGCGGCGGATCTTGTCCACATCCATCAGTAGCCACAGCATCAGGGCGATAGCGGAGATCCAGGGGCCCCAGGTCACGTAGGCCTCGCCGTGCCCCAGCACGAAGAACAGCAGGGGCAAACCGATCACCAGAAACAGGACACTTCCCAGAAAAAATAGCATTTTTGTCTTTATATTTAATGGCTTGCTTATTTGATGATTATATCGATTGTGCCGCCTGATGGAAGACCGAAATGCAAAAGGGGGGATTTCTCCCCCCTAGCTGATGATGATGGCTGTTTATCCCCTTATTCGAGCTGGATCCAGGTACTTTTCAGCTCGGTATATTTCTCCAGCGCGTGCAGCGACTTGTCGCGACCGTTGCCGGACTGTTTGAAGCCGCCAAACGGCATGGTCATGTCGCCGCCATCCCAGTTGTTGACGAAGACGGTGCCGGCGCGCAGGGCGCGTGAGCCCTTGACCGCCTTGTTGAGATCCGCCGTCCAGATTGCCGCGGCCAGTCCGTAGTCAGTATCGTTGCCGAGCGCGATAGCCTCCTCCAGCGTATCGAAGCCGGTCACTGCCAGCACCGGGCCGAAGATCTCCTCGCGGAAGATACGCATCTGCGGAGTGACTTCATCGAAAATAGTGGGTTCGATATAGAAGCCGCCGCTCACTGTGTTGGTGCGGTTGCCCCCCAGCAGCAGCTTGGCTCCCTCCTGTTTGCCAATTTCGATATAGCGCAGCACCTGCTCCATCTGGATGTGATCCACCATGGCGCCGATGCGGGTAGCGGGGTCGAGCGGGTTGGCCGAGATCCACTCGCGGGCATGGGCCAGCAGTCGCTCCATAAATTGCGGCTTGATGCTGTTTTGCACCAGCAGCCGGGAGGCGGCGGTACACACCTCGCCCTGGTTGTAGAAGATGGCACCTGCGGCGCTTCTGGCGGCAGCGTCCAGATCGGGCACGTCAGCCAGAATGATGTTGGGGCTCTTGCCGCCGCACTCCATAAAGGCGCGCTTGAGGTTGGATTTGCCGGAGCACTCTACCAGATGCTTGCCGATTTTGGTGGAACCGGTGAAGGTGATGCAATCCACATCCATGTGCATGGCCAGCGCCTCGCCTACGGTATGGCCAAAGCCGGGCAGCACGTTGAATACGCCGTCGGGAATACCCGCCTCCTTGGCCAGACCCGCGATGCGCAGGGCGGTCAGGGGGGACTTTTCGGAAGGCTTGAGGATCACCGAGTTGCCGGTGGCGAGCGCCGGGCCCAGCTTCCAGCAGGCCATCACCAGCGGGAAGTTCCAAGGCACGATGGCGGCGACCACCCCGAGTGGTTCGCGGGTCACCAGCGCCAGAGCGGATTCCTCGACCGGTGCGACCTGATCGTAAATCTTGTCGATCGCTTCGGCGTTCCAGGCGATGCAGTTGGCTGCGGCCGGAGCGTCATAGCCCATGGCATCGCCGATGGGTTTGCCCATGTCCAGCGACTCCAGCAGCGCCAGCTCCAGTTTGTTGAGGCGCATCAGTTCGGCGAAGCGCTGCATGATCTGCTTGCGCTGTTTCGGTGGCAGGCCGCTCCAGCGTTTGTCATCGAATGCGGCACGAGCGGCCTGTACCGCCAACTCGGCATCGGCGGCGTCGCAGGCGGCCACTTTGGTCAGCAGCTTGCCGTTGGCCGGGTTGATGCAGTCGAAGGTGGCGCCATTGATGGCATCCCGATAGCTGCCATCGATAAAGGCTTGCGAGGGCAGGGTCAGGTGGGAGGCCTTGTGTTGCCACTGGGCCAGGGTCAGGTCACTCATGTTCACTCCTTGAACCGGCAAAAGTCACTATCCGCGTATCAATATGCTAAACATCCTGCCGCTTGTAAATCCATTCTGTAACAATTCATTAAACATTGGACTGTTTTTAACCGATGCCAGTCAGTTAGAAACTGGCGGGAGTATTGGCTGAAATCAGCACGCACTCCTGCTCGCCCACGTTGCGAAAACGGTGGGGGGTTCGGCTGTCGAAGTAGTAGCCATCGCCCGGCGTCAGCAGGTAGATCTGCTCGCCGACGGTCACCTCAACCTCGCCCTTGATGACGATGCCGCACTCTTCACCCTCGTGGCTCAGCATGTCGTCACCGGTGTCGGCTCCGGCTGGCAGGGTCTCCTGCATCATGCCGATGGCGCGGTTGGCACGGCTGTGGCCCACCAGTCGGTAACTGATGGGATGGGTGCCGAGATCCGGCATATCGGCGGCGCGAAAGACCACTTCGGAGTCCATTTCGGTCTCGTCGGTAAAGAAGCTGGCCAGCGACATGGGGATCCCTTCCAGCACCTTGCGCAGGGAGGCAACCGACGGGCTCACCTGATTTTTCTCGATCTGGGAGATGAATCCGTTGGTCACGCCGGAGCGTTTGGCCAGCTCGCGCTGGGAGAGGCCGGCTTTGGTGCGAACCGCCTTGAGGCGGTGGCCGATATCCATCGATAGACACTCCTTGACTGTTTACTATTATTAAATTTGTGTTAAATATCTTATACCACCCCGTTCAGCACAGCTAGTTGGGGTGAGATCAGATAGGGCCATAATGAGCCCTTTTTTAAGGATTCAGGTGTTTAATTTAATAGGCAA
Source organism: Aeromonas sp. SG16 (assembly GCF_024436135.1). Classification (NCBI taxonomy): domain Bacteria; kingdom Pseudomonadati; phylum Pseudomonadota; class Gammaproteobacteria; order Aeromonadales; family Aeromonadaceae; genus Aeromonas; species Aeromonas sp. SG16. Next base: position 79,028 of record NZ_JANFNW010000008.1, read on the forward strand.
TGGCCGATAGTTGCTAAACACCTTAAGGATGAGGTGACCATGAAACCGATCAGCGACATCAATACCCCCTCCGACATGTCCGCCTTCTGGATGCCGTTCACCGCCAACCAGCAGTTCAAGGCGGCGCCGCGCATCCTGAAGTCGGCGGAGGGGATGTATTATCACTCAGAGGATGGCCGCAAGATACTGGATGGCACAGCCGGACTCTGGTGTTGCAACGCGGGCCATGGTCGGCGCGAGATTGCCGAGGCGGTCTCCCAGCAGATTTCCCACCTCGATTTTGCCCCCACTTTCCAGATGGGCCACCCGCTGCCGTTCGAGCTGGCCAACAAGCTGGTGGAGATTGCTCCCAAGGGTTTTGGCCACGTCTTCTATACCAACTCCGGCTCCGAGTCGGTCGATACCGCGCTCAAGATTGCGCTGGCCTGGCAGCGGGCCCGCGGTCAGGGCACTCGCACCCGGCTGATTGGCCGCGAGCGTGGCTATCACGGGGTCGGCTTCGGTGGCATCTCGGTGGGGGGCATTCCCGGCAACCGCAAGTGGTTTGGTTCCCTGCTGACCGGGGTGGATCATCTGCCCCATACCCTCAATATCGCCAAAAATGCCTTCACCAAAGGACTGCCCGAGGAGGATGTGGCGCTGGCCGACGAGCTGGAGAAGATCGTCTTTCTGCACGATGCCAGCAATATCGCGGCGGTGATCGTCGAGCCCATCGCCGGCAGTACCGGCGTGCTGATGCCGCCCAAAGGCTACCTCAAGCGGCTGCGGGAGATCTGCACCAAGCACGGCATCCTGTTGATTTTTGACGAGGTGATCACCGGTTTCGGTCGCCTCGGCTCCCCCTTTGCCGCCCAGGAGTTCGATGTCATCCCCGACATGATCACTTGCGCCAAGGGGCTGACCAACGGTGCTATCCCGATGGGGGCTGTGCTGGTGCAGAAGCACATTTATGACGACATGATGGCGGCAGGCAAGGGGGCCATCGAGCTGTTCCACGGCTACACCTACTCCGGTCATCCGGTGGCTGCGGCTGCGGGTCTGGCGACCCTCGAGATCTATCGCAACGAGAACCTGCTCAGCCGCGCCGCCGATCTGGCGGGCTACTGGGAGGAGGCGGCCCATTCGCTGAAGGGCTGCAAGCATGTGAAGGATGTGCGCAACTACGGGCTGGTGGCGGGCATCGAGCTGGAATCCATGCCGGATGCGCCTGGCAAGCGCGCCTACGAGGTGTTTGTCCGCTGCTTCGAGAAAGGTGCGCTGATCCGGGTGACCGGCGACATCATCGCCCTGTCGCCACCCCTCATTATCGAGCGCAGTCAGATCGACGATCTCTTCACCATGCTGCAGGATGCCCTGCAGGCCCAACCCTAACCCATTTGGTGGCCCCGCTCTGGCGGGGCCTTGCGTTGCCTCGTTTTGACGAGTGCTGCGCCACCACGATATCAGTCATCACGGAGGATACATGACATACAGGGTCAGCAACTTCATCAACGGCCAACCGCAGGAGAGTCGCAGCGAGCGGCAAGGGGCCATCTTCAATCCCGCCTGTGGCAAGCAACAGGGGAGCGTGGGGCTTTCCAGCGCCGCCGAGTGTCAGGAGGCGATCGCCATTGCCGAGCGCGCCTTTGCCGACTGGTCACAAACCCCGCCGCTGGTGCGGGCTCGGGTCTTTTTCCGCTTCAAGGAGTTGATGGAGCAGCACAGAGACGAGCTCGCCCAGCTCATCAGCCGTGAACACGGCAAGGTCTTCTCCGATGCGCAGGGTGAGTTGACCCGCGGGCTGGAGGTGGTGGAGTTTGCCTGCGGCATTCCCCATCTGCTCAAGGGGGAACACTCCCTCAACGTCGGTCGCGGGGTAGACAGCTACTCCATGATGCAGCCGGTCGGGGTCTGCGCCGGTATCACCCCGTTCAACTTCCCGGCCATGGTGCCGCTCTGGATGTTCCCGGTTGCCATCGCCTGCGGCAATACCTTTATTCTCAAACCCTCCGAGAAGGATCCCTCCCTCTCGCTGCGGATGGCCGAGCTGCTCAAGGAGGCCGGTCTGCCGGACGGCGTGCTCAACGTGGTGAACGGTGACAAGGAGGTGGTGGATGTGCTGCTGACCGACCCGCGAGTAGGTGCCGTGTCGTTTGTCGGTTCCACCCCCATCGCCCAGTACATCTATGCCACCGCCTCGGCCCACGGCAAACGGGTGCAGGCGTTGGGCGGCGCCAAGAATCACATGGTGGTGATGCCGGATGCGGACCTCGATCAGGCGGTCTCCGCCCTGATGGGGGCTGCTTATGGGGCGGCGGGTGAGCGCTGCATGGCGATCTCGGTGGCCGTGGTGGTGGGTGACGAGACCGCCGATGCGCTGGTGGCCAAATTGACACCGCTGGTGGAAAAACTGCGAGTCGGCCCGGGGCTGGGTCAGAGCCCGGAGAACGAAATGGGGCCGCTCATCAGCAAGGAGCATCTGGCCAAGGTACGCGGCTACGTGGATCAGGGGGTGGCCGAAGGAGCCGCTTTGCGGGTCGATGGTCGTACGCTGAGCCACGATGAGGGTTACTTTATCGGTGGCTGCCTGTTTGATGAGGTAACCCCCGAGATGCGCATCTACCGCGAGGAGATCTTCGGCCCTGTGCTCTCCATCGTGCGGGTGCCGGACTACGAGACGGCACTGCGCCTTATCAACGAACACGAGTTCGGCAACGGTACCGCCATCTTTACCTGTGATGGCGACACCGCGCGGGACTTCACGGCGAGGGTGCAGGTCGGTATGGTAGGGGTGAACGTCCCCATTCCGGTGCCGATGGCGTTTCACAGCTTTGGCGGCTGGAAGCGCTCCATCTTCGGGCCGCTCAACATGCACGGGCCGGACGGGGTTCGCTTTTATACCCGGATGAAGACGGTGACGGCGCGCTGGCCCCAGAGCCTGCGCAGTGGTGCCGAGTTCTCCATGCCAACCATGAAGTGATGAGCCCAAGGCCCACCACCATGATTTGATTCTCTTGCCCCCGCAGATCGCTGGTCTGCGGGGGCTCTTCTGTAAAGGAGCAACAGATGCGATTGGGAATTCTCGATTGTGACCGGCTGGATCCCGATCTGGCGGATCGTTTTGGCCCCGTCTACTCCGAGATGTTTATCAGGGGGTTTCAGCCGCTGGCACCCGAGCTGGAGTTTCGGGTCTGGTCAGCCATCGATGGCGAATTACCGGAGGATCTGCATGAGTGCGATGCCTGGCTCATCACAGGTTCGCGCCACGATGCCTACAGCGATATCCCCTGGATCCAGGCACTGCGCGGCTGGATCCGCCGTGCCCACGATGCTGACGTCAAGCTGGCCGGGATCTGTTTCGGCCATCAGGTGATCGCCCAGGCGTTGGGGGGCGAAGTGGTGAAATCCACCAAGGGGTGGGGGCTGGGGGTATCGGTTCACCCCATGCTGGAAGATGCCCCCTGGATGGCGCCGTCGCGGGATCATATCCGCATTCTGGCGAGCCATCAGGATCAGGTTGCCTTGCTGCCACCCGGAGCAACCCGGCTGGCGGGCAACGATTTTTGTCCCAACTTCATGTTCTTGCAGGGGGACAACATAGTGGCCATTCAGGGGCACCCGGAGTTCTCGGTGGAGTACAACCGGGCGCTGATCGAACGGCGCCGTGGCCTGTTGCCCGACGAGCGTTACCAGAGCAGCCTCTCCTCGCTGGAGGGGGAGGTGGATTCGACCACCATGATGCAGTGGTTGCTGCAGTTTTTGGGGATCCTGCCGCTGCGGGCTGGCGCGGCCTGAGCCCGGTTTGTCAGCGACCCCCTTCGGGTGCTAGATTTTGTAGCAAAATGAAGGATCAAGCGCTGCGATGTCGGGATCGGATGATACACTGGCCGCCCTTTGTGGCGGCCTGTTTGTCTGGCGTGATCGCCGCACCAGCTTGAGAGGGTGAAGCCTTGAAACTACAGCAATTGAAGTACTTGATCGCGATCCGGGACCACAACCTCAACGTCTCGGTGGCATCCGATGCGCTCTATACCAGCCAGCCCGGGGTCAGCAAGCAGATCGGCCTGCTGGAGAGCGAGCTGGGAGTGCGGATCTTCGAGCGCCGTGGCAAGCATCTGCACCGCATCACCCCGGTGGGCGAGGAGATCATCAAGTGTGCCGAGGCGATGCTCAACATCGAGAGCAAGATCAAGGCGATCTCCCGCGAGTATCTTGATCCGACCGTGGGCACTCTCAACATCCACACTACTCACACCATTGCCCGCTATCTGCTGCCCAAATCGGTTACCTACTTCACCAAGAAGTACCCCAAGATCTCGTTCCACCTCCATCCGGTGATGTCGGCGAGCAAGGAGCAGATCAGCAAGGGTTACTCCGATTTCTCCATCGTTGCCCACGAGATTGGCTTCGACAAGGAGCTGATAGCGCTGCCCGCCTACCTCTGGACCCTCTCGCTGGTGGTGCCGCAGGGTCACCCGCTGGCCAAGGTGAAGAAGCCGACCCTGGAGCAGCTCTGCCACTACCCGATCCTCAGTTACGAGAGCGGTGCCACCGGTCGGCAGGTGCAGGATGAGGTGTTTCAGGCGGCGGGGCTGACCCCGAGCTACTACATGACGGTAATGGATGCCGGAGTGATCAAGCGCTATGTGGAGCTGGGTTTTGGCATCGGCATCATCTCCTCGCTGGTGGCCAACGACACCGACAGCCCCGGGCTGGTCTCCATCAATCTGGAGCACCTGTTCAAGCCCTGCCCGGCCCAGATCTGCTTCAGCAAGAGCATCCTGCTGCAGAACTACATGTATGACTTCATCAGCTCCTTCTCTCCCCACCTCACCAAGGAGGTGATCCAGAGCGTGATGCAGCAGCCGACCCAGGCGCGCATCGACGAGCTGTTGGCCGGGGTGGAGCTGCCCATCTATTGATCCCGATCGGATTCCCGATCGCTGCCGGTTGTCTCTTCTGTCAGGCTGGGCTCTACTCGGGGTTCAGCCTGTCTCTTTTAGGCTATCTCCATCGTCCGAGGTCTCTATGTCCCGCATTCTGCTGCTTGCCAATCTCAACTGTGATCATGTGCTATCCCTCTCCGAACCGCTGGTGGCGGGGGCCCGGCTGCAATATGTGGATCAGGGGCGCAGGCTTGGGGGCGGCGCTGCCAATACCGGCATCGGGCTGGTGTGGGCAGGTCACGAGGTGACCATCGCCTCCCGCATCGGACTGGACGAGACCGGCGACTGGCTGCTGGAGCAGGCGGCCGGTTACGGGCTGGATTGCAGCCATGTGGAGCGCTTTGGCGGCGAGACCGGCGAGCTGCTGATTCTGGTGGACTCCACCGGCGAGCGCACCATACTGCGCCGCCCACGACGCCCCGATCTGCCCGGCGATCTGCCGCTGGAGGGGATCGACTGCCTCTACGTGAACTATCCCGGTACCGCCATCATCAGCTACATGCGCCAGATGCTCGGCAAAAGCTTCGTGGTGGCCCAGTATCCCAAGGGGGGGCAAGCGCGCCGTCCCTGCCACGTGCTGGTGGCTTCCCGCTCCGATCTCGGCGAGGTGAGCGACCCCTGGCAACATGCCCGCCAGCTGGCGGGGGAGCAGCTGGAGTGGCTGGTGCTGACCGAGGGTAAGGCGGGCGCAGTGGCCATCCATGGTGAGGAGCAGATTAGGGTCGCCGCCCGGCCAGTTTCGGTGGTTGATACCACGGGGGCAGGGGATGCTTTCGCAGGGGGATTGATCCATGGTCTGGCACGAGGCATGGCGATCAAGGATGCGCTGCAGTGTGCGGTGGACTGGGGCGCATTTGCCGTCGCCTCCGAGAGTTCCATCCCCTCGGTCGCGCTGAAAAACTGGCTGAAACAGCCTCACTGACGCCCCGTTCATTCACTGTTCGAAGGGGGATTTCCCCTCTTGTCTGTTGGGTGCGGCGGTGAGGAATTTCGGGAAATTTAGCCGCCAGAATGGAGGCAAACGCCGGGCTAACCCGGCAAGTTTGCGATCAATCAAAGAAAGTGTCGATTTATGTGCATCTTCATCGACACCCGGTTGTGCTGCTCTTAACCTTGTCACTCCGCAACTCAGATTAAGAGACAGGCCCCCCTCTGGTGGACAGAGGCAAACCGGTTGTCTCCTGCCTCTTAGCTCAATGTTGTCGTCCTGATTCCTGGCTTGTAGTAAGAGGCAAGTGCGACCATGCAACTGACACGATTTACCGACTACGCCCTGCGTACCCTGACCTTCCTGGCGGTGCAGCCGGGCGATCGCCTGTCGACCATTACCGAAGTGGCCGATACCTTCGGCATCTCTCGCAACCACGTGGTCAAGATAGTGCACCAGCTCGGCATCAAGGGGTACATCGAAACGGTGCGTGGCAAGCATGGCGGTATCCGGCTCGGTCGCTCCGCGGTCTCCATCAACCTGCGCGATGTGGTGATGGACATGGAGCACGTGCTCTGTCCGGTCGACTGCAAGCGCGAGAACTGCCGTCTCTCCGGCGGCTGCCGCATTCAGGGCATTCTGCGCCGCGCCATGAACGCCTTCCTCGAAGTGCTGGGTGAGTACACCCTGGCCGATGCGGTACGCGATCCGAACCGTCTTTGCCATCTGCTGGGCATCGAGCAGGAGTCCATTCTGGCAATGGCCTGATGGGCAGGAAACAAGAACAGTTAAGAAAGGGGCCTGATGGCCCCTTTTGCTTGTCAGCGATTACCCGGCTGGCGGATCAGGGTGATGGCGCCGTGCAGACAGGCGAGGCCACAGGCACCGCAGCCATTGCAGGCATCCATGTTGACGTTGATGCCATCGGCAGTGGCCTTGATTGCCTGCTGGGGGCAGGCATCTTCACAGAGCAGGCAGTAGAAGCCCTGACGGGCCTGACAACTCTCTTCAATCTGGACCCGGGTCTGCACCTGACGGCCCAGTTGCAAGTCGAGCGCACCGGTCGGACAGGCTCTGGCGCAGCTGCCGCAATAGCTGCACTGGCCGCAGGCGAGATCGAGCACCGGGGTGCCGGCAATCGGGCTCCCCTCGTACTCCTCCTGCATGGCCGGTTTGAGCAGACCGCGCGGGCAGGCCTTGAAACACTCGCCGCAGCGGGTGCAAAGGGTGAGGTACTGGGACTCCTCGATCGCCCACGGCGGGCGCGCTTCATGGCAAACCACCGCGGGTTTGCGTGAAGCTTGCCAGCCTTGTGTCAGCCAACGGAGGAAATAATGAGTCATGCCCACCCCTGATACCTATTAGGGGTTAATTTTATCGAAGTTTGCGAGGGCAGGCCAGAGAATAGCAGCCGTCAGGATCGCAAGGGCTGTTGCCCTTGTGTAAGCTAGGCGGGTCTCTTTTCCGTGGTTGAATGAAAACATATGTGGTTATTTCTCTGGCGTTCGTCCCTGCTCTATATCTTCCCCCTGCTGATGTGGGGCTACTGCCGCATCAAGGGCATCGAGTTCGTCGAGCTCGATACCGGGGTCAACAGCCACAAGTGGGTGGTGCTCGCCGCTTACCTCATCTATGTGCTGCTCTGGCTGCTGGCCAACCGTTATCTCGAACTCTTCCTGCGCCAGCGGAGCCGTAAATGATCGAGCCCGGGCTCTGGGTCATCCTGCTGCCAGCCGCCCTGCTGGCACTCGGCACAGGCTGGCTGATTGGCCGGCGCAGCAGCACGGCGCAGACTCAGGAGCTGCTGCTGGCACAGGAGCGTTATCAGGCTCTGCAGGAGCGTTTTGACGAACTGCAGGATGAGCGGCAACAGGGGCAGCAGAAGCTGGATCAGCAGCAGACCCTGCTGATCAAACTCACCGCCCGTCTCAAGGATGCGGAAGCAACCCTGCGCAGCGAGCGGCTGGCCGCCGCCGAGAAGCTGCAACTGCAACAGGAGGCGGAGCAGCGCCTCAGTCAGCAGTTCGAGAACCTTGCCAACCGGATCTTCGAGCAAAACTCCGGCAACTTCCGTGAACTCAACCAGAACAGCCTCGATCTGCTGCTCACTCCGCTCAAGGAACAGCTGGAGGGCTTCCGCCGTCAGGTGGGGGAGACCCACGCGCAGGAGACGGCCCAGCGCCACAGTCTCAAGTTCGAGCTGGAGCGCCTCGCCGAGCTCAATGCCCGCATGACCGAAGAGGCTGCGGCACTGACCAGAGCCCTCAAGGGCGACAGCAAGCAGCAGGGCAACTGGGGGGAAGTGGTGCTGGCGCGGATCCTCAGCGAGTGCGGTCTGCGCGAGGGTCACGAGTACCACACCCAGGTCAATATCGAGGTGGAGAAGGGCAAGCGCTACCAGCCCGATGTCATTGTCCACCTGCCGCAGGAGAAGGACATCATCATCGACGCCAAGGTGTCGCTGACCGCCTACGAGCGCTGGTACAACGCCGATGACGAGTTGGAGAAGTCTGTTGCACTCAAGGAGCACGTCGCCTCGGTGCGCAACCATATCCGCGAGCTGGGTCGCAAGGATTACCAGCAGTTGCCCGGTGTGCGTACCCTCGACTATGTGCTGATGTTCGTGGCGGTGGAGCCCGCCTTCCTTACCGCGATGGAGGCCGATCCCTCGCTGGTGCGTTACGGTCTCGACAACAATATCCTGTTGGTGAGCCCCACCAACCTGATGGTGGCGCTGCGCACCATCGAGAACCTGTGGCGCTACGAGCGGCAGAACCAGAATTCCCGCCAGATTGCCGAACGGGCCGGTCGCCTCTACGAAAAGCTGCGGCTGTTTGTCGAGGAGATGCAGCAGATGGGCGGCAGCCTGCACAAGGCGCAGGAGAGCTACGACAAGGCGATGGGACGGCTGGTCAACGGCCGTGGCAACCTGATCGCGCAGGTCGAGCGTTTCCGCGAGCTGGGGGTGGAGGTGACCAAGAGCCTGCCAGAGCCGCTGGTGGAGCGGGCACTGGAGCGTGACAAGGAGCAGGAGTAGTTTTTACCTGCACTGTCATCAGCCAAGTCCCAAACACGGTTTGGGTCTTTTGCTATCTGTCAGTTGGCCCAGTGCTTACCCATCATCAGAAATCCGCAAAGCAAACGGCCCACCGAAGTGGGCCGTTGTTATTTGCACTGCCGGTGTTAATCAGCGGCTGGCGGCGCGGGCGCTCAGTTCGGCTTTCTCGCTATCGCTCAGGAAGGCCAGGGTCAGGCCATTTTGTTGGGCAGTGCGGATTTCGCTCGCGGTCATGCCGGCGGCTGGGGCGGCCACTTCATATTCGTGGGGCAGATCGATGCCTTCCACCGCCGGGTCGTCGGTGTTGAGGCAGGCCAGCACGCCGGCAGCCAGGAACTGGCGGATCGGGTGTTCGGTCAGGCTCGCCACCGTGGTGGTCTGGACGTTGGAGGTGAGGCAGGATTCGATGCCGATGCGGTGCTCGGCCAGATAGGCCATCAGGGCCGGATCCTGAATCGCTTTGACACCGTGGCCGATACGTTCGGCACCCAGTTCGCGAATGGCCTGCCACATGCTCTCGGGCCCAGCCGCCTCACCGGCGTGCACGGTGACGCGCATGCCTGCATCGCGCACCTTGCGGAAGTGGTCGACAAAGAGTTCCCCCGGGAAGCCCAGCTCGTCACCGGCCAGATCGATGGCGACCAGCTTGTCGCGGTGGGCCAGACAGGCGGCCAGCTCCTGATTGCACTGCTCGGTGCCGAAGGTGCGGCTCATGATGCCGATCAGATTGGCCTTGATGCCGAAGTCACGGCTGCCCGCGGCCACGCCGTCGATGATGGCTTCCACCACACCCTGCGGGTGCAGCTTGTGGGTCATCGCCATATAGGCCGGGCTGAAGCGCAGCTCGGCATAGTCGATACCGGCGCGCAGCAGGTCTTCCACGTTCTCGTAGGCAACCCGGCGGCAGGCGTCATAGTCGGCCAGCACGGCAACACCCCAGTCCAGTTTCTTCAGGAAGGCGACCAGACTTGGCTCGTTCTCGACGATCTGTACGTGGGGGCGCAGCGCCTCCAGCTCGAAGGCGGGCAGCTGGATATTGTGTTGGCGACCCAGCTCGAGGATGGTCTGCGGACGGATGTTGCCGTCCAGATGGCGGTGCAGGTCGGTCAGGGGGAGAGATCTGTCAATCATGATGGCGCCTTCTTCGAGTCGGGTTTGAAAGCCTGCCATTCTAGGCGGGGCTTTCAAAAAAGATACCCCGTTTGCTGGCAAACGGGGTCTTATTGGTCGGTGATTTATCAAGGCGTGATGGGAATCGTTTTTCCCCGGGACTCAGGAGAGATCGAGTTCCTTCAGCTTGCGGGTGAGGGTGTTGCGACCCCAGCCAAGCAGACGGGCCGCCTCCTGCTTGTGGCCATGGGTGTGCTCCAGCGCCGTCTCCAGCATGATCCGTTCGAACTGGGGCATGGCATCGGCCAGGATGTCTGTCTCTCCCAGCGCCAGCTTGCTGGCCACCCACTCCTGCAACTGTTGCTGCCAGCAACCGGGCAACGCCGGTTGGCCGGGCTCGGCGTTGTGGGTGATGGGGGTAAGCAGTTCGGGGGGAAGATCGCTCACCAGCACCTCCTGCCCGGAGGCCATCACGGTGAGCCAGCGGCAGACGTTCTCCAACTGGCGCACGTTACCCGGCCAGGGCAGGCGACTGATATAGGTCTGGGTGTCAGGGTGCAGGCTCTTGGCCTCCACGTTCAACTCCTTGGCGGCGCGCAGCAGGAAGTGACGGGCCAGCTGGGGAATATCCTCACGGCGCTCCTTGAGGGCGGGAATATGGATGCGAATGACGTTGAGGCGGTGAAACAGATCCTCGCGAAACTCGCCATCGGCGACCCGCTTCTCCAGATTCTGGTGGGTGGCGGCTATGATCCGTACATCAACCTGCACCGGCTGGTGGCCACCGACCCGATAGAACTGGCCATCGGCCAAGACCCGCAGCAGCCGGGTTTGCACATCAAGCGGCATGTCGCCGATCTCGTCGAGAAACAGGGTGCCGCCATCGGCCTGCTCGAAGCGGCCGTGGCGGATGTTGTTGGCGCCGGTGAAAGCCCCCTTCTCGTGACCGAACAGCTCGGATTCGATGAGATCTTTCGGGATAGCCGCCATGTTGAGGGCGATAAAGTTTTTGTGGGCGCGCGGGCTGTGCTTGTGCAGGGCATGGGCGACCAGCTCCTTGCCGGTGCCGCTCTGGCCGTTGATCAGCACCGAGATGCTGGAGCGTGACAGGCGACCGATGGCGCGAAACACCTCCTGCATCGCCGGCGCCTCACCGATGATTTCGGGAGTGGCGGTGGCCTCTTGCTGGCGAGACTTCCGCTTGGTGCGCTGCTCTTTGAGGTGATTCTCGGCGCGGCGCACCAACGTCACTGCTTCGTCGATGTCGAACGGTTTGGGCAGGTACTCGAAGGCGCCGCGCTGGTAGGCGTTGACCGCGCTGTCGAGATCCGAGTGGGCGGTCATGATGATGATGGGCAGATCGGCCTGACGGCGGTGGATCTGCTCCAGCAGGCTCAGGCCGTCGATGCCCGGCATCCGGATATCGGAGAGGATGACATCGGGTGAGCGCAGCTCAAGGGCATGCAGCAGGGCTTCACCATCGGCAAAGCTCTCGCAGTTGAAGCCTTCGCTGCCGAGGGTGCGTTCCAGCACCCAACGGATAGAGCTGTCATCGTCGACGATCCACACTTTGGCTGTCATGGTGTTCCCTTACTTGCGAAGCGGTAGAAAAATGGTGAATTCGGTGTGGCCCGGCCAGCTGATGCAGTCGATTTTCCCCTTGTGCTGGTCGATGAGGTTCTGGGCGATGGAGAGGCCAAGCCCGGTGCCGCCCTCTTTGCCGGTGATCATGGGATAGAAGAGGGTGTCGCGGATGGCATCGGGAATACCGGGGCCGTTGTCGATGATCTTGATCTCCGCCGCCAGCCGGTAACGCTGGCCGTGGATGGTGATCTGGAACGCGGTGCGGGTCTTGATGCGGATAAGCCCGGTTTGATCGCCCAGCGCTTCGGCGGCGTTGCGCACTATGTTAAGAAACGCCTGCTGCAGCTGATCCGGCTCCATCTCGAATTCGGGGATGCTGGGGTCGTAATCCCGCTCGATGCGCACCGTCGGTGGCAGCTCCAGCTCCACCAGTCGGCGTACCTGCTCCAGCACCGAATGGACATTGTGCATCTGGTGGCGGCCGGGGCGCTGGGGGCCGAGCAAGCGATCGACCAGTACCCGCAGCCGATCGGCCTGTTCGATGATGATGCCGGTATATTCGCGCAGGGCGGGGTCGGGCAGCTCCTTTTGCAGCAGCTGGGCTGCGCCGCGCAGGCCACCGAGGGGATTCTTGATTTCGTGGGCGAGACCGCGCACCAGCTCCTTGGCTGCCAGCTGCTGGGCATGCTGCTGCTGCTCCTGACTGATCTTTTTCTGCTGGTCGATCTTGCGAAGCTCCACGACCAGCAGGCGCTGCTCGTGGTCGGCCATGGGAGTCGCACTCAGCTCTACCAACCGCGGTTCTCCCTCTACCACCAGAGTCACTTCGCTATCGGTAAAGCCCTGCCCCGAAACGAGGCACTGTTTCAGTCGTTGCAGGTCGAGGGAGATATGTTCCAGCAGATGGGGCAGTTCGATGCCGATCAGCCGCCGTTCACTGAGAGAGAGCAGCTGCTCGGCGGCAGGATTGACGAACTGGATGCAGAGCCGTTCATCCATCAGGATCACGGCGGTCAGCAAATTATCCAAGAGTGTTTTGGCGTTGTCCGAGCGGGTTGGCACTGGTTTCTCCCTAAAACGGTGCTGTGCACCTGCAATGCACCGATATGGTGCATTGAGTTTACCCGCATCGGTGCGCTATATCACCCCTGGTTGGCTTTGGGGGTGGGTTTGGGAGCCGGATCCACGCTTGCTCTATGCAGGTAAAAGGTGACTGGAGTCGATTTAGCAAGGATCGTACCGTCTTTGGCGAGCAGTTCGAGCTGGGCCTCGTGGGCGCCGCGATCGACGTTTTCGATCCGGATCGAGAGGCTGTTGCTGACAAGGGGAGCCGCTTTGCCATCCAGGGTCAGGCGCACATCATACTGGGTGGGGGGCTTGGGGCTGATCTGGCCCTGAAAGACGATATTGCCGGTGTTGTCGCGCAGGGTGCTGCCCTGTTCCGGTGAAAGCAGGGCGATGACCAGCTTGGCTGCCTCTTTCTTCTTGTTGGCATCGACACCGGTCAGGGAGTTGAAGTTCTCCACCTGTACCGAACGGGGGGCTCCGCTGAGGAAGGGGGCCGTGCGCAGATCGACTTCCTTTACCTTCTTGCCGGGAGGAGGGGCATCCGTGTAGTGGGTGACGCCATTGCCATCGACCCAGGAGTAGACCTTGGCTGCATGTGTACCAAACGAGGTCAGCAACAGGAGGGCGACAAGCCCGATGCCATACTTGTTGTTCATCCATCTCTCCTTGACGGTATCTTGCTTAATCCTATCAGAGAAAAAACCCGCCAGATGGCGGGTTTTGTCACGATTGGGCAAGCTGGTCCGATTAACCGGACAGCTGTTCCAGGCTTAGACGGAGTAGTACAGCTCGAACTCCAGTGGGTGTGGGGTCATGCGCACACGGTCAACATCCTGCTGTTTCAGTTCCAGGTAGGAGTTGATGAAGTCATCGCTGAACACGCCGCCACGGGTCAGGAACTCGCGGTCTGCATCCAGAGCGGCCAGTGCTTCGTCCAGAGAACCGGCAACGGTCGGTACTTCTGCAGCCTCTTCCGGCGGCAGGTCGTACAGGTTCTTGTCCATGGCATCGCCCGGATGGATCTTGTTGATGATACCGTCCAGACCGGCCATCAGCTGAGCTGCAAAGGCCAGGTACGGGTTGGCTGCCGGATCCGGGAAGCGCACTTCGATACGACGGGCTTTCGGGCTCGGAACCACCGGGATACGGATGGAGGCAGAGCGGTTGCGGGCAGAGTAGGCCAGCATGACCGGTGCTTCATAACCCGGAACCAGACGCTTGTAGGAGTTGGTGGTCGGGTTGGCGAAGGCGTTGATGGCCTTGGCGTGCTTGATGATACCGCCGATATAGTGCAGCGCCATCTCGGACAGACCGCCATACAGGTCGCCGGCGAACAGGTTGACGCCGTTCTTGGCCAGAGACTGGTGGCAGTGCATGCCGGAGCCGTTGTCACCGAACATGGGTTTCGGCATGAAGGTCACAGTCTTGTTGTAGGCGTGGGCCACGTTGTGGATCACGTACTTCAGCACCTGCACTTCGTCCGCCTTCAGGGTCAGAGTATTGAAGCGGGTAGCGATCTCGTTCTGACCGGCAGTCGCCACTTCGTGGTGGTGAGCTTCAACAACCTGGCCCATCTCTTCCAGCACCAGACACATGGCGGCACGGATGTCCTGGGAGGAGTCGACCGGCGCAACCGGGAAGTAACCGCCTTTCACGAACGGACGGTGTCCCTTGTTGCCATGCTCATAGGCAGTACCGGAGTTCCATGCAGCTTCTTCGGATTCGATCTTCACGAAGCTGTGGCCCATGGTGTTGGAGAAGGTGATGTTGTCGAACATGAAGAATTCCGGCTCCGGCCCGAACAGCACGGTGTCAGCGATGCCGCTGGACTTCAGGAAATCTTCGGCGCGCTTGGCGATGGAGCGCGGGTCGCGGTCGTAGCCCTGCATGGTGGCAGGCTCCAGCACGTCACACACGATGTTCAGAGTGGTCTCTTCGGTGAAGGGATCCAGCTTGGCGGAGGCGGCATCCGGCATCAGTACCATGTCGGATTCGTTGATGCCTTTCCAGCCACCGATGGAGGAGCCGTCGAACATCTTGCCGTCTTCGAAGAAATCTTCATCAACCTGATGGGCAGGGATGGATACGTGCTGCTCTTTGCCCTTGGTGTCGGTAAAGCGCAGATCAACAAACTTGACTTCGTGTTCCTGGATCAGGGCCAAAACGTTCTGGACTGACATGCTAAATAACCTCCGGTGTTAAAACTCTCTGGGTGAATGCGTCGTCGTATTCACATAAGCCAGTATCGTGCCAAGTTTGTGACAGCCTGATTTCAGGGCAATCCCGTCTCGGTGGTTCCCCAAAAGCAGGCAATCTCGACTGGTGTTGCATCAAAATAGTGCGACCGCGGATCGTTTTGGTGCACTGAAATAGTGCGCAAGATGCGGTCGCACCCCATATAAGCAGGGTTTACAGACGAGGTCTATGATCCAGATCCGTTGTCATGCGCGAATGTACTGCAATTCTGCTAGGCAGATCACAAAGGCAAGAGTACAATTAGCGCCCAATTTTACCCGGTGATTGAGGCGAGAATGTTAGAGAATTTACGCAATATTGCGATTATTGCGCACGTTGACCACGGCAAAACGACGCTGGTGGACAAACTGCTGCAGCAGTCCGGTACCCTGGACCGCTCCACGGAAGGCCAGGAACGGATCATGGACTCCAATGATCTGGAACGGGAACGTGGCATCACCATTCTCGCCAAGAACACTGCGATCCGCTGGAATGACTACCGCATCAACATCGTTGATACCCCGGGTCACGCCGACTTCGGTGGTGAAGTTGAGCGCGTACTGTCCATGGTTGACTCCGTGCTGCTGCTGGTTGACGCCGTTGACGGCCCGATGCCGCAAACCCGTTTCGTGACCCAGAAAGCGTTCGCTCAGGGTCTGAAGCCGATCGTGGTCATCAACAAGGTTGACCGTCCGGGTGCTCGTCCTGACTGGGTAATGGATCAGGTATTTGACCTGTTCGACAACCTGGGCGCGACTGACGAACAGCTGGACTTCAAAGTGGTTTACGCCTCTGCACTGAACGGTTGGGCCACCATGGATCAGGACGTTGAGTCCGAGAACATGGAGCCGCTGTTCCAGGCTATCGTCGACAACGTGGAAGCTCCGAAAGCTGACACCGAAGGCGCGTTCCAGATGCAGATCTCCCAGCTGGACTACAACTCCTACGTGGGCGTTATCGGTATCGGCCGTATCACCCGTGGTCGCGTCAAGACCAACCAGCAGGTCACCATCGTTGGTGCCGACGGCAAGACCCGCAACGGTAAAGTCGGTCAGGTGCTGGGCTATCTGGGCCTGTCCCGTACCGAAGTTGCCGATGCGCAAGCTGGCGACATCATCGCCATCACCGGTCTGGGCGAGCTGAAGATCTCCGACACCATCTGCGACAACGGTGCTGTTGAAGCGCTGCCGCCGCTCTCCGTTGACGAGCCGACCGTGAACATGACCTTCCAGGTCAACACCTCACCGTTCGCCGGTAAAGAGGGCAAGTTCGTGACCTCCCGCAACATTCTGGAGCGTCTGAACCAGGAGCTGGTCCACAACGTGGCCCTGCGCGTGGAAGAGACCGACGATCCGGACAAGTTCCGTGTATCCGGTCGTGGTGAACTGCACCTCTCCATCCTGATCGAAAACATGCGTCGCGAAGGTTACGAGCTGGCGGTATCCCGTCCGGAAGTAATCCTGCGTACCGTTGACGGCGAACTGCAAGAACCGTTCGAAACCGTAACTGTGGACGTTGAAGAAGCGCACCAGGGTTCCGTGATGGAGCAGCTGGGTCTGCGTAAGGGCGAAATGACCAACATGACCCCGGATGGCAAGGGTCGTGTCCGTCTGGACTTCATGATCCCGAGCCGTGGCCTGATCGGCTTCCAGACCGAGTTCATGACCATGACCTCCGGTACCGGTCTGCTCTACCACACCTTCGACCACTACGGTCCGCACAAGGGTGGCAGCATCGGTGAGCGTCAGAACGGCGTGCTGATCTCCAACGCTACCGGTAAGGCACTGACTTACGCCCTGTTCGGTCTGCAAGACCGCGGTCGTCTGTTCATCGGTCACGCGACCGAAGTGTACGAAGGCCAGGTGATCGGTATCCACTCCCGTTCCAACGACCTGACTGTTAACTGCCTGAAAGGCAAGCAGCTGACCAACATGCGTGCCTCCGGTACCGACGAAGCTCAGGTTCTGACTCCGCCGATCCGCATGACTCTGGAACAGGCTCTCGAGTTCATCGACAACGATGAGCTGGTAGAAGTGACTCCGAAGAGCATCCGTATCCGTAAGAAGCTGCTGACCGAGCTGGATCGCAAGCGCTCTGGCCGTGGTTAATCCCATGTGCTGAGTCTCGGTAGCCCTCGCGGTTGCTGACGATTCGCTGATAGAAAGGCCCAAACCTCAGGTTTGGGCCTTTTTTTATCTGCGTTGGGCTTGAGCGGTTCGGTTGCACCTTGCTTTGTGGATAAGCGCTGCGGCCGGGCGTGACAGGCTTTCAATGGGCGTTTGTCTTGCTATGGCTCAATGCAGAGGGCGTGTTCTGGAGGCAGGGCTCGGCAGATCGGAAGATGGTCTTACCGGGCCTGCTGGCAGGGGCGGGCTCTTATGGGTGAGCCAAAGTAATCGCTATAAATTTAATTTATGGATTTTGTCTTAATGGCCCAGCTTTACCTTATGTGAGCAAAGTGGGCTACCTGAAGCACTCTGTGGCTTATACCAGGTCGTTACAGGGCGGTGCCCGATCCGGGGCATAAAAAACGACGCCCGCCACCGGTTGTTATCCACCGGTGGCGGGCGTCGCTACTTGCGCGTTACTGGCGCCAGAACGAGGGGAAGAACAGCACCGCGACCGTCAGGATCTCCAGCCGTCCCAGCAGCATGCCGAACGACAGCAGCCACTTGGCCGAGTCGGGCAGACTGGCAAAGTTGGTGCTGGGGCCCACCACCGGCCCCATCCCCGGCCCCACGTTGGCAACCGCGGTGATGGAGCTGGAGATGGAGGTGAGGGGGTCGAGCCCGATGGCGGCCAGCAGCGCCGCGATCACCAGAATGATGGCGAAGTAGGCCAGCACGAAGGAGATCATGGAGCGGATGATGGCGTCGTTGACCGTCCGGCCGTTGTACTTCTGGGGAAATACGCCGGAGGGGTGCATCAGCTGGCGCATCTGCTTCTTGAACAGGGCGAACGCCACCTGTACCCGGAAGATCTTGAGGCCGCCCGCAGTCGAGCCCGAGCAGGCGCCAAGCGCCAGCAGCACGATGAAGGTGATGCTGGCGAGCGGCCCCCAGGTGCCGAAGTCACCGAGGCCAAAGCCCGTGGTGGTGAGTACCGAGACGATGTTGAAGCAGCTGATGCGCAGGGCATCCCAGAAGTCGAACAGGTTCCGCTCCCACAGGTAGAAGGTCATGATGGCGGTGACCCAGACCACCAGCCAGAAGAAGCCGCGTACCTGGGCATCCTTGAACAGGCTGTAATCCCGGTGGTTGAGGCTCTGCACGTAGAGCAGGAAGGGCAGGCCACCAAGGAACATGAACAGGGTGCCAATCCAGTGTGCCGAGTTGGAGAAGTGGGACATGGATTGATCAGAGGTGGAGTAGCCGCCGGTACTGAGAGTGGTCATCGAGTGGTTGATCGCCTCGAACAGCGTCATGCCGCTGGCCCAGTAGGCCATCATGCAGAGCATGGAGAGCACCAGATAGACCAGCACTATGTTGTTGGCCACCGTCTTGGCCCGTGGTGCACTTTTATCCGACCAGTCCGAGCTCTCGGTCTGGAACAGCTTCATGCCGCCGACGTTGAGGTAGGGCAGCACAGCTACCGCCATCACGATAAAGCCGACCCCGCCCAGCCACTGCAGGATGGAGCGCCACAGCAGGATGCTGTGGGCCATGTTGTCGAGGCCGGAGAGCACGGTAGAGCCGGTGGTGGTCACCCCCGACATGGTCTCGAAGTAGGCATCGGTAAAGTTGATGTGGGTGATGAAGACAAAGGGCAGTGCCCCGAAGATACAGGCCACCACCCAGACCGAGGTGGTGAGCAGGAACATCTCCCGCACCCCCAGATGGAACTCCGCCTTGCGCCCGTAATGGAGGCAGAGCAGGGCGGCGCCGTGGGTGATGAGCACCGATTTGAGAAACTCGACGAACCCCTCGGAGCCGGTCAGCAGGGCCAGCAGGGTCGGCAGCCACATGAAGAGCGCCAGCTTGGAGAGCACCAGCCCGAGAGTAAAGATGATGGGACGCAGCTTGATCATGTTCGATAACCTGGTCGGTGATTGAAAAAAGACCCGGAGCATCCCCCTGGTGGGGCTGAGCCGGGTCTGGCGTGACAGTGAGCGGCCATGGGCCCGTTACAGGAAGAAGGGGCTGGGCTGGAACAGCCGTTCCACTTCCGGGATGTACTTCTTGTCCACCAGGAACATGACCACGTGGTCATCCTGCTGGATCCTGGTGCGATCGTGAGCGATCAGCACCTCATCCCCGCGCACCACTGCACCAATGGTGGTGCCCGGTGGCAGCTTGAGTTCGCCTACCGTCTTGCCGACCACCTTGGAGGTGTTCTCGTCGCCGTGGGCAATCGCCTCAATCGCCTCGGCAGCGCCGCGGCGCAGACTGTAGACGTTGGCGATATCAGCTCGGCGCACGTGGGTCAGCAGGGCCGAGATGGTGGCCTGCTGCGGCGAGATGGCGATATCGATGGAACCGCCCTGCACCAGATCGACGTAGGCGCCGCGCTGGATCAGCACCATGGTCTTCTTGGCCCCCATCTTCTTGGCGAGCAGCGCTGACATGATGTTGGCCTCATCCTCGTTGGTGACGGCGATGAAGACGTCGATCTGGTCGATGTGCTCCTCGGCCAGCAGCTCCTGATCCGCCGCATCGCCGCAGAAGACGATGGTGTTCTCCAGCAGTTCGGAGAGCTGCTCCGCCCGCTTCTGGTTGCGCTCGATAAGCTTGACGCTGTAACGCTTTTCCAGCTGACGGGCGAGACCGGCACCGATGTTGCCGCCACCGACGATCATGATGCGACGGTAGGGGCTCTCGAGACGCTGCAGCTCCGACATCACGGCGCGAATATGGCCCGCGGCGGCGACGAAGAAGACCTCGTCATCCGCTTCGATGATGGTGGTGCCTTGCGGGCGGATCGGGCGTCCCTGACGGAAGATGGCTGCTACGCGAGTTTCGATGTTGGGCATGTGCTCGCGCAGGGTGGAGAGCGCATTGCCAACCAGCGGGCCGCCGTAGTAGGCCTTGACCGCCACCAGACCGACGCGGCCACCTGCGAAATCAACCACTTGCAGGGCTCCCGGATACTCGATCAGGCGACGCACATAGTCGGTCACCAGCTGCTCCGGCGCGATCAGGTGATCCACCGGCACCGATTCCGGCAGGAACAGGCGATCCCGCTCGGTCAGATAGGCGGGCGAACGGATCCGCGCCACCTTGTTCGGGGTGTTGAACAGGGAGTAGGCGACCTGACAGGCGATCATGTTGGTCTCGTCACTGTTGGTGACGGCGACCAGCATGTCGGCATCCTGGGCGCCCGCTTCGCGCAGCACCTTGGGGTGAGCGCCATGGCCGTTGACTACCCGCAGGTCAAACTTGTCCTGCAGTTCGCGCAGGCGCTCGCTGTCGGTATCGACGATGGTGATGTCGTTGTTCTCTCCGGCCAGGTTCTCGGCCAGAGTGCCGCCGACCTGGCCGGCTCCCAAAATGATGATTTTCATAGGGAACGTCTACTCACGTTGAGGCAGTAAAGGGGCATGCCGCCAGCATGGCGATTGCCCCGGAAGAAGCATGTCAGCGTCACAGCTTGACCAGCTTGGCGTAGTAGAAGCCATCCATCTCGGCTTCACCCGGCAGGAACTGGCGACCCGGGCAATCCGGGGTGTCCTGTTCGTGCAACGGTACCAATTTGGCATCTTTGGTCGCGGCAAGGAAGGCGCGGATCTGTTCGCGGTTCTCTTCCGGCAGGACGGAGCAGGTGGCGTAGAGCAGGGTGCCGCCGCTCTTCAGCTTGCCCCAGAGGGCGCTCAGAATGCGGCGCTGCAGCTCGGCCAGCTCACGAATGTCCTGATCGCGGCGCAGCCACTTGATGTCAGGGTGACGACGGATAACGCCGGTGGCGGAGCAGGGGGCATCCAGCAGAATGCGGTCGAACTGGCCCTCCGGCCACCACTGTTCCGGTGCCGCGGCATCGCCGTGGATCACTTTAGCGGTCAGGCCGATGCGATCCAGGTTCTCCTGCACCCGCTTGAGGCGGTTCTCGTCTGCATCGACGGCGACCACGCCGGCCAGCTTGGGCTGACGCTCCAGCAGGTGGGCGGTCTTGCCGCCTGGGGCGGCGCAGGCATCCAGCACCCACTCACCCGGCTGCGGGTCGAGCAGGGCGGCCGCCTGTTGTGCTGCGCCATCCTGTACCGAGCAGTCACCGACTTCGAAGCCGGGCAGCTTGGTCACGTCGCAGGGACGTTCCAGCAGGATGCAATCCTCGCCCTCTTCACCGGCCACCGCATTGATGCCGGCTTCGGCCATGCGGGCCAGCATCTGCTCGCGGCTCTGGCGCTGGCTGTTGTTGCGGATCCACATGGGAGGGCGCTGGTTGTTCGCCTCCATGATGAACTCCCACTCGTCGGGATAGGCCTGACGCAGGCGCTTGGTGAGCCACTCGGGGTGACCGAGGCGCACGCTCGGCACGCGGTCGATACGCAGCAGAATCACTTCGGCGCTGCGCTGGAAGTTGCGCAGCACGCCGTTGATGAGGCCACGCAGGGAGGTGCCCTTGAGCAGCTTGACCGCGTTGACGGTCTCGGCCACCGCGGCGTGAGCCGGAATGCGGGTGTAGATAAGCTGGTAGAGGCCGACCAGGATGAGGTAGTGGAAGATGCGGCTCTTGTTCTTGAGCGGCTTGTCCATCATCTCGCCGACCGCCGCGTCGAGGCGGGGCAGCCAGCGCAGGGTACCATAGCAGAGTTCTTGCAGGAGGGCGCGATCGCGGGGCGCAACCTTCTCCTGGGCAGCAGGCAGAACGGCGGAGAGGGACTGGCCCTGATCCAGCACCTGTTGAATAACGAGAGCAGCCTGTGCGCGTGTTTTCATAGTGTTACCTTAGATGCGCAAGTCGGGGCCTGGGCCCCGCTTGTGTCAATTCAATCCAGTTCAATTCAATTGCGTGCCGGGTTCAAACCAGTCGCGGCGAGAGTTGAGCAGGTCCGTCACGGACATCGCCTTCTTGCCGGGCGGCTGCAGGGTCAGCAGGCGCAGTACCCCTTTGCCGGTGGCGATATCGATCCCCTGCTTGTCAGCCTTGAGCAGGGTTCCGGCGCGCTGGCCATGGTCGCTGTCGATGACGGCGGCTTGCCATACCTTGACGGTCTGGTCAGCCACTTCGAACCAGCTAATGGGCCAGGGATTGAAGGCGCGGATGCAGCGCTCGATGGCAACGGCGTCCATCGACCAGTCGATGCGGGCCTCTTCCTTGGAGAGCTTCTCGGCGTAGTTGGCCAGCGCATCGTCCTGCACTTCGGCCGTGGTGTCGCCGGCGGCCATGGCATCGATGGTGTCGACCAGCGCCTGCGGGCCCAGCTCAGCCAGCTTGTCATAGAGGCTGGCGGAGGTCTCGTCGGCGGCGATGGGGCAGGTCACTTTGCGGATCATGGCACCGGTATCCAGCCCCACATCCATCTGCATGATGGTGACGCCGGTTTCGGCATCGCCCGCCCAGATGGAGCGCTGGATCGGTGCGGCACCGCGCCAGCGCGGCAGCAGAGAGCCATGGACGTTGATGCAACCCAGACGCGGGGTATCGAGCACCGCTTTGGGCAGGATCAGGCCATAGGCCACGACGACCATCAGATCGGCGCCAAGGGCTGCCAGCTCGGCTTGCGCCTCTTCCTTGCGCAGGCTAGCCGGTTGATAGACCGGCAGATTATGGGCCAGTGCCAGCTCTTTGACAGGGCTGGCGGTGAGCTTCTGGCCGCGACCGGCGGGCTTGTCCGGCTGGGTATAAACGGCGACGACCTCGTGGTCGGAAGACAACAACGCCGCCAGGTGACGGGCGGCGAAGTCGGGAGTACCGGCAAAAATCAGTTTCAACTTATTCAACGGGGCAGATCCTCAGAGGGCTTTGCGATCTTCACGGGCCATCTTTTCCAGCTTCTGACGAATGCGCTGGCGCTTGAGCGGGGACAGGTAATCCACAAACAGCTTGCCCATCAGGTGATCCATCTCGTGCTGGATGCAGATGGCGAGCAGGTCGTCCGTTTCCAGTTCAAACGGCTTGCCGTGGCGATCCAGAGCGCGGATCTTGATCTGTTCGGCGCGCGGCACCAGAGCACGGCTGCCGGGCACTGAGAGGCAACCTTCTTCGATGCCGGTGCTGCCACACTGGGAGATGACTTCCGGATTGATCAATACCAGAGGGTCTTCACGGTTTTCAGAGACATCGATCACTATGATGCGCTGATGAATGTCCACCTGTGTTGCAGCCAGGCCGATGCCTTCCTCTGCGTACATGGTTTCGAACATATCATCTACAATTTGCTGTAACTCGGGTGTAAAGGTCTCGACAGGGGCTGCGACGGTGCGCAAGCGCTCATCGGGAAAACGCAATACATCTAGAATGGCCATAGTTTTTTCTTTAGTTTCGTATAAATGCAGTCAATATTGGCGTAATTCTAGTCATTTACGCCGACAAAAAACAGCAACACTTTGCGCGCAGAAGTAACAGGGAGTGTTATGTATCTGAAGCGAACCATCCTGGCCTGTCTGCTGGTTGCCGCGAGCCCGACTCTGCTGGCCGACCAGTTGAGGCTTAAAGCTGGCTATCCCGAGAGCTATGTCGTGCAAAAAGGCGACACATTGTGGGATATCTCCGGCAAATATCTCTCCGAGCCCTGGCTCTGGCCCCGTCTCTGGAATATCAACCCTCAGATTGCCAATCCGCACTGGATCTACCCGGGTGATGTGCTGCAACTGAGCTGGGTCAATGGCGAACCCCGTCTTGGCAAGGCGATGCAAGGGGGCAAGCAGGTCATTCGCCTGAGCCCGAAAAACCGCTACGAGAGCAAAGCCAATCCCATTCCAACCCTTCCTATCAGCGAAATTGGCCCGTTTTTGCAGACCGACCATATTCTTGCCAACGCTCAGGAAGGAAAAAAACTGCCCTATCTGCTGGGGTCGGATGAAAAACATATCGGCATGCTGGAGGGGGACACCCTCTATGTCCAGGGGGCTTTGACCCCGGGACAGATGTATGGTGTGTACCACCCAGGTGCAATCTACAAGGATCGCGATACAGGCGAACTGCTTGGGCAGGAGGCCGTGCTCACCGGTATCGTTCGTGCTGTGGCGCGCCTGGATGGTGATCGCACCGAAGTGACTCT
This sequence comes from Aeromonas sp. SG16, assembly GCF_024436135.1. Classification (NCBI taxonomy): domain Bacteria; kingdom Pseudomonadati; phylum Pseudomonadota; class Gammaproteobacteria; order Aeromonadales; family Aeromonadaceae; genus Aeromonas; species Aeromonas sp. SG16. The sequence continues at coordinate 103,093 of NZ_JANFNW010000008.1, forward strand.
GACTCACAACCAAAGGGAGGTGCTGCAGGGTGACAAGGTGATACCGCTACCCGAGCAGGAGAGCATGCCTGCCGTATTCATGCCCAAGGTGGCACCTGCCATCCAGCCGGGCTATGTCGTCGACCTGCCAAGCAAGGCGCGAGGTGGTGGCAAGTTCGACGTGGTGCTCATCAACAAGGGGAGTCGGGATCTGTTGTCGGCGGGCGATGTGCTCGACATCCGCCGTCCCGGTGCTGCGCTGGTCACCAAGAATGGTACCGTCCAGTACAAAGAGCTCTCATCGGTCTACAACAAGGTGTTTTACAGCAGCAACAAAAAGGCGCCACTGCCTTCCGAAGCGATTGCCCGGGTCATGCTGTTCAAGGTGTACGACAAGCTGAGTTACGGCCTCATCATGCAGAGCAAGGACATGGTGAGTACTGGTTATCAGGTAACTCACTTCTGACCGTGCACTATCCTGACGATCGCCTTTCACTCTGGCTCGCGCTGGATGCTGTCGCCGGTATCGGCCCGGTGACGGCATCCCGTCTGCTGGAGCGGGTTGGCGGCGATATTCACCAGCTGTTTCAGTGTGACGAAACGCAGTTGCACCAGATGGGATTATCGTCAGAACAGATCCGCCAATTACGCTGGCCATCACCTGTTGTCGAGCAGAGCCTGATGTGGGCGACCCAGCCCGGCAATACCCTGCTCCCGCAGGATCATCCCGCTTATCCTCCCTTGCTCAGGGAGATCCCCGCCGCCCCCTTGCTGATCTACTGCCGTGGCGAGCTTTCTGCGTTGTCTTTTCCACAGCTGGCGATGGTGGGGACCCGCCATCCCACCTACGCAGGCAAAGACAATGCGTCCCGTCTCTGTGGTGAGTTGGTTGAATATGGACTGGCCATTACCTCGGGGCTAGCACTTGGCATCGATGGCGTCTGCCATCAGCAGGCCCTGGCCGCCGGAGGCATGACCCTGGCGGTGTTGGGGTCAGGGCTGGATCAGCTCTATCCCAAACGTCATCACGCGCTGGCGGCGGCAATACTCGAGCAGGGCGGCGTATTGATTTCCGAGCTGGCGCCGGACAAAGGGCCGCTGGCTGAACATTTTCCCCGCCGCAACCGTATCATCAGTGGCTTATCCCTTGGCACTCTGGTGGTTGAGGCTACCGAGCAGAGTGGTTCACTCATTACGGCGCGCTATGCGCTTGAGCAGGGCCGCGAGGTATTTGCGGTGCCCGGAGCGCCGCAAAACGGGCAGGCAACCGGGTGCAATAAATTAATTCAGCAGGGGGCCAAACTTGTGTTGAGTGCGGCCGATATAGTGGAAGAGCTGCCCGAATGGGCAGTGCGGTTGCCGGAACCGGTCGTATCATCTGAGCAATCGCATAATAGCGAATTGCCTTATGCAGATTTGTTGGATAACGTAGATTACGAGACCACAAGTGTGGATACCGTCGCCGAGCGGGCCCAGCTTCCTGTCGAAGTGGTATTAGGCAGGTTGGTAGAGCTGGAGCTGGCCGGAGCAGTCACGGCGGTCGCCGGTGGATACGTCAGAGCGAGGAGGGTGAATCATGTTTGATGTATTGATGTACCTTTTCGAGACCTACATCCACAGCGATGCAGATGTGATGGTCGAGCAGAATGAACTCACCGACGAGCTGAGCCGTGCCGGCTTTGACAAGGAAGAGATCGACAAGGCGCTGACCTGGCTGGAGCGGCTGGCCAATTTGCATGACAGCGAGCGGGAGGTCTATGTAGCCGCCAGCGCGCAAGGCTCCATGCGTATCTATGCTCCGCAAGAGCTGGCTCGTCTCAGCACCGAGTGCCGCGGTTTCCTGCTGTTTTTGGAACAAGCCCAGGTGCTTAACGCCGAGACCCGCGAGATCTGCATCGAACGCCTGCTCGAGTTGGATAAACCGGACATCGAGCTGGATGACCTCAAGTGGGTCGTCATGATGGTGCTGTTCAACGTGCCGGGCAGTGAAAATGCCTACCAGCAGATGGAAGAGCTGGTGTTTGACGAGTCAGACGGCGTCATTCACTGACAGTCCGGTGCCGCGCTGGTAGAATTCAGGCCATCTGGATTTAAAGGCGCGGCCCATGTCAAAAATCGATCATCACCTCTTTTCAGCCCACGAACATGCCTTCGAGCGCGAGCCGTGCCCGCAGTGCGGGGCCGAGCTGGTGATCCGTCAGGGCAAACATGGCCCTTTTCTCGGTTGTTCTGCCTACCCCGCCTGTGACTATATTCGTTCGCTGACGCCATCCGGCCGCGATATCGAGAAGGTGCTCGAGGGCTCTGCCTGTCCCGAATGCGGTCAGCCGCTGGCGATCAAGAAGGGGCGTTATGGTCTGTTTGTCGGCTGTACCCACTATCCGGCCTGCCAGCATATCGAATCCCTGCAGGAGAGCGACGATACCCAGATCCTCTGCCCGGAGTGTGGCAAGGGCCATCTGGTGAGCCGCACCTCCCGCTACGGCAAGCAGTTTTACTCCTGCGACGGCTATCCACACTGCAAATATGTGGTGAATGACAAGCCGGTTCCCATGCCTTGCCCGCAGTGTGGCTGGGGCGTCATGGTGGAGAAAAAGGTGCGGGGAACGCTGCGCTGGGTCTGTCCGCAAAAGAAATGCGGCCATCAAAGTGAGCGGGTATAATCGCGCCGCCATAACGGAACTAAAACGTTTTCGGCGAACTTCAACCCCCCACTTGGAGTAAGGAAATTCCCACCATGAAGAAACCCTTTGTTGCCGTACTGATGGGCTCGGACTCTGATTTCCCCGTGATGCAAGCCACCCTTGAAGTGCTCAAGTCGTTTGATATCACAGTGGAAGTCAAAGTGACTTCAGCCCACCGGACTCCGGCTGCGACCCACCAGTATGTGACCGATGCCGAGGCCCGTGGCTGCAAGGTATTTATCTGTGCTGCCGGTCTGGCTGCCCATCTGGCAGGGGCAGTTGCAGGTATCACCACGCGTCCCGTGATCGGGGTGCCCATCGATGGTGGCCCGCTGAAAGGGCTGGATGCACTGCTCTCTACCGTGCAGATGCCGGGCGGCGTACCGGTAGCGACCGTTGCCATCGGCAAGGCGGGTGCCAAGAATGCCGGATATCTGGCTGCCCAGCTGTTGGCTGTCGCTGATGACGAGCTGGCCGCAAGAGTGCGTGCCGAACGCCAGAAGAACGCCGAAGAGGTGATGGCGAAAGATGCTGCCCTGCAGGCGCAGCTCAAGTAAGTTTCTAGGTGGCCGCCAGTTGCACGGCGCTTCCCTCCGGAAGGCCGGGTTTGCAACGGTGGCCATTGTGTTGATAGCAACCCTATGATGAGGCGGCAGCTGGACTGCCGCATTTTTTCTGATGCAAAACGAATTTGAACAAGCGGTTGCCGCGCTCAAGAGCGAAGGAGTGATCGCCTATGCGACCGAAGCGGTCTTCGGTCTGGGTTGTGATCCGGACTCCGAACTGGCCGTGCAGCGTCTGCTCGATATCAAGCAGCGCCCGGTGGAGAAGGGCTTGATCCTGATTGCAGCCGAACTGGGGCAATTGCTCGATTATATCGACCTGAGTCAGCTCACCGCAGAGCAACTGGCTCGGGTTGAGGCCAGCTGGCCAGGCCCTTTTACCTGGATCATGCCTGCCAAGCCCGACACTCCCTCATGGTTGACCGGTCAGTTCGATACGCTGGCAGTGCGGGTCACGGCGCATCCGCAGGTACAAGGGTTGTGTCGGGCCTTTGGCAAGCCGCTGGTCTCTACCAGCGCCAACCTGACTGGCGAAGAGCCGGCTCGCCGCGTGGCCGATATCGGCGAACTGCTGGCAAGCAAGCTGGCCTATATCCTGCCGGGTGAGGTGGGTGGACAAGCCAACCCCTCGGAAATCAAGGATGCCAGAAGCGGCACAATTATCCGCCCTTCCTGAATGGCGGACCGCTTTGCGGCCATGCCGGCGGGCTAGCCCGCCTGTAATATCACTATAAAAAATGAGCGGGACTCTGTAGATCCCGCCTGAGCTGGAGACAAGATGAGCAAACCGGATGTGGCCCGGGTCAAGGCCTTTCTGCTGCAGTTGCAGGACGAGATCTGCCGTGGCCTGGAGCAGGCCGATGGCAGCGGACACTTTGTGGAAGATGCCTGGAGTCGTGAAGGCGGTGGTGGTGGGCGTACCCGCGTGCTGCGCCATGGTGCAGTGATCGAGCAGGGTGGGGTCAACTTCTCCCATGTTTATGGGGATGCCATGCCGGCTTCTGCCACCGCTCATCGACCCGAACTGGCCGGTCGCAAGTTCGAGGCGATGGGGGTCTCTCTGGTGATCCATCCGCACAACCCCTATGTGCCGACCAGCCACGCCAACGTCCGTTTCTTCATTGCCGAGAAAGAGGGCGAAGAGCCCATCTGGTGGTTTGGCGGTGGTTTTGACCTGACTCCTTTCTATCCGTTCGAAGAGGATGTTCGCCACTGGCATCAGGTTTCTCACGACCTCTGTCAGCCGTTTGGCGCAGATATCTATCCGGAATTCAAATCCTGGTGCGATCGCTACTTCTTCCTCAAGCATCGGGACGAGACACGCGGCGTCGGGGGCCTCTTCTTCGACGACCTGAATTGCTGGCCCTTTGCCGACTGCTTCGCCTTTATGCAGGCGGTAGGTCGGGGTTATCTTGATGCCTACCTGCCGATCATCGAACGACGCAAAGATCTTGCCTATGGCGAGCGGGAGCGGGAGTTCCAGCTCTATCGTCGCGGACGTTATGTGGAGTTCAATCTGGTGTTCGATCGGGGCACCCTGTTCGGGCTGCAAAGCGGTGGCCGTACCGAGTCGATCCTGATGTCGATGCCGCCTCTGGCTCGTTGGGAGTATGACTGGCAACCGGCAGCAGGCAGCCCAGAAGCCTTGCTCTATACCGATTACCTCAAGCCACGCGAGTGGTTGTGAAGGAAGGGGCCATAACGGCCCCTTCTTGTTGGCCGATATTCGACTTGTTCCCGCAGGGGAAAAACCGTTAAATCGGGAGATTGCCCTATAAAGGAACTGTTTGATGGATCGTTATCTGGTTTTTGGCCACCCGGTGCGCCACAGTAAATCCCCTTTCATTCACACCCTATTTGCCAGACAGACCCAGCAAGAGCTGGAGTACGGGTTGGCCGAACCTGCGGTGGATGAATTTGCCCGCACTCTGCGGGACTTCTTTGCGCGGGGCGGCAAGGGTTGCAACGTCACAGTGCCGTTCAAGGAGCAGGCATTTGCGCTGGTTGATCGGCTGAGCCCAAGGGCAAAACGGGCGGGGGCAGTCAATACCATCAAACTGACCAATGACGGTGTGTTGCTTGGCGATAACACCGATGGTGCCGGGCTGGTGGCGGATCTCAAGGCTCATGGCGTGACGTTGACCGGCAGCCGGATCCTGCTGCTGGGGGCAGGAGGCGCCGCTCGAGGTGCTCTGGCTCCACTGCTGGCCGAACATCCGGCCGAGGTGGTGATCGTCAACCGTACCCACGCCCGGGCAGAACAACTGGCTGCCGAATTCCGCGACCTGGGTAGTGTCAGCGCCCTGACGTATGAACAGCTGGCCGGTCATTTCGATCTTGTTATCAACTCCACATCGGCCAGTCTGCAGGGTGAGCTGCCGCCGCTGGCTCCCGATCTGATCCACGCCGATATTGCTATCTACGACATGATGTATGGTGCAACGGATACCCCCTTCATTGGTTGGGCCAAGCAACATGGCGCCCGTCAAACCATGGATGGGCTCGGCATGCTGGTCGAACAGGCTGCCGAGGCGTTTACCGTGTGGCGTGGAATCCGTCCCGGGACTAAACAGGTATTGAGAGAGTTGAAGCGTAACTTGGGGGTGATATGAACCAGGGTATTCTGTTTCCTGATCTGATGGAGTGGCAGGCCCAGGAGATGCGGGTGCATTTTCCTGCCCAGCAGATGGGGGCTCTGATCAACTGCTATATCAGCCTGCGTCGGCTGGAGAAGATGACTGGTCTGGCTCTGAGCCGAGAGGATGACATCCTGCGAGCGTTCGAAAGCGTGCGTTTTGATATTGAGGACTTTGCGGAAAAACTCATTGAAGAACAATCATTTGCTGAAGATGGCTCCATCTATCTGTAGATTTTCAAAGTTTTTTTTCTTTGCAGCGGAACTTCATCGATTTTCTGCTGACTAACTTGATAGTTGAGGAAGTGCTAGCTAGTCACCTTTATAACTCCCCGGTATTCGTACTGGGGATTTTTTTATCTATTTGAAATGAAAGTATTTTTTATAAAGCAAAAATCGTGAAACTAAATTACATAAATTACTTTCACTTTTTGCTGCTTTGCTGTACAGTTGTCTGCGTAGGGTACAGAGGTAAGATGTTCTATCTTTCAGACCTTTTATTTCACGTAATTGAATGTGGCTGAATAGCGGCCCCGATGAGTTTCTCGTCGGGGTGTTTTTTTATGTGTAGCATTTAGAGTAAAAGCTTTAATTTGTCGATGCGTTTGCTAAAATGGGGTCGATTCTTGAGGTACACCGGTCGTCTGGTGCTCGAGATTCAGCTTCTTCCCAATTTTTTGAACTTATTGTTTAAGGCTGGATGGCAGAACTGTCGTCCGGCCTCATTTTTATCCCTTCTCTGCTTGCGATGTAATTAAATTTCATTTTTTGTTGTTTTGGTGATTTTCATCCCTGGTATGGGGACAGATATGAAAACGATATCAAAAACATGAAAGGTTAATTCTTGTCGAGAATTAATGTCCTATCTATATGAATTTCAACCACTAACTCGCTCTTGCCAAGAGTGATATCGGGTGTGTGGGCTGGGTTGTGAGGACTGTAGGGATCTGAAAGTCTTTCAATCAGCGGAGGGGGACTCCGCCAATTGCGAGACTAGCGAGGAGTGGATCACTCCCCGGCGGGTTCTTGCTCATCTGTTTCGATGTGAGAGTCATCGGCTCCGGCGACATACCAGTTGGTCAGGGTCTGGGCCAGTTTTTCTACCCCGATATTGCTGAGGGAAGAGAAGGCTTCAACCTGGATCTGGGAACCCAGACTGGCGACGGCCTGGCGCACCTTGATCACCTGATTGTTGCGCGGGCCAGGGCTCAGCTTGTCGGCCTTGGTCAGCAGCAGCATAACCGGCAGTTCGCGATGAGCGCTCCACTCCAGCATGTTCATATCGGTATCTTTGAGCGGATGACGGATATCCATCAGGATTACCAGCCCTTTCAATGACTCACGACGTTGCAGGTATTCTGCCAGTGACTTTTGCCACTTGAGCTTCATTTCCAGTGGAACCTGGGCATAACCATAACCCGGCAGGTCGACCAGACGTTTGCCCGGTTCCAGCTCAAACAGGTTGATCAGCTGGGTGCGGCCGGGGGTTTTACTGGTTCGGGCCAGGTTCTTGTGTTTAGTTAACGTATTCAATGCAGATGACTTACCGGCGTTGGAACGGCCAGCAAACGCGATCTCGACACCCCCATCATTTGGCAGGTGGCGGATGTCGGGTGCGCTGGTCACAAAATGCACCTTATTGAAATTGAGAGTTTGTGTATCCAACGTAAATTCCCCATGGAGATAGAGGGTTATAGAGTTACTTTTTTGTAAAAAGGTGTAAAATGGCGTCGCTTAAACGCGTTTATTTTAACATGCCTTCAGCGGCATGGGATCTGGAAGCCTAATAACTAAAAGTTGGAACGCCATGAAGAACCTAGTCATTACTCTTGCTCTGATGGTTGGCGTAACGGGGATGGCACAAGCCAAAGGCGATGCCGCTGCGGGACAGGCCAAGGCTGCAGTTTGTGCGGCTTGTCATGGACCGGACGGAAACAGCCTGATTGATATGTACCCCAAAATTGCTGGTCAGCACGCATCATATATCAAAAAGCAGTTGGTTGAACTGAAGGCTGCCGCTTCTGGCCAAATTGGTCGGGTTGCGCCCGTTATGGGGCCGATGGCTTTGCCTTTGTCGGATCAGGACATGGATGACCTGGCGGCTTACTTCTCCAGCCAGAAAGTGACTCCGGTGGCCGTTCCTGATGATGTTGTTGCTGCAGGCAAGGCGCTTTATATGGGTGGCGACATGAGTCGCGGCCTGCCAGCCTGTACTGCTTGCCACGGGCCGCGAGGTTCCGGGGTGGAGCAGGCCAAATATCCCAGTCTCTCTGGGCAGCACCCTGCCTATATCAAAGCGCAGCTGACCGGTTTCCGTGCCGGTACCCGGGACAACGACCCGAATGGCATGATGCGCGACGTTGCCAAGAAGCTGACTGATCAGGATATCGATGTGTTGTCCAAGTATGTTGCCGGACTGCACTAAGCTGATTGCGTTACCTGCAATTGATGAGAAACGGGGAGCTTGGGCTCCTCGTTGTTTTTATGGTTTCCAGATCATTCTCGGTTTAATCCTCTCGTCATGTAAGAGATCTTCCATTCCCGCGGCAGGCCAAGGCTCATAGATTTGTATAAAATTTAAAATAAAAGCTATTTATCAATGGCTTATTGCTTTGATGCGGTTTTATGCGGTATTGGGATCTATTCAGGTAGATTGAGCGCCTTTATAGAGCTGATACATTAAGCTCTATGGATTTATCCACGGAATGGATAGCGGTTTCACAGTGGGATGCTGTGAGCACAGGATGTTTGGCATGGCGGGATGCCATGGGTTCGCAAGAACTGGCAAGGGATTGAAAGATCAGGATGGTGACCATCTCCGGAGCGGGATGGAGTTGCGGGATGCAGGCTCCCCGGCACGATGGCAGGATGCGGTCGGAACGGGTCAAACAGGCACACGCACATTCAGGAACGACCACAAGAAGGTCAGGATGACCATATAAAGATATGATGTGGCAACAAGTCGTCATGGACGGGACAAAACAGGCTGTTTTGCCATTCAGGATGATCCTCACACAGACATATCAAGGCAGCTTCGGCTGCCTTTTTTCTTATTGGGTCATTAACCCGATCAGCCTTTCTGTGTCAAAATACCAGCAATATGCCCAGAGGATACCGATCCTGCGGTGTTCAGTGGCCCTGACGGGCCGGATTGATGCGGGATCCTGCTGATGTTCCGGTTTCACTGTTCCCCAGAATTGCATCCCGCCGGGTGAGATCATCCCGGAGTCGGGCTCAATCCAGTTATTTTTCGGAGTTATCCATTCATGTCTGCCAAACAACCCAATCGCAAGCCTGCTGGCAAGCGCAAAGAATCAGAAGCCAGTGCTCAGGAAGGTCGTGAGCGGAAACGTGCGGCCAAGCGCAAGGGCTTGAAAGCGGGCTCTCGCCAGCAAGTCGAGCAGCAGAAAGGCAAGTCAGCCGGCAAACAGGCCAAGGATCCGCGTATCGGTTCACGCAAGCCGGTCGCTCTGATTGTTGAAGAGAAGGGCACCAAGTCCACCGTGTCCAAGGCGGTAAAAGAGAAGAAGCTGGTGATGACTCCGGAGCAGGAGCTGGCATCCATCGAGAATGATGACCGTCTCAATGATTTGCTGGATCGTCTCGATGCCGGTGAAATCCTTGAAGCAGCCGAGCAGGCCTGGGTTGAACAGCGGGTTGACCGCTATCAGGAGCTGATGGATGAGCTTGGCATCATCGACAACGACGATGACGAAGAGACCGACGAAGCCTTTGAGGAGAGCGACTATGAAGAGTCGTTCCAGCCGGCTTCCGAAGATGAGCTGTGGGATCGCTTTACCCAGGTCGATTATCAGCCCGAGACCAAGCCTGAGCCGAAGAAGAAGTGATGAGTGGATGGATGCTGGCCGCCCTGTCGGGCGGCCTGATTTTGTCCGGACTGGCCATCTATGCAGGTATGCTGCTGGCCAGACTCCGACGCCAGCAGGCGATGCAGTGGCAGGCCATTGCAGCTCGCAATGAACGAATCCTGGAGAGCGTGCGGGTTATTGCCCATGCGGTGCAGGAGGGGCAGTGCGACTACTCCGAAGGAGCCATTCGGCTGACCAATCTGCTGGATGCGCTGCAGATCAAGGATGGGCGCCCTTTTGCCAGCGAATTTCCCGGTCTCTACGGGTTATACGAGAAGGTGAAGGATATGCCGACCCATGAGGCGCGGCGTGCACTCAAGCGCAATGAAGTGATGAAGATGGATCTCGAGCGCAGCGGTTATGAGGCCGAGCTGGAAGCCCAGATCCTCAAGGATGTGGCGCAACTGAAGGATTTTCAGTTAAGCCGATAAGCCATTGATAACAAAAAGAGAGGAAGCGAGCGTGCAAGCAGGACAGATTGTGTGGGATCAGGCCCTGATCGAAAAATATAACTACAGCGGCCCGAGATATACCTCCTATCCCACGGCACTGGAGTTCAACGAGAACTTCGGTTACCCGGATTTTGTTCGTGCTGCCGGGCAGTACCCCGAGCGTCATCTTTCTCTCTACGTTCACATCCCCTTCTGCCACAAACTCTGTTACTACTGTGGCTGCAACAAGGTCATAACCCGTCATCAGCACAAGGCTGACGAGTACCTCGACTATCTCGAACGGGAGATCAAGGCTCAGGCTCCGCTATTCAAACAGCGGCTGGTTACCCAGCTGCACTGGGGTGGTGGCACTCCTACCTATCTCAATGAAAGCCAGACCCGGCGTCTGATGGCCATGCTGCGCGTGCACTTCCATTTTGCCGATGAAGGCGAGTTCAGTATCGAGGTTGATCCGCGCGAGATCGAACTGTCGATGCTGGATGTGTTGCGAGAAGTCGGGTTTAACCGTATCAGCCTGGGCGTGCAGGACTTCAACAAGGATGTGCAGGTTGCCGTAAATCGCGAGCAGGATAACGACTTCATTCGCGCCATGCTGGAACGAGCCAGAGAGCTGGGCTTTCGCTCAACCAATCTCGACCTGATTTACGGTTTGCCGCATCAAAACAAAGAGAGCTTCCACCATACGCTGGAAGAGGTGCTCAAGACGGATCCGGTGCGCCTATCCATCTTCAACTATGCCCATCTGCCCAGCCGCTTTGCTGCGCAGCGCAAGCTGAAGGAAGAGGATATGCCTGCTCCGCAGGAGAAGCTGGCCATGTTGCAGGGGACTATCGCGTTCCTTACCGGTCGCGGTTATCAGTTCATCGGCATGGATCACTTTGCCAAGCCGGATGATGAGCTGGCCGTGGCACAACGCGAAGGCAAGCTGCATCGCAATTTCCAGGGCTATACCACCCAGGGGGATTGCGATCTGCTTGGGCTGGGCGTCTCCTCCATCAGCATGATCGGCGATGCCTACTCGCAGAATCAGAAAGAGCTCAAAACCTATTACGCTCAGGTCGAGGAGTTGGGGCATGCGCAATGGAAAGGGTGCTCGCTCAATCAGGATGACCTGATCCGCCGTGAAGTGATCAAGCGGCTTATCTGTGACTTTCGTTTGAACTTCATCACCATTGAGCAGACATTTGGCTTGGATTTCAAAGAGTACTTCGCCGAGGATCTCAAGCTGCTACAGACCTTTATCGACGATGGGTTGGTGCGTATGACAGATACGGGGCTCGAGGTATCTTCCACAGGGCAGCTGTTGATCCGCAATATCTGCATGTGCTTCGACGTCTACCTGCGCAACAAGGCTCGCCAGCAGCAGTTCTCTCGCGTGATATAAGTTTTGCTTGCCGGTCAGAAAACAGAAAGGGGCGCCATCAGTGGCGCCCCTTTCATATGCATGTCTTTTGCTTGAGCCAGTGACGCTGGAAGGTCTTGGCAAGAAAGCGCTGCGAGTGGGGCAAGCAATTGCCCGGTGAAACGCAGATAAAAAGATGGGGGCGACTTGCGTCGCCCCCGGTAGTCGTATCGCTCATATCCTTGAACGAAGTTGCTCCCTGCAATCCCTGACTTTTTACCTCTTCCTTTAGGTTTCCCCTTCCCAATCCTTTGGGGTGTCCTTTAGCCATCTTGGCCTGACGAGTCATCCTGTCCCGCCGCACTTTCTCCGTCCTGGGAGGTGTCCTTTGCCACATCCTGTGACTAGTCCATTTGCCCAACCCTGGCAGCCAGTCTTCCTGACCGACTTCATTGCGTCCGTGCATGAGTAACTATAAGGATTTTCCGAGAGGCGACAATGGCAAGATGGAAAACGTTTTTGTGTTGATGGTTAACGAAAGCAATTGCTTTCGATTTATTTGATATAAAACATTGTGTTATTGGATTCTCCTGCTGTTTTTAAGACATTATCTTCCGATTATTTCGAGAACATTTTGAGCTTATTGCTCACATCTTTAATGGCTGATCTCTTACGCTGCATTATGGTTGCTTTGGAAACAAATATGTCGTCCTGATGGTGATGTCTTTCACCAGCAGGAAAAGGGGAACTTGAGCAAGAAAAGGCGGTGTCAGGAGCGCTGATTGAGGCGTTCGTATATGGTCTGCCGTTCTTCAGGACTTAGCGATGAGAAGTAGTGAGTAAAGAGGCGCAGCAGCAGAGATTTGTTCATGCCGTCCTGCTGGGTCAGATTGCCCAACTCATCGATGGCGACGGTACTCATGGAGAAGGTCGCCTTTTTGTAACTGGGCTTGAGGTGTTCGCCGTTCTCGATGAAGGCCAGTGCCGTCAGGGCTTCGTCCCGGTGCAAGCTCAGCTCCAGACTGACCACCTTGGGCTTGCCTTTGGCGTAGAACTCCGCATCTTCGATAAACTCGTCGACGGTAAAGTTCTTCTGGTGGTGCAACTGGTGCTTCTTCTTCAGATCGGCCAGACCCATCTCACACCCCCACTTGCAGGAACTCTTTGGCAATGGCGCGGATCTCTTCGGCGGATTTGCCATCCGGCTCGATCTCCATCACCGACAACCCCTTCTCCTCGCTGTCGTCGTAGACGTTGCGTCCGTAGGTGATGGCATTGAGCACATCTACCCCAAAGGAGGAGCAAACCTCTTTCGCTTCCAGAATCCGTTTTACCTGATTGGGCAGGGAAGGGCACTGGGTCAGCACCACAGCCGCATTGAGGGCCGGGTTGACCATCTTGCAGGTGGTGATGAGATCTTCCATATGGGGCAGGGTCTTGAGATCCCTGCGTTTGGGGCGCAGCGGTATAAGAGCGTGGGTGGCGACTGCCATGGTAGAACGTAGCGCCCGGTTGTCTTGTCCACCACAGTCGACGATGACGTAGTCGTAGCGGTTTTTCAGACTGAGCAAGTCGTTGCGGATATTGCCGTAGAGCTGGACGCAGTTGATTTGTGGCAGTTCCGGATTGTCATTGCGCTCCTGAATCCAGTCGGAGGTGGTACGCTGGGGATCGCAGTCGACCAGCAAAACTTCCCCCTGAAACTGGGATCTGAGGTAGACCGCCAGATTTTGCGCCAGGCAGCTCTTGCCACTCCCTCCTTTTTCTCCGCCAACCAACAAGATCATGACGTTCCCCTATCCATGAGAAAACCGCTGTTTTCAGTATAGGAGGGGCTGCTCTCATAACAAGGCAGGAGGTGGTTTGCCTCCCGCCCAATCTATCAGTAGTGCTGACTACCGCCGCTGGAGCGGCACACATAGTCGGGTACCAGCGTCTGGGGGGCCTTGTCGACATGGCATACCACCATGGGCACGGCCGGGGCTCCTTCTGCCTGCGTGAGGCTGGGTACGAGAGGCAGCAACAGGGTTGCGAGCAGCAGCATGGACTTCATTTTCATAACAACTCCTTGGTAACACCATTCATACGTGATCTGGATCACTTTTTGAGTTAAGCCGAGGTTCGACCCAGCGCAAGGAAGAGCCAATAAATTCAGCCAATGAAAAAACTCTCAAAAGAAACCTGATGGCAGGTACTGAATCTCTGGCGGCCAAGATGCTGACTTTGTGCATATTAATGAGCAACCGATAGCTGGGCGGTAATGATATGAGCCGCTGTGCGACCAAGCTGGCGTGAATGCCATGATCTGGGACAAGAAAAGAATTATGCAGAGTGAGAAGGATGGGTGACTTTTTATTTATTGGTTAGGGGGGATGAGAGGGTGACATTATTCATATTAGTGCATGGTAAATTCATGGAATATTTTTCATTTAACCCAACTGATTGAATTTAATTATATTTCCTTTTTGTTTCTATCCATTTTGAGAGTGGAGCCATGAATGAAATGGCTTTCAATATGAAATATAAAGGGCTTTTTTTAAGTATGTATGCGGGCTTGGTGAATAAGAGAATGTGGGATCTGTTACCCCTATCAAAGATCTTTTCATGAATTTATTCAGTTCTGAGTGAATGTGATCAATCTCTAAGTTTGCAGTGATTGGCAGGTCTAACCTCGCTCTCGAAAGGCAAGGGCAGGATAGAACACAAGCCGAGTACCCTACATAAAGAATATCCCGCCTTAGCCACGAGCATGAATAGAAGGAATCTATTCAATCACTCGCAGGGACCACTGCTAGACGGAATATAATCATGAGCAAATTTTATGTAGGTTCTGAAGTTGGCCAATTGCGCCGTGTCATGTTGCACCGCCCCAACCTCAGTCTGAAGCGTCTGACTCCTTCCAACTGCCAGGATCTGCTGTTCGATGACGTCCTGTCTGTTGAACGCGCCGGTCAGGAGCACGACAAATTCGCTCAGGTACTGCGCGATCAGAATGTCGAAGTTTTCCTGCTGACCAATCTGCTGGCCGAGACTCTGGATGTGCCGGAAGCCAAAACCTGGCTGCTGCAACATCAGGTCTCCGACTATCGCCTCGGTTCTTCTTTTGCCAACGACGTGCGCTGCTTCCTGGCTGACATGCCACACCGCGAACTGGCCCGCATTCTCTCCGGCGGCCTGACCTACTCCGAGATGCCCTACAGCGGCGTCAACATGGTAGTAGGCATGCACGCACCGACCGATTTCATCATCGAGCCGCTGCCCAACCACCTCTTTACCCGCGATACCTCCTGCTGGGTTTACGGTGGCGTTTCCATCAACCCGATGGCCAAGGCCGCTCGTCGTCGTGAGACCAACCATGTGAAGGCCATCTACCGCTGGCACCCGCAGTTCGCCGGTCAGGACTTCATCAAATACTTCGGTGATGAAGATCGCGACTACGACAACTCCACCATCGAGGGTGGCGACGTGCTGGTCATCGGCCGCGGTGCTGTGCTGATCGGCATGTCCGAGCGCACCACACCGCAAGGTGTAGAGCATCTGGCTCGCGGCCTGTTCAAACACGGCCAGGCCAAACAGGTTATCGCCATGCAATTGCCGAAACACCGCAGCTGCATGCACCTGGATACCGTGATGACTCACATGGATATCGACACTTTCTCCGTCTATCCGGAAGTCATTCGCAAGGATGTGAACTGCTGGAGCCTGACTCCGGGCGGCGCTACCGGCATGAACATCAAGGAAGAGGGTTACTTCGTCACCGCCATCGAGAAGGCGCTGGGTGTCGATCAGCTCAAGCTCATCACCACTGGTGGTGACACCTTCGAGGCCGAGCGCGAGCAGTGGAACGACGCCAACAACGTGCTGACCGTGCGCCCCGGCGTGGTGGTGGGTTACGAGCGCAATACCTACACCAACGAGAAGTACGACAAGGCTGGCATCACAGTGCTGCCCATCCCGGGTGAAGAGCTGGGACGTGGTCGCGGCGGCGCCCGCTGCATGAGCTGCCCGATGGAACGCGACGGCATCTAACAAGACGGCGTGGCGCCGGCAGAAGCTGGCGCCACACAGAACCAAACTCGAGATCAACCACTATGAAAAAACCAACTGTCGTCGTCGCTCTGGGTGGCAATGCTCTGCTCCGTCGTGGTGAGCCCCTTGAAGCGGATATCCAGCGCAAGAACATCGCCACCGCCGCCAAAACCATCGCCCTGATCGCTCAGGAGTACAACGTGGTGCTGGTGCATGGCAACGGCCCGCAAGTCGGCCTGCTGGCTCTGCAAAATAGCGCCTACACCAAGGTATCCCCCTATCCGCTGGATGTGCTGGGTGCCGAGTCCCAGGGCATGATCGGCTACATGCTGATCCAGGAGCTGAAAAACCTGATGCCGAGCCGCAACGTCACCGCGCTGCTGACTCAGGTGCAGGTCGACCCCAAGGATCCGGCATTCGCCAACCCGACCAAATTTATCGGCCCCGTCTACGAAGAGGCTGAAGCCCGCACCCTGGCAGAAGAGAAGCACTGGGTGGTCAAGGCTGACGGCAAGTTCTTCCGCCGCGTAGTGCCGTCCCCGCTGCCCCAGCGCATCGTAGAAGGCGACGCCATCGAAACCCTGATTGCCCAGGGCCACCTCATCATCTGTACCGGTGGTGGTGGTATCCCGGTGACCTGGGATGGCCAGAGCCTGACCGGTATCGAAGCCGTCATCGACAAGGACATGTCTGCCGCCTATCTGGCCAAGCAGATCAAGGCCGACGCCCTGCTGATCCTGACCGATGCCGATGCCGTCTACCTGGATTGGGGCAAACCGACCCAGCGTCCGCTGCGGGTGACCAGCCCGGACGAGCTGGCCGGGGTCAAGTTCGACGCAGGTTCCATGGGACCGAAAGTCGAAGCCTCCTGTGAATTTGTCAAAGCGACCGGAGGCATGGTCGGCATCGGCTCTCTGGAAGATGGTCTCGCCATCCTCAAGGGTGAAGCCGGTACCAATATCGTCGCCACCCGTACCGTGAATGCGTAGTTACAAATCTGTACTGAAGAATGCGTAGTCAACACTACTGCCTAAATTGGTCTGAACAAATATAGAGAGAACTCATCATGGCTTTTAATCTGCGTAACCGTAACTTCCTGAAACTGCTGGACTTCACCCCGCGCGAAATCCAATACATGATCGATCTGGCCATCGACCTGAAGAAAGCCAAATACGGTGGCTACGAGCGCAAGCATCTGGTTGGCAAGAACATCGCCCTTATTTTCGAGAAGACCTCCACCCGTACCCGTTGTGCGTTTGAAGTGGCGGCCTTCGACCAGGGCGCGCAAGTCTCCTACCTTGGCCCAAGCGGTTCCCAGATCGGTCACAAGGAGTCCATGAAGGACACCGCCCGGGTACTGGGTCGCATGTATGACGGTATCGAATACCGTGGCTACGGTCAGGAGATCGTGGAAGAGCTGGGTGCCTACGCCGGTGTACCGGTGTGGAACGGCCTGACCAACGAATTCCACCCGACCCAGATCCTGGCTGACTTCATGACCATGCTGGAGCACGGCAAGGGCAAGCGTCTGGATCAAATCAAGTTCGCCTATCTGGGTGATGCCCGCAACAACATGGGTAACTCCCTGATGGTCGGCGCCGCCAAAATGGGTATGGATATCCGTCTGGTCGCTCCGAAAGCTTTCTGGCCGGAAGAGGAGCTGGTTGCCAAGTGCCGCCTGATCGCCGAAGAGACCGGCGCACGCATCACCCTGACCGAAGATGTCAAAGAGGGTGTGCTGGGCACCGACTTCCTCTACACCGACGTCTGGGTATCCATGGGTGAAGCGAAAGAAGCCTGGGATCAGCGCGTCAAACTGATGACTCCGTATCAGGTCAACATGGATGTCATCAACGCTACCAAGAACCCGGATGTGAAGTTCATGCACTGCCTGCCGGCGTTCCACAACGACGAGACCACCATGGGCAAGGAAGTGGCTGACAAATATGGCATGAAAGGTCTGGAAGTGACCGAGGATGTGTTCGAATCCGAGCACAGCATCGTGTTCGACGAGGCCGAAAACCGGATGCACACCATCAAGGCAGTGATGGTTGCTACGCTGGGCGACTAAGGTCGCAGTAGTGGTGCCGGGGGGTGACCCCCGGCTTTTCGACCATGTGACAGCGGCATAATACCTCTAACCCTACAACCCGCAGCCTGCATGGATACCACACCCACAGAAGGAAGCTGGACCATGACCAAATTCAAGTTCCCGTCAGCCTACACGATACTGTTTGTGCTGATCGCCCTAGTGGCCGCCCTGAGCTGGATAGTGCCGGCCGGCAAATATGAGATGACCATGAACGAAGCCCTCGGCAAAGAAGTGCCGGTGGCGGGTACCTACAAGCTGGTAGAAGGCAATCCCCAGGGGATCGTCGACGTGCTGCTGGCGCCGATCGATGGTCTCTACAACCATGACACCTATCAGGCAGGCGCCATCGACGTCTCCCTGTTTATCCTGATCATCGGTGGTTTTCTTGGCATTGTGACCAAGACCGGTGCCATCGATGCCGGTATCGAACGCGTGACCGACCGTCTGCGTGGCCGTGAAGAGTGGATGATCCCGATCCTGATGGCGCTGTTCGCCGCAGGCGGCACCATCTACGGCATGGCCGAAGAGTCGCTGCCTTTCTATACCCTGCTGGTGCCGGTGATGATGGCCGCCCGCTTCGACCCGGTCGTGGCTGCTGCAACTGTGTTGCTGGGTGCCGGTATCGGTACTCTCGGTTCCACCATCAACCCGTTTGCGACCGTTATTGCTGCCAACGCGGCCGGTATCTCCTTCACCGATGGTATCTGGCTGCGTGTCGCCATGCTGGTAGCTGGCTGGCTGATCTGCGTTGCCTACGTCATGCGTTACGCCAAGATGGTGCGCAACGACCCGAGCAAATCGCTGGTGGCTGACAAGTGGGATGAAAACCGTGCCCATTTCCTCGGCAACAAGAGCGACCAGATGCTGGAGTTCACCCTGACCCGTAAAATCGTGCTGGGTATCTTCGTCGCCGCCTTTGCCGTGATGATCTATGGTGTGGCCGTGCTGGGCTGGTGGATGGCGCAAATCTCCGGCGTCTTCCTGGCTGCCGCCATCATCGTCGGCCTCATCTCCCGGATGAGCGAGGAGGAGCTGACCTCCAACTTCATCGACGGTGCCCGCGACCTGTTGGGTGTGGCCCTGATCATCGGTATCGCCCGCGGTATCGTGGTGGTAATGGACAACGGCATGATCACCCACACCATCCTGCACAGCGCAGAAGGGATCGTGACCGGCCTCTCCACCGTGGTGTTCATCAACGTGATGTTCGTGCTGGAAGTGGTGCTCTCCTTCCTGGTGCCGTCCTCCTCCGGTCTGGCCGTGCTGACCATGCCGATCATGGCGCCGCTGGCCGACTTCGCCAACGTAGGCCGTGAGCTGGTGGTGACTGCTTACCAGTCTGCCTCCGGTCTGGTAAATCTGGTGACCCCGACCTCCGCCGTGGTAATGGGCGGTCTGGCCATCGCCAAGGTGCCTTATGTGCGCTACCTGAAGTGGGTGGCTCCGCTGCTCGGTATCCTGACCGTGCTGATCGTGGCCTGCTTGAGCCTGGGTGCCATGCTCTAATCCAGAGACAAGATAACGCTGAAAACGGGAGCCGCTGGCTCCCGTTTTTTATGGAGGCAAGAAGAGATGGGCACAAAGGAGCGGCCAACATAAAGGCGACCCTGAGGTCGCCTTTTGCTTGTTCTATGTGTGGCAGTAGCTAGCGCGCCTGCTCCAGTGTGCGGACCACGGCGGCGTGGGCCTGACGGGTACGGCTGATATGGCGCGGCGCGACTAGCACCACGTCGTTGCCGGCCACAGCGCCCATGATCTCGGGATTGGCGTTGCGATCGAGCAGGCGGGCCACCACGGTGGCGGCGCCCGGGGTGGTGTGGATCAGCACCATCTGCTGGTTGTGCACCACTTCGCGCACCATGTCGTGGATGGAGCGGGTGCTGCCGGCGGGCTCCAGCTGCTCGTCGACCAGGGTGTAGACCTTCTTGCCGTTGGCATTCTGCGCCTTGGCGACGCCGAGACGGCGCAGCAGGCGGGAGATGGTGGACTGGCTTATGTCGGCAAAGCCCCGCTCCGACAGCTCGCGGCGGATCTCTTCCTGAGTGCTGTAGCAGTGCTGGCCGATGATCTGGCGACAGGCATCCAGCTGGGCCAGATCGGGCTCTTGGGCAACGGGACGGCTGAGGGTTTTGACCACGGCGACTTCCTTTGACGATGATCGG
This sequence comes from Aeromonas sp. SG16, assembly GCF_024436135.1. Taxonomy (NCBI): domain Bacteria; kingdom Pseudomonadati; phylum Pseudomonadota; class Gammaproteobacteria; order Aeromonadales; family Aeromonadaceae; genus Aeromonas; species Aeromonas sp. SG16. The sequence continues at coordinate 122,900 of NZ_JANFNW010000008.1, forward strand.
GAATGAGCGCTCGATATCTGCCAAATTTGCTGCTTGTTAGCGGAAAATCTGGGCAATCAGGTGATTGGCAGGGAATGAGCGGGCTTTACCATATTGGATGGCAAATTATAGCCGACTGGGAATTTGGTGATGTGACAGGGTTCAAAAATGGGCCCCTTGGGGCCCACATGAATATCTTTTGAGTCTGGATATCAGTAGCGTTCGCTGACGATGTCCTGAGTGAAGGACTTCTCGCAGTATTTGCACTTCATCCGCACCGCGCCTTTCACCTCGCGTACCCGGAAGTAGCTCTCAACCGGTTCGTTGTGGGAGATGCAGTTGGAGTTGGGGCAGTGGAACACCCCGGCGATGAACTCCGGCAGCTCCAGCTGATGCTTCTTCACCACATTGAAGTCTTCGATGATGTTGACGGTCGCTTTCGGGGCGAACAGCGCCAGCTGGTTGGCCTGCTGCTCGGTCAGGCGGGTGTTCTCAATCTTGATGAGATCCTTTTTGCCGAGCGCGCCGGATTTCAGGTTGAAGCCGACGGTGATCCGCTCCTGGGTCTCCACCAGCTGGAACAGCTTGAGGATCTTGATGCCCTGGCCGGCGGGGATGTGGTCGATGACGGAGCCGTGACGGATGGCTTCGACTTGCAGTTGGTTCTTGTCAGACATGTTGTTCCCCTTTCCCTTAGACAGTTTCGTTCAGTACCAGTGCCAGCAGTGCCTGGCGTGCATAGACCCCGTTCTCCGCCTGCTGGAAGTAGTAGGCGTGGGGGGTCTTGTCGACCGCCACATCGATCTCGTCGACGCGGGGCAGGGGATGCAGGATCTTCATGGTGGGCTTGGCCCCTTCCAGAGTTGCCAGCTCCAGGATGAACTTGGCGGCCATGTGCTTGTATTCGGTCTCGTCGAAGCGCTCTTTCTGGACGCGGGTCATGTAGAGGATGTCCAGCTCCGGCATCACCTCTTCCATGGTCTCGTGGATGCTGAACTGAATGCCCTTCTCTTCCAGCTCTTCGCAGATGTAGTCCGGCATCGCCAACGCTTCCGGGGAGATGAAGAAGAAGCGGCAGTTGAACAGGCTGAGGGCCTGGGCCAGCGAGTGCACGGTGCGGCCGTACTTGAGGTCACCGACGAAAGCGACGTTGAGGCCGTCCAGCTTGCCCTGGGTCTCGCGGATGGAGAAGAGGTCGAGCAGGGTCTGGGTCGGATGCTGGTTGGAGCCGTCGCCGCCGTTGATGACCGGCACGCGGGAGAACTCGGAGGCGAGGCGGGCAGCCCCCTCTTTCGGATGACGCATCACCACCGCATCGGTGTAGGAGCCGATGATCTTGATGGAGTCAGCCAGGGTCTCGCCCTTCTTGGCGCTGGTGTTGCCACCGTCGGCGAAGCCGATGATGTTGCCGCCGAGGCGCTGCACCGCGGTCTCGAAGGAGAGGCGGGTGCGGGTGGAGGCTTCGAAGAAGCAGCTGGCAACCAGCTTGTCTTTCAGCAAGCGGGTGTCGGGTTCGGCCTTCAACCGTTGTGCGGTTGAGACTACCAGTTCCATTTCAGACCGGGTCAGGTCCGTGATGGAGATGACATGTTTCTTGTAGAGTGGATTGGTCATCGTCTGCATTCCCTTTGACATCATTGGAGGTTTTTCGGGCACAAAAAAAAGCCCCTGGAAACAGGGGCTTTTTTTAAAAATAACTGGGGAACATCGGGTCGGAAACCGGAAACAACGGGGCCGCTCTGGTGCGCTCCACCCGTTTGCAAAGCTGTTTTTTTCATCAAAAACGGCATCTTCCTGTCCCGACCTTGTTCAAAACCGGACAGATTATAGGGCTGCATTTTTAATTGTCAAAATTTTATTTTCCATGCCTGTTTTGGCCTTAAAAACGTTTAAGTGGCGCGAACGGGACGGCAAACCCACACCTGATGCACTGCCTGCAACGGCTCGCCATCGCGGGCCATGGCACGCAGATAACCGAGTCTGTGGTGCCCCTCCAGCAGGCAGAAGGGGTGGGGCAGGGGATGGCCGTTCGGGTAGCTGGCCCCCGCCTCCGGCGCCAGCACGATGACCGGTTCGGGCCAGCTCCCTTCGCTCAGCATCTTCTCGCCGAGCCAGGAGCGACGGACATAGCGATTGCTGCGCAGCATCTCGCCCCAGCGCTCGATCACCTCCATATGGCGGGAGTCTATCTGCTCGATAATCTGCGCGGTGGGCCAGCTTTCGCATGCGAACTGGTGGCTGGCGAGATCGATAAAGCTCCAGTTGGACTCAAAACCGCGCCAATGACGGTAAATCCACTGGGAAAGCACATTTTCGGGGATGAAGGGCACCAGCGGGGCGACCCGGGCCAGGTAGTCGGGCAGGGACTCTGTTTTGCGTTCGTCCCTGAAGTTGAGGGGCGCAAGTTGTTGGAGCAGTCGGTAATTGAGCATAAGCAGCCTCCCGGTACCTGCTTTCACCCTACCCCCATTTATGCCCCATTCCTACCCCGCTGAGTCTGGAAATACAGCAAGTTACCCCTCGTTGCTGCACAAATCAGCGCGACTTGTTCGGGATTTGTGCAATCGCATTAAAAGTGTGAAAAAAGCCTTTACCTTTGAAACCCGCTTTGTATACTACGCCTCGTTTGTTGCAGGGGCGTAGTTCCAATTGGTAGAACAGCGGTCTCCAAAACCGATGGTTGCGGGTTCGAGTCCTGCCGCCCCTGCCATTTAATTCAAGAAAAGCCAGCTCATCGAGCTGGCTTTTCGCTTTCTGGCGTTTGCCACTCTCCCCGCTAGCTCTCTTTCTTGCCGTTTGCCTCTGCCACATCTGTCAATTGAGGCCTCTCTACCCCTGTGCTACACCTTGCTTCTTGTCAGATGGTGCCCTGTTGCCCGGCGTCTGTACTGCATCCGGTTGGCCTGAGGCGCTTCAATCCAAGGAGACAGATCAATGAACAAAGCGGTGGAGACTCGTCACAATCACACCCACGCTGGTGGCTGGGTACCCCGGGATCAGGTGCATGTGGAGCGCTGGGTGCAGCGGCTGCGGCAGGCGGTTACCCGTCAGCCCCGCCCGCTGGTGGCACCGATCGCCGAGCTGAAGGCGTTGGTCGAGCAGGAGCCGGCGCTGCATCTGCAGGCGCAGGCGATGTTTGACGAGGCGTGGCAGCACAAGCACAGAACCCCGCTCGGTCAGGTCGAGGTACGCAGCTTCGAAGAGTTTCTGCTGCTGCTCAACGGCATCATGACCACGGCGCCGGAAGCCTATCAGGATGTGCAGAGCCACGAACCGGCCGGGCTCATCGGCTTTCCCATCAATGCCCTGCTCAACTGGCCCATGGCGACGGCCGCCGGTTACGGCTTCTTTGCCAACGAGCTGGTGAACCAGCAGCTGCGCAAGATCCTCGGCTACTGGGCCAATTTCCTGCAAAGCCCGGCGTCACGCTATGTGCTGACCGAGTCGGTCAGTCCGCTTGATCGCCAGACCCTGATCGTCCCCTGGTTGGGGGACGTGGCGAAACAGGAGATGGTCAAGGTGGCGCAAGGGGCGCTCGGTGCCGGTGACAACCCCACACCGGACAGCTTCGAGGGGATCTTCCACTCCACTCCGGGTGCCGAATATGAAGGGTTTGCCAGCTGGGACGACTTCTTCACCCGCCGCTTTCGCCCCGGCGTGCGGCCGGTAGCTGCTCCCGACGATGACAACGTGATCGCCAACGCCTGCGAATCGGCCCCGCTGCAGGTGGCCAAAAGAGTGCGTCGGCAGGACTCCTTCTGGCTCAAGGGGCAGCCCTACTCGCTGGACAACCTGCTCGACTTCGACCCGCGCGCCGCCCAGTTCGAGGGGGGCACCATCTATCAGGCCTTCCTCAGCGCTCTCAGCTATCACCGCTGGCACAGCCCGGTGAGCGGCACAGTGCGCTCGGTCAAGGTGGTCAACGGCAGCTACTACCTGGCCAACCGCCATCAGGGTTTTGGCAACCTCGATGGCGCCGACCCGAGCGCCCCCAACCAGTCGCAACCCTTCCTCACCGCGGTGGCGACCCGCGCCCTGATCTTTATCGAGGCGGACAATCCCAAAATCGGTCTGATGTGCGTGGTGCCGGTCGGGATGGCCGAAGTGTCGAGCTGCGAGGTGACGGTGCAGCCGGGGCAGCGGATCGAGAAGGGTGAACAGCTCGGGATGTTCCACTTCGGTGGCTCCACCCACTGCCTGCTGTTCCGCCCCGGGGTCGAGCTGGAGTTCGATTTCTATGGCCAGCAGCCGGGGCTGGAGGCGACCAACCTGAGGATCAATACGGCGCTGGCGCGGGTCAAATAACCCTGCCGCCGGACAGTAAAAGGCCGCCCTTGAGGCGGCCTTCTTATTTGCACATCAGCTGGCGCTGACCTGCGTTTTGAGGGTTTCCACCAGCCGCTGATGGCGGGCGGGGAGCGGCCACTCGGCGCGGTAGATCAGCCAGAGGGTGTCGATCACCTCGATCCGGCTCTGGAGCACCCGGATCTTCTCCTGTTGGGCAAAGGCGGTGACGGCGAAGCGGGGCAGTACGGTAAAGCCAAGGCCACGGGCGACCGGCTCCAGGATCAGGCCGATCTGGTTGGTAAAGCCGCGCAGCGGGATCTCGTCGAAGCGCTGGCCGGGGTAGCGTCGTCCCAGCAGACGTTGTGCCATGCTGCGGCCATCCGGGTGATCGATAAAGCCGAGCTGACAGAGGTGCTGCCAGCTCTGCTCCTCGCCGTCATTGGGCACCACCAGACAGAGGGGCTCGCGGGCGAAGGGCTCGGCGGCGATGCTGGGGTGCTCCGGCGGTTGATCCACCAGTCCCAGATCGCTGCGCCCTGCCAGTACCGCCTGCACTATGTCGGGGGTGGGGGCAAAGCGGTGCTGGATGGTGAGTCCGGGGTGTTCCTGTTGCTGGTCGAGCAGCAGGGGATAGAGCAGCAGGCCGATGCTGCCGGGGGTGGTGAGGGTGATGGCGCCGCGGTGAGGATCGTCGTCAGAGAGACGGGCTCGCAGCTGTTCGGCGGCCTGCTCCTGCTGGCGGGCGAAGTCGAGCAGCACCAGCCCGCGCGGGGTGAGCTCCAGCAGACGGGGCTTGCGCAGCAGCAGGGGGCCAAATTCGGCCTCGAGGCGCGAGATATGCTGACTGACGGCGGCCTGAGTGAGATCCAGCCGATCGGCGGCACGGGTAAAACTGCCGGTTTCATGCACCACCACCAGGGTGTGGAGCCAGAGTGGATTAACCATAAATTTAATTTATGCCTTCCATTAGTTTGACCTTATTTTTCATTATGGCGCCTCTTCCTATCATGTCACCTGTTTCCCACACACAATTTCAAGGTGACTTATGACTTACCCGCGCAACTTCTCCCACATCGGCATCACGGTGACTGACCTCGACAAGGCAGTCGAGTTCTATACCAAGGTGATGGGCTGGTATCTCATCATGCCGGCGACCACCATCAGCGAGGATGACTCCGCCATCGGCGTGATGTGCAACGACGTATTTGGCCCGGGCTGGGGCTCCTTCCGCATCGCTCACCTCTCCACCGGCGACAAGATCGGCATCGAGCTGTTCGAGTTCCCCAACAGCGAGCAGCGCGAAAACAACTTCGAATTCTGGAAGACCGGGGTGTTCCACTTCAGCGTGCAGGATCCGGATGTCGAGGGGCTGGCGGCGCGCATCGTCGCGGCGGGCGGCAAGCAGCGGATGCCGGTGCGCGAGTACTACCCGGGTGAGAAGCCCTACCGCATGGTCTACATGGAAGATCCCTTCGGCAACATCATCGAGATCTACAGCCACAGCTATGAGCTGACCTACTCCGCCGGTGCATATCAGGGGTAAGTGACAGGCCGCCTTCGGGCGGCCTGCTGCTTTGTTGTGGTGATGGTCAGTAGCATGGAATAGCGATCTTGCTCACACGGATAGCGGCTTCTGTTGTTGATAGATGTAAAAGTATACAGATTCACTAAAGTCTGTTCAGAGAGTGGCCGATAGCCTCTATTACATCAGGGTCTTTCCCTGCTTCGTCACAACAACAAGGATCTGTCGTCATGACCCTCTCTTTGCGCGGCAAGCTGCTGGCAACCAGTCTCGGGGTGGTGCTGCTGATGGCATCACTGCTCGGCATCGTTGCCTTTCACACCCTCAAATCCCGCACCATGAGCGCCATCCAGAGCGAGGCGGTCAACTATGGTCACGCCTACTCGGTTGCCATCGGCGACTGGATGGCGGATCGCAAGAACACGGTGCACGCGCTGGTGAACCTGATCGCCGACAACCCGCAGGCCGAGCTGGTGCCGCACCTGAAGCAGGCCTACACCTCGGGCGGCTTCGGCCTCACCTACTTTGGCTCCACCCAGGGGGTTATGACCCGCCAGGATCCCTCCCTCAACACCGGCAACTATGACCCGCGCGAACGCCCCTGGTATCAGGATGCGGTGAAGGCGGGACAGCTCATCGTCACCGCCCCCTATGTCAGCGTCACCATGCAGAAGCTGGTGGTCACTCTCTCCGAGCCGGTGCGCCATCAGGGCGAGCTGGTCGGTGCCGTGGGGGCCAACCTGGCGCTCGACAAGCTGATCGACGAGGTGCTGGCGATGCAGGTGCAGGGCGAGGGGTACGCCATGCTGCTCGACAGCAGCGGCCTCATCGTCGGTCACCCCAACAAGGAGCTGGCGCTCAAGCAGATTGGCGAGCTCTCTCCCGATCTGTCGGCGGCCACCTTCCAGCAGTGGGGCCGCGAGAACAACGAACTGCACGCAGCCACCCTCGACGGGCGCGACGTGCTGCTGGCGGTACAGCCGGTGGCGGGCACCGACTGGCTGCTGGCCATGGTGATGTATCGCGACGTGCTGGAGGCGCCGCTCGCCTCCCTTCTGTGGCAGCTGGTGGGCCTGACGCTGGTGCTGATGCTGGTGTTCAGCGCCCTGCTCACCGCCATGTTCAAATATCTGTTTGCCGATCTGGGCCGGGTGGCCGGTGCGCTGCACGACATCGCCCATGGCGAGGGGGATCTCACCGTCCATATCGACACCCGCAGTCAGGATGAGGTGGGCCAGCTGGCGCGCAACTTCAACCAGTTCGTGGCCCGGCTGCACGGAATTGTCAGCCGGCTGCGGGATGTCACCGTCGAGCTGGCTGCCCAGTCCCGCGCTCAGGCGGCTGGTGCCCACTCCCGCAGCCAGCGGGTGCGTCAGCAGCAGGACGAGATCGTGATGGTAGCGACCGCGGTGACCGAGATGGCCTCCGCTACGCAGGAGATCGCCGGCAACGCCGAGTTTGCCGCTACCACCTCCGGCGAGGCGGTCAAACTGGCGGTCGCCGGTCAGTCGCAGGTCGGTCAGAGCCAGCGCAGCATTACCGGGCTCGCAGACGAGGTGGCCGATGCCAGCCAGATCATCAACGAGCTGGATGCCCACGCCCAGAAGATCAGCAGCATTCTGGCCACCATCAGCGGCATTGCCGAGCAGACCAACCTGCTGGCGCTCAACGCGGCCATCGAGGCGGCGCGGGCCGGTGAGCAGGGGCGCGGCTTCGCGGTAGTGGCGGACGAGGTGCGGGTGCTGTCGCGCCGCACCCACGACTCCACCGACGAGATCCAGCAGATGATCGAGACCCTGCAGCAGACCACCCGCCGCGCCGTGGGGGGCATGGAGACCAGTCGCCAGCTGGCGGGCACCAGCGTCGAGGATGCGGAGTCCGCCAACCAGAGTCTGGCGCGGATCAACGAGGCGATCGGCTCCATCAGCGACATGGCGACCCAGATCGCGGCGGCGGCGGAAGAGCAGACCTCGGTCACCAGCGAGATCAGCCGCAACACCGAGAACATCCGCCACGTCTCGCAGGAGCTGGCCGAGCAGGCCAATCAGGAGGCGGCGCAGGCGGCGGAGCTGAAGGCGCTGACCGAGCGGCTGGAGCAGGAGATCGGCCGTTTCCGGCTCTGATCCTCAGGCCATCTTCCATGAAAAAGGGCAGCCCGCGGGCTGCCCTTTGTTATTTATTGTCGCTGACCGTCAGGCGGCGCTCTCCAGCTGCGCCAGATGGAAGGCGCGCCAGTTGCCGTCGGGCAGGTAGTGCTTGCCCTGCTGCCATTTGGGATCGTGCTGCACCACGTAGCGGTAGTGGTAGGCCTGCTGCTGGCCGACATAACGCCCCTGCGCCGGGTCGAAGATCTCCACCTCGATGAGCTGGCGCAGATATTCGCTCTGGGGATCATCCTCGCCGTGGAAGTTCTCCATCTCGTCGAGCGCCGCGATGGCGGCAGGGAAGTCGTCCAGCACAAACAGCTCGCCATAGACCCAGTCATCCCCTTGCAGCAGGGCGGGGTAGCCCTTGTGCTGCAGGTGATAGAGGGCGCCGCGCACCCGGGCGCGCCGTGGCGCTTGGCTCACGTGGTGAGCCAGATAGCGGCGGTAGTTGAACAGCCCGTCCATCAGGCTGCCGTAGACGAACAGCGGGCGTGGCTGGCAAAGGCTCATGAGATCTCGCCGCCCACGACCTTGATATCGCCATCCTGCTGCAGCACCACCGCCTCGATGGCCAGCGCCAGCGCGCGGGTAATCTCGCTCATGGCGAGGCAGGGCTGGTTCACCTTGTCCGCTACCTGCTCGGTGATGTAGGGAACGTGGATAAAGCCGCCGCGCACCGCCGGGAACTCTTTCTCGATCAGGTAGTGCAGCTGGTACATGATGTGGTTGCAGACGAAGGTGCCGGCAGTGTTGGAGACCGCCGCCGGAATGCCGTTCTCCTTGATGCGCTGCACCATCCCCTTGAGGGGCAGACGGGAGAAGTAGGCCGGTGCACCATCGGCCTGAATCACTTCGTCGATGGGCTGCTGCTGCTCGTTGTCGGGGATGCGGGCATCGTCGATGTTGATGGCGACGCGCTCCGGGGTAATGGCGAAGCGGCCACCTGCCTGACCGACGTTGATCACCACGTCAGGCTGGTGCTGGCGCATCAGCTCCGCCAGCAGGGTGGCTGACTTGCCGAATACGGTGGGGATCTGCGCCTTGATCACGGTGGCGTCCAGAATGGTCTCTGGCAGGCGTTTGACCGCCTCCCATGCCGGGTTGATGGGCTCGCCGCCGAAGGGGTCAAAACCGGTAATCAGTACTTTCATCATCTTCTCCCGAATGGTCAGAATGCCCAGAAATACATGAGTGCGATATGGATCAGCACCAGCGTCAGCGCCATCGGCACCTGCACCTTGATCACCTTGTTGAGATCCTTCATCTCCAGCAGGGCGGCGGGCAGGGCGTTGAAGTTGGCGGCCATGGGGGTCATCAGGGTGCCGCAGAAGCCGGCGGTCATCGCCAGCGCACCGGCCACCACCGGGTCACCGCCCTGGGCGATGACGAAGGGGATGCCGATGCCGGCGGTGATGACGGTGAAGGCGGCGTAGGCGTTGCCCATGATCATGGTGAAGACCATCATGCCGAGGCAGTAGGCCACCACCCCGACGAAGGGGCTGCCGACCGGCACCACGGTGGAGATGCCGTGGGAGATGACATCGCCGACGCCGGACTTGTTGAAGATCACCCCGAGGGCGGCCAGCAGTTGCGGCAGAATGCCGGTGATGCCGACCTGCTGGATCATCCGATCCGAGTCACCCACTACGGTAGCGGGGGTGGCACGAGTCAGCAGTACCGTGATGACGAAGGCGATGACCGCCGCCAGACCGATACCGACCTGACCGCCAAGGGGGGTGAACTGGGCGATCACCACCGCCAGCACGGCCAGCAGGATGCAGGGGAGGAAGATCCGGTTGCTGATGCGGTTGGCGTGGCGCTGGGACTCCTCCTCGCTCGCCTGCTCCAGCTTGCCGATCTTCACCTGCTTGAGCAGGGTGATGACCCCCATGGCGAGGATCAGCACGCCGTTGATGACGTTGGGGATATAGCTACCGAAGGCAAACAGCACACCCAGGATGGTCCAGAACAGGGCGGTACCGATCTTGGCCGGGTGGCTGGGGTCACGCAGGACGCGCCAGGCGCTGCTGAACAGGATGACGCCGATCAGCACATAAAAGAATTCGAGCATGTTGGGGATGAGGGTCGCCATTATTGCTGCCCCTCCTTGTCGCTGCTCACGGTATATGTCTTGGCCATCTGACGGTCAAACCACATATTGGAAATCGCCACCATCAGCAGGGCGATAATGGCGATCGGCATGGATGCCTTGGCAATATCGACGGCAGAGACGCTATATCCAAGAGATTCAAATGTACCGACGATCAGCAATACCCCGGCGGAGGCGACGAAGGTATTCTGAGCAAAGAAGTTGCCGTAGTTTTCGGTGGCGGAAACCCGCGCCTTGATATATTCCTCGTCCTCTTCGCTTAATTTGCCGTGTACCTTGGTGGCGGCTGCCTGAGTCATGGGGTTGACCAGCGGACGAATAAATTGGGTATGACCCTGAACCCGCACCGAGAAGAGACCGGCCAGCTCGCGGATAAACATATAGAGGGTCATGAACTTGCCCGGGGTGAGCTTCTTGATCCGCTCGATCAGGGTGACTGCCTGCTGTTTGAGGCCGTAGCGTTCACAGATGCCGATCATCGGCAGGGTCAGCAGAAACAGCGTCACCATGCGGTTGGAGACGAAGGCTTCCCCCAGCAGGGAGAGGCAATCGGTCATGGAGAGACCGGAGACCAGCGCGGTGGTGACGGCGGCCACCAGTACGACAGCCAGGGTGTCGAGTTTGAAATAAAAACCCAACAAAATAATAAGAATGCCGCTCAGTTTAATCCATTCCAATTAGCCACCTCGTTAAAGTGAATATTTATGTGTAATTTTTGGTAGCCGAGTTGTTTATCACCAGACTCCGGGGATGGCAACAAATAATCACTTTGGCGGGATTCGTTTGGTTTTTAATTACGTTTCGCTGTTGGTTTATTGCTCTCTGGTCAACGGTGAATCCCGTTATTTTGACGCTATTTCGTTTCACCTTAATCAGCTGTGGCAATGATTGTCGGTGCCTGTGTGGCAAGGCAGAACTGACAATATGGCTATTATTTGTTGCGTTATTGGCAGGGCCTGATGCAGCTTCGCAATATATTGGCAACAACCAACCAGCGGTATTTTTATGGCGGTGAAGGTGGGGGCGGGGTATTCACTGGAAAGGAAAAACAAGCCGGTGGCGAAGGCGTTTCGCCACCGGTGGCAGGGGTCAATGACTCTGTTTGACCCAGATAAGCTGGTCGGTGGCAAAGCCCAGCGATTTCGCCTTGGCGACCAGCGCATCCACCTTCGCCTTGGGCGGGTTGGGTGAGCGGGCGAGGATCCAGAGGTAGTCGTGGTTGTAGCTGGTCACCAGCGAGAGCTGGTAATCGGGATCGAGATCGATGACGTTGTAGCCGCCGTAGAAGGGGCCGAAGAAGCTCACCTTGAGCCGCGCCTCGTCAGGGCTGCCGACGAAGTAGGCCTTGCCTTCGGCTTCGCGCCAGCTGCCATCGCTCTGCTTGCCGCGGTTGAGCACCTTGACGCCGCCATCGTCCCGCAGGCTGTAGGTGGCACTCACCTGCTCCAGCCCGCGTTCGAAACCGTGGTCGAGGCGGGCAATCTCGTACCAGGTGCCGAGATAGCGGTCGAGCTGGAAGCCGGTGACGGGGCGGATGCCGTCGGCGAGGCCGGTGCAGGCCGTCAGCAGCCAGACGGTAAACAGACAAAGCAGTGAACGCATAGGTAATCCCTCTCTCGTTATCCCTCTATGATGCGAAGCTGGCCATCCCGAAAGCGGGAGGCCTGATCTGTCGGCGTGCTGCCGAAGAACCGTTTGTACTCCCGGCTGAACTGGGAGTTGCTCTCGTAACCGACTCTGGCGGCGGCTGCCCCCGCCTTGATGCCGTCGTGCAACATCATCAGGCGCGCCTTGTGCAGGCGAAACGACTTGATGTACTGCAGCGGCGAGGTGGCAGTGACTGCCTTGAAGTGGTGGTGAAAAGCGGAGACGCTCATGTTCACCTCCCGCGCCAGCTCCTCCATGGTGAGGTTGTCGGCGTAGCGCTGCTCTATCATACGCAGCACCCGGGCAATCTGGCCCACATGATTGTGGCGGTTGGCGAGCGCCTGCAACGCCGGGCCGCCCCCCTCGGTGAGGGCGTGAAACAGCATCTCCCGCACCGTCTGCGGCCCCAGCACCTTGGCGTGCAGCGGGTTGTCCATCAGCTCGATCAGCCGCTCGGCGGCGCAGAACATGGTCTCCGACAGGGGGACCGAGTGGACGCCGCTCTTTTGCGGAGCGGGGGCGGGCAGGGCATCGCCCAGCTCAAGCAACAGCTCCTGCAGGATGACCAGATCGATCTCGATGGAGAAACCGATCAGGGGCTGCTCGGGGGAGGCGAAACACTCGCACTCGCAGGGCAGCGGCAGGGTCATCAGCAGGTAGTGGTTGGGGTCGTAGCGAAATACCTGATCCGCCAGATAGCCCACCTTGTGCCCCTGCAGGATCACTATCATCCGCGGCTGGTAGAGCACCGGAGTGCGGCCGTGGTACTCGGTGGTGTAGATGAGATTGACCTGTTTCACCGGTGACGGGGAGATGCCGGGGGTGGTGACGTGGCGGGCCACTCTGGCGGCGAGGTCGCTGTAACGGTTTTGCATGGGGGCTCTTTGATTCGACTGTTCCGGTTTTTGCTGCTTTGTAGAAATAGGCAAGAATCAAGCAGGATGTTGCCTTGATGGTAGGGTTGTTCTGGAGAAAAATGCAATCACGATTTCGCGGCTAGGCCGCCCTGACTATCAGAAGAAGGCAATGTCGATGAACAACTTTACTCTCCATACCCCGACCAAAATCCTGTTCGGCCAGGGGCAGATCGCCCAGCTGCGCGAGCAGCTCCCGAGCGATGCCCGCGTCATGATCACCTACGGTGGCGGCAGCGTGGTACGCAGCGGCCTGCTGGAGCAGATCCGCAGCGAACTGGCTGGCTTCACTCTGTTTGAATTTGGCGGCATCGAGCCCAACCCGGCCTACGAGACCCTGATGGGGGCCGTGGAGCTGGCCCGTGCCGAGCAGGTCGATTTCCTGCTCGCCGTTGGCGGCGGCTCGGTGCTCGATGGCACCAAGTTTATCGCCGCTGCCGCGCACTACGATCCGGCCAGGGATCCCTGGCACATTCTCGAGACCGTCGGCAGCGAAGTGCGCTCCGCCATCCCGCTCGGTTCGGTGCTGACCCTGCCGGCGACCGGTTCCGAAATGAACATGGGTGCCGTCATCACCCGTCGCAGCAGTGGCGACAAGGTGCACTTCTTCTCGCCGTTCGTGATGCCGCGCTTTGCCGTGCTCGATCCGGTGCTCACCTACACCCTGCCCGAGCGTCAGGTGGCAAACGGGGTGGTGGATGCTTTCGTCCACATCGTGGAGCAGTACCTCACCTATCCGGTCAACGCCAAGGTGCAGGATCGCTTCGCCGAAGGCTTGTTGCTGACCCTGATCGAAGAGGGCCCCAAGGCGCTGGCCGAACCGCACAACTATGAGGTGCGCGCCAACATCATGTGGAGTGCCACCATGGCGCTGAACGGCCTGATCGGTGCCGGTGTGCCGCAGGACTGGGCCACCCACATGCTGGGTCACGAGCTGACCGCTCTGCACGGCCTCGACCATGCCCAGACTCTGGCGGCCGTGCTGCCCGCCCTGCTGCAGGCCAAGCGCAAACAGAAGCATGCCAAGCTGCTGCAATACGCAGAGCGGGTATGGGGTCTGCGCAGCGGCAGCGAAGCGGAGCGCATCGACGATGCCATCGCCGCGACCCGCGACTTCTTCGAGCGGATGGGGGTCAAGACCCGGCTGCGCGACTACGGTCTCAAAGATCTGGGTATCGATACCCTGATCGGCAAGCTGGGTGAGCACGGCATGAGCCGTCTGGGCGAGCACGGTGATATCGATCTGGTGCAGAGTCAGCATATTTATGAAGCTGCCTGGTAAAAGCCCCGGATCGGGCGCCAACCGGCGAAACGATTGAATATCGAGGGCCGCCTCCAGCCAGCTGGCGGGAGTGCGGCCCTGTCATTGTTGTGAAATTGTTATTTTTCGGCCTTTGCCGCAGCCGTACAGAGCTCCGGCGCATTTCGTAAGAACAAAAAACGCTAAGATAGAGAGCCGGTGAAACATTTTTTTTGACTGGTTGGATCACTTTTTTCAGCCGTTTTTACTGGTATAAGCCTCTAATTTGGTTTGTTTTTTTTAATCCTCGGCGGGGATGGGCTGAAATCTGTACGCGTGCTGTCGGGCGTGCGGTTGTAATAAAACTCCAAAATTTGATACTAATCACCTTCGCGCCTGAAAAGCGGGGGCCTGACCATGACAGGAGGTTGAGGTAAAGCCTACTGATTTTCATAACAAAGAGCCCAAGACCTGCACTTTGGTCATGTCTTGTTTCGCCAGAAATGAGACACTGGGCAGCGATTGTTTATTAACCATCAGGGAATAGTCATGCAGATTGGAATACCGAGAGAGAGTCTCGTCGGTGAGACCCGGGTCGCAGCGACCCCGGCTACCGTCGAGCAGCTGAACAAGCTCGGCTTCGAGGTCGCCATCGAGACCGGCGCAGGCCTGTCGGCCAGCTTCGATGATGCCGCCTTCGAGGCTGCCGGTGCCAGCGTGGTGCCGAATGTCTGGCAAGCCGACCTTATCTTCAAGGTCAATGCGCCGACCGATGCCGAGATCGCACAAATTAAAGATGGCGCCACTCTGATTAGCTTCATCTGGCCTGCCCAGAACCCCGAGCTGGTCAAGAAGCTGTCCGAGCGCAACATCAATGTAATGGCGATGGATATGGTGCCGCGGATCTCCCGTGCCCAGTCCCTCGATGCCCTCTCCTCCATGGCCAACATCGGTGGCTATCGTGCCGTCGTTGAAGCTGCGCACCAGTTCGGTCGCTTCTTCACCGGCCAAATCACCGCAGCCGGTAAAGTGCCGCCTGCCAAGGTACTGGTGATCGGTGCCGGCGTAGCCGGTCTGGCTGCCATCGGTACTGCCGGTTCCCTCGGTGCCATCGTGCGTGCCTTCGATACCCGTCTGGAAGTGGCCGAGCAGATCGAATCCATGGGTGGCGAGTTCCTCAAGCTCGACTTCGGCGGTGAGGATGGTTCCTCCTCCGATGGTTACGCCAAAGTGATGAGCGAAGAGTTCATCAAGGCTGAGATGGAGCTGTTTGCCCAGCAGGCCAAAGAGGTGGACATCATCATCACCACCGCCCTGATCCCGGGCAAGCCGGCTCCCAAGCTGATCACCAAAGAGATGGTCGACAGCATGAAGCCGGGCTCCGTCATCGTGGACATGGCCGCTCAGGCCGGCGGCAACTGTGAATACACAGTGCCGGGCGAACTGCATGTCACCGCCAACGGCGTCAAGGTGATTGGTTACACCGATCTGCCGGGTCGTCTGCCTGCCCAATCCTCCCAGCTCTACGGTACCAACCTGGTCAACCTGATGAAGCTGATGTGCAAGGAGAAGGACGGCAACGTCGCCATCGACTTCGAAGACGTGGTTCAGCGCAACATGACGGTGATCCAGGCCGGTGAAGTGACCTTCCCGCCGCCCGCCATCTCCGTCTCTGCTGCCCCGCAGAAACCAGCCGCCGCCAAACCGGCAGCCAAGAAGGAAGAGGCCAAGCCCTCCAACAAGAAGTTCGTGTTCGGTGCTCTCGGCATCGCCGCCTTCGGCTGGATCGCCTCCGTTGCCCCGGCAGCCTTCCTCTCCCACTTCACCGTATTCATCCTGGCCTGTGTGGTCGGTTACTACGTGGTGTGGAACGTCTCTCACGCCCTGCACACGCCGCTGATGTCGGTCACCAATGCCATCTCCGGCATTATCGTGGTCGGTGCCCTGCTGCAGATCGGGCAAGGGTCGACTCTGGTTACCGCATTGGCCTTCATCGCCGTGCTGATTGCCAGTATCAACATCTTCGGCGGCTTCACCGTCACTCAGCGCATGCTGAAGATGTTCCGTAAGGATTAAGGGGGTTTAACGTGTCTCAAGGACTGGTAACAGCATCCTATATCGTTGCCGCCGTGCTCTTCATCCTCAGTCTCGCGGGACTGTCGAAGCAAGAGACGGCCAAACATGGCAACCTGTTCGGTATCGCGGGTATGGCCATCGCCCTGATCGCGACCGTGTTCAACCCGGAGACCAGTGGCGTTCACTGGATCATTCTGGCCATGGTGATCGGCGGTGCCATCGGCGTGCGTCTGGCGCTCAAGGTCGAGATGACCGAGATGCCCGAGCTGGTGGCTGTGCTGCACAGCTTCGTGGGTATGGCGGCGGTGCTGGTGGGTTTCAACAGCTTCATCGATCTGCACCCCTCCGCACCGGCTGAAGTGGTTGTCTCCGTCGGTTCCAACCTGGATGCAACGCTGGCAGCCGCCCGTGCGGCGTTCGAGCAGGCAGCCAGCGTTGCCCAGGTCGAGCACCTGACCGGCGCCATGCTGAACATCCACCTGGTCGAGATCTTCCTCGGCGTCTTCATCGGTGCCGTGACTTTCACCGGTTCCGTGGTGGCGTTCGGCAAGCTGCGTGGTCTCATCTCCTCCAAGCCGCTGATGCTGCCGCACCGCCACAAGCTGAACCTGCTGGCCGTGGTCGCGTCTCTGGCGCTGATGGTCTACTTCGTCAACGCCGGTGGCTCCACCTTCGCTCTGCTGGTGATGACCCTGATCGCCTTCGCCTTTGGCTGGCATCTGGTTGCCTCCATCGGTGGTGCCGACATGCCGGTAGTGGTCTCCATGCTGAACTCCTACTCCGGTTGGGCGGCGGCAGCGGCGGGCTTCATGCTCTCCAATGACCTGCTGATCGTCACCGGTGCCCTGGTGGGTTCCTCCGGTGCCATCCTCTCTTACATCATGTGCAAGGCGATGAACCGCTCCTTCATCTCCGTGATCGCCGGTGGCTTCGGCTCCGATGGCGTGGCCTCCACGGCTGATCAGGAGATGGGCGAATACCGCGAAACCAGCGCCGAGGAAGTGGCTGACCTGCTGAAGAACTCCAGCTCCGTCATCATCACCCCGGGCTACGGTATGGCGGTGGCACAGGCTCAGTATCCGGTTGCCGAGATCACCCAGAAGCTGCGTGACCGCGGCGTCAAGGTGCGCTTCGGTATCCACCCGGTTGCCGGTCGTCTGCCTGGCCACATGAACGTGCTGCTGGCGGAAGCGAAAGTACCGTATGACATCGTGCTGGAAATGGACGAGATCAACGAGGACTTCGCCGATACCGATACCGTGCTGGTGATCGGTGCCAACGACACCGTCAACCCGGCCGCGATGGAAGATCCGGGCAGCCCGATCGCCGGTATGCCGGTGCTGGAAGTGTGGAAAGCGCAGAACGTCATCGGCTTCAAGCGCTCCATGAACACTGGCTACGCCGGTGTCCAGAACCCGCTGTTCTTCAAAGAGAATACCCAGATGCTGTTTGGCGATGCCAAGGCCAGTGTCGAGGCAATCCTGAAAGCACTGTAAGTGCCATTCAGAGAGTGGATATCAAGGAGGCTTCGGCCTCCTTTTTTATTGCCCATCCCTTGTATATCCTCAATCCATACGGACCATGAGGGATCTCCATGATGTGGTGTCAGGGTTGGCGAAGGATCGGGTGTTACGGTTGGTTGCTGGCCTCCCTGCTTGGGGCCGGTTTGGCGGCTGCGGCGGACAAACCGCCGACCCTGACGTTGTTGACCGAGCTGTGGCCGCCCTATGTGATGCGTGATGATGGTGGTCGACTGGTGGGAGCCGATCTCGATCTGGCTTGTACCGTGCTGCAGCAGCTTGGCTATCGCACCGAAATCAGGGTGCTCCCCTGGAAGCGGGTGTTGCAGCAGGCGATGCTGCGTGAAGGAGATGCGGTGATCGACATCTTCTATGCCGAGGCTCGCAAGAGCTGGCTCCACTATCCCGACGAGCCCCTCTCCTACAGTGGCGAGGTGCTCTTCTATCCGGTGGATCGCCCGCTCCACGTTGCCCGGCTGGCCGACCTCAAGGGGTTGCGGGTCGGCATTCAGGCCGACTATGCCTACAGCAAATCCTTCCTGACCGATACCGGGGTGATCCGGGTGCCGATGACGGGGGAGGGGAATGCCGTCAAGCAGCTCCACCTGATGATGGCGGGCAGGCTGGATGGGGTGGTGCTCAACGAGCTGGTCGGGCGCTATCTGCTGCACACCCAGGGGCTGCAGGATCAGGTGAGCCATGGCTCCTATATGTTGACCGACGATAGCCGCAACTTTCTCGGATTTACCCACAAACCCGGCCACGATCAGCTGGCTATCCGTTTCTCCGCCGCCCTGAAACAGTTCAAGCAGACCCCCGCCTACAAGCAGCTGCTGGCCCGCTATCACCTCTAGGCGGGCCAGCCTTCTGTGCGTTGCCTCACAAATTGTCGCACTTTGTTAAAAGACGGGCATAATGGCGCTAAAAAAAGCGATATTGCGCAACTTAATTTGATTTTATTGATATTAGAATCAAATTCAGTTGATTTGCATGGTGCTGCCGTCAGGCGGCTACCTCTCTCGCGACGCCGTTGCGGCGCGCCCCGAATTGATGCTGACCCCAGGTCACCCTTTTTTGCCATGCTGTTGCCTGTGGCGATGACAGGCATTGCGCCACCAAGATGAGATTGCACAGATGAAAGCACAATGGACCGACTTTATTACCCTGCTCAAGCGTGAAGTGGTGCCGGCCCTTGGCTGCACCGAGCCGATGTCGGTCGCCCTGGCTGCGGCCAACTGCCGCAAGCTGCTGGGGCAGGATCCGACCCGTATCAGCGTCTGGGTCAGCGGCAACCTGTTCAAGAATGGCATGGGGGTCGGGGTGCCGGGTACCGGCATGATCGGCCTGCCGGTGGCTGCAGCGGTCGGCATCACAGGGGGCAATCCGGATGCCGGGCTGGAGGTGCTCAAGACTCTCACGCCAGATCAGGTGGAAGCCGCCAAGGCGCTGCTGCCCGCCATCAAGGTGGATGTGAAGGATGTGCCGGACGTGCTCTATGCCGAGGTGCTGGCCGAGGTGGATGGCCACAGCGCCCGGGTGGTGATCTGCACCGACCACACCCGCATCATCCTGATGGAGAAGGATGGCGAGGTGCTGATGCAGCAGGACAACGCTCCCGGCGTGCAGATCCAGCCAGCCAAATCCGCCAAACCGACCATGACCCTGCGCGAGATCGTCGATTTTGCATTGGAAGTGCCGCTGGCGGAGATCGACTTCATCCGCGAGGCCGCCACCATGAATCAGGCGCTGGCAGATGAAGGGCTGCAGGGTTATGGCCTGCGCATCGGCAAGATCCTCACCGAGCAGGTGGAGCGCAAGCTGCTCTCCGATGACCTGATGACGCTGGCGATGCGCCTCTCCTCCGCTGCTTCCGATGCGCGGATGGATGGCGCCATGCTGCCCGCCATGTCCAACTCCGGCTCCGGCAATCAGGGTATTGCCGCCACCATGCCGGTGGTCGCGGCGGCCCGCTTTCTTAAGGCGAGCGACGAGCAGCTGACCCGGGCGCTGGTGATGAGCCATCTGGTGGCCATCTACATCAAGACTTATCAGAACAAGCTGTCGGCCCTCTGCGCCGCCAGCACCGCTGCCATGGGCTCCGGCGCGGCCATCACCTGGCTGCTGGGCGGCCAGTTCGAGCAGATCAGCCACTGCATCAACAACATGATTGGCGATGTCTCCGGCATCATCTGTGACGGCGCCGGCAGTGCCTGCTCCATGAAGGTCTCGACCTCGACCTCGGCGGCGGTGAAATCCTCCCTGATGGCCATCAACAACCTGCATGTACCCCAGAGTGAGGGGATCGTCTCCGACGATGTGGACCAGACCATCGCCAATCTGGGCCGGCTCTCCAAAGAGGGGATGCTGGATACGGATATCGAGATCATCAACATCATGCGAGCGAAACAGCAGAAGCCATAAGTTTGTAGAAACAAAGGGGGCTCAGACCCCCTTGTTTATGTCGTGACGGGTCAGGCCGTCCGACACGGTTGCCAGGGCATGCGTCGTGCTTGCTCTTGTTTCCCGGGCATTGCCCGCTTTTTGGGGGGTCATCTCATGACACTTAGCGTTATTGGTAATCTGGCCATTGCGGCCTTCTTGCTGTTCTTCCTCTATCGGTTGCAGCAAAAACATGTGAGCTTCACCCGCCGGGTGTTTGCCGGTCTGGGGCTGGGTATCCTGTTCGGGGCTGCCCTGCAGCTGCTCTACGGAGCGGGGTCTGCGGTGATTGGCCAGACCATCGACTATCTCGATATCGTCGGTAGCGGCTATGTGAAGCTGCTGCAGATGATCATCATCCCGCTCATCATGGTCTCCATCATCAGCGCCATCCTCAAGCTCAACGGCGGTACCGCCCTTGGCAAGATCAGCGCCATGACCATCGGCGTGCTGATCTTCACCACCGCTATCGCGGCAGGGGCTGGCATCCTGATGTCCAACTTGTTTGGGCTGACCGCAGAAGGGCTCACTGCCGGTGCTGCAGAAAGCGCTCGTGGAGCTGCGCTGCAGAGCACCCTCGGCAGTGTCGAGAGCATGTCCTTTGCCAAGATGGTGCTGGAGTTCATTCCGGCCAACCCCTTCCTCGACATGACCGGCGGTCGCAAGACCTCCACCATCGCTGTGGTGATCTTCTCCATCTTCATCGGTCTGTCGGCTACCGGCATTGCCCGCAAGAAGCCGGAGATCTTCGCCAGCTTCAGCCACTTCATCGCCGTGGCCCACGCCATCGTGATGCGGATGGTGACCCTGGTGCTGCGCCTGACCCCGTTCGGTGTGCTGGCCCTGATGACCAAGGTGGTATCCGGTTCCAACTACGCTGACATCATCAATCTGCTCAGCTTCGTGATGGCCTCTTACGGCGCGATTGCCATCATGTTCGCCGTGCACCTGCTGCTGGTCGGCATGGTCGGCATCAACCCAGCCCGCTTCCTGAAGAAGATCACGCCGGTGCTGGCCTTTGCCTTCACCTCCCGTACCAGTGCGGGCTCCATCCCGATGAACGTGCAGACCCAGACCAAGTCGCTGGGTATTCCGGAGGGGATCGCCAACTTCGCCGCCTCCTTTGGTTCCACCATCGGTCAGAACGGCTGCGCCGGTATCTATCCGGCCATGCTGGCGGTGATGATTGCACCGACTGTCGGGGTCAACCCGATGGACCCGAGCTTCATCATGACTCTGATCGCCATCATCACCGTCAGCTCCTTCGGGGTGGCCGGGATTGGCGGCGGCGCCACCTTTGCCGCGCTGATCGTGCTCTCCGCGCTGGACTTCCCGGTGGCGCTGGCCGGTCTGCTCATCTCCATCGAGCCGCTGATCGACATGGGCCGTACCGCGCTCAACGTCTCCGGCTCCATCACCGCGGGCACGGTTACCAGCCGTCTGCTGGGGGAGACCGACATGAACGTATTCAACAGCGATCACGAAGTGAGTCTGGACGGCGAAGAGTCCACCATCTGATCCGCTGCGGGAGGGGCAACCTTCCCGCCATCAACCACAGGGAGGGCATGCCCTCCCTGCGTCATTGACAGGAGCAACTATGAGAATCGTGATCATCGGTGGCGAAGCCGCCGGTATGAGTGCGGCCGCCAAGGCGCGCCGGTTGGCCATCGATGCCGAAATCGTGGTGTATGAGGCATCCGAGGTGATCTCCTTCGGTGCCTGTGGCCTGCCCTACTTCGTCGGCGACGAGTTTCAGGAGCCCGGCTACATGGCCGAGTTCACCCCGGAGCAGTTCGCCGCCAAGGGGATCGAGGTCAAGATTGGCCACCGGGTGCTGAGTCTGGATGCTGCCGCGCAGACGCTGACGGTCGAGCACAACGGCGACACCTTCACCGATCGCTACGATCGGCTGATGATCGCCACCGGCGCCCGCGAAGTGATGCCACCCATCCCCGGCTTGCAGCAGGAGGGGGTATTCGGTCTGCGCCGGATGGCCGACGGACTGGCGCTGAAGGCGGCGGTACAAGACAAGAACAATCGCCGCGCCGTGGTGATCGGCTCCGGCTTTATCGGGCTGGAGGTGGTCGAGGCGCTGGTACATCAGGGCAAAGAGGTGCGTCTCATCGAGCTGGCGGATCGGGTCATCCCCGATGCGTTTGATGGCGAGATCACCCAGCATATCGAAATCGAACTGCGTGAGCAGGGAGTCTCCCTCCATCTGGGTGAGCGGGTTGAAGCGCTGCTGGGGGATGGCCGGGTGACCGGCGTGCGAACCAGCCAGGGCGAGTACGAGGCCGATATCGTGGTGGTCTGCACCGGGGTCAAGCCAAACACCGAGTTTCTGGCCGATACCGGCATCGAGCGACTCGGCAACGGCGCCATCAAGGTGGATCGCCAAGGGCGCAGCTCGCTGGCCAATGTCTGGTCGGCCGGTGATTGCGCCAGCGTCTGGCATAGCGTGAAGCAGCTGCAGGTCTATGTGCCGCTCGCTACCATCGCCAACAAGCTGGGGCGCATGGTGGGCGAGAACCTGGCCGGGGCCGAGCAGGAGTTCTCGGGCACCCTCGGCTCTGCGGCGCTCAAGGTGCTGGGGCTGGAGGCGGGCCGTACCGGTCTCTCCGAGCAGGAAGCCAAGGCGATGGGGATCGACTATCGCACCGTGGTGATCAAGGACAAGTGCCACACCAACTACTGCCCGGGTCAGTCCGACATTCACGTCAAGCTGGTCTATGAGGCGGGCAGCAAGCGGCTGCTGGGCGGCCAGATCCTCGGTCGCAAGGGGGCGGTACACCGCATCGACGCGCTGGCGGTGGCCATCACCATGGGGGTGACTACCGAGCAGCTAGGCATGCTGGACTTTGCCTACGCGCCGCCCTTCTCCCGCACCTGGGATGCCCTGAACGTGGCGGGCAACGTCGCCAGGTAACAGGCGCTGGTCAGGCGGAAAATGAGAAGAGGCGGCACAGGGGGCCGCCTCTTCTTTTTGCTTAAAGCTGCCTCAGGGATTGGCAGGGGGATCTTGCCGCTCCGGCTTGCCTGTCGCCGGTTTGCTGCCGACCAGCACGGCGCCGAAGAAGATAAGCGCAACGCCTGCCGCCTTGCTCGCCACCAGCGGTTCGGCAAAGGCCGGCATGCTTACCGCCAGCAGATAGACCAGCCCGTAACTGGTGCTGAGCAGCGGGTAGGCGATATTGAGCGGCGTCGAGTGCAGCGCTGCCAGCCAGCAGAGCAACGACAGCACATAGCAGAGGATGCCGATGGCTATGGTGAGGAGTGGCAGGGGGTGAGCCAGCATCACGGCGGGATCGGCTTGCCACGCAGGGAGGCTGATTGCCCCCCACTTCATGCAGAGTTGCGCCACTGTCACCAGCACTATGCTGCCCAACACGTAGAGATAACCCTTCATAACAGACCTCCCAGCAGCAGGGCGCCGACAATGATGGCGGCAGCCCCCAGCCAGTTGCGGCTGCTCACCGGCTCGCGGAAAAAGAGGCGCGAGCCGAGCAGCACCAGCACCAGATTGAGGCTGAGCATGGGGTAGGCCATGCTCAGCGGCAGCCGCTGCAGCAGATAGATCCAGAGCAGCATGCCGCTGCCAAGGGCTGCAATGCTCCCCAGCAACCAGGGAGAGGTGAGCTTCTGCCAGTGGCCGTGCGGTGCGCGTTGCCAGCTGATGACCGCCTGCTTTTGCAGCATCTGGCCCGCACTGGTGAGGAGGCTGACCAGCAGGAGGAGCAGGATATCCATCAGCGATTCCCGTGGTAGACGAGCAGGGTAAAGCGGTGGCTGCGGATGGTCTGGTCTGCCGGAGGCAGCGCAGCGATCTCCTCGTCATCATCGGTGCGCAGCAGCAGGGCGACCTGCCCCTCCTGGCGAGCCTGTGCCAGCCATTTCGGGAACTCCTCTTGCGTGACATAGCGCCCCTTGCCCTGCGGATAGCCAAGGCCATATCTCAGCTCGCCCATGCTGTCGAACAGGTTGACCTCGCTGCGCTTGGTCTCCCAGGCGATGGAGGAAGCGGTGCCCACCTCGTTGGCCAGCAGGGTGTGGGATTCCATCAGGATCTCCCGGTTGGCCTTGATGAAGTGCTCCGGCAGTTTGGAGTCCACCAGCGATAACGGCAGCGCCAGCGGCAGGGCTACGGCCAGCACCATGGGGCAGAGGGCGCTCAGCTGCCAGCTGCGGACGGGAGCCACCAGCTGGATAAAGCCGAGCAGCGACCAGCTGGCGAAGATCGCCATGGCAATGACCAGCTTGCCCATCTCGTAGCGGCCGTAGACCGCATGTTGCGGCGAGAAGGCCAGTACCGCCAGAACCCCTACGCAGACGAGACCGAACAGGCCGTTGATCCAGGCGTTGAGGCGAAATGGCTGAGCGCGCCCCTCCCTGAGGGCATTGGCCGCGCTGTTGGCGAGCAGGATGGCCAGCGGGGCGAAGCAGGGCAGGATATAGGTGAGCAGCTTGCCCTTGGCGATGCTGAAGAAGATAAAGGGCAGTACCAGCCAGGCCAGCAGATAGAGAGTCTGCGAGCCGACCTTGCGCTCCTGCCACCCCTGCTTCAGTGCGCCCGGCAGCAGCCCCAGCCATGGCAGGGTACCGAGTAGTCCCATCGGCAGGTAGTACCAGAAGGGGGACTTGTGCTGGGCATCTTCCGAGGCGAAGCGCTGGATGTGCTCAATCCAGAAAAAGTAGTGCCAGTAGTCCGGCTCCCGCTGATGAATGGCGATGGCCCAGGGGGCGGCCAGCATGGCGGCGCTCAGGATGGCCAGCGGCCCGAAGCGCACCAGTTCGAGCAGGCGTCCCTGGGTCAGCATATATGGGACAAGTACGATTACCGGTACCGCCAGCGCGATGAACCCCTTGGTGAGGAAACCCATGCCGCAGGCGAGACCAAACAGCAGATAGCCCGCCATCCTGCGACCGGGCGGCCCCTCCTGCCGGATGAGGTAGAAGCTCACCATGGCGGCGTTGAGCCAGAGGGTCACCATGGCGTCAAGCACGCTGTAGGTGCCGATGCCGTAAACAATCAGGGTCGAGAGATAGATGAGGCTGGCGAACCACGCTCTGCGCCGGCACTGCCAGAGCTGGAGGGTAAACCAGAAGACCAGCAACGCGCTCAGCCCGGTCGAGGCAGCCGAAGCGAAGCGGACGGCAAAATTGCTCTCGCCGAACATCAGCTGGCTGAGGCTGTTGAACCAGTAACCGGCGATGGGTTTCTCGAAGTAGCGCAGGCCGAGGAAGTGGGGCACCACCCAGTCACCCGTGGTGACCATCTCCCGGCTGATTTCGGCGTAACGGTTTTCGTCCGGGCTCCACAGCATCCGCTGGTTGAGCGGCAGCAGGTAAAAGAGCAGAAAGAAAAGGGGCAGGGCCCATCGGGTCATCTTCATGAGATCCTCGGTTGCAATCTGGTGAGCTGGTTCATGGGGCTGCCTTGCAGCCGAGCCACCCTTCGCGTCCCGGCAGGGTGCCGCGCAGCAGGTGACCGGTCGGTAGTTGAGTCGGGTCGGACGGGAGCAGCTCGCCAAGGGGGACAAAACGGATGCCACGCGCTTTGGCCTCGCCGAGCAGGGCATCGAACTGATCCGCCATGACGATCCCCTCTACCTCGGCGTGGATGGTGTAGACATGGGGGCCCTGTGCCGTAGGGGTCGCCAGCTGCTCCAGCAGGAAGTGGTTGAAACCGTCGACCGTCACCTTATGCCCCACCACCTCGTCAAAGGTGGGCAGGTTGACCGGGATCTGCGGGGTGCCGGGCCGCCCATCCTCCAGAATGGGGCGGAACAGGCCGCAGCCGCGACAGTCACTGTTGTAGCGAAAGCCGAACTGCTCCTTGGCTTGGGTGGTGAGCGGATCGGCCCGCCAGCCGGCGGCGGCGGAGCAATCCACTTCGCGCCCCAGAATGTCGCTCAGGGCATCGACTCCGAGCCGGGTCTGGCGGATCAGCTCGGCCTCGTCCCAGCGACCGGTGTTGGCCTGCCAGCCGTGGTGATCCCAGGCGTGCAGCCCCACCTCGTGACGGGCGCTGTCTGTGTCGCGCATCAGGGAGCCCAGCTCTTTGCCGATTGGCTTGCCGGGCCAGGCGGTGCCGGCCAGCAGGATATCGAGCCCATACAGAGATGCTGCGTTGGAACGCAGCATCTTGAGCAGGAAGCGGGGCTTGAGCAGGCGCCACAGGTGGCGCCCCATGTTGTCGGGACCGACCGAGAAGAAAAAACTCCCCTTCACCTGATGCCGGTCGAGCAGTTGCAGCAGGCGGGGAACCCCGTCACGGGTCCCCCTGAAGGTATCGACGTCGATCCGCAGACCCACCTCAGTCATGCTCGACTCCTGTGGTGACCGCCCCTTGCAGGAAGAAGTCCAGCGTCTTGCCGATGGTCTCTTCCATCTCGATGGTCGGTTCCCAGTCGATCAGCTTGCGGGCATTACGGATGCTCGGACGACGGTGGGAGACATCCTGATAGCCGTCGCCATAGAAGGACTTGCTCTCCACCAGCTTGAAGCCGGCGAACGGCGGGAAGTGGTCGCGCAGCGGGTGGGCATCGAACTTGGCGAGCAGCACCTCGGCCATCTCGCGAATGCTCGCCTCGTTGTCAGGGTTGCCGATGTTGATGATCTGGCCGTTGCATCGATCGTCCCTGTTCTCGACGATGCGGAACAGGGCTTCGATGCCATCCTCGATATCGGTGAAGCAGCGCTTCTGGGCGCCGCCATCCACCAGCTGGATCGGGGTACCGTCCACCAGATTGAGAATGAGCTGGGTGATGGCGCGAGAGCTGCCGATGCGGGCAGAGTCCAGACTGTCGAGGCGCGGCCCCATCCAGTTGAAGGGGCGGAACAGGGTGAAGTTGAGCCCCTCTTTCTTGCCGTAGGCCCAGATGACCCGATCCAGCAGCTGCTTGGAGACGGAGTAGATCCAGCGCTGCTTGTTGATGGGGCCGACGATGAGGCGGGATTCATCCTCGTCGAAGCTGTGATCGTCACACATCCCGTACACCTCGGAGGTGGAGGGGAAGATGATGCGCTTGTTGTACTTGACGCAGTAGCGGACGATCTTGAGGTTCTCCTCGAAATCGAGCTCGAACACCCGCAGCGGGTTACGGGTGTACTCGATGGGGGTGGCAATGGCTACCAGCGGCAGGATCACGTCGCACTTCTTGATGTGATACTCGATCCACTCGGTGTGGATGCTGATGTCCCCCTCCACGAAGTGGAAGTTGGGGTGACCGATGAAGCGGTCCACGGCGCTGGAGCCGATGTCGAGGCCATACACTTCGTAGCCGCCATCCTTGAGCAGACGCTCGGTGAGGTGGTTGCCGATGAAGCCGTTGACACCGAGGATTAGCACCCGGGTCAGGCGCGCCTTGCGCAGGGCATTGCTCGCCCTGGCGCCGATCTTCATTCCTTCGACCAGCCCCAGTTCGCGGGCCAGTTGGGCGCCGCGTACATAGAGCCCCCCTTCGGCCTGACCGGCCAGGATCTCCAGCACGCCCTCACCACAAGCCACGCGCAGTGGATCGTGGGAGAGAATGGTGCCCGGCTGCTGGTTGCTCTGGATCGCCAGCGGCTGCGATTTCCAGACCGTCAGCTTGCGATCGCCGGCAAAGCTGAAGGCCCCCGGATAGGGCTGGGTGACGGCGCGTACCAGATTGTTGAGCTCGCGGGCCGGGCGGTGCCAGTGCAGTTCGCCATCGGCCGGGGTGCGGCGGCCATAGTAGCTCGCCTTGCTCTCGTCCTGCGGGGTGAAGCGGCTCTCCCCGCGCTTGAATTTGACCAGTTCACCTTCCAGCAGGGCATGGGCAGCTTGGCGTACCTTGCCATGCAGGGTCAGCGCCGTGTCGTCGTCGGCAATGGCCACAGCCTGCTGGGCGACGATATCGCCCGCATCGGGTTTGGCCGTCATCCGGTGCAGGGTGATGCCGGTCTCGGTCTCGCCGTTGACCAGACACCAGTTGATGGGCGCGCGACCGCGATAGGCGGGCAGCAGGGAGCCGTGCAGGTTGAAGGCCCCGACGGTCGGGATATCGAGGATCTCCTGCTTGAGCATGTTGCGGTAGTAGAAGGAGAAGATGGCCTCCGGTGCCAGCTCGCGAATGCGCTCGATCCAGAGCGGATGGTTCACATCTTCGGGGGAGAAGACTGGCAGGTCGTGCTCGGCGCAGAGCTGGGCGACCGAGTCGAAGAAGCGGTTCTCGCCCGGATCGTCGGCGTGGGAGAAGACTGCCTGGATCTGATAGCCGGCCTGAAGCAGGGACTCGATACCGGTGCAGCCGATATCGTGATAGGCAAAGACGACAACTTTCATGATTGAGTTTCCTGTTGCGAAGCATCCGGGGTGGAGCGAACGATTTGGTGAATGAAGTAGCGGGGGCGGGCGCGCACATCGGTATACATGCGGCCGATGTACTCACCCAGCAGCCCCATCCCGATCAGCTGCACGCCGACAAAGGTGAAGAGAATGGCAAACAGGGTGAATACGCCGTCTGCTGCCCAGTCGGCGCCCATCAGCAGGCGCAGCAGGATCAGCAGGATCGAGAAGGTGAAGCCGATCCCCGCCACCACGCTGCCAACGATGCTGAGCAGGCGCAGCGGGGCCGTGGTCATGCAGGTGACCAGGTCGTACATCAGGTTGATGAGGTGCATCAGGCCATATTTGGATTCGCCGTGGGCCCGCTCGGCGTGGCCCACCTCCAGCTCGGTGGTGCGGCGGGCAAAGCTGTTGGCCAGTATGGGGATGAAGGTACTGCGCTCCTGACAACAGAGCATGGCATCGATGATGTGGCGGCGATAGGCGCGCAGCATGCAGCCGTAGTCGCTCATCTGGACGCCGGTGGCCCGCTGTACCGACTTGTTGATAAAGCGCGAGGCCGTCTTGCGAAACCATGAATCCTGTCGGTTGCGGCGGATGGTGCCGACCACGTCGTACCCTTCCATGGCGGTGGCGACCAGCCGCGGGATCTCTTCCGGCGGGTTTTGCAGGTCGGCATCCAAGGTGATCACCAGATCCCCCTTGGCCGTCTCGAAGCCGGCCATGATGGCGGCATGCTGGCCATAGTTGCGGTTGAGCAGCACAGCAACCAGCTTGCTTCCTTCGCGGGCCGCTGCCTCGCTGATGATGGCGGCGGAGCGGTCGCGGCTGCCATCGTCGATCAGGATCACCTCGTAATCCTGACTCAGCTGCTCGCAGGACTCGGTGACGCGCCGCAGCAGCTCGGGCAGGCTCTCCTCCTCGTTGTAGACGGGGATGATGACGGATACCCGCTTGATATCGTTATGGTTCACGTGTCGTTACTCCAGTATGTCGGTCAGGGCTGCCACGACCCGATCCACGTCGGAGAGCGTCATGTCGGGGAAGAGGGGCAGGGTGCAGAGCCGTGACGAGTTCCACTCGGTATTGGGCAGCGAGAGCGTCGGGTAGCGCTCCCGGTAGTACTTCTGGGTATGGGCCGCCATGAAGTGCAGGCCGGTGCCGATGCCGCGCTCCTGCAGTGCCTGCATCAGCTGATCGCGATCGAGGCCGCAACGGGCCGGATCGACCCGCACCATGAAGAGGTGCCAGGCGTGCAGATGGGCATAATCGGGGATAGCGAGCGGCTCGAACGGCAACCCCTCCAGCAACTCCCGATAGCGGGCAACCAGGATGGCGCGCCGGGCGTTGAGCTCGGGCAGGCGGGCCAGCTGTACCAGCGCGATGGCGGCGTTGATGTCGGCCAGGTTGTACTTGAAGCCCGGCATGATCACCTCGGCCTGCGGCTTGCGGCCCAGCGTCATCCGGTCGAAGGCATCGACCCCCAGACCGTGGAATTTCAGCATCCGAGCCTTGTCGGCCAGCGCCTTGTCATCGGTCACCAGCATGCCCCCTTCGGCACAGGTGAGGTTCTTGATGGCGTGGAAGGAGAAGATGGCGGTGCCGGTCTCGCCGATCCAGCGGGCGCGATAGCGGGTGCCGACCGCATGGGCGGCATCTTCGATGACCGGAATATCGTGCTGGCGACCCAGGGCGAGGATGGGGTCGAGGTCGACCGGCGCCCCGGCGTAGTGAACCGGGATGATGGCCCGGGTGTTGGGGGTGATGAGCGGCGCTATCTGCCCGGCGCTGACCATCAGGGTATCCCTGTCCACATCGACAAAGACGGGGGTGGCCCCCAGCAGGGTGATGATGTTGATGGTGGAGACCCAGGTCTGGGAGGGGGTGATCACCTCGTCACCCGGGCCAATCCCCAGTGCCATCAGGGTGACATGCATACCGGCCGTTGCGGAGCAGAGCGCTACCGCATGCTGGCAGCCAAAGGTCTCGCAGAAGCGCTGCTCCAGCTCATGATTTTTCGGGCCTGTGGTGATCCACCCTGATTGCAGAACCTCGCTGACGGCGTTGATCTCGGCCTCGCACATGGCGGGTTTCGAGAATGGCAGAAAGTTTTTCATACGACTCCAGTCTTAATGTCGCAAGAGATCAAATAGCAATGAAAATCGGTGTTGCCGATTTTCATTGGAAATATGCATGGCGCAGAAATTTATATCCTTCGATATATTTTCGAAGGTAACTGAATAGCGAGTTTTCATTCAAGCGCACAGCAACACTTGGTAACAATTGCTGGAGTTTTTATGGATAACTAAATCTGGAAATATCTCGTAACAAAATATTGCTTGGTTTTATTTTGAATTGGTGTTTAGCCATTTATTTTTAGTGTTGTCACTCGAGTCATTGGCCATTGTTGAATAGTGGTAATGTCATTCAGTATTGAAATTGCTTGTTACAAATTGCCCATGGTGCAATTGAGGAAAGGATGTAAAGTTTCCAGCATCACGCATTATGGAATAGTCGTTATGAATATCACCGTGTTTGGCAGTGGCTATGTCGGCCTGGTACAGGCAATTGTATTGGCCGATGTTGGCCATCAGGTTGTTTGTATTGATCTCGATGCAGAAAAAATAAGTCGGTTGTCCCGTGGCGAATTACCTATTTATGAACCCGGGCTGGATTCATTGCTGCATCAGACGCTACAAAATGGCTCGCTGAAATTCACCACGGATATATCCATGGCGGTTACCCACGGTGAGGTGCAATTCATCGCCGTCGGTACGCCCCCTGATGAGGATGGTTCGGCCGACCTGAGCGCCGTCAGGGCGGTGGCGAGGTCGATTGCCCAGCATCGTATCGACGAGGTGATCATCGTCAACAAATCTACCGTGCCGGTCGGTACGGCAGACAAGGTATTCCACTGGGTCAGGGAGCAGCAGGCAGAGCTCGGCAAGCAGTTCGAGTTCGATGTGGTCTCCAATCCCGAATTTCTCAAAGAGGGGGCGGCTGTGCGTGATTGCCAGCGCCCGGATCGCATCGTCATCGGCACCGGCAAGGAGCGCTCCAGAGCCGTGATGCGCGAGCTGTACGAACCCTTCAACCGCAATCACGACCGCATTCTCTTCATGGACGTGCGCAGTGCCGAGCTGACCAAGTACGCCGCCAACTGCATGCTGGCTACCAAGATCAGCTTTATCAACGAGATTGCCGGGCTGGCCGAGCGGGTTGGT
Source organism: Aeromonas sp. SG16 (assembly GCF_024436135.1). Lineage (NCBI taxonomy): Bacteria > Pseudomonadati > Pseudomonadota > Gammaproteobacteria > Aeromonadales > Aeromonadaceae > Aeromonas > Aeromonas sp. SG16. Next base: position 154,313 of record NZ_JANFNW010000008.1, read on the forward strand.
GCCGATATCGAGCTGGTGCGGCAGGGGATCGGTGCCGATCAGCGCATCGGCTACCAGTTTATCTATCCCGGTTGCGGCTATGGCGGCTCCTGTTTTCCGAAGGATGTGAGGGCGTTTTTGGCGACAGCCGCGGCGCTCGACTACGACACGCCGCTCATCCGCGCGGTGGAGCGGGTCAACGAGCGGCAGAAGTTCAAGCTCTTCGATACGCTGTCCATTCACTTTCAAGAGCGGGGCGAGTCGCTGGCGGGCAAGACCATCGCCATCTGGGGGCTCGCCTTCAAACCCAATACCGATGACATGCGCGAAGCGCCGAGTCGGGTGCTGATGGAGGCGCTGTGGCAGGAGGGGGCGCGGGTGCAGGCCTTTGATCCGGTGGCGATGAAGGAGGCGCAGCGCATCTATGGCTGTCAGCCCGAGCTGTCGCTGATGGGCACCAAGGAGGCTGCGCTGGCGGGGGCCGATGCACTGGTCATCTGCACCGAGTGGAACGAGTTCAAGGCGCCTGACTTTGCCCAGCTCAAGAAGATGCTGGCCATGCCGCTCATCATCGACGGTCGCAATCTCTATGACCCGCACAAGATGAAAAGCCAGGGCTTCTCCTACTACGCCATCGGACGCGGGGAGACCACTGCAGAAGGAATGAGCCATGCCACGTCCTGAAATCTCGGGGCGCAAGCTCGGCTGGATGTTGCTGCTGGTGACTCTGGTGCTGCTGTTTGGCCAGTTTGATCATCAGCTCTGGACGCCTGATGAACCCCGCGAAGCGGCCATTGCGCTCGAAATGTACCGCAGTGGTGATTGGGTGGTACCGACCCTGGGCGGGCGCAGCTTTATCGAGAAGCCGCCGCTCTTCTACATGGCCGCTCTGCCGTTTCTTGATGGGTTTGCATCCTGGCTGGGGATAACCAACACCCTGCGTTTGACGGGCGTGGTCTGGGCGGCAGGCATGCTGCTCTTCACCGGTCTGTTGGCCTATCGCCTGCTTGGCAACAGGTCGGCGGCACTCTGGTCGGTCATCGCGCTGGGCACCATGGAGGGATTCATTATCAATACGCACTGGATCAGGACGGACAGTGCGCTCGCCTTCTTTGTCGTATTTACCCTCTGGGCATTCGCCGAATATTATCTGGCGCATCGCAACTTGATGGCGATTATTGCCGGGCTGGGTCTGGCTGGCTGTTTTATGGCAAAAGGGCCGATCGGGCCGTTGACGGTGTTTTTCGGCTGGTTGCCCCTTTTTCTCTTTGCTGCCCGCAAAGCAGTAAACGAGAAAAGTGTTCCCGTTTTTATATTCAAACACTTGCTGGTGTTGTTGTTTTTTATATTGCCAGTCGCAGCTTGGGTTCGTGAGATAATTAATCATGCTGATGGCGATGCCTTGTGGCATGAGTGGTTCTGGCAGAATCAGGTTGGCCGTCTTGCCGGCACTTCGACCGAACTGGGTCATATCAAGAAAGGTGCCTATCTTTATTATTTGTGGGGCATGGTGGAATATACCATCCCATGGTTGCCATTCATTTTTTATTGGGGCTGGCAAACGGTGAAACAGCGGGAGTGGAGTCGTGAGCGGTTATTTTTGCTGTGCTGGGCGCTGGGAACCCTTTTATTGTTAACAATCTCTTCGACCAAGCGAACTCTCTATCTTTTCCCGCTATTGCCGGTATTTGCCATCATGCTGGGTCAGGTCAGTCTGAGCTGGCCGCTGTGGACTGCCCGTTATGGTCGGGGGTGGCTCTACTTCATGCTGCTGTTCTGCGTCGCCATCATTGCACTCCCTCTGCTGGGTCTGCCGCTGCCGTTTGCCAGCCATATTCCGGCAGAAGTGCTGCAAGCAGCCAGCAAGCTGGGGTGGCGGTATATTCCAGCGATCACCCTGTTCGTGATGGCGCTGGAGCTATTGTTGCGGCGCAAGGAGGTACATGGCGCCATTCATGTCACCAGCTCGGTGGCCATCATGTTTCTGCTCACTTTTGCGCTGGTCTACCCGCTGATCGATGCAGCCAAGGGGGTTTCGGGCAAGATGACCCATCTGCTGGAGGGGATACCGCTCGAGACGCGGGATCGCATCGCCGGCTGGCGGCTGGGGGAAACCGAGCTCGGTCTGCTCTCTGTCTATGAAGAGATGCAGGTAGTGAATCTGGACGGGAAGGGGGTGAGGAATGTGCTTGCCTGTCACGATGCCAGATTCGATGCGGTGCTGGTCAACGGTACGGCGCAGGAGATGGCAAATCTGCTGGAGGGGATCCCCTATCAGCAGCTGGCACAGACCTCGCTTCGTTCGGACAAGGGGCAACTGCTGACGCTGGTTGCCGCAGAGCAGTGCCATTGATCTATTTATTTCCACTTCAGGATTGTCGGATGACGCAGTATGTACGTTTGGTAATTGTTCCACTTTTCCTGCTCAAGGTTCCTGCCAGCCACGCCGGCAGTGGTTTTGAAACCTATGGCGATATCGGCCAGATCGTGATTCCGGTGGCGGCGGCACTCATCTCATGGGGGAGGATGATATCGAGGGGCTGAAGCAGTTCGGTTACTCTTTTGCCACCACCACGGCGCTGGTGCAGGGGATGAAGTTCACCATAGATGCAGAGCGACCATCCGGCTCTGGCCAGAGTTTTCCCTCCGGCCACACGGCGGCGGCATTCAGCGGCGCCAGCTATCTGCAGATCCGCTATGGCTGGCACTACGGGCTGCCGGCGTACATTGCAGCAGGTGCTGTGGGTTGGTCGAGAGAGAATGCCGAGCAGCACTACTGGCGCGATATCATCGCCGGAGCGGCCATCGCGACCGGGATAAGCTATCTGTTTACGACACCGCTATCGCGCAATGTGGTGGTAGCGCCGGTTGCCATGCAGGGGGATGCCCGCGGTGTGGGGCTTCACTACCGCTATTGATGACGGGTTTTCCCCGGCCGGGCTGATTGCAGATATAAAAAAACCGATGCCAAGGCATCGGTTTTTTACTGTTACCGGTTTATTCGCACTCAACTGCGGGCGAGGCGGTTTTCCGGGTAGTTCTTGGCCAGCACTTCGCGAGCATGCTTGGCCAGCTCCGGCATCTTCAGGGTGTCGTAAGACTCGACCATGATCTCCAGCGCTTTTTCGGTTTCGGCTGTGTCGGGGTAGGTTTCGACAATCAGCTTGGCCCGGTTGGCGGCCGCGACCAGTGCATCGCGCTTCACGTAATACTCGGCGACGCTCAGGTCATATTTGGCCAGACGGTTCTTCAGACCAATCATGCGGGCACGGGCATCGGCGGCATAGACGCTGTTGGGGTAGTTCTGCAACAGGGTCTTGAAGTCCTGGAATGCCTGGCGGGCATAGGCCGGGTCTTTGTCATCGCGGGAGATGCCAAAGAGGCTCTGGAAGAAGTTGTAATCCGCCGCCATGTTGGTCAGGCCGCGCATGTAGAAGACGTAATCGATGTTCTTGTGCGCCGGATTGAGGCGGATAAAACGGTCGATATTGGCGATCGCCTGAGCGGTATCATCCTGCTTGTAGTAGGCATAGATGAGGTCAAGCTGCACTTGGTTGGAGTAGGCGCCGAACGGGTAGCGAGAGTCCAAAGCCTCCAGCAATTCAGTGGCTTGCACGTAATTGCCAACATCCAGTTTGAGGCGTGCTTTCTGGTACAGGGTCTCCGGCGGTTCGTCGGGTACCTTGGGTTTGGTGCTGGAACAGCCTGTGATCAAGGTAGCGACCAAGGCGAGCGACATCAGCAGGTGAGACTTCTTTCCCATCAACAACATCCGGTCCATTTCCACGAAATTGGCAAAGTATCCGTTATGCTTGGCTAAAAGAAAAGCTAGAATACCCGGATTATTTCGAATTGATACCCCCCGCTCAAGAGACCATACATGAGCCAGCATATTGAACTGACAGGCGAATTCCAGGATCACCAATTCGGGCAGCGACTCGACCAGGCCCTGGCCGAATTGTTTCCCGACTACTCCCGAACCCGCATCAAGGAGTGGATTTTACAGGACAAAGTGACCCTGGATGGTCAGGTTGCCAACACCCCGCGCGAGAAGGTGATTGCTGGGCAACAGGTGCATGTGGATGTAGAGCTGGAAGATGACACCCGCTTTGATGCGCAGGATATCGAGCTCAACATCGTTTACGAAGACGAACACATTCTGGTGATCGACAAGCCGGCCGGTCTGGTTGTCCACCCGGGCGCTGGTACGCCGGATGGCACCATTCTCAACGCCCTGCTGCACCGCTACCCCGGCATTGCCGAGGTGCCCCGTGCCGGTATCGTGCACCGTCTGGATAAAGACACTACAGGTCTGATGGTGGTTGCCAAGACCGTTCCGGCCCAGACCCATCTGGTAGAAGCGCTGCAGGCGCGCCAGATCACCCGTGAGTACGAAGCGATCGCCATCGGTCACATGACTGCCGGCGGCACCGTTGATGCCCCTATCGGCCGTCACCCGACCCAGCGTACCCATATGGCCGTCGTGCCCAATGGCCGTCCTTCCGTGACCCACTACCGGGTGCATGAGAAGTTCCGTGGCCACACCCGTCTGCGTCTGCGTCTGGAAACCGGCCGTACCCACCAGATCCGTGTCCACATGGCTCATATCAAGCATCCGCTGGTGGGTGACCCGGCCTATGGTGGCCGTCTGCGCCCGCTGCGCAACGCCACGCCGGAACTGACCGAGGCGCTGCGGGGCTTCCGTCGCCAGGCACTGCACGCCACCATGCTGCAGCTGGCCCACCCCATTACCGGTGAGGTCATGCAGTGGCACTCCCCCACGCCGCAGGACATGCTGGATCTGATGGAAGTGCTGCGTGCGGATACTTTGGCCAATCCGGACGAGCTGGTCTGGAAATAGTGGTAAATCTGGCCGTGTTGCGACGACTTCTGCCGTAACCCGCCGATACAGCGCGTAGCACACAGAACCTTGAAACGGGGCGTCTTGACTGGTTGCAGCCAAGAGCCCCGTTTCCATTTGAACGATAGAGCGTGAAGGAGTGAGCAATGAAATGGATTGAACCCGACTGGCCGGCGCCAGCACGCGTCCGGGCTCTTTCGACCACCCGTGACGGTGGTGTCAGCGAAGGGGTCTTTGCCGGTCTCAATCTGGGCGCCCACGTAGGGGACGAACCGGCTAGGGTCGAGGTCAACCGGGCCCGGCTGCAGCAGGTGGCCGCCATCCCGGGGCCCCTCAACTGGCTCAATCAGGTGCACGGCACCGTCGTTCATCCGGTCAGCGGCCATTATGAGCAGGCGCCGGATGCCGATGCCGCCTGCGCCCACGAGGTTGAGCAGGCCTGCATAGTGATGACCGCCGACTGTCTGCCGGTGTTGTTCTGCGATCGGGCAGGCACAGTGGTGGCCGCAGCACATGCTGGCTGGCGTGGCCTGAAAGAGGGCGTGCTGGAGGCAAGCATCGCCGCCATGGGCTGCGAGCCGGGCGAGATCCTGGCCTGGCTGGGCCCGGCCATTGGCCCTACTGCATTTGAAGTGGGTGGCGAGGTGCGCGAGGCCTTTATGGCCGAGCAGGCCGAGGCGGCAGGTGCGTTCGTGCCTTCGTCCAATGAGGGGAAATGGCTGGCGGATATCTATCAGCTGGCCCGGCTGCGCCTTGCCCGCGCCGGCGTAACCGCCGTCTATGGTGGCGAATACTGCACCTTCAGCGACAGCGAGCAGTTCTACTCTTATCGTCGCAACGGCCAGACCGGCCGGATGGCCTCCATCATCTGGTTGGCGTCCTGATGAAGCTCCCCGCCCTGCATCTGGCAAGGGCGGGGATCCTGCTCTCGCCCCCCTCTTGCAGAAAAAATAACCAGCATCGCCCCTTGAAATAGCCCGTACGGGCCTCATCTTTCATCTCAGAAAGTTATGTTGTTTGCCGCGCAAGCGGCGTCTGCCTGTTTGAAGGGGGAGTGCAATGCGCCTCGATCGCCTTACCAGCAAATTCCAGATTGCTATTTCCGATGCCCAGTCTTTGGCTCTGGGTCGTGACCACCAATTCATCGAACCCGTTCACCTGATGACCGCACTGGTCAATCAGGATGGCGGCTCTATCCGTCCGTTGCTCACTCTGACCGGGATGGATATCAATGCCCTGCGCTCCCGCCTCGGCGAGGAGCTGGATCGCCTGCCGCGCGTCAGCGGTGTGGAAGGGGACGTGCAGCTCTCCAACGGCCTCGGCCGCCTGCTCAACGTCTGCGACAAACTGGCCCAGCAGCGCAAGGATCAGTTCATCTCCTCCGAACTGTTCGTGCTGGCAGCCCTCGACGAGAAGGGCACGCTGGGCGAGCTGTTGCGTGCTCAGGGGCTGACCAAAGAGAAGCTCGAAGCGGCCATCGACAAGGTGCGTGGCGGCAAGAAGGTGGAGGATGCCAACGCCGAGGAGAACCGTCAGGCGCTGGAGAAGTACACCATCGATCTGACCGAGCGGGCCGAACTCGGCAAGCTCGACCCGGTGATCGGCCGGGATGACGAGATCCGCCGCACCATTCAGGTGCTGCAACGTCGTACCAAGAACAACCCCGTGCTGATCGGGGCTCCCGGGGTCGGCAAAACCGCCATCGTCGAGGGGCTGGCCCAGCGCATCATCAACGGCGAGGTGCCGGAGGGGCTCAAGAACAAGCGGGTGCTGTCGCTGGACATGGGGGCGCTGGTGGCCGGTGCCAAATATCGCGGCGAGTTCGAGGAGCGGCTCAAAGCCGTGCTGAACGATCTCGCCAAGGAGGAGGGCAACGTCATCCTCTTTATCGACGAGCTGCACACCATGGTCGGTGCCGGCAAGGGCGAGGGGGCCATGGATGCGGGCAATATGCTCAAGCCTGCGCTGGCACGGGGCGAGCTGCACTGCGTCGGTGCCACTACTTTGGATGAGTATCGCCAGTTCATCGAGAAGGATGCTGCGCTGGAGCGCCGTTTCCAGAAGGTGCTGGTAGAAGAGCCGAGCGTGGAGGATACCATCGCCATCCTGCGCGGTTTGAAAGAGCGTTACGAGCTGCACCACCATGTGCAGATCACTGACCCCGCCATCGTGGCGGCGGCCCAGCTGTCGCACCGTTACATTGCAGATCGCCAGCTGCCGGACAAGGCCATCGATCTCATCGACGAGGCGGCGGCCAGCATCCGGCTGCAGATCGACTCCAAGCCCGAGGCGCTCGATCGCCTCGAGCGGCGCATCATCCAGCTCAAGCTGGAGCAGCAGGCGCTGATGAAAGAGGACGATGACGCCAGCCGCAAACGGCTGGAGCTGATCAATCAGGAGATTGGCGAAAAAGATCGTGAATACAATGAGCTGGACGAGGTGTGGAAGGCCGAGAAGGCCGCCCTTGCCGGCACCCAGCACATCAAGGCAGCGCTGGAGCAGGCCCGTCAGGATCTCGACGTGGCGCGCCGCGCAGGCGACCTGGGCCGGATGTCCGAGCTGCAGTACGGCCGCATTCCGGAGCTGGAGAAACAGCTGGATCTCGCCACTCAAGCCGAGATGCAGGAGACCAGTCTGCTGCGCAACCGGGTCACAGATGTGGAGATTGCAGACGTCTTGGCGCGCTGGACCGGGATTCCGGTCGCCCGCATGCTGGAAGGGGAGCGCGACAAGCTGCTGCGGATGGAAGAGCAGTTGCACAGCCGGGTGATTGGCCAGGAAGAGGCGGTTGATGCAGTCTCCAACGCCATTCGTCGCTCCCGTGCCGGTCTCTCCGATCCGAATCGCCCCATCGGCTCCTTCCTGTTCCTGGGGCCCACCGGGGTGGGCAAGACCGAGCTGTGCAAGGCGCTGGCGGAGTTCCTGTTCGATACCCAGGATGCCATGGTGCGGATCGATATGTCCGAGTTCATGGAGAAACACAGCGTGGCCCGTCTGGTTGGGGCGCCTCCCGGATACGTGGGTTATGAAGAGGGCGGTTATCTGACCGAGGCGGTACGCCGTCGTCCCTACTCGGTGATCCTGCTGGACGAAGTGGAGAAGGCGCATCCCGATGTGTTCAACATCCTGTTGCAGGTGCTGGATGATGGCCGCCTGACCGATGGTCAGGGCCGTACCGTCGATTTCCGCAACACCGTGGTCATCATGACCTCCAACCTCGGTTCGGATCTGATTCAGGAGCACCACTCCGAGAAGGATTACGACGAGATGAAGGCCATGCTGATGGATGTGCTGACCCGCAGTTTCCGGCCGGAGTTTATCAACCGGATCGACGAGACCGTGGTGTTCCATCCGCTCGGTGAGGAGCACATCAAGTCCATCGCCCGCATCCAGCTCAAGAGCCTGATGGGCCGTCTGGAGGCTCAGGGTTACGAGGTGGAGGTGAGCGAAGCGCTGCTCAACAAGCTGGTTCACGCCGGGTTCGACCCCGTCTACGGTGCTCGCCCCCTCAAGCGGGCGATCCAGCAGAAGGTGGAGAACCCGCTGGCGCAGGCGCTGCTCTCCGGCCGCATCGTTCCCGGCAAGAAACTGCTGCTGGGAGCCGACAGCAACGGCCTCACCATGACCCAGTAACCAGTCTCATATCTATGTTTGCAATGCCAGCCCTCGGGCTGGCGTTGCCATATCTGGACGATGGAAAATAAAAAAACGGCAATCCGAAGATTGCCGAGAGGAATGTAGTGAAGCGACCTGACGTGGGTTGAGCGGGTCGCAGGGGCAAGCCCCCGATTGCGAAGCGCGGCCACTGCTGGCCTCGCTTCTTACAGCCTGCCGGGATGCGCTCGCTCAACCCCGACGGCCACCTGCCTGTTGCCATGCCCGCGCGATGACGCCGGCATGGCCTTCATTCGTTACAGCATGCCTTGCACGGCAGCTTTCATCTCGGCCGGCCAGACACCGACCTGCACCTGACCGATGTGCTCTTTTTGCAGCAGCAGCATGGCCAGACGGGATTGGCCGATGCCGCCGCCGATGGTCTGCGGCATCCGTGCGGCCAGCAAATCCTGATGCCAGTCGTACTGCAGGCGATCCTCGTCACCGGTGATGGCCAGCTGGCGGCGTAGCGCCTCGGCATCGACCCGGATCCCCATGGAGGAGATCTCGAAACTGTCCTGCAGTACCGGGTTCCACACCAGAATGTCGCCGTTCAGACCTGCCAGACCCAGCTCGCTGTGGCTGCTCCAGTCGTCGTAGTCCGGGGCGCGCACATCGTGGCGCTCACCGTGGGAGAGGGCACCACCGATGCCGATCAGGAACACGGCCCCCAGCTCCTTGGCGATGGCCCGCTCACGCCCCTTGGCATCGAGATCCGGGTAGCGGGCCAGCAGCTCTTCGCTGTGCAGGAACTGGATCTCGGCCGGCAGGAAGGGGGTCAGCTCATGCTCGGCACAGACCGCGCGCTCGGTAGCCTTGATGGCGGCCCAGATGCCGCGCACGGTCTCCTGCAGATAGGCGAGATCGCGGCGCTCGCTTGGCATCACCTTCTCCCAGTCCCACTGATCCACGTAGACGGAGTGGATGGGGGTGAGCTTGTCTTCATCCGGGCGCAGCGCTTTCATGTGGGTGTAGATCCCTTCACCCGGGCCGAAGCCGAAGCGACCGAGAGTCTGGCGCTTCCATTTGGCCAGTGAGTGCACCACTTCGTAGCTGTGCTCAGGCAGGGTCTTCACCTTGACCTGCACTGCATTCTCGTGGCCAGAGAGGTTGTCCTGAGTGCCATCACCGACCCGGCTCAGGATGGGGGCTTGTACCTCCATCAGACCCAGTTGCTGGGCGAGTTGGCGGGAGAACATCTCTTTGACGAAGCTGATCTGCTGTTGGCTGCGAATGTAGTGCTGTTTCATGCTGAATTCCTGTTTCAAACCCCGTTGGATGTGGTGATTCTTCAACGGATTGCCAACTAAATTCAATATTCGATAATAGAAATAGGCTTTGTGTGTTTTTTTCTTCAAAATAAGGCTGTTTTTAATGATGTATCGCTAACGGGAGGGCAAAAAAATGCCGGAAAATTACCGGATCGATAATCTCGATCAGGCCATCCTCACCGCCCTGATGGAGAATGCGCGTATTCCTTATGCCGAACTGGCCAAGCAGCTGGCGGTCAGCCCGGGCACCATCCATGTGCGGGTGGAGAAGATGAAACAGGCGGGGATCATCGAGGGGACGCGGGTGCAGGTTAACCCCAAGAAGCTGGGCTATGACGTCTGCTGCTTTATCGGGATCAATCTGAAGAGCGCCAAGGATTACCCCTCGGCGCTGGCCAAGCTGCAGGCGCTGGACGAGGTGGTGGAGGCTTACTACACCACCGGCCACTACAGCATCTTCATGAAGGTGATGACCCGCTCCATCGACGAGCTGCAGATAGTGCTGATCAACAAGATCCAGACCATCGACGAGATCCAGTCCACTGAAACCCTGATCTCGCTGCAGAATCCGATCCTGCGGGACGTGAAGCCCTGAGCAACTGATCAGGGTTCGATATAGGGAATGCCGTACTTGTCGTAGAGTGCCTTGAGCCGGCCATCCCGTTTCATGCGCAGCAGTTCGGCATCGTAGGCGGCCATCTGGGCCGGGGTATTCTTGTCCGCTTTGGCGCGGGTCCAGGTGTTGAAGTAGGGGCTGCTCTTGAGCGGTTTGGGCAGGTAGTCGAGCCTGCCCTCCAGACCCTCGTCCCTGATCTGGGCGAAGGCGGTGACCAGCGGCATGGGCACGGTATCGATTCGTCCGGCAAGCAGTTTGCGCAGTTGCAGCCGATTCATCGGAATTTGCTGGAAGTGGTAGGTTGGATCGGCCATGGCCGCAGTGAGCTCGGGGGTATAGGAGAAATCCCTGGTAACGCCGATGCGCCAGGGTCTGAGGTCGGCCAGCGTCTCGTAACGGATCTTCAGCAGGTCTGCCTTGCGTACAAAGAAGTGCCAGCTGTGGCGAACGTGGGCCTGCTGGGGGTAGATGAGATAGCGCTCGCGTGCGGCATTGTAGGAGTGGGTCAGAACCATATCGCAGAGACCGGTTTCGGCATTGCGGGTGAGGCGGGCGCCGGAGTCGATCAGTTCTATTCGGACAGGGATCCCCAGCTTGCCAAAGATGGCGGTGACGATGTCGATATCGAGGCCACGGGGTTGCTGATTGGCATCGAGAAATTTGAGCGGGTGCTCCATGGTGCCGCAGACTACCAGCTCTTTGGCGCATAGGCTGAGCGGGAACAGTAGTAGCCAAAGCAGATGGGTTACGCGCAAACTACCCCTCCTGAACCCGGATGAAGAACCTTGGAGCCTGCTCCCCGTATATTGGGTGGCTCCTGATTGGTAGAGGCGACAGTGTATGGCAAACCCTGAAATCGAAAGCCCGCTGGACGGGATAGACAAGTTGACCGTCCTCCTGTATCGCCTTGGCTTGAGCGGTGCGGCGCTGTTGCTACTCTGTCGCGGTGCGGCCTTGCTGAGTCATGGTGACCTGCTGCCACCGGCACAATGGTTGATGTTGCTGGCGCTGGCAAGCGCTATCTGCGCCTTTTCGTTGCACATCTACGACAAGCGGATTCGACTGATTCTTCAGGGTTCTGGATGGGCCGCACTGGCCTTGCTGTCCATCGGAGCACCGGATGCACTGGTGCTGGGGGCCGCCCTGGTCACCCTATCCGGGCTGGCTTTCAAGGAGCAGTTCTGTTTTGCGATCCCCGGGATCAAGCTGGTGCCATTGCTGCTGCCGCTGTTGTGGTTGCTGGAGTGGTTGCAAGTGGCATGGGCCGCGGCGCTGGTTGCACTGGTGAGCGGGGCTCTGCTCACCCTGCTGGCGCTGGCCAAGTGGCGGATGCCCCTCCATTTTGATATTGGTGACAAGGGGCGTTACCAGATCTAGTTCTGTTACCGGAAGTGGCGTCGGTGCCACTCGGCTGATACTGCGTTAACGGCGCAACTCATGGATGAGGATGAAAGGGAAAGGAGATCGTATGCGTGCATTGGTTACGGGCTGCGGCCGTCGACTCGGATTTTATCTCTGTGAACAGCTGGTGGCGGCGGGCTGGCAGGTGACCGGCAGCTATCGCAGCGAGCGACCCGAGCTGGCGCGGCTGCGGGCTCTGGGTATCGAGCTGGTGCAGGCTGATCTGGCGAGTGAAGAGCAGGTGGGTAAGTTGATCGAGGTGCTGGCATCCCATCAGGATCTGGCGCTGGTGCTCCACAACGCCTCGGCGTTCGAGCCGCAGGCGGCCGAGCCCGCGGCCCAGCTGGCCCAGTTTGATCAGTTCTACCGGGTGCACATGGCGGCCCCCTTCCAGCTCAACCGGGCGCTGGCACCGCAACTGGCGAGCAACGCCAACGCCTGCATCATCCACATCACCGATATCTACATCCACGCTCCGGCCCCGCGCTTTGCCAGCTATGTGGCCACCAAGGCGGGAGCCCATTCGCTGGCCATGAGCTTTGCCCGCGAACTGGCCCCGGCAATCCGGGTCAACACCATAGAGCCGGGCCCCATCCTGTTTCTCGACGAGCATGACGAGGCGTGGCGCCAGCAGGTGTTGGCGAAAACGCCGCTGGCGCGGGAGGGAGGGCTGGAGCCTATCTGGCAGGCGGTGCAGTTACTGATGGCGAACAGCTATATGACCGGGGCCAGCATCAAGGTGGATGGGGGGCGCGCTCTGGCTGTGCTCTGATGGCATGCAAACCGTGGCTGGCTCCAGACCTATCGACCGGATATGTACGGTTTTACCCGAGCCGGCGGGCAGATGCAGCTGCAGCACAACCTTGGGATCGTGCACCTCGCCGCGTCCGTAGAGTTCGGCCAGCAGCTCGATGAGGTAGGAGTCGACCTGCTCAGCGGCAAAGTCGCCGTGCGGGTTGCTGGCGAGAATGTCGATATCCAGCGGGCGGTCGTGCACCTTGCAGAGGGGATCGCTGCGGTCGCGGCCATGACCCACTTCCATGGCCACAAAGGCCTGTTTCAGGGCGGAGGCATCCAGTTCGCTCTCCAGGATCAGCAGACAGTTGAGAAAGTCATGGCTGGAGCGCATCCCCACCGGCTTGGTGCTGATCACCGAGCTGGTCTGCAAACGGCCAAAACGGCTGGCCAGCTCCTCCAGCACCTTGGTGACATGACTTTTTGGGTCAAGATTGGAACCAATGCTACACAGATAGAACATGTTCACCATCCTTGGTTGGGGCTCATCTGAAATGTATACGCAGCTCACGGTTATCGGATTAACTATGGCGTAACATTGTCTTATCTATTGTGATCCGGCACTGATTGGCAGAAAGGAGGTTTGCATGAGTGTTGAGCTGAAATGGGCGCTGTTGACCGCCTCGGGCGCGCTGGCGATGATCCTGACCATCTGTCTGGCTTCTGTCGCTTTGGCGTGAGTCACCACAATCCAGATAATCCGAACCGGCCTGTTGGCCGGTTTTGTTTTTTGGGCGCTGAGGGCTATGCTGGCGCACCGGTGAGAACGCAAGAGAAGAGACGATGACCAAGGTTCGCCCACGCTCCCTGCTGCAGGTGGTATTGATAGGGTTTGTGCTGGTGCTGATGCCGCTCGGTGGCATGATCTGGCACAACACCAATGCCCTGACCCACCTGAGCCAGCTCACCAGCGACGAGATGGAGCGGGCGGTCAAGGATACCCGCCGTGCCACCTTGCTTACTGCACAAGCCATCGATATCGAGCGCACCCTGCGCCGCTTTGCGGTGCTGGGGGATAGCCGCAGTCTGGCCAGCTACCGGCTGCAGCTTGAGGGGTATCACCGCCTGCTGGCGGAGCATCGCAACTCCCTCTCCGACCCCCAGCTCTATGGCGGCCTTGATGAGCTGCTCGCGCAATTTGGCTCGTTGCAGGAGGGGGGGCAGGCCAAAAAGGCGGTGGCGGGTGACATCCTCGACCAGTTCAATCGCTTGAGTCAGCAGCTGGAGGCGGGCACCCGCAGCCGGGTTGACGAGCAGATGGATCGGGTACGTCTGGCCATTGATGCCCTGACCAAAGAGCTCTGGTGGGTCAGCGCTGTGGTGGCGGTGATCAGCCTGCTGCTGGTCTTTATCTTCACCTACCTGATCACCCATCCGGTACGACAAATTGAGTCGCGTATCTTGAGCTTGGGCGCGGGGGTCGAGCCGGATCCACAGCCGGTGGATGGCCCCGCCGAACTGGTGTTGCTGGGGGAGCGGATCCTCTGGCTGCACGACAAACTCAAGGAGCTGGAGCTGCAAAAATACCAGTTCCTGCGCCATGTCTCCCACGAACTGAAGACCCCGCTGGCGGTACTGCGCGAGGGGTCGGATCTGCTCTGCGAGCAGCTGGTCGGGCCTTTGACACCGGATCAGCTGGAGATCTGCCAGATGCTGGATGAGAACAGTCGCCGCTTGCAGACCCTTATCGAGCGGCTGCTCGATTTCAACCGCCTCACCCAGCAGGAGACGTTCGAGCTGGAGCCGGTTCCCCTGTTGCCCATGCTGGCAGAACTTTCTGCCGAGTATCGGCTGGCATTGGAGTCCAAGCAGATCCGTGTACACTTGCCGACCGAACCGGTTACCTTGTGGGCAGAGCCCTACCGGTTGAGGTTGATCCTCGATAACCTCTTCTCCAACGCCGTCAGTTATGGTGCCCAGGGTGGCAATATCTGGATCCGCGCCGGAGCAGAGGAGCAGGCTAGCTGGTTGGAGGTCGCCAATGAGGGGCCCGAGATCCCCGAGGCAGACCGGCAGCGCATTTTTGAACCCTTCGAGCAGGGCAGCACAGTGCGGCAAGGTGTCCTGAAAGGCTCTGGCATGGGGCTTTCAATCGCTCGCGAGTCTGCCTCCAGCCTGGGAGGGGAGTTGGTTCTGGTGAAGGATGAACAGGCAGATGTCTGCTTCAGGTTGACGTTGAAATGAGGTCTATGAAAATACAGCGCGTATTTCCAGCCCTGCTAGCCGGGCTGCTCGCGGGTTGCTCCTGGCTGCCGCCGCAGGCACGGCAGGAGTCCTCCGATATCGCTTTTGCCAAGCGAATGGAGTTTGCCAACAAGGAGATGCAGGTGCGCCTGCAATACTCCGACTGGTTGCTGGCCAGCCATCCCCAGCAGCGGGTGCAGGAGCGGCAGCGCCTCAAGGGGGCTGACGATCTCGAGAGCCGGGTCAGTCTGGCGATGGTCGATTCCCACCCCGCCGAGGCAGTCGCCACTCGCCGCGCCGGTCTGGCGCGCCTGAAGAAGATGCTGCCGGAGCTGGGGCTCGACGCCCAGGCGTTTTTGCGCAGCTGGATCGCCCTTGGCGAGGAGCTGCTGGCCCGCGACAGCCGGCGCGATGACCAGAGTCAGGAGATCCAGAAGCTGCGCCGCCAGATCGAGCAGCTCTCGGCCATCGACGAGCAGCTCAACCAGCGCAAGCTGAATGAACATCGCGAGGTAGTACCATGAGCCGGATCTTGCTGGTGGATGACGACGTCAGCCTGCTCAAACTGATGAGCATGCGCTTGCGCAGTCAGGGTTATGAAGTGGATACCGCCGACAGTGCGGAGGGGGCGCTCGACCGTTTGCGGCAGCAGCGCGCCGATCTGGTGCTGAGTGACTTGCGCATGGGTGGCATGGACGGGCTGGCGCTGTTCGAGCGGATCCAGGCCCAGTGGCTCGGCTTGCCGGTCATCATCATGACCGCCCACGGCACCATCCCCGATGCCATCCAGGCGACCCGTTCCGGGGTATTCAGCTTTCTGACCAAACCCATCGACAAGGATGAGCTGCTGGCCACCATAGAGCAGGCCCTCAGCCTGACCCGCCCGAAGCAGCAGCTGGAGTGGCAGTCGCTGATCCTGACCCGCAATCCCCAGCTGGAGCAGCTGCTGATCCAGGCGCACAGCATCGCCACCATGGAGGTGCCCGTGCTGATCATGGGGCCGTCCGGTTCCGGCAAGGGGGCGATGGCACAGGCGCTCTATCAGGCGAGCCAGCGGCGCGAGCGGCCGCTGCACACCATCAACTGTGCCGCCATTCCCTGGGCAGCCCTCGATCTGCAGCTGTTCGGGGAGGATGGTCACTCCGGTCTGTTCGAGCAGGCCAAGGGGGCGACCCTCTTTCTCGACGAGATCGGCAGCCTGTCGGAATCTCTGCAGGCCAAGTTGCTGCAGGTGATGGAGGAGTATGGTCAGGGCACCCCGGAGGTGCGGGTGCTCAGCTCGAGCCATCAGGATCTGGTCAGGGCGATGGAGGAGGGGCGCTTTCGCGAAGATCTCTTCTACCGTCTCAACGTCGCCAATATTACCCTGCCATCCCTTAGCGCCCGCAGCGAGGATATCCCCCTGTTGGCCCGTCAGGCCCTCGATGACTACCGCAGTCGCAACAGTGACTGCGCCGCCATGGGCTTTTCACCCGAGGCGCTGGCGATGCTGGCAGCGGCGGCCTGGCCCGGCAACGTGCGCCAGCTCTGCAACGTGGTGGAGCAGCTGGCCAGCCTCTGCTGCAGCCCGGTGATCGGGGTATCCATGGTGGAGTCGGCCCTGAGCGGTGGTGGCGGTGGCATCCCCTCGTTCAACGAGGCGCGGGCCGAGTTCGAGAAGGAGTATCTGATCCGGCTTCTGCGCACCACAGAGGGCAACGTGACTCTGGCAGCCAATATGGCGGGGAGGAATCGTACCGATTTCTACAAGCTATTGAACCGGCACGGCATCGAGGCGGCAAACTTCAAATCGAAAGGGTAACTCTGTGCGAAACGGCCCTGAATGGGAGGGCCGCTTCGCCGTGGATATCGCTCAGGCTGGGTCGGTGACGCCATCCGCGTTGCGGGGCTTCAGGGTCTTTTGGGAGAGCCAGAGTCCGCTCGCCTTCATCAGATAACCGAACAGGGCACCTATCACCAGCGAGGGCAGCACCAGCCGCCACTCACCCGCCGCCCCGAAGGTGGCGCAGCAGCCGGCGAAGGTGCCGGGAATATAGCCGAGCCACTGCTGCTTGGCCTGCACGCACATCAGGGTCGCCACTACGCCCGTCATCACATAACCCGCCACGCCGGCCCCCCACAGGTCACCGCCATGGATCAGCAGCAGCGCCCACAGCATGCCACTGGCGTTGCAGAAGATGGTCTGCAGCAGCGCCTTATAGCCGCCGCTGGAGGCGAAATAGCTGGTGCAGCCGAGGAAGCCGACCCAGGAGAGCAGGCCTAGCGCGACGGCCAGCCAGCCCCATACGGCGGAGAGAATACCTGTGGTGATAGCGATGGCGATCAGTGGGCTCATGGCGTGACTCTTCAGTTGGCTTCACGAAAACGGGCAGCCTACCCCTGGCAATCGGGGCGGCAAGCGGGGGCGGAATTGTGTGTGATCTCCATCACCTTTTTCAACTCAGGAATACGCTTGCGCTCGCGAAAAAAATTCATTGGTGACCGGCCAAAGCCTCGACCATAGTTAGAGGCCCTGTCCTGCTCATGGAGTGAGTCTGATGGTGCCAAATGTGATCGTTCCCCTGCTGGTATTCGTAGTGCTGTTTCTGGTCGGAACCATGGCCAAGGCGCTGCCCCTGTACCACCTGATGTAATCCGGTGTGAAATAAAAATCTGCCGGGGCGGGTCTTATCTCTGTCGCCTCTAACTGCCCCGGGAGTTTTTCATGTTGATCAAACGTCGTGCCCCCCATCATCTCACCGAACAGGATGTCACCCCGGAAGCCGTCTATCAGGATCGCCGCCTCATTCTCAAGGGGCTGGGTCTGGGCGCCGCCACCCTCGCTTTCCCCACTCAGGCGGGAGTACTCGATCTGCTGCGCGGTAAAGAGGATGCGCCTCAGCTAGCCACCAAGCCGCTCAACAGCAAGCAGGCCACCCGGCCAGCCGATCTGGTGCTGACACCGGAAGAGAAGGCCACCAGTTACAACAACTTCTATGAGCTCGGTACCGACAAGACGGATCCGGCCCGTAACGCCCATTACCTCAAACCTGAACCCTGGACGTTGAAGGTGGAGGGGGAGGTCGCCAAACCCTTTACTCTGGATGTGTGGGATCTCATCAACAAAACCGAGCTGGAGGAGCGTATCTACCGGCTGCGCTGCGTCGAAGCCTGGTCCATGGTACTGCCGTGGAACGGCATCTCGCTGGCCGAGATCATCCGCCGTGCCGAACCGACCAGCCGCGCCAAGTTTGTCGCCTTCGAGACCCTGTTCGACCCGAAACAGCTGCCCGGTCAGGCCTCTGCCTCGCTGGGCGGCGGCATCGAGTATCCCTATGTGGAAGGGCTGCGTATCGACGAGGCGATGCACCCGCTCTCCTTCCTCGCCATGGGGCTCTACGGCAAGACTCTGCCCGCCCAGAACGGCGCACCAATCCGGCTGGTGGTGCCGTGGAAGTACGGCTTCAAGAGCATCAAGAGCATCGTCTCCATCCGCTTGGTGGAGGAGATGCCGCCCACCACCTGGAATCTGCTTGCCCCCAACGAATATGGCTTCTACGCCAACGTCAACCCGCAGGTGGATCACCCGCGCTGGAGTCAGGCCAGCGAGCGGTTCATCGGCGAGGGTGGGCTGTTCGGTGCCAAGCGCCAGCCGACACTGATGTTCAACGGCTATGGTGACGAGGTCGCCTCGCTCTATCAGGGGATGGATCTGCGCCAATGGTACTGAAACTGAAAGCCTCACATATCAGCGGCTTGCGGGCGCTGGTGCATCTGGGTTCCCTCGGCTTTCTGTTCTGGCTGGGGTACGCCCTGCCGGCCGGTCTGCTGGGGGGCGACCCCGTGCCCGAACTTATCCACTACCTCGGCAAGGGGGCGCTAAACCTGCTGCTGCTCACTCTGCTGGTCTCGCCGCTGGCCAAACGCTGGCGGCAGGGGCAGCTCATCAAGCTGCGCCGCCCCCTCGGGCTCTGGTGCATGGTCTGGGCGCTGCTCCACTTCATGGTGTGGCTGGGGCTGGATCTGCAGTTTGACTGGGGGCTGATTGGTGGCGAGCTGGTCAAGCGCCGCTATATCGTGGTGGGGATGGTGGCGCTGCTGCTGTTGCTGGCGCTGGGCATCACCTCGCTCCCTGCGTTGCAGCGGCGGATGGGGGCGGCGTGGCAGAAGCTGCACAACTGGGTTTATGCAGTGGCCCTGCTGGTGCCCGTGCACTACTGGTGGTCGCTCAAGAGCGGTTGGCTGGAGCCGCTCATCTACCTGCTGCTGGCCTGCGCCCTGCTCTGGCCGAGGCGGGAGAAGCTGCTGCGCCCGTGGCGGCTGCGCTGGAAAGCAAAAGAGGCCTAATCGGCCTCTTGTTTTTTGATCTCGCCAGTGTAGGCATCGACGATGAGATGTACCTTTTCATTCTGGCGGTCGAGGGTTTTGACCTCGAATTTGTCCCCTTCCAGCTCCACTTCGCGAATGTCGTGATACCCTTGCGCCAGCAACAGTTTGACCAGCCCGGCCATATCGAGGCGGCTCTGGGCAGCCCAGCTTGAGGCGCTCAGCAGGCAGAGGATCAGCAGGAAACTGCGCGGGATCATATTCATTCCGGATTCATGGCTGGCAGACTATAAACGCCATTATGTTAGGTTTTTGGAGATGAATCATCCATGAATAGAGCGCTCCCTCTGATCGGGTTGTTGTTGCCAGTGCTGGCGCAGGCGCTGACGCCTGACGAAGCCCTGTTGCAGCAAGCTGTCCATGAGGGACGGGTTCGGCCCTTCCACGAAATGATGGAGGTGGCATCCAGATTGCCGGTGCGGGTTCTGCGGGTCGATCTGGGGGAAGAGGATGGTATCTGGCTCTATGAACTGCGCGTGATCGATCGGGAGAACAGCGTGCTCAAGGTGGCCTATCGGGCCGACAACCTGGAGATGGTGTGGGCCAAGGGCCACCATCTGGAGCGGCTGTTCGAGCCACCCAAGCCCCCGGTCGAGGATGATGAGTAACCTCTTTGTGGAAGCCTGTTCATGCGAATTCTGATTGTTGAAGACGAAAAAATTCTGGCCGGCCAGCTGGCTGAACAGCTGCGCCTCTCCGGCTTTGTCACCGACCTCTGCCACGATGGCAACGAGGCCGGTTTTCTCGGCGAGACCGAGCCCTACGACGCCATCATTCTCGATCTCGGTCTGCCGGGTCGCGATGGCCTGAGTGTGCTGAAAGAGTGGCGCAGCAAGGGGATCGATACCCCGGTGCTGGTGCTGACCGCCCGTGGCCAGCTGCACGAGAAGATCGAGGGGCTCAACGCCGGTGCCGACGACTACCTCACCAAGCCGTTCCAGGTGGCCGAGCTGGTGGCGCGGGTGCATGCGCTGGTGCGCCGGGCGGCGGGCAACGCCAGCTCCATTCTGGAGATCGGCGGGGTGCGTCTCGACATGGCGGCATCGCAGGTGTGGTACGAAGGGACCCCCATCAAGCTGACCGCCCACGAGTTCCGGGTGCTCGGTTATCTGATGCAGCACCGGGGCAAGGTGGTGTCGCGCAGCGAGCTGATCGACCACATCTACGCTCAGGATTTTGACCGCGACTCCAACACGGTCGAGGTGTTCATCGGCCGGATCCGCAAGAAGACCAACCCCGATCTGATTGAGACAGTGCGCGGCCTCGGGTACCGGATCAACGAATGAGGCTGGTGAGAACCCTGCGGGGGCGACTGCTCGCCATCGCGCTGGTGTGGTGCGGGCTGTTTCTGTTCGCCACCGGCTTCAGTCTGCAGACCATGATGCGCAACTACTGGCAGGAGGCGGAAGCCGACGGCCTGCGGTTGCAGCTCTATGATCTGCTCTCCCGGCTGGAAGTGGCGAAAACCGGCCTGCCGGTGGTGACCGAGCCGATGTCAGATCCCCGTTTCAGCCAGCCTTACTCCGGCTACTACTGGCAGCTGGAGCTGGATCACAAGGTGGTAGGGCGCTCCCGCTCCCTGTGGGATACCCATCTGGAGAGCCGCGGCCTCAAATCCGCCTTTGGCGACCCCGATCTCTTCTTTGGCAAGGGGCCCAACAAGGAGCCGCTGCTGATCATGACCCGGGCCGTGCTGCTGCCGGGCTCGGATCGGCTGTTTACCCTGGTGATGGCGAAAGACAGCAGCGCCCTGACCCAGACCCTCAACAAGACCCGCATCAGCCTGTTCCTCGGCCTCGGCTTTGCCGCGACCGGTCTGGTGCTCGGCTTCATGTTCCAGATTGTCTACGGCCTGCGCCCCTTAAACCTGCTGCGGCGGGAGCTGGGGCGGGTCCATCAGGGCCATCAGGAGGGGTTCCGGCTGCGCTATCCGCTGGAGATCCAGCCGCTGGTGGAGGATATCAACCGGCTGCTGCACCACTACGGCGAACTGTTGCAGCGGGCCCGCTCTCACACCGGCAATCTGGCCCACGCCCTCAAGACGCCGCTCAGCATCATGCGCAATCAGGTGGCCCAGCTCTCGCCCGAGGATCAGGCCGCCATCGGCGAGCAGCTCGACCAGATCCAGCGCCACATCGATTACCACCTCGGCAAGGCGCGGGTGACCGGCGCCGCCAAGATCCTCGGGGTCTCGACCCCGGTGCGGGCACGGGTGGAGTACATCTGCCGCGCCTTCTCCCGCCTCTATCCGGGCAAGACAGTCGATCTGCAGGTGCCGGCCGAACTGGCGGTCGGGGTGGAGGAGCAGGACTTCGACGAGATGGTGGGCAACCTGCTGGAGAACGCCTTCAAGTGGTCCGCCAGCGAGCTGCGCATTTCCAGCGCCGAGCTGGGGGGCTGGATCACCTTGCGCATCGAGGATGACGGCCCCGGCATGAGCGAGGATCAGATCGCCAAGGCGGTGCTGCGCGGGGTGCGGCTCGACGAGAAGGTGCCGGGCTCGGGCCTTGGCCTCAACATCGTCTCCGATCTGGCGGAAGCCTACCGCGGCAGCTTCATCATGGGGCGCGCCGAACTGGGCGGGCTGGCGGCTTCACTCTCGCTGCCCAAGGTGGCAAGAGTGGAGAGCTAGGCATAAGATATGGCACCTGTTTTAGCCTGAGGAAGAGAACCATGACTGATGATCCATGGGCACTGTGTCACCTCGACGACTCATTCGATGCTTCGGTTCTGGGGATCAAGGGTGCCCAGATCCAGTGGTTTGAAGATCGGGATGGCCTGATTGCCTACCTGCTGGAGGATTATGTCGATCTGCTGGCCGACGTGGGCGAGCTGGAAGAGGAGCAGACCGAGCAGGCGCGTGACCGCTTCACCCTGCTGGTGGAGCAGAGCTTCGACGATCGCACCCTGATGGATGCCATCAACGATCTCGCCTCCGGCCTGCGTCGCATCGCCTGGCTGGGGCCGCTCTCGGAGCTGGCCGAGATCAGCGACGACTTTGCCTCTGGCCTGCGCCGCTACTTCTGGAGCCAGTACGATGGCGACGAAGATGACCCGGATGCCTGGGTGCCGGAAGAGCTCTGGCCGCAACTGGTGGAGTGCGCGCAGGAGTATATGGAAGAGGGCGAGTTCTGATTTCCCTCTCTCCTGTCATCGCAGCGATAAAGAATCGGTGCCTTCGGGCGCCGTTTTTATTGGCGCGGATGGTGCGTCCTTATGGTGATCGGGTGGTGCCCTCTGGGGCGGCATAAGAGCCGGGCAGGGCCGCCATGGGGCGCCTGGTTATTGGTATAAGTAAAAATCGGGTCATTATCGGAAAAGTCATAAATTAAATTTATACAGGATAATCAGGCCCCCTCACGGTGCCAGCGAGCGCCGCCAGCGCTGTGTGAGGGGATCTGCCGATCTTCGCTATTGGCGCTGGCACTTATCCCGACAGGGGATCTCCCCGCCACAACCGGGATAAAAAAACGGCGCCATGATGGCGCCGTTTTGTCCGGTAGCAACCGCCTTAGCCGTTGGCCGGTACCGCGTGGGCGGTGTTGGCCAGCACCGGGCCAGTGTACTTCTCGATCTGCAGCTGGGCCATGTGGCCGCAGTTGCCTTGCGCCAGACTGGACGAGCCCTCGTCGAAGGTGAGGCAGTTGACGTTGCCGTTCTTGCAGATGCTGCCCGCTTCGCCCGGCTTGGCCGGGTCATACCAGGCCCCTTCGCAGATCCGCACCACCCCCTGACGCACATCTTCGGAGAGCAGGGCGCCCACCAAAATCTGGCCGCGCTCGTTGAAGGCGCGCACCAGATCCCCCTGAGCGATGCCACGGGCCTTGGCATCGGCGGGATGGATCATGATCGCCTCGCGGTCGGCGATGGCGAACTTGTCCCGCAGCGGGGTGTTGTCGAGCTGGGAGTGCAGCCGCTGGGTCGGGTGGGAGGTGTTGAGCGACAGCGGATAGCGCGCCGCCACTTCACTTTTCACCCACTCCCTAGGCTCATACCACTTGGGATGACCGGCGCAGTCGGCGTAACCCATCCCGGCCACCGTGTTGGAGAAGATCTCGATCTTGCCGGACGG
Source organism: Aeromonas sp. SG16 (assembly GCF_024436135.1). Classification (NCBI taxonomy): domain Bacteria; kingdom Pseudomonadati; phylum Pseudomonadota; class Gammaproteobacteria; order Aeromonadales; family Aeromonadaceae; genus Aeromonas; species Aeromonas sp. SG16. The sequence continues at coordinate 177,511 of NZ_JANFNW010000008.1, forward strand.
GGTGCCGAGCGGGTTGAGCAGCGGGTTCTCGCGAAAATCGGCGTGACGGATCCACTGGCGGTTGGCCTCGGGGATCGGGAAGCGGATGTAGTTGTTGGACTCCCAGAACATGTTGAACGGCGGCAGCGCCACCCGGGCGCCGCGAGCCTGCGCGGCCATGCCGTCGTACATCTGCTTGAGCCACAGCATCTCGTCCTTCCCTTCGGTGTACTGCTCCTGCACACCCAGTTTGGCGGCGATGGCGCTGAAGATGTCGAAGTCGTTGCGAGCTTCAAACTGCGGCGGCACGCACTGGTGCATCGGGAACACATAGCGCTGGGAGTAGTCGCCGCCCATCTCCAGATCGTTGCGCTCGTAGCTGGTGGTGACCGGCAGCACGATGTCGGCGTGCTTGGCGGTGGCGGTCCAGTAGGGTTCGTGAACGATCACGGTCTGTGGCTTGCGCCACGCCTGCAGCAGGTTGTTGGTGTCCTGATGGTGGTGGAAGGGGTTGCCGCCCGCCACGTAGACCAGCTTGATGTCCGGATAGGTCACCTTGCGGCCGTTGAAGTCGATGGTCTTGCCCGGGTTGGCGAGACAGTCGGCGATACGGGCCACCGGGATCGGTGCCGGGCTGTTCTTCGGTGCGTTGCCGGCGGAGATACCGGCCAGAATGCCGCCCTTGGCGGTGGGGCTGCCACCGGAGGAGTAGTGGTAGCTGAAGCCGTAGCCGCCGCCCGGCAGGCCGATCTGGCCCAACATGGAGGCCAGAGTGACCAGCATCCAGTTAGGCTGTTCGCCGTGCTGCTGACGCTGCATGCCCCAACCGGCCATGATCATGGTGCGCTTGGCGGCCATGTCGAGAGCCAGCTGGCGGATCACCTTGGCATCGACGCCGCAGACAGTGCTCGCCCACTCGGCGCTCTTCGGCTGACCGTCATCCTTGCCGAGCAGGTAGTTCAGGAACTTGTCGAAGCCGACGGTGTAGCGATCGAGGAAGGCTTGATCGTGCTTCTTCTCGCTGTAGAGGGTGTGGGCCACCCCCAGCATCATGGCCACGTCGGTGTAGGCGTTCGGAGCAATCCACTCGGCGCCGACCAGCTTGGCGGTCTCGTTGTAGATTGGATCGATGCTGATGACGCGGGTGCCTTTCTCTTTCAGCGCCTTGAAGCCAGCCTGACCTTCGTGATCCGGCATGTTCCAGCTGTTCTTCAGGGTGACCTGAGCGTTGACCCCCCACAACACCACCAGTTCGGCGTTCTCCACCACGTTGGGCCAGGCGGTCTGCTGTTCGTACACCTCGATGGAGCCCATCACGTGGGACATGATCACCTGAGCCGCACCGGTGGAGTAGTCACCGGCATAACCGGTGAAGCCGCCGGAGAGGTTCATCAGGCGGTGCAGCAGGGTGCGGCTGTTGTGGAACATGCCGACACTCTTCCAGCCGTAGGAACCGGCGTGGATCGCCTGCGGGCCGAAGTCAGACTGGACGCGCTGGATCTCGCCGGCCACCAGTGCAATGGCTTTCTCCCAGCTCACCCGTACCCACTCGTCGGCGCCGCGCAGCTCCGGCTTGGCACCCGGACCGTGCTCCAGCCAGCTCTTGCGTACCATGGGGTACTTGATGCGGTTCTTGGCGTGCACCTGGAACGGCGCCATGTCGATGAGATCGTTCGGCGCCGGATCATCGGCCACCGGCTGGACGCGCACCATGCGGCCATCCTCGACGATCGCCTCGAAGGCACCCCAGTGGGCGCCGGTCAGAATGCCTTTCTGGGCGGGCACCAGAGTCGGGAACTGGCTCAATGCGGTGCTGATGGCTTGCGCCAGCGCGCTTTTCGGGAAAATGCCGCCGAGCAGGGGCAGGGCGGCGCAGGCACCGAGCCCCTTGAGCAGGTTGCGGCGGGAGAGATTGGTCTTCTTGTCGTTAAAACGGGTCATTGGGATTCTCCTCTACCAGCCTCAGTGGGCCGCGCTCATGTCGCTGGCGTGTTTCTGGACATACTGGGTCAGCATGCGTGCCTGTTCCGGGGTGAGGGAGGTACGAGACTCCATCCCCTTGATGACGCCGATCCACTGGTTGGCGTTGAAGTGATCCAGCGCGGTGAGGCCGTGGCAACCGGTGCAGTTGTTGGACATCAGGGTGGAGGCGTACTGCCACAGCTTGCCCTGATCGCCGATGAGCTGGCTCTCGTCTACCCAGGCGGTCAGGCTGACCTGATGCCAGGTGAGGTTGGTGGCGCTGTCGGTTTCGCTCTTGCCGGTGACCAGCGCTTTCTTGGCGGCATCGCCGACCAGCACGCTGAGGATCCGTTTGCCGGGGGCGGCGTAGAACACTTCGCTCACGCCATCCTGCTGCCAGCCATCGATGCGCACCCGGGCGCGGCCATTCTCCTTGCCCATCATCTCAACCTGAGTGGAGGGCATCAGGGTGCCTTCATCGGTCTTGGCGTTGGCATCCAGATAGAGCGGGGTGGTGGCGATGGCGTAGCGGGTGGTGACGCTGGCCGGGGTCTGGGCGGCGGCCTGCGCCAGTTCGCTGGCACCGGCGGCAGCCAGACCGCTCATGTCGGGCATGATGTGGGCGACGCCGCGGTGGCAGTCGATGCAGGTCTGGCCATCCTTGATGGCGATGGGGTGTTCGGCGCGGGCGTTGGGGCGCTGGGCCAGAATGTCCATGGCTGCGTAGCTGTGGCAGCTGCGGCAGGTAGCGGAGTCATTGGCTTTCAGCTCGTCCCACACGGTCTGGGCCATCCGCAGCTTGTGGGCTTCATACTTTTCTGGGGTATCGAGGGTGCCGATCGCCTCGTGATAGATATCCTTCACGGCGCGGATCTTGGTCCACAGATAGGAGGTAGGGTCGCCCGGGATGTGGCAGTCGGCACACTCGGCGCGGATCCCCTTGGTGTTCTGGAAGTGGACGCTGCCCTGATACTCGGCCAGCGGGGTCTGCATGGAGTGGCAGGAGACGCAGAATTCGGTGGAGCTGGTCTTGTGCAGCACGGTCACGGTGACGCCGAGGGCGGCGATACCCAGCATGGCGCCCAGCAGCAGGAGCCAGAACCAGGGTTTTCTTATCAGTTTTCCAATCATGGGGGCTGTGTCCTGTGGTCGATGAATACCAACATAGTAGTAGGTACATGGTAGTCATCAGGGGGGCAGGGGGCGTTGACCTCAATCATGGTTTGAATTTTAAGATGTGCGTCACATTGTGATTCATGTTTTGTTATTGACTGATTTGTCGAATTTAGTTCTGAAAATTGTCGATTTAATGATTATTTTACTTTCTTCTGCCGCTGTTAGCCCCCTCGCAAAACCCTGACGGATTCGTTGATATAGTCGGGATTGAGCCTCAACGGAGTGTCGCTGATGAGCCCTTTCTCCCTGCTGTGTGTCGCCGCCGATGTCCAGCTGCTGGCCGAGTTCGAACAGGAGCTGGCCCCGCTGCTCAGCCGCTTTGCGCTGGTGGTCGCCACCGGGCAGGAGTCGGCCGAGTTGGCGCTTGAGGAGCTGGAGCGCAAGGGGCAGCCGCCGGCCGTGGTGGTGTGCGACAGTGATCTGGGGGATGGCCGCGGGGCCGACTTTCTGATCCGACTCGGCAGCCAGCACGAGGCGTGCCGCAAGATCCTGCTGGGCAGCCAGCCCGAGATGAAATCGATCATCGAGGCGGTCAACCTCGGCCGCCTCGACTACTACCTGCAGCGCCCCTGGCGCGACGGCAGCCTGCGCCGCGCCGTCATCGAGCAGGCGAGCCAGTTCGTGCTGCACTGCCCGGAGGCGGATCTGCTGAGCTATGCAACCGTGCTCGACAACCAGCGACTGCTGCGGGCCCATGTCGATCGCCAGTTGGCCGAGTATCGTCAGGGCTTTATGGATTACACCCGCTGCAGCGACGAGGAGTTGTCGCGGGTGGTGATCGACGGCCTCTACCAGTTTTTCGAAGGCAACGACGAGGCGCGGGTCTGCCGCCACTACAGTCCGGGCCATGTGCTGACCCGCGAGGGGGAGCCCAACAGCTTCCTCTGGTTTATCGCCAAGGGGGAGGTGGTGCTGCGCAAGCGCGACGCCCACGGAGTCGATCAGGAGGTGGTGCATTACCGCTCCGGCGCGCTGGTGGGGGGCATGTCCTTCGTCACCGGCGAACCCGCCTTTACCACTGGAGTGACCCTGACCGGCGCCGAGGTGATCAAACTCGACAAGCTGCAGTTCTCCCGCGTCATGGAGGCGCGCAGCGAGCTGCTCCCCTCCTTTACCAACCTGCTGCTGCGCCATTTCAACCGTCGCCTGCAAAACAGCATCCGCACCGAGATGCGGTTGCAACAGACCCTCGACTCCCTCGAAGCGGCTCATGCCCAGCTGATGGAGAGCGAGAAGATGGCGATGCTGGGGCAGCTGGTGGCCGGTGTCGCCCACGAGCTCAACAACCCGGTGGCGGCCATTATCCGAGGCAGCGAGACCCTGCGCGCCGCCATCCCCGATCTCATCAACCTCGAACTGCCCGCCCCCCTCAAGGGGCTGGGCAATCAGACTCTCTGTCAGGCGCTCTCCTCCCAGCCGGTCTCGACCAGCGAGATCCGCGACAAGACCCGGCAGGCCGAACGGCGCTTTGGCGAGCGTCAGCAGGCGCGGCTGGCGGTGCAGATGAATCTGGATGACGAGCTGAGCTGGCAGCGCTGGTTTGCCGGACGCACCGCCAGTGAGCGGGAAGCACTGCTGGTGCAGCTGGAGCTGTTCCAGCAGACCGGCAGCTTCCTGCGCAATATCGAGGTGTGTGCCCGCCGCATCGGCGATCTGGTCAAGAGCCTCAAACAGTATGCCCGGCAGGACAGGGACGAGCCCTCGCTGGTGGACTTGCACGAGGGGCTGGAAGATACCCTGCTGATGTTTGAGAACCGCCTCAAGCAGCATGAGCTCTGCAAGGAGTACCAGCCGCTGCCGCTGGTGCGCTGCCATCCCGCCGCCCTGCAGCAGGTGTGGACCAACCTCATCGCCAACAGTCTGGATGCCATGAGCGAGCCGGGTAGATTGACGGTGCGCACCGGCCTGCCGGAGCCCGGCTGGGTGATGGTGGAGGTGGAGGATAGCGGCTGTGGCATCGAGCCCGAGCTGTGGCAGCGGATCTTCGATCTCAACTTTACCACCAAGCGGGAGGGGCACTTCGGTCTCGGCATTGGCCTCAGCGTCTCGCTGCAGATCGTGCAGCAGCATCACGGCCGGATCGAGGTGGCCTCCGAGCCGGGGCGTTACACCCGGATGCGGGTATGCCTGCCGCTGGGGGATATCGGGATGGCCGACTACGGGGGAGAGCCCCGCCACAACGAGCATGCGGCCTGAGCGGACGCATCTGCCAAAAGAGGGCGTGCCGTGGTGCGCCGCCAAGGAGGAGCAATGAACAAACACTATCTGATCCTGTGCGTGGACGATGAGCGGGAGGTGCTGGAGGCGGTGCTCCACGACCTCGCGCCGTTTCGCAGCCATTTCGAGCTGGATGGCGCCGAGAGCGTCGATGAGGCGCGCGAGGTGGTGCACGAGTGGGAGCGGGAGGGGGGCAGGCTGGCACTGATCCTCTGCGATCACATCATGCCGGGAACTTTGGGGGTCGACTTTCTGGTAGAGCTGAACCGGCGTAGCGCGACCCGGGCCAGCCGCAAGCTGCTGCTCACCGGGCAGGCGGGGCTGGAGGCGACCATAGAGGCGGTCAATCGCGGCGGATTGCACTACTACCTTGCCAAACCGTGGAAGCTGGAGACCCTGCAGGAGGCGGTGCGCGAGCAGCTGACCGACTACCTGCTGGCGGAGGATGGCGACAACGCCTTCCACTATGCCCCCGTGCTCAATCAGGCGCGGCTGTTTGCCGCCATTCACGACAATCCGTTCGACGAATAGTCGCGGTTGGGCTTTATTGGTGGGCGCTGTATACTGTCTGCATATACAGTGTTTCAGGTAGTCACCGATGCGACTCTTTATCGCCGAGAAGCCCACTCTGGGGCGCGCCATTGCCGATGCCCTGCCCAAGCCCCACAAGAAGGGCGACGGTTTTATCGAGACCGCCCAGGGGGATGTGGTCACCTGGTGCATCGGCCATCTGCTGGAGCAGGCAGAACCGGATGCCTATGACGCCGCCTTCAAGCAGTGGCGGATGGAGCATCTTCCTATCGTCCCCGCCCAGTGGCAGCTGGTGGCCAAGCCCAAGACCAAAACCCAGCTCACCGTCATCAAGCGGCTGATCAAGCAGGCCGACTGCGTGGTCAACGCCGGTGACCCGGACCGGGAAGGACAACTGCTGGTGGACGAGGTGATCGACTTTCTCGGCTACCCGAAAACCAGGCCGGTGCAGCGCTGCCTCATCAGCGATCTCAACCCGCCCGCGGTGCGCCGTGCTCTCGACAAGCTCAGAGACAACAAGGAGTTCGTGCCGCTGGCGGTCTCGGCGCTGGCTCGCAGTCGGGCCGACTGGCTCTACGGCATCAACATGACCCGCGCCTACACCCTGCTCGGACGCAAGGCCGGTTGCAGCGAGCTGCTCTCGGTTGGTCGGGTGCAGACCCCGCTGCTCGGGCTGGTGGTGCGGCGGGATCTCGAGATCGAGGCCTTCGTCCCCAAACCCTTCTACGAAGTGCTGGCCCATCTGCTGACCGATAGCAACGAGCGCTTCACCGCCAAGTGGCTGCCGTCCGAAGCCTGCCTGCCATGGCAGGACGAGGAGGGGCGGGTGCTCAACCGGGCGCTGGCCGACAAGGTGGTGAGCCGGATCAACGGCCAGCCGGCACAGGTTGAATCGGTGGAGGAGCAGGCCCGCAAGCAGGCGGCCCCGCTCCCCTATAACCTATCCAGCCTGCAGATCGATGCCGCCAAGCGCTTCGGCATGGATGCCAAGCGGGTGCTCGACATCTGCCAGAGCCTCTACGAGCGCCACAAGCTCATCACCTATCCGCGCTCCGACAGCCGTTATCTGCCGACCGACCACTTCAAGCGGGCCGAGCAGGTGCGCGGCGCCATCGCTGCCACTGCTCCAGCGCTGGCCAGAGCGGTTGCCGAGGCTGATGGCAAGATCCGCAGCAAGGCGTGGAACGACAGCAAGGTGGATGCCCACCACGCCATCATCCCCACCGAGAAGCAGGGCAACCCCGCCACTCTGGGGGCCGACGAGGCGAAGCTTTACGGCCTGATTGCCCGCCAGTACCTGCTGCAGTTCTATCCCCCGTTCGAATACAACGACAGCAAGGTGCTGCTGCGCATCGCCGGTGGCCTGTTTCAGGCCAAGGCGCGGCGCATTCTGAAAGCGGGCTGGAAGGCGTTGCTCGGGGTGGAGGAGGATGACGACGAAGAGAAGGCGGGCACGCTGCCCGCGCTGAAGGAGGGCGAACAGCTGCTCTGCGAGCGGGGCGAGTTGCAGGAGAAGATGACCCAGCCGCCCAAGTCATTCACCGATGCCACCCTGCTGGCGGCCATGACCGGCATCGCCCGCTATGTGCAGGATCCCGAGATCCGCAAGACCCTGCGCGAGACCGACGGCCTCGGCACCGAGGCGACCCGTGCGGGCATTATCGATCTGCTGTTCAAGCGCCGCTTTCTGGTGCGTCAGGGCAAGAGCATCAAGGCGACACCGACCGGGCGGGCACTGGTGCAGGCGCTGCCTGCCACTGCCACCACGCCGGATATGACGGCGCTGTGGGAGCAGAGCCTCGGCCAGATCGCCGAGCGTCACGGCAGCTATCAGCAGTTTATGGGGCCGCTCACCGAGCAGCTGCACGGCCTGATCGAGGGGGCGCGGCAGGACTCTGGCACCAGCTTCAGCGCCCTGCCCAAGGAGGCGCCTGGGGCCGGCAGGCGGCGCTTTGCCAAGCGCAAGAGTCCGGCTGCTGGCGGCGCAGCGCCCCGCAAGAGTTCAGGCAAAAGTGCAGGCAGGAGCACGGGCAAGCGGACGACCAAAAGCCAGGCTGCCTGACCATGGGGAGTCGGCAGGAAAAGGAGAGGGGCCATGATGGCCCCTCTTTTTGTCGGCGTAACGACCAGCGGTCATTAACCGGTGTAGACGCTCTCTTCCGGATACTTTATGCGGGTCTCACTCGGGCGGGCCAGCATAAAGGCGAGGGTGAGCGGGCCGAGACGGCCGCAGATCATCACCAGCACCAGAATGAATTTGCCCGGGCCGCTCAGGCTCGGGGTGATGCCGGTGGAGAGACCGACGGTGGCAAAGGCCGAGATGGTTTCGAACATGATTTTGTCGAACGGCAGGGCGTCGGTGATCATCAGCAGGAACATGGCCAGCATCAGCACCATGGTGCTGACGATGATGATGGCGAGCGAGCGGGTGACGATCTGGGGCGACAGGGTGCGGCCGAAGGCGGTGACGTGAGGGCGCTTGGTAAGAAACGCCTTGGTCGCCAGCAGCACCACGGCAAAGGTGGTCACCTTGATACCACCACCGGTGGAGGTGGCACCGGCACCGATAAACATCAGCATCATCATGAACAGCAGCGAGGCGGGCACCATCTGGCCGATGTCGATGGAGTTGAAGCCCGCGGTACGGGCGCTGGCCGACTGGAAGAAGGCCGCCAGCAGCTGGCCGCCAATACCGGCGTTGCCAAAAGTGCCCGGGTTGTTGCGCTCCAGCAGCCAGAAGACCACGGTCCCCAGCAGCAGCAGGGCCGGCGTCATCAGGATCATCAGCTTGCTGTGCAGCTTCAGTTTGCGCCAGCGACGGTTGCGCACCAGATCGACGATAACGGTAAAGCCGATACCGCCGAGGATCAGCAGGCCGGCGATGGTCAGACAGATGAGGGGGTCATCCCGGTAGCTGATCAGGTTGTTGGCAAACAGCGAGAAACCTGCGTTGTTGAAGGCTGAGACAGCGTGGAAGAAGCTGACATAGAGGCCGCGACTCCAACCCATTTCGGGCACCCAGCGAATGGCCATCAGGCCGGTGCCGATCAGCTGGGCGATGAAGGCGAACAGCACGATACGCTTCACCAGCTGGATGATGTTGACCGAGCCCTCCTGTCCCAGCGCCTCCTTGGCGAGTACCTGCTGGCGCAGGCCGACCCGCTTGCTGAAGATGGCGATGAGCAGCAGGGTCATGGTCATCTGCCCCAGCCCGCCAATCTCCATCAACATGATCAGAAAGATCTGTCCCTGCAGGGTGAAGGCGGTGCCGGTGTCCACCACGCCAAGACCTGTCACGCAGATGGCCGAGGTGGCGGTGAACAGGGCATTGATGAAGCTCACCTCGCCGTTATGGCTGGAGGGCTGCACCAGAAAGATGGTGCCTATCAGCAGGATGATCAGAAAGCTGCCAAGGATCAGCTTGGCCTCGCTCCAGCGGGAGTCATCGTCCCGGTTGAGGGTGAAGGCAAAGCTGTTGCGCCAACGGGTCATAGGGTTTCCAGCCAGTGGTCGATCGCGTGTTTGTTGCCTGCCAGGATGAGGATGTCACCCAGTTGCAGCTCCATCTTGCCGGTCAGCACGTTGTGCAGCACATCGCCGCGCTTGATGGCGAGCAGCTGGAAGTCGTTCTGCTGCAACAGGTGGAAGTCGCTGAGTGCCTTGCCATTTTGCTGCAAACCGATGACGAACTCGGTCAGCACCATGTCGTGACCCAGCTCGAGATAGTCGAACAGGCGGTTGTCGAGCATGCTCTGCGCGACCCGGCGGCCCATGTCCCACTCGGGGTTGATCACCTTGTCGGCGCCCACTTTCTGCAGGATCTTGGCGTGGAACTTGTCGCGTGCCTTGACCCACACCTTCTTCACGCCCGCTTCTTTCAGCACCAGGGTGGTGAGGATGCTGGTTTCCAGGTTGTCACCGATGGCGACGAAGACGATGTCGAAGTTGGCCAGCCCCAGCTCGGCGACGGTGGCCTCATCGGTGGCATCAGCCACGACGACGTGGTTGCAGAGGGTGGCGATTTGGCGGGTCTTGCTCTCGTCGATATCGATAGCCAGCACCTCGGCATCCTGCCGCTGCAGCTCTTCGCACAGCGCGCTGCCAAACAGGCCCAGGCCGATGACGGCAAACTGGTTGTTCATGAGTTATTCCTCAACAGTTGAAGCTGACTACTCTAAACCACTGTTATTCGTCCGAAAAGAGCACAGATTTTTCGTCACCGGCAACTTGAGTTAGACTGCGTCCTTGCACCAAGCCGGGATAGACAGATGAAACTGAATGCCAACGCCTCCTTGTTGAAACTCAACACCCTCTCCCTCGATGCTTACTGCCTCTGGTTGGCCGAGGTGGAGCTGATCGCTGATCTGGCTGCCCTGCGAAGTGATGCCGAACTGAATACGCTGCCCCGTCTGAACCTGGGTGGTGGCAGCAATGTGCTGTTTACGACCGACTTCCACGGTCTGGTGGTGCTCAACTGTCTCAAGGGTATTACCGCTCAGGATCAGGGCGATCACTGGCTGCTCCATGTCGCAGCGGGTGAGGATTGGCATCAACTGGTCTGCCATACCCTGCAACAGGGCTGGTACGGACTGGAGAATCTGGCGCTCATCCCCGGCACGGTCGGTGCGGCCCCGGTGCAGAACATCGGTGCCTACGGGGTCGAGCTGGCGAACTTCTGTGCCTATGTCGAGGCCTTCAACTGGCAGAGCGGCGAGATCGAGCGGATCGAGGCGCAGCAGTGCCGCTTCGGCTATCGCGACAGTATCTTCAAGCACGAGTATCAGGACTCCCATCTGATCACCGCAGTCGGCCTCAAGCTACCCAAAGCATGGCAGCCGGTGCTGGGCTATGGCCCGCTGGCCGCGCTTGGCGACCAGCCGAGTGCGCAGGCCATCTTCGACACCGTCTGCGCCACCCGCAAGGCCAAGCTGCCGGATCCCGCCGTACTCGGCAACGCCGGCAGCTTCTTCAAGAATCCGGTGGTGCCCGCCGCGCTGGCCGATTCGCTCAAACTGACATATCCGCAGATGCCCTGTTATCCGGCCGGGGAGGGGCAAGCCAAGCTGGCGGCTGGCTGGCTCATCGATCAGTGCGGTCTCAAGGGATTTGCCATCGGCCGCGCCGCCGTTCATCAGGAGCAGGCGCTGGTACTGGTCAATCTGGGGGGCGCCAGCGCCATGGAGCTGATCGCGTTGGCGGCCCACGTGCGCGACAGCGTGGAGCAGAAGTTTGGTGTGGTGCTGGAACACGAGGTGCGCTTCATGGGCGCGCAGGGTGAAACCTGGCTCGATGAGGTGCTCTCATGACGTTGACTCCCATCAGACAGACCCTGATCACCCTGCTCAGCGACGGCCAGTTTCACTCCGGCGAACAGCTGGGCGAGCAGCTCGGCATCAGCCGGGCGGCAGTGAGCAAGCATATGGCCGCACTCAAGGAGCTGGGGCTGGATCTCTTTAGCCTGACCGGCAAGGGCTATCGGCTGGCGGTGCCGATGGCGCTCTATGACGAGGCGCAGTTGCAGGCGCTGGCCCCGATGGCCCCGGTGCACTGCTTCCCGGTGATCGGTTCGACCAACCAGCATCTGCTGGATAGGGTTAATCAACTGCGCTCTGGCGAGAGTTGCCTTGCCGAGTGCCAGACTGCCGGGCGTGGTCGTCGTGGCAAGCCCTGGGTCTCGCCGTTCGGGTGCCAGCTGATCCTCAGCATGTACTGGCGGCTGGAGCAGGGGATGGCTGCCGCCATGGGGCTGAGTCTGGCGGTCGGTGTTGCCGTAGTGGAAGCGCTGGAGTCTCTCGGTTATCACGGCGTCGAACTCAAGTGGCCCAACGACCTCTACTATCAGGGGCGCAAGCTGGCGGGCATTCTGGTGGAGATGAGTGGCAGCGCTGGCGCCAGTTGCCATCTGGTGATCGGTATCGGACTCAATCTGGCGATGCCGGCCCGCGAAGGGGAGAAGATCGATCAGGCCTGGGCCGAGCTGCGCCACATCAATCCCGAGCTGGTTGATCGCAATGAGCTCGCTGCCCGGATGATTGCCTATCTGCAGCGGGCGATGCAGACCTTCGAGCAGAGCGGATTGGCGAGTTTTGTCGATCAGTGGAACCGGCTCGACCACTTTGCCGGTCGCCCTGTCCGTCTCTTGATGGGGGAGCAGGAGATCCGCGGTATCGCCCGTGGTATCGACGATCGCGGCGCCCTGCGGCTGGAGACGGAGGAGGGCACCAAGTTCTATCTGGGTGGCGAACTATCCCTGCGTCGGGGTGATTGAGTGTTGCGCTTGGCTATAATCGTTAGCGACAAAAAAGAGAGGGGGCCTGCGGGCCCCCTCTCTGTTATCCGGCTATCCGCAGCGGTGCGAACTGCCGTGCTTATTTGCGCAGCTTGATCTGTTCGATGGCGTGCTCGTTGCCCTTGGTCAGGATCAGGTTGGCCCGCTCCCGGGTCGGCAGGATGTTCTCCTGCAGATTGAGATAGTTGATATCCTGCCAGATGTTGTTGGCGATCTGGGTCGCTTCGCTCTCGGTCAGCTTGGCGTAGTGGTGGAAGTAGGAGTCCGGGTCCGAGAAAGCACCACTGCGGAATTTGAGGAAGCGCTCGATATACCAGGTGCGCAGCAGGTCGGCTTCGGCATCCACATAGATGGAGAAGTCGACGAAATCCGAGACAAACACCCGGTGCGGCTCCTGCGGATAATCCATGCCGCTCTGCAGTACATTGAGCCCTTCCAGGATCAGGATGTCCGGCTGCTCTACCACCTTCTTCTCATCAGGGATGATGTCATAGATAAGGTGGGAGTAGACCGGCGCTTCCACCTTCTCGTGACCAGCCCGGATATTGGCGACAAACTCCACCAGATGGCGGATGTCGTAGGATTCCGGGAAACCCTTGCGACGCATCAGGCCACGCTCCTCCAGCACCTTGTTGGGATAGAGGAAGCCGTCGGTGGTGACCAGCTCCACTCGCGGGTGCTCCGGCCAGCGTTCCAGCAACGCCTGCAGGATACGAGCCGTGGTGCTTTTGCCTCCCGCCACGCTGCCGGCGATGCTGATGATATAGGTACCCTTGCCGCGTGACTGGCCGAGGAACTGTTCAAGTACCCGGCTACGGCGCTGCTTGGCTTTGACATAGAGATTGAGCAGGCGGGAGAGGGGCAGATAGATCTCCTCTACCTCCTTCAATGACACCTTTTCGTTGATCCCGCGCAGGGTTTGCAGATCGTGTTCGGTCAGGGTCAGGGGGACCGAATCGCGCAATAACGCCCATTTTTCGCGGGTGAATTGCAGATAGGGGTTATGCTCTGTCGTCATGGTGTCATCACTGTTTCTTTGGCACGGCGACCATACACCAAGGGGTGGAGAGCGACAAGGGACGCATCCAGATTGGCCTGAATCCCTCCACTTTTTTGCCCGGATCCCGGCAATAATCCACATTTTGCAAGGTGCAATGGTTGCATCCCCCAAATCCTTACAATAAAATGCGCGACGCTTGGATGTCTGTCGCCTGTTTGCTCGGCAAAAGCGATAAAAAACAGTGGGTGCAAGCAGAATTACCACTGTGACAATCTGGCATCTGGAGGGGTTCCCGAGCGGCCAAAGGGATCAGACTGTAAATCTGACGGCTCTGCCTTCGAAGGTTCGAATCCTTCTCCCTCCACCATATTTCTCTGCGGTTTGAGTTCTTTGGGTTAGAGAAATGCGGGCATCGTATAATGGCTATTACCTCAGCCTTCCAAGCTGATGATGCGGGTTCGATTCCCGCTGCCCGCTCCAAGATGCTGATATGGCTCAGGCGATACCAAGAGCTACACCCTCAGGGTGAAGTCGGCAGTCGAACCTGTCTGTCAGCACCAGCCTCTCTTCCCCACCAGATTCAAATCCATCATATAAACTGTTCTGTGGTTAGCTTGCCACCGCGTACTCAGCGTTAGTTTAGAGGGACGATCATGTCTAAAGAAAAATTTGAGCGTAATAAACCGCACGTTAACGTGGGTACCATCGGCCACGTTGACCACGGTAAAACCACCCTGACTGCAGCTATCACCAACGTGCTGGCCAAGCACTTCGGTGGTAAAGCTTTCGCCTTCGACCAGATCGACAAGGCACCGGAAGAGCGTGAGCGTGGCATCACCATCAACACCTCCCACGTAGAATACGACACCGCTACCCGTCACTACGCCCACGTAGACTGCCCGGGTCACGC
>NZ_JANFNW010000009.1:0-168005 GCF_024436135.1 Aeromonas sp. SG16
GAACTCAGAAGTGAAACGCGGTAGCGCCGATGGTAGTGTGGCATTCGCCATGCGAGAGTAGGACACTGCCAGGCACCTAATTAGCAATAAGCTAGCCGAATGCGGAGCGGTAGTTCAGTCGGTTAGAATACCGGCCTGTCACGCCGGGGGTCGCGGGTTCGAGTCCCGTCCGCTCCGCCACTAAATAGAAGGCCTTCCCGATTGGGAAGGCCTTTTTGCTATGGGCGATTTGCACGTTCGGCCACAGCCTTGCATGCAAGAATAAACACCAAAGCCCGGTTATCAGACCGGGCTTTGGCATTTTCAGCATCCAGAAACCACTGAGCAGTAGCTCTTGCCTGAGGGAGGGGCACTGGCAGGCCCGTTATTCCCTCCTTTTGGTATGTAATTGCGGTCATTTTTGGATGATTCGCAACCATTGGTACTGGATTACTCGTAGCCACCCGCCGCCTTCACTCAGATTTTGCCCCACAGAGAAGGGCCATATTGACCACTCCCTCCTCCATCTGGACATCAATGGTAAAGCAGAGTCGCCTGGCGAGAGTCACTATGCCTCGATTGCTCGGCATGGTCATGCCTGATAAATCTGCGTAGCGCAAACAAAGAGGCCTTCCCGTTGGGAAGGCCTCTTTTCTTTATCTATCAATTGATTGCGACCGCTTTGTCGACTAATCAGGGTTTCTCTTTTTTACCGAGGCTTAGACCCAGCTTGATAGAGAGTACCGCCAGCAGCAGCAACATCATGATCAGGGAGAAGAAGTTGCTGCCAAGCTCCGGGTATTGCACCTTGAGCAGGGCCGAGTGGCCGAAGGCGCCGATAAAGAAGCAGAGTAGGGTACAGATGGGGGTATTGCCCACCATGGGTTCATGGCGATAGTGCTGGAACAGCTGATAAGCCGCCAGCCAGAGAGCGATCAGCGGGAAGAAGGAGAAGGGTACGACCGCGTTGGTCAGCACCGCCAGAGACGCATCGCCACAGATGCCGATCAGCATCGCCATGGCGAGCGGTTTTTTGGGGATCACAAGCTGTTCAGTCATATCGTTCTCCGTCCTGTGGTCATGGATGGGGCTCACGGCGCTTCTGGTTCTGTACCTCGGCGCCCATGGCAATCATCCGCAGTTGGCGAATAGTGCGATCGGAGAGTGCCCGGCACTCTTCACTGGTCATGTCGAGCGCATCGGCACCGGCGCTGAATACGATGGTAACCATGGCTTCGGCCTGGATATAGGCATCTTCCCGCGGTGCCTGGGTGGTGGCCTCCAGATAATCAGTCAGCTCGGCAATAAAGTGCTGGATCTCGCGAGCGACAGCCTGACGAAATGCGGCCGAGGTGCCGGAGCGCTCCCGCAGCAGCAGACGGAATACGTTGGGGTTGTTCTCGACGAACTCCATGAAGGTCTGCACCGAGGTGCTGATGACGCTGCCGCCACCGGCAATGCGCTGGCGTGCCTGGCGCATCAGCTGACGCAGAGTCAGGCCGCCCTCATCGACCAGGGTCAGGCCCAACTCTTCCATATCGCGAAAATGGCGATAGAAGGAGGTGGGGGCGATACCCGCTTCACGAGCTACTTCCCGCAGGCTGAGATTGGAGAAACTCCGGTTGGCGCACAGTTGGCTGAATGCAGCATCGATCAATGTACGCCGGGTTTTTTCTTTTTGTTGAGCGCGAATACCCACGAAATCAGTCACCTTCAGCTTAACGAGGACAAATGATAACCCGAAGGCGCCTCAGGATCAGGTTTGTATCCTACTTTTTTACCATTGACCCTGGCGAAGTCGCCATGGAAAATGGCTAACAGCTGTTCGCTGAAAGGATGCAAGAAGATGGCTAGACCCCCGATTATTCTCACCAATACCCTGTTGTTCTCTCTCTCCGGACTGGTGGCGCTGGTTGCCGTCCCTTGGTATGGGATGAGTCACGGTTACGATCTCTGGCAGTGGACCACGTTCCTGCTGCTGTTCTGTTTGAGCGGGCTCTCGATCACGGCGGGCTATCACCGCCTCTGGTCGCACAAAGCTTACAAGGCTCATCCGGCGTTGCAGTGGCTGTTTGCGATCGGCGGTGCGCTGGCGTTGCAGAACTCGGCGCTGCATTGGTCGGCGGATCATCGCCGCCATCATCGTCATGTGGATGACAACGATAAAGATCCCTACAGCGCGGGGCGTGGCTTCTGGTATTCCCATATCGGCTGGATGCTGCGGGAGTATCAGGGGGAACAATATGGTGATTACAGCAATGTGCGGGATTTGCAGAACAACCCTGTGGTCATGTTTCAGCATCGTCACTATCTGGCGCTGGTGCTGGCGACCAATCTGGGCCTGCCGCTGCTGTTTGGCCTGATCCACGGAGATCTGCTCGGCATGTTGTTGCTGGCGGGCGTGTTGCGGATGGTGATGACGCACCACACCACTTTTTTTATCAACTCGCTGGCCCATATATGGGGCAGCCAGCCCTACACGGATCGCAATACCGCCCGTGACAACGGCATCCTGGCCTTTTTCACCTTCGGCGAGGGGTATCACAACTTCCACCATCTGTTCGAGAACGATTACCGCAACGGTATCCAGTGGTGGCAGTTCGATCCGACCAAATGGCTGATCCGGTTTGCCTCATGGTGCGGGCTGGCGAGAGATCTGCGCTCATCGCCGGAGGAGCGTATCGAGCAGGCCAGGCTGGAGATGCAGCTCAAGCGGGCGCAGGCAAGGCTCGTCAAACAGGATGATCGCGAACTGTGGCAAGCGTTGCTACAAGAGGAGTACGCCAAGCTGAGTCAGCAGTTGCAGCACTACTATGCCAGTCGCAAGCGGCTGCTTGAGCTGCGCAAGCGCAAGGCGCTGGCGCGCTATGACCGACTCAAGGTGCAGCTGGAATATCGCGCCTTGCGGGATGGTTTCATCGCCAGCAAACGCAACTGGAGTCGCTTGCTGGCAGGTATTGCCAGAGCCCCAGTCTGAACAAGCAGAAAAGAGAAGACCGCCACTCGGCGGTCTTCTCTTTGGTGGATCCTGCGCGCCGGTTTGGCGCCAGCATCTCGGCTTATTCGGGGTGATCTTGCTCTTGCAGCTGGCTCAGGGTCTGTTGTTCCAGCGGGCTGAGCCCCAGTTGCTCGCACGCCTGCTCAAAGCTGATCCCCAGATGGCACATCATGATATCGATGGCGGGCAGATAGTTTTTCATAGCTTCTTCCATGGTGATCCTCCAGACCCGTCTCTTATGCCCTGAATGGTATGGCGCGGCAATTAGACTTTAGGCTTAGTCCCACCCTTTGATCCGCCCCCTGCCACTCTGTGGGGGAATTTGTTACCCTGCACCCTGATATAAAAACGGTTGCCGTATGACAGCGAGCAACGGGTGAGGAGCAGGGCATGTTATTGAGTTTCTTGATCATCGCTTCCGGTTGGTGGCATATCCGCGCCGCCTATGGTTCAGACAGCCGCCAGTTCTATATCAGCAAGCCGCTGACCATGCTGCTCATCATCGCGCTGGCGTTTGGCTATCAGGGCTATGACCACGATGGTTCCCACGCCTGGATTCTGCTCGGCCTCTGCCTCTCGCTGGCGGGCGATGTGCTGTTGATGCTGCCAAGCGACCGCTTTATTCAGGGCTTGGCGGCATTTCTTGTCGCGCACCTCTGCTACATAGTCGGCTTTGCCCAAGGGCCGCTGGTGCTCAATCTGGTAGATGGCTTGCTGCTCCTGCTCATCGCCGCGCTGGTGTTTGGCCTGTTGTGGGGCAAGCTGGGAGAGATGCGGATCCCGGTCTTCTGCTACATGCTGGTGATTATTGGCATGGCCTGGGTGGCTGCCGGTGCCTGGCACGCTTCGCTCACCGCGGGTAGTGCGGCGGCGTTGGCTGGTGCCCTGATGTTCCTCTTCTCCGACAGCATGCTGGCGCTTGATCGCTTTCGCCGCCCCTTCCCCCACGCCAGAGCCTGGGTTATGAGCAGCTACTTTGCCGCCCAGTTCCTGATTGCGGGGTCGCTGGCGGGATGACGCCATGCAGTTGAATGCAGGCAACAGATAAAGAAAAACGGGCGTTGGCCCGTTTTTCGTTTTATCTCCCGGCTGCTTTTCACGCCTCTATCGGCTCGGCATCCGCTGCCCGCGGGGCGGGGGATTTGAGCAGCAGCATCAGGCCGCTGGCGACCAGCAGGAAGATCCCCATGATGTAGAACACCTGGTTGTAGGCCATGATGGCCGCTTCCCGGTTGATGGTGTTGGCGAGTATGGCGTGGGCCTGCTGCTCGGCCAGCTCGGGGCCAGAACCCTGTGCCATCATGCTCTGGGCCAGCTGCAGCAGATAGGTTTGTCCCTCGATGCTGCTGGCGGGCAGGGTACTGCCGATCTGGAGCATATGGGTGCGGGTGTCATTGTCGAGCATGGTGGCGATGATGGCGATACCAAAGGCGCCACCCAGGTTGCGCAGTACGTTGAGCAGGGTGGAGGAGGAGGGAACCTCATCATGACTCAGACTGGCGGTGGCGACCAGTGAGAGAGGCACCATGATGAAGGGCTGCCCCAGCGCCCGCACGATGAGCGCCTGAATGAGCTGCGGCCCGGCATAGTCGGCACTCATGTTGACGTTCATAAAGCAGCTGACGGCGAAGATGAGAAAGCCGAAGCTCACCAGATAGCGCGGATCGACCTTATGGGTCAGTTTGGGCACCAGCGGCAGCACCAGCAGCTGGGGCAGCCCCATCCACATCAGCACCTCACCGATTTCCAGCGCGTTGTAGTTGTGGATCTGGGTCATGTAGAGCGGCAGCACATAGATAGAGCCCATCAAGGCCATCCCGAGGATCAGGTAGGCAAAACAGGCGAGGGCAAACCGCGGGTTGTGCAGCAGCCGCAGGTTGACCAGCGGGTGGCGGCGCAGCAGCTGGCTGATGACGAAGAAGACCAGCGAGACGACCGAGATGATGGCTAGGCGCACGATGAAGGTCGAGCCGAACCAGTCCTCCCGGTTACCCTCCTCCAGCACCACCTCCAGCACGCCCAGACCAAGCGCCATGGTGACGATGCCGATAAGGTCGACCCGCTTGATCACCTCCCAGTCCACCGCCTTCTTGTCCAGCCCATGCGCCAGCATGGCCATCACCAGCAGTCCCGGCGGGACGTTGAGATAGAAGATGTAGTGCCACGACATCTGCTCGGTGAGCCAGCCGCCGAGGGTTGGGCCGATGGCCGGGGCGAAGGTGGCACAGAGACCGAACAGCGCCATGCCGGTAGCCCGCTTCTGCAGCGGCAGCAGGGTAACGATGAGGGAGAAGGCCATCGGGATAAGTGCCCCGCCGGTGAAGCCCTGCATCGCCCGGAAGACGATCATGCTGGTGAGGTTCCAGCTGAAGGAGCAGAGCACGGAGGAGACGATAAAGGCGCCCGTGGTCCACAGCAGGTAACGGCGCACGCTCAGCCCCCGGCTCAGCCAGCCACTCAAGGGGATGGCGATCATCTCCGCCACCAGATAGGAGGTGGAGATCCAGGAGCTTTCGCTCAGGGTGGCAGAGAGCGCCCCCTGAATGTCCTTCAGGGAGGCGTTGGTTATCTGGATATCGAGGATGGCCATGAAGGCGCCGATAAGGCCGCCGATGACCGCGATCCAGTGGCGACGTGGAATGGGTTCCATCAGTTGGCGGCCGTCATGGCATCAGGAGTGCGGGTATCTACCGTCACTTCGCTGGAGAGGCCCGGTAGCAGCTTGCCGGCGAGCTGACCCGGCTCTGGGATACGGATTTTGACCGGTACCCGCTGCACAATCTTGGTGAAGTTGCCGGTGGCGTTCTCCGGTGGCAGCAGGGCGAACTTGGCACCGGTGGCTGGCGCCAGACTGTCGATGACCCCCTCGACTGGCAGATCCGGATAGGCATCCAGCACCACTTCGACCTTCTGGCCGGGCTGCATATGGGCGAGCTGGGTCTCCTTGAAGTTCGCCTCGACCCACACCTGTTGCAGCGGCACCAGACTGGCGACCTGCATGCCGGACTGGACGTAGAGCCCCTCCCGCAGGCTACGCTTGCCGATGATGCCATCGGCTGGTGCCCGCAGTTCGGTATAACCTAGCTCCAGTTTGGCCTGCTCCAGTTGTGCTTCACTCAGGGCCAGCTTGGCCTGGTTCTGTTTGCGCTCGGCATCCAGTACCAGCAGTCGCTCACGGGCTGCCTGCAAGGCCGCTTTGGCTTCTTGTGCCTGCGCCTGATTGACCTGCAAGCCGGCACGCACTTCATCCAGACTGTCTTGCGAGCTGTAGTGGCGCTGGTTGAGCTGGCTGATCCGGGTTACTTGCTGGCTGGCGCGCAGCTGCTCGGCCTTGGCGGAGGCAACCTTGGCTTCGGCCTGCTGGATCAGGCTCAGCTGCTGGATGCGGGTAGCGGCCAGATTCTCGGCGGTCGCCTGATTGAGGCGCAGATCGGCCTCGGCCTCCGCGACCTTGGTCTTGTATTCGCGATCATCGAGGCGGGCGATGAGCTGGCCCGCTTTGACCGGCTGGTTGTCGGTCACCAGCACTTCGCTGATATAGCCGGGCAGCTTGGAGCTGATCCCGGTTACCTCGCTCTGGAGATAGGCGTTGTCAGTGCTCTCGAAATAGCGGCCATGGAGATACCAGTAGGCGGAGAAGAGGAGAGCGAGCAGGGCCAGGATCATGGCGGCCAGGAGAGGGATTTTCTTGTGTTGACTCATTTTGGAGATTCCTGAACGTAAGGGGCGCAGGCTAACACTGCTCGACTGTTTCGATTAGTATTGGTTCACGAGATATACAGTTTCACAGGTGCAACAATGGACCTAAATGCTGCGTTAATTCTGGTACGAATTGTCGACAAGGGCTCGTTTACTGCCGCAGCCCAGGAGCTGGGCATGACCAAGGCGATGGTCAGCCGGCGGATTGCCGAGCTGGAACAGCGGCTCGGGGTGCGGCTGCTCTATCGCTCCACCCGTCAGCTCACCCTGACCGAGGAGGGGGAGAAGTACTACCGGCACTGCAGCAAGGCGGTGGAGGCATTGACGGAAGCGGAGCTGATGTTGAGCGCCAGCCAGCAGGAGGTGACTGGCACCCTCAAGATGGCCGTGCCCATCGAGACGGGTCAGTTGGTGGTCGGGCGCCTGGTCGCCAAGTTTTTACAGGCCTATCCCGGCCTGCAGGTGGAGCTGGAGCTGACCAACCGGGTGGTTGACCCCATCAGCGAAGGGCTGGATGCGGTGGTGCGGATCGGCGATATGAGCGATTCCAATCTGGCCGCACGCCGCCTATGGAGCACCGGGAAGCTGCTCTGTGCCAGTCCGGCCTATCTGGCGCGCTGCCCGGCGATCAATCGGCCGGAGGATCTGGCCAACCATGAGCGGGTAACGGTGAGCAACGGCTTTCTCGCTTCCCACTGGTGCTTCGAGCTGGATGGCAAAGAGGTGCTGGTTGACCCTCCCTCCCGTTTTCGGGTCAATAATATTACCTGTGCCCGCGAGGCGGCGAAGGCGGGTCTCGGACTGGCCTCGATCCCGGCCATGCTCTGTCAGGAGGAGCTGGCCAGTGGCGAGCTGGTCGCGGTGCTGCCAGAGTGGCAGCAACCCAAGGTGTCGATCTACCTGCTGTTTCCGGAGCGACAACTTATGCCGCGCAAATTGCGGGCGTTCATCGATTTCATGGTGGAGAACGGGGCCGAGTTCGGCATCGACAAGCTGTTGTAAGGGGGAGCTATGGATAACTGGATCAATCTCTATCGCGCCTCTCACACTCTGGAGGCTCATGCTCTCAAAGGGGCGCTGGAGGCGGAAGGGGTGCCGGTGCGCCTCAATGGCGACGGCCTGTCAGGGGCCTTTGGCGAACTGGCGGCGGATTTGCTGCAGGTGACCCTGATGGTGCGCGCCGAGGATCGCAGCAAGGCAGGGCGGGTGATCGAACGCTATCAGCAGCGCCAGGGCAATGGCTGGCTGTGCGGTCAGTGCGGGGAGGAGAACGGCGCCAACTTCGAAGTGTGCTGGCGCTGCCATCACGATCCCCACGACAGCTGATCCTCCCTAGCGCAGGGGGACGTCGATATCTTCCCCGGCGTGTTCATCGTGATAGGTCGCCAGATCCAGCTCGTTTTCGCTGCGGGCGATCAGGACGGAAACCAGAATATCCCCCGAGACGTTGACCGCGGTGCGCGCCATGTCGAGCACCCGGTCAATCCCCGCAATCAGTGCAACCCCTTCCAGCGGCAGTCCGACCGCAGTCAGCGTAAGCGTCAGCAGCATCAACCCGGTGCCCGGAGTGCCTGCGGTGCCGATACTGGCCAGGGTGGCGATGCTGATGATGGTCAGGTAGTCCACCAGATGCAGATCCACGCCGAATGCCTGTGCCACAAACAGGGCTGTGACCCCCTGATAGAGCGCCGTGCCATCCATGTTGATGGTGGCGCCGATGGGCAGCACTTTGGCGGTGATGGCGGGTGAGACCCCGAGCCGCTTCTCGGCGCAGGCGAGGCTGATGGGCAGGGTGCTGCTGCTGGAGCTGCTGGTGAAGGCCACCGCTTGGGCATCGACGATGCTCTTGAAGTAGTGGATCGGGTTAAGCCGTGCCAACAGGAGCAGCAGGGTGCTGTAGACCCCGAGTACATGGAGCAGACAACCGAGATAGACGGCACCGATGACCTTGAGCAGGGGCAGCAGCAGGTCGATGCCATATTTGCTGGTCATCCAGGCCATCAGGGCACAGACGCCGTACGGGGCCAGCGCCATTACCATCTGGGTCAGCTTGAACATCCCCTCCGCCAGCGAGGTGAAGAATAGGATCGCGGGGCGGCCGCGGCGGCCACAGGCATTGAGTGCCACCGCCAGCGCTACGGCAAAGACGATCACCTGCAGGATCTTGCTGTCCACCATCGCCTCGACCGGATTGCTCGGCACCAGATGGCTCAGCACGCTGGCCAGCGTCGGTGGTGTGGTCATGCCGGGTCGTTGGTAAGGGCCCATGTCAGCCCCCATGCCGGGTTCCAGCAGCCAGCCCATCATCAGGCCGATGCAGATGGCGATGGCGGTGGAGCAGAGGTAAAGGCAGCTCGCCTTGATCCCGATGCGGTCGAGCGCCTTGCCCTTGAGCAGTGAGGTGAGGCCGGCGATAACCGAGCAGAAGATCAGGGGCACCATCAGCATCTGGATGGTGTTGACGAAGAGCACGCCGATGGGTTTAAGCAGCTGAGCCTGCTCCTCGAAGCCGACGCCAAGGGCGACCCCGGTCAGCATGCCGATCAGGGTCTTGAGCCAGAGCGGGCGACGGGTCCAGATCTGCCAAGGTTTGCTTGCCTCTCCATGGAACAGCATGGCGCCAATATCCTTATCAAATGTCTGCGGTGACCAAAAATGGGGCGCTAGTGTAGCGATCCCTGCTGTGGGTTGCCACATTATCGACAAAGCGGTGTCGCTGGCCACTCTCGCAGCAGGGTAATCCGTTATTTATTGGCCTATATCAAGATCCCTCCTGACGGGAGAGGATTTAATTGGCATTAAATATGTTCATTATTGAGGTGCAAGATGTCGCAATCGGTACATGGTCACGAAGTGATGGAGATGATGCTGGAACAGGATGGTCAATTTACCCGTGCCAGCCTCAAGCAGGCGATGGCGCAGCGGTTCGGTGCCGATGCCCGTTTTCATACCTGCAGTGCCAGCGAGATGGATGCCGAAGCGCTGATCGACTTCCTGGCCGCTCGCGGCAAGTTCATCGAAGCAGGCGAGGGTTTCCAGACCCGAGCCGAGAAGATCTGCAATCACGGATAACCCCCTGGCGAGCGCGTGATGGCGCTCGCTCAACTTCTCGCCCTTTGCTATATTTCGCCCCCTCCCATTTCCCAATTCAAGGCGTAGCCCGGGCGTTGTATGGATACTTTTTCTGCCGCAGTCATGCTGTTTCTGATCATGGACCCGCTGGGCAACCTGCCGGTCTTCCTCTCCATCCTGCGCCATATCGATCCCAAGCGGCGGCGCAAGGTGATGATCCGCGAGCTGCTCTTCTCGCTGGCCATCATGATGCTCTTCCTCTTTGTCGGTCAGCAGATCCTCGGCTTCCTCAACCTGCGACAGGAAGCTGTCAGCATTGCCGGCGGTATCATCCTGTTCCTGATCGCCATCAAGATGATCTTCCCGAGTGAAGGAGGCGTGACCGGACTGGCGGCGGGCGAGGAGCCCTTCCTGGTGCCGATGGCGATCCCGATGATCGCCGGCCCCTCGATCCTCGCCTCTTTGATGCTGCTGGCCAATCAGGAGCCCACCCGCATGGTGGACTGGTCGCTGGCGCTTTTCATAGCATGGGCCGCCAGCGCGGTGATCCTGATGTTCTACGAGGTATTCAACAAGCTGCTGGGTGAGCGTGGACTCACTGCGGTGGAGCGGCTGATGGGGATGCTGCTGGTGATGATCTCGGTGCAGATGCTGCTGGACGGGGTTCACCACTACTTGCAGGTAACGGGCGCGCCTTGATCGGCGCGTGACTCCAGCTGACTCAGGATCAGGGTCAGCAGAGTTTCCCGCAGCCAGCGATGGCCGGGATCTTCCTCATGGCGCTGATGCCAGATAAGCAGGTGCGAGATGCTGTCCAGCTCGATGGGCAGCGGCAGTTGCAACAGCGGGTAGACCTGGGTCGCGTGACGGGCATAGAGCTTGGATAGGGTGACGATCATATCGGAGTGCATGCCCATCCGCAGCGCCGCCTCGAATGAGGGAACACTCGCCTCGATACGCCGGTAGAGATCGTGCTCCGCCAGCTTGTGATCCAGCATCCAGCGATCCCGCCCTTCGCAGTAGGTCTGGACATGGGGGTAGCTGAGGTAGTGGTCGAGATCCCAGCGTGGCTCCTGCAGGGCGGGGTGGTGCTGTTGTACCAGACAGGTGAGGCCATCGATGGCGAGCAGTCGCTGGCAGATGCTGCCGGGCAGGGTATCGAGGCGGTAGTCGGAGTCGATGCAGTTCTCCCGCACCGTGAAGGCGATATCCACCTGCCCCTGGCTCATCTCGGTCAGGCTGTTCTCGGTCCACTCCTCATAGCGCAGCCGCAATCTGGGGGCCTGTCGCTTCAGTTCGCTCAGGTAGAGCGGGGCAAACAGGGTGAAGGCGCTGTCCATGCTGGCAATGACGAACTCCCGATCCGAGTTAGCCGGGTCGAACTCCGGCGGCTGGATCAGGTTGTCCAGCGACAGCAGGATGGGTTGCAGTTGCTGTTGCAGCACCAGTGCGCGGGGGGTCGGTTCCAGCCCGTAAGCGGAGCGGATAAAGAGGGGATCGTCGAAGGTTTCCCGCAGTCGGCCGAGCGCCTTGCTGACGGCGGACTGACTCAAGTGCAGTCGTCTGGCCGCCTTGCTGCCGTTGCGCTCCTCCAGCAGAACCTGCAGGATAATCAGCAAATTGAGGTCGATGCGACCCAGTTGTTCCAGCAGCATGATATGAATCCCCTTCAACTCTAAGATGAATTTATACCATTTGTTTTCATATCTTGGCGATCTTATCCTCAATTTGTCTCTGGCTCGGATGAGCCACTGGTACAGGATGTAGCGGTTGAGGGGACACGTAGCACAATCAATATGGCGACCTTCGGGTCGCCCTATTTTTTGTAGTGATTTATTTGCTCACTTGCACCCGCCTTGATTTTGCCCAACAATTCTTGCGCTCTGTTTTGATACAACTGATAGATATCTCTCTTTGAGGAGCATCCCTATGGGACTCGGTGGAATTCATATCTGGCACATGTTGATCCTCTTGCTGGTGGTTGTGCTGGTGTTTGGCAGTAAGCGTCTGGCCAGTGCGGGTGAGGATCTGGGAACCGCCATCAGGGATTTTCGTAAAGCCATGCGTGACGATGAAAATCATCCGAAATAAGCAGTAGGAGTAAAAGTATGTCTGTTGACGAGAAAGTTGAACTGAACGAAACCTGCGACAGCTGTGGCTGTTTTGCCGAGATCGGCACCATCATCGGTGAAGGTGATGATGTGATGGAACTGGTGATCGAAGCAGCTGCCGAGGCTGATGCCCGTGCCAAGCTGGCTGCCTATGAAGCACTGGCCAAGCAGGTGACTGCCGAAGCCAAGAGCAGCAGTGAACTGACCCAGGGCGCCAACGGCGTGATCCTGAAAGCCCGCCTGCAATTTACCTGCACCGCTGAAAAACTAATCTTCGAAATGCGGGCCCGCTCTATCTGAGCCCTCTGATGACGCGGCAGGCCAGTCCTGCCGTGTTGACCCTTCTGCTGTGGGTCTGCGTTCTATAGTTACTCTATCCCACAGACGGTTTTGCCCGGCGCGAGTCGGCCAACAGAAGGCGACAACATCATGATGCGGCACTGGATCTGGGGCCTGCTGGCTCTCTGGTCTCTCCCTCTGCTGGCGGCCGATCTCAAGCCTCAGCGTCTTCCCCAACCCGGGGATCTCGAATCCATTTTGCAAAAGCGCGAACTCAGGGCTCTGGTGGTCTATGAGCGCGGTTTCTATTTCCTCGACAAGGGTGCCCAGTACGGCATTTTGGTCAATCAGCTGCAAGGGTTCGAGCGCTGGTTGAACAAGACCTATCTTGCCAGGGAGAAGGTGCCGCTCAAGGTGGTCTATATCCCGGTTCGGCAGGACAAGCTGCTCGATTATCTGGCGGAAGGGCGTGGCGATCTGGTGGCGGCCAATATGACGGTGACTCCCACCCGGCGCGAACAGGTGACCTTCTCCCGGCCGCTGATCTCCTCCATCGAGGAGTGGGTGGTCAGCCAGAATACGCTACCCGCCTTCAACCGCATTACCCAGCTCTCCGGCCGGCGGGTCTGGGTGCGCGCCAGCTCCAGCTATTGCGAGAGTCTGCGCCAGCTCAACTGGTTGTTTCGCGAGCTTGGGCTGCCTCCTGTCTATATCGAGACGGTGCCCGAGTATCTGCAGGATGGCGATCTGCTGGAGATGGTGGCGGCCGGTATCATTCCGCTGACGGTGACCGACAGCTACAAGGGGCGGATCTGGCTGGGGGGGATGATCTCCGGCCTCAAGGCGCACAAGTTGATCCCCCTGCGCAGCAAGGGCACCAGTGCCTGGGCGCTGCGCAAGAACAGCCCGGACCTCCTGAAAGCGGTCAACCGTTATCTGGCGGGGGCCAGCCGCAACAGTCTCTATAGCGACATGACCCTGCGCCGCCTGCTGGTCCGCAGCGACCAGATGAGCAACATACTGGCACCTGACCCTATGGGACGGCTGGCAACCATTCGCAAGGTGCTGGAGAAGTATGCCAAGCAGTATGAGCTGGACTGGCTGATGCTGGCGGCGCTGGCATACAAGGAGTCTGGCCTCAACCCCTCTATCCGCTCCGAGAAGGGGGCTGTTGGCATCATGCAGCTGCTGCCCAGCACCGGTCGCGAGGTCAATATCACGGGGGCCAGACTGACGACGCTGGATGGCAACGTCGAGGCGGCATGCCGTTATCTGCGCCTGATCCTCGATACCTACTTCAACGATCCCAATCTGGATCTGCTCAACCGCCACCTCTTTGCGCTCGCGGCCTACAATGCCGGGCCGAACCGGGTTCAGGCCTTGCGGGACAAGGCGGGCAAGTTGGGGCTGGATCCCAATGTCTGGTTCGGCAACGTGGATCAGCTGGTGGCCAACGAGGTGGGGCAGGGGCCGATCAACTATGTCGGCACCATCTACAAGTACTATGTTGGCTATCGCTTCAGCCTGCCCCAGATCGAGGGCAAGGCTGCAGCTATCGAAGCGGCTCAGCCATGAGCCGATTGACCGGTTGAGCCTCCGGCGTGGTCGGTAGCGGCCAGCCACCATCCCTGTGCTGCAAGAACCAGTGGGCTGGCTCGGTGCCAGGGGCCTGATCAGGCTGGTGGAGCTGGCCCAGATAGCGCAGCATAGGGGTATCGTGCAGTTCCATAGCAACTCCCTGTTTCGAGATACGCAAAGTGTCGATATACGAAGAGGCTTGCTGCGTTATGACACCTGGCCATGACAGCAGGATGACAAGATGATCCCCGGATCCTTTGCCCTGATCGACGACCCGACCCTGGCGCTCAAGGTGCGCTGCCACTGGATCCGTTCCGCCCGCGAGCAGATCCAGGCGCAGTACTACAGCTGGGAGGAGGACAGCAGCGGCAAGCTGCTGCTGGGTGAGCTGATCCATGCCGCCCGCCGGGGCGTCAGGGTGCAGCTGCTGGTAGATGACCTCTATGCCGGGGATAACCGCTTTCTGGAGATGGTGGCTCACTGTCCCGGTATCGAGGTGCGGCTGTTCAACCCCTTCTGGCTAAGGGGTTGGCGGCCACTGGCCCTGCTGCTGGAGGGGCTCTTCACCTTTCGCCGCATCAATCACCGGATGCACAACAAGCTGCTGCTGGTGGATGGCAAGCTGGCGCTTATCGGTGGTCGCAATATTGGTGATCGATATTTCGGGCTGGACCCGGAAGCTCCTTTCGTGGATCTCGATCTTGCCTGTCAGGGGGCCATTTGCGAGCAGATGGCGGCGGGGTTTGCCCAGTTCTGGCAGAGCCGCTGGAGCCACCCTATCCGCCATCTGTTGCGCCGCAGATTGCAGCCCGCCGAAATTCGTGTGGTCAACGATTTCCTCTTCACCATGGCGGATCCCGCGGTCGCTGCCGTTTACGATTTGCCAGTCTCCCTATTTGACGGCAACGAGCCTGCGCTTGCGTGGCATAACGGTCGGGCCGAGGTCTGGTTTGACCGGCCCGGCAAAGGGCTGGTTTCCCGCCCGGTTACAGCTCGCCAGCTCTGGAGACAGTTGGCTGAGGCTCCCTCCACGCTCCGCATGGTGACTCCCTATCTGATCCTCACGGGCGGTTTTCGGCGCCGTTTGCAGCGGTTGCGTCGGCAGGGAGTGGTGATCGAGATCCTCACCAACTCGCTGGCCAGCACGGATGTGCCGCTGGTGCACGGGGCCTACCAGCGTCACAGGGGCTGGTTGCTGCGTCAGGGGATCCGGCTGTGCGAGTTTGATGAAGGGCAAAGCAGCCTGCACGCTAAGCTGATCCTGTTGGGAGAGGACCGCGCCCTGTTTGGCAGCCTCAACCTCGATCCCCGCTCGCTCTTTCTCAATACCGAACTGATGTTGCAGCTGGAGTGTGCGCCCATTTGCAAGCAGTTGCAGGCGTGGTTGTTGCAGTGGCAAGGGCAGGGTGAACCACGCAAAGCGGAAGGGTGGTCACGGCGTCTGGTTGCCAGGCTCAGCGACTGGTTGCCACTGCATCGTTGGTTGTGAGCTGGCCATCTTTTGTGCGAGATCTCGCAAAGGCGTGTAGGTCTTTGCCGATGCACATCGCGGGTGAATAGCCATAAGAGAGTTTATCTAACTGTTTTATAACCAGTTCATGGTGGTGATAAGGCTGTTTTTTGTACCGGCATGTGAATGGATTGGGCATAAAATCGTTTTTTATTTTGTTTTTCTGCGTAATATTTCAGTTGCAAGGACAAACACGGTGGCTTGCTGCCGTGTGGAAGAGGGTTGTAACGGGTTGCTGGCCACTTGTATCGCTGCAACTGGCGCTGACTTCTGATGGGTAGCGAACTTTCGGGAGGTTCGGAGAGGCGCCCGCGACGACCGGATTCCAATATGGAACATGCTTATTTGCGAGGGGGTGACATGGATATGTCACCCCACTTTTTTTCTGGCTGAAGGCGGGGGTGATCCCCTGGTATCAGCGCTTCAAAAAAGAGGGCCGCTGTCGCGGCCCTCTCTCATTTCTCATGCAGATGCGGGAATCCATCAGCTTGCGCTGACCGCCACGCGGCGGCGCTGCAACCAGACGATGGCGCCAAACAGCAGGAAGCCCGGGATCCACATCAGCTCTTTGCGCCAGCGGTCGGTTGGCGCCTTGACCGCCAGGATCTCCTGATCGAACTCCAACCCCATGGCGGCAGCCGGGCTGCCGAAGGCGACGCTGTCGATCAGCATCTTGCCATCCTGCTCATAGAGGGTGAGCCCCAGATTGGCCAGCCGCTCTTCACCCGTAGCCCCTTCCGGTACGGGCACCAGCAGGGTGAACTGACGCGGCTTGCCGACCGCATCCTCTCCCATGACCCGGACGCGCAGGGGACTCTCCGCCTCCACCTCACCCATGGTCTGGGCCAGCTGGGCAGGCGGTGTCTGGCGATAGGGATCGTGGGCCAGATCCATCCAGAAGCCGGGGCGGAACAGGGTAAAGGCGACCAGCAGCAGCAGGATGTTCTCGTACCATCGGCTCTTCACCAGAAAGTAGCCCTGAGTCGCAGCGGCGAAGATCAGCATGGCAATGGTGGCCACGATGAAGATCAGCACCCCGTGGGCGAAGTCCACGTTGATGAGCAGCAGGTCGGTATTGAAGATGAAGAGGAACGGCAGCGCTGCGGTGCGCAGGCTGTAGTAGAAGGCGGTGAGACCGGTACGGATGGGATCCCCTTTTGACACGGCGGCTGCCGCAAAGGAAGCCAGACCCACCGGTGGCGTCACATCGGCCATGATGCCGAAGTAGAAGACGAACAGATGCACCGCGATGAGCGGTACTATCAGCCCGTTCTGCTGCCCGAGCGTCACCACCACCGGCGCCAGCAGGCTGGAGACCACTATGTAGTTGGCGGTGGTCGGCAGCCCCATACCGAGGATCAGGCTGAGCAGGGCGGTCAGCAGCAGCATCAGCAGCAGATTGCCCATGGAGAGCATCTCCACCAGATCTGCCAGTACCAGCCCGACGCCGGTCTGGGAGACGGCACCGACGATGATCCCCGCCGTAGCGGTGGCGATACCGATGCCGATCATGTTGCGGGCACCGGCAACCAGTCCCTCGCGCAGATCGACCATGCCGTCGTTGAAGGTGCCGTAGTCGTGCTTGCCGTCGCGGCGCAGCCAGTTGAGCAGCGGTCGCTGGGTCAGCAGGATAATCACCAGCATCACTGTGCCCCAGAAGGCGGAGAGGCCGGGCGAGAGGCGCTCCACCATCAGGCACCACACCAGCACTACCACCGGCAGCAGGAAGTGAAGGCCGGAGAGCAGCACGGTACGGGTGTTGGGCAACTCCTCAAGGGGTTTGTCCGGATCTTCCGCCGGCAGGGGATCATTGCTGGCGGCGATCTTCAGCAGACCCAGATAGGCGATGGCCAGCAGCAGGCCGATACCGGGCAGGGCATAGTCGCCCAGCGCCGGTTTGAGCCAGCCCAAGCCATAGTAGACCGCCATCGACAGTCCGCTGATGAGGGCCGCGCCAAAGGCAAAGCCGGTCAGACGGTGCAGCCAGGGTTTCGGCTGGTAGTTGCCGATGGGCTGCATGCCGAGCTTGAGCGCCTCCAGATGGACGATGTAGAGCAGCGCTATGTAGGAGATGGCCGCAGGCAGAAAGGCGTGCTTGATGATCTCCACATAGGGGATGCCTACGTATTCGACCATCAGGAAAGCCGCAGCCCCCATCACTGGCGGCATGATCTGGCCGTTGACTGAAGAGGCCACTTCAACCGCGCCCGCCTTCTCTTTCGAGAACCCCACCCGTTTCATCATGGGAATGGTAAAGGTGCCGGTGGTGACCACGTTGGCGATGGAGGAGCCGGAGATGAGGCCGGTGAGGCCGGAGGCAACTACCGCCGCCTTGGCCGGGCCGCCGCGCAGGTGACCAAGCAGGCTGAAGGCGAGCTGGATGAAGTAGTGGCCGGCACCAGCCCGCTCCAGCAAGGCGCCGAACAGCACGAACAGGAAGACGAAGCTGGTGGAGACGCCGAGGGCGATGCCAAAAACCCCCTCGGTGGTGATCCACTGGTGGTTGGCCAGCGCAGTGAAGCTCACTCCGCGGTGGGCCAGCAGCCCCGGCATCCAGGGGCCCGCCAGACTGTAGGTGAGAAAGACGATGGCGATGACCGCCAGCGCCGGCCCCAACGCACGACGCGCCGCTTCGAGCAGCAAAGGTATGCCGATACAGGCCGTCACCAGATCGGCGGTGGTGAGGTTGCCGGGTCGCTGGGCCAGTGCCTGATACATCACGAAGAGGTAGGAGGCCGCGCCAGCCGCGATCAGGGCGAGGGCGATATCGCTAAAGGGCACCCTGTCTCGCGGTGAGGTGCGAAACGCCGGAAACACCAGAAATGCCAGCAGCAGGGCAAAGGTGAGGTGAATGGAGCGGGTTTCGGTGTCATTGAGCACGCCAAAGCCGAGCATGAAGGGGAGCGGCGAGGCGATCCAGAGCTGGAACAGTGACCAGGCCAGCGCCAGCAGGGTGATGATGCCACCCATGGCACCAGCAGGGAGCCGTGCGCCCACATCCTGGGCGATCAGCTCCTCGGTAGAGAGTTGTTTGTCTTGCATAGGGTTAATTTGTGCCCACCAGTACAACAAGAGCGACACCCGCCCCCGCAATCAGGGGCGCGGCAGACGGGTGTCGGTGAGAGTGACAGCGGCCCGGGGGCCCGCGCTTAGATCCAGCCGCGCTCTTTGTAGTAGCGGGCAGCCCCTTCATGGAGCGGTGCTGAGAGCCCCACCTTGATCATGTCGGCCTCTTGGAGGTCGGCGAAGGCCGGGTGCAGGCGCTTGAAGCGATCCAGATTGTCGAACACCGACTTCACCAGCTGGTAAACCACTTCTGGGTCGGTCTTGGCGCTGGTGGAGAGCACCGCCTTGCCACCAATGGAGGGGGTCGGCTGGTCACTGCCCTTGTAGATGCCACCCGGAATTTCAGCCTTGGTGTAGTAGCTCTTCTCGGCCAGCAGCTTGTCGATCTCGGCGCCGGTGACCGGCACCAGCACGGCGTCAGTGGTGGTAGAGGCTTCCTGAATGGCGCCATTGGGGTGGCCGACGAAGTAGCTCATGGCATCGATGTTGTTGTCACCGAGGGCGGAGGCTTGTTCGGCCGGCTTGAGTTCGGAAACCAGACCGAAGTCGCCCTTCTGCCAGCCCTTGACCGCCATGATCTCTTCCATGGTGTCGCGCTGGCCTGAGCCCGGGTTACCGATGTTGACCCGCTTGCCCTTGAGATCATCGAAGCCGGCGACCTTGGCATCCTTGCGGGCCAGAATGGTGAACACCTCGCTCTGCAGGGAGAAGACGGCGCGCATGTCATCCATGGCTCCTTCCGCCTGGAAGGGGGGCAGCCCTTTCATCGCCTTGAACTGGTGATCGGATTGCATGATGCCGAAGTTGAACTCGCCGCTGCGGATGCCGTTGACGTTGGCTACACCGCCGCCGCTGGCCGGGGCGTTGCACTTGATCTGGTGATCGGACGCGCCGCGATTGAGGAAGCGGCAGATCGACTGGCCCGCCACGTAGTAGACGCCGGTCTGGCCGCCGGTGCCTATGGTCACGAAACGCTCCTGCGCCTGTACCGGGCCACCAAACGACACGCCGACCAGAGCAGCCGACAGGGCGCATGCCAGGGATAATCCTTTCATGTTTTCCATCCTTTTCATTGAGTTATCTCACCCGTTCCACGAGTGAATTTATGGCGAGCCTGCGGCGGGAGCCGGGCTGGCCGATAGGGCCTCGTACGAGGAAAAGGTCGGGCTGTTACCCCCTCCCAAAAAAGCCACCATCATCCTGCGGTGAGATAACCGGCATCCTGCCGGCAGAAGATAATTTGGCCCCTGAGGGGCCAAAGAAAAAGTTGTAACGGCTTCGATTAAGCACATCTCGCCAACAACAATCAAACAAAAGGGCAAAAAAGCAGCGTTTAATATCGAAAAGTTTGATGCCGATCATTAATTTGTTGATCGTGGATTAATTGTGCGGGAGTCGGGTGGGGAGTAGTGAGAGGTTTCTTTTGTAGCCCTTGCGTGGCAAGGGCTAGCGTCATATGAGATCAGTTTTCCGGGGCGGCCAGATCCAGGATAAAGGCGTACTCCAGCGCGATATCTTCGTAGGCTTTGAAGCGGCCCGACTTGCCACCGTGGCCGGCGTCCATGTCGGTGTTCAGTAACAACTTGTTATCATCCGTTTTCAGCTCGCGCAGCTTGGCGACCCACTTGGCGGGCTCCCAATACTGCACTTGCGAGTCGTGCAGCCCGGTGGTGACCAGCAGGTTGGGGTAGGCTTGCGCCTTGACCTGATCGTAGGGGCTGTAGCTCTTCATGTAGTCGTAGTAGCGCTTCTGGTTCGGGTTGCCCCACTCGTCATACTCCCCGGTGGTGAGGGGAATGGACTCGTCCAGCATGGTGGTGACCACATCGACGAAGGGCACCTGTGCCACCACGCCGCGATAGAGTTCGGGCGCCTGATTGATGACGGCGCCCATCAGCAGGCCGCCGGCGCTGCCGCCCATGGCGTAGACCTGATCCTTGGCACCGTAGCCTTGATCGACCAGCGCCTTGGTAACATCGATGAAGTCATTGAAGGTGTTCTGTTTTTTCAGCAGTTTGCCATCTTCGTACCAGTGGCGACCCAGCTCCTCGCCACCGCGGATATGGGCGATGGCGTAGACGAAGCCGCGATCGAGCAGGCTCAGGCGCGAACTGCTGAAGTCGGGATCCATGCTGGCGCCGTAGGAGCCGTAGCCATAGACCAGCAGCGGATTCTTGGCCGAATCGGCGAGACCTTTCTTGAACTTGTCCTTGCGATAGACCAGCGAAACCGGCACCGATACGCCGTCACGGGCGGTGATCCAGAGCCGTTCGCTGGCATATTGATCAGCCTTGAAGCCCGCCACCGGCTGCTGTTTGAGCAGGGTGCGCTGACCGCTAGCCATGTCCAGCTCATAGGTGGAGGAGGGGGTGGTCATGGAGGAGTAACCATAGCGCAGGGCGCTGGTATCCGGCTCCGGGTTGTAGGCGAGCCAGGTGACATAGGCTGGGTCGTCGAAGGCGATCTCCTTCTGCTCACCGCTCTGCCAGTTGACCTGACGCAAGCGGGTCAGCCCCTTGCTGCGCTCCTCCAGCACCAGCCAATCCTTGAACAGGGCATAGCTCTCCAGCAGCACCTCGGGGCTCGGGGCAATCACCGGTTTCCAGCGATCGACCGGGCTCTCCTTGGTTTCGTAGAGGCCGAAGTTCTTGCCGTCCTTATTGGAGCGCACATAGAAGCGGCCGCGGTAGTGATCCAGGCTGTATTCGTGATCCACCTTGCGCGGCAGGAACAGGCGCGGTGCGTGCTCCGGCAGGTTGGCATCGATCAGCCGCGCTTCGCCGGTGGTAGTGCTGGAGAGGGCGATGACGATGAAATCTTCCGAGGTGGTGGCGTAGAGGCTGACGTAGAAGGAGTCATCCTTCTCCTCGTAGACCAGCTTGTCCGTGGCCGGATCCGTACCGAGCGTGTGGCGGTAGACCTGATAGGGGAGCAAGGTCTGCGGGTGCTTGCGCACATAGAAGACGGTCTTGTTGTCGTTGGCCCACACCAGATTACCTGAGGTGTTCTCCAGCGTGTCGGCGGCCCACTTGCCGCTCTCCAGATCGAGGAACTGGATCTTGTATTGGCGGCGGGAGAGATAATCCTCCGCCACCGCCAGCCAGCGGTTGTTGCGACTCACCTCGAGGGCGCCGAGGGCATAGAACTCGTGCCCCTCGGCCCGCTGGTTGCTGTCGAGCAGCAGGCTTGCCTGCTCCTCTCCCAGCCTGGTGCGGGAGTAGATGGCGTACTCCTTGCCCGGTTCATAACGGGTCTGGTAGCGGTAGCCATTCTTCACATAGGGAACCGACTCATCCTGCTGGGGGATGCGGGCCACCATCTCCTTGTAGAGTTGCTCGCGCAGCGGCTTGGTCGGCTTGAGCATGGCTTCGGTGTAGGCGTTCTCGGCCTCGAGGTATTGCAGCACTTCCGGCGCCTGACGCTGGTCGTCACGCAGCCAGTAGTAGTTGTCGATCCGGGTGTCCCCGTGCTTTTTCAGCGTGCGGGGATGTTTGGCGGCCACGGGCGGCTGGATTGAGGTGTCAGGTGTCGTCATGGCAGGCTCTTCATTGGCATAAGTAGGGGGGAGAACTGTCAGAAAGGCTAGCAGCAGAACTCCTCGGGAAAAGGTAAACATGTCGCATCCTTGGCGCTGGAAAGGGTTGGCAGACCTGAGCATCGGCTCCATGAATTGGGGTTAAATCTGCCCCTTGTTGCCGATTGTTGCAAGCAATCCCTTGTTATTGAAGGAAAAGCAAACAAAAAAGGCCGCCATCTCGCGATAGCGGCCCCTTCTCTGGCCATGGGCGGCAAGAGTCCGCTCAGGTGTGCCTCACATGATAGTGGAGTGCCGGTTCATGGCCAGTTGTCGTCAGCCCGGGTAGCGCGACCAGCTGCTGGTCGTGCCCTCGTTGCTGATGCTCAATACCTCGTAGGGCTGGCCGGGAATATCCATGCCCGGCGCACTCTGGGGCATGCCCGGAATGGTCAGACCGCGGATGGCAGGCCGCTCCTTGAGGAGTTTCTTCACGTCGGCGGCCGGTACATGCCCCTCGATCACATAGCCATTTACGATACCGGTATGGCAAGAGGCCAGTTCCGGCGCGATACCGTATTGCTGTTTCACTGCGCCGAGCTGCTCGGTCTCGATGACTTCCAGTTCGAAGCCATTCTGCTCCATGTGCTCGTTCCAGCTTTGGCAGCAGCCACAATATCTGGATTTGTAGACGGTCATCTTCTCGGCCGCGAGGGCTGAAAAGCTGACGGTACCGGCCAGCATGGCCAGTAACAGGGGTTTGTACATAACTCACCTCAGATGAAAGAAAAGATGCCCGATACGGGATGACTTTCAGGCCTGAGTGCGAGGGGGGCGTTCGAGCCGCTCCAGCGGCGCTTCCGGCATATAGAGAGAGGGGGAGGAGAAGTCGGGATTATCCGGCTCCAGCACTGCCACCGTCAGGCTGTCACTGGCCAGCAGCGTCATCGAGAGCGCCGTGGTGAAGCTGCCGCAGGGCATCGCTTTTTCCAGCGAACGCTCGCTCTGGCTGCAGTGGGTGGTCAGGGTACAGAGGTCGGTTGCGGCCCGGCTGCCAAACGACATCAACACCAGCACCAGACTCCACAGGGGGAGCCAGCGACGGGCGTGAGCGAGTTGGCGACGGGTGAGAACCATGGAATGACTCGAAAATAACAAGGGGCACATGGTAACCCTGTGCCCCCGGGGAGGGTCAAGCCCTCCCCATAGTGCCCGTCAGCGCAGATTAAGGTTGCTGACGGGTGGCCGCCAGCACGATCTCGCGCACGCAGACGTTGGCCGGCTGGTTCCAGGCGTAGAGCACCGCCTCGGCGATCACTTCCGGCGCGATGACGCCGCCCATCTGATCTTTCCAGTCGTGGTAACCGGCCTTGATGCTCTCGTCGGTGGTGTGGCTGAGCAGCTCGGTCTCTACCGCACCCGGAGCTATGGTCACCATCCGCACGCCGACATCGGCAACCTCTTCGCGGATGTTCTCGGTCAGGGCGTGGACGGCGAACTTGGTGGCGCAGTAGGCGGCATGGTTCGGGAAGGTCTTGCGACCGGCTATGGAGCTGATGTTGATGATGGTGCCGCTGCGGCGCTCCTTCATCCCGGCCAGCACTGAGTGGACGCCGTTCAGCACCCCCATGACGTTGATGTTGAGCATCTGCTGCCACTCGGCCGGATCCTGCACGTCAGCCTGACCCAGCAGCATGACGCCGGCGTTGTTGACCATGCAGCCGACCGGGCCAAATTTGGCTTCCGCCTGCTGGACGGCGGCCTTCATGGCGGCGGTGTCGGTCACATCGACCCCGATGCAGAGGGTATTGGGCAGACCGAGTGCCTGCATCGGCTCGACCCGACGGGCCAGCAGCAGCAGCGGATGACCGGCAGCAGAGAAGGCTCGGGCGATGGCGGCACCGATCCCGGCAGAGGCACCGGTGATAACGACGAGAGCTTTGGACATGATTTTTTCCTTCAGATTCGATAGTCGGTTTGAGCCAACAAGCTGCTGGCCAGCGCGGAACAGGGTCACTATAGTCACTGCATCTATAAGTGATAAATATTGTTTTCCGCTGGTTATCATCTGAAAAAACTATGGTTGGGTTTATGCTGGATTTGCGACTGCTGCGTTTCTTCATCGCCATCTATGAAGAGAAGAACATCACGGCGGCGGCCGAACGCTGCCACGTCAGCCAGCCTTCTCTCTCGGCTGGGCTGCGCCAGTTGGAAGAGGCGCTCGGCGACAGCCTCTTCATCCGCGGCAAGAAGGGGGTGGAGGCGCGCGATCCTGCCCACTATCTCTATCCCCATGCGGTCAAGCTGGTGGAGGAGGCGCGTCGTCTGCCGGAGCTGTTTCGCCAGAAAGCGACGCGTGCGAGGCTCAATATCGCCATCATGCCCGACCTGAGCCGGCGTCGGGTGGCGGGGTTGCTGCAACGGGTACAGACGGTACTGCCCGAGCTGGATCTCACTCTCTCCGATTACGGCACGCCAGCCGACTGTCGGCTGACGCTGGACGCGCTGCGCCGGGAGGACGAGATCTTTCTGCCGCTCTGGGAAGAGGATTACGTGCTCTGCGTGCCGGTTGACCATCCCCTGGCCAGCAGAGAGAAAATCGAGCTGGCCGAGCTGCAACATTATGATTTTATTGAGTGCCCACCCTGCGAGGCCCATCAGCAGACCATAGGTCTGCTGGCCTGTGACCGACTTACCCTCAATCTGGTGGCCAAGGCCGAGAGCAAGGGGTTGGTGATGGCGCTGGTGCTGGCCGGGGTCGGCATCAGCTTTCTGCCGGACGGGCTGGTGGAGGATGAGGCGGGGCTCTGTACCTTGCCGGTAAGCGGGCCGCGGATGTTTCGCCGGATCGGGCTTTGCTATCCCGCTCATCAGACCCTCAATCCGGCGCTGCGGGAGCTGATCCCCGAGTTGGCAGGCCACGGTGCTTCCTGATAAGGTCGCTTTCCTGTGCATCTTTACGATGCGTCTGTCACACCCCTTTTCTCTTTTATCGCGCCAGCTCTGGCGCTTGTTCGGGTGATGTTGTCATGAAACGCATTCTGGTTATTTTTTCCCATCCCGCCTTGCAGGGCTCGCGGGCCAACAAGCAGCTGTTGCAGGCGATTGAGGGATTGGAGGGGGTCACGGTTCACGATCTCTACCACCACTATCCCGACATGTTCATCGATGTTAAGCGGGAGCAAGCGCTGCTGTCGGAGCACGATATCATCGTCTTTCAGCACCCGTTTTACTGGTACTCCTGCCCGGCCATCATGAAGGAGTGGATGGATCTGGTGCTGGAGTACGGCTACGCCTACGGCCCCGAGGCTCATGCCCTCAAGGGCAAGCAGTGGCTGAGCGCCATCACCACAGGTGGTGCGCCGGAGTCTTACTGCAGCGAGGGGTACAACAGTCGGCCGCTGCTCGATTTTCTGCTGCCCTTTCAACAGGCGGCCAGATTGTGCGGCATGAGCTGGCTGCCGCCTTTTGTGCTCCACTCGTTCCACAAGATCAAGGATCCCGCCGCCCTGCGCCGCTGCGGTCAGGATTATCGCCAGCTGCTGACGGCGTTGCGTGACGAGCTACTCACGCCGGAGCTGCTGGCCAGCCGCCCCTATCTGCGCGATCTGCTGGAGGTGCTCTGATGAAACATGGGCTGCATTTTGGCCGAGCTTATGAGCCGAGTCAGACGTTGAAACGGAGGGCTGACTGATGGGCCACGGGATCCTGTTCGATGCGTTTATCTACCTCTCGGCAGCGGTTATCGCGGTGCCGCTGGCCAAGCGCTGGGGGCTCGGTTCGGTGCTTGGCTATCTGCTGGCGGGGATCATCATAGGCCCCTTCCTGCTGGGGCTGGTGGGGGAGCAGAAGGATGTGATGCACTTCGCCGAGTTTGGCGTGGTGCTGATGCTGTTTCTGGTCGGTCTTGAATTACGCCCGGCCCTCTTGTGGCAACTGAAGGGGCCGATCCTCGGCACCGGTGGCCTGCAGGTGCTGCTTACCACGGCAGCGCTGACCGGCGTGGCGCACCTGATCGGTCTGCCGCTGCAACAGGGGCTGGCCATCGGCCTGATTCTGGCGCTCTCCTCCACCGCCATCGTGTTGCAGAGCCTGCAGGAGCGCAAGTTGATGCAGAGCGAGAGCGGTCGCTCCGCCTTTGCCGTGCTGCTGTTCCAGGACATTGCCGTCATTCCGATCCTGGCGATCCTGCCGCTGCTGGCCATGGCGCCGGTGAGCAACAATGGCAGCTCCGAGCTGGCGGGCTGGCAGCATGGCCTGCTGGTGGTGGCGGCTATCTCCGGCATCGTGCTGGGTGGCCACTATCTGATGCGGCCGGTGTTCCGGGCCATTGCCCAGTCCCATATGCGGGAGATCTTTGTCGCCGCCGCCCTGCTGCTGGTGATCGCCATCGCCGTGCTGATGGAGTCGGTTGGCCTCTCGCCCGCGCTCGGCTCTTTCCTCGCAGGTGTGGTATTGGCCGACAGCGAATACCGTCATGAGCTGGAGGCGGACATAGAGCCGTTCAAGGGGCTGCTGCTCGGCCTCTTCTTCATGTCGGTGGGGGCTGGCATCAACTTCGGCCTGTTTGCCGAACACCCTTTCCTCATCCCGACGCTGGTGGTGGGGCTGATGGTGCTCAAATGGCTGGTGTTGATGGCGCTTGGCTTTGTCTTGCGTATCTCGCCGAGCCAGCGCTGGACCTTCGGGCTAGCACTCGCTCAGGGCGGTGAGTTTGCGTTCGTGCTCTTTTCGTTTGCCGCGCAAAACCGGGTGCTGCCCGGCGAGACCATCTCCCTGCTGACGCTGGTAGTGGCGCTCTCTATGGCGCTGACGCCGCTGCTGCTGATCCTCAACGATCGGGTGATCCAGCCCTGGTTCGATTACCGTAACCAGAGCGAGGTGCCACAG
This sequence comes from Aeromonas sp. SG16, assembly GCF_024436135.1. Classification (NCBI taxonomy): domain Bacteria; kingdom Pseudomonadati; phylum Pseudomonadota; class Gammaproteobacteria; order Aeromonadales; family Aeromonadaceae; genus Aeromonas; species Aeromonas sp. SG16. Next base: position 26,697 of record NZ_JANFNW010000009.1, read on the forward strand.
CATGAGCAACCCGAATTGGTGGAGCATCCGGTGATCATCGCGGGCTTCGGTCGTTTCGGTCAGATCGTGGGACGTCTGCTGCACGGGCACGGCATCGGCACTACCATCCTCGAGCAGGACGCCAGCCAGATAGAGACGCTGCGCAAGTATGGCTATCAGGTCTTCTATGGCGATGCCAGTCGCCTTGATCTGCTGCATGCCGCCGGCGCTCACAAGGCCAAGTTGCTGGTGCTCTCCATTAACGACAGCGCTACTTCGCTGGCGGTGATCGAGATGGTGCAGAAGCACTTCCCGCACCTGAAGATCCTGGCGCGGGCGCAGGATCGTCCCCATGCCCACGAGATCCTGCGCCACGGTGTCGACAGCGTATATCGGGAGACGCTGGGATCAGCCGTGGATCTGGGGGTGGAGGCCCTGACCCAACTCGGTTTTCGCGCCAACCAGGCCTGGCGAGCGGGCCAGACCTTCAAACAGCACGACAACTGGTTGCTGCGCGAGCAGGTCAACTATCTCGACGACGAACACACCTATATCAACAAGAGCCTGCAATACCGGGAGATCCTCTCTGATCTGCTGCAAGACGACGAGGAGGGGCAGGAGCGTATTCATGCCCACAACTGGAACAGCGGGCTACCCGACGACGACAAGGAAGCAAAATGATTGCCTATTATCCCATGCTCAAACACCTGCACATGACGCTGGCGCTGGTCAGCCTGCTGCTGTTTGCCTACCGCTGGAGTCTGGCACTGTCCGGCAGTGCGCGGTTGCAGCAAAAGTGGCTGAAGATCCTGCCTCATATCAATGACACCTTCCTGCTGCTGCTCGGTGTTCTGCTGGCAGTGGCCTTGCAGCTGAGTCCGGCTCAGCAACCCTGGCTGCTGGCCAAGCTGATTGCTCTGGTGCTCTATATCGGTCTGGGTGTCATGGCGCTCAAGCGTCCGGCCCGTGGCCAGAAGCTGTTGGCCGGCTTGGCTGCACTGGCAGTGTTTGGCTATATGGTTGGCGCCGCTGTCACCAAGTCGCCCTGGTCATGGCTGATGTAAATCCGGTGAGGAGGAGAGCTTTCTCCTCCTCTTTTTATACGATTGGCTGTTAATCGTTGATTGAATGGTTTTTTATGCTGCCTCATTCATTTGATGCAGAGCTTTAATTTGATGTTTTTTCTGCAAATCTTTTCAGTTTTTAGCCTTCCTTGCTGATTGTTTTTATTTATAAATCAATCGCATAGTGCATTTTGTATGAAAATGGCGACAGTTGTTGCGGCAAAACTTGCGACATAGACTGTCGCAAGATGCCCTTAGCATACAGTCAACGCTAAACCAGTGAAGGCATGCACCATGAGTAAGAAGCTGTTACGACAACTGACCTTGGCGCGTTGCATCCCGCACCGCCCTTACAAGCTGACCGCCAGCCAACTTCAGGTAAAACTGGAAGAGGAAGGTATCCACGTCAGTCTGCGTACCGTGCAACGGGACCTGGAAGAGATGTCCGGCATGGGACTGTTCGACCTCACCTCGGACGAGCGCAGCAAACCCCATGGCTGGTGCTTCGAGCGCCACGGCCTCAATGACTTTGCCAACATCATGCCGCTCTCGCTGGCCGTTGCGCTGAAAACCTGGAGCGACCAGGCCAGCCAGCTGTTGCCCGCGAGTGTGTTGACCGAATTGAATCCGCTGGTCGACAAGGCCAGTCAGGTGATCCGCGACAGCCAGAGTGAACTGGCCGAACGCTGGCTGGAGAGTGTGCACCAGTCGCCGCGCCCGTTTGCCGGCAACCCGGAGATCCGCCGCAGCACCCTGATCCGCGATGCCTTGTGGCGTGGCCGCAAGTTCAGCGCCGAGATCCAGCGGGTGATCAAAGAGCGCACCGTGTGGCTCTGCTACGACCGTATCAATCCGCTCGGCATTCTCAATCAGCCGGATGGTCCGATCCTGCTCTGTACCCTGTCCGAGCTGGACCCCAAGGTTTATGGTATTCCGTTCGACCATATCAAGAACGTGGAGCTGACCAACTTCAGCGCCACCCAGCCGAAGGATTTCAATATCCAGAAGCTGATCCGCGATCAGGGTTATCAGGATGTGAGCGGCCCGATCCGCTTTGTCGGCCGGATCGATGCCAACAGCCAGTCGCTGGTGGATAACCAGATCCCGGGCAACAACCCGCGGATGACCCGCTATGACAAGCGCAGCGTGGTGGTGGAGACCGAAGTGCAGGACACCCCTGAGTTTCGCAGCTGGTTGAACAATATCGGTGGCGAGCTGGAGGTGCTGGCACCCGAGTCGCTGCGCAGAGCCTATCTCAACCCGGGCAATCGGGTGAGCTGAGCGGTACGTTTGGCACCATAGTGAACATCGCAAATAGCCGGCCCCAGTGCCGGCTTTTTTTTGTGGTTTTTTTGAGCATATTTATTCAACTTATTTTTAAGCTTTTACGGCGAAATTGAACCGTTTTCCCTGGCCATTCCGGTGCAGGATTGCCGTGTAAGAGATCTGCCATAGCTGCTGTAGGAGGCTGGCGCTTTAACCCGTGCGCGAAGCTAGTCAGGGTGGAGTCCACTTTCCATTGAAACTAAATAAGTTATTGATTTTAATCTATTATGTTTGCAGTCCACTTTGTCTGATAAACGGTTGGCAGGATCTTTCTCCAGAAATCCCCCTTGTTCTGATCCGGCAACGCTTTACTATGGGTCTCACAAGGACGGAGCTGGTTCTGCAGGACGCAGAGCAGCGCATAAAGATGGAATAGTTCGCAGGATGTGAACAGGGACACCTCAGGATGAGTTCGATGGTCTGGATGACTGTCGTCACGGATGAACGAGGGAACACCGCGGGATGCGGCAGGGATACTCTCAGGACGAGAGCAGGACGAACAGGACATCGTTCTTCAGGATGAGCAGGAACTCGCTGGATGCGGGCAGGATTCTTCAGGATGAAGCGAGATAACCCGGATGGTTATCGGTCAGGAAGACGTAGGGAACCCCACAGGACGTGGTAATGGACACCTCCAGGACGGAGACAGTGAAGCAGTTCGGGATGAATTGCCAAGCCAGGAAGGCTGAGGACACGCCAACGGATTGGAAAGGGGATATTCCAAGGGATTAGGATAACGTCAGGGATTGCAGGGAGCATTGCAGTTCTACGGACAGGACGACACGACTATAGGGGACGGCGAAAGCCGTCCCCTTTTCTTTTATACCTGATCCTGATTTTTTGGTCGCTGGGCAGCACTGACAATCTCCTGCAGGCGATGGCGAATATCCACCATGCCGAATACGCCGAAGACCAGCACGCCGACAAACTCGGCCTTGGTCACTTCGAAGTATCGTTTGCAGGCAGCCCTGATCATGCTGGCCTGTAGCCAGTGGAACAGGGCGACAATCACGCCGCAGACCGGCAAAAAGCCGTTCAGTTTGCCGGGTAGGGGGGCGATAAGACTCATCAGTACGCCAAACCAGAAGAACAGCACCAGCCCCATCGCCAGCAGATTAAATACCCGCTTCATTGTTTACCTCCCTTACATAGAGTTGATAACAGACCTGACCGGCCTGTTTGTCCTTGAGTAGTTGCCAGCTGGCGGGTAGCGCCAGATCGGCCATCTCCTTCTCCCGCTCCAGATAGATGAGGGCATCGGGGGCCAGCCAGCCGCGCTGTTCCAGCAGTTCGCAAACTTGCGGCAGCAGATCCCGACGAAATGGCGGATCGAGGAACACCAGATCAAATGGTGTCGCCGGGCCTTGCAGCCAGCTCACTGCATCGGTCTGGAATACCTGACCCTGTGTGCTGCCGAGAGTGGCCAGATTCTTTTTGATCTGCTCTGCCGCCCCTCTGTCCATCTCGATCAGGGTTACCTGCTCGGCGTAGCGCGACAGCGCCTCCAGACCCAAGCCGCCGCTGCCGGCAAACAGGTCGAGGCAGCGGGTGCCGCGGATGTGGGGAGCCAGCCAGTTGAAGATGGTCTCCTTGACGCGATCCGTGGTGGGTCTGAGCCCTTCCACATCCTTGACCGGCAATTTGCGGCCTCGCCACTGGCCGCTGATGATTCTTACAAAGCCTGATTTTCCTTGCGGGACAGGGCTTTTGCTCGGGTTGCTACGGCTGGATTTCACTCTGGGCATCGCGTTTCATCGTCAGAAAATAAAGTGGTAGTATAAGGCGGTTCATTTTTATGCCGACCCGCCAAGGGACGGCTATCTTAGCAGTCAGCCAACGAAGTGAGTATTTTTTAGATGGCAAAAGGTTTGTTTTCCTGGCTGGGTTTCGGCCGCAAGAAAGAAGAGGCTGAGGCTGTCCAACCACAGACACCCCAAGCCACCCCGATTACCGCTGAGCCTGAGGTCGCTGCTACCCCCGCTCCCGTTTCCGATGTGATTGTTTCCGATAGTACGCCGGCCGTTGCACCCGAAGTGCCCGCCAGCGCACAGAATCCCGTTTTGCACGACGATTGCTGCCCGCCAACCGAGCTGGATGATCATGGTCCGCTGGTGGTGGAGGAGTGCGCCTCCGATCTGGAGCCGGTGATCGTCAACGAATCCCTGATGGCAGAAGAGGAGCGTGCCGCCGCAGAGGCGCAAGCTGCCGAAGCTGCCCGTGTTGCCGCCGAGGTTAAAGCCGCAGAAGCCCGTGTGGCGGAAGAGGCGCGTATTGCCGCTGAAGCCCGTGCGGCGGAAGAGGCGCGTATTGCCGCTGAAGCCCATGCGGCGGAAGAAGCTCGTATTGCCGCTGAAGCCCGTGCTGCGGAAGAGGCGCGTATTGCTGCCGAAGCCCATGCTGCAGAAGAGGCTCGCATTGCTGCCGAAGCCCGCGCAGCGGAAGAGGCTCGTATTGCTGCTGAAGCCCGCGCTGCGGAAGAGGCGCGTATTGCTGTCGAAGCTCGCGCTGCGGAAGAGGCGCGTATTGCCGCTGAAGCCCGTGCGGCGGAAGAGGCTCGTATTGCTGCTGAAGCCCGTGTGGCGGAAGAGGCGCGTATTGCCGCTGAAGCCCGTGCGTCAGAAGAGGCGCGTATTGCCGCTGAAGCTCAGGCTGCGGAAGAAGCCCGTATCGCCAAAGAGGCCCAGCGAGCGGAAGATATGCGCTTGGTCGCTGCGATGGAGGCTGAGGCCGCCGCCCTGGCAGCTCTGCCGCTGGCCGCCAAGGTGGACGACGACACCCAGGACAAGCCGCAGCGGGAGGGCTTCTTTGCTCGCCTCAAGCGCAGTCTGGTGCGCACCAAGGAGAATATCGGTTCCGGTTTCTTCGGCCTGTTCCGTGGCAAGAAGATCGACGATGAGCTGTTCGAAGAGCTGGAGACCCAGCTGCTGACCGCCGATCTTGGCGTCGACACCACCACCCGCATCATCGAGGGGCTGGTGCAGCATGCGGACCGCAAGCAGCTCAAGGATGCCGAGGCGCTCTATGGCCTGCTCAAGCAGGACATGGGCGAGATGCTGGCCAAGGTAGAGCAGCCGCTGGTGATCGACACCAGCAAGAAGCCTTACGTGATCCTGATGGTCGGCGTGAACGGCGTCGGCAAGACCACCACCATCGGCAAGCTGGCCAAGCAGTTCCAGGCCGAGGGCAAGAGCGTGATGCTGGCCGCTGGCGATACCTTCCGTGCCGCTGCGGTCGAGCAGCTGCAGGTATGGGGTCAGCGCAACAATATTCCGGTGATTGCCCAGCACACCGGCGCCGACTCCGCTTCCGTTATTTATGACGCCATCGAGGCTGCCCGCTCCCGCGGGGCTGATGTGCTGATCGCCGATACTGCCGGCCGCCTGCAGAACAAGAGCAACCTGATGGAGGAGCTCAAGAAAGTGGTGCGGGTGATGAAGAAGCTGGACGAAGAGGCGCCCCACGAGATCATGCTGACTCTGGATGCCGGCACCGGCCAGAACGCCCTGAGCCAGGCCAAGCTGTTCAGCGAGGCAGTGGGCCTGACCGGTATCACCCTCACCAAGCTGGATGGCACGGCCAAGGGCGGCGTCATCTTCGCGGTGGCCGACAAGTTCCAGATCCCGATCCGCTATATCGGGGTGGGCGAGGGGATCGACGATCTGCGTCCCTTTGTCGCCAACGACTTTATCGAGGCCCTGTTTAGTCGCGATGAGTAAACATCCCATGCCCCGACTTCGGTCGGGGTTTGTCAATGTCAGGGAACCGTTATGATTCGTTTTGACAAGGTCAGCAAGGTATACAGCGGTGGCCATCAGGCGCTGCAGAAGGTCAGCTTTCACCTGCGCAAGGGGGAGATGGCCTTCCTGACCGGACACTCGGGGGCGGGCAAGAGTACCCTCCTCAAACTGATCAGCGTGATGGAGCGACCGACCGATGGTCGCGTTTTCTTTCATGGCGACGATGTCAGCCATATCCAGCGCAGCCAGATCCCCTATGTGCGCCGCCAGATCGGGATGATCTTTCAGGATCACCGGCTGCTGATGGACCGCACCGTGTTCGACAACGTGGCGTTGCCGCTGGTGATCGATGGCTACAGCCATGCGGACATCAACAAGCGGGTTGCCGCGGCGCTGGACAAGGTGGGGCTGCTCGGCAAGGAGCGCTACCAGCCGCGCATGCTCTCCGGTGGTGAACAGCAGCGGGTCGGCATCGCCCGTGCCATCGTCAACAAGCCGCCGTTGCTGCTCGCTGACGAACCGACCGGTAACCTGGATCCCCAGCTCTCCATGGATATCATGCGGCTGTTCGAGGAGTTCAACCGCTTCGGTGTCTCCGTGCTGATCGCCACTCACGATCTGGGGCTTATCGCCCGCATGCGCTATCGCACCCTGACCCTCAAGGCGGGGCGGATGTATTCGGCAGGGGAGGAGCTCTGATGGCTATCGTTCGTCACAAGCAGCCGCCGCTGCGCCGTTTGATGATGTACGGGGTTGACCACGTGCGTCAGGCGTTTGCCAGTCTGGGTGAGCTGTGGCGCAACCCGCTCGCTTCCCTGATGACGCTGGCAGTGCTTGGCGTCAGTCTGGCGCTACCCTCCTGCTTCCACGTGTTGCTGAAAAATGCCGAGGTGGTGGAGGGGAGCTGGCAGACCAGCTCCCAGATCTCCCTCTATCTGCGCAAGGATCTGCCGGAACAGAGCATTCTCGACCTGCAGCACAGGATCCTGCTCTACCCCGAGGTAGATTCGGTCACCTATATGAGTCGTGACGATGCGCTGCGGGAGTTTCGCGAGATCTCCGGTTTCGGCGATGCCCTCGACTACCTCGACAGCAACCCGTTACCACCGGTGCTGAGCGTCATTCCGGATCCGCGCTGGCAGAATCCGGAAGGGGCCGCCGAGCTGCTCGGCAAGCTCAACAACGAGGATGGCGTGGAACAGGGCAAGCTGGATCTGCAGTGGCTGACCCGGTTGCAGGGGATCATGAACCTGCTGCGCCACACCATCACAGGCATCGCTGTGCTGCTGCTCTCCGCCGTGCTGCTGATTGTCGGCAATACCCTGCGCCTCAACATCCTCAACCAGAGATCCGAGATCGAGGTGCTGAAACTGGTGGGGGCGACCGATGCCTTTATTCACCGTCCTTTCCTCTATACCGGCATCTGGTTCGGAGTCATCGGTGGCATGCTTGCCTGGTGGCTGACCGAGGTGATGGTGATCTGGAGCGAGGGGGTGGTGAAAGAGCTGGCGGGCTTGTATAACAGTAACTTCCAGCTGGTTGGCATGGGTCTGGTGGACGGGGTGAACCTGATCCTGCTGGGCGCTCTGCTGGGGCTGATTGCTTCCTGGTTCTCGGTTCACCGCCACATTCGCGACATCGAGCCTTCCTGATTAATTTATCAACATTGTGAATTGCTGGATTTTGCGAAGCGGATCAAGTAAAAGAGTGGCCGTTTCTGGCTTGGCCACTCTTCTCGGAGTATTCTGAATAACGGCGATCTTCAGGATCTTTGCTGGATCCTGTGAACCTTCTGCTTTATAAGCAGTCAAATAGCTGAACGAATTTATACGAGTGTGGCCCCTATGCCTTGCTCGTCAGACTTGGCAAGCATGTGAAGGTTGCGAGCTCCGCAACAATGGACTTAGCATGCTACTTTTCGGGGGTCCTTCATTGTGACCCCCTTTTTTTGACTGTTCATTCATGATTCATCCTGCGGGCATAAGATAAGCCAGTCTAAAGCTGGGCTTGTGATCTATGATGTAAGCCGCAGAATGAGACCCGGTCAGTAGACAGTCCCTCTTGGGGTGTTAGACTGGTTCGATTGAAAAGTAAGAGGTAACAGATGGGAACTTCATTGCAGCGCACTATGGCTTTGATTCCGCAAGGTAGTCTGGAAGGCTATATCCAGGCAGTAAACTCTATTCCGGTGCTGAGCGCAGAGGAAGAGCGTGAGCTGGCTGAGCGTTTGCAGCAGGATGGCGATCTCGAGGCTGCCCGTCAGCTGGTTATGTCGCACCTGCGCTTTGTCGTTCATGTCGCCAAGAGTTATGCCGGTTACGGTCTGCCGCAGGCCGATCTGGTACAGGAAGGCAACATCGGTCTGATGAAGGCGGTCAAGCGCTTCGACCCGAGCGTCGGAGTGCGCCTGGTCTCCTTCGCTGTGCACTGGATCAAGGCCGAAATTCACGAATATGTTCTGCGCAACTGGCGCATGGTCAAGGTGGCAACCACCAAGGCCCAGCGCAAGCTCTTCTTCAATCTGCGCAAATCCAAGAAGCGTCTGGGCTGGCTGAACCACGAAGAGGTGAAGGCCGTGGCTGCTGATCTCGGGGTTTCCGAGAGCGACGTGACCGAGATGGAAGCGCGCATGAGCAACTACGATCAGGCGTTCGATCTGGTTGGCGATGATGAAGATGAGGGTGGTTTCGCACCGGTTCACTATCTGGAGGACAAATCCTCCGATCTGGCCGCGACCATCGAGAACGACAACTGGGACGATCACGCGACCCGCCGTCTGAGCTCGGCGCTCTCTTCTCTCGACGAGCGCAGCCAGCACATCATCCGCGCCCGCTGGCTCGACGATGACAGCAAGACCACTCTGCAGGAGCTGGCCGATACCTACGGTGTCTCCGCCGAGCGAGTGCGTCAGCTTGAGAAGAACGCGCTCAAGAAGCTGAAAGATGCCATGGAGGCTTGATGCCTCCGCGCTGAAAACAGGGCCTGATGGCCCTGTTTTTGTTTCTGCCGCCGGTAATCGGGGCTTGCCCTGATAACCCTTGGGTATGTTATGTTGCCGCCACAGCCACATGATGGAGAGCAGAAGTGAAACTGTTGAAGGACCTGTTTACCAATAACCGTGAGTGGGCCGAGCGGATCAAAGCGGAAGATCCCGCCTTCTTTGCCACCCTCTCTGCCCAGCAGGCTCCCGAATACCTCTGGATCGGCTGCTCCGATAGCCGGGTGCCCGCCAACCAGCTGATGGGGCTGCTGCCGGGGGATGTCTTCGTTCACCGCAACGTCGCCAATCTGGTGGTTCACACCGATTTCAACTGCCTCTCGGTGCTGCAATATGCGGTCGAGGTGCTCAAGGTGAAGCACATCATCGTCTGCGGTCACTATGGCTGCGGCGGGGTCAAGGCGGCGATGCAGAATCAGGAGCTGGGGCTCATCGACAACTGGCTGCGCAACATCAAGGATGTCTACTTCAAATATGGCGAAGAGCTGGAGGCCATCGAAGATGAGCACGAGCGCTTCGACTATCTGTGCGAGCTGAACGTGGCCGAGCAGGTGGCCAACGTCTGCCACACCACCATCATCCAGAACGCCTGGCGCAAGGGGCAGGAGCTGGCCGTCCACGGCTGGATCTACGGGATCAAGGATGGCTTGCTGCACGATCTCGATCTCTGTATCAGCGGGCCGGATCAGATCCCAGACGTCTATCGCGCCTGGCCGGACATGCGTCCGCCCCACCGTCGGCGCTAAGGAGCATCCCGTTGGCGCCTGCCCTCTACCTGCAGATCAAGCAGCATATTCTGGATCGGATCCGCGAACGCCACTATCAGGCGGGGGACAGGATCCCGACCGAAGCGGCCCTGTGCGAGCAGTTCACCGTGAGCCGGATGACGGTCAACCGGGCACTGCGTGAACTGGTGGCCGAGGGGTGGCTGGTGCGTACCGCCGGTTCCGGCAGCTTCGTGGCGGACCGGCGCACCGAATCGCCACTGCTGGCCATTCGCAACATCGCCGACGAGATTGCCGAGCGGGGCAGCGAATACAGCGCCCGGGTGATCCGGCTGCAGCGGCTGGCCGCCGACGAGAAGGTGGCGGTGCAGCTGGGACTGCGAGTTGGTGCCCCCATCTTCCACAGCCTCATCGTTCATCAGGCTGATGGCGAGCCGCTGCAACTGGAGGAGCGGTTCGTCGATGCCGAGCGGCTGCCGGGTTATGGCGAGCAGGATTTCACGAAGCAGACGCCCAACCGCTATCTGATGGAGCTTTGCCCCCTCTCCGAGATGGAGCACGTAGTGGAAGCCGTGTTGCCCAGCGCCGGTGAGGCGGGATTGTTGCAAATTCGCGTGGATACACCCTGCCTATTGTTGCACAGGCGCACCTGGTCGGAGGGGCATCTGGTCTCCTACGCCAGATTGCTCTCCCCCGGTTCCCGCTACAAGCTGAGCTCCAAGGCGCAGCTATCTTGATTGTCTATACAAATCGATTCTTCTCAAGCCCACCTCTGGTGGGCTTTTTTGTGCTTAAACTCTAAGCGTGATGCTGTTATCAGGTTGTGAATCCTGCTCTTTCTTTCGCCTGATGGATCGATTATAAGGATATGTATATACATTTGAGGTCGCTATGAACAAGGAACTGTTGAACTGCGAGCGGGTCTGGCTCAACGTGACGCCCGCCACCCTGAATGCCGGACTGGCCGATTACGGTCTGCTGCCGTGCCATGCCATCGGCGTAAAGGATGGCAAGATCCACGCCCTGGTGCCGATGGCCGAGTTGAAGGGGCCGCATCCCGCTCACTGGCAGGATATGCAAGGCAAGCTGGTCACCCCCGGCCTTATCGATTGCCACACCCATCTGGTTTTTGCCGGCAGCCGTGCCGAGGAGTTCGAGCTGCGCCAGCAGGGGGTGCCCTATGCCGAGATCGCCCGTCGGGGGGGTGGTATCATCAGCACTGTGCGTGCCACCCGCGCCGCCAGCGAAGAGCAGCTCTTTGAGCTGGCGTTGCCGAGGGTGAAATCCCTGATCCGCGAAGGGGTCACCACAGTGGAGATCAAGTCCGGCTATGGCCTGACGCTGGATGATGAACTCAAGATGCTGCGGGTGGCCCGCAGGCTGGGAGAGGCGCTGCCGATCCGGGTCAAGACCACATTGTTGGCGGCCCATGCGGTGCCGCCGGAGTATCGCGATGACCCCGACAGCTGGGTCGAGACCATCTGTCAGGAGATTATCCCGGCCGCTGCCAAAGCGGGGCTGGCCGATGCGGTGGATGTCTTCTGCGAGCATATCGGCTTCTCGCTGGCCCAGACCGAGCAGGTCTATCTGGCGGCGGATCAATACGGCCTGCCGGTGAAAGGGCATATGGATCAGCTCTCCAACCTTGGTGGCAGCACCCTCGCCGCCAACTTCGGCGCCCTCTCGGTGGATCATCTGGAGTATCTGGATCCGCAGGGGATCCTGGCACTGGCCCAGCGCGGCGTAGTTGCCACCCTGCTGCCCACCGCCTTCTATTTTCTCAAAGAGACCAAACTGCCGCCGGTCGCTGCCCTGCGCAAGGCGGGGGTGGCGATGGCGGTCTCCTCCGACATCAATCCGGGCACGGCCCCCATCGTCTCGCTGCGGATGGCGATGAACATGGCCTGTACCCTGTTTGGTCTGACTCCGGTGGAGGCGATGGTCGGGGTGACCCGCCACGCCGCCAAAGCGCTTGGCGAACAGGAGCGCCTTGGCCAGCTCAGGGTGGGGATGGCGGCCGATTTCCTGATCTGGCACTGCGCCCATCCGGCCGAGTTGAGCTACATGGTCGGCGTCGATCAGCTGGCAGGCCGCATCTTCAACGGCGAGGAGACCCTCCATGGATAAATTCAACCCGGTCGACATGTCGCTCTGGCAGGGACGACAGGATCCGGAAGATGGCGAACTGGCCCTGCGCTGGCATGACAAGGTGCAGCCCTGGACCGCCGGGGCACAAGAGGCAGCAGGTGTAGTGCTGCTCGGTTTTGCCTGCGATGAAGGGGTGCGCCGCAACAAGGGGCGTGTCGGCGCCGCCGGTGCGCCGCTGGCGGTGCGCAAGCTGCTGGCCAATACCGCCTGGCACCTGAATCGACCCGTCTACGATGGCGGGGATGTGAGCTGTACCGATGGGGATCTCGATGCCGCCCACGGCCGTCTGGCCGAGCGGGTCGCCGCTGCGCTCGAACTGGGCCACTTCCCGCTGGTGCTGGGGGGCGGTCACGAAGTGGCCTTCGGTAGCTGGAGTGGCCTCAACCTGCATCTGGCGGGCCAGGGGCGGGTCGGGATCATCAACCTCGACGCCCACTTTGACCTGCGCATGAGGCAGGAATTGGCAAGCTCCGGCACCCCCTTCTTCCAGATCGCCGAGCAGTGTGCCGCTCAGGGCGCACCGTTTCACTACGCCTGCCTCGGGGTGGCCGAGACCGCCAATACCCAAGCCCTGTTTGCCCGCGCCAAGGCGCTGGGAGTGTGGCATGTGCTGGACGAGGCGATGACCCAGACCGGGCTGCCAGCCTTGCTAAGCGGGTTGGACGCCTTTATCGCCGATTGTGATCACCTCTATCTGACCATCGATCTCGACGTGCTGCCCGGCAACCTGATGCCGGGAGTGAGCGCTCCCGCCGCCCGCGGCGTGGAGCTGGCGGTGATCGAACCGCTGATCGCCCATATCCGGGCCAGCGGCAAGCTCAGGCTCGCCGATCTGGCCGAGTACAACCCGACGCTGGATCAGGACAACCGCAGTGCCCGCGTGGCCGCGCGACTGGTTCATCTGTTGACCCGTTAACCCCTTTGGCCGCCCGTCGCCGAAGGCACCCTATTGATACAACAAGGAGTGTGTATGTCTGTGCAACAGCAGGATCCCCGCCATGATCCGAACCGCGTGATCCGTGCCCCGCGCGGCACCGAACTGACCGCCAAGAGCTGGCTCACCGAGGCACCGCTGCGGATGCTGATGAACAACCTGGACCCCGAGGTGGCCGAGCATCCCCAGTCGCTGGTGGTCTATGGCGGCATCGGTCGCGCCGCCCGCAACTGGGCCTGCTTTGACAAGATCGTCGAGGTGCTGACCCGGCTGGAGGAGGATCAGACCCTGCTGGTGCAATCCGGCAAGCCGGTCGGGGTGTTCCAGACCCACAAGGATGCGCCGCGGGTGCTGATCGCCAACTCCAATCTGGTGCCGCATTGGGCCAACTGGGAGCACTTCAACGAGCTCGATAAGAAGGGCTTGATGATGTACGGCCAGATGACCGCAGGTTCGTGGATCTATATCGGCACCCAGGGGATCGTGCAGGGCACCTACGAGACCTTCTTCGCGGTGGCCAATCAGCACTTCAACGGTGAACCCAAAGGGCGCTGGATCCTGACCGGTGGTCTCGGTGGCATGGGCGGTGCCCAGCCGCTGGCCGCCACCATGGCCGGTTTCTCGATGATCGCCGTCGAGTGCGACGAGACCCGCATCGATTTTCGTCTGCGCACCCGTTATGTGGACAAGAAGGCCCACAGCCTGGATGAGGCGCTGGCCATGATCGAAGAGGCCAAGCTGAGCGGCAGCGCCATCTCCGTCGGTCTGCTTGGCAACGCCGCCGACGTGTTCGCCGAGCTGGTGGCCCGGGGTATTACCCCGGATGTGGTGACCGACCAGACCTCTGCCCACGACCCGGTGCACGGCTACCTGCCGCAGGGCTGGAGCGTTGCCAAATGGCGCGAGCTGCAGCAGAGTGCCCCGCAGGAGGTGAATCTGGCCGCTCGTCGCTCCATGGCCCGTCAGGTGGAGGCGATGCTGACCCTGCAAGAGCGCGGCGCGGCGACTCTGGATTACGGCAACAACATCCGCCAGATGGCGCTTGAGGAGGGGGTGAAAAACGCCTTCGACTTCCCCGGCTTCGTCCCCGCCTACATTCGCCCGCTGTTCTGCGAGGGGATAGGCCCGTTCCGCTGGGTGGCCCTCTCTGGCGATCCGGAAGATATCTACAAGACCGATCAGAAGGTGAAAGAGCTGATCCCCGATGATCCTCACCTGCACAACTGGCTCGACATGGCCCGCGAACGTATCGCGTTTCAGGGGCTGCCGGCGCGGATCTGCTGGGTCGGGGTCAAGGATCGGGTTCGCCTCGGTCTGGCCTTCAACGAGATGGTGAAAAACGGTGAGCTGAAAGCCCCCATCGTCATCGGTCGCGACCATCTGGATTCCGGCTCGGTGGCGAGCCCGAACCGCGAGACCGAGTCGATGATGGATGGCTCAGATGCCGTCTCCGACTGGCCGCTGCTCAACGCCCTGCTCAACACCGCTGGCGGCGCGACCTGGGTGTCGCTACACCACGGCGGCGGGGTGGGGATGGGCTTCTCCCAGCACTCCGGTGTGGTGATCGTCTGTGACGGTAGCGACGATGCGGCCCGTCGCGTCGGTCGCGTGCTGCGCAACGACCCGGCCACCGGCGTGATGCGCCATGCGGATGCGGGCTACGAGATTGCCATCAACTGCGCCCGCGAGGCGAAACTGGATCTGCCGATGATTGACGGCGCCAACGGTGTCAAAGGAAAGGTGTAACACCATGTTTGAATTGACTATTACCCCGGGCGAGCTGGATCTTGCCACCCTGCGCCGCGTCAGCCGCGAGCCGGTACATATTGCACTGGATCCGGCGGCGTTGCCGGCGATCCACGCCTCTGCCGCCACTGTCTCCAGGGTGATCGAGCAGGGACGCGTGGTGTACGGCATCAACACCGGCTTTGGCCTGCTGGCCAATACCCGGATCCCGGTGGATCAGCTCGACGAGCTGCAGCGATCCATCGTGCTCTCCCACGCTGCGGGCATCGGCACCTATATGGATGACGCCACCGTGCGGTTGATGATGGTGCTCAAGCTCAACTCGCTGGCGCGCGGTTTCTCCGGCATCCGGCTGGCGGTGCTGGAGGCGCTGATGAAGCTGGTCAACGCCGAGGTTTATCCGCTGGTGCCGAAGAAGGGATCCGTCGGCGCTTCCGGCGATCTGGCGCCGCTGGCCCATATGAGCTGCCTGCTGATCGGCGAAGGCAAGGCTCGTCACGACGGGCGCGAGATCGATGCGAGCGAAGCGTTGCGGATCGCCGGGCTTGAGCCTATCGCGCTGGCACCGAAAGAGGGGCTGGCGCTGCTCAACGGCACCCAGGCGAGCACCGCCTTTGCGCTGGAAGGGTTGTTCCACGCCGAGGATCTGTTCGCCGGAGCCATCACCATCGGTGCCATGAGCGTGGAGGCGGCCCTTGGCAGCCGCCGTCCGTTCGATGCACGCATTCACGCGGTACGCGGTCAGCGTGGCCAGATTGATGCGGCTACCTGCTATCGCCATCTGCTGGGGGATCTCAGCGAGATCGGCATGTCCCATCACAATTGCGAGAAGGTGCAGGATCCCTACTCATTGCGCTGCCAGCCGCAGGTTATGGGGGCCTGCCTGACCCAGATCCGTCAGGCGGCCGAGGTGTTGGTGTGCGAAGCCAACTCGGTCTCCGACAACCCGCTGGTGTTTGCCGATGACGAGGAGATTATCTCCGGCGGCAACTTCCACGCAGAACCCGTGGCCTTTGCGGCCGATAATCTGGCGCTGGCCATCGCCGAAATCGGCTCGCTCTCCGAGCGGCGCATGGCGCTGCTGATCGACTCGCGGATGTCCGGTCTGCCGGCGTTTCTGGTCAACAATGGTGGGGTCAACTCCGGCTTCATGATCGCTCAGGTCACCTCGGCGGCGCTCGCCTCCGAGAACAAGACCCTGGCCCATCCGGCCTCGGTAGACAGCCTGCCCACCTCCGCTAATCAGGAGGATCATGTCTCCATGGCGACCTTCGCCGGCCGCCGGCTGGCGGACATGGCCGAGAACACCCGTGGCATTCTGGCGGTGGAACTGCTGGCGGCGGCGCAGGGGCTCGATTTCCGTGCTCCGCTGCGGGCCAGTGCAGGGGTGGAAGTGGCCAAGGGGCGGCTGCGCGCTCACGTCCCCTTCTACGACAAGGATCGCTACTTTGCCCCCGATATCGAGGCGGCCGCCGCGCTGCTGGGGCGTGCCAGCTACAACGATCTGATCCCGGCCGGGGTGCTGCCCAGCCTGTAAGCCTTGAGCCCCCTTCTCCCCTGGCGGGAGAGGGGTAGGGGATGAGGGGGACGCCGCTTCACTGGTATCCGTGAGATCCCGGCGCTGATAACAAAAGACCGCCCAATCGGGCGGTCTTTTCGTCTCTGCGATAGTCGGTCACTGGTGCTCGAACATCAGGAACAGATAGACCACGAACAACACCAGATGGGTGGCACCGTGCAGCACATTGGTACGGCCGCTGCTGAAGGTCACCTTGCACACCATGAGCGTAGTGATGAGCAGCACCATGTCGGCAGCTGAGAGGCCGAGGCGCACCTCCTGACCCAGCATGGAGCCGATAAAGAGCACTGCCGGCACGGTGAGGGCTATGGTGGCCAGCACCGAGCCGAAGTAGAGGTTCATGGCCCGCTGCAACTGATTGTTGATGGCCGCCTTGATGGCGCCAACCGCCTCGGGGGCCAGCACGATACAGGCCACGATAAAGCCGCCGAGCGCCTGCGGCGCTGACAGCACCTTGACCCCGTAGTTGATGGGGATGGCCAGGGTCTTGGCCAACAGGATCACCACCACCAGATAGGCGAGCAGCAGCAGGGTGTGATAGACGTTGCTCTGCAGCGGGCCGTGGTGCTCCTCGTAATCCTCGTGATCGCTGTCGACAAAGAAGTGGCTGTGGCTGCGGGTCTGGATCAGCAGGAAGACTACGTAGAGCAGGATCGAGATGGTGATGAGCATCCATGACATGGCGCGCGACATGCTGCCAACCGTGCCCCCTTCGGTGAAGTTGGGCAGCACCAGACAGAGCAGGGCGAGCGGGATGATGGCCACCAGATAGGATTTGACCCCGTCCAGATTGAAGCTCTGGGTGTGGTAGCGCCAGCCGCCAAACAGCAGGGTGAAGCCGACCAGACCGTTGGTGACCAGCATCACCACGGCGAACATGGTGTCACGGGCCATCACCGGATTGGGCTCGCCGGTCAGCATGACCGAGGAGATCATCACCACCTCCAGCGAAATGACCGAGAGGGTGAGGATCAGGGTGCCAAAGGGTTCGCCCAGCTTGATGGCGAGGGCATCGGAGTGGCGCACCACCGAGAAGATGGCCCAAGTGACGATGGCAAGCAGCCCCGCCGACACAGGAAGATAGATCCCGAGCGGAGTTGTCTCTGTCAGCAGGTCGCTGCCGAGCGTCTTGAAAAAGAGCAGGGTGAGCAGGCCGACGGGCAGGGCAATCTCTTGCCGGATAACTGTCTTCATAGGCAATGGTTCTCTTCTGGGGCGACCGGTGGGCCGGGAGATGAATGGAATGTGCAACGGGCGGTTGCACCCTGACCAGCCCCTTATGATAAAAGCTCTTGGCCTCGAGGGGCAGCCCATTTTGTTAACAGATGTAAATCGGGTGCCTGGATCGGAGCAGATCTCGGGTTGTGGCGGTGCCGATGGCAGGCTTGCCCCGTTGGCAAGGCTCTGCTGAAATGGCTCCCCTCTGATCAGGAGTCCATTTGATGCTGTTGCCACCCATCTCTCACGACTATGAATCGGCCTGCGCAGCCGAACAGGCGGCGCTCTCGGCCAGTGATCCGCTGGTGATCGTGGCCGCCAGTGCCAGGATCCGCATCGATCCCGTCTATTACAGGCTCGGTCTGGCGGGCAGTGAGCCGCAGATCCGGGTGCGGGAGCCGGTTGCCAAAGCGCTGGCGCGGGTAGCCGCAGCGCTGCCTGCGGGATTGGGGCTCACCTTGCTCGACGGATTTCGCAGTCGCGCCACGTCTCTGGCTATCTTCGAGCGGATCAAGGGCGAAATTGCCGCAGCCAATCCCGACTGGGATGGCGCCCGGCTTGAGCAGGAGACTCGCCGTTTCTGTGCCCATCCCTCTGACCCCGGTCACTATCCGGTGCCGCCCCATCTGTCGGGCGGAGCCATCGATCTGCTGCTGCACGATCTGGCGAGTGGCGAGCCGCTCGACTTTGGTACCGGCTTTGACGATATCAGCGAGCGGGCCGAGAGCGACTATTTCGAACGCCCCTGTGCGGGAATGAGCGAGGCGCGGCGGTTGCAGATCCGTGACAACCGCCGTCTGCTGTTCTGGCTGATGCGGCGGGAAGGGTTCAGCAACTATCCCGGCGAGTGGTGGCATTTTGATCTGGGCGACTGCCTCTGGGCCCGTTTTCGCGGCGGTGAGTACCGCTATCCTGCCGCGGAGTGA
Source organism: Aeromonas sp. SG16 (assembly GCF_024436135.1). Classification (NCBI taxonomy): domain Bacteria; kingdom Pseudomonadati; phylum Pseudomonadota; class Gammaproteobacteria; order Aeromonadales; family Aeromonadaceae; genus Aeromonas; species Aeromonas sp. SG16. The sequence goes on from NZ_JANFNW010000009.1 coordinate 45,077, forward strand.
GTGATCCCGGAGCAAACCCCGGGAAGAGAGTTATCTTCTTTGTCGTCAGGCCGTTTCCGCCATGGGTTGGCGGAAGGCCTGTTGCCAGAGCTGCAGCTCCTGCAGCGGCATGGGCTTGCCAAAGACATAGCCCTGTATCAGATAGACTCCCTGCCGATACAGGTAGTCGACCTGCTCCTGAGTCTCGACCCCCTCGGCAATCATCTCCATCCCCGACTCTCGGCCAAAGGCGATGATGGCATCCAGCACGCTGCGTTTGAGGTCGTCGGTGCCTATGGTGTCGACGAACATCTTGTCGATCTTGATCTGGCGGATCCCGAGGCTCTGCAGATAGGCGAAGCCGCCATAGCCGGTACCAAAGTCATCCAGTTTGATGTGATATCCCCGCTCTTGCAGGGCATTTATCTCGCGGGTAGCACTCTTGATATCGGTCAGCGGTTTGCGCTCGGTCAGCTCAAAGGTGAGCTGGGCGGGGGAGGGCCACTGATGTTGTTGCAGCAGGTTGCGCAGCAGAGGCTGCTCGATATGGGCCGCTACCAGATTGACGCTGACCCACTGAGTTGCAGTCAGAGAGGAGCGGTCTGTGAGTACCCGCTCCAGCAATTGGGCGGTTATCGGCAGGATCAGCCCCTGCTCTTCGACATAGTCAATAAAGGCACCGGGAGGTACCAGTTCACCGCCGCGCCGCCAACGCAGCAGCGCCTCGAAGCCAACGACTTCTTTGGTTCTGCTATCTACTACTGGCTGATAGAAGGGTTCAAATTCCTGATTTTTCAAACCGATCTGCAGCAGTCCTTGCAGCGAGCGCTGATAGTGGCGATGCAACCAGTAGGCACCAGTCAGCAGGATACCCAGCGCTACACCAATCCATAAAGCCAGGGTTTCAGCCTGCGCTCTGGCATACCTTGTCAGTGCCTGACCTGCCCACAACGTCTGCTTGGTCAAGGTATTGGGTTCGTAAGAGTCGATTCCGTGAGGATCTTCTTCCTGTTTGATTTGTTTGTCGCCACGCGGCAACGGAGGGACCGAGGAATTCTTGTTGATCAGGTTGAATTCGAGATAGAAGCAGTCGGCACAGGGGGTCTGAAGGATTTCGTGGATCCAGCTGTTGTCCAGCACCCAATAGGCAATGTTGCCGTTGGCTGCCTTGTAGTAGACCACCAGTTCCTGCTCCGTATTGAAGCTGGGCTGCGTGGCTGTCAGGCCGAACGGACCTATAGCAGTGTTGCCTGGTCGTGATTTGATGGCAATCGAGATACCTTGCCCCATGCTGGAGCAGACCTGCCCCGAGCCAAGCTCCAACCCTTGCAGGCGAATATGGGTGTTGTAAAAACGGGGGTTGCGCAGTAACGACATATCCCTGGCGCCGCAGTTGAATTCGAACTGCTTCAACTGGGTTGCAAGAATCTCATGAAGAAGGTTGAAGCGTTCTGTGTTGGCCCGCTTTATCTCGGCCATCTTCTGCTCCAGCATTCTGTCTGCAAGAGGTTCAGCCAGCCAGTACGCAATTGATTGACTGACAAGAACAGGAAAAACCAACAATAACAAGTGGATAAGTATTGATGGGATGCGCACTGGGTTACCTGCTGTATGGTTGGCCCATATGGGCAACATCGATTTTATTGCATTAGTACAATCAATTTGAAGCGAGATTGTCAGTTGCCTTGATTAAATTGTTAACATAATGATTTTAAATAACTTTGTGCCATGGTTATGGAGAGATTCAATCGTTAACCTGTCATAAATGACAATTGCCCGACTTATCCGAACGCATTAGAGTAGCCCCCGCGGTTTGACTCACCGTGTGTTCAATACTCCTGTATCTGTTTTTTGTCAGTAGCACAGAGTGTTAGTTTTGATATGAGTGTTCCTTTTGGTCCCTTTTGCAGGGACCATTTTTCTTTCTGCCGTTTTCCGCTCTTCTCTCTTCGTTTGCTCCGCGCTTGGTAATCCCCCCCCGCTTTCGGTATCCTCGCCCCTTTGAAATTGCAGAAGCGGGATCTCCATCCATAGCAGCACGCTGATCGCCGCTGCTACCATGAGGTCACATGGATGATACTGGGCATACGGAAAGGCGCATGAAACTGACTACACAGCTTGTCTCGTTTATCACCCTGTGCGTGATTGCCTCCATGGCGACCGTGCTGATTGGCGGCGTGTTCAGCTTTCGCGAGCTGGGGATGGAGCTGCAGCAGAAGAGGGTTGATGCGCTGGTCGAGGTGATCGACAAGCAGCTCGATGTCTCCCATGACATGAACGAGATGAGTCACTGGTTGCCCACCCTGCTGCGTGCTTCCCACGTCGTCGAGCTGGAGGTGCGCCAGAACGATCAGCGTGTCTACTGGTTTCGCGATGTGCAGCGTTCGGTCGATGAGCAGCTGTTGCTGCCATACAGCAAGGCGCTGACCCATCAGGTCAGCATGCAGGCCAATCTGAAGCTGGAGCGCCCCTTCAAGGAGGCTGAGTACTCCATCAAGGCGATGTCCGGTATCTCCTTCGGCGTTTTTATCGTGGTGTTCGGCCTCTGGTACTCCATTCGCTGGCTGCGTCAGCAACTGCGCGGTGCCGAGTTGCTGGCCGAGCGTGCTCAGCTGATCCTCGATGACAAACTCTCCAAACTGAATCACGACCCCGCCGAAGAGTGGCCGGTTGCCGCCAGTCAGGCGCTCGACCATCTGCTGGCCGAGCTGGCGGATGCCCGCAAGGAGCGCAGCCGCTTCGACAACTTCATCCGCAGCAATGCCTTCGTCGACAAGATGACCGGCATTGGTAACCGTCTCTTTTTCGACAACCGGCTCGAGAGTGCCATCATGGAGGCGAGCGTGATGAGCGGCGGCGTGCTGCTGATCGATCTCGCCTGTCTCGAGGATCTGGAGGCCGAGCAGTTCGATCTGCTGGGTCATGACCTGATGCTGGAGGCAAGCGCGACTATCGGGGCCTTCGTGCGCAAGCACAGTGGCGCCCTGCAGGCCCGCTATGCCGGGCAAGTGTTTGCCGTGCTGCTGCCCAATATGTCCGAGAGCGAGATGGTGGACAGTGCCAGTCAGCTGCTCAAGAGCCTGCAGCGCCTCCACTGGCCGCAGGAGGTTAATCCGGAGACTGCAGTTTATCTCGGTGCCGTCTGCTATCAGTCGCAGGACTCCCTGCTCAAGGTACAGGAGGAGGCGGAGCTGGCCCTCAAGAGCGCCCGTCTGCAAGGGCACAACGGCTGGTTCCTCTACGAAAAGCAGCTGGATGAGGAGCAGAGCAGCAAGGGGACGGTGCGTTGGCGTACTCTGCTCAGCCGTCGCCTCGAAGAGCAGGCCATCGAATTTTATATCCAGCCGATCCAGCAGGATCGCGGGCAGGTGGTGCTGCAGCAGGAGCTGCTCACCTATCTTGAGGATGAGCAGGGGCGGCCACTGCCGGCCGGGATCTTCATGCCGATGGCCGAGAAGGTGGGGCTGTTGCTCCAGCTGGATCGACTGGTGGCGGAACAGACCCTGGCGTTGCTACGTCAGCGCTCCGACCAAAGCTGCCCGGTCAGTCTGGCTCTCAGCGCCCAGAGTCTGCTCCATCGCGACTTCCAGCGCTGGCTCTTCTTCGCTCTGTTCCAGCTGCCACGCAGTACCAACGAGCGGCTGATCCTGCAGCTCTCCGAGGCGCAGGTTACCCGCCATTTCGAAGCCCTCAAGCGACCGCTGCGCTCCCTGCGGATGCTCGGATGCATGCTGGCCATCGACCATGCCGGCCAGGATGTGGTGAGCACCCAGTACATCAAGGAGTTCGAAATCAATTTCCTCAAGCTCCACCCCAGCCTGGTGCGGGAGATCCATGCTCGCCAGGTGAACCAGATGGCGGTGCGCAGTCTGGTGGGCGGCTGCGCCAATACCCCGACCCGGGTATTGGCTGTTGGGGTCGAGAGTGGTGACGAGTGGAAGATGCTGCGTCACCTCGGGGTACATGCGGGGCAGGGCCCCTGGTTTGCGCTGCCCGAGCGACTGGTGATGGAACCGGCCGAAGCCTGATGTCTCAGAGGCGGCCCTGCTCCCTGAGCCCGGCCAGCCCCTGCATGCCACCAGTGTGGATAAAGACGATCCTGCTGCCCGGGGCAATGCGACCCGCAGCCAGCTCGCGAAACAGTCCGTACATTGCCTTGCCGCTGTAGATGGGTTCCAGCGGCAGACCGGTTTCGGCGCTGAAGGCCTGTACCCACTGCCAGAGCGCCGGGCTGAATCTGGCGTAACCTCCATCGTGATGATCCAGTGCGATCTGCCAGCCGTGGGTTGTGGCGGCGGCGGAGTAGAGGCGGCGCACTTCGTCGGCGATAAAGCTACCTCCCTTGAGCACGGCGATGGCGAGGATCTGCTCCCTTTCCAGCTTGCCTGCAATCAGGCCGGCCAGGGTGCCGCCGCTGGCGCAGGGGAGCACCCAGAGATCCGGCGAGAAGGGGAGCTCGGTTACCAGTTCGGCCACGCCGGGGATGGCGAGAGGGCTGCTCCCGCCTTCGGGAACGATGAGGGTGTCTGCGGCTTCAAATTGAGCCAGCCATTCCGGCTCCTGCCGCCGCCGGTAACTCTGCCGATCGACAAAAACGAGATCCATGCCCCAGCGTCTGGCATCGCTCAGGGTAGAGTTGCTGACTGAGTCACTTTCGCCCCGTATGATACCTGTGGTGCGAAGGCCAAATTGATGGCCGGCAGCGGCCAGGGCATGGATATGATTGGAGTAAGCGCCACCAAACGAGAGCAGGTGGCGTTTGCCGTGTTCGCGGGCATGGTGCAGATGGTATTTGAGCTTGCGCCACTTGTTGCCGGAGATGAGCGGATGGATCAGATCGTCCCGTTTGCACCAGAGTTCGACGCCATAGCGGGCCAGCAGTGGATGGTGAATCGCTTGCAGTGGTGACGGGCCAATGGCACTGATTTCAAACGCCGGCGGCGAAGGGTTGGCTTGCAATGGTGAGTCCCTCTTTTGTCTGGAGGCTAATCTGCTGTTTATGTTAATGTTTCACTCATTTAATCACTAATGACGGGCGGGCTTACATGAAACAACTGTTCAGACGGTCGACGCCAAGCCGCCAGGTGGGGCTTTTGCTGGCCAATGACAGGATCATGCTGGCAGCTGTGGGCAATCCCCCAGTGTTTGCTACGCGCGCCATCAACAGCCCGCAAGAGTGGCCGCTCGCCGTCAACGAACTTTTCACTCGCCACGGCCTTGCCAAATCCCGGGTACGCGTTGCTCTGGCCGCCCCGCTCTATCAGCAGATCCAGATCGACAAGCCCGCCGTCCCCGATGCCGAAATGGCGGGGGCGCTCCCCTGGGCCATCAAGGATTATGTCAACGAGCCGGTGCTGCAGCTCGCCATGGATTACGTGGATCTGCCCACCCCACCCGCCGGTCGACCGCGGATCAATGTCATCTGCCTGCCCAAAAGCAGGGTGCAGCAACTGGCGGAGGCGATCAACGGCATTGCCACCCTGCAATCCATCATCAGTGACGAGCTGGCGCTGACCTCCCTCTATGAGGCGGATGAGGTGGTACGCATGCTGCTCTGGCAGCCGAAGGGTCAGGATCTGCAACTGCTGGTTTTCCATCAGGGGGGGCTCTGTTTCTCCCGCCAGTTGCGTGGCTTTGCCTCCCTGACCGGCGAACAGGAGCCTGACAGCATGTTGCTCGACTCGCTGGCGCTGGAGATCCAGCGCTCGTTTGATTATCTGGTCGGTCAGCTCAAACTGCCGGAGATTGGCCAGATGCAGCTGGCCGTCGCCTCGCCCTTTATCGGTACCCTGGTGCGCCACATGGAGCATACCTTCGGCCTCGCAGTCTCCGCCATGGCCAACAAGGCGGTACTGGCCGGGGTCGAATACCTCTCGGCCTATGCCGCCGCCATCGGGGAGGATGCCTGATGAAACGTCAGATAAACCTTTATGGCGCCGAGTTTCACCCCAAGCGGCAGTGGGCAAGCCTCAACCAGATGGTGCTGGCGTGGGGTGTTGCTCTGCTTGTCATCTTGCTGGTCGGCGCCGGTTACGGTTGGCAGCAGCACAGTGTCAGCAGGGCGCTGGCACAGGTCAATGCCGAGCTGGCGCTCAAGCGCAGCGAGGCGCAGCGACTCGATGCCGATCTGGCGCGCCATCTGGCCGATCCGGCTCTGCAGCAGCAGTTGCTCAACAAGCAGGATGATCTGGGGGCCAGACAGGAGCTGCTGCGCCAGCTGGGCTCCTTATCCCTGCAAAAATCGCAGGGGTATGCCGGAGTGATGGCCGATCTCTCCCGCATTCGCAGCAGCAATCTCTCCCTGCAACGGATCGAGATCCTCGAAGGGCGGATCAATCTCTCCGGCTTTGCCGGTCGCAGTCAGGATGTGCCGGCCTGGGTCAATCGCTTCAAGCAGGCACCGACCCTGATGGGCAAGGAGTTTGGCGAGTTGACCCTGAGTCGTGACAAGGAGGGGCGTCTTGCGTTCCAGTTGAGTGGCATTGCGCGGGAGAAGCCCTGATGAACCTGAAAGCACAATGGCAGGAGTGGTCCCGGCGAATTAACGCCCTGAGCCAGCGGGAGCGGGTGCTGATCCTGCTGACCGGGCTGGTGCTGCTGGTGGCTGCCTGCGTCTATGGCTGGCTGGATGGGGCTGATACTCGGCTGCGGCAGGATCGCATTACCCTGAGCGCAGCCGAACGCGATCTCGAGATCCTGGGGCTGGAGAATCTGGGCAAGCAGGCTCGTCTGCAGCGGGATCCCAATCAGGGGGTTCGTGAACAGCTAGCCCGGGTGGATAGTGATCTTGCCGCTGTCGATGAGGCGCTCAAGGCCCAAACCGTCGACCTGATCCCGGCCCATGAGATGCCGCAGGTGCTGGAGGCGCTGCTCTCCCGCTCTGCCAATCTCCATATGCTGGCACTCAGTTCATTGGAGCCGACGCCGCTGATGGCCGGAGAGCAGGGGCAGAAGGTCAATCTTTACAAACACGGTATTCGTCTCCAGCTGGAAGGCGGTTATTTCGATGTGTATCAATATCTCAAGGCGTTGGAGGCGTTGCCTCGCCACTTTTACTGGAAACAGTTCGATTATCAGGTGAAAGCCTATCCGGGGGCTGTGGTGGAGATGGAAATCTACACCCTGAGTACCAGCAAGGAGTTTATTCGTGGCTAGATGGTTTGCATTGGGGGCGTGCCTCTTTGCGTTGCTGGCGCAAGCCGGGCAGACCGAGGTGTTGCAGGATCCCACCGCGCCATTGGCCGACATGGCGGTTGGCGCGAGTGCAACCGGCCAGAACAGCGCCGGCTTGCCGAAGCTGCAGAGCATCATGCTGGGCAATGGCCCGGCACTGGCGGTGCTCAATGGCAAGAGTTATCGGGTCGGGCAGCTGGTGGACGGCTACAAGCTGGTGGCCATCAATGCCGATGCGGTTGTGCTGGAAAAGGCGGGGAAACGCCATTCGGTGGCACTGTTTGCCAGCAAGATCAGGGTTTGAGCCGCACTAGCCATTGGCAGGTAAGCCGGGTTTATCGAGTTTCATTGCAGGGTGCACTAATTACATGAAAATACACCGTTTCTGTCTGATCACCTTGGCCATGATGGCCGCAGGCTGCACTACCTACAAGCACCCCGAGCCAACTCAGGCCAAGGACGCGCTCAAGCAGGCGATGAATGAGCAGCAGAAGCAGCAAAATGCCCCCCTGACCACACTGCCCAAGTCGGTGCAGAGCGAGCTGCTGCAACTGAACCGGCCGCAGATGCCGGTTGCCATGCCGGAGAAGCGGTTGCGTATTGCTGCCCATGATGTGGAGGCGGTAGAGTTTTTCGGTTCCCTGTTCAAGGGCTCCCGCTATAGCGTGGCGGTGCATCCCGGGGTCTCCGGGCTGGTCTCGGTCGAGCTGAAAGATGTCACCCTGCCCGAAGTGCTGGCGGTAGTTGGCGATATGTATGGCTTCGACGTGCAGCGCAAGGGGAGTGTTTTCCATATCTACCCTGCCGGCCTGCGTACCGAGACCATCCCGGTCAACTATCTGATGCTCTCCCGCCGCGGCCTCTCCCGCACCTCGGTCAGTACTGGCGGGGTGACTGCCAATGACAACAACAACGGCAGTAACAGCAATTTCGACAGCTCATCCAGCAACAGCACGACCAATAGCACGACAAATAACTCGAGCAACTCGAACAGCAGTGGCAATGGCACCCGGATCGAGACAGATAACACCAACGACTATTGGACCGATTTGCGCGATGCACTGCAGACCCTTGTAGGCAATGGTGACGGACGTGCTGTCATTACCAGCCCGCAGGCGGGTCTGGTGACGGTGCGGGCCTATCCAAAAGAGCTCAAGGCGGTGCGCGAGTTCCTCAGTCAGTCGGAAGAGCATCTCAAGCGTCAGGTGGTGCTGGAGGCTCGTATCCTTGAAGTGACTCTTGGTGAGGGTTATGAGCAGGGGGTGGACTGGAGCGGTCTCTCCGCAAGCTGGGATGGTGACAAAGGAATAACTGGGGGAGGCTCTCTTGCCAACACCCAGCTCCCTACGACCGGCAATGAAATATTTACCGCACTGGGTGGCGGGGCCGGGTTTAAGGTCTCTGACGGCAACTTCAATGTGGCGGTCAAGTTGCTGAAAACACAGGGTGATGTGAATACCCTCTCCAGCCCGCGCGTGACGGCCACCAATAACCAGAAGGCGGTGATCAAGGTGGGTACCGATGAGTATTACGTAACCAACGCCTCCACCACGATTACCTCGACCTCGACCGGGACGGACAAGACGCCAAACGTCGAGCTGACCCCCTTCTTCTCGGGGATCGCGCTCGATGTGACGCCGCAAATAGATGAGAATGGCAAGGTGCTGCTTCATATTCACCCCTCCGTCATCGACACCTCGGAGCAGAATAAGACAGTCGATTTGGGAACCGGCGGCAAGATTACTCTGCCACTGGCCAAAAGCGATATTCGCGAGTCAGATACCGTGGTGCAGGCTAACAACGGCGATATCATAGTGATCGGTGGCCTAATGAAGACCGACAAGTCGGAAAGCGTCAGCAAGGTGCCGTTGCTGGGCGATATCCCCTGGGTGGGCGAAGCCTTTACCAACCGCAGTAAAAGCAACAGGAAGGTAGAGCTGGTGATTATGCTCAAGCCGACCGTCGTCGATAAGGATACCTGGCAGAACGAGCTGCAGCGTTCCGCCGACCTGCTCGACAAGTGGTATCCCTCCAAGGGCTAACTCATGACTCAGCGAGCGGTCAGTCTTATTTCGGGTGGCCTGCTGCGATTTGTTCGCAGAGGCCTCTTGCCCGCGGTTGCAGGTAACGCCTGATGTACCTGACCCATTTCGGCCTGCAGGAGGCGCCGTTCAGCCTTACCCCCAACACCGGTTTTTACTACGGCCTGCCGCCTCATGAAGAGGCGCTGCAGGTGCTCAACTGGGCGCTGGCTCAGGGGGAAGGGTTTATCAAGGTGACCGGCGAAGTGGGTACTGGCAAGACGCTGCTCTGCCGCAAACTGCTGAGCGAGCTGGGCTCGGAAGAGTGCCCGGTACGCCTGGCCTGGCTGCCCAATCCCCACCTCAGTCCAGCCGAGCTACGCACCGCACTGGCGCTGGAGCTGGGGTTGTCGGTGCGGGATCAGAGCGAGCTGGATCTCACCGATCGCATCCATCGCCATCTGATCAGCCTGCATCAGCAGGGGAGTCGGGTGGTGGTCCTGATCGACGAGGCACAGGCTCTGCCGGATGAGACGCTGGAGGCCATTCGGCTGTTTGGCAATCTGGAAACCGAGTCGAGCAAGCTGTTGCAGATAGTGCTGTTTGGTCAGCCCGAACTGGATGTGCGGCTGGCCAAAACCAATCTGCGTCAGCTGCGCCAGCGCATTGGCTTCTCCTATCGCCTGCGACCACTCAGTTTTGACGAGACTCGTGCCTATCTGGAGCACAGATTGCAGGTCTCCGGTTATCGCGGCGCGCCGCTGTTTGCCGGCCGTGCCTTGCGCCTGCTGTGGCGCGCCTCGCGCGGGGTGCCAAGGCTTATCAACATCCTGGCGCACAAGTGCCTGATGCTGGCCTATGGTCAGGGGGCTCGTCAGGTTGATGGTCGGCTGGTAGGGCTCGCCATTCGCGATACCGACGATGCCAGCCGCTTTGCGCCACTGCGCTGGTGGCCGCTGTTGCTATTGCTGGGATGTGCCCTGGCTTATGGAGTCTGGTCATGAGCGTGATCAACCAGATGCTGAAAGATCTGGAGCAGCGCCAGCAAGGCGCCGAAGGGGCGGCTGTCTACGTCGCTCCGGCGCGCCAGCAGGGTTGGTGGATGTTGCTGCTCACCCTGCTCTGCGGACTGGCACTCGGGATCCTGGGGTGGCGAACCTGGATCTACTGGCAGCAAACCCGTGTGGTGGCACCGCAGGCCAATGTAGTCAGTGAGCAGGCCGCTCCCGATGCGGTTGCCCGGGTTGCCGAGCCGGTCGCTTCAGCCGCATCGGCCGAAGTGGCCGCTACCCTGCCTCTGCCCCGTCAGGCGGAACCTGCAGAGGAAGAAGCAGAAGACGAGGCATCGCTGGCTCAGGGGGAAGGTGCTCCCTTCGATGCCTCCAGCGAGATTGACCAGCGGACGCCGACCGATGAGGAGCTGCAGCCCGAGTTGTATGCCGAGCTGGCGGCAGAGCAGCAGGCTGCCGCCGCACCGCGCAAGCCGAGCGTGCTCAAGATTGAAACGGTCGAACTGTCACCCAAAGAGCTGGCAGCGCTCTCGGAGCGCAAGGCGACTACCGCCATGGCCAAGGGCAATATGCGCGATGCGCAGGACAACTACTACGACGTGCTGGCCCACGATCCCTATAACCAGGGCGCCCGTGAACAGCTGGCCGGCTTGCTCTACGGCGAAGGGCGGCTGACCGAGGCACGCCAGCTGCTGGAGGAGGGGATCCGGCTCGATCCGCAACAGGCCGATTTTCGCCTGCTACTGGCCCGTCTTGCCATTAGCGAGGGGTTGCAGCAGCAGGCGCTGGGCTGGTTGGCTGGTTATCAGCCCGATCTCGCCAGCAATCTGGACTATTACGCCACCTGGGCCGGACTGGCGCAGGAGCTGGGACAGAATGTCGAGGCGGCCAATCTCTATGTGAAGCTGCTGCGTCAGCAGCCCGATCAGGGACGCTGGTGGCTTGGGCTTGGTGTGGCCGAGGATGGTCAGGGCCACAGCCAGCGTGCCCTCGATGCCTATCGCAATGCCCAGCTGCACGGCAACCTGGGCGAAGCATCCACCAACTGGCTGGAACAACGGATTGCCCAGCTTGCTCCCTGACGATCACCGGATCAGATGGAGCAAGGGGGGAAGAGAACAACAGGAATCGGAGTAGCAATGGCACAACCCAGACTGAAAATGCGCCTCGGCGACCTGCTGGTACAGGAACAGATCATCTCCGATGATCAGCTGCAGCTCGCGCTGCAGCAGCAGCGTCAGACCGGCCGCAAGCTGGGCACCACCCTCATCGACCTCGGCTTTATCAGCGAGGTGCAGCTGCTGCAATTCCTCGCCCGTCAGCTGGATGTGCCCTTCTTCGATCTCAACAACCTCACCATAGATGCTGCCGCGGTGCCGCTGTTGCCCGAGGTGCAGGCGCGCCGTTACCGGGCGCTGGCGGTCAATCTCACCGACGATCGGGTGACGGTGGCCATGTCGGACCCGGCCGATCTGAGTGCACTGGATGCCATCGCCGCTCTGCTCAGCCCGCGCATCATGGTGCTGGCGGTTGCCCGAGAAGGGCAGCTGCTGGAGTATTTCGACCGGCTCTACCGCCGTACCCGCGAAATCGAGAGCTTCGCCGAACAGCTGCAGGAGGAGTATCAGGACTCCGGCTTCGAGCTGGGCTCCAGCAATCTGGGAGCTAATGATGAGGGGGAGGCGACGGTGGCCAAGCTGCTGCGCTCCCTGTTTGAAGACGCGGTGCAGGTTGGCGCCTCGGATATCCATATCGAGCCGGACGAGAAGGTGCTGCGCATTCGTCAGCGGATCGACGGCATCCTCCACGAGAATATCCTCAACGAGGTGCGTATCGCTCAGGCGCTGGTGCTGCGTCTCAAACTGGTGGCGGGGCTCGATATTTCCGAGAAGCGCTTACCGCAGGATGGCCGTTTCAACATGAAGGTGCGCGGCCGTGATGTGGACGTGCGGATGTCTACCATGCCGGTGCAGTATGGCGAGTCGGTGGTGATGCGTCTGCTGGATCAATCCTCCGGCATCCTCTCGCTGACCGAAACCGGGATGCCGCCCGATATCCTGACCCGTTTCCGCCGCCAGCTCAAACGGCCACACGGCATGATCCTGGTAACGGGGCCAACTGGTAGCGGCAAGACTACGACCCTCTATGGCGCTCTCTCCGAGCTCAATCAGGCGAGCCAGAAGATCATCACGGTTGAAGACCCGGTGGAGTACCGCTTGCCTCGCATCAGTCAGGTGCAGGTTAACCCCAAGATTGGTCTCACCTTCTCCCACGTGCTGCGTTCTACCTTGCGTCAGGACCCGGACATCCTACTGGTGGGCGAGATGCGCGACAACGAGACGGTGGAGATCGGCCTGCGCGGCGCTATCACAGGTCATCTGGTGTTGACTACCTTGCACACCAACGATGCGGTGACCAGTGCCCTGCGCCTGATCGATATGGGGGCTCCCGGCTATCTGGTGGCGAGCGCCCTGCGGGCGGTTGTCGCTCAGCGACTGGTGAGACGGATCTGCGAGCACTGCGTCGAGGAGAAGGTGCCGGACGAAGGACAGACGACCTGGCTTACCGTGCTCTCGGGAGAAACGCCCGGTCAGCATACCTACCACAAGGGGCGGGGTTGCCAGAGCTGCAACTTCACCGGTTATTCGGGCCGGATCGGGGTGTACGAGTTGCTGGAGCTGGATCAACCGATGATGGATGCGCTGCGCCGCAATGACGCTGAGGGTTTTGCCAAGGCGGCCCGTCAGCATGAGCACTATCGGCCGCTGGCCCTCACTGCCCTCGATTATGCCCGTGAGGGGATCACCTCGGTGGATGAGGTGCTCCGGCTGGCCGAGGATTTGGGGTAAGCGATGGCTAACTTTGCCTATAAGGGGCGCGACAGCCAGGGCAATGCTACCAGCGGTGTGGTTGAGGCGGCCAACGAAATGGCGGCGGCCGAGCAATTGATGCGCCGTGGCGTGATGCCTACCGAGCTCAAACCGGGCAAGGCCAAGGGGACTGATCTTAACTGGTCGCTGCTGCTGGAAGGTGGTGTCAAACTCGACGAGCTGGTGATCTTCTGTCGCCAGATGTATGCCCTGACCCGGGCCGGGATCCCGATCCTGCGCGCCATCGCCGGGCTGGAGGAGAGCACCCACAGCAAGCCACTCAAACGTGCGCTCCATGCGCTGGGAGAGGATCTTGGCAACGGCCGGCCCTTGTCGAGCTCGATGCAGGCTCACCCCAGAGTGTTCAGCAGTCTCTTCATCGCCATTATCCACGTCGGGGAGAACACCGGTCAGCTGGAAGAGGCCTTCCTGCAGCTTGCCACCTATTTCGAGCTGGAGCTGGAGACCCGCAAGCGGATCAAGACGGCGATGCGTTATCCCAGCTTCGTGCTGATTGCCATCGGCATCGCCATGGTGATCCTCAATATCATGGTGATACCGGTCTTTGCCGGCATGTTTGCCAAATTCGGGGTGGAGTTGCCGCTGGCGACCCGGATCCTGCTCGCAACCTCCCACTTCTTTGTGCACTACTGGTGGCTGATGCTCGCCACCCTGATTGCTATTGTCGTCAGCTGGCGGCGCTGGGTTGCTACCCCCAAGGGCAAGCTGACCTGGCATCGCTGGCAACTCAGGTTGCCGATCGTCGGAACCATCATCGAACGCTCCTTGCTGGCCCGTTTTGCTCGCAGTTTTTCCATGATGCTTAAAGCCGGGGTGCCGCTCAATACGGCACTGACGCTGGTTGCCGATGCGGTGGATAATGCTTGGATGGCTGGCCGGATCCGTGATATGCGGGCCGGGATCGAGCGGGGCGAGAGCCTGCTGCGCACCGCCAGCAGCAGTGGTCTATTTACCCCGTTGGTAATGCAGATGATTGCGGTGGGTGAAGAGACCGGTCAGGTCGATGACCTGCTCCATGAAGCAGCCGAATATTACGAGCGAGAGGTCGATTATGACCTCAAGAGCCTCACCGCACGGATCGAGCCGATCCTGATCGGGATTGTGGCTGTGATGGTGCTGATCCTGGCGCTCGGCATTTTCACGCCGATGTGGGACATGATGAGAGCCGTAAGAGGCAAGTAATTTGCTGGCGTAGTCGCGGGGAGTCGAGGGCTGGATGAGCAGACAGGCAGTGCAGGATGACCGCTGGCTCGGCGGCTATAGGCGGATTGCGGTGGTGATCCTGCTGATGATTATTGTGGCTACGCTGGCGCGCACTTATCAGCACAACCGGGAGGAGGCGCAGCAACTCACTCTCACCCTGCTGGGTGTGCAATTTGCCGAACGGGCACAACGTTTGCACGGCCTCTGGCTCGATGAACGGCGGCCCAAGACGCTCTATGTGGGTGAACAAGGCTGGCATTTCGATGAGCGAGGCTGGCCGCTTGGTCTATCGCCACTGCAATCCCCTTCCGCTGATTGTCGGCAGCTGTGGCTGGCGTTGGTGGGAGAACAGCAGGAGGAGCTGCCTCCTCTGCAGTTTTTGGCCCGGGCCGATGGTAGTGGTTGCGACATCGGGTGGGATGGTTATTGGCTCTTTTATCAATTTTCTGACGGGCGCGTGATTAAATCACCTTGAACAAGGGCGATGATAGAGCCTAACGGCATGATTTTTTTGAGTCTGCATGAAATAATACAGGCTCTATTGGGGAGGGTGCATGACAATGAAATCAACGGCACTGAGAGTGCCAATGAGAGGGATGATGAAACGGACGGCAGGTTTCTCTCTGATTGAGCTGGTGATCGTTATCGTGATCCTGGGGATCCTGGCGGTAACGGCGTTGCCCCGTTTTCTCGATGTGACTGACGAGGCGAAGAAGGCCAGTGTCGAGGGGGTCTCCGGCGGTTTTGCTACCGGGGTATCTCTGGTGCGGGCCCAGTGGGAGGCTGAGGGGCGAGCCAAACAGGATAGCCTCAACACAGTGCTCTATGACGGTTCCCGTTTCTATCTCACAACACCGACCGATACCCAGATCAGTAATGGCGAGTTATCGCCGGGTTATCCAATGGATACCGCGGCTGGCGGCACTCCCGATGTGGATCCTGCCAATCTGACGGCCGCGCGGTGTCTGAAAATTTGGGAGGGATTACTGCAAAACCCACCCAAGGCTACGGCCAGCTTCAGTGAAGTGCGCGGTAGTGGTAATGACCTGAAATACTATGCCACCGTGAGCAGTAATGGACTGGATTCGGTCTGCCGTTACTATCTGGTCAATAGTTTAAGTAAGGGCAGCGATGGCAAGTATCAGGATCCGCAAGGCAGTACTGATGCATTTATGAGTTTCAGTTACCGTCCGGCCTCCGGTCAGGTGACCACCAACATTAATTGACAGAGGAAAGTGCAATGAAAAAACAGGCGGGTTTTACCCTGATCGAACTGGTTATCGTGATCATCATTCTGGGTATTCTGGCAGTGACTGCCGCACCCAAGTTCCTGAATCTGCAGGATGATGCCAAAAAAGCAGCTGCTGATGGTGTGAAAGGTGCAGTAGCAAGCTCTGCTCAACTGGTTTATAGCCGAGCTGTGTTGGATGGCAACGAAAAAGACACTACTGGTACCAAGACAGTGACTTTGGCTGACAACACCACCGTTACCATCAAATACGGATATCCGACGGCGACTTCTGCCGGTATTGGCAAAGCTGCAACTATCGATCCTCTTTGGGTTGGTAGTGTTAGTGGCTCTACCTACGTGTATCAGACCTCAGGTTCAACCTGTACTGTGGTCTATACCGAAGCGAACGCCAGTGGTGCAGCATCGACAGCCAAGTCTGGTTGCTAACCATTGCCATGAAAGCGGGGCTAAAGCCCCGCTTTTTCTATCGAGAGTGAGTCGATGCAAAAGGGCTTTACCCTGATTGAATTGGTACTGGTGATCCTGTTGCTCGGGATTCTGGCCGCCTTTGCCGTGCCCAAATGGCTGGGCAAAGGCGGCTTTGAAACTCAAAGTTTGCGTGATGAGTTGCTGACCCGGCTGCGCTTGGTGCAGACAGTCAATATGCATGAGCCTGCCAACCGCTGCACCCAGCTGGTGGTCGATTCATCCAGTTTTGCTCATATTACCCAGGCTGTTGCCGGCGGTGTTTGTCCGGCCCTCGGCGCTATTGCCAGCTGGAGTGGCAATCAACGCACCCGTGGTCGTCCGGTCACGCCTTCTGCCGGTATGACTATCTCCCTCAATAACAGCAGTAGCTTTGTGCTCCGTTTCGATCAGATGGGACGGCCAATCGGGGTTTGCAGTGCGGGATGTATCCTGCAGGTAAGCGATGGTCGCGAGACGGGGGCAATCAGGATCGAGTCAGAGGGCTATATCCATGAGAGCCCCTGAACGCGGTTTTACCCTGATCGAGCTTATCGTCGGCATAGTGCTGCTGGCGGTTGCGCTGACCGGCATTCTCGGTTTACTCATCAATCAGGCGCCACAGGCGGTTGATCCGGTGCAGCAGGTGCGTGCTGCCCAGTTGGCCCAGCGCCTGACTGGCGAGATCCTGCAAAAGTCGTTTGATGAGCAGTCGGATCATAATGGCGGACGTTATCGCTGTGGCGAACAGGTTGCCGGTGTGACGATTGCACCCTGTTCAGGCAGTTATAGCCCTGATGGTGAGCCGGCCCCTTATGCTTACAACGATGTGGATGACTTCGATACGGCAGGCAACTGGCGTGATGCCAGCTGGTTTACCCAGACTTCGTCAGGTATCGGCAGCGATGAGTATCGCAACTATCAGGTCAAAATCGCTGTCAGTGCCGTTGATTTCAGCGATGGTACCTTCAAGAGCTGCACTGCACCCTGCTCGGTAGGCAAGCGCATCGATTTGCAGGTTCGCCTGCCCAATCAGAGCGTGCTCGATTTCTCCTTCTATCGGGGGAATTACTGATGGGCAGGGTCATTCAACGGAGCCATAGCACTGTCCCTACCACTTCGCGCTCAGCCAGCGGTTTTACTCTGGTCGAGCTGGTAATGGTAATTTTGCTGCTCGGGATAATGGCGACCTTTACCAGCCAGTTTATCGGTATTGGCACCCAGATCTACGGCGATGCCAGCAGCCGTGAGCAGCTGATGAGCGATGCCCGTTTCGCCATGGAGCGGCTAAACCGCGAGCTGCGCAATGCGGTACCCGGTTCTGAGCGAATCGAGACTGCGGGCGGCCTATGGGTTGATTCCGGCGTCTGCCTGCGCTTCTGGCCCATCAGCACCTCCAGCCGCTACCTTGCCCTGAACAAAACGGTATCAGGCAGCAGCTCCACGCTGGAGCTGGTGATGGCAACGCCTGCCGCCGCGACGGATCCCCTGAGCACTGATGCGACGGCAGTCAAAGTCGGTGATCTGATGGTGGTCTTTCCGTTACCCAATTCCAGTGCGAGTTCCCTGAGCAGTGGTTGTGATTACGGGCGCTGCGTGGCCAACGTCACAGCAGTGCAGACCCCGGTATCCGGTGCACAATCCATCCGCTATACCAGTGCCGAGAGTCTGGCCGGCCTCTCGCCGGGGAGCCGGGTTTATTTTGCCAATCAACAGGTTCGCTATTGCGTAGAGGGCAACACTATCACTCGGGCAAGTGCTGCCATCAGTGCATCCTTGCCAGCCACTGGAGTGTTGATGGCCGATTCTCTTGCTTCCGGCAATTTCTATCGGGAAACCTCAGCCTTCAACGCGGAAGGGGAGTTTGGCATGCGCTTCGTATTCGCGCGCAAGGGGGAGTCGGTCACGTTCAACCACAAGATCGAGGTGCTCAATGTTCCTTGATGCGCGCTCACCCAGAGTTATGCGGGGGAGCGCCCTGATGATCGCGCTCTTCGTCATTGTGGTCATGGCACTGCTGGCTGCAGCCATGGGGCGTTTTTTGGTCGACAGCGGCGAGAAGAATACGGTGGAGGTGCGCAGTGTGCGGGCCTTGCTGGCGGCTCAGAGCGGGTTGGAAGTGGCGCTCTATCGGCTGTTTCCCAATCGCACTCTAGCCCAGCAGGCGCCTCCTGCGTTGTGCTCGGCAACCACTTCAGTCAACTTTACCGCCAATCCCGGGCTTGCTGGGTGTCAGGCTGTGGTTCGTTGCGGCAGTGTGCCGGTGACCTACAACGGAACCGTGACCAACGGCTATCGACTGGAGAGTGTTGGTACATGCGGAACAAGTGACCTCATCTCGGACAGCCCTGATTTTATGGTGAGCAGAACCGTGATGGTGGAAGCTTTTGATGGAGGTACACCCTGATGCGCAAGGTTTGGTTGATTCTAGCCTTCTGGCTATTCAGTAGTGCGGTCGGAGCATTTCAGACTATCGACACATCCACCTATTTTCCTGCAGTGACTCAGGGTCATCGTGGGGACACCAATCTTAATTGCAATTCCCTTGGTAATCCGGCGTTGACTATGTACGGCTCTGCCAAGGTGAATGGCACTGCAGGAGCTGCACTTAATTATTGTACCTCAAGCCAGGGCTCCGGGATGCCGTTGGATGCATGTGACAACGCAGATGGTTCTCGCCGCTTGTGCTCGATTACCCGAAATACGATACGTGGGTTACCTGTTAGCGGTGGCAATGCATTTTCCTCGAGTAGTGGATCTGGTGGCGATTTTTCACAATGCCAGGCTGGGCAGCAGTTGAGTATCGGGAGTGCAACCTCGAATCAATTTAACTCCATTGCATTGAATACCAGTTGCTCTTTAATTTTCTCCAATGCTGCTACCGAATATCGCATCAAGTCGTTGGCATTGAACAATAGCGCCAAAGTGATTTTTTCATCCGGTGATTACTGGATTGAATCGTTAACGATGAATCAGGGTGCAGAAATTCAGATTCAGGGTGAAGTTCGTATTTTTGTCAAAAATGCTCTTGAGCTGAACAATGCCATATTGAATGCTTCTGGCGAGGGAACACTGCTGTTATTTGGTTATGGCGGAATTACCCTGAATGGAGTGAGTCAAATAAATGGTTATGTCTACTCCGATCAAAATCTGACTCTTAACAATTCAGCCATTATTCGTGGACGCACGACAAGCCGTAGTCTGAATATGACTGATAGTTCTGCAATCAATGATCAGACATTCACTCCCATACTGGGGTGTTTTTCAGATGATTTTCCCGGAACAACATTGAGTGACAAGTGGGTTGTCAAAAGGACTTCTGGTTCTTTTGACCCGAAGATTATCAGTGGCCGATTACGGATGACTGAGGCGAGTGGTAATCAGGCTACTTCCGCGACTTATCAGCGTTTATTCCCGGCTGCAAATAATTTGGTCGAAGTCACTTTTCGTTATTATGCATGGTCACCCACTTGGTTTAATACCGGGGGGGATGGATTGGCGGTGATTCTTTCTGATGCGACAGTAACCCCGCAGCCTGGTAGTTTTGGTGGCGCGCTCGGTTATGCTCAACGTGATAATGGAACGCCCGGTTTTGCCGGTGGTTGGCTTGGCGTCGGTCTTGACGAATATGGAAACTTTTCCAACGGTAATGAAGGAAAAGTTGGTGGCCCGGGATTCCGTGCTCAAGCAATTGCGATTCGGGGGGGCGTCGGTTCAAGTTATCGCTATTTGGCAGGCACGGCAGCCAATCTTAATCCCAAGATTGATGTAAGTGGCACCAGTTCCGCCCAGCCCGGCCATCTATATCGGTTAAGGATTGATTCACGTGTGGCTGGCCGCTCCATGGTCTCGCTGGATAGAAACACTGGCTCCGGATTTAGTACCCTGGTTGCGCCATTCGATGCGATGGCTACCGCTGGGCAGGAGCAGGTTCCTGCAGATTTTTTGCTGTCGCTTACAGGGTCAACCGGAGGCGCCAACAATAACCATGAGCTGGATGATATCCAGATCTGTGCCCTGCGATCCAACCCGATCGGGGTGCAGATTGATCATTTCCAACTTGATCACTCCGGTCAGCCGCTGACTTGCAATCCCGAGACAGTGACGGTCAAGGCGTGCGCCGATGCTGCTTGTAGCACACTTATCAAAGACTCGGTGACCGCGACCCTGAGTCTTACCCCTACTTCTGCCAGCAATGGTTGGATTGGCGGCAATACGGTGACCTTTAGCGGCGGTTCGACCAAGGTGCAGTTGCGCAATAATACGCCGACCGCGGTGGCCATAGGCGTTTCCGGCTCGACTCCGACGACCAAGCCATTCAGTACCACCTTGTGCAAGGCCGGGGCCGGTACGCCCAGTGCGGCAGCCTGTACCCTGAACTTTGCCGATAGCGGCTTCTTCTTTGATGTGCCTGATATTTATTCCAACCAGCCTCAGGATGTGACTATCAGTGCGGTCAAAAAAGACGACATTACCAAGCAATGTGTGCCCGGATTTACCGGCGTGAGGTCTGTCGGCTTTTGGGGAACGTACAACAATCCAAATACCAATAGCTTTGGTAGCAAGATCTCCATCGATGGCAACACCATTGCAACTTATGCCGGCAGTGTTTCTTCACCAACACCAACCACCCTCGACCTGACTTTTGATAATCAGGGTAAAGCGACCTTGAAAAAAGTGACCTACCCGGATGCGGGTCAGATGCAGCTTTCAGCCAGTCATAATGGCAGTGGTGAGACGGCGGGTCTGGTGATGACAGGGTCCGACACGTTTGTGGCACGTCCTGTCGGCTTGTGTATAACCCCTCCGCAAGGGGTCTGCGCGGCAGGTGATAGCAGTTGTCCGGTATTCAAAAAAGCAGGGGAAATGTTCCAGGTGGATATCAAGGCGATGGCCTGGGAGTCGGCCAATGATGGGGATATCTGCGCTGGGAACCTGACTACGCCTAACTTTGCTTTGACTAACATCGCTCTTGCTACTCAACTGGTTGCCCCGATTCCCGGGCAAAATGCGCAGGTCGGTACAGCGAGCTATAACCACTCTAATGGGATGGGCATCAACAATATCAATAAGGTCACCCAGTCAGTCAGCGAGGTGGGGGTGTTCCGGATGACGGCGACGCCACCAGCCAATGGCTACTTCAATTACACCATCCCATCAGCCCAGAGCCTGCCGGTGGGACGCTTCGTACCCTGGGATTACAGTTTGAGTAATGGTTTTATCACGCCAGCCTGCAATGCCTTTACATATATGAGCCAGCCCTTTGCCAGCGGTTTTGTCCTCACTGCACGCAATCTGCAGAAAGGGACGACAGAGAACTATAAGGGGGCGTTCGCTAAAGGGGTTGCTGAGATGGTGGCTGCCAATGCTCTGGATGGGGTTGCGCGTGACAAGCGTATTACACTATCTCCCTCGCTCAGCTGGGCAAGTGGTATTGCGAGCGTTAATCAGCAGTCACCTTTGGGACTGAATACCCGCTTTGATCGTGCTGCGAGTCCAGAAGCACCTTTTGCCACGTTGAGCTTTGGTATCAAAGTCGATGATAAGGATGGCGGCAATACACTGTTGGCTAATCCAAATATGAATACTGCTGTCGCTGGGACATGTTCTGGGTCGGGATGTAATGCGGTGCTGCTGGGAACTCAAAAACTATTGTACGGCCGGCTGATGGCGGGCACTGCGGCAGGTCTTGCATCGGCGGATCTGCCGGTGCCGTTGCAGATGCAATATTACGAAGCGGGCAACTGGGTGTTAAACAAGCAGGATAAGTGCACTCCGCTATCCCTTGCTGGTCAGGGGATTGCGTTCCTAAATCCAAGCCACTCGTTTGATGCGGCAACCAGCAGCCTCAATCTGGGAACCGGGCGTACCATCAAGCTGGGGCTGGGCAGCACACCTCCCGGTGCTATGTCGGGTACGGCAAAAGATGGTGAGATCCTGTTCCAGTTTGCCAAGCCCGGTATAGCAGTACGTATTCCCTACAAGGTGGATCTGGCGAAGCAACCCTCATCACCGCTCTGGCTCTCTGATCCGCTGACCCTGCAAGGGGAGGCCATCTTCGGTTCGACCCGCGGTAATGACAGAATTATCTATCGCCGTGAAATATTGCGTTGAAGTGCCACAACAGGGGGTGAGGAGCATCTTCTCCCCCCAACACCCTGTTTACGAGGGCTGGCAAGCCTGAGCAAGTGAGTAATGACTCGCACTTTTGTCGCGCTTGATTGATTGGCGACAGTTTGAGCGCTTGCCCATTGGGGTGGGCATTGGTAAAGTTAGCCGGTTTTCTGCACCTCCAAATTCTTAGGATTTCCCGTAGCCATGTTCAAAAAGCTCAGAGGCGTCTTTTCCAACGATCTGTCGATCGATTTGGGAACTGCCAACACCCTGATCTATGTAAAAGATCAAGGGATCGTCCTTAACGAACCCTCAGTTGTCGCCATTCGCCAAGAGCGCGGGAACGCCAAATCGGTCGCTGCTGTCGGTCATGCCGCCAAGCAGATGCTGGGCCGTACCCCGGGCAACATCTCCGCGATCCGCCCGATGAAAGACGGCGTGATTGCCGATTTTTACGTGACCGAGAAGATGCTGCAGCACTTCATCAAGCAGGTTCACGACAACAACTATTTCCGCCCCAGCCCGCGTGTGCTGGTGTGTGTACCGTGTGGCTCCACTCAGGTTGAGCGTCGCGCCATCAAGGAATCCGCTCTGGGTGCCGGTGCCCGTGAGGTTTACCTGATCGACGAGCCTATGGCCGCTGCCATCGGTGCCGGCCTGCCTGTCTCCGAAGCGACCGGTTCCATGGTGGTTGATATCGGTGGTGGTACTACCGAAGTGGCCATCATCTCCCTGAACGGTGTGGTTTACTCCCAGTCCGTCCGTATCGGTGGCGACAAGTTTGACGAAGCGATCATCAGCTACGTTCGTCGCAACTACGGTAGCCTGATCGGTGAAGCTACTGCCGAGCGCATCAAGCACGAGATCGGCTCCGCCTACCCGGGCGAAGAGGTGCGCGAAATCGAAGTTCGTGGTCGCAACCTGGCTGAAGGTGTGCCGCGCAGCTTTACCCTGAACTCCAACGAGATCCTGGAAGCGCTGCAAGAGCCGCTGTCCGGTATCGTGGCTGCCGTGATGGTGGCGCTGGAGCAGTCTCCGCCGGAACTGGCTTCCGACATCTCCGAGCGCGGCATGGTGCTGACAGGTGGTGGTGCGCTGCTGAAAGATATCGACCGTCTGCTGATGGAAGAGACCGGTATCCCTGTCGTCGTTGCCGAAGATCCCCTCACCTGTGTGGCCCGTGGCGGCGGCAAGGCGCTGGAGCTGATCGATATGCACGGTGGCGATCTGTTCCACTACGAATAAGACCCAAAGCCGGCCAGCGTGCCGGCTCTTTTTTGACGACCCATGAAACCCATTTTTGGTAGAGGCCCTTCGCTTCAGTTACGGTTGTTTCTCGCCGTCATCATCTCCATTGCTGCCATCGTCGCGGATTCTCGCTTCGGTGTGTTCAGCCACGTCCGCGTCTACCTCAGTTCGTTAGTCAGTCCGTTGCAGTACATGGCCAATGCGCCCGGCACCCTGCTCGACACCATGTCGACCCAGGTGCAGACCCGCGCCGATCTCATCGAGCAGACCAAGCAGCAGGAGCAGCAACTGTTCACCCTGCGCGCCCGCCTGCTCAAAATGGATCAGCTGGAGCACGAGAACCAGCGGCTGCGCGAGTTGCTCGGTTCGCCGGTACACAAAGAGTCCCGCAAGATGGTGGCCGAGCTGCTGTCGGTGGACTCCGACCCCTTCAGCCATCAGGTGCTGATCAACAAGGGGGCACTGGATGGCGTCTACAACGGTCAGGCAGTGATCAACGATCAGGGTGTGATTGGTCAGGTGCTCCATGTGGGCTCCACCACCAGTCGCGTGCTGCTGATCACCGACTCCAGCCACGGCATTCCGGTGCGGGTGCTGCGCAACGATTTGCGCGCCATCGCTTCCGGCAGTGGCGAGCTCGACAAGCTGGAGCTGCGCAACCTGCCGCGCAACACCGATATTCAGGTGGGTGATCTGCTGGTCACCTCCGGTCTTGGCGGCCGCTTCCCGGAAGGTTATCCGGTGGCTACCGTGACCCGCTCCGAGTATGTGGAGGGCAAGCCCTTCGCCCAGATCGAGGCCAAACCGCTGGTCGAGCTGGATCGGTTGCGCTATCTGCTGCTGCTGTGGACCGACAAGAAGCCCGAGGTAAATGACAAGGATGGCGAACGCCCGGCACCCGCTGCCGCGGTGTCCGCCGCAGGAGCCACTCGCTGATGCTGCAACCCGCCAGTGGCAGGATCTGGATCTGGATCTCGATCCTGCTGGCTTTAAGCCTGTCGATCCTGCCGCTTCCCTTTGAATTTGATCCATTCCGTCCGGACTGGCTGGCCATGGTGCTCATCTACTGGGCACTGGCGTTGCCGCACCGGACCAACGTCGGTACCGCCTGGGTGGCCGGTCTGCTGCTGGATGTGCTGCTTGGCAGCACCCTCGGCGTGCGCGCCATGGCGATGGCCATCACCACCTATCTGGCGGCCTTCCAGTTCCAGAAGATCCGCAACTTCTCCCTCTGGCAGCAGGCGCTGATCATCGGCTGCCTCTCGCTGGTGGGCAAACTGACGGTCTTCTGGGCCGAGCACCTGTTTAGCCGGGCCAGCCTCAACTTCGCCTACTTTTGGTCGACGTTGACGACGATGCTAATATGGCCCTGGGTGTTTCTGGTGTTGCGCAAAGTGCGGCGCCGCTTCAATATCAGGTAAATATGAGCAAAAACAACGAACTGCAACTCTATCTTGCGTCGGGTTCTCCCCGTCGTCGCGAACTGCTGACCCAGCTTGGCTACCGTTTCGAGGTGCTGAAACTCGATGTGCCCGAGCAACGGGAAGAGGGCGAAAAGGCGCAGGATTATGTCTGCCGTCTCGCCCGCGACAAGGCGATGGCCGGTGTGGCCATCGCGCCTGACGCATTGCCGGTGCTGGGCGCCGACACCATAGTGGTGCTGGGCGACAGAGTGCTGGAGAAACCTTCCGATCTGCTCGATGCGAAAGACATGCTGGAGGCGCTCTCCGGCAAGGTACATCAGGTGATGACGGCGGTGGCGCTGGCCAGCAAGGATCGTTGTGACGTGCGACTGGTCACCACCAACGTGGCATTTCGCAAGCTGGACGAGGCCGAAATCGAGGCCTACTGGCAGACCGGTGAGCCCTGTGACAAGGCAGGGGCCTACGGCATTCAGGGTATTGCTGGCAAGTTCGTCAGCCGTATCGAGGGGAGCTACAGCGCCGTGGTCGGCCTGCCCCTGCTGGAAACGGATCTGCTGATCAAGCATCATCTGGAACAGCTCAGGTAATTTCCCGTCAGCTGTGCTGCTGCGTTCGTCCTTGCGCGCGTTGTACCGGATTGGCTGTATAAGAATTCAAAACTGGAACAGGCAAGGTTACTTATGTCGGTAGAACTGCTGGTTAACGTTACCCCCTCCGAAACCCGGGTCGCCCTGGTCGAAAACGGTCTGCTGCAGGAAGTGCACGTAGAGCGTCAGGCCAAGCGCGGCATTGTCGGCAACATCTACAAAGGCAAGATCAGCCGGGTACTCCCGGGCATGCAGGCGGCCTTTGTCGATATCGGCATGGACAAGGCGGCCTTTTTGCACGCCTCCGATATCGTCCCCCACACCGAGTGTGTGGCGGTGAAGGAGAAGGAGCAGTTTCAGGTCGGCAACATCGCCGAGCTGGTGCGTCAGGGGCAGGACATCATGGTGCAGGTGGTGAAAGATCCGCTTGGCACCAAGGGGGCCCGTCTCACCACCGACATCACCCTGCCATCCCGCTATCTGGTCTTTATGCCGGGCAGTGCCCACGTCGGCGTCTCCCAGCGTATCGAGTCCGAAGCCGAGCGCGAGCGCCTCAAGCGCACCGTGGCCGGTTATGTGGATGAGCTGGGCGGCTACATCATCCGCACCGCCGCCGAAGGGGTGGGGGAGCAGGAGCTGGAGCAGGATGCAGCATTCCTGAAACGGCTGTGGCGCAAGATCCTCGAGCGCAAGCAGAAGTATCCCCCCTGCAAGATCCTCTACGAGGATCCCAGTCTGGCGTTTCGGGTGGTGCGCGACTTCGTCGGTGCCGAGCTCGACAAGATCCGCGTTGACTCCCGCCAGAGCTTCGATCAGCTCAAGCGCTTCACCGAGGAGTACGTGCCGGAGCTGGCCAGCAAGCTGGAGTACTACCCCGGCGAGTCGCCCATCTTCGATCTCTACGACGTGGAGAACGAGATCCAGCGGGCGCTGGAGCGCAAGGTGGAGCTCAAATCCGGCGGTTACCTCATCATCGACCAGACCGAAGCCATGACTACGGTGGATATCAACACCGGCGCCTTTGTCGGCCATCGCAATCTGGAAGAGACCATCTTCAACACCAACGTCGAGGCGACGGCGGCCATCGCCCGTCACCTGCGCCTGCGCAATCTTGGCGGCATCATCATCATCGATTTCATCGATATGCAGTCCGAGGATCACCGCCGCCGGGTGCTGCACAGTCTGGAGCAGGCGTTGTCCAAGGACAGAGCCAAGACCAACGTCAACGGTTTCTCCCAGCTCGGTCTGGTGGAGATGACCCGCAAACGTACCCGCGAGAGTCTGGAGCATGTGCTCTGCTCCGAATGTCCCGAGTGCAAGGGGCGGGGCCGGGTCAAGACGGTGGAGTCGGTCTGCTTCGAGATCCTGCGGGAGATCATCCGGGTCAATCGCGCCTACGATGCGGATCAGTTCACCGTCTACGCCGCGCCTGCGGTGGCCGATTACCTCCATGGCGAGGAGTCCCACAGTCTGGCGGAGCTGGAAGTGTTTATCGGCAAGCAGGTGCGGGTGGTGAGCGAACCCCTCTGCGGTCAGGAGCAGTTCGACGTGGTGATGATGTAATTGGTCTATCGCTGGCTGAGTCGGGGCTGGTTGGCCCTGGGGGTTCTGTTCGTACTGCTGGCCATGCTGGTCACCCTGGTACGGGTCGGAGGCCCTTTGCTGAATCAGTACCGGGAGAGCCTTATCAACTCTCTGCTCGGCGATTCGCAAATCAAGGTCAGCGTTGATCAGATTGGGCTGAGCTGGACACAGTCCGGCCCGGCCCTCGAGCTGCAACAGCTCGCTGTCGCCCCCGACTCCAGGCGCTATACCATCAAGCTCGGCAAGGCCTGGGTTCATCTCGATTTCTGGCGTACCCTCAACCAGCTCAAGCCGGTCTTTGGCGAGCTGATCCTGAGCGATGGCGATATCACTCTCGACTTCAGCCAACCGGCTGACGACAGCCCCTCCGGCGATCCCCAGCAGGGAGCCCTGCTGCGCTTTCTGCTGACCCAGCTCTCCACCTTCGATGTGCACGATACCCGCCTCAGCGTCACTACTGCGCTCGGCGACATGCGGGCACTCGATATCGCCCATCTGCGCTGGCAGAACCGTGGCAAGCGCCATCAGGGGGTCGGCAAGGCCTATCTCATCAACGGGGTGGGCGAGAGCACCCTCGACCTGATCCTCGATGTTGAAGCTCCAGAAGCGCGTCTCGATCGCCTCAAGGGGCAGCTCTATCTTGGCGCCAACCGCCTCGATATCAGCCCCATGCTGGCGCGGATCCACGCTGGCGAGCCGACCATCACCGGCCTGCTCGACTTTCAGCTCTGGAGCGATTTCGCCAACGGTCAGCTGGGCAATACCCTGCTGGCATTCGGGTCCAACTACCTGATCTGGAAGGATCCCAAGAACGGGGATATGCACCGTTTCGGCCTCGATGGCGGTAAGATCCAGCTACGCCGGGACGGCACCGACTGGCAACTGGCGAGCCACAACGTCACCTTCAAGCTGGACGGCAAGTCCTGGTTGCAGAGCCGCTTGCAGCTGGAGCGGATCGGGGATCGGGTGCAGGGCTATCTGCCCAGCATAGAGTTCGACAAGATCACCCAGATGAGTCAGCTGGTCTCGGCGCTCTACCCGACGCTCTGCGAGACCCTCCGCCAGACCAATCCGCAGGGCTCGGTGCAGGATCTCACCCTGCTGGCCAACGCCAATTGGCAGGATCTCTCCCTCAGCGGTCGCTTCAGCAAGGTGCGCCTCAAGGCGTGGCAGGATGTACCCGGGATGCAGGATCTCAACGGCGAGTTCTGGCTGACCCCAACGGGAGGCAGTGCCAGACTGGCGCTGGCCAAAGACACGCTGGATCCGGCCCGCCACTTCAAGGAGCCGATCCCGGTTGATAATTTCTCGGCCCGTCTCGACTGGTGGCGCGAGACACAAGGCTGGGTGATCTACGGGCAGGATATCGCGCTGGATAACCCGGATCTGACCCTGGCCAGCCGCTTTCGCCTCGATCTGTTCGAGCACCCTTTCCTCGCGCTGACCGGCCGTATCGATGTCAAGAATGCGGGTCATGCCTATCGCTACTTCCCGCTGCAGGTGATGGACAAGGAGCTGGTTGATTACCTGAGTGGTGCCATCAAGGGCGGCAGGGCCAAAGGGGCCGACCTGCTCTGGTATGGCGAGTTCAGGGATTTCCCCTACGAGAAGGGTGAGGGTATCTTCCAGGTCGCGGTGCCGCTGGAGCAGGCCACATACGAGTTCTTCCCCGGTTGGCAACCACTTACCGACCTGCAGATCGATCTCTTGTTCCAGAATGCCAGCCTCGATATGCGCAGCCGCTCTACCAAACTGGGCAAGGCGAGCTCCGATTCGGTGCATGCCTGGATCCCCGATCTCGCACCGGGTGGCCATCTTTACGTGGATGCGCAGGTTCAGGGCGAGGGCAAAGCCATCAGCGACTATCTGCAGGACTCCCCGTTGGGCAGTTCGGTGGGGCAGGCGCTGGAGGAGATCGAGGTGCGTGGCCCGCTCAAGGGGGCGCTCAAGCTCGATATCCCCCTCGACGGCGAGAGCGAGGTGAAGGCGAGCGGCGATGCCACCTTCAACAACAACAAGGTACGGGTCGCCAGTCTGGATCTGCCGCTGGAGAAGGTGCAGGGGCGGCTCGAATATGACAACGAGCAGACCCGCTTCAGCAACCTCAAGGCGACCCTGTGGAACCAGCCGCTCACCCTCAACTATCAGGGGCGTCAGCATCCTGACCGCTATCAGGTCGATCTCGATTTCAAGGGGCAGTGGGATAGCCGCCGCCAGCCCGCTGCCATCTCCTCATACGGCATCCTCAACGGCCGCAGCAACTGGGGCGGCAAGCTGGGGCTGACCTTGCCCGATGACAAGCCGTTCAGCTTCCAGCTGGGCCTCGACTCCACTCTGCAGGGGATGGCGCTCGATCTCCCTTCGCCACTGGCCAAGAGCAGTGGCAGCCGCCTGCCGCTCACCGTGATCGCTCGTGGCCGGGACGGCAGTGCCGATATTCGCGCCGTGCTGGGGGCGGATGTGGATATGCAGACCAGATTGGTTTACGGCGAAGGTGTGCCCTATCTGAGCCGGGTGCGGGTCGATGTGGGCCAGCCGGGCGCGCGGGTACTGCGCGATGTTCCCATGCTGCTCGCCATCAACCAGCAGGAGGCCGATGTCGGCGGCTGGTTGGCCCGACTCAAGCAGTGGCTGCCCTCCGGCAATGCGCCGACCGGTACTGCCGTGGTTGGCCCCTCTTTCCTGCCGCAGGAGTGGTGGGTGGATGGCCGGCTGGCGCGGGCGAATATCGGCAGTGCCACCATCAAGGCGACCCACTTCACCGTGGGGCCGGTCAATCAGGCGACCGAGGTGATGCTCGACAGTCCCGATGTGATGGGGGTGATCCGCATTCCTGTGGTGGCCAACCGCCCGGTCGACGCCAAGTTTGCCCGTATCTACTGGTCCGGCAAGAGCGAAGAGTTGAGCCCGGATCCCGACGCCAAACAGGATAACGCCATCATGGCCTCCATCCCCTGGTTGAAGGTGAGCTGCGTCGATTGCCGTTTTGGCGAGCTGCCGCTCGGCGAAGTGAAAGGCGAGCTGCTGCCGGGCGCCAACAAGGTGACCCTCAAGGATCTGGATATCCGGCTGGCGGGCAGCCAACTCACCGGCAGCGTCGACTGGCTGGCCGATGGCAACCGGATGGAGACCCGCGCACGTGGCAAGCTGACCAGCAAGAACAGCGAGCTACTGCTCAAGCGGCTCGGCTACACCTCGCCCATCGGTGATGCGCCCGGCTCCCTCGCCTTTGATCTCAACTGGCAGGATGTGCCCTACCGCCCGAACCTGCCAACGCTGGGGGGCAGTGCCAACTATCAGCTGGAAGGCGGCACCCTGCGCGAGGTGAACGACAAGGGGGCACGGCTGCTCTCCCTGCTTAGCCTCGATTCCCTGCTGCGCAAGTTGCGCCTCGATTTTCGCGATGTGTTCGACAAGGGCTTCTACTTCGAATCCATGTCTGCCTCTGCCAAGATCAAGCAGGGGGTGGTGGATAATCAGGACTTCTTTATGAAAGGGGCCGCCGGCAATCTGCGTGGCGAGGGGATTGCCGATCTGGTGCGCTGGCGGCTCGATTACGAGCTGAGCTTCTCCCCCAATCTGGGGGGCACCCTGCCGGTCGTGGCCGCTTTCTCCATCACGCCGGTGACCGGTCTTTATGTGCTGGCCCTCTCCAAGCTGCTGGAGCCGGTGGTGGATGTGGTGACCCGCATCGATTTTCGCATCTCGGGCCCGCTCGACGATCCCAAGCTGATCGAAGCTGGCCGGGATCGCGCTCGCATCAAGCTCAACCAGCAGCAGAAAGAGGCAGTCGATGCCGTGGCGCCCAAGTTGCCTGCGGCCAAGAGCACTCCCTTTCTGCTGAATCCGCAACCGGGTAGCCCGAACCAGCCCTGACCTGCACCATCACAAGGAGTGAGCCATGATCCGACATATCCTGCTGATCGCCTTCAAACAAGGCACCTTGCCTGACCAGATTGAGACTGTGCGAGCCGCCTTTCTGGCCATTCCCCATCAGGTCAGCGGTGTGACCGCCGTCGAGTGGGGCCGTGATGACAGCCCGGAGGGGCGGGCCGAGGGGTTTACCCATAGCGTGCTGATGACCTTTACCGACGAGGCTGCCCGCCAGCGCTATCTGCCCCACCCAGATCACGATGCCCTCAAGGCCATCTTCCGTCCGGTGCTGGAGCGCATCATAGTGCTGGATTACACCCTGCAACCCGGGGATGCGGTTGCTCTCGGGGTTCCGTCATGATGGAGGATGAGCGCCGGGGCAAGATTCCACCGCTTCAATTCGCGTTGTTGCAGGCCGTCGTGGAACATGGCAAAGCCCATCCTGCGATTGATGCCGGGGTTGTGGTCGGGTCGCTTGCAAAGGGCAAAGCAGACCGGGTGTCCGATGTCGATCTCTTGTTGCTGGCCGAGCCTGGCTTTCATAAACAGGGGGAGACTCTTGTACGCTCCATTGTGGGTGAACGGGCAGTCTTTCACTGCTGGCAAGGAAGGCATGAAGAGGTCTGTTCATACTGGCGGTTCATCTTCCTCGACATGTCCAGCATCGAGATCCATATCCTTGATCGGGGGGCTGAGTTCCCCCTTGCCAAACCTTACTTGCCACTGTTCGATAAAACCTCCTCCCTTGGTGCGCTTGAGGTAGCAGGCCCCGCCCCAAGCCATTGGGACTTTCCTGCCTATATGGCCGAAGGGGATGGGTTGGTGTGGGAGTTGTTCGATTGCCTCAAATGGGCAGAACGGGGCCAGCGTGGCTTGGTCAGGCATCATCTTCGCAAGCTGCTGGCCGAGATGGATAAAGACCCGAATATTGTGGATCGCGATTAACGCGGACAAGGAGAGAGTCATGTGGTTAGCCGCAATACAGCTGGTATCTGGCCGTCACTGGCAGGATAACCGGGAGCAGATCGCCGCCGAGCTGGCCGCCTTGCCCCAAGAGCGGCCGCTGCTGGTGCTGTTGCCGGAGAACTTTGCCCTCTTTGGCGAACGGCAGGGCTATCTGGATGGCGCCGAGGCAATCGGCCCCGACCCCAGCCCCGATCTGGGCGGAGCCGCGCCCATCCAGCAACAACTGACGGAATGGGCGCGAGAGTACGGCATCTGGCTGATAGCCGGAGCCATGCCGACCACCATCGCCGGTTCCGACCATATCCACACCAGCTCGCTGGTGTTTGATCCAAGCGGTGAGCTCAGGGGCCACTACCACAAGATCCACCTGTTCGATGTGGATGTGGCGGACAATCACGGTCGCTACCGTGAGTCGGAGACATTCAGCCCCGGCGAGTGGCCTGTGGTGGTGGACTCCCCCTTTGGTCCCCTTGGCCTCTCGATCTGTTATGATCTGCGCTTTCCCGAGCTATACCGCCAGCTGGCCCGAGCCGGTGCCCGCGTGCTGCTGGTGCCTGCCGCCTTTACCGCCGTGACCGGCGAGGCGCACTGGGAGCCGCTGCTGCGGGCCCGTGCCATCGAAAACCAGTGCTACGTTGTTGCAGCCAATCAGGGCGGTACCCACGAGACGGGGCGCCAGACCTGGGGCCACAGCATGGTGATCGATCCCTGGGGCCGGGTGCTGGCCAGCAAAGAGTCCGGGCGTGGCACCGTATTGGCGCAGATGGAGCCCGGATTTATCGACGAATTGCATCGCACCATGCCAGTGCTGACCCATGCCCGTTTGTTGTGATGGCGTGGCTTGTTGCCAACCCGTCGGCAAGACGATTTAAAACATCTCGTTACGAGAGTGGAGAAGAAGATTGAGTCTATTGAGCCAGGTTAGTGCCTCCCTGTTGGCCCCCAACGACCTCGACGAAGGGCGCTTGCAGCAGCTGCTCGGCAGCCTGATGAGCCATCAGGTGGAGTTCGGTGACCTCTATTTCCAGCGCAGCTGGCACGAGTCCTGGATGCTGGAAGATGGCATCGTCAAGGATGGCAGCTACAACATCGATCAGGGGGTCGGGGTGCGCGCCGTCAGCGGCGAGAAGACCGGCTTTGCCTACTCGGACGAACTGAGCCTGCTGGCGCTGCAACAGTCGGTGACTGCCGCCCGCGGCATCGCCGCTGCCGGTGCTCACGGCAAGGTGAAGGCGTGGGCGCGCACCGAAGCGAACCTGCTCTATCCGGCTATGGATCCGCTGCAGACCCTCGACAAGCACCAGAAGATCGCCCTGCTGGAGCAGATGGACAAGTTCGCCAGAAGTCTGGATCCCGCCATCAATCAGGTGATGGCCTCCATCAGCGGCGTCTATGAAGAGGTGCTGGTGGCTGCGACCGACGGTACTCTGGCTGCTGATATTCGCCCGCTGGTGCGGCTGTCGGTGACCGTCATTGCCGAGAAGGGCGATCGTCGCGAGCGCGGCAGTGCCGGTGGTGGTGGCCGCTTTGGTTACGACTGGTTCCTCGAGCTGGACGGGCTGGAGAGCCGCGCCTTTGGCTATGTGCGCGAAGCGGTGCGCCAGGCGCTGGTCAACCTCGACGCCATCGATGCACCGGCCGGTACCATGCCGGTGGTGCTCGGCGCCGGCTGGCCCGGCGTGCTGCTGCACGAGGCAGTGGGTCACGGTCTGGAGGGGGACTTCAACCGCAAGGGCTCTTCCGCGTTTGCTGGCCGCATCGGCGAACAGGTGGCCTCCAAGCACTGCACCATCGTCGATGACGGCACCCTGCCGGGTCGGCGTGGCTCCGTCTCCATCGATGACGAGGGGACGCCGGGTGGCTACAACGTGCTGATCGAGAATGGCATCCTCAAGGGTTACCTGCAGGACAAGCAGAATGCCCGTCTGATGGGCGTGCCGCTCACCGGCAACGGTCGCCGCGAATCCTATGCTGCCATGCCGATGCCGCGCATGACCAACACCTACATGCTGGCGGGTCAGTACGATCCGGCCGAGATCATCGCCTCGGTGAAGAAGGGCATCTATGCCCCCAACTTCGGCGGCGGTCAGGTGGATATCACCTCCGGCAAGTTTGTCTTCTCCGCCTCCGAGGCCTACCTCATCGAGGATGGCAAGATCACCGCCCCCATCAAGGGCGCGACCCTGATCGGCAACGGCCCCGAGGCGATGAGCCAGGTCTCCATGGTGGGTAGCGATCTTGCGCTGGATCGCGGAGTCGGTATCTGCGGAAAAGAGGGGCAGAGCGTGCCGGTCGGTGTCGGCCAGCCCACCCTTAAACTGGATCAGCTCACCGTGGGTGGCACCCAGTAAGCCTCGACGCAGAACAAGAACAGAGAGAAACCATGCTTACCCTGTCGAAAATATCCAATATCAGGAGCCAGCTCTCCCCCAGCGAGCTCAAGATTGCCGATTACATCCTCTCCTGTCCGGAACAGGTGACCCACTTCTCCTCTCAGGAGCTGGCCCAGCAGGCGGAGGTGAGCCAGTCGAGCATAGTGAAGTTCACCCAGAAGATCGGGTTCAAGGGCTTCACCGCCTTCAAGCTGGCGGTCAGCGAGGATCTGGGGCGCAAGCATGCCATCAAGACCGACACTGTCGGTGATCTCTACAATGGCATCGGGCGAGACGATGATCTGGAGACCATGGCCAAGAAGCTGGCGCAGGAGAAGATAAATTCTATTATCGAGACCACTCAGGCTCTCGACAGTGCTCTGCTGAAGCAGGTACTCGACACCATAGATGGCGCCGGGCGAGTACAGCTGGTGGGGATTGGCGGTTCGGCACTGACCGCCAAGGATCTCTGGTACAAGTTGCTCAAGATCGGCGTAACTACCCTGTTTGCCCAGGATAGCCATGTGCAGATCTCCATCGCCCAGACCCTGGGGCCGGGTGATGTGCAGCTGGTCATCTCCTATTCTGGCGCCAGCCGTGATGTGCTGGCGGCGGCCGAGCTGGCCAAGCGCAATGGTGCCACCCTGATTGCCGTGACTTCGTTCCGGCAAACCCAGTTGCGCCAGATGGCCGACATGGTGCTGGATACGGTGGCGGAGGAGAACGAACTGCGTATCTCTTCCATCTCCTCCCGTACCGCCCAGAACACCATTACCGACATCCTGTTCCTTGGCCTGGTGCAGCGCAGAGACGAGCGAGCCTGGGCCCTGATCGATGGTACCCGGGATGCCATCGACCGACTCAACAAGGAGTGAGGCCGGCTCTCCCGCTGCATCATCCGTACAACAAAAAACCACCTGAACAGGTGGTTTTTTGTTGTCTGCTAGAGGTCAAGGGCCCAGCGGATAAAGGCTTTACGCCGCTTGGCATCGGCCGCCAGATAGAGTTCCCGCAGGGTGGCATCCGCCTGCTCCGGCGTAAGTGCCGAAGCTGTATGAGCAGTAGTTGCGGCCTGTGTTGCGAAAATGGGGGCCGGGCTTACTGTTGGCGTATGGCTTTCCAGCAGGGCCTGGTAATCGGTGCCCAGACTATTCTGGCTGCGTGGCAGGGCTTGTAGTGCCAGCGGCTGTGAGGTGCCCTTGTCGTCACTCAGCAGCAGGGCCGGGCTGGCGGCAAACTGGCGGATAGCCGAGGAGCTGGTCAGCACCGGGGTGGTCAGTTGCAGCGTCCCTTGTGATGATGCTGTAAGGGTGAGCAGCAGAGGAGCCGAGGTCACGCGTCCCTGGCTCTCGTTGGTGGAGCGAGGGTCACTTGGGCTGTCAAAGCGCACCAGCAGTCGGGACTCTCCCGCCGGGAGCTCAATGGTCCGGGTGAAGGCCGAGGGTTTGCCCTGTGGCGAGGCGAGCAGGGTGAGGGTATCGGCCAGCTCCAGTCGGGCTGCCGTGGCCGGTACGCTGAGCAGCAGGGCAAACAGGGGGGATAATAGTAGGGGAGAGAGCAGGGAGGATCGTGCCATCATAGGACTCCATGAAGGAGCCGGCCCGCAGGCCGGCAACCAGATCAGAATTCGTAGCGCAGGCCGAGATGATAGAAGCTCTCGCTGTTGCTGCTGCCACCAAAGCTGGTGATGGTGCTACCAGCCAGACCATCTTCACCATTGCGGATCACATAGGCGCTGTAGAGGGAAGATCGCGGGGTGAGCTTGTATTGCAGCTCCAGCGTAGTATCGCGCAGTGCCATCTGGTCGCCACCCTCGTTGACGAGGTGACGGTAGCCTGCGCGGGCCGCCCACTTCTGGTTGATGTCATACACCGCGGTCAGTTCCCACACCTTGTCTTCACTGTCGGCACGGCCATCGCGATAGGTCACCTGATCCTTGCTATAGAGGGCACCAAACATCAGAGGGCCGAGATAGTAGCGGGTACCGATCCCGGCGAAGCGATACTCATCGGCATTGGGATCGACCTTGCTGCCACTGCTCTGGGCGGCTTTGGTCTGCTGATACGCCACGACTGGAGCCAGTTTGCCTGCATTGCCCAGATCGAAGGTGTAGCGCAGGGCTCCGTTGTATCCGTAATCAAGATCCGAGGTACCGTTACCAAGAATGTAGGCGAGCGAGAGATCCAGATTGCCGAGGGTGTTCTGGTACTGCAGGGTGCCATCCTGACGGAACACCTGCACGGCGGTGGAGTCCACCTTGCTGGCCTGACGAGCCATGGAGACATCAGAGGCGGCAAACACATCGCCAATATCGGTGAACATGATTAGGCCAGAAGAGACGCGCCCTCCGGTCACCTTGCCCCACTGGCCAGCGTCGATCCCTGCCCAGACGTAACGAGCGGTGAGGTCGCTGCTGTTCTTCTGTACGTTGTTGGCGTATTCGGCTGCATTAACCTGATATTGCGCCATGCCGATCACTGCAACATCTTCGTTGACGGTCTGGCGGGCGGTAAAGCCGATACGGCCATCGAAGTCACCCTGATCATTGCCGCTCTTCTTGTCGGAAATATTGAAGCCAAGACGGCCGTAGAGGTCGACGTTGGAGCCATCGTCAGCCTGATAGATGACGGCCGCATGAGCAGAACCTGTGCCGAGCAGTGCGGGAAAAATCAGAGCAAGCATGGATTTTTTCATTTTTTATCGTTCCTGTACGGGCTCTGTGCCAGAGCCGGGATGAGTTTGGCCATGACCCCGATTGCTCGGGGCCAGACCTTGGCTAGAAATCCGGAGGAGTGATTAACTCAGATCGACGTTCTTGCAGCCGAACATCAGGGTGAAGAGGTAGCCGCCGAGGTAGGCGACGGTGAGGCCGACCACATAGACTATCATGCCGGGGAAGATCCCCTGGGCGGAGGTCATCAGCGGCAGGGCGACGATACCGGATGGGCCAAAGACGGTGTTGAGGCCGACCGGCAGACCCATCCAGGAGATCAGGCCAACCACGAAGCCGCCCAGCGAACCACCGCAGCAGGCCGTGATGAAGGGTTTGACCCGCGGCAGGGTGACGCCGTAGATCAGCGGCTCACCGACCCCGAGAATGCCTGGGATGATGGTGCCTTTCACCTGAGTGCGCAGCAGAGAATCTTTGCCTGCCCGGCTGTAGAGCGCCAGTGCTGCGCCGACCTGCCCGGCGCCAGCCAGTGCTAGGATGGGGAACAGGGAGTTGAAGCCCTGAGCATCCATCAGCGCAAAGTAAACGGGCACGAACCCCTGATGGATACCGAACATCACCGAGATAAGGAACAGTCCGGCCAGAATAGCGGTGCCGAACGGATTGCCATTGAGGTGGATAAAGAGCCAGGACATGCCGTTATAGAGCTGTACGCCGAGGGGCATGATCAGGACAAAGGTGACAGCCCCCATGAGTAGCAGGGTGATGCAGGAGGTGAGGATCATATCCAGACTGTCCGGTATGTAGCGGCGAACCTGGCGCTCAACCGAGGAGCCTATGATGCATGCGATCAGCACGCCGATGATGTTGCCGCGGGGATCGATCTGATGGCCGAAGAAGTCGGTGATACCGGAATAGATTCCGCTGCTGGCCTGGGGGTCATAACCCATGACGAACAGAGAGGCGATGATGGCGCCGTTGACCCCGGACCCGCCAAACGCCTTTTGGGCGTTGTAGCCGATCAGGATGCTGAGGAAGCTGAACAATCCCTTGCTGAAGAGCTTCATGTAGCCAACAAATTCGGCCAGCATGCCTCCTGTCTGCTGCCCTTCCAGCAGCAGGGTTTGCTCGATCAGTGTGGCGCAGCCGAGCAGCAGACCCGCAGCGATAAAACCGGGGATCAGCGGAGTGAAAATGGTGGCAAACTTGGCCAGGAAGCGATGCGCCGCACTGCTCTGCTTCTGCTTCAGCGCCTGCTTGTTGGCGGCGGCGATGTCACCAAGATCTGTTGATTGCGGGCGAGGTGCTGTCAGTGTTCCTGCGTCTGCATTCAGCATGCCATTCATCATTTCACAGGCAGTCTGGGCCTTGCCGGGGCCAAGCACTATCTGGAACTGGTTGTCGCTTTCAATCACCCCCATCACCCCTGCGATCCGTTTGATAGTATCGCGGTCGGCATGCAGGCTGTCCGCCAGGCTCAGCCGCAAGCGGGTCATGCAGTGGCCACAGTTGGTGATGTTATCCCGGCCGCCGATGGCCTGGATGATCTGGCCAATCATGGTGTCAGTTATTTTTGCCATAAAGAACCCAGTCAGTCTGATGTGAGGGGGCGGATGCCCCGCTTATGTTGTTATCGTGTTGTTATTGCTGGCTCGGCCAATGTGCGGTCGGCCGATCAATCTGTACATTTGCTGATAAAGCCGCCACTGCTCTGCAGTCGCTCGCGTGCTTCGTTGGAGGAGATATTGGCCAGGATCATCACAATGGCGGTCTTGCAATGGTTATCTGCGGCGGCAAGAGCCTGCTCGGCCGTGTCACGATCACATTCGGTTGCTTCCATGACGATGCGCTTCTGGCGCTCCACCAGCTTGGCGTTGGTCGCCTCCACATCCACCATCAGATTGCCGTAGACCTTGCCGGTGCGGATCATGGCACCGGTCGAGAGCATATTGAGGATCAGTTTTTGGGCTGTGCCTGCTTTCATGCGGGAGGAGCCGGTCACTATCTCGGGGCCGACCACGGCGACCATGCTGATGTCGGCCGCTTTCGCGAGCGGGCTGCCCGGATTGCAGCTGATACTGCACACGGTCGCACCCTGGCTCTTGGCGTACTGCATTGCACCCAGCACATAGGGGGTTCGCCCGCTGGCTGCGATACCCACCAGCACGTCGTGGGCACTGAAGTGGATGTTTTTAAGATCGTTGGCACCGAGTTCTGCATCATCTTCGGCATTCTCCACCGCCTGCAGTATGGCCTTGTGGCCCCCGGCAATCAGGCCGATGACCAGCTCGGCAGAGACCCCGTAGGTGGGCGGGCATTCACTGGCGTCCAGGATGCCGAGGCGACCGGAGGTGCCTGCCCCGATGTAGATCAGGCGGCCGCCTTTGCCAAATGCGGCTGCAATAGCATCGACTGCCTTGGCGATCTCGGGCAGCAGTTGGCCTACAGCCACTGCAACGTGTTGATCTTCTTGATTGATAATCCGCAGCATATCCAGCGTCGGGAGCTGATCGATCTCGATGCTGGCTGGATTGCGGGTTTCGGTAATCATGCTTGATAGGTCAATGGTCATCGCTTCCTCTACTTCAGGTCGTCGCCATTCCCGGCGTAAATCATCCTTCTCGATGCGGGCCATCATGCTCGATTTTTGATTTTTATTATGAGATCGATATCGCATAATTAATTATTCCAGTAATTGTGTTTTTAAAGGAAATAAAATTCTATCAGAGGAGCATGGAGAGAAGAGGGGGTGAAAGGGGGGATTGGCTAGCCTGCTTGATGGGCATGCAACAAAAAGCCCCGGTCAGTAGGCTGGGGCTTGCAGAATCATCGGTGTTAATTGACCGAGATGGCGCGGGCGTCGATGAAGTAACGGGCTTTGCCCTGTTTGTCGATCTGGATTTTGGCGAGCAGCCTCTCTTGCTGCCTGTGTTCCCACAGTTGTTCTATGTTGGCAAGAGCTGGATTGGCTATGCCGAGCACATTCAGGTACTCGTGAAACAGGCTATGACTGCCGATTTCGGTCAGCATCTTGGTCATATGGGCACTCTGCTGGAACAAGGGGGGCAGATACAAGATAGCCATGTCGAGCTGAATGAGGAGTGTACAAAAAACAAACAGAATTTCTGGAGACAGCAGAGATAATGCGGGTCAGCGAGTGCGGGATCGCAGACAACAAAAAGCCCCGGTCAGTGGGCCGGGGCTGATAAGGATACAGAGTATCAGTTGACTGATATTGCGCGGGCGTCGATGAAGTAGCGGGCGTTGCCCTGCTTGTCGATCTGGATCTTGGCCACCAGTTGTTCCTGCTCCTTGTATTCCCAACGTTGCTCGATCTTGGCGAGGGATGGGCTTGTGACCCCAACCACGTTCAGGTACTCATGAAACAGGCTATGGCTCCCTATTTCGGTCAGCATCTTATCCATCTGCATACTCTCCTGAAGTTGAGTGGGTATTCATCAACAAACCTATCAGCGTCCATCTGAATACAGTCTGTATGAAAAACAAACTAACTCATTCATGTGTCAATAACATGATCAGGAACAAGATCAGTGCAGATAGTCAGGGACTTTTTGATACCGTTTTCAATCACTGCTGGTGCGGCTTCGGCAGTTGATCAAAATGGCCGTCCATCTGCGGCAAATTGGGAGTTGTTTGAACCGCAGGTGCACCATGGAATACCGGATCCTGCGCAACTTCCTTGATGCCGTTGATGCAGAACTGCATACCCATGCAGACCAGCAGGAAGCCCATGATGCGGGTCATGGCATCGATGCCGGTGGCGCCGAGGATCTTGCAGACCGGGTCGGCCAGTTTGAGCACGCCCCAGCTGATCAGGCTCATCAGGGCAAATGCCGTTACCACACCGCCATAGATGTATAGACGCTCGTACTCGGCCGGCAGCTCGGCAATCTGGGCTGCGCCGCTGATCACCAGTGCCATGGTACCCGGGCCACACATGCTGGGCATGGTGAGCGGAACGAAGGCGATGCTCTGGTTGATCTCCACCCCGCTGGACTGGCTGGGGGCGGGGAACAGCATGCGAAAACCGATAAAGCCGATGATGAGGCCGCCCGCCAGGCGCAGCCCCGGGATGGAGATCCCGAACAGATCCAGGATCGAGGAGCCGATGAAGAAGGTGATGCAGAGGGTGCAGAAGAGATAGATGGCAGCCAGATTGACCTGGCGGCGCACATGCTCGCGCGACATCCCCTTGCTCAGCCCCAGCAGCAGGGTGGCCGTGGTGGGCGGGTTGACCATGGGCAGCAGCGCCAGCAAGGTGAGTAATACGACCTGAAAGAACATCTTGAGCCTCGGATAAAGAGTTGAAAGTCATGGGGGCGAGCGGGTGGCATGCCCCAGAGGGAGGCTATCTTATGTTGGCCAAACTGAACATAAGCAGTACAACAAAGCCCCGGCATCTGCCGGGGCTTTGTTGTTCGGGTCAGGCCGCTTGCGGCGCTTGCTGTGGCCGGTTGCGCTGCTGCAGCCAGAGCCAGCAGCCGATGACAAAACCCAGTGCCGACAGGCTTACCACGTAGTGGGAGGGGGCCAGCACATCGCTTGCCATCCAGAGGGTGACCAGCATCGGAGTCAGTCCGCCAAAGATGGCGTAGGCCACGTTGTAGGAGAAAGAGAGACCGGAGAAGCGCACCACCGGCGGGAAGGCATTGACCATCACGTAGGGAACCGCGCCGACAATCCCGACCGCGAAGCCTGCCAGCATATAGAGCGGCACCAGCTGGCTCATGCCGGAGGCGATCCCGTGATAGAAGGCGTAGCTGGAGCCAGCCAGCAGCAGGGAGCCCAGCATGAAGGTGGGGCCGCTGCCCAGCAGGTCGATCACCCGGCCATAGAGAATGCAGCCAAGGGTGAGTGCGACGATGGTCAGCGAGTTGGCAGTCAGCGCCTCGGCCGGGGTGATGCCATAGACCTTCTGCAGGTAGGTGGGGGTCATCAGGATCACCACCACGATCCCGGCGGAGAGCAGCCAGGTGAGCAGCATGGAGACAACGACGCTGCTCTTGTGGCTGCGCAGTACCGTCTTGAGGGGAAGCTCGTCGGCCAGTGATTTATTGGCCTGCATCTCGGCAAAGACCGGGGTTTCGTGCAGCCAGCGGCGCAGGTACATGGCGACGATGCCGAACACGCCGCCGAGGACGAAAGCGAGTCGCCAGCCCCAGTCGGTCACATCGCTCGGGCTCATGCCGCGGTTGATGGCGGTGGCTACCAGAGAGCCGAGCAGGATGCCGGCCGTCAGCCCGGCAGTGAGCGTGCCGCAGGCGACACCGACCCGGCGGGCAGGCACGTGCTCCGCCACGAAGACCCAGGCTCCCGGCACTTCGCCACCGATGGCGGCGCCCTGCAGGATCCGCAACAGCAGCAACAGCAGCGGTGCGGCGATACCGAGCACCGCATAGGTTGGCAGCAGGCCGATCAGCAGGGTGGGCAGCGCCATCATGATGATGCTGAGGGTGAACATCCGCTTGCGACCGATGAGGTCGCCAAAGTGGGCCATGATGATGCCGCCGAGCGGACGAGCCAGATAGCCGGCTGCGAAGATGCCGAAGGTCTGGAACTGGCGCAGCCACTCCGGAATGTCGGCCGGGAAGAATAGTTCACCGATGACCACCGCGAAGAAGACGAAGATGATGAAGTCGTAAAACTCCAGCGCACCGCCGAGGGCGGCCAGTCCCAGCGTTTTGTAGTCCTGCCGGTTGAGGGGGCGGGCGTGATCGTACTGTTGTGTCACTGTCGTCATATCCTTATGTTTCCCATCGCTTTTTTAGTTATTGTTGAGCCCGGGCAAGGGGCATATACAGGTGATCGAGAGTATGCTGCTCGCCGCTTGCATGTAAATCGCGCAATTCGCAACACTGTCTTGCATCTTTTTGGGGCAGCCTTTTGGGAAACCCGGAGCGCCCCACGACGGAGGATTGATGGAAAAGAAACGGGTACTGCTCTCATGGAGCAGCGGCAAGGATTGTGCGTGGGCACTGCATCAGCTGCGGCAAGATCCAGCCATCGAGGTAGTAGGGCTGTTCACCACCCTCAATCAGGAGTTCGAGCGGGTGGCGATGCACGGGGTGCGCAAGCAGCTGTTGACCGAGCAGGCCGCCTGTGTCGGTCTGCCCCTCATCACCATCGATCTGCCCTGGCCCTGCAGCAACGAGGATTACGCCCGCATCATGACCGGCTTTATCGCCGATGTGGTTGCGCAGGGGATCCGCCATATGGCGTTTGGCGATCTCTTCCTTGAGGATGTGCGAGCCTACCGGGAGAAACAGCTGGCCGGTACCGGCATCGAGCCGC
This sequence comes from Aeromonas sp. SG16, assembly GCF_024436135.1. NCBI lineage: Bacteria > Pseudomonadati > Pseudomonadota > Gammaproteobacteria > Aeromonadales > Aeromonadaceae > Aeromonas > Aeromonas sp. SG16. The sequence continues at coordinate 88,201 of NZ_JANFNW010000009.1, forward strand.
TCTTCCCGCTCTGGGGCAGCAACACCAGGGAGCTGGCGCAGCAGATGATGACGGCGGGGTTGAAGGCGAAGATCAGCACCCTGGATCCGAAGAAGCTGGATGGTGCGCTGGGGGGCCATGAGTTTGACGAGGCACTGCTGGCTGCTCTGCCCGAGGGGGTCGACCCTTGTGGCGAGAACGGCGAGTTTCACACCCTGGCCTACGACGGCCCGATGTTTTCGCGCCCACTCGGGATCCGGGTCGGTGAGACAGTGGTGCGCGATGGCTTTGTCTTTACCGATCTGCTGCCAATCGAAGATTAATTATCGGGCGCCAAATGCTCCCTTTTGCCGGGAGATTCACAGTTTGCCAGGCAGCAAGGGGGCACTATTGGCCCCCTCTTTTGTTTGAAGATAAAGGCGCTTTTTTATGAAACTGAACACCCGTCCGGCGCTGCTTGCCACCTTGTTGGCTACCATCCTCGCCATGCCAGCAGTTGCCCGTGAGGCAGCTACGCTCCAGCCGGTTCCTGCCGGTGTTACCACTGTGACTCTGGCCCAGCAGGCCCCCATCCACTGGGTCTCGGTGGAGCAGATTGCCAAGAGCCTGGATGGATTGCCGCCGATGGCAGTCGGCTTTGATATCGACGACACCCTGCTCTTCTCCAGCCCGGGGTTTTATCGCGGCAAGCAGGAGTTCTCTCCCAACGACGAGAGCTACCTGAAGAACCCGGCCTTCTGGGAGAAGATGAACAACGGTTGGGATGAATTCAGTGTGCCGAAAGAGGTGGGCAAGGCGCTCATCGCCATGCACCTCAAGCGCGGCGATCACATCTATTTCGTCACCGGTCGTTCAGCTACCAAGACCGAGACGGTGAGCAAGACCTTGCAGCAGACTATGAATATTCCGGCCGATCAGCTCAACCCGGTGATCTTTGCCGGCGACCAGCCGGGGCAGAATACCAAGGTGCAGTGGCTCAAGGATAAGCAGATGAAGATCTTCTACGGCGATGCCGATGGCGACATCAAGGCGGCGCAGGAGATCGGCATTCGCGGCATTCGTCTGCTGCGTTCGGCCAACTCCACCTATCGGCCACTGCCGTTGGCAGGGGCGCTGGGGGAAGAGGTGATCATCAACTCCCAGTTCTGATCGCCTGGTATTCAGCAGATGTAAAAAGGGCGGGGCCATCGGCACCCGCCCTTTTTGCATCCGTCATCAAGCTCGGGTCAGTCGTCTGCCCATGGCATCTCGGGCAGGCTGTCGAGGAACTCGCCATAGCGGGTCAGATTGAAGGGGCCCTGATCGGCCTCCATCGCCATCAGCTCGGCACCGAGGGCGCAGGCGATATATTGCAGTGCCTCTTCCCGCGGGGTGCCCTTCATCACCAGTCTCATCAAGGTAGCTTTCACGTGGGGCGGGTGACCGTCGTTGAGCTGGTTCTCCACCATCTCCAGCAGCGCGTCTTCGTCAAAAAATTCCTGAGAGTCGTTCATCGGTTTTTCGCATCAGTGAGTGAGGAGCGCAGTATAACCCGAAGCGGAGCGGCTCCCGTTTACCATCCACACAAACAATCCGATCACGCAGCCATTTGTTACCCATAATTAACGGGAGTTTGCCGCGGCAAACAGGTTGGAACACAGATAACATGGATGGACACGCCTATGCCCACGATAGATTCCCTGCTGGCTGAGCCCAAGCTACTGCCCCAGATCCCGGAAGTGATGCGCGATTTGATCCAGACCTTCAATGAAAAGGATCCGGATCTGCTGAAGATCAGCAAGCTGATCAACAAGGACCCTGTCATCTCCGCCAAGCTGTTGCGTCTGGCCAACTCGGCCAAGTTCGGCAGCAGTCGCCAGATCGGTACCGTCAATGAAGCTGCGGTGCGGCTTGGACTGGCGATGGTGCGCAACATGGTGCTGGCCTGCGGGCTGACCGAATCGGTCACTGCGGTGCCCGGCATTGACCTCAAACATTTCTGGGGCTGCGTGTTCAACGTGGCAGAGCTGGCGCGTCGTCTGGCGGTGAAGAAGGGAATGAAGGGGGATGAGGTCTTTACCTGTGCCCTGCTCTATGACCTTGGCCGACTGGTGATGCATGTGGGGCTGCCGGAAAACACAGTCCACCACATTCACGATCTGGAATTGCACAAGGGGCGGGCCAAGGCGGAAGAGCTGGTGGTCGGCTTCAACTATGCCCAGGTCGGTGCCGCCATGGCGCGATACTGGAAGTTCCCCGAGACCATCAGCAATGCGGTGGAGTATCACTACAACCCCATGCTGGCAAAGGAGTTCTCCGCCGAAGCCGGGTTGATCCATCTGGCGATTGTGCTGGCAGCGCAATCCGATGTGGGTGAAGAGGCGCCTCCCGAGTGGCCTGCCAAGGTAGCGGAGAAGCTGGGGCTCTCCTGGGCCGATTGCGCCGCCCAGTTCACCGCGCTGCGCGAGCAGGGTAATGGCTATGCCGGGTTGCTGGCTGCCTGACCACTCTGCTACCGCTGTGTGACATCGTAAAAAGGGGCCGAGGTTGGCCCCCTTTTCATGGCCGTGAGCCCGCTATTGCTTGTCAGCCGGTTGCCTAGGGGGCACTCTGCTGACTTCGCCTGTTTTGAGAGAGCCCTTGCCATGATTACCTCCCCCCGTCTCGTACTGCGTGAACTGACCATCGCCGACGCCCCCTTCATTCTCGAACTGCTCAATGATGCCGATTTCCATCGTTACATCGGCGATCGGGGAGTTCGCACACTCGAACAGGCGCAGGAGTATATCCAGCAGGGGCCAGCGGTGAGCTATGCCCGTCATGGTCACGGCCTCTATCTGGTGGTGCGGAAAGAGGATGGGGTCAGCCTCGGCATCTGCGGCCTTATCAAACGCGACAGCTTGCCCCGTGAAGATATCGGTTACGCCTTCCTGCCGCAGTATCGCGGTCATGGCTACGCCATTGAGGCCGCACAGGCGGCCATCGCCGATGGCAAAAGCCGGTTGGGGATCGGGCAGGTGATTGCCATCGTTACGCCGGGCAATGAGCGTTCTATCGGCCTGTTGGCCAAGCTGGGGCTGGTTCGCAGCCGTCTGGTTAGGTTGAGCGAAGATGCCGATGAGTGCTTGCTGCTTGAAGCCGAAGGGTGAGCTTACAGGTAGAAATATCGCCGGTTGGCTGTGTGTATCGTCAGGGAAGATGAGGTCGCATCAAAGTGGCCGCCGTGAGTTGCGGCCCTTGTGCATCGGTGCTGCCCGGTTGGGAAGGGGATCAGTTGAGCTCTTCGATGGAGAACTCGCCGGCGATACCATCACAGGAGATGGCGAAGCCGCCGCTGAAGCGGGTGCTGAACTGGATCAGAAACGCATCGTAGTCGTGCTCTTGCACGGGCAGGTTGATGGGTTTGCTGCGACGCAGGGGTTTACGAGTTTGTACGGTTTTCATCATGGTATTTCTCTATATAAATTAAGTAATTGCTCCTTGTGTTGGCAAATGTCAGGTCAATGAGTGCGTGCAACGGTGTTGTTGGCGTGCGCGCAGGTATACCCAGCCCATTCGCGGGCCTCTGCTCTTGCAAGGTGCAAGGAATATGCGGTTGCATAGTTCAAATTGAGTGGGCAGAGCGGGTCTGCACCGTGAGAGCCGGGCAACGCAGGCGGACAGCCTGAACGGTTCTCAGGGCGAGTAAATCAGAAGAAGGTTATGCGGGTACTGACAGGATTCATCGTGAGGTGAAGCATTGCAGGGCAAACATAAACAGGGCTGATTAACTAGCCGGCGCGCATTCTCTCCTCGAAATGAATAAAAAGCAAACAATTATTTTCGGCAGTTTGGCTGGGACTTGTCCGGCACAGCTTTGCCAGCAACAAAAAGGGCTCCCGCAGGAGCCCTTTTGCATCTGTCAGCCAGCGGATGATCAGTAGTCGCCGTTGGCGCGTTTGGCGGCGGCGATCATCGGAGTGATGGTCATGCCCTGCACCACGATGGAGAACATCACCACCGCGTAGGTCATCACCAGGATCACCTGACGCAGGTCGACACCGTGGCTCGGGATCATCATGACGCCGGAGGGGAGCGCCAGTGCCATCGCCATGGCCAGACCGCCGCGCAAGCCACCCCAGGTGAGGATCCGCACCGAGAAGGTGTTGTAGGTGCGGAACTTGCGGAAGGCCATATAGGGCACCGAGACGCTGATGAAGCGAGCGGCGAGGCAGAGCGGCACCGCGATGACCAGCAGTACCCAGTCATGCCAGGCCAGATCCAGTAGTACCAGCGCCAGACCGATCAGCAGGAACAGCAGGGCGTTGAGGAACTGATCCATCAACTCCCAGAAGTGATCCAGGTGATGGCTGCTCTGCTCGGAGAAGCCCACGTTCCGAGTCCAGTTGCCGATCATGATGCCGGTTACCACCATGGCCAGAGCGCCGGAGACGCCGATCATGTTGGCGAAGGCGAAGCCGGCGGTCGGGATGCAGAGGGTGAGCAGCAGCTCCAGCGAGCCGTCGTCGGTGGCGCTGATCATCACGTGGGCGATGACGCCCAGCACGACGCCGAACAGGATGCCGCCTAGGGCCTCATGCAGGAACAAGCCGGCCACGCTGCCGAAGGTGGGCTCGACACCGCCGAAGGCAACGGCAAACACGGTAGCGAAAATAACGAGGCCGACACCATCGTTGAACAGGGATTCCCCTTCGATCTGGATGGCGATCTGGGGCGGCGCCTTCATCTTCTTGACGATGGCCAGTACGGCGATGGGGTCGGTGGGGGAGATGAGCGCCCCGAACAGCATGCAGTAGACCAGCGGCAGCTCCCAGCCCAGCAGCTTGGCGATGAACCAGAAGCCGTAGCCGATGATGAAGGTGGAGAGCAGGGTGGCAATAATGGCCAGAATGGTGATCTCCCACTTCTGGCTACGCAGCGCCTTGAGGTTGATGCCAAGACCACCGGCAAACAGCAGGAAGCCCAGGATCCCCTTCAGCAGGAAATTCTGGAAGTCGATGCTCTCCATGGTTTTGATGGCAAGAGGCTCCAGATTGAACCATCCCAGTTTACCGAACAGCACCAGCAGCGCAGAGATCAGCATGGAACCGGCGGTGATGGCGATGGTGGTCTGGATCTTCACAACATACTGGTTGGCAAAGGCAATAAAGATCGCCAACGCTGCCAGAAAACAGAGTGTGTAGTAGACGCTCATAGTTATTTTTTACTCGTAGATAGATAGCAAGCACGTATCCCCATGCGGGACGGGCATAGGGTACTCTCGGGGTCTATGTTACTCATTACCTATAAATGAGTATATGGCTGCGATTTTGGACTGATAGACGGCTAGATTTCCAATTCGCTGGTTTGCTGTTAGGATGCTGTTTACGCAGTTGCACGGATGTAAGAGGAACACGCGGTGGCGAATGAAAAGTCGAACAGAAAGTCGGATGTGACAAACAAGCTGGAAGCCTGTCTCAAGGAGCGGATCCTGATCATCGACGGGGCCATGGGCACCATGATCCAGAGCTACAAACTCGGGGAGGCGGACTACCGCGGTGAACGGTTTGCTGACTGGCATACCGACATCAAGGGCAACAACGATCTGCTGGTGCTGACCCGCCCCGCCGTCATTCGCGAGATCCACGAGCAGTACTGCGCCGCCGGTGCCGATATCCTCGAAACCAACACCTTCAACGCCACCCGCATCGCCATGGCCGATTACGAGATGGAAGATCTCTCGGCCGAGATCAACCGCGAGGCGGCCCGTCTTGCCCGCGCGGTAGCGGACGAGTGGACGGCGAAAGAGCCCCACAAGCCGCGCTTCGTGGCAGGGGTGTTGGGGCCGACCAACCGCACCGCCTCCATCTCGCCGGATGTGAACGATCCCGGCAAGCGCAACGTCACTTACGACCAGCTGGTGGCCGCCTATACCGAATCGACTCATGCCCTGATCGAGGGCGGCGCCGACATCATTCTGATCGAGACCATCTTCGATACCCTCAACGCCAAGGCGGCCGCCTTCGCGGTGGATCTGGTATTCGAGGAGCTGGGCTACAGCCTGCCGGTGATGATCTCCGGCACCATCACCGACGCCTCCGGCCGCACTCTATCCGGCCAGACGACCGAAGCCTTCTACCACTCGCTGCGCCACGTCAAACCCATCTCGTTCGGGCTCAACTGTGCGCTCGGGCCGGACGAGCTGCGGCAGTATGTGGAGGAGCTGTCGCGCATCAGCGAGACCCATGTCAGCGCTCACCCCAATGCCGGTCTGCCCAATGCCTTTGGCGAGTACGATCTCGATGCCGCCGAGATGGCGGAGCATATCCGCGAGTGGGCCCAAAGCGGTTTCCTCAACATGGTTGGCGGCTGCTGCGGTACCACCCCGGCCCATATTCGTGCCATGGCTGGCGCGGTTTCCGGCATCAAGCCGCGCGCTTTGCCCGAGCTGACGGTGGCCTGCCGCCTGTCGGGTTTGGAGCCGCTGATCATTACCCCAGAATCCATGTTCGTGAACGTGGGAGAGCGCACCAACGTCACCGGTTCAGCCAAGTTCAAGCGGCTGATCAAGGAGGGGCTCTACGACGAGGCGCTCGACGTCGCCAAGCAGCAGGTGGATAACGGCGCCCAGATCATCGACATCAACATGGACGAGGGGATGCTGGACGCCGAAGCGGCCATGGTGCGCTTCCTCAACCTTATCGCCGGCGAGCCGGACATCGCCCGGGTGCCGGTGATGATCGACTCCTCCAAGTGGGAGGTGCTGGAGGCAGGCCTCAAGTGCGTGCAGGGCAAGCCGGTGGTCAACTCCATCTCCATGAAGGAGGGGGAGGAGAAGTTCATCCAGCAGGCCAGATTGCTGCGCCGCTACGGTGCCGCCGTCATCGTGATGGCGTTCGACGAGGCGGGTCAGGCCGACACCCGCGCCCGCAAGTTCGAGATCTGCCAGCGGGCCTACCGCATTCTGGTGGATCAGGTCGGTTTCCCGCCGGAAGACATCATCTTCGACCCCAACATCTTCGCGGTGGCGACCGGTATCGACGAGCACAACAACTACGCGGTGGACTTCATCGATGCGGTGAAGGACATCAAGGAGAACCTGCCCCACGCCATGATCTCCGGCGGTGTCTCCAACGTCTCGTTTTCATTCCGCGGCAACGAGCCGGTGCGGGAGGCCATTCACGCCGTCTTCCTCTATCACGCCATCAAGAACGGCATGGACATGGGGATCGTCAACGCCGGCCAACTCGCCATCTATGAAGACATTCCGGCCGAGCTTAAAGAGAAGGTCGAGGCGGTGGTGCTCAACCTCAATGACAACGCCACCGAGGAGCTGCTGGCCATCGCCGAGAAGTATCGCGGTGCCGGTGCCCAGGCCGAGGATCCGCGGGATCAGGCGTGGCGCAGCTGGCCGGTGGGCAAGCGGCTGGAGCACGCGCTGGTCAAGGGGATCACCGACTTCATCGAAGAGGATACCGAGGAGGCGCGCGCCCAGGCTGAGCGGCCGCTGCATGTCATCGAAGGGCCGTTGATGGATGGCATGAACGTGGTCGGCGATCTGTTCGGCGCCGGCAAGATGTTCCTGCCGCAGGTGGTGAAATCGGCCCGGGTGATGAAGCGGGCGGTGGCCTATCTGCAGCCCTATATCGAGGCGGAGAAATCGGGTGGCTCCAGCAACGGAAAAATCGTGCTGGCGACCGTGAAAGGGGATGTGCATGACATCGGCAAGAACATCGTCGGGGTGGTGCTGCAGTGCAACAACTTCGAGATCATCGACCTCGGGGTCATGGTCCCCTGCGAGACGATTCTCAAGACCGCGCGGGAAGTGGGAGCCGACATGATCGGTCTCTCCGGTCTCATCACCCCGTCGCTGGACGAGATGGTGCACGTGGCCAAGGAGATGGAGCGCCAGGGCTTCAAGTTGCCGCTCTTGATCGGCGGCGCCACCACCTCCAAGGCACATACCGCGGTGAAGATCGAGCAGAACTACTCGGAGCCGGTGGTCTATGTCTCCAACGCGTCTCGCGCAGTGGGGGTAGCCCAGAGCCTGCTCAGCCCGGATCTCAAACCCGACTTCGTCGCCCGTATCGACAAGGAGTACGAGATCGCCCGCGAGCAGCACGCCCGCAAGCAGCCGCGCTCGCGCCCCATCACGCTAGCGGAGGCGCGTGCCAACCGCCATCAGCTGGACTGGGCTGGCTACCAGCCGCCGAAGCCTCGCGAGCCGGGTGTGCAGAAGTTCGAGAACGTGCCCATCTCGGTGCTGCGCCCCTACATCGACTGGACGCCATTTTTCCTCAGCTGGGAGCTGGCGGGCAAGTATCCGCGTATCCTTGAGGACGAGATTATCGGTGAGGAGGCGACCAGGCTGTTTGCCGATGCCAACGCCATGCTGGACCAGCTGGAAAAGGATCAGAGCGTGCGCTGCGCCGGGGTGATCGGCCTGTTCCCGGCCAATGCGGTGGGGGACAGCATCGAGGTCTACAGCGACGAGTCGCGCAACGAAGTGAAAAAAGTGCTGCACCACCTGCGCCAGCAGAGCGAGAAGCAGGGCTTCCCCAACTACTGTCTGGCGGACTATGTGGCGCCGAAAGAGAGTGGCAAGCCTGACTGGATCGGCGCCTTCGCGGTGACCGGCGGCATCGGTGAGGAGGCCATCGCCAGGGCCTACAAGGCGGATCACGACGACTACAACGCCATCCTCATTCAGGCGGTGTGTGACCGGTTGGCGGAAGCCTTTGCCGAGTATCTGCACGAGCAGGTGCGCAAAGTGCACTGGGGCTATGCCCCCGATGAAGCCCTCAGCAACGAGGAGCTTATTCGCGAGAACTATCGGGGCATCCGTCCGGCGCCGGGTTATCCGGCCTGCCCGGAGCACACCGAGAAGGGCACCCTGTGGGAACTGCTGGATGTCGAGCAGGCCATCGGCATGCAGCTCACCGAATCCTACGCTATGTGGCCGGGGGCTGCGGTGTCGGGCTGGTACTTCTCCCACCCCGAGAGCAAATACTTCGCGGTGGCGCAGATCCAGCAAGATCAGGTTGAGGATTACGCCGCCCGCAAGGGGATGACGCTGGCCGAAGCCGAGCGCTGGCTCGCCCCCAATCTGGGGTAACGAGAGAACCAATCTGCTCGGCCTTTGAGCGAAAACGGCGGACTTTGCGAGCAGCCTCTGAAGGGCGCGCAGAGCCGCCGTTTATTGTTTCACCGCGCCGTGCTGATTGGGCAGGCTTCTGCGTTATTTGGCTTGTTGTCAGGAGAAACAATTGGCGTTGTCTTGGCGCTGTGGCACCTTATACTCTCCCGCCCCATCCTGCCCAGGCATAGCCTTCTAGCGGAATTGTCATGAAGATCGCCATTTTATCCCGTGAGCCGAAAAACTACTCCACCCGCCGTCTGGTCGAGGTGGCACAGGCGCGCGGTCATCAGGTCGAGGTGCTCGACACCCTGCGCTGTTATATGAACATCGCCTCCCACAACCCCTCCATTCACTACGAAGGACGGGAGCTGGAGAGCTATGACGCGGTGATCCCCCGCATCGGGGCCAGCATCACCGCCTACGGCACCGCCGTGTTGCGCCAGTTCGAGATGATGAACACCATGGCGCTCAACAGCTCGGTGGCCATCAGTCGCTCCCGCGACAAGCTGCGGGCGATGCAGCTGCTCTCCCGCCACGGTATCGGTCTGCCCATCACCGGTTATGCCCACAGTACCCACGACGTGCCCGACCTCATCACCATGGTGGGTGGTGCACCGCTGGTGGTGAAGCTGCTGGAGGGTACCCAGGGGATCGGCGTGGTGCTCTGCGAGACTCAGAAAGCCGCCGAGAGCGTGATCGAGGCTTTCATCCAGACCAACAACAACATTCTGGTGCAGGAGTATATTCGCGAGGCCAACGGCGCCGATATCCGCTGTCTGGTGGTCAACGGCAAGGTGGTGGCGGCGATGCGCCGTCAGGCCCAGCCCGGCGAGTTTCGCTCCAACCTGCATCGGGGCGGCACCGCCGAGGCGATCCGGATCACCCCGGAAGAGCGCGCTACCGCGGTGCGCGCCGCCAAGATCATGGGGTTGGACGTGGCAGGCGTGGATATCCTGCGCAGTGCCCGCGGCCCGCTGGTGCTGGAGGTCAACTCCTCTCCCGGTCTGCAGGGGGTCGAGGCGGCCTCCGGCAAGGATGTAGCGGGCAAGATCATCGAGTTCCTCGAGCTCAAGGGCGGGCGCAAGCACAAGCCGGTGGAGTGATCCCGGATTTGCATCAGCCAAAAAACAGGGCGCCTTCGGGCGCCCTGTTGCTATCTGGTTGGTGCCGCAGCGTCCTAACCCTCTCCCGCAGGGAGAGGGAACTGTTCGGCAGCGATCATCGCCAGCCTTGCGCTGAATACGCCATCCTCCAGTCGGGTCTCAATCTGCCAGTCCAGCTTCTCGCAGATGCGCTGGATGATGGTGAGGCCGCAGCCGTAACCGAGGATCTGATCCGGCGCTGCTGCCGTCGGGTTGCTGATGGTGAGCACCGCGCCGCACAGCTCGATGTCGATATGGCCCTCGGCGTAGCTCAGGGCATTTTTCAGCAGGTTGCCAAGGGCGATGGCGAGCAGGGAGAGGGGGGAATCGACCTCGCTCGCCTCATCCAGCACCAGACGGATATCGAGCGCTTCTCGCTGCAGCAGCGGGGCGAGCCGGGCCAGCTCCTGACGGATCAGCGGCGCCACCTGCTGCTTCGGTCGCTCGACCTCCTCCTTGCGGCCCAGCAGCAGAAAGGTCTCGGTGAGCAGGGCCATCTCGTCGGCGGCGGCCCGGATGCGGGTGACGGCGCGCTCGGCGGGGGCGGGCAGATCGCTCACCTTGCCGAGCAGGGCGGCTGAGCCCTGGATCACCATGTTGGGGGTGCGCAGCTCGTGGCTGGCAAAGCGGCTGAACTCCTGCTCGCGGGCAAACACCGCGCTCACCTCCTGCTTGCCGGCCAGCAGTGCCAGCTCGATATCCCTGAGCTCCTGCCAGGGGGCATCGGGGATGAAGTCCGCCTGATCCGGGGTGAGGTGGGCGACCCTGTGTTGCAGCCGCTGCAGCGGCCCCGTGATATGGCGTACCAGCCAGATGCCGAAGCCGAGGCAGCCCAGCAGCAGCGCCAGCCCGATCAGCCGGGTAGCCAGATGCAGCTTGTCCTCGTAGGGGTCGAGGTAGTCATCGGCATCGTCGTTGAAGACCAGATAGAGCATCCCCTTGCCGGAGGGGTGGCGCGCCACCAGAAAGTGTTTGTCCTCCTTGCCCAGCTGGTGCTCGAAAAAGCCCGGGGTCTGGTAGGGTTGCAGCCACCTGGGCAGGCGTCCCGACTCGGTCCAGTAGCTGGAGAACTGGCGCGGGCTGGGCGCCGCCGCCGCGGCACCGAGGCGCAGCCAGTCGTCGCTGTAGCGGGTTACTTCCGCCTCCAGCCAGTGGCGCAGACTGAGCTCCTCCATCTTGTCCTCGGCCACCATCATCAGGCCGGATAGCAGCACCAGCAGCACCACGCCCGCCCCGCCGAGCGCCATGATGAGCCGGTGGCGCAGGCTCGGCAGGCTCATGCGCTCACCAGTCGGTAGCCCTGACCGTGCAGGGTTTCCAGCATGGGGGTGGGGAAGGGTTTGTCGAGGGTGTTGCGCAGGGCGTAGATGTGGCTGCGCAGGGCGTCGGAGTCGGGCTCCTCCTCTCCCCAGACGGTATCCAGCACCTCCTGACGAGTGACGATGGCCGGCGCGCGGCGAGCCAGCAGCGCGAGGATCTGGAACGGGATCTTGCCGAGCTTGAGGGGGACGCCGGCACGGGTCGCCTGACCGCTGGCGGCATCGACGGTCAGCTCGCCAAAGGTGATGGCGCCGATGTCGCCGCGCGGGCCGCGCAGGCTGAGGGCTTGCAAGCGCACCTCCAGCTCCTCCATGGCGAAGGGCTTGACCAGATAGTCGTCGCCACCTGCCTTGAAGCCTGCCAGCTTGTCTTCCAGACTGTCGCGGGCGGTGAGAAAGAGCACCGGGGTCGAGATCCCCTCTTCGCGCAGGCGGGCGACCGTGCTGAGCCCGTCTAGACGGGGCATCATCACATCCATGATGATGACGTCGAAGCGCTGTTCGGCCAGCAGTTGCAGTGCCGCCTGACCGTGATAGGCACAGTCCAGCCGGTGGCCGGCCAGCTCCAGATAATCCATGATGGTTTCTGCCACCTGAGGATTGTCTTCCACTACCAAAATCTTCATGCTTTGTACTCCTGGTTGGCGAGCAGCTTCACGCTCTTTTCACACCGGATACATCATCCTGTCGCCAGTGTAACCCCGAGGATCCACGATGAAGAAGTCTCTCTGTGCTCTCCTGCTGCTGATCTTGCTGCCGCTCGGATCTGCGCAGGCTGCCGAATTCAAACTGACCGGCCGCACCACCTGGCAGCTTGGCCAGCTGATGGTCAACGGTCTGCCGTTCGTGATCGATGACCAGACCCGCTTCAAGGATTGGCTCAACGAGGATGATCTGGGCGGCACCTGGGTCGAGATGAAGGGGGTGGTGGAGAACGGCGTGCGCTATGTGCGCAAGGTCGAGGCCCTCGATGAAGATGACAAGGACGAGATGGATCTGGAAGGGCCGGTCGAAGGGGGGCGGATCTGGGGCTACACCACCTCGGATAACAGCCTGGCCCCCTTCGAGGGACGCTGGCTCGAGTTGGAGTGCAAGTTTGACGGCATGCGCCTGAGCCGTTGTCACGAGGACAAGTAACCCGATCGCTGCTGCAGATTCGCAATGTTCCTGAATGAAGCCCATGCTTATCCGGCATGGGCTTTTTGTTCAGGGACGAACAACATGGAACAGAGAACAAAGTGGTGTGCGTGGCTATATGGTTTGCCGCTCTGTGCCGCGCAGGCGATTGCCGACGAACTGTGGCTGGTGGAGCTGGAACACGATGACGGCATCCATTTGCAATTTCAGGGGGCCGAGGTGGAGTGGGGCAGCGCTCCGGTCTGGCGACAGGGTGAACCCTGGGTAGGGCCCCTGCGGCCGGGTGATCGCCTCTCCCTGCTGGTGGCCGACGGGGTGGCCACCCGAATTGAGCTGCTGACGGCCAGATCGCTGACGGGGGCCGGGCAGTGGCAACGGGCAGAGGATCGCCTGCAATCCTTCGACGGCCAGCGTCTGGTGCTGGCAAACCTCGGCACGTTTCCTCTCGACCGCAACATACGCTGGGTCAACGGCTCGGCTGCCGATCTCCATGAAGGGAGTGCACTGGTATTGGTCCGTTCTGCCGATGGAATATTGCGGAGAATTGAAGTGATCAATCCGGAAGAGTAATTCAGCATCTTCTTATTTAATAAGGCTCCACCATATTGTGGCAGGCATTAAATAATGCCTGCCACAATTTTATGATGTATTTCTCAATAAAGTCATCGCTCTAATTATTTTCCCTTGTCACATATATTTCGTTTGTCATCGATGAATTTTGGTGGTTTATTTTATTTCAGGCAGGGTTCATTGGAGTTCGTTCCTGTCAAATGAAAAGGGATATTTCAGAACAATAACAATTATCGTATGTCTGAAAGAGGAATAAGTGATGAATAAATTAATAACAGCCAATCTTGCGCTGTTTGCATCTTCATTGATGCTTATTCAGGCTCAGGCGGCTGAACCCGTCTACCCTGACCAGGTTAAGTGGTATGGTCTGGGAGAAGGGGTCTGCGCCAGTGGCTATCGGCCTCTTACCCGCGATGAAGCCATGAGTATCAAGGGCAATCTGGTTGGTCGCATGGGCCAATGGCAGATTACCGGACTGGCCAATCGCTGGGTAATCATGGGCTCTGGATATAACGGGGAAATAAAACAGGGAACGGCAGGGGAAACATGGTGTTATCCCACATCACCGATATCTGGCGAAATTCCATCTCTCTCTGCATGGAATATTCCTGCAGGTGATGAAGTTGATGTGCAATGGCGAATGGTGCATGACAATGATTACTTTATTAAGCCGGTAAGTTATCTCGCCCATTATTTGGGATATGCCTGGGTAGGTGGCAATCACAGCCCCTATGTCGGTGAGGATATGGATGTCACCAGACTGAGTGATGGCTGGTTGATTAAGGGTAACAATGACGGTGGCTGCTCCGGATATCGTTGCGGAGAGAAGAGCTCCATCAAGGTAAGCAACTTCTCTTATACCCTGGAGCCTGACTCCTTCAGTCACGGCCAGGTCACCGAGAGTGGCAAGCAGCTGGTCAAGACCATTACGGCCAATGCGACCAACTACACGGATCTGCCCCAGCAGGTGGTGGTGACCCTGAAGTATGACAAGGCCACCAACTGGTCGAAAACCGATACCTACAGCCTGAGTGAGAAGGTGACCACCAAGAACAAATTCCAGTGGCCACTGGTGGGTGAGACCGAGCTTGCCATCGAGATTGCGGCGAGCCAGAGCTGGGCTTCCCAACATGGTGGCTCGACCACCGAGACCGTCTCGGTCGAGGCGCGTCCCACGGTGCCGCCACACTCCAGCGTGCCGGTGCGGGTTGCCCTCTACAAGTCCAATATCTCATACCCCTATGAGTTCAAGGCCGAGGTCAACTATGACCTGACCATGAAGGGGTTCCTGCGCTGGGGCGGCAATGCCTGGTATACCCATCCGGCCAATCGCCCCACCTGGGAACACACCTTTGCCGTTGGCCCGTTCCGCGACAAGGCCAGCAGTATCCGTTACCAGTGGGACAAGCGCTATATCCCGGGTGAAGTGAAGTGGTGGGACTGGAACTGGACCATCAGCGAGTATGGCTTGTCGACCATGCAGAGCAACCTTGGTCGCGTGCTGCGCCCGATCCGCTCGGCGGTGACCGGTGACTTCTATGCCGAGAGCCAGTTTGCCGGCGACATCGAGATTGGTCAGCCCCAGAGCGGTTCCACGAAGGCTGCCCAGCTGCGCAGTGCCTCTGCCGAAGGGGTTGCCCTTACCGCGCTGGAGCTGGATCAGGCGACGCTCGCCAGCGAAGGGTTTGGTAATGTGACCCTCACCGTGACTCCGGTGCAATAACCCTAAATAGCAGGCCTCCCGATGGAGGCCTGTTCTCCCTTTCAGCACCTTCTCCGGATTTGTTACCCGACGATGCAGCTTGCTCGCTCATGATGGCGTTAAGCGAAATTGTGGTGGTCAATCCGCAGGAGGTGTTGACCCGTCTACGATAGGCGGGTTTATCCTCTGCCCGCTGGATGAAGGAACCCCTATGTTGACGATTACCCGGCTGGCCAGAGAACTGGGCCTGAGCCGCACCACCCTGCTTTATTACGAACGTCTCGGTCTGCTGCTGCCCGCCCTGCGCGGGGAGAACCGCTATCGCCGCTATGGCGAGGCCGAGCTGGAACGGGGGCGGCAGATCGCCAGCTTTCGCGCCATGGGGTTGCCGCCCGAAGAGATCGGCACCCTGCTGGCGGCAAGGCAGGAGAGCCACTCCTGCCTCGATGGTCACCTGCTGCGACTGGAGCAGGAGATCGCCGAGCTGAGGCGCCAACAGCGGGCCATCATCCTCTATCGCCAACAGACACACGAGGAGATCCCCATGGTAGACAAGGCACGCTGGGTTGCCATTATGCAGGCCGCAGGCATGACCGAAGAGATGATGCGCAACTGGCACATCCAGTTCGAGAAGATGGAGCCGCAGGCCCATCAGGAATTCCTCGAATCCCTGCAGATCCCCGCCGCGGAGATCGCCGCCATCCGCACCTGGTCGCGCGGGGAGTAACCCTGTCTGACCATAGCGCCAGCCGTTGCCCCATATTGTTAACGGCTTGTGCTTTGGATTTTCCCCCTTATACTGGCGCCATCTTGTCGGAGTGCTGACCGTCGAACGACGCGAAGCTGAGACCGTTAATTCGGGATCCGTGGAACCTGATCAGGTTAAAACCTGCGAAGGGAACAAGGGTAACTTGCGGGTTACCGCGCCGGGGGAGGAACAAGCCTCTTCCGCTCATCGAAGGGGTAACCCTGATGGGTCAGGGCGCACAGGAGGGAGTCTGTCCCGTCCGGTTGTCCAGCACGTGGGGCGCCTTGCCCACAGCGTGCAGAGAGCGGGAAGTGGCAGAACAGCAGCGCGGAGATCCATCCCGCGCGCACTCCCTCCTGAGATAAACACCCCGCCGCAAGTTCATCTTCTCCTCGAACTCCAGACAAGCAAATACCCATAACTTCAACCAGTTAATGTGAGTTTTGCTATGTCTACCAATGTTTCTGATACCACCAAATCCAGCCGCCGCGAGCAGCGCTCCAGCGCCCAGGCCTTTATCGACAGCCTCAAGGGGATGGCTCACCCCAACTCCCGCCGCATCTTTATCGAAGGCTCCCGCGCCGATATCCGGGTACCCCTGCGGGAGATCCAGCTGGCCGACACCTTCGTCGGCGGCACCAAAGAAAATCCCCAATTCGAGCCCAACGAGCCGGTGCCGGTCTACGACACCTCGGGCCGTTACGGGGAGGAGGGGGTCGCCATCGACGTACGCCGCGGCCTGCCGCGCCTGCGCGAAGCCTGGGTGCTGGAGCGGGATGACACCGACGAACTGCCGGGGCTCAGCTCCACCTTCACTCAGGAGCGTCTGGCCGACGAGGGGCTGGATCACCTGCGCTTCGAGCATCTGCCAAAGCCACGCCGTGCCAAGCCGGGCCGCCGGGTCACCCAGCTCCACTACGCCCGTGCCGGTATCGTCACTCCCGAGATGGAATTTATCGCCATTCGCGAGAACATGGGCCGCGAGCGGGTGCGCTCCGAGCTCCTGCGCACCCAGCATCCGGGCCGCGATTTCGGTGCCCGTTTGCCCCAGAACATCACCCCCGAGTTCGTGCGCGATGAGGTGGCCGCCGGTCGCGCCATCATCCCCAGCAACATCAACCACCCGGAAGCGGAGCCGATGATCATCGGCCGCAATTTTCTGGTGAAGATCAACGCCAACATCGGCAACTCGGCGGTCACCTCCAGCATCGAAGAGGAGGTGGAGAAGCTGGTCTGGTCGACCCGCTGGGGCGCCGACACCGTGATGGATCTCTCCACCGGTCGCTACATCCACGAGACCCGCGAGTGGATCCTGCGCAACAGCCCGGTGCCCATCGGTACCGTGCCCATCTATCAGGCGCTGGAAAAGACCAACGGCATCGCCGAAGACCTCACCTGGGAGCTGTTCCGCGACACCCTGCTGGAGCAGGCCGAGCAGGGGGTGGACTACTTCACCATCCACGCTGGCGTCCTGTTGCGCTTCGTGCCGATGACCGCCAAGCGCCTCACCGGCATCGTTTCGCGCGGTGGCAGCATTATGGCCAAGTGGTGCCTCTCCCATCACAAGGAGAACTTCCTCTACCAGCACTTCCGCGAAATCTGCGAGATCTGCGCCGCCTATGACGTGGCCCTGTCGCTGGGCGACGGTCTTCGCCCCGGCTCCGTCTATGACGCCAACGATGAGGCCCAGTTCGCCGAGCTGCGCACTCTGGGCGAGCTGACCAAAATCGCGTGGGAGTACGACGTGCAGGTGATGATCGAAGGGCCGGGTCATGTGCCGATGCACATGATCGAGCGCAACATGACCGAGCAGCTGGAGCACTGCCACGAGGCACCGTTCTATACGCTGGGCCCGCTCACCACCGACATCGCGCCGGGTTACGATCACTTCACCTCCGGCATCGGTGCGGCGCTCATCGGCTGGTACGGCTGCGCCATGCTCTGCTACGTCACCCCCAAGGAGCATCTGGGCCTGCCCAACAAGGAGGATGTGAAGCAGGGGCTGATTACCTACAAGATCGCCGCTCACGCTGCGGATCTGGCCAAGGGGCACCCGGGCGCGCAGATCCGCGACAACGCCATGTCCAAGGCGCGCTTCGAGTTTCGTTGGGAGGATCAGTTCAATCTTGCCCTCGACCCCGACACCGCCCGCGCCTATCACGACGAGACCCTGCCGCAGGAGTCCGGCAAGGTGGCTCACTTCTGCTCCATGTGCGGGCCCAAGTTCTGCTCCATGAAGATCACTCAGGACGTGCGTGACTACGCCGCCAAGCTTGAAACGGTGGAGATCAAGCTGGTCGGCATGGACGGCCAGCAGGAGCAGGTGGTGGCTCAGGTGGAGAGCGGCATGGCCCGCATGGCGGAAACCTTCAAGGAGACCGGTGGCGAGATCTATCATCAGGCGGCGGCGCTGAAACAGGCCGCAGGGGAGGAGGCGTGAGCAGTGCAAGCGGGGCTGTCAGCCCCGCCGATCTGCCGCCTGTGACGGACTCCCGCCCAGTTGTCTGGACCATCGCCGGTTCCGACTCCGGCGGCGGTGCCGGCATTCAGGCCGACTTGCACACATTGCACGACCTCGGCGTCCACGGCTGCTCGGTCATCTCCGCCATTACCGCCCAGAACTCGGTGGCGGTGAAGATGGTCGACCCGGTGCTGATGCAGACCTTCACCGCCCAGATCGACGCCCTTGGCGTCGATCTGCCGCCTGCCGCCATCAAGATCGGCCTGCTGCCGACCCGGCTGCACGTAGAGGTGCTGGCCCGCCGACTGGCTGCCATCCCGGCCCCCTTCGTGGTCTACGATCCGGTGGCCATTGCCAGCAGCGGCACCCCGATGGCAGAGCCCAATATGCTGGAGGCGGTGCGCGAACAGCTGCTGCCACGTCTGTCACTCATCACCCCCAACGGCCCCGAGCTGGAAGCCCTGACCGGCTTGCCGGTCAGCAGCCCCGAGCTGGTGCGCCTCGCCGCCCGCCGTCTGCGTGAACTGGGCGCCCGCGCCGTGCTGGTCAAGGGGGGCCATCTGGAGTGGAGTGGCGATCTCTGCCTCGATTACTACCAGGATGAGACCCGCGAGTTCTGGCTGGCGGCACCGCGCCTGAATACCCGCCACGGCCACGGCACCGGCTGCTGCTACGCCAGCGCCATCGCCGCCGTGGTGGCGCAGGATTATCCGGTGGAGGACGCCATCACCCTGGCGCGCGCCTACCTGCAACAGGGCTTGGCGGCGGCGCAGGGGGTGGGCGCAGGCCCCGGTCCCATCGCCTATCTCGGCTGGCCCGCCGATCTGGCTCACTTCCCCCGCGCCGTATTGGCGGGCTCAACCCTCGATCGCCGCTTCGGACTTTATGAGACAAGCTGCGCCCGCCTGCCGCAGGGCCCCTTCGCGCCGACCGAACACAACCTCGGCCTCTATCCGGTGGTCGATTCGGTCAAGTGGCTGCGCCGCCTGCTGGGGGCTGGGGTCAAGACCATCCAGCTGCGGATCAAGAATCTGCCCGCCGCTCAGGTGGCGCCAGCCATTCGCGATGCGGTAGCGCTCGGTCGCCGCCATGGGGCGCGGTTCTTTATCAACGACTACTGGCAGCAGGCCATCGAGGCGGGCGCCTGGGGCGTGCATCTGGGGCAGGAGGATATGGAGACCGCCGATCTCGCCGCCATTCAGGCGGCCGGACTGCGCCTTGGCATCTCCACCCACGGCTACTTCGAGCTGATGCGGGCCCGCGAGCTGGCGCCCTCCTATATGGCGCTGGGTCATATCTTCCCGACCAACACCAAGGCGATGCCTTCGCGCCCGCAGGGGCTGGTGCGGCTGCACCGCTACCGCGCCCTGATGGCGCAGTGGCCGACGGTGGCCATCGGCGGCATCAGCGAGGAGCGGGTGGCGGCGGTCAAGGCAAGCGGGGTCGGCAGTATCGCGCTGGTCTCGGCCATCACGGCCAGCGACGACTGGCAGGGGGCGACCGAGCGGCTGCTCGCGGCCGTGGGGGCAGGGGATGAGCCGCGTTCGGCCACCGTTATACGGGAGGCAGAACATGCTCTCTGATGCCGCTTCTCTTAGTGACAAAGAGTATCTGAGATACGGCCGCCAGCTGATGCTGGCGGAAGTGGGTGAAGAAGGGCAGGCACGACTGAAAGATAAATCCGTGCTGATCGTGGGCTTGGGCGGGCTCGGCTCGCCGCTCGCCCTCTATCTGGCTGGGGCCGGGGTCGGCACCTTGTGGCTGGCCGATGGCGATACGGTGGATTCCAGCAATCTGCCGCGCCAGATCCTGTTCGATAGCGAGGCGGTCAACCACTCCAAGGCGGAGCTGGCACGCGAGCGCTTGGCCGCCCACAACCCGCTGGTGGAGCTGATTGCCATCAACCAGCGACTCGATGCCGCCAGCCTGCCGGAGTTTGTGGCCGAGGTGGATCTGGTGATCGACTGCTGCGACAACCTCGCCACCCGCCAGGCCATCAACGCCGCCTGCGTGGCTCAGGGCAAGCCCTGGATCTCCGCCGCCGCAGTGGGATGGCAGGGGCAGCTGATGGCGCGCACCAGCTGCGATCACGCCTGCTACGCCTGCCTCTATCCGCTGGATACCAAGCTCGCCCAGAGCTGCGAGACCAGCGGCGTCACCGGCCCGCTGGTCGGAGTGATGGGCTCTTTGCAGGCGCTGGAGGCACTGAAACTGCTGCTCGGGATGCCGAGCCCGGTCGCCGGCACATTGCGCCGTTTCGATGCTTTGACCCATCAGTGGCAGACCCTCACTCTGGCCCCGGATCCCGATTGCCCGGTTTGCGGACAGCACCGATGCCCGACACACGATAAGGAGATCACCCCATGACCCTCACCATTCTACTCAACGATAAAGCCCAGCCGCTGACGGCAGGGCAGAGTGTGGCCGACCTGCTGGCGGCGCAAGACGTTAATCCACAGGGGGTGGCGGTGGCCCTTAACGGCGCCGTGCTGCCCCGTGGCCGCTGGGCCGAGACCCGTCTCAATGACGGGGACGAACTCCACCTCTTTACCGCCATTGCGGGAGGCTGATCCATGATGCTTGCGATCCCATCTTCGAGTGCTCTGCCTTGCGGCGGAACTTCATCTCTTCTTACCACTGTGGCCGGAGGCTGACATGCTCAAGATTGCCGATCACACCTTCTCATCGCGCCTCTTTACCGGCACCGGCAAGTTTGCCCGCCCGGATCTGATGGCCGCCGCCATCGAGGCGAGCGGCTCCCAACTGGTCACCATGGCCATCAAGCGGCTTGAACCGGGCAAGGCCCACGACGATATCCTCAGCCCCTTGCTGCAACTCGGGGTCAAGCTGCTGCCCAACACCTCCGGCGCCAAGACCGCCGCCGAGGCGGTGTTTGCTGCCCATCTCGCCCGCGAGGCGCTGGGGACGAACTGGCTGAAGCTGGAGATCCACCCCGATCCGCGCTATCTGCTGCCCGATCCCATCGAGACGCTGAAAGCCGCCGAGCAATTGGTGAAAGAGGGCTTTGTGGTGCTGCCTTACTGCGGGGCCGACCCCGTGCTCTGCAAGCGGCTGGAAGAGGTGGGCTGCGCCGCCGTGATGCCGCTCGGCGCCCCCATCGGCTCCAATCAGGGGCTGGTGACCCGGGAGTTTCTCTCCATCATCGTCGAGCAGGCCAATGTGCCTGTGGTGGTAGATGCGGGGATCGGTGCGCCGAGCCACGCCGCCGCCGCCTTTGAGCTGGGTGCCGATGCCGTGCTGGTCAACACCGCCATCGCGGTGAGCGGCGACCCGGTTGCCATGGGCCTCGCCTTTGCGCTGGCCTGCACCGCCGGGCGCAGCGCCTATGAGGCAGGCCTTGGCGCCCGCGCCCTGCAGGCGCAAGCCTCCAGCCCGCTGACCGATTTTCTGGGGGCGTTATGAGTCATGAAACAGGGGCGACCATGAACATCTCCCCCTTGCCCCAAGGGCAGCCAGAGGTTTGCCCCCCTCTCCCTTTGGGAGAGGGGCTGGGGGTGAGGGCTAAGGAGCCTTCCTTTCTCGACCGATGGCAGGAGCTGGAGTGGGACGATATCGGCATGCAGACCCGCGCTAAAACTGCCGCCGATGTAGAGCGGGCGCTGGGTTCACCCCGCCGCACCCTGAGCGATTTTATGGCGCTGATCTCTCCAGCTGCCGAGGCGTTTTTGCCGCAGATGGCGGCCGAGGCCGAGCGGCTCACCCGCCAGCGCTTTGGCAACACCATCGGCTTCTATGTGCCGCTCTATCTGTCGAACCTCTGTGCCAACGACTGCACCTACTGCGGCTTCTCCATGAGCAACCGCCTCAAGCGCAAGACCTTGAATACAGAGGAGATTGAGCGCGAGTGTCTGGCCATCAAGGCGCGCGGTTTTGACAGCGTGCTGCTGGTGACCGGCGAGCACGAGCACAAGGTAGGGCTCGCCTATTTTCGCGAGGTGATGCCCATCATCCGCCGCCACTTCAGCACGGTGGGGATGGAGGTGCAACCCCTCTCGCAGGCCGACTATGCCGAGCTGAAGAGCCTCGGTCTCGACGCCGTTATGGTCTATCAGGAGACCTACCACGCCCCCACCTACGCCCGCCACCATCTGCGCGGCAACAAGCGGGACATCGCATGGCGCCTCGCGACGCCGGATCGGTTGGGCCGTGCCGGTATCGACAAAATCGGGTTGGGGGCGCTCATCGGTCTTTCTTCGGACTGGCGCGCCGACAGCTACTTTGTCGCCGAGCATCTGAGCTGGCTTGAGCGCCACCACTGGCAGAGCCGCTATTCGCTCTCCTTCCCGCGCCTGCGCCCCTGCACCGGTGGGCTGGAGCCTGCCGTAGTCATGTCGGATCGCCAATTGGCCCAGCTGATCTGCGCCTGGCGCCTCTTCTCGCCCACGCTGGACTTGTCCCTCTCGACCCGAGAGTCGGCCACCTTTCGCAACGGCGCGGTGCGCCTTGGCATCACCCAGATGTCGGCCGAATCGCGCACCCAGCCGGGTGGCTATGCCGAGGGGGATACAGAGGAGCTGGAGCAGTTCGCCATCCACGACGACCGCTCGGTGGGGGAAGTGGCCGCCGCCGTGCGGCAGGCCGGGTTGCAGCCGGTGTTTAAAGATTGGGAGCCGTTCTTGGGCCGATAGGGGCGGCCACGCCCCCCCTTTGCCGGTGGCATCCCGGCGTCCAGCCAGACTCCGTGCCTGTGGCAAGCAGGCACGGCTGCGCCGTGCAATCGTAGGGTCGATTAGCCGGTAGGCGTAATCGTCCGGGGGGATAGTCGATGGCACGGCTTCGCCGTGCAGGACGCGAGGCCGCTGGCCTCGAAGGGGTTTCGCCCGCCCTCCGGGCTTGGGCGAGTGACTTTGGAAAGACCCAAAGTCACCAAAGGTCTTCTCCCCCGCTTATTCGCCCGACTTTGTCGGGTTCCTTCGCCTCACCCGCTTGTCCGACGGCACGCGCCGACGGGCCGTCCATGGCCCAGCGCCGCTTGCTCGACATCCTGTCTCGCAGCCTGGACAAGCGGGCTCGCCTCAGCGAAAAAGAGGGGGAACCAAAACCGTGCCCACCATAGCTTCAGGGGTAGTCGTAGGGTGCAATAAGCGGAGCGCATTGCACCGCTATTCTGACGAGAGGTGCAATTCACTTCGTTTATTGCACCCTACGTTTTGCTTCGTTTGAACCACATTTAACAACATGGTTGATTGTCGGTTGGGCAAGGCATGGCGAATTACATACGGGCATGGCGACCGGGGGGAACCTGGTTTTTTACGGTCGTGCTGGCTGAACGCCAGAACAACCATCTACTGGTCGAACGGATCGATCTGTTGAGGAAGGTTGTCAGGGAGGTGCAAGAGAATCATCCATTCCGGATCCATGGCTGGGTTGTCTTGCCCGAACATCTGCATGCCTTGCTGGAATTGCCGGAAGGGGATACCAATTTTCCGTTGCGCTGGCGCCAAATAAAAAGCAAGTTTTCACGATCAATCCCCAATTCAGAGGCTCGCTCAGAATCTCGTTGGCAGCGTGGTGAGCGGGGTATTTGGCAGCGACGTTATTGGGAGCATCTGATCCGCGATCAGGAAGATTTCAATCATCATCTAGATTACATCCATATCAATCCTGTCAAACATGGATTGGTAACAGCCCCGAAAGATTGGCCATATTCCACCTTCCATCGTTGGGTGCAACAGGGTCGGTATCCATTATCTTGGGGAGATACCTCCATTCCAGAATATGAAGTGCCACACAACAATAAATAATCAGCCTTAACGTGGTTAACGTAGGGTGAAATAAGCGGAGCGCATTGCGCCTATTATAAAAACGGCTTGTTTGACATTTAGTTAATACATGTTATTTGCAAAGAAAGACTGGGTGATAAATGAATGTCATCACATAATGCAAGTAACTCTAGAGCAGAAATAATTGCCAAAGCAGAATCATCCATAGATGGTTGGTATTTGTAGTCACCGTGCGCGATTTTGTTTCTGGCAACTCTTACTTTTTCAAGCTTTTCATATAATCCAAATGGTATCTTTCCAAAAAGTTCTAGTTGATTAGTTATAATGCTAATGGTGTAGTCACTATCATTTAACTTTTTCATCCTTCTTGAACTGACTCTTTTCATAGTCTCGTTAGGGGCATTAAATGTCTGCAGAAATTCTTGCCACATATTGGATAGGATTTTTTCTGAACAAAACCATGATGAAATTATTGAGTTGTCAAAGTTTCCAACTTTATATTCACCAATGCTTTTTGATATTAAGAATGTTAGTTTTTCGAGGCCGGGCCTGTAAAATAAGCGTTCGAATTTTATCGAGGCTAGATGGAATACACTTTCATCTATTACTTCTCGATCTCTAAAACAATCATGCTGATGTAATGGTATATTAATGTTTTGATATGGGAAATACCTTGCCATTTGAAAATATGAAGCAAGGCTTTCGGTAGCCATACTTTCTGATTGGAATTTCCCACTTGAAAATGTTGTTGGAAATGCATCTCGGTTTGTTATTTCATGTAAAGATATTATCTCGTAATGCAATTGCTCTGATATGACAGAGTATAGAATTAAATAAAATGAATTTATAAATTTTAGGTATGTATTCCATCGTAAAATCTGACCT
Source organism: Aeromonas sp. SG16 (assembly GCF_024436135.1). NCBI lineage: Bacteria > Pseudomonadati > Pseudomonadota > Gammaproteobacteria > Aeromonadales > Aeromonadaceae > Aeromonas > Aeromonas sp. SG16. Next base: position 112,985 of record NZ_JANFNW010000009.1, read on the forward strand.
GCAAAATCATAATCATCTTGCTCTCCGGTTTCTTTTAAACTGAGCATAATTCTACCGTCGCGGCAAATTGCTAGTTCAAACGCTTCATGATGATGCTGGAAAACTATTTCGCCCATATACTCATGGAGGTTTTTCTGAATTACCGGGTCATCTACGTCAATAGATGATACGGCCCAGTATTTTTTTGAAGGATAAAATGCCACATATGACTTTTTCATTATTTATGTCCGATTTACATGCGGGTTTTTAAAAAGTGTTGAAGATAGAGGTGCAATTCACTTCGTTCATTGCACCCTACATTCGGGCTGCCGTCTCGATCGATTCGTGGGCTGCGCGGACAAACTCGTCGGCATCGCCCGCTTCGAACGGGCGGATCACGAGCTGAGCGTTGGCAAGGCGCTGGAATGTCATCACTTGTCCTGCTTTTTCAGAAAGTAACTGATATGCCCCGGCGGCATATCGGGCAGCTGGCCAAAGACCTCGTAACCCTGCTTCTGGTAGAAGGGGAGGGCCTGAAAACTGGTGGTTTCCAGATGGTAGTTGCTGATTCCCTTGCTTTGGGCGTACTGCTCCATGGCGCCGAGCAGGCGGCCGCCCCAGCCATCGCGGCGGATGCTTTCGTCGATCCAGAGCCAGTCGACGTGCAGCCAGCCCCACTTGATGTCGGCGATGATACCGCCATGTACCTTGCCCTCTTCATCCTTGATAAAGCTGGCGATCCGCTCGCGCAGATGGGTGCCGGCGTGATCCTTGTTGAAGCCCGAGAGGCCAATGCGCAGCGCTTCGATCTCATCGTCCTGAGGCGGTTGGGGTGGGGTGAGTTGCATAGTGCTTCCTGCTTGATGGTGGTTCTCTCTATGGGGTTGCCGCTTCCAGCGCGGCTATCTCGCCGCCGCTGATAAGCGGCAGGTTGCGGCTGATCTGTTCCACCGGCCAGTCCCACCAGGCGATGGCGTTGAGACGGGCGATGGTGTCGTCGTCGAAGCGGTAGCGGATCACCTTGGCGGGGTTGCCGCCGACCACGGCATAGGCGGGCACGTCGCCGGTGACCACGGAGCGGGCGGCGATAATGGCGCCGTTGCCGACTTTTACCCCCGGCATGATCAGGGCGTCATAGCCTATCCAGACATCGTTGCCGATGACGGTATCGCCCTTGTAGGGGAGGCTGCCCGGGGCGGGGGCGGCGCTCTCCCAGCCGTTGCCGAAGATAAAGAAGGGGTAGGTGGAGAAGCCGGAGGTCTGGTGGTTGGCGCCGTTCATGATGAACTTCACCCCGCGGGCAATGGCGCAGAACTTGCCGATGAGCAGTTTGTCGCCGACGAAGGGGAAGTGGTAGAGGACGTTGCGCTCGAAGCCCGCCGAATCCTCCGGGTCGTCGTAATAGGTGTAGTCACCCACCTCGATATTGGGCCCCTTGATGGTGTTCTTGATAAAGCACACCTGGGGAAAGCCGTTCATGGGGTGGGGATTGGCGGGATCGGGTCCGTGCATCTGGTCTCCTTGGATGGGCCGGGCTAGAGCGCCGGGAAGTAGCAGGCGCTCATGTCGATGGGGTGATCGGGGCAGCCCTGCAGATAGAACTGCCAGCCCGCATCGGAGAAGGCGCGCAGCTCGGTCTCGACAAACTTGATGGCGAGGCTCAGGGCCTGCAGGCTGTCGATGCCGTAGATAAAGGTCTTGTCGCTCAGCCCCGCCAGCTTCACCTTGCAGCGCCAGTCACCGCCAGCCGAACGTGGATCCGGCTCGGGAGCCTTGATGGCGATCTTGAGGGTGAGCTGTTCCCCTTCGAGGCTGACCGCCTCGAAACGGGCTTTGACGATGGCATTCTTCATCCTGCAACTCCTTGTGCGATTCCCCTCCTGCGGCATCGGGCTGCGTCTCCATGGAGGGACAAAAATGGGGGCGAGCCACAGGAGCCTAAACGAAGCCTCTTTTTGAAACAATGGGATATGGGTGGCGAACTGCGGGATTGCGGGTTGCGTCGGGTTGTTTCACCAAACGGGATAAACTTGCTGTAAAGGAATCTTGGCACTGCTGGAAATCTGTCCCATATGGTGATGGTTGGCGGGCTGTCGAGTTGGGGCACAATAGCCAGTCCCTGTTGGCCACAGAAGTACAGGAGCATCCATGACTCTTTCGGTATCGCAGCTTTACGAGGTGATGGCGCAGTTGCCAGATCCGGTCTTCATCCTGAGTGAAGATGGCTATTACGTGGAATACATAGGAGGCATGGAGCATCAATCCTATCAGGACGGCAATCCGCTGGCTGGCAAGCGGCTGCTGGATGTGCTGCCGGAGGCGATGTCCCTCTGGGTGATGGAGCAGGTCGCACTGGCGCTCAACAGCGGTCTGGTGCGGGTGGTAGAGTATGAGTTGGCGGCCAGCGAGGTGGGTGGCATCAACGCCGGTGTCGGGCCGCAAGGCGTGCAGCGCTTTGAGGGCAAGATTGCCCCTCTGCCATCCCTCTATGACGGCAAGCGGGCGGTCGCCTGGGTGACCCGCAATATTACCCGCCAGTTCGAGTTGCAGCAGCGCCTGCAGCGCCAGAGCGAGACCGACCAGCTGACCGGCCTCCATAACCGCCGCTACTTCTTCGAACATTGCCAGCAGGTGAGGGGCAGAGAGGCCCCCTGCGGCCTGCTTATGCTCGACATCGATCACTTCAAGCAGATCAACGATCGCTTCGGCCATCAGCAGGGGGATCTGGCACTGCAGCGCTTTGCCGCCTGCGTCGATGGCCGCCTGCGGGCAGACGATCTGTTTGTGCGCAGTGGTGGCGAGGAGTTTGTGATCTTGCTGCCACGGATTGATGAGGCCGGGTTGCTGGAGATGGCCGAGCAGATCCGCGCCGCGGTCGAGGCTCTGCCCGCCGAACCGGTCGGCATGACGGTCAGCCTGGGGGCCACGCTGGTGCTGCCCGGAGAGGATATCAATCTGGCGCTGGCCCGTGCCGACGAGTGGCTCTACGAGGCCAAGCGGACGGGGCGCAATCGGGTGGCGCACTGTCCGGCCGCCCCCGAAAATTAATGAACAACCCCTTGTTGATGTAAACATTAATTGGATGAAAAGTTCGCCATATTATTTCACTGATATCTCGCGAGCTATGGTGGTAATATTGGCTGCCCGATCGCTGTTCTTATTTGTGTTGTTGGGCAACAGAACAAGGGTTTATCGGTATGTTATCAAACGGGGATAAATGGGTGTGCTGGTGACGAATGCGATACATCTCGCCCCGTTTTGAAACAATCCGATTCAAACGGTCATGAATTATTAACCTTGACCCGGATGGCGATTTCAACGATGGTAGCGTGGCATCTCCATTTCACTCCGGTGGCCCTGTTGGCCGCTGGCGGATTTGCTTTTTCTGCTCCTGCGGCCAAATGCCGCCTGATATTGCCAGCCTGTTATTCGGGCCAATAAAAATAATGATGACAGATTAATAAGGTATATATTGCAATGAGTGTTTCTATTGCTGAAAAGAGTAACCCGGTTTCAAAATTGAAATGGGAGAAAAGTGATTCGGTATGGACCATGGGCTTATATGCCACTGCGGTCGGTGCCGGTACGCTATTTCTCCCCATTACCGTCGGCAGTAATTCGCCGGTTATTTTATTGTTTATTTTGCTGCTCGCATTTCCGCTCTCTTATTATTCCCATCGGGCGTTGAGCCGCTTTGTGCTCTCCAGCTCCCACAAGGAGGGGGATATCACCCATGTGGTGGAGGAGCACTTCGGGGCGCGGGCGGGCAAGCTGCTGATGCTGGTCTATCTGATGGCCTTCTACCCCATCATTCTGGTCTACAGCATCTCCATCACCAACGCGATCCAGAGCTTTGTGGTGCACCAGCTGGGGGATGCCGAGATCCCGCGCGGTCTGCTGGTATTGGGGGTGATGCTGGGTCTGCATCTGGTGCTGCTGGCGGGCAAGCAGATCGTGGTGTCGGCCATCAGCGTGCTGGCGCTGCCCATGGTCGCCTTTCTGATCGGCCTCTCCATCTATCTGCTGCCCCAGTGGAGCCTCTCCTACTTCAGCGAGAGTCAGGCGGTGGACTGGCGTGATCCGGCGTTCTGGAAATCCCTCTGGCTGATCGTGCCGGTGATGGTGTTCTCCTTCAGCCATGCGCCCATCATCTCCTCCTTCAGTGCGGCGCAGAAGAAGCGCTGTCAGGAGAGCGCCGACCTGCGCGCCAAGCGGATCATCAAGTGCAGCAGCCTGCTGATTTGCGGCAGCGTGCTCTTCTTCGTGGTGAGCTGCGTGATGAGCCTGAGTCAGGCCGAGATGGCGCAGGCGCGCATCGACAATATCTCGGTGCTGTCAGCGCTGGCGAACAAGTTCTCCAATCCGCTGATCGCTTATGTGGGGCCGCTTATCGCCATTCTGGCCATGTCCAAATCCTTCCTCGGCACCTCCATGGGAGTGAGCGAGGGGACGGTGAGCATGGTGAGCGGTGCTTGTCAGGGGCTGGGACTTTCCCTGCGTGAAACGACCATCGCGCGGGTCTCGTCGGTGATCCTGTTCGTGGTGACCGGGGTGATTACCTACCTCAATCCCAACGTGCTGGAGATCATCGAGAAGGTGAGCGGGCCGCTCATCGCGGTGATCCTGTTCCTGCTGCCGGCCTGTTCCATCTATCGTCTGCCCGCCCTCAAGCGTTATCGCGGGGCGAGTACCCTCTTCGTGTTGGTGATCGGGCTGCTGGCCATCTCGGCCCTTATCTACGATCTGCTGTAACGGCGGATCCCGCACAAGTCAAAAAGGGCGACCATCAGGTCGCCCTTTTTCTTTGCCTCTCATTTAGCCGAGCAAACTGGTGGCGCTTTGGCCCGCCATCAGCAGGCCGATGGCCAGCACGCTGAACCAGACCAAGGTCGCGCTCACCAGCAGATAGCCGCCGGCGACAAACAGACCATCCCGCTGCAGCATGCCGGTGGCCAGCAGCAGAATGGCCCAGGCGGGCAGGGCATTGGTGAAGGGGATGGCGCCAAGGGGCAGCATCAGCAGCAGAGCGGCCAGCATGATCAGCAGACCGTTGCAGCGGTTGATGGTGGTGCTGGCGGTCAGGGCGAGCAGGCGCGGGCGGATGTAGCGGTCGATGCGGGCCAGCAGATCCGCCCCCTTGTGCAGGGTCGGCTTGAGCTGGTCGGCGGCAAAGCGGCGCTCCATCAGGATGGCGGGCAGCCAGGGCACCCGGTTGAGGGTTATGCCGATACCGATAAAGAGGATCAGCAGGCCAAACGGGGTACTGACGCCGGGGATCGAGACCGGCAGCAGGAAGGGGACGGTGAGCAGCACGCAAAACAGCAGCATCCCCTGCTCGCCGACCAGCGCGAGCATCTGGCGCAGGCTGATATGGCTCTCCTCGATGGCGTGGGCGGTGGCCCGCAGGGTATTGGCGAGGGTGTGTTGCGGGTCGTTGAGGGGGGCTGTCGCCATCTCCGGCATCCTTCTGCTGTCGGCTTGTGCCGGGCCACCATGACCCGGATTGGGCGCCAGCATACGTGGCCGGGGTTAATGGCCGATGAATGACACAGGCGCTTTTAACGCCACGGAAAATGAGCCGGTACAGGTGCCATTTAGGATGGCGACGGGATGGCTCTGGTATGCTTTTGAGCAAAATGGATTGGCCGGAGGTGAGGATGAGACGAGTCGGAATGGTGATGATGGGGGCACTGCTGCCCCTTGGGCTGGCGTGGAGCGGCGAGGGGGAGGCCGGGGCCGGATTGAGCTGGCAGGTGACGCCGTTTTACGGCTACAGCTCCGCCATCGATTTCAAGCGCAGCGAGGATCCGCAGCCTGCGCCGGTGTCGACCAGCATTGACGAGCTGAAGGGGCAAGCCTCCGGCAGTTGGGGGATCTTCATCAGCAAGGAGGTGGATGATCCCGGCATGATCGAGCTGCTCTACAGCCACCAGTCCACCACCCTCTCCCCCGATCAGCCGGATCGCCTGACGGTGGATACCCTGCACTTTGCCGGTGCACTGACCCTCGCTGACAACCTGATGGCGCCCTATATCGGTGCCGGTATCGGGGTAACGCGCTTTGCCGCCTACGACAGCGAGGTGATGCCCTCCATGTCGCTGGCGCTCGGGGTTCAGCCCCGCCTATCCGAGCATCTGGCCCTGCGGGCCGAGGTGCGGGGCTACGGGTCGCTTGCCAACGACAGCAGCGAGTTTCTCTGCAACCCGGATCAGTGCCTGTTCAAGGTGAAGGGGGATTTGGTGACCCAGTGGCAGGCCAATATCGGGCTCACCTTCCGCTTTTAGGTGGGGGAATGTCACGGATAGAGAAGGGGCCATAAGGCCCCTTTTCCATCTGCGATGTTATGCCTTGCCGGTCGTGCTCCAGAGTGGGTTCACTCTCCTTTATTGGCAGGGATAGCCGACACATAGCGATCTCTGCCTGCCTCCTTGGCGCTGTAGAGCGCCTGATCCACCCGCTTGAACAGCGAGACCGCTGGCTCCTGCGGTCCGCGGGTGCCGAACCCGATGCTGACTGTCAGAGGATGGGCCGGATCGGGGGCTATGGTGCGGGTTGCTGCCAGCAGGGTCGCTGCCAGTGGCTCCAGTTTCGTCTGGTTGGCATCGGGCAGCAGGATTGCGAACTCCTCACCGCCGACGCGGGCTGCCAGCCCTCCGACCGGGCAGTGCTGTTGCAGCAGAGCACCAAACTGCTGCAACACCTTGTCGCCCATGTCGTGGCCGAAGTTGTCGTTGATCCATTTGAAGTGATCGAGATCGAGCAGGAGCAGCACCTGATACTCCCCCTCTCCCAAAAACAGCTGCTGATGAAAGTAGCGCCGGTTGGGAAGTTGGGTCAGATCGTCAAACAGCGCCTGTTGTCTGAGCTGGCTATTGATATGAAAGAGGTGATGCATGGTGCTCAGGATACCGATGCTGCTCAGCAGGATACCGCTGGATCGCAGCAGATCCTCGGCATAGATGGCGATCCAGAGCGGCTGGGCGACCAGCTCGTCCATGATGTCGGCGGTCGCACCCAGGATCCACAGCATCAGGCCGCAGGAGAGCAGGCGATAGGTTTTGGCTGGCAGATGGGCGCACTGCACCACCCAGAACAGAAAGATCATGGTGAGCCAGTTGACCAGCTCGAACCCCAGGCTGCTGATATGGATCCGCTCGGCGGGGTAGTGGGGCAGCAGGGTGAGATGGGTGGAGATGATGGCCAGCACCAGTATCCCCAGCAGGGCGCTATGGGTGCGGTGTTCTGCGTCAAAGTGACGATAGCGGTTGACGCTGAGGTCGAGACGATCGGACTGCATGGTGTTCCTCGGATTGGGCCTGCCATCAGAGTGTCGAAAATGGCCCTCATCATGAATCTGTCGTGCCGTTTGTGGCGGCATGGCGTTCAGCCAGTGTAAACGGCGAGCCGGCCGGGCGCGATGATCATCACTCCGGCATGTGGGATAGCGCCTGATTTTGTGCATTTCTGGTGCGAGGGAGACCGCTTGCCCTGTCACAGGGCGACCGGTAGTGGCTTAGCGCAACGCACGCGCCATTTTGGTGCAAAAAGGAGTTTGTTTATATCTAATCTTATGATTTAAATGAGTTTTAACTTTTGGCCCACTTTATGCTTTTTACCATCAGGCGGTCATTTCTGGCCATCTGCACACGGCGAATCGAGGCACGCGAGCAGTGGCCACAAGTTCAATCAAGGAAACGGAGCCGGTTTATACCGGTACGACAGGGAAGGAGAGTGCTCTATGGTCAAAAAATGGATGATGGCGGGTCTGCCGATACTGACGGCGTTGCTGGTGACCCCAAGTTGGGCCGATGAGGTCTCTCAGGTTCAGGCTGCGGTGGCACCGGTTGCCAGCGTGACGATCAACAAGGGTGACAACACCTGGATGCTGCTCTCGGCCGCACTGGTGATCCTAATGTCGATCCCCGGTCTGGCGCTCTTCTACGGCGGGCTGGTGCGCGCCAAAAACATGCTGAGCGTGCTGATGCAGGTCTTTACCCTGTTCTGCCTCATCTGCGTGCTCTGGGTCATCTACGGCTACTCGCTCGCCTTTACCGAGGGCAACAGCGTGTTCGGCTCCTTCAGCAAGGTGCTGCTCAAGGGGGTCACTCCTGACTCCATCGCGGCCACCTTCAGCAAGGGGGTCGGTATCAGCGAGTTCATCTATGTGGTGTTTCAGGGGGCCTTTGCCGCCATCACCTGCGGCCTTATCGTCGGCGCCTTTGCCGAGCGCATCAAGTTTGCCGCCGTGCTGCTCTTCTCGGTCATCTGGTTCACCTTTGCCTACATTCCGCTAGCCCATATGGTGTGGTACTGGGCGGGGCCGGATGCCTATACCAGCGCCGATGCGGCTGCTGCTGCAACCGCCACCGCCGGTTATCTGTTCCAGCATGGTGCGCTGGACTTTGCTGGCGGCACCGTAGTGCATATCAACGCCGCCGTGGCGGGTCTGGTGGGTGCCTATCTGGTGGGCAAACGTCTGGGCTACGGTCGTGATCCCATGACGCCCCACAGTCTGACCATGACCATGATCGGCGCCTCCCTGCTCTGGTTCGGCTGGTTCGGTTTCAACGCCGGCTCCGCGCTGGAAGCCAACGGTGTTGCGGCGCTGGCCTTTATCAACACCTGGGTAGCTCCGGCTGCGGCAGCCCTGTCATGGACGCTGGCCGAGTGGGTGATGAAGGGACGTCCCTCTCTGCTGGGGGCCGCTTCTGGCGCCGTCTCCGGTCTGGTGGTTATCACTCCTGCGGCCGGTCTGGTCGGCGTTGGTGGTGGTCTGGTGATGGGCCTTATCAGTGGCGTGGCGGGTCTGTGGGGTGTCCACGGTCTCAAGCGCCTGCTGGGTGCCGACGACAGTCTGGACGTGTTTGGTGTGCACGGTGTGTGCGGCATTCTCGGTGCCCTGCTGACCGGTGTCTTTGCCAGCCCGGATCTGGGCGGTACCGGGGTGTGGGACTATGTCACCAATCAGGTGGCCGAGGGGTACTCCATTCTGGCGCAAGTGAAGATCCAGGCCATCGGGGTTGGCGTGACCATCCTCTGGTCCGGTGCCGTGGCAGCGATCTCCTTCAAGTTGGTTGACCTGGTGGTGGGTCTGCGGGTGAACGGCGATGCCGAGCGGGAAGGGCTGGATGTGACCACACATGGCGAGAAGGCCTACAGCATGTAATCCCGAACGTCAGACAACAAAAAACCGCCGGTTCCGGCGGTTTTTTTATGGTGCAAGCGCGGTGGCGCTTTTAGTTCGCACTCTTAGTTCACTACGGCCACGTTGATGCTGCCGTTACCCTGGGTCATGCGGACACGGGCACCCGGTCTGAAAGTGGGGCTGGCTTTCTGCACCACTACGATGGCTTCGCCGTTCTCTTTCTTGATCTCCAGCTCGACGCCGTCGACCTGATTCATCTTGTTGCCGATGGCGTTACCGGCTGCGGCACCGGCGATGGCGCCGCCTGCGGCTGCGATATCGCGACCGGTACCACCACCAACGGTGCTGCCCAGCAGGCCGCCGACCACGGCGCCGCCGATGGTACCCATCAGGGAGTTCTCATCGGCCTGGATCTTGACCGGGCGGGTAGAGATGATGGTGCCGTAGCTGACGGTCTGAACCTGCTTGGCGCGGTCTTTGGTATAAACATCGCCAGAGTAGACATCGCTATTGGCGCAACCAGTGATGGTGGTGGCGGCCAGCAGGGCAATAATGGTCATTCGTTTCAACATGATAGGCCTCCAAGGCTGAATAGAATTCAAACAATCAGTTCGATGAATTGAACTTTACTCCAAGCAAGCGGGACATGAAATCGGCAAAATGTAACCAATTATGCGTTCTGTAACCGCTTTTATCCTTGAATCGCAGCTGTATCAGTGAGCTTTTTGACCAGCACCAGCCGATCCTCGCCGGGGCCGAAGTAGTCGGCCACCTCTTCGACCAGCTGATAACCGAGCCGGTAGTAGAGGCGCTGGGCCGGATTGGCGGGATCGACCGTGAGCTGCAATTCGCTGATCTGCAGCCCCTCCATGTTGGTCTCCATCTGACGCATCATCCGCTCGGCCAGCCCGAAACCACGCGCCTCGGGCAGCACCGCCAGCGAGAGTACCCAGCCTTGCGACCGCTCCTGACCGAAACCACCCAGCACATAGCCCACCAGATGCCCCTCGTACTCGGCCACCAGCAGCAGATCGGGCCAGAGATCCATCGCCTGACGGAAGAAGAAGGCGGGATAGACATCTTCGCCAAAAACCTTGGCATCGATCTGCCAGATGGCGTGCATGTCGGTATGGGTCGCGGGGCGCAGCAGGGGCGGGTTGTGGTGCATCAAGGCGTCTCTGGTCAATATTGGCGAAAGGTGATGCCCTGGGTCTGTACCTTGCGATCGCTGCCACCGCGCCATTGGGCGGGGCGGGCCAGCTCGCGGACATCCAGAGCGGTATAGGCAATGTCGTGGTGAAACAGGCTCTCGGCGAGCGACTGGCGCAGGGCGAGCAGCCGCGCATCGTCGAGTTGCCAGCCGCTGACCAGTTCGGGCGCGCTTTCGTGGCGATAGAGCGCGAAGTAGTAACCAAGCCAGCGGGTCGGCAGTTTATGGATCCTGGCCTGGGTCAGCAACTGTCCTGCGCTGTATTGCTCGCAGGCGCCATACTCTTTGGCCAGGATCGCCGACATCGCCAGATAGCGGCGCAGGGCCCGACGCTCACGAAAACGGGTAAACCAGCTCATCTTGTTTCTCCACTGTTCAGGGCAGACAAGGGGTCTGCGCCAGACAGCAAGATCCTAGCGATTGATTTCTGAATCCTGCATGAGCGATCAGGGGGGGAGCGGGCGGCTGTGGGGCAGTTTGGGGGCCTTGCGCCAGCCATCAAGCAGATGGCGGATGGCCAGCCAGGGGTGGCGCAGCAACATGCGGGGGCCACTCCAGCGCATAACCTGCTGGATCTGTTTGCGCATCGCTGGCGCATAGCAGTGGATGTTGCAGTTGGCACAGGTGGGTTTGTGACCGTGGCCGTAACGGCAGCGGGTGAGCCGCTGGTGGGCGAAATCCCGCAGCTTGCGACAGTGACGGCAATGGGGATCCTGATGATGGTGCTGGCAGTAGAGGCGGATCATGGCGCTGACTGTCCGCTGCTCGCGCACCAGTCTGGGGTGAAGAGTCGCCGCTTTGCCGGTGCTGGCGTGCGCGCCCCTTGCTGGGTTGGCTTGATGAATTTTCATGGTCGCCATTTTCCTGACCAGCCCGGGCAGGGTGTTGATACAGGTCAAAAGGGGGGGCAAAAAAACAGGGCCCGCAGGCCCTGTGTCATCAGATGAGGCTGGTTGCCTGCTCCAGCCAGGCGAGATCCTCGCCCTCGAGCAGCGGGCTCAGGCGGCGGAACACCTCGGCGTGGTATTCGTTGATCCAGCGGAATTCGGCCGGGCTCAGCAGGCTGCGGTCGATCAGGCGGGTATCGAACGGTACATAGGTCAGACGCTCGAAGCCCAGCATCGGCAGCTCGCCGATCTGCTCCAGCTCGCTCACCACTACCAGGTTTTCGCAGCGGATGCCAAAACCATCTTCCCGGTAGTAGCCCGGCTCGTTGGAGAGCACCATGCCCGGTTGCAGCGCTACCATGTTCCCTTTCGGGGCGATGCGCTGGGGCCCTTCGTGGACGCTCAGGAAGTGGCCGACGCCGTGACCGGTGCCGTGGTCGTAGTTGTAACCGGCTTGCCACAGCGGCATGCGGGCCAGCACGTCGAGCTGGATCCCTGCGGTGCCGCGCGGGAAGCGGGCCTGATCCAGCGCGATATGACCCTGCAGCACCCGGGTAAACATCGCTTTCTGCTCGTCGGTCACCTCACCCACCTTGATGGTGCGGGTGATGTCGGTGGTGCCATCCATGTATTGGCCACCGGAATCGAGCAGGTAGAGGCTGTCCTGACCAAACGCACGCGGGGTGCCGTTGGTGTGGTGGTAGTGGCACATGGCGGCGTTGGGGCCGAGCGCAGAGATGGTGTCAAAGCTCGGCTCGACGTAGTGCTCCTGCTCGCGGCGGAACGCTTCCACCTGATCGGCCAGAGTGCCTTCATCCACCCCTTCAAACTCGCCGGAGGCGATCAGCCGATCCAGCCAGGCGAGGAAGCGGGTCATGGCCACGCCGTCGCGCAGATGAGCGGCGCGCATGCCGGTCAGCTCCACCTCGTTCTTGCATGCCTTCGGCAGCATGGTCGGGTCTTGGCCAGCCACCAGAATGGCGCCCGCCTCTTCCATGATGAGCTGGGTCCAGGCGTTGGCGCTGTCCGGATCGGCCAGCACCTTCTGTTGATCTTCACCGATGCGCTGCAGCACGTCGCCCAGCTTGTCGATGGGGTAGACGGAGACATCCTGCCCCACGTGCTGGCTGAAGGCGAAGCAGTCGATCTTGTCGGTATCGACGAAGAAATCCATGGTGGTATTGGCGTAGAGCACGGCAAAACCGAGCACTACCGGCAGCCGCTCGATATCGCGACCACGCAGGTTGAGCAGCCAGTTGATGGGCTCGGCCTGGGTCAGCAGCACGGCATCGAGGCCGCGCTTGCGCAGATCGGCGGCCAGCTGTTCGCGTTTGGCCTGGCTCGACTGGCCTGCCAGCTCCTCGCTGTAGAGGATAACCGGCGTCTTGGTCGGCTCGGGACGATCGCTCCAGTTCAGGTCGATGGGGTTCTGCTCGACCCGCACCAGCTCGATGCCGCGCTCGGCCAGCACCGCTTTTGCGTTCTTGTACCAGGTCAGGCTGTGCAGACGGGCGTCGAAACCGACCCGGGTGCCGGAGGGCAGCTGCTCGGCCAGCCACTGGACATGGGGATCTTCAATGAGGTGGAGAAATTCGAACAGCTCGGACGGCGCCTGCATGCGGGCCTGCACCGTGTAGCGACCATCGACGAAGAGGGCGGCACGCTGGGCCATGATGATGGCGACGCCGGCGGAGCCATTGAACCCGGTGATCCAGTCCAGCCGCTCGGCGTAGGCGGGGATGTACTCGCCGAGGTGCTCATCATCATGGGGGACGATAAAGGCGTCCAACTCCTGCATGGCCAGCTCGGCCCTGACTTGGGCGACGCGGGTTTCAATTATCTCGAAATTATTCATGTCGTTAGTGCCAGATGGTTGCTTTATGAGTGTTCATTTCTTGTGGCCGCCAGCCAGGATCCGCTTGATCGACTGGCCTGCTGCCTCGATATGCTGCCTGAGCAGCACCACTGCCTCGTGCTTGCGCCGGGCGCGGCACAGCTCCAGCAGTTGGGCGTGTTCACGCTCCGCCTTGTCCACGCCATCGGTGGCAAAGAGCAGCTCGAAGCGGACATAGCGGTCACAGCTCAGATTGATCTGGGCGATCAGTTCGAGTGCCTGGGGGCGACCGGCTGCCTGATAGAGGGTGGCGTGAAAGCTGTGGTTCAACTCGGCCCAGTGTTCGATCTGGGTGCCTGACTCCAGGGCGTGATCAAACTGGGCGAGGATGGCCTCCGCCTTGGCGAAGGTGGCTTCCGTCATCTTGTCGACGGCGTGGAACAGGGTATCGGCTTCCAGCAGCGCTCGCAAATAAAAGAGCTCGTCGATGGCCGCAGCGTCCAGCATGGTGACGACGGCGCCGCGGTGGGCCTCGAATTTCACCAGCCCCTGCGCTTCCAGCTGCATCAGGGCTTCCCGCACCGGAATGCGGCTCACGGCCAGCTCCTTGGCGATGGCATCCTGACGCAGAGGGGCGCCGGCGGGGAACTCCCCACGGAGGATCCGGCCGCGGAGGTTTTCCATCACCATCTGGGTTCGGGTCTTGTAGGGTGGGGTCATGGTCGGGTCACGATTGGGCGTTACAAAATTGTATATTGTATAAAGTTTGGCTGAATCTACCCCGTCACACCCGGCATGGCAAGGTTTAGGGGCTCGCCGCGGCGTGGCTGGCGGCGTTCGGAACTCCATAAAAACAAAAATGCCGGTCAGCGTGGCTGACCGGCATCATCTCGTTGATGCAAAGGGGTCTGTTACAGCTGCGGACCTGCCGCTACCAGACGTTTGCCCTCGTCGTTATCGGTGAAGCGCTCGAAGTTCTTGATGAAGCGCTGGGCCAGATCCTGCGCCTTGGCGTCCCACTCGGCCTTGTTGGCGTAAGTGTCGCGCGGGTCGAGGATGGCCGGGTTCACATCGTGCAGTGCAGTCGGTACTTCCAGATTGAAGATCGGCAGCACCTTGGTCTCGGCCTTCTCGATGGAGCCATCCAGGATGGCGTCGATGATGGCGCGGGTATCCTTGATGGAGATGCGCTTGCCGGTACCGTTCCAGCCGGTGTTGACCAGATAGGCCTCTGCACCTGCCGCTTCCATCCGTTTCACCAGCTCCTGACCGTACTTGGTCGGGTGCAGGGAGAGGAAGGCTGCGCCGAAGCAGGAGGAGAAGGTCGGAGTCGGCTCGGTGATGCCGCGCTCGGTACCAGCCAGTTTGGCGGTGAAGCCAGAGAGGAAGTGGTACTTGGTCTGCTCCTTGGTCAGCTTGGAGACCGGGGGCAGCACGCCGAAGGCGTCGGCAGTCAGGAAGATCACCTTGGTGGCGTGACCTGCCTTGGAGACCGGCTTGACGATGTTCTCGATGTGATAGATCGGGTAGGAGACGCGGGTGTTCTCGGTACGGGAGCCATCATCGAAGTCGATGGTGCCATCGGCAGCAACGGTCACGTTCTCCAGCAGCGCATCGCGGCGGATGGCGTGGTAGATATCCGGCTCGGCCTCTTCGGAGAGCTTGATGGTCTTGGCGTAGCAGCCACCTTCGAAGTTGAACACGCCGTGGTCATCCCAGCCGTGCTCGTCATCGCCGATCAGCTGACGCTTGGGATCGGTGGAGAGGGTGGTCTTGCCGGTGCCGGAGAGGCCGAAGAAGATGGCGACGTCGCCGTCCTGACCCACGTTGGCGGAGCAGTGCATGGAGGCAATGCCGCGCAGGGGCAGGAAGTAGTTCATCATGGAGAACATGCCCTTCTTCATCTCGCCACCGTACCAGGTGCCACCGATGAGCTGCATCTTCTCGGTCATGTTGAAGGCAACAAAGTTCTCGGAGTTGAGACCCTGCTCCTTCCAGTTCGGGTTGGTGCACTTGGCACCGTTCATCACCACGAAGTCAGGCTTGAAGGTTTTCAGCTCTTCATCGCTCGGGCGGATGAACATGTTTTTCACGAAGTGTGCCTGCCAAGCCACCTCGGTGATGATGCGCACGGCCAGGCGGGTGTCCGGGTTGGCACCGCAGAAGCCGTCGACCACAAACAGGCGCTTGCCGGAGAGCTGTTTGGTGACCAGCCCTTTCAGATGTGACCACACTTCGGGGGTAATCGCTTTGTTATCGTTTTTACCCTGGTCAGACCACCACACAGTATCCTGGGTAGTGGCATCTTTGACGATATATTTATCTTTCGGAGAGCGGCCGGTGAAGATACCGGTGTTGACGTTGACGGCGCCCAGTTCGGTGACGACGCCGCGCTCGAACCCTTCCAGGTCAGGGCGAGTCTCTTCCGCGAAAAGCTGCTCGTACGAGGGGTTGCGAACGATTTCCTGGCTGTTTTTGATGCCGTACTGGTCCAGTCCTAATTGTTGGGCCAGGGTGGGTTCTGCCACGATTGTCATTGTATTCTCCTGGGTTCAGAGGTTTGTAGGGTTCTATCTGACGTTCATCCTATCACTTAGGTGGTAGAGTTTAGCGATCGCCATCAAACTTTATAAAATAGGGTGTTTTTTTGTTATTAAAGTTAAAGGCGGGTTTTGCCCGCCTTTAATTAGTGTAACTTGTTTGCATCATTGCCGGGAGCCCTGCTGAACAGGGTTTCGACATCGATCCCATTAAATTGGTACTGAGCGCCGCAATAATCACAGTGCATGTCGATCTTGCCGAGCTCCTGCACCATATCCATCACCTCTTCCTTTTCTATCTGCAGCAGGGCCCCTTCGCAGCGCTCGCGGGAGCAGGTGCAGCGGAACTCGACCGCCTGCGGATCGAACACCCGCACCTTGTCCTGATGGTAGAGACGGTAGAGGATCTCCTCGGCTTCCAGACCGAACAGCTCTTCATCCTTGATGGTGCTGGTGAGTTGGGTCAGGTGCTCGAAGTCGTTGCTGTGATCCTCGCTCTGGGCGGGCAGCTCCTGCAGCATGATGCCGGCAGCGCGCGGTTCGCCCTCGTGGTAACCGGTGCGGATCCACAGCTTGGTCGCCAGCTGCTCGGACTGGGCGAAGTAGTGCTCCAGACAGCCAGCCAGGGTGTCGGCGTCCAGCGCGATGATGCCCTGATAGCGCTCGCCCTGATCCGGGGTGATGGTGATGACCAGCTGACCGTTGCCGATCAGGCTCTGCAGCTTGTTGTCGCTCGGCAGTTCGCCTTCAAAGCGGGCCACGCCGCGCAGCTGCTGGTTGTGGTCGCCGTTGATGACGGCCAGACGCACCGGGCCATCGCCCTGCAGCTGAACGGTGATGGAACCTTCAAACTTGAGGGTGGCGGTCAGCAGGCTGGTGGCGACCAGCAGCTCGCCCAGCAGTTTTTGCACCTGCACCGGGTAGTTCTGGGCTTCCACCACATGGCGGTAGGTGTGATCCAGCTGGACCAGCTCGCCACGTACTTCGTACTCTTCAAACAGATAGCGATACAGCAGATCTTGGTTGCTCATCATATGTTCCTGGGTTCTTCGGTGAGGTAAATCGGGCGGGCTGGGGTTGAGGCCAGCCCGGTATCAAATCGGGGTCGGTCAGTACTGTTTGACCTTGAGCAGCTGGCGCCGCTCCTGCTTGTCGGGGCGACGCTCCGGGCTCGGCGCAAACTGGCTGTTGAAACGGCGCGCCTCGCTGTTTTCGGCCCGCTTTTTCAGGCTTTCGGCGGTCTCTTCATAGAGCTGCTGGGCGAGCGGTGCCGATTTGCGCTGATCGCTGATGGCCAGCACCCGCACTTCCCGCTCATCCTGCCCCTGCCAGAAGCGGATCAGCGCACCCACTTCCACCTGTTTGCCCGGCTTGCTGCGCTGACCATTGTAGTGCACCTTGCCGCCGTCAATCTGATCCCGTGCCAGCGAGCGGGTCTTGTAGAAACGGGCCGCCCACAACCACTTGTCGAGACGAACCTCAAGGGCGCTTTCCGGATGATTGGCCATGAACCGGCTCCATAACGGGGAAAAGGGGTGGTCGATTATACCAGAGGCGGGCCGCTGGATAGAAACCGGCCGGCAGCGAAGGCGTGCCCCGCTGCTGTCCTGACCACGCAACATATGGGCAGTTTGCTGATTAACAAGGGAAAAGCGGGGGATCTGGCCGTAAGGGGTAGATTGCCTGCCATATGTTGCATAAAAGATGTCGCCCCTCGCGGGGCGCCATCGTTCAGTGCAATTGGCCGGTCAGGTCGGTGATCAGAAGCGATCCTGCGGTTCGACTTTCTTCTCCTCCTTGCCTTCGCTGTGGGCGATGGCGGTGCGGATGAGGTCAACCCCGGCACGGATAATCAGCACCCCCATGTTGACCAGCTTGACGCAGACCCACATGAAGGTGATGAGCAGGATCAGCTTGAGCACGGTCTGGAACGCTTCCAGGAAGTTCTGCTCCAGCTGGGCGGTGAGGCCGTTGGCGCTGGTCATCAGCCAGGTGTAGACCTCGCGCACGAACGGGATGCGGCTTGGCATCTCCAGTACGTCCAGTGCCGCAGGCAGGGCCTGAAAGATAACGATGCTGCCGAACAGGATCAGGATGACACCGATGGCGATGCCGAGGAAAAAGCCGAACTGTCTCATGGAGGGCTCCAGCGGTTGCTGCATGACATTGAAGATAGCCGCCAATAGTAGGGAGTGCCCTCGTTCATCGCAATCTTCCCGGTGCGGCCATCATGGCCGGATCAGCGCTGAACGGGCTGCCAGCATTGCCCAACTATCTGATTTCTGGGAGGCTTGTCGCCATTGTGCATAGGGAAAGCAAATTGATGTCGAGAACCCTCTTTTTACTCTTGCTGGCGCTGTTTACCGCTCTGCCAGCACTGAGCGCCGAACCGACGGCACCGACGGCACCGACGGCGGCAGTCTGCGCCATCCGCCATCAGGATCAACTGCTGCTGGTGCAGGATCGTATCTCCTCCCGCTACAGCCTGAGCGGCGGCTACATAGATGGCGACGAGCGCCCCGAACAGGCGGCCCTGCGCGAGCTGTATGAAGAGACCGGCCTGCGCGGGGAAATCGTCGCGGATCTTGGCCGTTGGCAGAAAGCGCAGGTATTTGCCTGCCGCACTCTGGAGCCTATCGTCGCCCAGCAAAATTCCGATTTTGTCTCGCTGCTGCAGGCCCCCAATCTGGGTGGGGAGATCCTCAATGCCCGTTTGATCGCGGTGGACAAGCTGCCCCGCGCACAGCGCCGCTTCCCCGATCAGCTCGACTGGCTGCAAGCCCGGCTTGGCGAGCTGCCCGAGAGCGAGGTGCGCTGGCAGGCCGATTTCGTGGCGCAGGGCAATGCGCTGCATCAGGCCGAGCTCCCGCTGATGATGCGCCTGCAACAGTGGCTGGGGCCCGATGTCTGGTGGCTGTCTGTCAGCAATCTGTTTGGTTCAGGCGGCTTTCAGCTTGCCCTGATACCTTTGCTGCTCCCGCTGCTGGGGTGGCCACGGCTGCGCCAGCTGCTCTTTGCCATGCTCTGGCTTGGCTTGCTGGTGCAGGCGAGCAAGGAGGGGATCGGCTGGCCGCGCCCCTTCCATCTGCAACCTGAACTGGCGACTCACAGTGCCCAGGGCTTTGGCATGCCGAGCGGTTACACCGCCTCGGCCCTGCTGTTCTGGGGCGCGCTGCTTGGCTGGCTCTGGCCTGCCCGGCGCGGGCTGGCCTATTCGCTGGCGCTGCTGTTGGCCCTCACCACCGGTCTGGCGCGGGTCTGGCTCGGGGTGCACTTTATCTCCGATGTGGCGGTTGGCCTGCTGATTGGCGCCTTGCTGCTGGCGGTTCGTCCATATTGGCGGCTGGATCAGCGCGCTTCTGCCTGGGGCTTGCTGATCGCCGCCGCACTGGTTTGCGCTGGCCAGAGTCAGTCGGCCCATCTGGCCGGGATCGGGCTGGCGGCGCTGGGCCTCTGGCTCGGGGGAAGGGTCACGCTGGTGCGTGACGGTTATTCCCCGTGGCTGACCGGCGCCGTGGTGCTGGCGGGCATGCTGCTGATGGTGGCGGGCGCGTGGGCATTGCCGCTGTTGACCAGTAGTTCGCTCACTATCCTGCTTGGTCAGTTTGCGCTCTTTTTCGGGCTGGGGCTCTGGTTGAGCGCTGGCCTCTGGTGGATACTATCTCTCTTGAAACAAGACTCTAGACCCAGGGGCGGATGCCCTGACAGGGAAACCCTATGAACATGAAAAAAGTGGATTTGGCCAAGATAACCCTGGGGGTGCTGTTTCTCAGCATCCTGATTATCTCCTGTTTCCTGGTGCTGCAGCCCTTCCTGCCCGCGCTGGTGTGGGCCACCATGATCACCATCGCCACCTGGCCGTTGATGCTGATGGTGCAGCGGGTGTTGTGGGGCAAACGGTCGCTGGCGGCCCTCTTTATGACGCTGGTGCTGCTGCTGATGTTCGTTATCCCGCTCTTTATGACGCTGGCCAATGTGGCGGAGAAGGCGCCCATGCTGATCGAGCTGGGCACCAACATCAGCCAGTCGCCGCCGCCCGAGCTGCTCTGGCTGCAACAGATCCCGCTGGTGGGTGACAAGCTCTATGGCTTCTGGCAGCAAATTCTGGCGAGCGGTGGTCAGGTGCTGTTTGCCAAGCTGGCCCCCTACTTTGGCCAGACCGCCCGCTGGCTCGCCGCTCAGGCGGGCAATCTGGGGTTGCTGTTCGTTCACTTCCTGCTGACTGTCGGCATCTGCGGCCTGCTCTACCACTCAGGTGAAGTGGTGGCGACCGGCATTCGCCGCTTCGCCCACCGTCTGGCCGGGCAACGGGGCGACAACGCCACCGTGCTGGCCTCCCAAGCGATCCGTGCCGTGGCCATGGGCGTGGTAGTGACCGCGCTGGTGCAATCCTCGGTGGCCGGTGTCGGCCTGCTGATTGCCGGTATCCCCTACGCCATGGTGCTGGTGGTGGTGATGTTCCTGCTGATCGTTGCCCAGATCGGCCCCTTCCCGGTGCTGCTGGCCTGTATCGGCTACCTCTACTGGAGCGGCGACACCACCTGGGGCACCTTCCTGCTGGTCTGGTCACTGTTTGCGGGCACCATGGACAACTTCCTGCGCCCCTTCCTCATCAAGCGCGGCGCCAATCTGCCGCTGATCCTCATTCTGGTGGGGGTTATCGGCGGCTTGCTGGCGATGGGGATCATCGGCCTCTTTATCGGCCCCGTGGTGCTGGCGGTGGGTTACACCCTGCTGGATGCCTGGATCAAGGAAGATGACCAACCGGCGGCAGCCGCGGTGGAAGCGCCCAAGGCCCAATAACGATTCAGTAAAAAGACGATTCGGTAACAAGACGAATCAGTCACCATCGCTGATGCAAAGAGCCGCCCGGTGTGAACTGGGCGGCTCTTTTGTTTGTGGTGATCGTGGTTTATGGCGATCGAGTCAGATTGGTTGATCCTCGCCAACCTCCATATCCCACATATGACCGTCTCATGTAGGTTCGATTGGCGAAGCGTAATCGGACGCTCGAGATGCCGCTGTTCCGGTTCTATCCATAAGTCGGCGGTGACCCGTCAGAGTGGAAATGCGGGTGACTTATGGCCGTAAAGCAGACCGGGCAAGCGGTATAAGCTGAATTTATGGGTTTGTGTTAAATGACCCAATTTTTGCTTATACCGAAGCCTATCCAGACCCCATGCCACGATTTGGTCCGCTACAAGCCAGCCATAGGCAATGGCCGATTTGTGCCAACCCATATGCACCCCGTGTTACCGCCTATGCCGGTTTGATTAGCGAAGCTTGATTGGAGGATCGAGATGCCGCTGTTCCGGTGTTTCCGTGAATCAGCGGCATCTGGCAGAGGAGAAATATGGATGGCCGTTATTGTGGGGGAATGGATTGACGCGAACGTCCGATTACGCCTGACGGCTAATCGAACCTACGGGCTATACCTATTCCTTTAAATAATCATCATCTATTTCACGTGCAAGGCTTTCAAAGCTTTTGTGACTTTTTTGTAGATAGAATAAGTAAATTCGTGCATCTGCTTCTGAAAAGTCATTCGCATTAGAGTTAGTTAGATAAGTTTTCACTCTTTGAATGGCATGGAAATACTCATCAAGATCGTACTGAGTATGATCTGGTAATTCATTCCTTTCTTTCAATGCACTCTGAAATTTATTGTATGCCTCTTCGATTGACTCAAGCATACTAAGACCAAATGAAACATTTGAACTGGATGGGGAGTATATAGCTTGTCCTACTTTTTCGAACATGTATCCCATTGTTGAGTGAAGAATATCTGCTAGAGGTTGCTCCATAAACTTAGCCCTATGCTGCTCGTCAATTTTTCGAAGTTTTTCACTGATTAATGCGTAAGCATTATTAATGCCGATAAGTTGTGTTTCTACTGTTTTTTTAAAGTCAACGTCGATGAACTCACTTTGGCCTTCATCGTAGAATCGGATCAAAGTAAAGCCGCCTTTACTCATTGAAATACGAGAAATATGATTGAAGTAAGTGGTTTTCTTAACCTGATTCTTTGTTGGGTGACCGATGGAGGCGTTTCTAACGGCTCTGATGCTTTTCAGTTCGTCCGACAATGAATATGGCACTTCAAATGCTTCAGACAAATGACTCATGGCGTCTTGTTGGATAAATAACGCTTGTAATAGCCCATAAGTGTAAATATAAGACAACCCTACATTAACGGGGTATTCTGATTCGAAATAACTTTTTAATGCTAACCCTGTGTCACCAAGCGTGTCTAAAGAACTACAAATTTGGCTCCAGTTATCTAATTCTGAGATTAAGACCTTCTGATATCTATGCGTGTTTATGTGATCTCGTACTTGCGCCTCGATATCAAAAAACCTTATTAAATTATCTTCAATGTTTTTCATCTATGGCAATTCATCTCAATAAGTATGACAGTAATTAGATGGACGGCGGTGATAATCCATTAATAGAACCATCCATATAACTCGGGCTCACCCTAATCACCGCCAAGAAAATTCATTTTAAATCACAATATTGCTGACCAATCTATGGCGCTGAACGCATTCGCTAGGAGTTTTCCTTTGGCTATATTTTGACCATATGGCAAAAGTACACTTCTAGGGCGGCAATGGAAAGTGCCACCGAGTCTCAGCCTCTTGAATAACTCGGGAGTGTGACCAAGGTGACACTCCATATGACATAGCTGGCCAAGATATGGAACGGTGGCTGAACAAAAATGGGCATGGCGATATAACCCGGGGTGTCGCAACGCCCCGGGTTATCAGTCGGTAGGGAAGGCTCAGGCTGGCTGGTGCAGGGTGATGCAGTGAATGCCACCGCCACCGGCTGCGACCGGATCGATATTGATCTGCACGATGTCGCGGCCGGGGTAGAGGCGGGTCAGCAGCTCGTGGCAGTAGCTATCGGCGGCCTTGTCGCCAAACTCGGGGGCGATCACCGCACCATTGATCGGCAGATAGTTGATATAACCGGCGGCAAAGTCGCGGCTGCGGCTAAAGCGGTTGTCCCGCCCATCGAGCGGGGGCGGCAGCACATGCAGCTCCAGCTTGTTGCCGTCGGCATCGGTGGCCTGCTTGAGGATGGCCATATGCTGGCGGGTCACCTCGTAGTCGTGGGACTCCGGATCGTTGTCGAGATTGACCACCACCACCCCGGGGCGGACAAAGCGGGCGTAGAAATCGACGTGAGCATCTGTGATGTCCTTGCCCTTGATGCCCGGCAGCCAGATGATTTTGCGCAGCCCCAGATTGGCTTTCAGCTCCGCCTCCAGTTGCGCCTTGCTCACCCCCGGATTGCGGTTGCTGTTGAGCCAGCAGCTCTCGGTCAGGATGGCGGTGCCGTTGCCATCCACCTCGATACCGCCCCCCTCGCCAGTCAGCTTGCTTTGCTGATAGTGAGCATCCGCCTGCTTGCTGACCAGCTCGGCCACCCCTGCATCCTGTTCGTGCTCCTGCTTGTCGCCCCAGCCGTTGAAGTTGAAATCCACCAGCCCCAGCTCCCCTTCGCCGTTCTGGACGAAGACGCCGCCGGTATCGCGCAGCCAGATATCGTCCAGCTCGGCGACGATAAAGCGGGTGTTCTGCTCGCCACAGAGTTGGCGGGCCAGCGCCTGTTCGGCTTCGCGGCAGAGCACGTTGACCTGGGTATAGGGCACCATGGCCTGCACCAGACGGCCGATGGTTGCCTGCACCTCCTTGTAATCGCGGCCCCAGATGGCCGGGCTGGCGGCAAAAGCGACCCAGACCCGGGTCTGGAACGTCGACTCTTCCGGCATATGAAAGGGCTCGTTGGCAGCCGCCAATGCGTTCTCTTCCGGGTTAGCTCCGTCGGCCGCGAAGGCTTTGCCGGGCAGGTTGCCGAGCCCTGCCAGCGCACCGATGGCCGCCAGCTGTTTCAATACGTTGCGTCGGGATGGCATGAAAAACTCCTTATGATTCATAGGCTGCTCTTGAAGCGAGTCCAGGCCCGCATGCGCGCTCGCATGGCGGATTGCGCGATATCCTGGCCCGGGATGAGCCGCTGATAGGTGGCGTCATCCAGATAGATATCCGGGTTGCCGGTCATGGCCGCATCAACCATGGATTTCGCTTTGGCACTGGCAGTGGGATAACCGGTGCTGTTGCTGATGGCCGCCATGTTGGCCGGGCGCATCACAAAATTGATAAAGGCGTAGGCGTATTCAGGATGGGCGGCATCCGCCGGGATCGCCATGGTATCCATCCAGATAGTGCTCCCTTCCTTGGGCAAACGGTACTCGAATTGATCCTTCTTGCCAGCCTCGGCGGCGCTGCGACGCGCTTGGGTCATGTCGCCGCTGTATCCGAGGGAGAGGCATATGTCGCCGTTGACCAGCTGGGTGGCCGGCTGGGACTGGAATTTGCGGATATAGGGTTTGATCCCCTTGAGCAGGGCCAGGGCGGCATCCAGATCCGCCGCTTTGCCACTGCGGGGTTCACGTCCCAGATAGTGGAGCACCACCGCCAGCACCTCGTCGGGGGAGTCGATGATGGAGATGCCGCAGTCGGCAAACCTAGCCGCCAGCTCGGGCTTGAACAGCATGTCGAGACTGTCAGTCGGGGCATCCGCCATCCTCTGCTTGATCATCCCGGCGTTGTAGGTGAGCCCTATGGTGCCCCAGGTGTAGGGCACCACCGCATCCCGTGAATGGGGATAGGCTTGCTGGATACGCTGCAAACCCGGCTCGATGTCGGCCAGATGCTGCAACTTGCTCTTGTCGAGCGGTTGCAGGCTGCCGGCACGCATCAGCCGCTCCGCCACCGTGTCGCCGGGGAAGATCAGGTCATAACCGCTGTGACCAGCCATCAGCTTGGCTTCGAGGGTTTCGCTGCTGTCCATGACGTCATAGATGACCCGGATCCCGGTCTCTTTGGTAAAGGCGCTGAGGGTATCGGGGGCGAAATAGTCCGCCCAGTTGTAAAGGCGCAGCACCTTGTCGGCCGGTTGCTCCTGAGCGAGCGCTGCTGCGGTGCCGGTGCACAACATGGCCGCGAGCAGCGCCAGCGTGCGGGATAGTCTCTCTGTCATGCCAACACTCCTCTGTGGTTGCCCGTCATCCGGCTCTGGTGGCCATCCAGACTCTGCAAGGTGCCATACATCTCGGGGCGGCGATCCCGATAGATGCCCCAGCTCATGCGCTCCTCGGCCATGGCTGCGAGATCCAGCTCCTGCACCAGCACGCCCGGGGTGGTTCTGTCCGCCTCGGCGAGCAGCGCCCCCTTGTGGTCGGTGATGAACGAGGAGCCGTAGAACGTCATCTGCAGGTCGGGATCCGTGGTGGCGACCTCGTTGCCAATCCGGTTGGCGGCTATCACCGGCAGGATGTTGGCGGCGGCATGGCCGCGCTGGGTCAGCTGCCAGTGATCGCGGGAGTCGAGATGGGCCGCTCCCGGTTCCGAGCCGATGGCGGTGGGATAGAGCAGCAGCTCAGCCCCCTGCAGGGCCATGCTGCGGGCCGCCTCGGGGAACCACTGATCCCAGCAGATGCCGACGCCGATCCGCCCTGCCGCGCACTCCCAGACCCGAAAGCCGGTATCGCCGGGGCTGAAGTACTCCTTCTCCTGATAGCCGATGGCATTGGGAATATGGGTCTTGCGATAGACCCCCAGCAGCTTGCCGTCGGCATCCGCCAGTGCCAGCGAATTGAAGAAGGCGTTGCCGGCACGTTCGAACCAGCTGATGGGCAGCACCACGCCAAGCTCGCGAGCGAGTGCCGAGAAGCGGCGCAGCACCCGGCTCTGTTCGAACGACTCGGCCAGCGCCAGATGGCCGTGGTGCTGCTCGATGCAGAAGTAGGGGGTGGCAAACAGCTCTTGCAGCAGGATAAGACCCGCCCCTTTGGCGGCAGCCTCCCGCACCATTCTCTCCGCCATATCGAGATTGCGCGGCAGATCCCAGCTGCAGGCAAACTGGGTGGTTGCGACGGTGATGTTGCCCATCCTCTTATCCTCGTACCGGCCATGCCGGCTGTTGCTGGGTGATGCAGTGGATACCGCCGCCGCCGTGTGCCAGCTGGTTGATCTGCACCGGCACTACCTCCCGCTGCGGGAAGGCGCGCTGCAGCACTGCTGCCGCTTCCCGGTCGCTGGCCACGCCATAGGCGGGCATGATGATGGCGCCGTTGGCGATGTAGAAGTTGGTGTAGGAGGCGCAAAAGACCTCGGCTTCTGCATCGATGGCCTCGCTGGCCTCGTAGAGATCCTGCAGCTCGAACGTGCGCCCTCTGGCATCGGTGGCCAGCATCAGGGCACGGCGGTTCTCCCTGACGATACGGGCATAGGTCGAGCTGGTATCGCGGGTGGCGTCCACCAGCAGCTGACCGGGGCGACTGAAGGCGCAGACTCCGTCCACATGGCCATCGGTCATGTCGCCGGTGACATGGTCGGGATCTCCCGGCAGCCAGATGGTCTTCTCGATACCGAGCAGGCGACTGAAGATTTGCTCGATCTCGCCCTTGCTGATCCCCGGGTTGCGATTGCTGTTGAGCAGCACCGATTCGGTGGTGATCAGGGTGCCTTCGCCATCCACATGGATGGCGCCCCCCTCGTTGGCCAGAAAGCTGCCGATGGTATCGAGCTCCAGACTGTTGAGGATGCGGCGAGCCAGCCCTTCATCGAGCGGGTGGGCCGATTTGCCGCCCCAGGCGTTGAAGCGCCAGCTCACCCCGGCACAGCCCAGTTCCGGGTGGCAGATAAAGGTGGGGCCGGAGTCGCGGCACCAGCTGTCATCCACCGCAATGGGGACAAGAGTGACCCGCTCGTCACAGAGCGCGCGCGCCTCGGCCTGCGCGGAAGGGTCGACCACCAGCTTGACCGGCTCGAACCGGACGATGCTATTGACCACCCGGGCGAAGTCCTGCTGCACGCCGGCGAGGGTGACGCCCCAACCTGACTCCCACAGCGCCTTGTTGTGGGGCCAGACCATCCAGGTCGCTGCGTGCTGACACCATTCGGCGGGCATAAACCAGCCCTTTGCCACGATTCCCTGTTCCCGCATATCACCACCCTGATTAGGTACTATTAAGATTGCTGACGATGGGGATAGACTATTCCCGCAGTTGGTGGCGAACAAACGATCAATTTTCCGTAAAAGTGATAAGTGGAGCTAATCAATGGTGTTCAAGCAGTGGCCCCCGCTCAACGTGCTGCGGGGCTTTGAGGCGGCAGCCAGACTCGGCAGTTTTCATCAGGCGGCGCAGGAGCTGCACCTGACCCAGTCCGCCATCAGCCAGCAGATCCGCTCGCTGGAGGAGCTGCTCGGCCAGCCACTGTTTCACCGGCAGGGGCGCTCGGTCGCGCTGACCGATGCGGGGCAGGATCTGCTGGAGACCACCCAGAGCGTGCTGTTGCAGCTGGCGATGGGGATCCAGCGGCTGGAGCAGTACCGCAAACCGAACCAGCTGGTGCTCAACACCAGCACCGCCATCGCTCGTCACTGGCTGCTGCCGCGGCTGGGGGAGTTTCACCGCCTGCATCCCGACATCGATCTCTGGCTGTTCACCAGCGATGAAGAGCCCGACATGGCCGAGCAGACCGTCGATCTCGCCCTGCGCTGGGATCTCGGGCCGCAGGCCGAGTGTCGCCATCAGCACCTGCTGGCGGATCGCTTGCTGCCGGTGGCCACCGCAACCGTGCTGTCCCGGCCCGCGGAGGAGCGCACCACCCTGCACGGCGAGCGGGAGCTGGATTGGCATCACTGGACGCTGAGAGGAGGGGAGGATCTGCACCTGCAGACCCGGGGACTCAACTTCTCCGATCCCGGCCTGCTGCTGGAGGCCGCCAGCGCCGGACTCGGTGTGGCGCTGGTGAGCGAACTGCTCTCCCGTCCCGCTCGTCAGCAGGGGTTGCTGTTGCTGCT
The DNA here is from genome assembly GCF_024436135.1 of Aeromonas sp. SG16. Lineage (NCBI taxonomy): Bacteria > Pseudomonadati > Pseudomonadota > Gammaproteobacteria > Aeromonadales > Aeromonadaceae > Aeromonas > Aeromonas sp. SG16. The sequence goes on from NZ_JANFNW010000009.1 coordinate 140,457, forward strand.
CTCCACCCGTCGGGTCAAGGGGCCGCAGTGGAATCTGCTGGTGCATCAGGATAGCGAGGGGATGCCGGAGTGCCGCGCCTTCTGCCATTGGCTCGGCCAGCAGTTTGCCGACGGTGAACCCGACCGGGAGGAGGGCGGGCTTGCCACCCTCTGAGGCAGGTCACTGAATCGGGGGCGCTGGCGTGGTTAAATGGTCGGCTCACATCTTGCCGGATATTGCTGTGACCATGCCATCTGACCTTCAGCCGCTGCTCGCTTGGCCCGACTATCTGCAGGCATCCTGGCTGCGCTGCGCCCACCAGACCAGTGCCACCCTCTGGCATCCGCCCCACAGCGCCAAGGGGCAGACCTTGCAGAGCCTGCGCCAGCGCAAGCGTGACCTGCTCACCACCGGCGAGATGGCCCTCGAAGATCTCTACGAATTTATGGAGGGGCGCCCCTGCGCCCTGCTGCTCACCGACGAGAGCGGCTGCCTGCTGGCCCAAACCGGCCACCCCGACACCCTGCGCGAGCTGGCGGCGCTGGGGTTTGGCCCCGGTGCATTCTTCAGCGAGGGGCGCATCGGCTCCAATGCCATCAATCTGGCGGCGCTGGAGGGAGTGCCGCTCTGCGTCAGCGGCCCCCAGCACTTCAACCAGACCCTCCACCCCTGGCACAGCTGCGCCAGCCCGGTCTACAACAGCAATGGCCGTCAGGTCGCCATCATAGCTCTGATCTGCAAGGTGGAGGAGGCGAGCGCTGGGGATCTGGCGCTCACCGTCAGCGCCGGGCGCGAGCTGGCCCATCTGCTGCAGATGGAGACCCTGATGCAGGAGTCCCAGCACCACCTGAGCGAGCTTTACGCCCTGCTCGACGGCATGGATGACGGTGTGCTGGCCTGGGATCCGCAGGGGCGGCTGCGCTACCTCAACGCGCTGGCAGCCAATCGGCTGCGGCTCGATCCGGCACTCTGTCTCGGCCAGCCGCTGGAGCAGCATCTGTTGTTGCCGCAGCGGTTGCAGCTGGCCATCAGGGGGCAGACTCCGCTCAGCCATGTGGAGGTGACGCTGGAGCGGCTTGGCGCTCAGGAGGGGGAGTTCATCAATGCGCTGGTGAGCCTCAAGCCGCTACCGGGGCCGGAGGGGGTCAGCTTTATCGCCCTGCTGCACCCGGTCGATCGGCTGCGGGCTATTCACCAGCTGCGCCAGACGGTGCCCGAGCTGTCGGCGCTGGTGGGCGAATCGAGCGCCATGCGCAAGCTGCTGCGCTACGCCCGGCAGGCGGCCCAGAGTCAGGGGCCGATCCTGCTGCGCGGCGAGGAGGAGGTGGGCAAGGCCCAGCTGGCGGAGGCTATTCACTTTGGCAGCGAACGGGCCGCCGGGCCGCTCATTACCCTCAACTGCAAGGCGCTGCCGAGCGAGCGGATGGCGCTGGAGCTGATGGGCTCCGACGAGGCGGGGCAGGAGCGGGCAGGCAAGTTCGAGCTGGCCCACGGCGGCACCCTGGTGCTGGAGCAGGTGGAGTGCCTCTCTGCCCCCATGCAGGCGGCGCTGCTGCAACTGCTCAAGACCGGCCGCATCCAGCGCTTCGATTCGGCCCGCATCCTGCCGCTCAAGGTGCGGATCATCGCCACCAGCAGCGCCCCGCTGGAGCAGCTGGTGCAGGAGGGGCTGTTTGGCCGCCAGCTGCTCTATGCCTTGCAGGCGTGCGAGCTGTGGCTGCCGGGGCTGCGGGAGCGCGCGGCGGATCTGCCGGGCCTTATCAGCCAGCAGCTAGGGGCACAGGGGCGCGAGCCGGTGCGCCAGTTCAGTCCGGCGGCCCTCGACTGCCTGCTCGCCTATCCCTGGCCCGGCAATCTGGGGGAGCTGCGCAGCGCCGTCGAGCATGCGCTGCTTCATTCCGGTCAGGGGCCGATCCCGCCGGAGGCGCTGCCCGCCGCCATTCGTCACGGTTATCAGCGGGTGGCTGACGAGGTGGTGGGGCAACCGCTGCTCACGCTGGCGGAGCTGGAGCGGCAAGCCATCCTGCGCTGCGCCCACGCCTGCAAGGGGCAGGTGAGCCAGATGGCCCAACATCTTGGCATCAGTCGCACCACCCTCTGGCGGCGGCTCAAGCTGCTCGAGATCGATCCCGCCGACTATCACGGCTGATAGTTATTCAGGCTGTTGCCAACCGGCCCGCAGAAAACGAAACGGCCCCGCAGTCGCGGGGCCGTTTTTATATGGCAAGGTAAGCGGTGGCGTGGTTATAGCCCCAGCTGGTGGGCGGTGACGATGGCCGCCAGCACATCCTCGGCGGTGACCTTGAACGGCATATTGTGGATGGTCTCGCCCTCGGCGGTGGAGGCTTTGGCCACCTCCATCAGGCGCACCATGTCCAGCTCCTTGACCCCCATCATATGCAGGTTGGTCGGCAGGCCCACCGAGCGGCAGAAGCCCAGTACGGTTTCGATCTCCGCCATCGGCGCATTCTCCAGCACCAGCTGCACCAGGGTACCGAACGCCACTTTTTCACCGTGGTAGAGGTGGTGACACTCGGCCAGCTGGGTCAGACCGTTGTGGATGGCGTGGGCGGCGGCCAGACCGCTGCTCTCGAAGCCGATACCGCTCAGATAGGTGTTGGCCTCGATGATGTTCTCCACCGCCTTGGTGCAGAGCCCCTGTTCAACCGCCAGCTTGGCCTTGTAGCCATCGGCCAGCAGAGTCTTGTAGCAGAGCTCGGCGATGGCCTGCGCCGCCAGCGTGGAGGCGCCACCGGCCATGGTCTGGCAACCGGAAATCTTGTTGGCGCGCGCCTCGAAGTAGGTGGAGAGCGCATCCCCCATGCCGGAGACCAAGAGCCGCACCGGAGCGCGGGAGACCACGCCGGTATCCATGATGACCATGTTGGGGTTGGTCGGGATCATCAGGTATTCGCTGAACTGCCCCTCCGGGGTGTAGATGACCGCCAGCGCGCTGGTGGGGGCATCGGTGGAGGCGATGGTGGGCACTATGACCACCGGCACCTTCTGATAGAAGGCGACCGACTTGGCGGTATCCAGCGTTTTGCCGCCGCCGATGCCGATGATGACGTCAAACGGGGTCTGCTTGCAGCGGGCCAGCAGGCGGTCGATCTCGGGGCGGGAGCACTCGCCGTTGAAGCAGTCGAACTCCGGCTTGATACCGGCGCCGTGGAAGCTGGTGGCCACGGTATCGCCGACCAGCTTGGTGACGAAGGCGTCGGCCAGAATAAGCGGCTTGCTGCCGAGCGCTTTGACGTAGTTGCCGATATTGGCGAGGGCCCCGTTGCCTTGCACGTATTTGCTGGGGCTGATGATGATGCGGTCCATATTTTATCCCTCTCTCTTTATGAATTAAGAATCGGGGCGAAGGGGCGGCAGTGCCGGGGACTCCTTCGTCTTGAATGGTGCTGCACAGGCTCAGCGAGCGAGTGCAGCCCCTTGAAGCAGTGGCGTCAGTCGCCGAAGCGCTCGTCGGCCAGCTGCTGGAAGCAGGTCAGGGCGGCGTTGGCATCCTCGCCGCGCGCCAGCAGGGTGAGCTGGTCGCCCTGACGCACGTTGAGCATGGCGAGCCGGGTCAGGCTGCGGGGATTGGCCTCTTTATCCCCCTTTTGCAGCTTGAGCTCAGCGGCAAAGGGCTTGAGGGCGGCCACCAGCCGGGCGGCGGGGCGCACATGCAGGCCGTGGGGGTTATCCACCACCACCTCGCAGCGCAGCCAGCCATCGTCGGCAACGGGGGCTGTCTCGGTGGCGGCCTGCGCCGCGCTGGCAGGCAGCATCGCTTGTTTCGGGCCAAGGGCACCGAGCGCCTCGGCGGCCACCTCATCCAGCGTCAGGCCGGAACCGGCCGCCACCACAGCGGCCAGAGTGCCTTCGACCAGCGGAGCGGGGCAGAGCCGCACCCTCGCGCTCAGCTCCGGGGGCAGCAGTTCGAGGGCGGTCTCGGCACTCAGGAGGGCGCTGCCCAAGTCCATCAGCACCAGCACGCCGTTGCCGTCATCCGCTTCTTCAATCGCACTCATCACGGCGATGGCATCGGTGCCGATGGGGTGGTCGGGGTCATCGACCCCGGCTGCCAGCAGCAGGCGGGCCGGGCTGCCGAGCTGGTCGGCCAGCGCTTTCAAGCCGGCCGCCAGCATGGCGCTGTGAGAGACAACTACGATTCCGATCATGTTACAACCTCGCTCTGTCACGCAGGGCGGTCAGCAGCAGCAGGGTCGAGGTGGCCCCGGCATCCTGATGGCCGATGCTGCGCTCGCCAAGATAGCTGGCGCGCCCCTTGCGGGCCTGCATCTGGATGGTGGCCTCGGTACCGGCTGCGGCAGCTGCCACCGCCTTGTCCAGCGCCTCGTTGAGGGGCAGCTCTTGCTGCTGCGCCTGTTGCAGGGCGGCCAGTGCTGGCCACCAGGCGTCACACATGGTCTTGTCGCCCGGCTCGGCACGGCCGCGGGAGACGATCCCCTCGACGCCATCGCTCAGCATTTTGCACAGCTGACTGAGGCTGAGGCTCTGGCAGGCATCGCTGCTGGCCGCCGCCCGGATAAAGAAGGTGCCGTAGAGCGGGCCGCTGGCACCGCCGACCGAGGAGAGCAGGGTCATGCCGGTGGTTTTCAGTACCTGCCCGATATCCTTGTCCGCTACTGCCGGCAGCTTCTCGGCCACCTTGGCGAAGCCGCGCTGCATGTTGAGGCCATGGTCGCCGTCGCCGATATCGGTATCCAGCGCGGTGAGGTAGTCACGCTGCTCGGTAAAGATGTGTTCGCAGTCGAGCAACCAGTTGACGATTTGGTGTTTGCTTAGCATGGCTATCGGCACTCCTTAGCAGCCGCGACGCAGGGCGGGGGTGTGAACGGGGGCATCCCACAGGGTCATCAACTCATCATCCACCTTGAGCAGGGTGATGGAGATGCCGGTCATGTCGAGGGAGGTGCAGTAGGGGCCGATCAGGTTGCGCACCAGATGGATGCCCGCCTCTTCGCACAGGGTAGCGAGGCGACCATAGACGCCATAGAGCTCGGAGATGGGGGTGCCACCGAGGCTGTTGACCAGTGCGATGACTCGATCGCCTTTGTTGAGCGGTTCGATAAAGGTGTGCTCCTCCTGCCAACTACCGCTGGTGCGATCCCAGTGGCGCAGGGTGCGGCCATAGGGGGTGTTGTCAGCAAGCTCGCTGAACATGTCGTCCACCAGGGTATTGAGGTCGGTGAAGGGGCGACGCTCGATGCCCGGCTCGCCGTGGATACCGACGCCGAACTCCAGCTCGTTGTCCGCCAGAGTGAAGGAGGGCTTGCCAGCGGCCGGCACGGTGCAGGCATGCATAGCCACGCCTATGGTGCGGCTCTGGTTGTTGATGCGACGGGCCAGCGCCTCGCAACGCGCCAGATCGTAGCCCGCCTCGGCGGCGGCACCGACCAGCTTCTCGCACAGCACGGTCGTGGCAACGCCACGGCGACCTGCGGTGTAGAGGCTGTCTTTGACCGCCACGTCGTCATCGATCAGGGCGAAGCCCACCTTGACGCCGTCGCCGTGCAACAGCTCGACCGCGGTCTCGAAGTTGAGTACGTCGCCGGTGTAGTTCTTCACCAGAAACAGCACGCCCGCGCCGCCATCAACGGCCTGACCGCACTCGTACATCTGATCCGGGGTCGGAGAAGTAAAAATCTCGCCAGGACAGGCGCCATCCAGCATCCCCTTGCCCACCAGACCACCGTGCATCGGCTCGTGGCCGCTGCCACCGCCGGAGACCAGCGCCACCTTGCCCATCACGGGGGAGTCGGCGCGGGTGATGTAGTGGGGTTCGATACGTACCTTGAGCTCGGGGTGGGCGGCGGCCATCCCCATCAGTTGTTCACGGACCACGGCATCGACGGCATTGATCAGTTTCTTCATGGCTCACTCCTTGGCTTGCCACCGCACGGGTGGGCAAATGGTTGATGCAGCCAGTCTAACGACAGAAAAAGTGATAAAAATGACGGGCGATTTGGTTCGGATTTGAAACAGCAGACGGGGTATAGGCGTTTCAATCTGAAACGACGCAGGGCAAGCGGGCGGGAAACTGTTAGCTGACTCACAGCCATGAAAAAGGGCCCCGCAGGGCCCTTCGCTATAACCGGAATATGTAGACGGGTTAGATGGCCCAGCCACCGGCGTAGAAGACCACCAGCGCCACGGCGATGATAACGGTGCCGACGTTCAGCTTCTTCCACTCGGCAGCGAACAGGCGACCGATGACCAGCGCTACGAAGCCCAGCATGATGCCGGTCACGATGTTGCAGGTGAGCACGATAAAGACGGCGCACAGCATGCCGGAGAGCGCATCGACCGAGTCGCTGAAGTCCAGCTTGGTGACGTTGCCCAGCATCAGCAGACCGACATACATCAGTGCCGGTGCGGTGGCGTAAGCCGGTACCAGATAGCTCAACGGGGAGAGGAAGATCATCAGCAGGAACAGCACACCGACCAGAGCGGCGGTCAGACCGGTCTTGCCGCCAGCTGCGGTGCCTGCGGCAGACTCGATGTAGACGGCAGCCGGAGCACCACCGACGGCGCCTGCCACCATGCTGCTGACGGAGTCGGCAGTCAGGGCCTTGCCGCCGCTGATGATGTGGCCACGTTCGTTGATAAGGCCAGCCTGACCGGCCACGGCACGGATGGTACCGGTGGCGTCAAACACGGCGGTCATCACCAGCGCCAGTACGGTCGGAATCACCACCGGATTGAGGGCGCCCAGCAGATCCATGCTGCCTACCAGCGAGCCCTTCTCGCCAGTCAGGCTCGGCATGGCGAAGAAGCCCTGCCAGGTCACTTTCGGGTCGAAGATAAGGCCGAGGATGGAGATAGCGATGATCACCATCAGGATGCCGCCCGGCACCTTGCGACGCTCCAGACCGAAGATGGCAGCCAGACCCAGCACCGTCATGATGACCGGGAAGGCAGTCACTTCACCGAGTTGTACCGGCAGACCGGCCCCTTCGTTCTTGATCACCATGCCGACGCCGTTGGTGGCGATCAGCAGCAGGAACAGACCGATACCGATACCGGTACCGTGAGCGATGCCGGAGGGGAGGTTGTCCAGGATCCACTGGCGCACGCCGGTGACGCTGATCAGGGTGAACAGCACCCCCATCAGGAAGATGGCGCCGAGGGCGACCGGAATGCTCAGCCCCTGACCCAGTACCAGACTGAACGCGGTAAAGGCGGTGAGGGAGATGGCGCAACCGATGGCCATCGGCAGCTTGGCCCACAGACCCATCAGCAGGGAGCCGAAGGCGGCGATCAAACAGGTGGCCACAAACACCGGGCCCTGCTCAAAGCCGGCAGCACCCAGCATGTTCGGCACCACTATGATGCTGTAGACCATCGCCAGGAAGGTAGTCAGCCCCGCGACCAGCTCCTGACGCACGCTGCTGCCGCGCGCAGAAATGGAAAAATAAGAGTCCAGAAAGCCGCCAGTCCCTGTTTGGGCGGCCATATCTTGCTTTGCCATAACTAATCCTGAAAGTGTGAAGGAAATCGTTTGCGTTGGTGGCGCGCAAAATAGCAAGAATCTGTGACAAAAGCAGCGGATAACTGGAATTTTTCCTCAAGATCTCTGCATGAGAAGCCATTCGAAGCTTGTTTGGAGACTCAATTGATAAGAGACAGCGAAAAACAGCTCGGAGCTGGTGAGGGACGGGGAGGGGATGGCGGTGAGCAGATAGCAAAAAACCCGCCTTGGCGGGTTTTTTCATTCAGACCGGACAGCTGCCCGGGCGTGAATTACAGAGCTACTACGTTGGCAGCAGCCGGGCCTTTCTGGCCTTGCTCGATGGTGAACTCAACGCGCTGACCTTCGTCCAGGGTTTTGAAACCCGGGGTCTGGATGGCGGAGAAGTGAACGAACACATCTTTGCTGCCATCAACCGGGGAGATGAAACCAAAACCTTTCTCGGAGTTGAAGAACTTAACGGTACCAGTCACTTTAGACATAATAATTTCTCTTAAATTTAGTGTTAGAAATGCCATCAAATGGCAAATTTGATTTTTCGTCAGCAATACGTATGGGAAGCACTAAAGAAGGAGAATTATTCGTCAAGCATCATCGAAATAATACTTGCACTAATCACTGCTTTACTAAAATGACTGCCTAACATAATCAGGACTGAACTGCCGAACTATCGCTGACGATTAGAACACGCACTCTTTTTTAAAGCAAATGTTATCTCGTTCTTAACGTTTTATCGTGAATTTAACCTGATGCAGTAAAAAACAAACGTGATGTATATCAATCGGATAGGCGCATGCTTTGCGCTTTTTTCATGAAGAAATAATTTTCCCGGGATGGTGTGGCAAGCAAAGTAACGGCGTAAAACGACGGTTCCTGGCGGGATCAAAAATAACATCCCCGTTTGGGGATTATCAGTCTCTTGCGAGACACAAAAAAACGCCTCGCACAGGGCGAGGCGGCTCTTGCATCAGAATCCGGATTGCTCAGCGTTTGCTGCGAAATTTGTTGCTGACCGAATCTATCCAGCTGAACGTTTCCGGCAATGCCTGATTCTTGGCGCGTTCTTTGGCTTTCTCGCGGGCCAGCTTGGAGGCTGCCTTGGCCGCTTCGGCGCGGTCGGCCACAATCTTCAGGCGACCCTCTTCACGGATCTTGTTCCGCTCGCCATTGGTCAGCTGGTGATCGGCATTGGCTTGCGCCTTTTGCAGCATCAGGGCTATCTCGGCTTTTTCAGCCTCGGTCAGATCTTTCATTTCCAGCTTTTTCATGGTGCGCTCCTGCGGCAGGGTGTCAGCCACCCTAACACAGTTGTCATATCGCGCCCCCATGCAATCGCCGTTATGCCGAACAAAGACTTGATTGTGTGACTTAGCCGGATATTCGCGACCTTTTCCTGTCCGTTTGCCACATTTCAGCTGAGAGTGAGCTGCGCTTCTGTCAGTGCCTCATCCGGTTCGACATGGATCAGCACGATGGCGTGGGGCAGCTCTGCCATGATGGCGTGCTCGATCCGGTCGCAGATATCGTGGGCTTCGCTGATGCTCATCTCGGGCGGCAGGGTGAGGTGAAAGTCGATATGACGGCGGCGGCCAGCACGGCGACTGCGCAGGTCGTGGAAGCCGCTGGCGCTCGGACAGCATTCGGTGATGATGCGGCTGGTCATAGCCAGCTCTTCCGGGCTCATGCTCTCGTCGATCAGGGGCTGGAAGGCCTCATTGAGCATGCTGATCGCCTCTTTGACGATAAACAGGGCAACCCCGATGGCGACCAGCGGGTCGAGTATGGCGAGAGAGTGGCCAAACAGACCGGCCAGCCAGATCCCGCCAAGGCCGACCGCAACACCGGCAGAGGTGAGCACATCCGCCTTGAGATGCAGAGCGTCAGCCGCCAGTGCAACCGATTCCTCTTCCCGGGCCACCTTGTAGAGGTAGGCCGAGACGCCGCTGTTGACCAGCGCAGAGATCACCATGACCAGCACACCCCAGCCGATGCTCTCGATGGCGGTTGGTTGCAGGATTTTGTCGACCGCCTCGAAGATGATCCAGCCCGCGGCGAGCAGTATCAACAGTGCTTCGATGACGCCGGAGACGTTCTCTATCTTGTCGTGACCATAGGGGTGGCGATCATCGGGAGGCAGATCGGACTTTTTCACGGCGAAAAGGGCGATCAGGGCGGCCACCAGATCCATGGCGGAGTGGATGGCCTCCGAGATAATACTGACCGAGCCGCTGGCAAATCCGGCTACCAGTTTCATAGTGATCAGGCTGATATTGGAACAGACCGATACCATGGCTGCTCTGGTTTTTCTGCTCATGAGACTATTTCCTGAATAAATAGCTGACTTTCCGATGTGGCCGGCCATTATATAGAGTTGTTCGGAAATAACCTATTCAGGGTTGTAACTTCATGTTTCCGTTGATATTGAGAATGCTTATTAAAATTGTGGCGCTTAAATGGATTGAATATTTATAAGCAGTTCCTTCTCTGCCGGATTTTATTATTCGTCCATTTTTCATGAGGTTGTTCTGAGAATATCAGTGGAACAACATTTAATAATGCGAATAACTCTTTTTTGGTCTTTCATGCCGGCCCTATTCCCTTGTCTGGAACAGGGGATTTATGAGACGGAGAATGAGGCTGGATCCGGACGCATATGGGGGGTATGCTGGGTCTGGTGATGGTCAGATGCCATCGCATATAGCGTACTGAAGTTGATGATTCGGATGACATGCTGGCTCCCTTGAGGAACCAACTGTCTGGGTAACATTTTTGGAGTTTGATGATGAGTAACAAAGAACATCACAACGGCAAAGATGCCAAGAAAAAACCGCAGATGTCACTGAAAGAGAAACGCGAAGCCAAACGTCAGAAAGCAGAACTGAAAAACGGCAGCGCAATGAAGTAACGCTCCCTTACTGCTGTTCCTTAGGAGCCAGTACAAAGCCAGCCTGTGATGGGCTGGCTTTTATGTTTCCGGCCCGCAGACAATGTCGCGATTATTCCCCCCGAAACAGCAATCTTTTGGTATCCATCCCTGACGGGAAATAAATCGGTTTTCTCCAGAACAGTGACAGCTGCGAGCTGGATATAAAAAAGCCCTGATTAATCAGGGCTTTTTTGATCTTGTGACGGCTTAGAACGGGATGTCGTCGTCGAAATCCATCGGCGGCTCGTTGTAGACCGGCGGGGCAGACTGGGGCTGTTGGGGCGGACGGCCGTAGCCACCCTGCTGCTGCATGTTTTGCTGCGGGGCGGCGGCCGGACGCTGCTGGTTCATCGGCTGCTGCATGGCTTGCTGCGGTTGACCCCAGCCACCTTGTTGCTGGCCACCCATGTTCTGGCCCATGCCCTGACCGCCTTGCGGACGGCCACCCAGCATCTGCATGACGCCAGTAAAGCTGTCGACCAGCACTTCAGTGGTGTAGCGCTCCTGACCACTCTGATCCTGCCACTTGCGAGTCTGCAGTTTGCCTTCGACATAGACCTGGGAGCCTTTCTTCAGGTATTCGCCAGCCACTTCGGCCAGTTTGCCCATGAAGACGACGCGGTGCCACTCGGTGCGCTCTTTCTGCTCACCGGTCTGTTTGTCGCGCCAGGTTTCAGAGGTGGCCAGAGTAATGTTGGTCACAGCACCGCCACTCGGCATGTAGCGTACTTCCGGGTCTTGCCCGAGGTTACCGATCAGAATGACTTTATTGATGCCTCGACTGGCCATAATCTCTCTTCCACCTTTATATTCCGGTCAGGCAAGGCCTGGACCCACTAAATAAGTTACCGCGCTTTTTTCATGACCATGTCGTTATCATATTGAACAGCATGGTTTTTCTATAACCGTTGCAGCAATCAGAGTACTCGTTTCGCGTGTTCTGATTCAGGTTTAGCCCCCAATAGTAACAGTTGATCACTCTGCGGGCGAGCGCTTGCTGGTGTGGATTGTGGGCAAACTCGCCGCCTTGGTCAGGGTGTGACGAAGGGGCTATCCATCGTAAAAAAGGATAACTGCGATAGATAATGCCTGTCTATTCATCCAGTAGTCTCTATGCCATACTGACTCGCTCAGGTTTCTGTATCGAGCGTGCAACAAGATGGAAAAGATCGTGGTCCGGGGTGCTCGCACCCACAACCTCAAGAACATCAATCTGACCCTGCCCCGCGACAAGCTGATCGTGGTCACCGGCCTCTCCGGTTCGGGCAAATCCTCTCTGGCGTTCGATACCCTCTATGCCGAGGGGCAGCGCCGCTATGTGGAGTCCCTCTCCGCCTATGCCCGCCAGTTCCTCTCCCTGATGGAGAAGCCGGACGTCGACCATATCGAGGGGCTCTCGCCCGCTATCTCCATCGAGCAGAAGTCCACTTCCCACAACCCGCGCTCGACCGTCGGTACCATCACCGAAATCTACGACTACCTGCGTCTGCTGTTTGCCCGGGTCGGTGAGCCGCGTTGCCCGACCCACGCCATTCCGCTCGCCGCCCAGACCATCAGCCAGATGGTGGATCAGGTGCTGGCCCAGCCTGAGGGGAGCAAGCTGATGCTGCTGGCCCCAGTGGTGCGCGATCGCAAGGGGGAACACACCAAGCTGCTGGAGAATCTGGCGGCTCAGGGCTACATCCGTGCCCGCATCGATGGCGAGGTGTGCGATCTATCGGATCCTCCGACTCTGGAGTTGCACAAGAAGCACACCATCGAGGTGGTGGTGGACCGCTTCAAGGTGCGCGATGACCTTGCCTTGCGTTTGGCCGAGTCGTTCGAGACGGCGCTGACCCTCTCCGGTGGCATCGTACTGGTAGTGCCGATGGACGGCGAGGAGGGGGTTGCCCCCATGACCTTTTCCGCCAACTTCGCCTGCCCGGAGTGCGGTTACTCCATGTCGGAGCTGGAGCCGCGCATCTTCTCTTTCAACAATCCGGCCGGCGCTTGCCCAACTTGTGACGGCCTCGGGGCGCAGCAATATTTCGATCCGGCCAAGGTGATCGGCGATCCGGCCATCAGTTTGGCCAACGGCGCCATCCGTGGCTGGGACAAGCGCAGCTTCTACTACTTCCAGATGCTCAAATCCCTCTCCGAGCACTACAAGTTCGATCTGGAGACGCCGTGGGAGGATCTGCCGCCGAAGACCCAAGAGGTGATCCTGCGCGGCTCCGGTCGCACCGAGATCGAGTTTCGCTACATGAACGATCGCGGTGACGTGGTGGTGCGCAAGCACCCGTTCGAGGGGATCCTGCACAACATGGAGCGGCGCTACCGGGAAACCGAGTCCAACTCGGTGCGCGAAGAGCTCTCCAAATACATCGCCAACAAATCCTGTACCAGCTGCGGTGGCAGCCGGCTGCGGGAGGAGGCGCGCCACGTCTTCGTCGACAACCGCAACCTGCCGGCCATCGCCGAGCAGTCCATCGGTGATGCGCTGGCCTTCTTCGAAGGGTTGAATCTGACCGGCCAGCGCGCCCAGATCGCCGAGAAGATCCTGAAAGAGATCGTCGAGCGGCTTGGCTTCCTGGTGAACGTGGGCCTCAACTACCTGAGCCTGTCGCGCAGTGCCGAGACTCTCTCAGGCGGCGAAGCGCAGCGCATTCGACTGGCTAGCCAGATTGGTGCCGGTCTGGTGGGGGTGATGTACGTGCTGGATGAGCCCTCCATCGGCCTGCACCAGCGCGACAACGAGCGGCTACTCAAGACCCTCACTCACCTGCGCGATCTCGGCAACACGGTGATCGTGGTGGAGCACGACGAGGACGCCATCCGCCTCGCCGACCATGTGCTCGACATCGGCCCGGGAGCCGGGGTGCACGGCGGGGCCATCGTCGCGCAGGGCACGCCGGAGGAGATCATCAATAATCCCGAGTCGCTGACCGGTGACTATCTCTCCGGCCGCAAGCAGATCGCCATCCCGGCCGAGCGCACTCCGCTTACCGGCAAGTGGCTGAAACTCAAGGGGGCGAGCGGCAACAACCTGCGCAACGTCAACCTGGATCTGCCGATCGGGGTGATGACCTGCGTTACCGGCGTCTCCGGCTCCGGCAAGTCGACCCTGATCAACGACACCCTGTTCCGCATCGCTCACCGCGAGCTCAACAAGGCCACCGAATCCACGCCGGCGCCTTATCGCAGCGTGGAGGGGCTGGAGCATCTGGACAAGGTGGTGGATATCGACCAGAGCCCCATCGGCCGTACCCCGCGTTCCAACCCGGCCACCTACACCGGCCTGTTCACCCCGATCCGCGAGTTGCTCTCCGGCACCCAGGAAGCGCGCTCGCGCGGCTACCAGCCGGGCCGCTTCTCCTTCAACGTGAAAGGGGGCCGCTGCGAGGCATGCCAGGGGGATGGAGTCATCAAGGTAGAGATGCACTTCCTGCCGGATGTCTATGTGCCGTGCGACGTCTGCAAGGGCAAGCGTTACAACCGCGAGACGCTGGAGGTGAAGTACAAGGGCAAAAACATCCACGAAATCCTAGAGATGACGGTGGAAGATGCCCGCGAGTTCTTCGATCCGGTGCCGGCGGTGGCGCGCAAGCTGCAGACCCTGATGGATGTGGGCCTCTCCTATATCCGCCTTGGCCAGTCTGCCACCACCCTGTCGGGCGGCGAGGCGCAGCGGGTCAAGCTGGCGCGCGAGCTCTCCAAGCGGGATACCGGTCAGACCCTCTATATTCTGGACGAGCCGACCACCGGCCTGCACTTCCACGACATCCAGCAGCTGCTCAAGGTGCTGCACCAGTTGCGGGATCGCGGCAACACCATCGTCATCATCGAGCACAATCTGGATGTCATCAAAACTGCCGACTGGATCGTCGATCTGGGTCCGGAGGGGGGCGCCGGTGGCGGCCGTATTCTGGTGACGGGGACCCCGGAGGAGATATGCGCCAATAAAGAGTCTCATACAGCACGCTTTTTACGGCCCCTGCTGGAGAGATAAACCGTTATAATCGTGGGGCCTTGGGCCCCTTTTTTATGATGAAAATCGGGAGCGTGGAGGTTTTGGGCGGTGCGTGGCATCGCAGCATCACTGCAATGGATATGTCGGTTTATGGCTCAGGCTTCGCGTACCATCGATCATCAGTTGGCTTACTCCATGTTTCCTGTCTGGCTGGGCGCCATCTTGTTGCTGCTGATCGTGGTGGCCTGGGCTCAGGTGCCAGCCGCCAATCGTATCGAAGACCAGCGGATGAGGGAGCATTTACTCCGGGTCAGTCGGGTGGTGCAGGCCGATCTGACCTCGCTGAATGCCTTGAGTCGTGACTGGGGGATTTGGGATGATAGCTACCGCTTTATGGCCAGCAAGAAGCGCGCTTACATTGAATCCAATCTGCTTAATGACATGACGATGCAGGACTTCAGCCTCAATCTGATGAGCTTTATGGATCTCAATGGTTATGAGGTCTGGACCCGCACCCTGCTGCCCGATGCCCCCGGTGTCAATCCGGGTCAGTTTCCCTACTTTCTTGACGAGTTGAAAAGAGAGCTGAGAGAGCAGTCATTGGCGCTGGGCGGAGGCAATCTGCATGGGATCCGCTCTTCCCAGTGGGGGCCTCTGATGTATGCCTGGCAGCCCATTCGGGATAGCAAGGGGGCATCCACGTTCAACGGCTTTTTGCTGCTCTTGCGTTGGCTCGACAAGAGCTATCTTGGTGAGGTTTCGGATCGCACCGCTCTGCCGCTGGCCATTACCCATATCAATACGGATCTCTCCGCTTCGTTTACGCCGCTGGGGCCGCAAATGACCTATCGCCTGACCAATCTTGGTCTGGCGCGTCTTCGGGGAGAGGTTCGCCTGTTGAACAGTGAGCGTCACCCTGTGCTGACTCTACAAATAGAAGAGGAGCGGACGGTTTTGAGCGGTGTACTTGAGGGGGCTCTCTGGACCTTCGTTGGCATGCTGGTTATCAGCTTCATCTGCGTCACCATCGCCATGTCCCGCTTGAAGGCTATCGTACTGACTCCCCTGCAGCAGCTGGTTGCGGCGTTGCAGCGCTTTGGCGATAAACCGGATGCAGGCTTGATCCCGGAGATCAACAGCAGTGTCGAGATGGCCATGCTGAGCGGCAAGTTTCGAGAAATGGCCTGCAAGGTGAGTGAACAGCATGATCAGCTGCTGGCGAGATCGAACCGGATGGAAGCGGCCGCTTTCACCGATCCGTTGACCCGCTGTTTTAACCGACGTTATCTGGATGAGTGGTTGCGAGCCCATGTTGCGACCCCTTGCCTGTTGCTACTGCTCGATCTCGATCACTTCAAACGGATCAACGACGAGCTGGGGCACGATATTGGTGATCTGGTGCTGAGTCAGCTGGCCGAGTTGCTGCGCAAACTGGTAACTGGCGAGAGTGAGCCTCTTATCAGGTTGGGAGGAGAGGAGTTTCTGCTGCTGTTACAGATAGAAGATGAACAAGAGGTGGCCCTGCGCGTGGAATACATCAGCCAGCGCATTGCTCAGCACCGTTTTGGCCGTGAGGATCTGCCACTGTGGTTGACGGTTTCCGCGGGATATTGCAGTTACCCGCTGCATAACGGGATGCAGGATTCATTTTGGAGCCATAGCTTCAAGCTGGCTGATATGGCGCTTTATCAGGCGAAACAGGGGGGCCGCAACCAGTGGCGAGGTTATTCGGGGAGAGTGCCTGATGGTGCTGTTGGTCAATCTGCTGAACAGCTCGCGCATAGCTTGCTGTTAATCGAGCGGATGTCAAAGAGTCGCGGTTAACCCTGACGCACGAGCACTAGGTAGGCTATCGCGAACATGAAACCGAACAGGATAAAGAGAAAGGAACCTATTCCCCAGATGGCAGCAAGTATGGCTCCCACCTTTTGCCACCGAGACTGATTCTTCATAAATAAACCATTACTTCCTGATAACTTGTGCGCCGCAAAAATACGCTTTTTTACAGTGATTAACAACAAGGCGCCGAGGGGAATTGCCCAGATAAGGCGCAATTGAATTGCATCTTAAGCAAGGCGGTATTGTTATCCAGGCGACGCTATCGAGGATTTTGGCTTTCCGAGAGGGGGATGAAACGAACCGCAAAGATGTCAGCGCAATCAATTTATTTCTGTGCAACCTTTGCTCCAAGTCAATAACTTTGCATTTACAAGGATCTATAGTCAGCAGGCTTACAGCATCAAATGAAAACAAAAAAAGGGATTACGTGATGAAAAAATTACTTCCTCTGATGATTGCCGCTGCAGTGACCTCTCCTTTCGCCATGGCCCACCAAGCTGGCGACATTCTGGTTCGTGGCGGTGCTGCCATTGTTTCCCCCCAAGGGAGCAGTGACAACGTACTGGGTACCGGTGAATTTGAAATCAATAACAATACTCAGCTGGGTTTGACTCTTGGTTACATGATTACCGATAACTGGGGTGTCGAATTGCTTGCTGCAACGCCTTTTTCTCATAAGGTAAGCACTGCTGGCTTGGGTGAAATTGCCAAAGTTAAGCATCTGCCGCCAACCCTGATGGGTCAATACTACTTCGGTGATGCCAAGAGCAAGGTTCGCCCTTATGTTGGTGTCGGTATCAACTACACCACCTTCTTTGACGAGAAGGGCGTTGGCAAACTGGATGGCGCCAATATCAGTCTTGATGACTCATGGGGATTGGCGGGGCAGGTTGGTATCGATATGGCTGTGACCGACCGCTGGTTTGTGAACGGTTCTGCCTGGATTATGGACATTGACACTGATGTCAAAGTCGATGGCGTTGGCACTTTTAAAACACATATTGACCCGATGGTCTTTATGCTGGGTGTTGGTTACCGCTTCTGATGATTTGATTCTGACGGCCCTTTGCTCTGGGGCCGTAGAAAATAGCAATGTACGTCTCTTTCAGCCCGGCTTGTGCCGGGCTTTTTTGTCCCCACAATTGCCACTGATTGTGATCCAGTCCCATACAAATCAATTAAATACCCAAGCCCGGTTTCAGTAATTAGCCACCCCCGCCGATAGTGACTATGTTCACTTTACCTTTCCCCAATGAGTGAGGATGTCTCCATGGGTTTATCTATTGTGCAGCGGATCATCGCAGGATTCGTGTTGATGCTGCTGTTGCTGATCCTGCTTGGCGTGATCAGTACTTTCAAAATCAAAGGGATCAACGAGGGTCTATCGGCTGTCTCCGATCGGGCAACGCCACTGGTTGTCGCCGTCGCGGGTCTCAAGGGGGCGTTGCAGGATAGCAACCGTTGGGTGCTGATCTACCGTACCAGCGAAGAGGGGGGTCAGCTGCCACAGCTGGCCAGCCAGTTCAAAGAGCAGCAGAACCGTTTTGCCCAGCTCAGTCAGGAAATGGGCAAATTTACCGACGTGGCGGATGCCCGAGCCCGTTTTCAGCAGGTCGAAAATGCAACTCGCCAGTTCTACTCGCTGGCGGATCAGGTGCTGGCTCAGCATGGTCAATGGGTGAGTGCGCTGGATCAGCGCCGCAAGCTGGAGATGGCGTTTATCCGCCTCGAAGATACCTACCAGTGGGCCGCCGACTTGCTGCTGCAACAGACGGCAAGCAAACGCTCCATGCGCAACAAGGCTGAGCTGATTACCTCTGGTATTGCCCGTGATTTGAAGAACATTCGCCGTGCCGATGCCAAGACCGACCTGAACGAGTTGGAGAAAGTACTGAGCAAGGATATCGAGATGGCCCGCAAGCGGCTGGATCGGGTGTTGGTACCTGATGATGTGAAAGCCCGTTTTGTTGCCAATCTGGATCGGATGCAGGAGCTGGCACTTGGTCCGCAGGGCCTGCTGGCCACCATGCGTCAGGCCCAGCAGCTGGAGTTGTCATTGGCAAGCCAGAACCAGCAGCTCGATGCCAGCTTGATCAACAGCCTGAACCTGCTCGATGAGATGGGTAAATCCGCGAGCGCAATTGCCAGTGAAAGCCGGGTCAATGCCGATGCGGCGGTCACCAGCGCCAGTTTCTGGATCCTGGTGGTAGCAGCCATATCTGCCGGTGCGGCACTGGTGATTGGTTATACCACTACCCGCAGCATTCAGCGGCCGTTGCAGATGATCGACAAGGAGCTGAGCTACATGGCGGCCGGTGATATGACCCGTCGCATCAACTATCGCAGCAGTTGCGAGTTTGGCAGTCTCTCCCGATCTATCGATACGCTGGCGGGCAAGACCGGGGAGCTGCTCTCCCAAATCAATGCGGGTTCCCGCCATCTGGTGGATGAGGCGAGCCGGGCGGCCGAGATTAGCGAACGCGCCATGTCGCGGGTGCAGGAGCAGAAGAGCCAGACCGATCAGGTCGCAGCAGCTATCACCGAACTTGAAGTGAGTGCGACCGAGGTTGCGCGTTCTACCGATGGTACCAAGCGCGAGGTGGATCTGGCGGATGAAGAGGCCCGCAGTGGCCGCCAGAAAGTGGCGACCACCCGCCGGATTACCGAACAACTGGCCGGTGCCATGGAGGAGGCCGTTGGCATCACCTACAAGCTGGGCGAGTTCAGCAACAATATCGGCAGCATTCTCGATGTGATCCGCAGCATTGCCGAACAGACCAACCTGCTGGCGCTGAACGCCGCCATCGAAGCTGCCCGAGCTGGCGATGCCGGTCGCGGCTTTGCGGTGGTAGCTGATGAAGTGCGGGCATTAGCCAATCGCACCCAGACGTCGACCGAGGAGATCCAGGCGATGATCGAGAACCTGCAGAGCTCCAGCAAGCACGTTGTCGAAGTAATGGGGCGCAGTCAGGAGCAGACCCAGAACTGTGTCGAGCAGACTCGCGAGATGGATAGTGCACTGCAATCCATCGCCGATCGGATGGGGGCCATCAAGTCGATGGCGGATCAGGTGGCGCACGCCGCTCAGGAGCAAATCTCGGTCAGCCAGGGGGTGGCTCGCCATATCTCGGGTATTGCCGAGGTGGCGTACGAGACGGAGCGCGAGGCGCGTGAGTCAGCCAGCAGCAGCGAAGTGCTGGCCGAACTGGTCGCCAAGCAGCAACAACTGATTGCACATTTCAAGGTCTAGGAGGGCTTATGTCTAAAAAGTGGATTGGAGCCCTGAGTCTCCTGTTGTGTGGCCAGTTGATGGCCAGTGAGTTGGTGATAGAGAGCTGGCGTACCGATGACAAGGCATTGTGGGAACAGAAGATCATTCCGGCATTCGAAGCGTCACATCCCGGTATCAAGGTAAGTTTTCACCCTGTTCAGAACGTCAACTACATGCCGACCCTGTGGGAGAATCTGAAAGGGGGTAAGGCCGGTGACCTCATCACCTGCCGCCCGTTCGATGATTCGCTGGCGCTGTTCAAGGCGGGTCATCTGGCCGAGCTGACCGAGATGGCCGGGATGGAAAACTTCCCGAGTTTTGCCCAGTCGCCCTGGCAGACTGACTCCGGTGCCCAGACCTTCTGCGTACCCATGGCCTCGGTGATCCATGGCTTCTTCTACAACAAGAAGATTTTCAGCGAGCTGGGACTGGCCGTGCCGCAAACTCGTGATGAGTTCTTTGCTGTGCTCGACAAGGTGAAGGCGGATGGCCGCTATGTGCCGCTTGCCATGAGTGGTTCCGAGAGCTGGGTTGCCTCCGAACTGGGTTTCCAGAACATCGGCCCCAACTACTGGAAGGGGGAGGATGGGCGTCTGGCGCTGATCGGTGGACAGGAGCGGCTCGACAATCTGCAATACGTGAAGGTGTTCGACGAGCTGGCCCGCTGGCACGACTATCTTGGCGAGGGAGCCGAGAGTCGCGATTATGCGACCAGCAACAAGCTGTTTACCTCCGGCAAGGCCGCTTTCTATGTGGCAGGCTCCTGGGAGATTGCACCTTTTACCGGCAAGGTTGATTTCGGTGTGATGCGTCCGCCAGTGGCGAAACAGGGTGACGGCTGCTTCTTTACCGATCACACCGACATCGGTATGGGGATGAATCCGGCCAGCAAGAACAAAGAGGGGGCAATGGCTTTCCTGCAGTGGCTGACAACCCCGCAGTTTGCCGAGCTCTATACCAACTCGCTGCCGGGATTTTTCTCCCTCTCCAACCACTTCTTTGATGTCACCAATCCGGCGGCAAGGGAGATGATGGGATGGCGCGATCAGTGTGACTCGACCATTCGCGTGGCTACCCAGATCCTCTCTCGTGGCACTCCCAAGTTGGGGGATGAGCTGGCGGAAGTGAGTCAGGCGGTGTTGCTTGGCAAGATGGAGCCCAAGGCTGCCGCAGAGCGGTTGGAGAATGGCCTCAAAGGGTGGTATGCCCCCCATCAGGGCAACAAGGCCAAGGGGCAGGATTGTCAGTGTGATGCTGTCGCACCGGCTGCGGCTGTTTCCGCGGCTCCTGCAACGACCGACACTCCTGCGGCACCGGCACCGGCACCGGCACCGGCACCGGCACCGGCACCTGTGGCATCGGTTGCTCCTGCTCAGCCAGCGTCGTCTGCTGCCGCGCCACAACCAGCATCTCCCCATGAGGTGGAGCAAGCGCTCTCCAAAGAGCTGGAGGCGCCTCAGCAATAGCGGGGTTTGTAAAAGGAACGGGAGGCATCAGCCTCCCGTTTTTGTTGCTGCTCTACCGAGGTTCATGGGGCCAGCGGCAAAGGCTGCCGATGCGGGCGACCGGAGTGAAACCCAGCGAGCGGTAGATCCGCTGTGCGTGGTAGTGCTCGTCGGCCACTATGATCAGCTGTTCGACGCGAGTGAGCCCGTGTTGAGCAACCTGGCTCAGCAGCTGGCGGCAGAGCCCCTGATTCCGCCATCTCCGGTGGGTTCTTACCAGCTGAAAGCGCCCCAACTTATCGGTAAAGAAGAGACCGCAGCTGGCAACCAGCTGATCATCCAGCCAGACCCCCCACCAGTTACCCAGGCCATCGGCAATCATTGCCTGATAGAGCTCGCTGCGGGAGTGAAGGTAGGAGAGATAACTCTCCTTTGAATGAGCTTCATCTCGCTCATGGAGCTCGAAGTCTATCCACTCCTGCCAGTCAGCAGGCTTGAATGCACGCACTTCGGCATGGGAAAGAGCGCTATCGGACATTTGCCAGCCATCCTTGTCGAGTGCCAGAACAACGCACTCCAGATACTGATATCCGGTAGTGACGAAGCCGGCGACCCGGCTGTTCTGCCCTTCGGCCAGTGGCCACTGGAAAGTTCGGTGCTGGATCCTGGGATCCTGGCCAATCAGCTGATCGAATGCGGCTTCCAGCCATCCTTTATCCCTGTCACTGGGGGGAGAGGCGAGCAGCAGATAGTTGCCAAAGTAGTAGTCGGGAGCATCCGGAGTGCGCACGGCCCAGAACTGCTCGTGCCGGGTGACCTCGCCCTGATAGCGATCAAACAGCAAGTCGGTGGCAAAGCCGGGGTGGGTATCCATGATGGTGCTCCTGCGAAGATTCAATCTTTTATCGGCAGGTGCAGGAAGAAGTAGATAAAAAGGGGCCGGAGAATTGATTCTCCGGCCAAACAATCACACGCAGATTCAGAACGTCCAGGACGATCCGTCGTCTATCATAACTCGCTCGGGATAATTTTGGGATGATGAGTTCCGCTTAGTCGTTGATTAATTTGTAACGATGAGTTTCATCTGACGGTGTTTGTGAAATGACAGTTGACTTTATATTGCTTTGCTCATAAATATAGAGACGTTTAGACGTCCAAACATCCGTTTTGGCGTGCGTAGATGGATTGCAGGACAGGGAGAAGAGCAGATGGGATTTCACAGTGCACGTCAGGTTGAAGCGCTCAACCAGAGTCTGGCAGATTTGAATGGCGATATATCGGTCAGTTTCGAGTTTTTCCCGCCCAACAGCGAAGGGATGGAAAACACGCTCTGGCAGTCCATTGAGCGACTGAAAGTGCTGGAACCCAAGTTTGTCTCCGTGACCTACGGCGCCAATTCCGGCACTCGGGATCGCACTCACAAGGTGATCAAGGATATCAAGGAGCGCACCGGCCTGATCGCGGCACCTCACCTGACCTGTATCGATGCCAGCCGCGACGAATTGCGTACCATTGCCCGCGACTACTGGAACAGCGGTATCCGCCATATTGTTGCGCTGCGTGGTGATCTGCCTCAGGGGCTGGAGAAGCCCGAGATGTATGCCACCGATCTGGTTGCCCTGCTCAAGGCTGAAGCTGACTTCGATATCTCGGTAGCGGCCTATCCGGAAGGTCACCCGGAGGCGAAGAGCGCCCAGTCGGATCTGCTCAACCTCAAGCGCAAGATCGATGCCGGTGCCAACCGAGCGATTACCCAGTTCTTCTTCGATGTGGAGACCTATCTGCGTTTTCGGGATCGTTGTGCCGCTATCGGTATTGATGCCGAAATCGTGCCGGGGATCCTGCCGGTCTCCAACTACCAGACCCTGGCCAAGTTTGCCGGCTTCACCAACGTGAAGATCCCGCGCTGGATGCATCAGCGTTTTGAAGGGCTGGAGAACGATCAGATGACTCGTAATCTGGTGGGGGCGAGTATCGCCATCGATCAGGTACGGGTGCTGAGTCAGGAAGGGGTCAAGGATTTCCACTTCTATACCCTGAACCGATCCGAATTAACCTATGCCATCTGCCACACCCTTGGGGTGCGACCGAAAGGTCAGCCGTAATCGGCAGAGGGATAAAAAGCCAATGAGTCGTTCATTGGCTTTTTTGTTATGGCGACCCGTCAGGGTCTGGTCGGAGCGATCTCTTTCGGCTCGAGATCGATTACCGCATTGCCTGCTGCTCCCGGATACTGGTGATAACTCTGGTCCTGCTCCAGGGTGTAGAAGGTATCCAGATAGTCATCGTCATTGGTCATCCAGGAGTCGGGTAGCGCCTTGACGATACGACCGCCCAGATCGAGGAAGGGGAGGCCCTCCGGCACTCCGCCAGCGGTAAAGCCGAGCTTGAGCGCCTCAATCAGCAGGTCGGCCAGCTCCTTGTAGTTGACGTTGTCATCCTGCTCCATCATCACGATATCAACCGCACCCCAGCGGTAGCGATCCCAGTAAACCAGGATCTGGTTGGGAGTGTAGTCGGTATTGTCATAGTCGAGGTAGGGCATATCGACGATATCGACCACGGGTTCATCCCGACTGGGGTTGACCCCGGCGACGACGGCATAAACCTCGGCAGCACCGAGCAGCCATGGCTCCTGATCATCTTTCAGTCTGATCTTTTTCAGGATGCTGGTTTTGAGCGGTGCAGTGCTGGCAGAAGCCTTGGGTTGGGGGGCTGCCTGCATATCGGCCGCGGCAAACGCCTTGCGCATCACCTGCAGACCGGCATTTTTGGCTTTCACCGGATCTGCTTCGACCACGAGCACGGGTCGGGCCGGTGCCTTGTCGACATCCAGATAGACCGGATTGCCAGCGCTGTCGAACGCTTCGATGGCACTCCAGCTCTTCTCATCACCGCTCGGGACATAAGCGACCAGCGGTTCAACCCCCTGTTGCAAGGCGGCAGCCTGTTCCGGGTTGGCCAGTCGCAGCTGCATCAACTGCTTCACTTCCCCGTCGAGCCCTTGTCGGGCGATCGCTGCCTGATTGGCATCGGTTGCTTGCCGTTTAAGGCGGGTGGGCGCTTTCTTCAACAACTCGGGCAGCGGGCTTTGGTACTGAGGATTGCTCACCAGAGGCAGCAAACTCTTCTGTTGTAGCGCGAGCTGGCGCGCCAGCTCCCGATCCGTATCGGCAGCCTGGACGCTCGTGGCGCCCAGTATGGCCAGCAATAACAAGACAGCCTGACTTTTCATTTTTATTCTCCGTTATATGAACCTGACAGGCGGCAAATTGGGAAGAAGATGCCGCCTGATGCCACTAGATTAAAATTAGTTTCAGTTGTGAACTATTTTGTACGGAGAGTGTGGAATGGTTCACGGTTTGTGATCCAATTGATTCCTTTGTCGATAAATTTGGATGCCATAGAGCCCCATGCCGATGAGCAGTCCCCAGCAGGCGGCAGCGATGCCGAGCAGGTTGATACCGGAAGCCGTGATGATGAAGGTCAGCAGGGCGGCCTCACGGGCATCATCGTGTTGCAATGCGGTGTGCAGGCTGCTGCCGATGGTGCCGAGTAGGGCCAACCCGGCGACACAGGTCACCAGTGTCGCTGGGAAGGCTGTGAACAGCGCCGCCACCGTGGCCCCGAAACAGCCGGTCAGCAGATAGAAGCAGCCAGCCCACACTGCCGCGGGCCAGCGCCGGTTGGCATCCGGATCTACCTCTTTCCCCATGCAGATGGCAGCGGTGATGGCCGCCAGGTTGAAGGCGTAACCGCCGAATGGAGCCAGCAGCAGACCGGTCAGGCCGGTCCAGGTGATGAGAGATGAGGTGGCGGGTTGATAGCCGTGGGCCCGTAAAATGGTAATGCCTGGCATGTTCTGGGAGGTCATGGTGACGATGAACAGTGGCAGAGCGATACCGAACAGGGCGCTAAGGGAAAACTCTGGCCAGGTCATGACCGGGCCGGCCAGTTGCCAGTGAATGGTGTCAAGCCGCAGTTCTCCTCTCAACAGGCAGATGAGGATGCCGACCGCCAGCACCAGTACCATGGTATAGCGTGGCCAGAGATGGCGGCCGAGCAGGAATGCCAGCAACAGGCTGCCGAGTAGCATGGGATCTGCCGGCGCGACTTTGAACAGATCCAGCCCGAATTTGAGCAATACCCCGGCGAGCATGGCCGCCGCCAGCTGTGCAGGAATATGACGCATTAGCCGATCGAACCAGCCGCTGATGCCGCACAGGGTGATCAGCATGGAAGAGATAATGAAGGCACCGATGGCCTCGGCCAGGGTGAAGTTGCCCAGGCTGGTGATGAGCAGGGCGGCCCCCGGGGTCGACCAGGCAGTCAAGACGGGAATGCGGTAATAGAGGGAGAGGCCGATGCAGCTGATGCCCATGCCGATACCCAGCGTCCATAACCAAGACGCGAGCTGGGCAGCATCGGCCCCCGCTGCCGTGGCTGCCTGAATGATCAGGATGACCGAACTGGTATAACCGACCATCACGGCGATGAAGCCTGCGACCAGATGGGGAAGGGCAAAGGGCATATAACGTCCTTGTGGGGTTGTGGCGGTTTGTGCGTTATTACGTACAATATTGCACCAGACTATATCGGTGTGCGCTATAGCGCACAAGGCAATTAATGCTGGCGCAATTAAAGAGGCAGTCATGCAAGAGGTGAATCAGCATCTGGCACAACGTCTGAAGGGTTTACGCAGTGAACTGGGCTGGAGCCTGGATGTAGCGGCGCGAGAGACTGGCGTCAGCAAGGCGATGCTGGGCCAGATTGAGCGAGGGGAATCGAGCCCGACGGTGGCCACTTTGTGGAAGATTGCCACCGGCTTTCGGGTCTCTTTCTCCAGCTTCATCGAGCCGACTCCGGCAGAGCAGGGGGAAGTGCTCTATCGCACCGCAGATGCGATTCGCCAGCAGCCGGCGGGAGAGGGCATGCAGGTCGCCCCTCTCTTCCCTTATGAGAGACGCTTTGGATTCGAACTGTTTGAGCTGACTCTGTTGCCCGGTTATCAGCGAGAATCAGAGCCCCATGAGCCCGGAGTGACCGAGCATGTCATCGTCATCAGCGGCCAGATGGAAGTGCTGGTGGATGGAGAGTGGCGTTCCTTGACACAGGGAGAGGCGGTGCGTTTTGCGGCTGATCGCCCTCATGGCTATCGCAATCAGGGGGTGGCCCCGGCTATCTTCCACAATCTGATCCACTATCCGGCCAGCAGGTCTTGAGCTGGTGGCTCAGCCAGGTCGCCCATCTGCACGAGGGCTGGTCAGTATGGGGGCATAGACCCAGACAAACAGACCATACGCCAGACTCCAGGCCAGGCCGCTCAGGTTCCAGCCGTGCAGGGTATAGGCAGGCCAGAATAGCGGGATCAGGACCCTGAGTAGGGCGGCCACGATCACCAGCGCGAACGCGTACTGGATCCTGCGCCCCACCTGCAAAGCCCGGCCACTGTGACCAAGGGAAACCCGGGCTATCATCCCCAGAATCATTGTCCCCATGCAGCCGGCACTGAGCTGGTGGCTGGCCAGCGACAGGCTTATGGGCAGGCCGGCAGCCAGAGCACCAAGGGAGAGCAGGCCGAGGGGAATAAACAGGTAGGCGAGGTGCAGCGACCACAAGAGGGGCTGGCCAAGAGTGGACGGCAGTCGCCAACGCAACTGGCGCCACAGATGCAAAACGGCAGCCACTATATATAGAGGGAACATATAGATGCTGGTGGTCCACTGTGTGGGTAGCAGCAGCCAGCTCACCAGGATGAGCCACAGCGTGGCAAGGGCTGCACGCTCCAGCCAGAGAATAGGAACAGCTTTTTCCATCCCGGTGGCTCTGGCGGTAAAGAAGGGGATGACTCGCCCTCCCATCACGGCGATGAGGTTCGTAAACAAGAGCACAGCGGTAATGAACAGATGTTCCATATCTACCCACTGTGCCTCCCATAGCCAGCTGGCACCGTTGAGCAGGGTCAGAACAACCAGCAGAGGTACAAAGAAGAGGTTGCGCCATTGTTTAGTTTGCACGATAGGTTTGGCCAGATACCAGGCGCAAAGCGGCAGCCAGAGCAGGTCTGCTGCCATCAAGAAGGTATTGTGTTCGCTCAGCCAGGGCAGCAAAGCTCTCGGCAATGCCCACAGCACCACGATCAGCACTAGCGGCCAGCTTCTAACCCCGGGGTGAGCGGTCCAGTTTTGCACTGCGGTCAGTAGAAATCCTGCAACAATCGCAGCTCCGAAGCCAAACAACATCTCGTGAGCATGCCACCAGATGGGATTGCCAATCCCCGGCAAGACGAACCAGCCATTGAGCTGCCCAAGCCAGCCCAGCATTACCAATGTTGAGAACAAGGCGCCGAGCAGGAAGAAAGGCCGAAACCCGAGGCGGAACAGAGGAACAATTTTCTCCTCTTTACGGCTATCCAGGATCTGATGCATGACGAAACCTTAATTGAACATTTGAAAAGCCAATTATAAATTGGCTTTTCAAATGTTCAATTAAAACCGATGTGTTGATAAGGGCAAGAAATGAGAGGGCAGTGATAAACCGTGGCAGGTAGCCTGATTTGGCTATTGAGGTGCCAGTAGTAAGCTGATTTCGCCGGTTTAATATGCCAATTGGTGGCTTTGTGAGCGAACGAACAGCGAAAGCCATCTTTTTGCAAT